>JBGARE010000016.1:0-183926 GCA_044230415.1 Kofleriaceae bacterium
CGACTCGATGGTACCGCCGCGATCGCAGACCGCGAGTGCTTGATCGCGCAGGCAGTGGCCATCCTCGAGGAGCAGCACGGTCGCATCGTCGAGATCGCGATCGGTCACGCGCTTCTTCCTCGCGAGCGGCGAGCCCTTCGGTGATGCGAGCACGAAGCTCTCGCGCGCGATCTCCGTCGCGGTGAAGTCGCCCGGGATCGGGAGCGCGAGCAGCGCCGCGTCGAGCTGCCCCGCGCCGAGCTGAGCGAGCAAGCGGTGCGTTTGCTCCTCGCGCAGGATCAGCTCGAGCTTGGGATACTTCGCGCGCACCGGCGGCAATAGCGCGGGCAACCAGTACGGCGCGATCGTGGGGATCACGCCGAGGCGCAGCGGCCCGACGAGCGGCGCCGATCGCCGGCGCGCGGCGTCACCGACCGCATCGATCGACGCGAGCGCCTCGCGCGCGCGGCCGACGACGTCCTCGCCGGCCGGCGTGACGAGCACGCTGCGGCGGTCGCGCTCGAACACCTGCACGCCGAGGAGCTCCTCGGCGCCCTGCACCTGCGCCGACAGCGCGGGCTGCGACATGCCGAGCGATGCGGCGGCTCGACGGAAGCTGCCGTGGTCCGCGACGGCGACGAGCGTCTCGAGGTGGCGGACGGTCGGCCGGTCGCGAGAGTCCATGATAGGGATTGTCTATCACATCAGGATGCTCGCGCTGCCGGGCTTATCAGCTAACGGATCACCAGTGGCCCGGGGTCCACACCCACTTGCCGCCGACGTTGTCCCACTTGCCTTCGACCCACGTCTTTCCGGCGCGCTCGCGCTCCCAGTGTCCGGGCACCCACTCGTAGTCGCCGTCGCGCCACTCCCAGTTGCCCTTGACCCAGAGGTAGCCCTTCTTCGGTGGACCCGCGTCTTCCGATGGCGGCGGAGGAGGAGCGCTCTGCTCCTTCGGCGCGTCGACGAACGCGCCACCGGTCCACGTCCACTCGGAGTTCTTCTGCTCCCACCGGCCTTCTTGCCAGCGCTTGTTGCGCGGGCGCGGCTGCAGCTTGCCGGGTACCCACTCGTACACGCCGTCGTCCCACTCCCAGTGGCCCGCGACCCAGACGTGGCCGCGACGGAACTTCGGCCTCTCGTCCCGCGGCTGCGGCGGCGCCGGACGAACCTTCGGTGCGTCGACCCACGCGCCCGCGGTCCACGTCCACTTGCCGCCCGTGTTGTCCCAGTGGCCGTCGTTCCACACCTTCGCGCGTTGGCGACGCTCGAGCTTTCCAGGCGTCCACTCCCAACCGCCGTTGTCCCACGACCAATAGCCCTTCACCCAGACGAAGCCGCGACGGAACTGCGGTGTCTCGTCGACGGGGGCGGGCGGTTGATCGGGTTCCTTCGGCGCGTCGTTCCACGATCCGGCGATCCACTTCCAGCTACCGCCGTCTTTGTCCCAGCGGCCTTCGCTCCATCGCTTGCCCTTCTTGCGTCCCTCGTAGTGGCCCGGCTTCCACTGCCACGCCCCGCCGCGCCACTCCCACTGCCCCGCGACCCACACCTGACCGCGGCGCGGTCTCCACGTCTCGGCTTTCGCCGCGGGTGGAGGCTCCGTCGGACCGGCTGCTTTCTGGTGTGGCGCGTCCGTCCGATGATCGCGGACCTGCGGCTGTGCGACAGCGATGCTCGGGACCGCGAGTCCGAGCGTCACCACGAGGAATATGGACCGTGAAGACATGGTCCGTAGTTGGCCTCCCGAACCGTACGGAGGCGAACGGCGAAACATTCGTTCACGAACATCTCACCGTCGCCTATCCCGCCGACGGCGCAGCGCTTGCGCTCGAGAACTACGAAGTGCAAGCCGTGCGCGAAATGGGCCGCATTGACGCGGTTTGCCATAGGCACGCTGCCTGCTCGACGCATGTGCATGCAACTCGATCCGTCCTGGGCCTCGCGCGCGGTGTCTCCCGCGGAGATCGCGGCCCTCGTCCCCAACGGTGCTCGTGTCTTTCTTCACGGTGCCGCCGCCACTCCCACGCCGCTCGTCGACGCGCTCGTCGCGCGCGGCGATCTCGACGCCGTTCGTCTGTATCACCTGCACACCGGCGGGCCTGCGAGCTTTGCGGAGCCGGACGTGTCGCCGCGGATCCGTTCCGTGTCGTTCTTCGTCGGGCCGCATCTACGCCAAGCGGTCGCCGAAGGCCGCGCGGACTTCATGCCGGTCTTCCTGTCGGACATCCCGAGCCTGTTCGCCACCTCGCTCCGTCTCGATGTCGCGCTCGTGCAGGTCGCGGCACCGGATCGCCACGGCATGTGCTCGCTCGGAACGTCCGTCGATATCGCGCGCGCCGCGGTCGATCACGCGCGCATCGTGCTTGCCGAGATCAACGATCAGATGCCGCGCACGCACGGCAACACCGCGATCCCGTTGTCGCGCATCCACGCGTTCATTCGCACGAACCGACCGCTCCACGCGGCGCCGCCGACCGTGCCCACCGAGGTCGATCGCGCGATCGGCGAACGCGTCGCCGCGCTCGTCGAGGATGGAGCCACGCTCCAAGCGGGCATCGGCGCGATTCCGGACGCGGTGCTCGCGCGACTCGGCGATCGCCTCGAGCTCGGGCTGCACACCGAGATGTTCTCCGACGGAATGATCCCGTTGATCGAGAACGGCGTGATCACGAACACGCACAAGTCCGTGCACCCGGGTCGATCGGTCACGAGCTTCGTGTCGGGCAGCCAGCGGCTGTTCGATCTCGTCAACGACAACCCGGGCATCGAGTTCCACGGCTGCGATCGCACGAACGACACCGCGCTGATCCGCAAGCTCGACAAGGTCACCGCGATCAACTCTGCTCTCGAGATCGATCTCACCGGACAGGTGTGCGCGGACTCGATCGGATCGTCCATCTACTCGGGCATCGGCGGGCAGATGGACTTCTTGCGCGGCGCCGCACTCTCGCGCGGCGGCAAGCCGATCATCGCGTTGCCGTCGATGGCGGGCGGCGGGAAGTTCTCGCGCATCTGCGCGCAGCTCAAGCCCGGCGCCGGCGTGGTCACGACGCGTGGACACGTGCATTGGGTCGTCACCGAGTACGGCGCGCGCAACCTGCACGGCATGACGCTGCGCGAGCGCGGGGAAGCGCTGATCTCGATCGCGCATCCCGATGTCCGCGGCGAGCTCCACCGAGAGTTCGTCGCGCAGCGCCACTACACCTAGCGACGACGAACAGCGTGCTAGTTCGCTTCGATCGCGTCGGGGCGCTCGCCACCGATCCACGCTCGAACGCGGGCCAGGACGCTCTCGATCGCGAGCTCTCGTCCACGCGCGATCGCGATGGTGATCACCGCGCGCGCGGCGGTGCGGGTCACGCGGTCACGCGATCGCGAC
This sequence comes from Kofleriaceae bacterium, assembly GCA_044230415.1. GTDB lineage: Bacteria > Myxococcota_A > Polyangia > Haliangiales > Haliangiaceae > JABFXX01. The sequence goes on from JBGARE010000016.1 coordinate 3,362, forward strand.
ATCGCGAGGCACACGCCGGCGGCGGCGGAGATCGCGATCGCGCGACCGGGCTTGGTGCGAATCGCTTCGCGCAGGCGTTCCAGGGCCGCCTTCATCGGAACCTCTGCACGATCCGCGAGACCACGTAGCCCGCGGCAAACACGATCGCGACGGCGGCGAGCGGGTACGCCTGGATCACGTCCATCACGAGCAGGCGAACCGAGTCGGGCTTCGACACGGGACGCGGAGCAGAGGAAGCGTCGTGCGCGGTTGCGGTCTGCGAGGTAGCGGTCGTTTGGTCCATGGTGTTCTCTCAATCGGTGTGCGGCATGTCGCCGTACGCGCAATCGGTGCACAGGACTCGACGGCCTTCGCGATGAATCCGCGTTTGCGCCGGATCGAGACGCTCCTTGCATTGCGCGCAAACCAGTTCGGGCTTCGGCTCGACGATCGGTTTGGTGATCTTCGGCGTCGGGAACATGACGACACTTCGTGCACCGTGTGTGCCACGGTCACGCAGGACGGACGAACGTCGACACCGGCGTGATGATTTCGGATACGCGAAGCGCATCGATCTCGCGCGCGAACGTATCGACCTCGTCCCAGTGGGTGAGCTCGTGATCGCGCGAGGTGTCGGTCGGTCCGCCGGCTCGCTTGGTGATCGTCTTCATCACGAGTCGCGTGACCCAGCCGTACTTGCGATACGGAAGCCCGCCTGCGAACGACGCGCATCGCATCGGTGACCAGCCAAGCTCCTGGCAGGTCTTCGCGATGTAGCCCTCTGGATCGGTGCCCGCATGGGGATGGGCCGCGGCCATGCTCACCGAGAACATCGCCGTCGACCGCTGGGCGAGCTTCGCGCGGTGCGCCTGCACGTACGCGCGGAACGCGGGGGCGTGCCGTCCCGTCTCGACGCGCGAGCCGAGCACCACGACGTCGTATCCGTCGGGCGACTCCTGGCGCGGCCCTGCGAGGTCGAACATCGTGACGTCGTGGTCGCGATCTTCGAGCGTGGCAGCGATGCGCGCCGCGATCTTGCGCGTCTGGCCGTAGTGACTGGCGTAGCCGATCAAGATCTTGCTCATGATCCACATGTGAGCAAACGTCGCGCCGCCCGCGATTCACGAGACAACGACAAACCACGCAACGCGTGCGCGTTTGCGATCGTGCGCGGCAATGATTGCGGGATTCGCTAGGTGCGAATCGTTCGCACGATCCATGCAATCAAGGCGATTCCGACGAACGCGGTCACCGCGAACACCCATAGCCCTTGCGCCTCGACGGCCGACGCGCGAGGAGCGTCGATCAACGCGAGCCTCGGCGACTCGCGCACGACGACGCCCGCGATCAGCCCCGCCGCACCGGCGGCCGTGACGAGCGAGAGCGCACTGCTCGTCGTCCGGCGGAACATCCACGCCCACCCGACGAGCTCGACGAGCACGGCGGCGGCGAGCACGTAGGTCCACCCGTGCGCCGAGCCGACGATCGCAGCGCTCGGGCTCGTGTCCGTCGCGAGCCAGACGATCGCGAGCGCGCTCGCCACGCGTCCGATCACACCGATGATCGCGAGCCGGCGATAGTCCTCGGTGCGAGCCCACCACGCGGCGAGAATCGCGAAGCCCGACACCATCGCACCGAGCCACACGAGCAAACGCGGCACCACGCCACTCTGCGCGTAGAGTCGCGAGCCCGCCGCGTACATCTCGCGCCAGGCGGGCTCGTCTTGCATCACCGCGTTGATCTCGGTCCAGGACCACGCGACGAACACGAAGCAGAGGAGGCCCGTCGCGAGCGCGAGCTTGCGTAGCCGCGGCACGATGGTCGCTTTCGCCAGATAGAGCGCGTAGAAGCCGATCACGAGCGCGGGCACGACGGCGCCCCAGCGCGGACCGAGGATCAAGTTCGCGCTATAGAACCGCCGCTGATAGAGGAGCTGCAAGAACAACAGCGGCGCGACGCCGGCGGTGATGCCGAGGCCGAGCATGAACGGCAGCCGATCGCGCACACCCTCGGCGATCGGATCGTCCTTCTTGCGCAGCGCTTGGATCAGCGCGTACGCGGTGCCCGCCACGACGTAGCCGACGAGCACGATGTGGAGCGCGAACGTCAGCAAGTACAGCGCGAGCCACACCGCGTTCGCGTTCGACGACAGCGGCCACATCACTCGGTCCCTCGCCCGCTGCCGGGTGACGTGCCCGCTTCGTCGAGCCACCGCGTGATCTGCGCGCGCACCGCCGGGTCCTCGCTCGCGGGCCACGCCGATGGCGCATCCGCGATCTCCCACCGGATCAGCTGCACGAGCGCTTCGACATCCTCGGCGGTGCCGGCGAACGGCGGCATGAACGCCTTCGTGCGCTGTAGCTTCGCGATGTTCAGGCGTAGCTGATCCGGCGTCCACGTGTGTGCGAGGTGCATGACCGCATTCGCGCCGCGCATCGTGTGGCACGCATCGCACAGGTTGCGAAACACCTTCGCGCCGCGTGCGAGCTGCGCGGTGGGATAGCGACTCGCGTCGCGCAATGGATACGGATCGTGCGCGGTCGCGCCCTCGACGCGCAGCCGCGTCACCTCGTCCGGCGTGAGCGACGTCGAGTACAAGACACCGCGCACGGTGAACGGCTTGCGGGCACCTTCGCGCACGAACTCGCCCGCAGCAGTCGCACCGAACGCGAGCGCGAGGAGCAGCGTCGCGGTCGCACCGTTGATGTAGAGCCGCTTGAGGAACAGCCCGACCACGACATAGCCACCGATCAGCGTCGACGCTCCGGCCGCGACCGCGACGAACATCGTCATCGGCATCGAGCCACCCATCAGCCACTGGCGGCTATCGCCCGGAATCACGGCCATGAACCACAGCGCGAGGAGCGGCATCGCGGCCATCGGCAACGCGAACCGCGACGCGACGCGGATCAGCGCGGCCTTGCGCTCGCGCGGTAGCTCCATGGTGTTGATCAAGATGCACGCGACGAGCGCCGCGAGCGTCCCCGCCACCGCGGTGCGGAACAGCAGCGACGGCCAGAAGCTCGCGTTGAAGAAGCCCGCCCACATCGATCCGCCGTGTAGCCACTCGCCCGGCGTGAGCTGCCACGACAGGATCCCGTTGATCCAGAACAGGCTCATCCACGCCGCGAGCGCGTACAGCGCGAGCAATCGTCGCCGCGCCCGATCGTCGAGCGCGGGTCCGAAGCGATAGAACGCGTAGCCGGCGCAGATCTCGATCGAGAACCACACCCACTCGGTGGCCCACAGCCAGTGGAACTCGTCGATCATGAGGCCGATCGTGCGAGCGCCGACCTGGATCGTCGTGAACCACATCGCGACGCCGGTCAACGCACCGACCACGAACGACACGAGCACGAGCACCTTGAAGTAGCCATCGACGAAGGTGCGCGCGTCCTGCATGCCGCGCTGCCCGAGCCGCTCGAAGTAATAGAGCAGCGCGCCGCCGCCGATCGCGAACTGCGCGAGAAACACGTGCAGGATCCCGACGCCACCGATCACGAGCCCCTTCATCAGGGGACCGAATTCGTTGACGGGGTACGACGGGATCGGGCTCGGATCCACGGTCGTTGGATGCTACAGCGGGACGTCCGACAGCGCGTATTTCGAGGCATCCGGTGCGTCGAAATGCCACCACTCCGTCGGCATGCCGACGAAGCCGACCCGGGTCATGGCCGCCTCGAGCCGCTTGGCCTCGCGACCCGCGTTGCCCGCCAGCGCGGCCTTGCGATGCGCGTTCTCGCTGAAATCGTCAAACGCGGTGGGCATCGCGAGCAACGTACCGTCCTTGTCGGCGAGCGCGAGATCCACGGCCGCGCCGCGGCTGTGGCGCGAGCCCTTCGCGGGGTTCGCGACGTAGCGCTCGTCGGGAACGAGCTTCCAGAACGCCGCCTGGATCGACGACGGCCGATAGCAGTCCCAGATCACGAGGCGCCGCTTCTCCGCACGCAGGATCTTCGCCGCGCGCGCGAGCCGCTTCGCGACCGACCGGCGCAGCTTGCACACGGCCTTCGGATACACCGCCTCGCCAACGAAGTTGTCCTTGGTCGCGTAGCGCAGATCCATCACCGCGTCGGGGATGAGCGTCGCGACATCGACGAGCTCGCCCGCGTCCTCGTTCCCCTCGGCGGCGCGCACCGGACCGGCCACGACCGGTGGAGCGATCAACACCAGCACGAGCAGCGCCCGACGCATGCATCGAGCGTAGTACGCGCACGCGCTGCACGCCAACGTCGAGCTCGGACGCGCTAATCGCGCTTGAGCCAGCCGCGCTTGCGGAAGATGTAGAACTGGATCGCCACACCAACGGCGAACACGCCGAGCAGCGCCCAGAACGCCCACTCCTTGGTCTGCAGCGGTACGCCGCCGACGTTCACGCCGAGCAGCGAGCAGACAAAGCCGAGCGGCAAGAACACCGCCGTGATGATCGACAAGATGTACAAGCGCTGGTTCGTCAGCTCGCCCATCTTCGACGACAGCTCTTCTTGCGTGACCGCTGCGCGCTCGCGAGCGGCATCGAGCTCTTCGATCGCACGCATCATGCGATCGGTGGTCTCGGTGATCTCCGCGCGATGTCGATCGGTGAGCCACGGGAACTGGATCGCGGTCAGCTTCGAGAGGGCATCGCGCTGCGGACCGAGGAAGCGGCGCAGGCCGATCGCGCGCCGGCGATGATCCGCGAGATACGCGCGCAGATCGCCGCCGCGCTTCTCGGATAGGATCTGGTCCTCGGACGTCGCGATCTGGTCGTGTAGGCGATCGACGCGCGTGACCACGTGATCGACGATGCGATCGACGAGCTGCGACGTGACCTCACCGACGTTACGAGGACCTTTGCCCTTCACCGTGTCGTTCGCGAGCGACTCGAGCGATCGCGACGAGCGATGGCGCAGCGTCAGGATGCGATTCGGTTCGATCCAGACGCGGATCGAGATCATGTCCTCGGGATCCGACGACAGGTTGTGGTTGATCCCGCGGACGATGAGCAGTAGCTGGTCGTCAGGTTGGGGCAGCGTCCGCGGGCGTGGATCGGTGTCGAGCAGCGCCTCGAGGATCACGGGATCGATGCCCGACTTCTGCTGCAACCAGGACGCGGCGTCGGGGGCCGAGTAATCGAGGTGAAGCCACAACGGGCCGTCCGCGGGTGTCCAGGCGTCCACGCCCGCCCAATCGAGACGACGCGCGCCGCCCTTGCCGTCGAGGAGCAGCGCGCTCGCGAGGCCGCTCTCGCTCGTACTTGTCGTCGGCGTGGACATGCCACGGTGTTGTACTACGCTCGATGAATGGGACGCACGTGGTCGGGCGTTCTCGAGCTTGATCGCGCGACCTAGAAGAACTGGCAGCCGATCGCGCGCGTCGACGTTCCCGGCAGTCCGGGATTTCCCATCGACGCTCCACCGGCGCCACCGGTGCCGCCGGTCAGCGTGGTCTGTGGCGTCGTGATCGTCGACGCGCCGAGGCACACGACCGCGGCCGAAGCACCGCCGCCGCCACCGCCGCCGTGTCCACCCACGCCGCCCGCGCCGCCGGCGCCGCCCGCGCCTCCGTTGCCGCCATCGTCTTGTTCGCCACCACCGCCGTACGGTCCACCGGGTCCGCTGCCGCCACCCGATCCGCCGTCGCCGCCGCGTCCACCGCGTCCACCGGCGCCGCCGGGACCCGCGGTCACGCGCGAGCCCTTGACGAGGACGAGCGAATCGAGCGCGACGACGCCGAACGATCCACCGCCGCCGGATCCGCCCGTGCCGAGTCCACCGCCGCAACCACCGGCGCCACCGCCGCCGCCCGACGAGCCATACGAATCGCAGTCGTCGTTGCCACCACCGCCACCGCCACCACCGCCACCACCATTGCCATGACCGCCGGCGGTGCCGTCGATGCCGTTCGACGGCGAGTACACGGTGCCGAGAAACATGCCGACCTCGATGCCGCCGAGGCCCGACGAGCCCGGCCCACCGGGATTGCCGGGACCGCCGGGCTGCCCGACGGCTGCTTGGCCTCCGCCCGCGCCGAGGTTCACCTGACCGACGCCGTTGCCACCATTGTCGCCGCCGTTATCGCCGTGACCCGCATTGCCGCCGCGACCACCGGTGCGGCCGCACGCCGAGGTTCCACCGGCGCCGCCTTGCGGGCGATTGCAGCCCGAACAGAAGCCGCCCGAGTCTTCGCAGCCGGGTTGTCCACCGATGCCGACGGAGCCGCCGCCGCCGGTGTTACCGTCGGTGCCGTCGGCTCCTGCAGCACCCGCACCGGGCAGCACGTCGACATCGACGAGCTCGATGTTCTTCGATCCCGTGATCACGATCGCCGTGGTGCTCGCGCCGGGTGTCGTCGCGTCGTCGCTGCGTACGGTGACGCGATCGAGCACCGTGTGGATCTGGATCGCGTCGAATGTCACCGCCGGCGATGGCGCGCTGATCTCGGTGTCGACGGTCAGGCTGCGCGCCCACGTATCGTCGAAGCCGCCGTAGACGCCGACGCCTGCCTTCATCACGACGGGCGCGGTGTAGATGCCGTGCTTCACGAACACCGCGAGCGGTGGATTGGCGCCCGCGGCTTTGAGCACGGCGGCGTTGATCGTTCGCATCGGCGCCGCCATCGTGCCGGGCGCGGAGTCGACGCCCGAGCTCTCGACGTAGAGTCCCTCGCACGGGAGATCGCCGCACTGCGCGGCATCGATCGGTGGTGGTGTGTCAACGCTACCGTCGGCGTTGCCGCTCGACGACGACGCGCAACCCGCGAACATGGCGAGGCCAAGTGCGATGGTGGTCCCGAACCTCACGACGTGAATGATAGCCCCGATTCGACAAGCTCGCGCTATCCGTAGTTTCTGCCACGTGCCAGGGCGCACGAAGCAGTGAGACATGGCGCACGATGTCAGCGGTTCGACGCGTCGATCGTCGGCGGATCCCCGGACAGGCCGTGCAGGTACATCGCCTGCGCGCCGTAGGCGAGGAAGCGGCCCTCGTCATCCCACACCTCGCAGTCGGCGATCGCCCAACCATGGTGCGCGCGCCGCACGATCGCGGTGACGAGCAGCCACTCGCGCGTGGTGTCGTCGACGACGTAGGTCGTGAGATCGAGGCTCGGTGCAAAGAAGCGATAGCCGCCCGGACCGATCGCGCGATGCAGCGCCGTGGGCATCGTGTCGATCAAGGGAGGTAGCGCGAGACGATCGAGGCGGCCCTGCGCGTCGCGTTGCGGTGTGCGATAGCGAAACCACCGCGCGTAGCGAGCGGGACCCGCTTCGTACTCGGGTGTCCAGAACCGCGGACCATCGGCGATGCGGCAATCGAGCTGTTGGTACAGGCGGAAGCGACCGTGCGGGTTGTTGGGCAGGCCGTCGTCGACGGGTGCGGAGTCGGCGACGCTCTTGGTCCACGTCGGCATCGCGACGCCGCGAACGTCGGGGCCTTTGCGATCGCGCATGAACGTCGCGAGCAGCTCGAGGCCGCGCGAGTTGTCGCTCTCGTCTTCGGGATCCGGAATCGCATCCACGTGGCGCAGCGACACGCGCAGCTGTGCGGTGGACTTGCCGCGACGAAGCTCGGTGACATCGGCCACGAGCTTCGTCGCTCGCAGCGGCGTGCAGAAGATCGTGGTCGCGCTCGCGAAGCGCAGCAGTGGCTCGCGTAGGTGCGCTTCGGCGGCGCGCAGCGCGGTGGTCATCACCGCACCGCCCGAGGGCAGCAGGTAGTCCCAGTGATCCGGCAGCGTGACGTGATAGCGGCCGGACACCTCGGGATCGGCGGTCACGCGAGTATCGGCAGCGAGATCAGCGGCGGACATCGCGCTCACCGTATCGCGAGGCGGAGTGCGATGGCCAGACGCCGGAGGTGAGTCCCGACGAGCTGCGCGTCGGTATCGCCAGCGTGCGCAGCCTTCTCGAGCGCGGGCAGACGCGCGAGCCAGTGATGAGTCGTGTTCTGCGCGAACCACAGATCCACGGTGCTCTTCATGCGCGCGGCGACCTCGGCGGCGCTCGCGGCGACCTCGAGACGCGCGGCATCGAGCTCGCCGTCCTCGGTGATCACGCCGGCGAGCAAGCGCTGCAGCCCCTCGCTCGCGGCGAGCGCGATCTCGGGCGTGTCGAGGCTGACTCGCACTTCGCTCGCTTCGATCATCTGCTCGCGCAGCGCGGAGAACGAGGCGTCCACGGCGTGGAGGTTCGCGAGTACGCGACGGCGTAGCGCTGCTTCGGCGGTGGTCTGCAGTGCGGCGGGCACCGGCAGGCTATGCGCGACGAGCCATCGGATCAACGGCGCGTGCTCTTCGTATGCCACCGCGAACTGCTGCTCGGCATCGGCGATCGCGCCGCCGAGCACCGCTTCGAGCACGCGCTCGCGCGCTCCGGGCAACAGCGATGACAAGGACAGCTTCGCGTCGCCGGGGAAGTGGCGATCGATCACGCGCTGCGCGGCGAAGACGTCGGCCGTCTTGAACGCGGCCGTCAGCTCGTCGAGGACCGTGCCCCACGTACGCTCGTCGGGCGGCGGGCGCACGCCGCCGGTGACGTGCTGCTCGCCGAGGTGCAGCCCCGCGAAGGCCAGCGTCGTCGTCGTCTCGGTCAAACGCGATCGCACGCGCACGGTCCCCGCGACGAGGCGGGATCGACCGAACCGGCGCTCGACGCGATCGAGGAAATCGACGTGATAGCCGTAGACCTCGAAGCTCGCCGCCACGTCGGGCTCGACGAGCGTCTGCACGGCCACGTGCGCCGCGACCTTCTCCGGATCCACGCGCGCGGGACGCACCCGCCGCTCCCACACGCGACGGCCATCGCCTTCCTCGGGGAGATTCGAGCGCGCTGCGGCAAGCCGCTGGACGAGCGGCTCTTCGACCGCTTCCTTCGACTCGCCGGTCACCTCGGCGATCAGCTCGGTCACGCGCGCCGCGTACTGCAAGCACTGCACGGTCTCGATGCCCGAGAGATCGTCGAAGAACCAGCCGCACGACGTGAACATGAGCATCGCGTGACGCGCGAGCTCCATCAGCGACAACGCGCGTACGCGATCGGCCGCGGACAGCTCGCGCCCCTGATACGTCGCGAGGAACCGATCGCGCGAGCCGTGCGTGCGTTCGAGCAGCACGTCGATGTACGCGTTGCGCGCCGCCCACGGATCCTTGAACAGCTTCACGCCGAGCCGATCCACCGTCTCGTAGGCGCGCTCGCCGAGCCACTCGAGCGCTTGCCGGAGTGGGCGCCGCCACGCTTGGTTCCAGCCCGGCTTGCCACCGCTGTTGCATCCGCAGTCACTGCGCCAGCGCTCGACGCCGTGGACACAGCTCCACGACGTGTTCTCGGCGAGCTGCACTTCCCACGTCGACGGAACCGCCGCACGAAACTCCGCGTAGTTCGTCAGCCGCGTGTGATTCCACCCTTGCTCCACCTGGCGAAGCGCCCACGCGAGCGCCATGTCGCCGTAGCGATGATGATGTCCGTAGGTCTCGCCGTCGGTGGCGATGTGGCACAGCGTCGGTGCGCTGCCCTCGACGGTTCCGCGGGCGGTCATCCGCGAGATGATCTGGTGACCGTCGACGAGCAGTCGTTCGAACGCCACGGCTTGCGACGTCGCCCCGTCGTAGAAGAACAGATCGATCGTTCGCCCCGACGGAAGGCGGCACTTGTACGCGCGTCCCGGATCGATGGGCGTCGTCCGCCATGCCGTCTCGCCCGGCGCGCGCCACGCTGCGGCCTGATGCGGCGCGAGCACGGTGAACTCGATGCCCTCCTGTACGAGCGCGTCGAGCGTGCCGAGATCCACCGCGCACTCGGCGAGCCACATACCCTCGGGCACGCGGCCGAAGCGATGGCGAAAATCCGCGATGCCCCAGATCACCTGCGTCGCGCGATCGCGGGGTGTCGCGAGCGGCATGATCAGGTGGTTGTAGACCTGCGCCATCGCCGAGCCGTGACCACCAAACCGCTTCTGGCTCGCGCGATCCGCTTCGATCAACGCGGTGTGAACGTCGGGGGCGTGCTCCGCGAGCCACGACATCAGCGTGGGCCCGACGTTGAAGCTCATGTGCTGATAGTTGTCGACGATCTGGATGATCTGGTTTCGCTCGTCCACCACACGCGCGGCCGCGTTCGGCCGGTAGCACTCCGCGGTGATGCGCTCGTTCCAATCGCGATACGGATGCGCGCTCGGCTGGACCTCGATCGCCTCGAGCCACGGGTTCTCCCGCGGCGGCTGGTAGAAGTGCCCGTGGATGCAGACCCACTTCGTGTCGTTCACTCGGCGAGCGTACCAGCGAGATCGAGGATGCGGGTCCAACCGGCCACGTGCGATTCACGCGCTGATTCTTCCAGGCCGAAATGCTCGAGGATCAGGCGCGTCTTCCTCGGACCGAGGGGTTCGAACGTGAGCGTCACGCGGCTCCCCTCGCCCGCGTGATGCGACCGCCAGGTGAACGCGAGCCGGGTGTGGCGTTCCATCTCGAGGTACTCGCCGCGATGCGGGAGGTCGCGCTCCCCGAGCGTCATCACGATCAGGAACGCGCCGCCCACGCGCGGATCGAGCTCGACCTTGGAGATCGTCATCCCGGGCGCGGCGCACATGAACACCGAGAGTGCCTCGGGATCCAGCCACGCTTCGAAGGCGCGCTTGGCCGATCGTGGAAGGATGCGCTCGAGATGGACGTAGGTCATTTCTTCTTCTTCGCGTAGTCCACCATCGCATCGAGGCGCTTGCTCCAATAGTGATGGTGAAAGTGCAGGTACTCGTACGCGGGCTGCATCGCCTCCCAGCGCACCGAGATCCAGTGCTCGCGCCCGACGACCCTGCGCGCGACGAGCCCGCCGTCCTCGAGGACCTTGACGTGCTTCGACACGCCGTTTTGCGTCATCGAGAACGCCTTGCCGACCTCCCCCACCGTCATCTCGCCCGCTTCGCGCAAGAGCGCGACGATCTTCCGCCGCGCCGGATCCGCGAGGCAGTGAAACACGCCATCGAGCATGTCCTCGTCGCGCTTGGTCACGCGGACCTCAGATGCGCAGATCGTGCGGGAACGGGCGCCCCGCCCCGCGCTCGACGTAGTCGCGCAGGCTGAGGAGGAACGTGGCCCACTTCATCGTGCAGTGAGCGTAGAAGTCGTTCGCCTTCTTCCATTCGCGGTGACCGAAGAGGAGTCTAGTGCGTCCGTTGTCCTCGGTGAGGTCGAACGTGACCTTCGTGCCCTCCCAATCGTCGCCCGTGCCGACGATCTCCCACGCCACGCGCTTGTCGGTGGCGAGCTCGTCGACGCGCGTGGGCACCACGTGGTCGTTGAATCGGAACTCGATCATCTTGCCGACGCTGCTCTCGCCGCCGGTCGTGGTCGTCCACCACCGCGCGAGACCCGGCACGGTGGCGAGCGCCGAGAAGACCTTGGAGGCTGGGGCTTGAATATGGATCTCGTGAAGGATGTCGCTCATCGGAGTTCTCCTGGTTGTTCCGGCGGCGTCAATACACCACCGATCGGTTGCACAACCATTTGGTAGTGCATTGTCGAGACAGCGTCAACCCCGAAGCGATGATCGCGGTTTCAGCGCGCGCTCAGTGCGGGCCCGGAACGCTGCGCGTCGCCGCGAGATACCGGAGGATCTCGATGGTCTTCTCGACGTACGAATGGCCGTTCGCTTCGGCGATCGTCACCCTCGGCACTGGCGTCGGGGTGCCCGCGAGCACGAGCATCGGCGCGGCCTGATGCGTCTCGCCGAGCACGTCGAACAGCGGATGGCGCGGCTTGGGAAAGTCGAGCTCGATGATCTCGAGCGAGTCCTTGACCTCGGGGTAGTACGCGAGGAATCCGATCACCTGCGCCGAGAACGGGCAGAAGTACGTCGTGCCTCCATCGTCGAAGCCGGACCGGAACACGAACAGCTTGTCCATGCGCGACACTACCGCGCCGGAGACGAGCGCACACATCGGTCAGCGAAACGGTGGGGGCGGCGGCTCCGGCGCCTCGTACCAGACCCGCACGAACTGAAACCACCGTACGTGTTTGTCCTCCCAGATCCACTTCTGCTCCTTCGCCACGGCGAGCACCGGATCCTTCGAGCCCTGCTCGTCGGGGCTCCACATGTTGGGAAGAACGACGGTCTCGATAGTGATGACGGAGATCTGATAGGCCCGGATCCACATCGCCGCGGCGTGAACGGCCTCGTCGAAGGTGGCGAGCTTCTCGACCTGCGGGGTGAACCCGCCCTTCTCGGAGACCAGACGCGCACCAGGAACAAAGTCTTGCATTGCGAGCATGCGCACCGACTCGAACGTCCCCGATCCGAGTTGCGTGCTTTCTTTCGCGGCCGGAGACGCCGCTGAACGATGGCCGGGGGCGACGCCGATCAAGCTCGACGGCGGGAAGCTCGCGATCACCTACGCGAAGGAAGCGAAGAAGAAGCCGGTGACCTGGGTCGTGTGGTTCGACAACGGCGGCAAGACGCTGAACACGCCCAAAGAGAAGTTCACCGCGACGGAGTGAGCAGCGACGAGTGAGCGTATCCTGCGCCCATGAAGCTGACCGACCGCCGCATGCTGACCACCACCGATGGGCTGAGCACCGGCGACACCGACCAGCTCGCGGTGATCGCGACGCTGTACTTCGGTTCGCCCGGCCCGGTGACGATCGACGATGACTTCGCCGGCGCCGATCCGCTCGCCGCGCGCGTCTTGTCGACGGTGGATCTGTGGAAGGTGATGGACGGTGCGAACCACGTCTATGACGTGTGGACGTACATGGGCGACTCGGGGACCGTGTTCCGCGCGGGCACGGCGGAGTCGGTCGCCGAGATCATTCAAGGCGGCCTCGAGTGCGACGACGACGTGCTCGGCACCGCGCTCGACGAGGCGATCTACGCGGCGTACAACCCGCCCAAGAAGGCGAAGGCCAGCGCGAAGGCGAAGAAGAAGCCCGCCGCGAAGAAGAAGCCCGCCGCGAAGAAATCCGCCGCGAAGAAGAAGCCCGCCGCGAAGAAATCCGCCGCGAAGAAGAAGCCCGCCGCGAAGAAGAAGCCCGCCGCGAAGAAGAAGCCCGCCGCGAAGAAGCCCGCGAAGAAGCGATAACGAACACGATCGGGTCGCAACGAAGCGTTCGCTCGTGACGACGACGAAGCCGGCGACGACGAAGCCGGCGACGAAGTAGCCGACTGCGAAGAAGCCGGCGACGAAGTAGCGACTACGTCCCGATCGGCGGCGTGCACGCGCCCGGCGTCGTGTCGCCATTCTTCGCGATGCAGAATCGACCGAGCAACTCGCCTTTCATCTTCGCCGCGTCGCGCGCGACCGCCAGGATCTCGAGCTCGCAGCGATCGGGCGCCGTCATGCTCTGCAGCGTGTCGTCACCGTGGAACACGAACTCCCACGCGTACACGGACTCGCCGGGCTCCATGCGCCACAGGTTCACGAACTCGTTGGTGTCCTCGAACACACCGACCTTCCTCCCCTCCTGACAGCGCAGCTTGTAGCCCGCGACCTTGTCGCCGAGAGCCTTGCCGAGGGTCACGATCGCGCTGAACTGCACGTTGGTCTGACTCATCTGCATGGGCGGGATCGGGTTCTCGAAGCGCTTCGGGCTCGGGACGGGCTTGAAGTCGATCGCGAAGCCATCGGCGAGCTTCGGCATCGGGAACGCACTCCGCGGGCATTCACCGTCGGTGAGCACGGCGTCATGGAAGCACGCGCGCGCGACCACGGACTCGCGTTTGTCGACCATCTCGTACCACCGGATCTCGCAGACCGACGCAGGCGTCCCGAACGGATCGCCCCAGAATGCGGTGTCCTGGCGGTTCGACGACGACGACGAATGGATGCTCACGAGGTTGTAGCCCTCGACGCGACAACGCATGTGCGCCTCGATCGGCGCTTTCTGGCCGTCGCGCGTGGCGACGTAGGACGTCGAGTACTGCCCCGGCGACGGCCCGGCCATCGTGCCGAGCGGTAGCACTTCGATGTTCGTGATCTCGAGCGGTGCGGTTGTCGTGATGCGCTCGAGCTTGTTCTTCTTCGGTGCTGGCTCGTGGGTCGGCGGCTTCTCGCGCTCCTTCTCGGGCGCCGATGCTTTGCTCGAACAACCAACGACTCCGAGGAGCCCGAGAAGTAGCTGATGGCGATGCATGTGGACCTATCCGGCGACGAACACGATGATTGCGAGCGGCGGCGCGGTGACGACGATCGACTGCGCGTGACCGTGCGATGCGATCGGCTCGCTGCTCGTGCCGCCGCGATTTCCGAGGCCGGAGCCGCCGTAGATCTGTGCGTCGGAGTTGAGCACTTCGCGATAGAAGCCGGCCACGGGCACGCCGACGCGGTAGCCATCGCGCGGCACGGGCGTGAAGTTGGCGACGACGACGATCGGCGGATCGTTCGCGTCACCGTGACGCGAGTACGCGAGGATCGAGCCATCGCGATCGTCGCCGATGATCCACGCGAAGCCGCGCTGCTCGCAGTCCGCGATGTGGAGCGCGCGGTGTGACTTGTAGGCCGCGTTGAGATCGCCGATCCAGCGCGCGATGCCCGCGTGCGACGGATGCTCGCCCAGGGGCCAATCGAGCTGCGTGTCGTGGTTCCACTCGGACCACACGCCGATCTCGCCGCCCATGAACAACAGCTTCTTGCCCGGCAGCGTCCACTGATAGCCGTAGAGCAGGCGCATCGACGCGTACTTCTGCCACGGGTCGCCGGGCATCTTGTCGATGAGCGAGTGCTTCCCGTGGACGACTTCGTCGTGCGAGAGCGGCAGCACGTAGTTCTCGGTGTGCGCGTAGATCGCGCGGAACGTGAGCTGATCGTGGTGATGCTTGCGATGGATCGGATCGCGCTCGAGATACGCGAGCGTGTCGTGCATCCAACCGAGGTCCCACTTGTAGCCAAAGCCGAGGCCGCCGTGCTCGGGCGGACGCGACACGCCGCCCCACGCCGTGGACTCCTCGGCGATCGTTTGCACGTCTGGGTAGTGCGCGTAGACCGCGCGATTGAAGTCCTGGAGAAACCGGATCGCGTCGCGATCGTGATTGGAGCCGTCTTCGTTGGGGACCCACTCGCCCGCTTTGCGCGAGTAGTCGCGATAGAGCATCGATGCGACGCCGTCGACGCGCAGACCGTCGACGTGGTAGCGGTCGAGCCACGACATCGCCGACGAGATCAGGAACGCCTTCACCTCGTGACGGCCGTAATTGAAGATGAACGATGTCCAATCGGGATGAAATCCGCGGCGCGGATCGGCGTGCTCGAACAGGTGCGTGCCGTCGAAGTGACCGAGGCCGTGCGCGTCCGTCGGGAAGTGCGCGGGCACCCAATCCAGGATCACGCCGATGTCGCGCTGGTGCAGGCCATCGATCATCGCCATCAGATCCTCGGGCGCGCCGTAGCGCGTCGTCGGCGCGAAGTAACCCGTGACCTGATAGCCCCACGATCCGTAGAACGGATGCTCCATCACGGGCATCAGCTCGATGTGCGTGAATCCGAGGTTCGCGACGTGATCGCCGAGCTGGCGACCGAGCTCGCGATAGCCGAGCACCTGGTTGTGATCGCGCCGCCACGATCCGAGGTGCGCCTCGTAGATCGACACCGGCGCCGTACGCGCGAGGCGATGACCACGCGACTTCATCCACGCGGAGTCAGCCCACTCGTGCTGCGCGTTCCACACGAGCGACGCCGTCGCGGGCGGGTGCTCCGCGCGGGCCGCGAACGGATCCGCTTTGTCGCGCGTGACACCGTCGGGGCCGACGATCGCGTACTTGTAGCGAGCGCCGTGGCCGATGTTCGGGATCGTGCCCTCCCAGATCCCCGACGAATCGCGCGCGGAGAGCGGCGTCGCGCCCGGGCGCCACCCGTTCCAATCGCCGATCACGCTGACCTCGCGCGCGTTCGGTGCCCACACCGCGAACGCGACACCCTGCCCTTCGATGCAGTGCGCGCCCAGCTTCTCGTAGAGCTTGTAGTGCGTGCCCTGATTGAACAGGAACAGATCGTCGGAGGTCAGCAGCGAGGACGTCACGTAGACGCGACGATACTCACATTGCCCAGCCGAGGTAAGCGCTGGCGAACACTGCCATCTGACTCTCCGTGTACGCCATGGGCGCCTCACGCGCGAACACGCTGACCTCGCCGCCGATGCGCATGCGGCCTTTTCCGACGTAGAAGTACTCGCCGAACACGAATTCACCGGCGGTGTCCTGATCCTTGCCGATCACCACCGCTCGCGCCGCGAGGTACAACGCGAAGCGGGCGCTGACCTTGAACAGGCCCTGCTCGCGCTGTCCGATCTGGAGCTCGCCGCGCGCACCGACGCCGACGAACATGTCGCCGCGTTCCTCGCCGAGCATCGCGCCCGCGGTGAGCTCGGGCACGAACGCGACGCCGACGCTGTAGCCGGGCGTCGCCGGCATGTTCAGCGGCGCGTTCTCGAAGCCGAGCGTGATCCGCGGTCCACCCGCGGGATGCATGGACGGTTGGTCGTAGTAGTTGTCGACGTTGTCGAGGTTCTCGACGCCGCCGAACATTCCGCCGAGGTTCACCGTCGTCGTGCGTTCGGCAAACGCGGGCGACGCCACACAGAGCAGAGCGACTGCGAATGCCTTGCGCACGGCCGCATCCTACGCCAGCTTCGGGCCGTGACGACGAGGATGTTGGTAGCGGGCGTGATCGCCCTCGCATCGTGCAAGGCGCGCAGCGAGCTGCCGATCGGCGCGGGGTGTACCGACGACAAGGAGTGCGCCACCGGTCTCTACTGCGCGGAGGGGCTAGGCAAGGGCATGAAGTGCCTCAAGGCGTGCGGTCCCTCGAAGACCGGCGAGATGTACGCCGACGAGGACACGACGTGTCCGAAGGGCTGGTCGTGCTCCGCGACGCTCGCGCGAACGTACAAGGACGAGTCTGGCAAAGAGCAGCCCGCGTTCTTGGGGCTGACCGATCGCCCCGCGTGCGTCCCCGACGGCTGGACGCCCGAGAACTAGGGGCGGCCGCGCGAAGCGCCCCGCTCGACCCCACCCGCGATGATGTGTGCGAGGCGGAGCGGCTCGGGGATATTGCCGTGCGACGTGGTCGCCGCGAGGAGCTCGGCGGCTTCCTTCAGCGTCAGCCCCGCGCGCTGGACGTAGAGCGCACCGAGCTTCTCGAGCGCGCCGTGCTTCTCGATCAAGCGCCACTTCTCCTCGCCACCGGGCGTGCGATCGAGGAGCGCGTCCTTGACGAGGTGGAGCCGCGGCTGCTTGCGCACGACGACGAGCACCGGGATGTCGAGCGTCTCGGACAGGCGCGTGAGATCGACGACGTTGAAGCCGGCGAGCGCGATGCCTTGCAGGAGGATCCCGCGGATGTGATCCGAGAACCGCGACGAGCGAACCGCTTCGATCAGCCGATCGGTCGAGTTCGTTCCATCGCGGCGCACCGTCGTCGCGAGGACGCCATCGAGTCGCGTGCGCGCACAGACGGCACCGACGACGCGAACGTCACCGCGGTGCTCGTAGGGAAACGGCGAATCGTCGAAGCCGACGATGTTCGATAACGTGCGCGGCGGCATCGACCAGGTCAGTCGACCTGATCGAGTCCGTCGCCTTCGACGGAGCCATCGCCTGCCATCTCGTTGGACGAGGGCGTGGTCTCGGTCGCTGCAGCGTCGACCTTGCCGCCCGTGGGATCGTCGTCGCCGAGATCCCAGCCACCGTCGAGCTCCTCGGCGGGCGGTGCCATCGTCGAGGGCTTGGCGCGGACCGGCGGTGGCGGCAGCGGCGTGGTGACGACCGGCGGAATATCCGCGGGCATCTCGGGTGGCAAGCGCGCGGGCTGCGTGACCGCGTCGTGCGTCGCGAACGGCACGGGCGCATTCGCCGTGACCTCGTCGGGCGTCGAGATCTCGGATGTCGCGCTCGCCCGCGCGTCCGGGACGCTCGTCAGCGGCGAGTGCTCCGGGACCGCAGCCGCTGTCGCGACGACACCGGCGATCTGCTCGGCCGCGTTCGACGGATCCGTGTTGCGATCGGATCGATCGCGACGACGCCGACGGCCACCCTCGTCGCTCGGATCGCGATCGCTGCGCGACTCGCGCGGCTCGCGTGCCTTCGCGCCCGCGGCGTCCAAGACCTTGGCCACCGTCGCGTCGAAGCGCTCGACCTGCGCGCGGTCTTCCGCGTCGAGGATCGGCCCGATCTCGGTCCACGTCGCGCGAAGCTCGTCGATCACCTCGACGGGATCGCGACCGGAGAAGCGAAGATCGCCGAACGCGTTCTTCTGCATCGCGGCCTTGAGCTGCGCGGCCACGTCGCCGCTCGCGGGCGCCGCCGTCGATTGCTTCGGCAACAGCTCCTCGGCGCGCGCGATCAGCTTCTCGCGCTTGGAGCGCAGCTGCGCCGGATCGAGCTCGGTGCCCTTGATCGCGTCCGCGTGGTTCGCGATCAGGTGCTGCACCATCGCGACCGACTCGGTGCCGAGGACGCCCAGCTCGCGCGCCTTCGCGCGGGCCGTGATCGCCGCGGAGACATCGCCGCTGGTCTTCGCTGCTTCGATCTCCGCACGCAGCGCGTCGATCTCGGCGCGGTGCGCGTTGGCCTCGCTATCGCGCGCGGCATCCCGCTTCGCGAACAGCGAATCGCACGCAGCGCGGAACGCCTTGTAGACGGCGTCCGCATCGCGACGCGGCACGAAGCCGATCTCTTTCCACTCGGCCTGCAGATCCTTGATCTCGCCGATCGCCTTGCCCCACGTGCCCTCGCCCGCCTTGCTCGCGATCTGCGTCGCACGCGCGATCAGGGCCTGCTTCTTCGCGAGGTTCGCGCCCTCTTCGGCGTGCTTCGCGTCGAGCATCGGCTTGCGGCGCTCGAAGAACTTGTCGCACGCGGCGCGGAAGCGCTTCCACAGCTCGTCGCCCTGCTTGCGCGGCAGGTGACCCGAGGTCTTCCACGCGGCCTGGAGCTCCTTGAGCTTCGCGGCGGTCGCGGCGAAGTCGGTGGACTCGGCGAGCCCTTCGGCCTCGGCGATCAGCGCTTCCTTCACCTTCGTGACGTCGGCGAACTTCTCGTTCTCGACGGCGCGGACACCCTTCACCTTGTCGTAGACCTTGTCGCACTCGGTCTTGAAGGACTCCCACAGCTCCTTCGAGCGCTTCTGCGGAAGCGGACCGATCTCCTCTTTCCACAGCTTCTGCAGCTCGCGCAGACGATTGCCGAGATCCGGCGCGGCGTCGCCCTCGGCCATCTCTTTGGCTGTCTGGATCAACGCTTCGGCCTTGGGCACGTTGTTCCAGCGCAGCCAATCCTCGGCTTCGCGGCGATCGTTCGCGTAGATCACGAGCTTGCCGCGCGCGGCGCTGTAGCGATCGGCGAGCGTGTCGCGATCCGGACCGACGACCTTGCCGATCTGATCGAACGCCTTCGTGGATTGCGCCAGCAAGCGATCGACGGCGCGGCCATCGGCCTTGTCGTCGGGTCCATCGAACTTCGCGATCAGCGCTTCCATCTCGCCGAGCATCGCTTCGAGGCTCGCCTTGATCTCGACGGAGCGCTCGGCATCCGCCGCCTTGCGGGCCGCACGCTCGGCCTCTTGTGCCGCGCGCCGCGCGTCCTGCTCCGCGCGCTGCGCCTCGCGCTCCTCGCGCCGCGCCTTCGCTTCGGCCTCGCGGGCCGCGCGCTTCTCGTCGGTCTCGGGAGCTCCGCCGAACGCGGCCGGGGCGCTCGGCGACACGATGTCGACGTCGTCCGGATCCTTCTCGCGCTTGCGCTCGGGCTTCGGTGCCCGGGCTGCGTCCTTCTCGCGCTCGGCCTCGCGCGCGATCGCGCGAAGCTCGTCGGGCGTGCGCGCGATGGAGTCGTGGTGCTCCTTGCGCTTCCAGAACCGCTCGACCGCCTTCGCGAACCGCTCGTCGCCCTCGTCGGTACCGTCGGTCGACGGCCCCGCCTTCATCATCGACACCTCGAGCTTGCCGACGGCGTCTTCGTGCTTCGCGAAGTCGAACGTGTCCGCGAGCGCTTCCATCTCGCGCACGAGCTGCGCCTTCTCGGCGCGGCGTCGCTTCACTTCGTCGGGCGTGCCCGGTTTCTTGTTACGAGCGCGCTCGGCCTCGATGATCTCGGAGACGATCTTGCGCGCCTTCTGGCGCACGGCCTTGTTCTTGGCCTTGTTCGCGACGTTCTCGAGCCGGTCCGCGTCGTCGATCTTCTCGACGGCGGCGAGCCCGATCTCCTTCTGCGTCGTATCGATCGCGAGGGCGCGCAGCACGTCACCGTCATCGATCCGCGCGATCGCGGCGATGCGCAGGTCTTGTGCGGCATCGCTCTTCGCGAGATCCGCGAGCGCACGCGGATCGCGCAGCTCGCCGAACGCCCGCTTGCGGATCGCAGCGTTCTGCGCGCGCACGACGACGTCGACCAGCGCGCGCTGGTGATCGTCGAGCTCGAGCATTCCGCTGAGTGCAGCGCCCGCTTTGTCGGCGTCTGCGCTGCACGCATTGGACGTCCACAGCTCCGCAGCGCGCTCGTTGATGAGCTCCTTGAGGCTGCGTTCGGTTTCGGCTCGCCCGAGATCGGCGAGGACCTTGGCCTCGTCGATCTTCTCGATCGCGATGCGGCGGACGCCGATATCGCGGTCGGTGCGAGCTACTTGTTCCAGGATGGCAGCGTCGTCGGCGGTCAGCGCGCGTACGGCTGCGCTGCGGACCTTGACGTCGCTGTGGCGGTATTTGGGGCGAAAGAAGTCGGCAATCCCCATGGGGGCCGCAATCTATGCAGAACCCTCGTCGGAGACAAGGGTTAGAAGGGTCCGCAAACCGCCTTCGTTCTGCCCTTAGAACTGGCAGGCCGCCAGCTCGGCGTCGTCGATCGTCCAGATCGCGTTGTCGAGGCACAGGTCCACCGACGTCAGGACGCACTCGTCCCCCTCGTCGTCGACGATGCGGATGTCATAGACATCGCAGGTCACGCCCGAGAGCTCGAGGACTTCGCCCGGCGCCAGGATGTCCGCGCCGAGGAGGTCCGAGCCCCACGAGGTCGAATCCTCGGGGCTGAGGTTGATCTCGGCGAACGCGTAGCTGGAGTCGTTCTCGATCGTCAGCGTCGAGTCGAGGTCGCTTCCGTCATCGGCGCACGCGCCGAGCGCACCCGCCGCGGCGAGGGACAGGATCATCGCGAGGCGCTTCACTCTGCACCGCCCTTCGCGACGGAGCCGCCGCTGGCGCACTGCACGTTCACGGACATCGGCGAGTAAATGCCGCCCGTGAAGATCGCGAACAGCTGATCGCCGACGCTCGTCTTGCTCTGGATCTGCGAGACGCCGGTCGGGCACATCTTGACGAGATCGACCTCGCTGCCGCCGACGAGGCCCCACAGGAAGAACGACTGCTTCGCGCTCTGCGTCGCGCCGCCCGCCTGTGCCGTGGGGTTCTTGTAATTGATCGTGTGAGTCGCACACCCCGTGGCCGCGAAAGCCAAGCCGAGTGCGACGAGAGCCACTTGCATTTTCTTCATCCGAATCTCTCCTGAGGGTTTCCGTTGTTCGCCTCGGTGATGCGGATCGGCGTGCGCGTGTAGCGATCTTTTTTTGTGATTGATCGGCCCGCGAAGATCGTTCTATCTGCGCGCATGGCGGCGACGGGTTGTCCGGAAGAAGTCGAGCTGACTCGGTTTGTCACCCGAGTTTTGCCTGTGGTCGCAGCTGCTTCCGTCGAGACTCACCTCGCGGACTGCGACGACTGCAGAAACCTCGTGTTCGCGCTCGCGAGCGTCGACGCCGATTCAGCCGGCGATACCGGCCCCGCAGCAGAAACTATCGGCCGCTTCGAGGTCATCGATCTCGTCGGTCGCGGCGCGATGGGCGCGGTCTATCGAGCGCGGGATCCGGAGCTCGATCGCACCGTCGCGATCAAGGTGCGTCACTCGCAGAGCAAGCTCGACGTCGCGCAAGAGGATCGCATCCGCCGCGAGGCCCAAGCGCTCGCGCGCCTCGCCGATCCCAACGTCGTCGGCGTGTTCGAAGCCGGTGTCCACGAGGGCAAGGCGTACGTCGTGATGGAGTACGTCGACGGTGAGACGCTGCAAGCGTGGATGGCGTCGACGACGGCGAATCGCTCGGTCGCGCAGATCATCGCGATGCTCGCGCAAGCGGGACGCGGGCTCGCCGCCGCACACGGAGCGGGCCTCGTGCATCGCGACTTCAAGCCGAGCAACGTGCTCGTCTCGCGCGCGCAGGTCGCGAAGGTCAGCGACTTCGGCCTCGTTCGCGTCGACGGCGCACGCGAGGCGAACGACGATCACGCCGATCCGCGCGGCGACGTGATGTTGACGATGTCCGGCGCGCTCCTCGGGACGCCGGCGTACATGGCGCCCGAACAGCTCGCCGGCGACGTCGCGACCGAAGCGAGCGATCAGTTCAGCTTCTGCGTCGCGCTGTACGAAGCGCTCTACGGCCAGCGCCCGTTCCGCGGCACGACGCTGCCGGCGCTGCGCGCGGCGATGATGGGGACCGTGACGTTCCCCGCAGCGCCGCGCGTGCCGGCGAACGTGAAGAGCGCGCTCGCGCGTGGTCTCGCGACCGACCCGGCGCGACGGTTTCCGTCGATGCGCTCGCTCCTCGACGTGCTCGAGCAGCGACCGCGGCGCACCTGGCCGATCGCCGTCGGGGCCGCCGTGCTCGCCGCCGCCGGCGCGACTACGGTGTGGGCCTCGACGCGCACGGCCGCCGATCCGTGCGCCGGCGCCGATGAAGAGCTCGCGCGCGTGTGGGACGCGCCGACGAAGCAAGCGATCCGCGCGAAGATGCTCGCGACCAAGGTTCCGTACGCGCAGGACGCGTGGACGAGCGTGGAGCGCGCGCTCGACGCGTACGCCGCGACGTGGACGCAAGCGCGCCGCGGCGCGTGCGAGGCCACCCGCGTACATCACGAGCAATCCGAGCAGGTGCTCGCGCTGCGCACGACCTGCCTCGACGAGCGGCTGCGCGGGCTGTCGTCGTTCACCACGGCGCTCGCCGATGCCGACGCGAAGCTCGTCAGCCGCAGCGTTCGCGCGGTGAACCAGCTGAGCCCGATCGCGCCGTGCGGCGACGTGCGAACGCTGACCGAGCGCGCCTCGTCGAGCACGCCGATCACCGCCGCGCGCGTCGAGGAGCTGCGCGACGAGATCACGCGCAGTACCGGCATCGCGAACCTCGGCAAGATGAAGGACGCGATCGCGATGCTCGAGACCGTCGTCGCGGCGGCGAAGCGCGAAGGGCAACCCGGCGTGGAAGCGCAGGCGATGATCGAGCTCGGCCGCTTGCGCTACTTCCGCGATCATGACGACCAAGCAGCGGAGCGGGACGTCACGGCCGCGCTGCTCGCCGCCGATCGCGCGCACGACGACTACCTCCGCGCGCGCGCGTACACGGTGCTGTTGTTCATCGTCGGCATCGGGCAGACGCGGTTCGACGAGGCGGACAAGCTGTTCGAGCAGGGCAAGGCCGTCCTCGAGCGGCTCGTCGGCGCCGAGTCGATCGAAGCGCAGATGCTCGGCAATCGCGGCCAGATCCTCACGATGAAGGGCGACCTCCGTGAAGGCGAAGCGCTGCTGAAGAAGACCGTCGAGGTGCTCGAGCGCACGTACGGCCCGAACCACCTCGAGCTCGGCAACGCATACGCCGCGCTGTCGGAGACGACGATGCGCCTCGGCGATCAGGCGCGCGGCCTCGAGCTCGCCGAGAAGGCGCACGCGATCGACCAGAAGAACTACGGACCCAACCACCCCGAGACCGCGAAGTCCGCGTTCAACGTCGCGATGGCGCTCAAGGCGCAAGGCAAGTTCGACATCGCGCGCGAGCGCGTGAAGGGCGTGATCGCCACGCTCGAAGCGGCGCTCGGTCCCGATCACGTCGATCTCGGACCCGCGCTCGATGCCCTCGGCACGATCGAGCGGACGCAGGATCACTTCAAGGAAGCCGAAGCGCTGCACCGCCGCGCGCTCGCGCTACGCGAGAAGTACCTCGGTCCGGATCACCCGGACACCGGCGTCTCCCTCGACAACCTCGGCCTCGCCGTCGGCTTCCAAGATCGGCTCGACGAGGCCATGGGCTACCACCAACGCGCGCTGGCGATCAGCGAGACGATCTTCGGGCCCGACAGTGCCGAGGCGGCGGAGACGCTCGCGTACATGGCCACGCTGCATCGCCAGCTCGACAAGTTCGATCTCGCGCTGGCCGAGTACCAGCGAACGCTCTCCGTGATCGAGAAGACGCTCGGGCCCGACTCGTTCGACGCGGCGTTCCCGCTGTCGGGCATCGGTCACGTGCTGCTCGACTTGAAGCGCCCCGCGGACGCGATCGCGCCGCTCGAGCGCGCGCTGAAGATCCGCGAGGCAGCCACGGGTGGCGATCCGAACGCGCACGCGCAGATCGAGATCGCGCTCGCGCGTGCGCTGTGGGACTCGAAGGGTGACAAGCAGCGCGCGCTCGCGCTCGCGATGAAGGCAGAGCCCGCGCTCACGGGTCACGACCACGATGCGGCGGTGGCCTGGCTCGCGAAGCATCGCTGAGCGCGCGGACCAGCCGCTGACAGTCACGACAGCGCAGGCAGTGCGCCGCGGTCGCGACCGCTTCGAGTCGCGGCAGCACGCCCATCGCGTGGCGCACGATCATCATCTCGTCCGGACAGGGCATCGCTCACGTCGGGGACGCGGCGTGCGCGCAGCATGTAGCGCGGTTATTTCGGCTTCGTCTCGGCCAGCAGTCGGTACAGGCTGAGCTCGAGGTTCGAATCGAGCAACCGCAGCGCACTCTCGAGGCTATTCGCGTCGAGCTGGAAGCGATCGCGAAGCTGGTTCCGCGTGCGCTTCAAGAGGTCCGCACGCAGCTCGCTGACCCAGCGCGAGGCGGTCACGCGGTGGATGCCATAGACCGCGGCGACCTCGTTCACGCTGCGATCGTCGACGATCAACGCGCGCAGGATCCCACGCTCGCGAGAGCCGAGCTCGCGCACGGCGGCCTGGAATGCCTCCTTGAACGCGGCTCCGTGCTGGGACTTCAGCGCGACGAGCTCCGGGTCGTCGGCCGCATCGGCGAGGAAATCGTCGTCGTCGATGACGTCGGTCGGCTTGCGCTTGCGCATCGATCCGAGCGCCTCTCGCCCCGCGACCGAGGCGACCCAGTGCGCGAGCGGGCCGGTGCCGCGATACAGCGCGAGCTTCGGATCACCGCCCGATGGCTGCGCCGCGACGAGGAGCTTCGTGCGGACGTCTTGCTTGACGTCGTCGGCGTCGGCGGCCCCGAGCCCGAGGCGCGAGAGCACGCGGTCGACGCGCTCGAACATCTCGTCGTTGAACGCGCGGATCGCGGCCGCATCGCCGGCGAGGCACGCGACGGCGAGGACGAGCTCGACCGCGAACGGTGGGAGCTGCCCCTCGTCGCGGCAGTCCTCGACGTGCTTCGTGCACGCGGCATCGTCGAACGCGACCTGCGGCCAGCGTGCACGCGCGGCGGCGAGAATCTCGTCCATCGAGCAAACCTAGCGCATGTAGCGACTCAGATCCTCACGCGCAGCACCTCGTACGCTTCGGCGTAGGCAAACCCGGAGATCCGCCCCAAGCCGCGGGCGACATCGCGCGTGGCTTCGGTGTCGAGCTTCGGAAGCTGGGAGGCGTGGGCGCGGATCGCGGCGATCTTGGTCTCGATCGTCGAGCCGATATCCACGAAGCACTGGCCGAGCCCGCGCGACTGCGCGTTCATCTCGGGGCTCGACAAGTACGCGAGGAGATCGCACGGCGTGCGCCGTAGGGCCGACACGGTCGCGCGATGGACGAGGCCATGGTCCCAATGCAGGTCGTGCGCCGAGTGCGTGATCACGAGCGCGGGCCGCACCTGCTCGAGCAGCCGATCCAAGCGGCGCACGAGCTCGTGCATGGGGACGTCCTCGACGCGGCACTCGCGCTCCTCGCACACGAC
This sequence comes from Kofleriaceae bacterium, assembly GCA_044230415.1. Lineage (GTDB taxonomy): Bacteria > Myxococcota_A > Polyangia > Haliangiales > Haliangiaceae > JABFXX01. Next base: position 29,218 of record JBGARE010000016.1, read on the forward strand.
GAACAGCTCGCCGCCGAGGATGCGCGCGCCCGCTTTGGCTTCGGCGACGCGCTGTTGCGCCGACGTCGGCACGCTGACCACGGCCATCGTCACGTCGGCGCCTTCGCCGGCGAGCCGCGCGAGCAAGCCGCCCGCGCCGACCTCGAGGTCATCGGGGTGCGCACCGAGCGCCAGCACGCGCCCGTGATTCGCGATCAGGCGGTTCATGCGACCTCCCGCCGGCGATTGGCCACCGTGATCCACGCGCAGCTTTCGGGGCCGCAGTTGAACCACGCGTCGAGGAACGCGAGCCGCGGCACGAAGCCGGTCGCCGGATAGCGCTGCTCGTAGATCGGATGCTCGTAGCGATGCCACGCGAGGCCGATGCCGGCGGTCTGGAACGCGCGCGCCTCGAGGTACTGCGTCGAGCCGCCCGTGCCCGAGAGGTACGTCGTCGCACCGACGGCGCGGACCATCGACAGGATGCGATCCGTCTTCGCGCCCGACAGCGCGAGCGTCGAGCTGCGCACGATCGGCGTCGTGATGCCGAACCAACCGCGCGCGAGATCGAGCATGCGCAGATCGAGCTCGACGAGCGACGTCCATTCGATGTCGTAGATCGCGCGCAGCTCCGGCGCGTACCGCGCGAAGTACGGTGCGCGGCGATAGTGGGTCTCGATCGTCGCCCACGAGCGGCGGCGCCAATCGTGGCGCGGGTTCGTCGTGTGCGCGATGCGCTTGTCGATGATGCGGTCGTACAGCGAGCCGCGCTCGACGGGAACGGTGAGCCACGCGGGTCCCGTGTCGAGCTTGATTCGATTGCGGTTCTGGAAGTTCTGCGCCTCGTACTGGAGGTCGTCCATCACGACGAACAGGTCCGCGGCCGCGATCTTCGCCAGGTAGCCGAGCCACGGCAGGTACGCGGGTTGGTGGGCGGCGACGATCACTTGGCACCTCCGGTCGGGACGCCGGCGACGTGACCGCGTGTCTCCCAGCTCGACGTGTCGAGCGTGAACGCGCCGAGCGGCGTGAGGATCAAGTACGCGACGGGCATGAGCACCGCCATCGGCAGGAACGACAGCGGATGCACGCGCAGCCACGGCGGCAGCTTTCGTACCGACGGAGCGAGGTGATAGACGAGGCCGAAGAACGCGACGAGCGCGAGGTGAAACGTCGCGAGCGGCAATAGCTCGTGGCGCAACACGTGCGTGACGATGACGAGCGGGTACACGAACAAGAGCAGCAGCAGCGACAGGTAGTGCACGCAGAGCAGCGGATGCAGCCGCCACGCGTGCGGGATCCCGACGATGAAGTCGACGATGTTCGAGCGCTTCCACCGCAGCTGCTGGTTGAAGTACCCGGTCAGCGTCGTCGGCGCCTTCGTGAAGCAGATCGCGTCCATCGTCATCTTCGTGCGGTAGCCCGCCTTGACGATCTGATGCGTGAGGAAGCGATCCTCGCCGTACTTGATCGCGACGCCGAGCAGGTTGCGATCCTCGAGGATCGGCTCGAGCTCGAGCAGCACGTGACGGCGATACGCGGTCAAGCAGCCCGACAGACACATCACCGAGTCGAGCGAGCGCTCGAGGTTCTTCAGGTGCTCCTGGCCGAAGTAGTACTTGATCGTCTGCAGCTTCGAGAGCCAGTTGTCGTTCGGGTTCGAGATGTGAACGCGACCACCGACGGCCGCGACATCCGGCGCGGTGAAGCGCGCGACGAGCTCGCGCAGCGCGGTGGGGTACACGATGACGTCGCTGTCGACGGAGACGATGATCTCCGACGTGGCCAAGCGCACGGCGTGATTGATGCCTTTGCGCTTGCCCATGTTGTGCGGGTTCTGAATGACGCGAACGTTCGGGAGATCGCCCGCCGCCTTCTGCGCCCACGTGTAGCTGTCGTCGGTGGAGCAATCGTCGACGACGATCACCGAGAGCTTCTCGGTCGGATAATCGAGCCGCGCGATGCTCGCGATCGTGTCGTAGATCGATCGACCTTCGTTATAGAGAGGAATGACGACCGTGATCGTCGGCTCGTAGTCATCGACGCGCTCGGCGACGCGATCGCGACGAACGAGCTTGAGATACAGCCCGAAGATGTAGCGATTGCAGAACACCACGAGGATGAACAGGTGGATCGCGAGGCTCATGGCACACGGGGGAGTGCGCGACGCGCCTCGATGTAGCGAACAAAGAACGCAAATCCGCTGGCAGATCCGGTCGCCAGCAAAATCGCTGCTACATCGCCGCACCCGAGGGCATCAGGGAGTCAAATGCCCGCGCAAAAGCTCGCTTACCCGCGCCCCGTCCCAGAGGGAAAAGTGGTGCGTCCACACGACTTGTGGCCGGTCGTGGTGCCGCCGTCCAACGACGCGGACGATCTCCAGTCCACCACGCGGTGGGAGCGCGTCGAGGCCGACCCGATCGTTCTCGCGCCCCCGCCGTCGCCGTCGCAGCTCGAGCCGACGGTCCTCGTGGAGCGCCTGCCGTTTCCCGAGCACGAGCCGGAGCCCGGCAGCGAGACGACTCCCGAGCAAGAGTGGGCGGAGTTCAAGCGCATCGGCCTCGGGCCCGAGAAGACCGCACCGCGCGCGGGCCTGCAGAAGATGTTGGTCTCGGCGTATCGGCTGCTCGGCTTCGGCATCCTGACCGCGATCGTGGTCGCGCTCGTCGGCTACATCGCGACGACGCTGTTCTACATGACCAGCACGAGCTGGGTCGTGCCGACGATCGTGGCGTCCACCGACGAGCACGTGGTGCAGCTGCACGGCGAGATCGCGAAGCAACAGAACGAGCGCGATCGCATCGCACGCGAGCTCGCGGATGCGGAGCGCGCGATCATCGTCGAGCAGACGTATCAAACGCGGTTCGCCGCGGCGATCGCGTCCGATCTCGCATCGCGGCGCTCCGCGCTTCACCGGACACGCCAGCTCGCCGGCGCCGCCGCGCACACGCGCGCCGAGATCCGTGCATCGAGCGAAGAGTTCGCCCGCGACTCGGCGAAGCGCATGTCCGAGCAATTCGGCGCGGGGATGATCGATCGCCACGACATGCTCGACGGCAAGCACCAGCTCGCGCAGATCTCGAGCGCGAACCTGACCCTCGCCGAGCGGCAGGCCACGTTCGAGACCGCGGCTGCCGACCTCGCGCAACAGGCGAAGGCGCTCGACGCGCTCCTCGCCGATCGCGACGAGCCGCTGTCGTACGAGGTCCTCGAGATCAAGCGCCGCTTCGAGGCGTCCAAGCTCGCCCTCGCGAACGCGTCCGCGCTGCGCGACAACCTGCGCGGCAGCCTCACGCGGCAAGACGCGGTGCTCGCGAGCCTGCGCTCGTCGGCGTACCTCCGCGCGGTCGACGACGGCGCCACCGTGGCGCTCGTGCCGTACGCGAACCTCTCGCACGCCACGCCCGGCGCGACCGTCTATGCGTGTCGCCTCGAGATGGTTGTCTGCCGCGAGGTCGGCACCGTCGCGCAGATCCTCCCCGGCGAAGTGCAGCTCCGCCATCCGCACCGCGACTCGATGATGCGCGGCCAGATGGTCGAGCTCGCCGTCACCGGCGATGCCGCGCACGCCGACGTCCTGTTCGTCGGCGGAAAGCCGCTCTGGTTCTGATATGCGCACCGTGGTCCTCGCTCTCCTCGCCACCGCATCCACGGCGTACGCCGATGCCGACTGCGATCACCTCGTCGCCGTCGCCGACGCGAACGCCGCGCTGATGTCCGCACCCGAGCTGTTCGCGTCCGCGGGCTCGATGCCGCGCAGCGACTTCGACGAAGCGCTCGAGCCGCGGTTCGTCGGCGGCATCGACTACTCGCTGACTCGCATCCTCGCGGGCTCGGCCACGCGCGATCGCGCCGCCGCCGAGTGTCGCGCGCGCGCCGCGGCCTCGCTCGTCGATAGCGGGCCGCTCGCACGCGCGCTCGACGCACGCATCGCGTCGCTGTCGACCGCGATCACCGACGGCGAAGCAGCGCTCGCGCGCCTCGAGTCCGCCGCCGCGCAACAGCTCGCGACGCGGCCCGACCTGCTCGCGATGCGGCTCGACGTCGACGCGCTGCGCGCCGCACTGTCGGCCGCTCGCCGCGAGCGTGCCGCCCTGCCCTCGCCCGCATCCCTCGCACACGCGCTCGCCACCGAAACCGCCGCGCTCGCCGAGCTCGAAACTCGCGAGTCGCGCCTGCGGACGCTCGATGGCATCGATGTCTCGGTCCGCGCCGCGATCGATCGCGGGCTCTACGTGCACGACACGCAGGCCTACGTCGCCACGGTCAACGTCACGTTCAACGTCGGCCTGCTGTTCCGCGGCAACGCCACCGAACGTGCGACGCGTGCACGCGCCGATATCGCCCGCGATCGCGCGGCGACGCTCGACGCTCAGTCCGCCGTCGACGATTCGCGCATCGCGGAGCTGACCGCGCTGATCGCCGACCTCGAGCGCGAGCGCACGCTCGCCGCGAAGCTGTCCGGCGACGACGCGCGCCGCTTCGAGCGCCTCGTCTGGCGCGAGCTCGCCGCGCGCAAGGCCGAGCACGCATTCCTCGTCGCGCGCGTGTCCGCCACGCGGGAGCTACGGCAATGACCGCGCCGTCGATGCTCGGGCCGACGCTCTCGTGGCGCGAGCCTCGCCGAAGCCCGCGCGCCTCCGAGGCGTTCGTCGCGATCACCGGCCTCGCGATCGCGCTGCTCGCGAGCCTCGCCGCGCTCGGTTGCGATCACCCGCCAACGTCACCCGCGCCCGCGCCAGTCCTCGTTCCCTCGCGGATGCCGGCGCCGACGTCTGTCCCCCCAGCGTCGGCGCCGGTATCGACCCTCTGCATCACCGAGGGCGATGTCGTCCCGACGAGCGATCGCGCGAGCGTGCGGGAGCCCGCCACGCGTGGATTCCTCGCCGGCTCGACGGGCGACGCGGCCACACTAGCGTTCACGTATCGCGGTCGATCGCAGTCGGTCGCGGCATTGGCATCGGGCGACGCACGCGCACAGCTCGGGCTGAAGTTGCGCGCCCAGGACTCGTGCAACGTCATCTACGTGATGTGGCGGATCGAGCCGACGAGCGAGATCGTGGTGCAGACCAAGCGCAACGATGCGCACGCACATCGCGACTGCGGCAACGAGGGCTACACGCGTGTTCGACCCGCGTGGCGCAGGAGCCCTCCTGCCCTCGGTGTTCCCGAATGGTCCGCGGCGACGAACGGGACGACGTTCTTCGAGCACACGCTCGCGGCGGCGATCGTCGACGACGACCTCGAGGTGCGCGCGGACGGAGCTCTCGTGTGGCGCGGCACGTTGCCGGCGAACGTGCGCGACCTGCGCGGCCCCGTCGGATTTCGCACCGACAACGTCGACGTCGATCTCGTTCTCGACGCACCCGCGAGAGGCGAAGGTACATGTCCCACCCGCCGAACCAGTGCCCGCGACGCGCGTGCGTCGGGAGAACGTGATTAGCTCTACGGAGTGACCGTCACCGAGATCGTCGGGCTCGTCCGAGCTGCGTATCCCGACGTCGATGATGTCGAGAAGCACGGCGGCGATGCGGTCGGTACCGACGCGTATCCCGCGTTGCGCGATGCGTGGCCCGCGCTCGTCGAGGCGCTGCGCGCCGAGGCCGCCGACGTCCGCATGGCGGCGGCGTACGCGCTGGCGTTCATCGTCGAGCGAGCCGCGCAGACGCAGGCCGCGCTCGATGCGGCGGTCGCCGCCGCGGCGATGCCGCTCGAGAAGGCCGCGATGATCCTCGCGGCGGGTCGGTTGCGCGGATCGTTCGAGCTGTGGCGGGAACGCGAGCCGGACCGTCCGTTCGATGGCTACGAGCTCCCCACGGCCGCCGTGCGAGAGAGAGTGCCCGTGCTGCGAGCCGCGCACGTGATCGCGATGCTGTTCCGTGCACCGTCGTGGCATCGCAAGGTGAAACCAGATGTCGTCGCCGCACTCGAGGGTCTCGACGGAATCGCCGTCGGGCCGTGGGGCGATGGCGATGTCGGACGCCTCGCGCGTGCGATCGGCGAAGGGTTGTTCGCCGAGCCCGGTCACGGCGGCGCTCACGCGGTATACGGCGGCGATCCGGCGGAGACCTTCGAGGACGACGAGCCGGTCGCCGAGGTCCCCGCGCTGCGCGACTCCGACGACGTTCCTCGCGACGAAGAAGTCACGGCGCACGTGCCGATCAGCGAGCAAGAGGTCGCCGATCCGTACACGCAGGAGCGCCCGGTGCGTGCCGCCGCACCGCGCGTGGAGCTCCCGGGATTGCACGACGTGGACTGGTCGTGCCTCGAGCACGCGTATGGCAAGGCGACCGGCGTGCCCGCGATGATCGATGCGCTCAGCTCGCCCGATGCTGCCGATCGCGCGTGGGCGCGCGAAGCGCTGGACGCGTCGATTCACCACCAAGGGTCGGTGTATTCGTCGAGCGGACCGGCGGCGACGTTCTTGATCCAGCTCGTCGAGCGGACCGAGGTCGAAGATCGCGCGTGGATCCTCGAGCTCCTCGCCGGGCTGGCCGTGCACTCGCCGAGCTGGCGACTGTTCGACGATCTCGAGGACGCCGCGTCGGAGGCGTTCGCGGAGGTCTCCGCGGGTGGACCCGCATTCGTGCGCTTGTTGGCGGATCCGGAGCCGGAGGTCCGGACGTGCGCGGCGTACGTGTTGTCATTCGTGACTCCGCCCGACGGCGCGAACATCGCGGTGAAGCGAGCGCTCGCGATGGAGACGAATCGCTACGTACGCTCGTCGATGGTGCTCGCGCTCGGCTACATCGGGCGGCGCACGAAGAGCACCGCGGATCGCTCGGTGGTCGAGCGCTATCTCGACGACGATTGCCTGTTGATCGCCGCGTCCGCCGCGTTGGCGATGGCGCAGATCGATCGCGAGGCCTGCTCGCCGCGCGTGCGCGCGATGCTGGCGAAGACGATCACCGATGTTCCACCGGTGATGGGTGCGTGGCCGTGGAACGATGGCGACGTCGCCGGATTCGCGCGCGCCGTGCGGCTCGCGATCCTGACGGTCGAAGAGATGCTCGACGAGGCCGACGCGGCGAAGGCGCGTGGCGACGAAACGTCGGCGCACGAGTACGCGGTGAAGACGTGCATGCGGCGGTTTCGCGATCCGGTGCACGGCGTGAAGCGACCTTGGGTTCCGCGCGAGCTCGACGAGACCCAGCGCCGGATCCTGCGGTTTCTGATCTCGATCTCGCATCAGTACGAAGGCGCGACCGAGCCCCAGTTCCCCATGGATTCGACCACCGCGTACTCGTCGGGTCTCCCGCTGGTCGTCGACGCCGTGAAGCGGTTGGTCGGCGATGCCACCGGGCCGCTCGATCGAGAGATCGCGGGGAGCCCGGCGTGGTTCGCGATCGGCGAGGTCGTCGGCGAGCGCGCGAGCCTCGAGAGCCTCCGCGCTGCGTTCTCGACGATCGCGCCCGCGGAGCGCGTCGAGATGATCGAGGACGCGATGTCGGGTCCGTTCACGCTGCACGCGAATCGCGAGCCGATCGACTTCGCGAACCCCGCGCACTACGAGCGCGACAAGGACTACACGAGCCGGTTCATCCTCGCGATGGCGGCGCTGCTCGGCGATGCAGAGCTCGTCGGTCACGCCTACGCGCGCCGGATCGCCGAGGAGCAAGTCACGCAGCAGTATCCGCGATCGATGCGCTGCTTGATCGCTGCCATCGCGCTGGCCACGCATGCGCGCGCGAACGGCGAGGAGCCGCCCGCGATCATCGATCGCCTCGTGCTCACGGATCAGGCGCCCGCGTCGACGTACCGCGGAGCGATTCGCGCCGCACTCGATCTCCTCGCACCCGAGCGACGCGTGCGACTGCTCGGCGATCTGCCGCTGTACACGTACTGGTCGTATCGAGATCCGCGCGGCGAGGTCCGGCGATGGCACAACGAGCGCGGCTGGGACATGCTCGATTTCCTCGAGCCGGCGGCGTGCGCGGCGAAGGTCGGCGCTGCATGGACCGAGTGGCTCCGTCATCGCGGCGCCGGCGATGACGCCCACGCGCAGCCCGTCAGCGGAACGTCGAGCAGCACGATGAATCAGGATCCCGGCGCGGATCAGGAGTTCCCTCGCGCGCGCGCGATCGAGCTGCTCACCGCGTGCGGCGACGCGGGTCGCGAGCTGCTCGATCAGCTGACGAGATCGACGAGCGCGCCGACGATGTCGACGAGCTTGTAGTCGCTCGGCGTGAACACGCGCCGCACGCCGAGGCGCGCGAGCTCCGCGTGATCGCCCTTGGGCACCGTGCCACCGACGACGACCGGGATGTCGAACGCTCCGCGCGACGCGAGCTCGGCGATCACCGCACCGGTCAGCTCGACGTGCGAGCCCGACAACACCGAGAGCCCGATGAGGTCGACGTCTTCTTGCACCGCCGTCGCCGCGATCGCCGCGGGCTCGAGGCGAATGCCGGCGTAGATCACCTCGAAGCCGGCGTCGCGCGCGGCGACCGCGATGACCTCCGCGCCGTTCGAGTGGCCGTCGAGGCCCGGCTTACCGACGAGCAGCTTCGGCCGGCGCGGCAGTGCAGCGATGCGCGCGCGCACGGCGTCCCAACCATCGGCGCTCGAGCCGATCGACGCACCGCCCACGCCGGTCTGAGCGCGGTACTCGCCCCACACGGCGCGCAGTGCGCCTGCCCACTCGCCCGTGGTCACGCGAGCGAGTGCGCACGCGATCGAGGCTTCCATGATCGGCTGCCCCGCCTTCGCGCAGCGATCGAGCTCCGCGAGCGCGGCGATCGCCTTTGCCGGATCGCGCGTGGCCCGCGTGCGCTCGAGCGACGCCCGCGCTTCATCGCCCGCCGCCGGATCTGCGCGGAACACGCCGCCGTCCTCGCCGCCGAGGAGCGGCGACGGAAGTCCGTCGGTCCACTTGTTCACGCCGACGACGATCTGCTCGCCGCGCTCGATCCGCGACATGCGAGCGGCCATCGCGCGCACGAGCTCCTTCTTGCAGTAGCCCGATTCGATCGCGCCTTGAATCCCGCCTTCGTTCGCGATCGCGTCGAGCTCCGCGCGCGCGGCGTCGCAGAGCGTGGCCACCTTCGCGGCAACGACGGGGCTGCCCGCGAACAGATCGCCGTACTCGAGGAGATCCGTCTCGTACGCGAGGATCTGCTGGAGCCGCAGCGACCACTGTTGATCCCACGGCCGCGGCAGCGACAGCGCCTCGTTCCACGTCGGCAGCTGCAGCGCGCGGCAGCGTGCATCGCGCGACAGTGTCACGCCGAGTGCTTCGATCAAGATGCGCCACGCGTTGTTCTCGGGCTGCTGCTCCGTGAGCCCGAGCGAGTTGACCTGCACGCCGTACCGGAACTGCCGCAGCTTCGGATCCTGGACGCCGTAGCGCTCGCGACACAGCGAGTCCCACAGCTCGGTGAACGCGCGCATCTTGCACATCTCTTCGACGAACCGCATGCCCGCGTTCACGAAGAACGACACGCGCCCCACGCACTGCGCGAACGCGGCGTCGTCGACCCGGCCGCGCGCGCGCACGCGATCGAGGATGCCGATCGCATCGGCGAGCGCGAACGCGAGCTCCTGCACGGGCGTCGCGCCGGCTTCCTGCAAGTGATAGCTGCAGATGTTCGACGGGTTCCACTGCGGCAGGTTCGCGACGCAGTACTCGTAGGTCTCGGCGATCAGATCGAGCGACGGCTCGGGCGGAAAGATGTACGTGCCGCGCGCGAGGTATTCCTTGACGATGTCGTTCTGCACGGTGCCGCGCAGGCCCGCTTCCGGCACGCCGCGCTCTCGCGCGAGCGCGACGTACAACGCGAGCAACCACACCGCGGTGCCGTTGATCGTCATCGACGTGTTCATCTTCTCGATCGGAATGCCGTCGAACAGCGCGTGCATGTCGTCGAGCGATGCGATCGGAACGCCGACCTTGCCGACCTCGGGCCGCGCGAGCGCGTGGTCCGGGTCGTAGCCGCACTGCGTGGGCAGATCGAACGCGATCGAGAGACCGGTCTGTCCCGCCGCGAGGTTGTGACGGAACAGCTCGTTCGACGCGCGAGCACTCGAGTGACCCGCGTAGGTGCGAAAGATCCACGGCGCGTCGGCCTTCGTCGGCATCTTCGTGGACATCGGCCCGGACTCTACTCGACTACTCGAGCGTCGACATGTAGATCGTGCCGCCCGCTCGCGCCGGCGGATCGCCCGCGAACTCGGCTCCGCGCGGCGCGCGCCGGAACGTGATCGTCGAACAGTCTTCGCTCACCCACGGCTCGAGCTCTTCGTCGTCGGTGTTGAACCGCGTTAACGGAACCCCCTCGAGGAACCGACCGCTCCGCTTCTCGGAGAGATAGAGATCTGAACCTACGTCCGAACCGTCGGGCGTGGCGGCGTAGATCAGGACCTGGCGGCCCTCGGGCGTGCGTGCGAGCGCGCCGCTCCATGCCTGGTGCTGCTCGTTGATCGTGTCGGTCGACGACAGTCCACCCACGCGCTCCTGGTCCTCCCAGCTCGTCGCGTTCGGTTGATGCAGCGCGATCGCGACCGACCGCACGAACGTGCCCTTGTCGACGCGGAAGATCGGCAAGAAGTCCGTCGTCACCGGCGGGTTCGATCCGACGACGAGCTCGTTGAGCTCGCCTCCTGGAAATGCATCGGTGTTCGACGTGAACGCGACCTCCGCGTTCTCGACCGGGGCCCACATCGAGCTCGTGAACGCGTAGTGATAGACATGGTACGCGCTCGTCGGCGTGGTGAGCACTTGGCCGACCCACAGCTCGTTGTCGCGAGCCATGCGTGCGTGATACGCGCGCTGCTGGACGAGCACCGACCAGTTCGCTTCGAACGTTTCGTCGTAAACCCAGCGATCGTCATCGAGCAGCACGGGCACCGGGCCAATGCGCTCGCCGGCCGACGTCTCGACCGTCGCGTGGACGAAGCCGCGCGTCATCTTCGCGTTGAAGCTGAGGTCGCGGATGTCGGTCATCTGGTCCCCGAACTCGACCGGGCGCTCGCCGCCGAAGGCACCGCACACCGTCGGCATGGGGGGCCGATCGAGGCTGAACACCAGGTCGCACCCGCACAGGCCGCCCGCCAGGGCGACGGCGAGCGTGACCGAGTTGTGAAGCACGGCGTCAGGATCTATCACCCGATTGCTCTGCGCTACTCCACCGGGTAGGGTTCGTGACATGCGCACGATCCTGTTTGTTTCGCTCGTCGGCCTCGCGGCGCTCGGCTGCTCGAAGTCGGAGTCCAAGAAGTCCGAAGGCTCCTCCATGGTCGAGGAGAAAGTCCCCGAGGTAACCGTGGATCAAGTCGACACCGCGCTCGCCACGAGCGAGTGGCAAGCAGTCGACGCGAACGGTGATGCGACACGCAAGAAGATGGGCGTGCTCCCCGGTGCGGTGCTGCTCACCGACTCCGAGACGTTCAGCGCGAGCGAGCTCCCCGCAGACAAGTCCAAGGGCCTCGTCTTCTACTGCGCGAACACGCATTGCGGTGCGTCGCACGAAGCCGCGTCCAAGGCGCTCACCGCCGGCTACAAGAACGTCAAGGTGATGCCCGAAGGAATCGCGGGCTGGGTCAAGGCCGGCAAGAAGGTCCAGACCATCTAGGGCTCCACGCGGAGCTCGACGGGGCTCAGCCCAGCGTCTTCGCGAGACCGTCGACGAGACGAGTGTCCGCGACCACACCGAGCTCGCGCAGGCGATCGACCTTCGCGCGCGACTTCACGATCTCGCCGGCGCGCGCGTCGGCGTGCTCGATGGTCGACGTGCTCCCACACTGCTCGACCACGGCGCGAGCGAGCTCGTTGATCGTGATCTCGCTCCCCGTGCCGACGTTGGCGACGAGAAACGGCGCCGGGTTCGCCGCCGCTGCGAGGATCGCGCGCACGACATCGCCGACGTAGACGAAGTCGCGCGTCTGCGATCCATCGCCGAAGACCGTGATGGTGCGGCCGCTCTTCGCGCGGTCGGCGAAGATCGAGATCACGCCGGAGTACGGGCTCGACGGATCCTGGCGCGGACCGTACACGTTGAAGAACCGCAGCGCTGCGCTGCGAACGCCATGCGTTTGCGCGTACGCACCGAGCGCGTGCTCCGACGCTAGCTTGTGCACCCCGTACGGTGACAGTGGTCGCGTCGGGGTCTCTTCCGCGACCGGCATCTCGGTGACGTCGCCGTACACCGCCGCCGACGACGCGAACACCACCTTGGGCGAAGCATGCTCGCGTGCGTACTCGAGCACGTGCAACGTCGAGCCGTAGTTCACGCGCATGTCATCGACGGGCTTGGCGATCGACGTCACCACGGACACCTGCGCCGCGAGGTGAACGATCAGCGAGATGGGTCCGTGCTTCTCGACGAGCGGCGCCAGTGGCGCGGCGATGCCGGTGGATACGTCGTGCTCGATGATCGTCAGCTCGCCGCCCGCGTGCTGCGCGAGGTTCGATCGCTTGCCCGTCGAGAAATCGTCGAGAACGACGACGCGTGTCCCATTCGCGATCAGCGCATCGACGACGTGCGAGCCGATGAAACCAGCTCCGCCGGTGACGACGGCGAGTGGGAGGTTGGCCATGAGCAACTCTACTCGGCGCGGTGCTACGGTCACGTGAGATCACCATGAGAGTTCGCGCGATCCAGATCGAGAACGTCGGTGGCCCCGAGGTGATGAAGCTCGTCGAGCTTCCACTCGGCGAGCCGGGCCCGGGCGATGTCGTCGTTCGCCACCACGCATGTGGCGTCAACTTCATCGACATCTATCACCGCACCGGGCTGTACAAGGTCCCGCTTCCGGCGGTGCTCGGCGAGGAAGGCGCCGGCATCGTCCTCGCCGTGGGCGCGAATGTCACGCACCTCGCGGTCGGCGATCGCGTGGCCTACACGACGGGCACGCCGGGCAGCTACAGCGAAGCGCGGGTGGTCGCGGCGCACACCGTCGTGAAGCTTCCGGACTCGATCAGCTTCGAGACCGCGGCCGCGATGATGCTCAAGGGCCTGACCGCGCAGTACCTGTTGCGCCGCGTGCGGCACGACCTCGTCCCGGGGGACTTCCTCGTGTGGCACGCCGCGGCCGGTGGTGTCGGATTGATCGCGTGTCAGTGGGCGCGCGCGCTCGGGTATCGCGTGATCGCGACCGCGGGATCGCGCGAGAAGTGCGAGCTCGCCCTCGCGAACGGCGCCGCCGCGGCGATCGACTACCGCACCGAAGACGTCGTCCAGCGCGTGCGCGAGATCGCGGGTGGCAAGGTGAAGGCGGTGTTCGACTCCGTCGGCAAGGACACGTGGGAGCGCTCGCTCGATTGCCTGCAGCCGTTTGGCCTCATGGTCAGCTTCGGCAACGCATCCGGCGCGGTGCCGCCGATCGCGCTCGGTCAGCTCGCGCAGAAGGGCTCGCTATACGTCACGCGCCCATCGCTGCCGACGTTCACGTCGAGCTACGCGGCGACGCAGGCGATGGCCGACGATCTGTTCGCGGTGGTCAGCGACGGCAGCGTGAAGGTCGTGGTGGAGCGCCGCTATCCGCTGGCCGATGCGGCGCGAGCGCACGCGGATCTCGAAGCGCGCACCACGACCGGTAGCGGCGTGTTGATTCCCTGAGAGTTAGCAGCGGCACACCGTTCGCACGAACGGGGGCATGCCCACCGACCTCGAATCCATCCTTTCGCTGCTCGCAGCGTTCGTGCTCGCGTTGCCGATCGGATGGGACCGAGAGGCCGCGGATCGCAGCATGGGTCTGCGCACGTTCCCGCTGATCTCCGTCGCGAGCTGCGCATTCCTCGTGATCGCGCAGCACGCGTCACCCACGCACGCGGGCGACTGGAACAAGGCCCTCGAGGGCGTCGCGACTGGAGTGGGCTTCATCGGCGCGGGTGCGATCGTCAAGCACGGCATCACGGTGCTCGGAACCGCGACGGCGGCCGGCGTTTGGATGACAGCGGCGATGGGCGCCGCGGCCGCGTTTCACGAGTGGGCGATCGCCATCGCGCTCTCGGTGCTCGGCTTCGCGACGCTGCACTTGCTCCGTCGTGCGACGGGCGATGACACCTCCATCGATCGCGCCGACGTACTGAAGGGCAAGAACGAGTCGTGACTCACTTGCAGCAGGCGATCGGACGGATCGCTCCGCAGCCCGGCGGTTGCGGCAGCGTGCCGGAGCTCTCGGTGTGCCCCGTTCCGTCGGGGCCGAGGTACGTCGCGGTGCCGCTGCTCGTCAGCGAGTTCGTCCAGCCCGCGCACGTCGAGTCACTCGTCTCGCGACCGAAGCGCGGCGCAGCGCCGAGCGTGAAGTCACCGAGCTCGTCGACGCTCGGATCGACCCACGCACCGCTCGTCGGCACGCTCACGGGAGAGCCCGCGCGCTGGTACTCGGCGATGTGACACATGTGCGATCCGGGGAACTCCGCGTTGCAGACCGCGTGCATGCCGGGCCGGCCATTCGCGTTGAAGCCGCCGCCGGTGTTCGCCGCGGTCGTGAAACCCGCGAAGATGATCTTGGGCGCACCGTTGCAGCACGCGAGTGCGCGCGGTGTCTCGCAGCCCGGCGGTTTCGGCAACGTGCCGCTGCTCGCGGTGACCACGCGACCGTTGGGCTGCATGTACGTCGTCGTGAAGCTCGTCGAGCTATCGGTCGTCCACGCGCTGCACGTGCTGCTGCGCGCCTCGCGGCCGAAGCTCGTCGACGAATCGAGCGTGAAGTCGCCGTTCACGTCGACGCTCGGATCGATCCACGCTCCGCTCGCGGGCACCGTCGTCGCGGATCCCGCGAGCTGATACTCGGAGACGTGACACAGGTGCGAGCCCGGAAACTCCGCGGCGCACTTCGCGTGCATGCCGTCGCGGCCACCCGCGTTTCCCGTCGATAGCGCTGCGGTGAAGCCTGCGAACGCGGCGACATCTTCGCCGTACGCGCCGTTGCCGGCGGGACCCACAGGGCCCTGCGGTCCGGGATTGCCCGCGCCGGGTGGGCCCATCGGACCCTGCGGACCCGCGGGACCTTGCGCGCCGGGCGCACCGTCGGTTCCGTTCGTGCCGGCGGGGCCCGTCGGACCGATCGGCCCCATCATGCCCATCGGACCCATCGGTCCCATCGGACCCTGCGCACCCATCGGGCCCGCTGGGCCTGCGGGGCCGGTCTCGCCGGCGGGACCCTGCGGTCCCGGATCACCGCCGCCCGGACCGATCGGTCCCTGATCGCCCTTGTCGCCTTTGTCGCCCTTCTCGCCCGGGTCGCCCTTGTCGCCCTTCTCGCCGGGCGGACCGGGCTCGCCCATGTCGCCTTCCGTCGGCGAGCCACAGGCAATCAACAACATCGACGCGAGCGCGAGACTCTTCACGCTCGATCGGACGGATCGCGCGGGCGATCAGTCGCAGCGGCTAGTCGCGTCCGAACGCGATGCGCCCGAGCTGTCCGAGCAGAATGTCGAGGGCCACGCGGTTGTCGCCGCCCTCGGGGATGATCAGGTCGGCCCAGCGCTTGGTCGGCTCGACGTGCTCGATGTGCATCGGCCGCACCGTCGCGTAGTACTGATCGCGCACGCTCTGGAACGTGCGGCCGCGCTGCTCGAGATCGCGGCGGATGCGGCGGATCAACCGAATGTCGGCATCGGTGTCGACGAAGATCTTGATGTCCATCTGTTCGCGGAGCGCAGCCTCGGTGAACACGAGGATGCCCTCCACGATGATCACGCGCGCCGGCTCCACGCGCCGAGTCTCGACCTTCCGCGTGTGCGTGGCGAAGTCGTAGATCGGCACGTCGACGGCGTGGCCCGCGCGCAGCTCGCGCAGATGCGTCGCGAGCAGCGAGCTCTCGAGCGATGCGGGGTGATCGTAGTTCGTCTTCGCGCGCTCCTCGGGCGAGAGGTGCTCCTGCGAGAAGTAGTACGCGTCGTGCTCGAGCGTCACG
Source organism: Kofleriaceae bacterium (assembly GCA_044230415.1). Lineage (GTDB taxonomy): Bacteria > Myxococcota_A > Polyangia > Haliangiales > Haliangiaceae > JABFXX01. The sequence goes on from JBGARE010000016.1 coordinate 45,058, forward strand.
CAGCGCCCCGGCATCGACGCGGCGAGCTTGTGAGCGACCGTGGTCTTGCCGGAGCCGGTTCCACCGGCGATGCCGACGACGAGCGGGCGCGTAGACGGAGCCGCCGGAGCCCCAGGTGCCTGTGACATCGGGCGCGTCTTTAGCGTAGATCGCCACGCGCTGTCACGACGAGAACCGACCTACTGCGGGATCGCTGCGGGCACCATGCCGAGGATCAGCGACGACACCGAACCCGCCATGCGAACACGCGACTTGTCGCGCGTCACGCGGATGTCCGCGACGCTCTTGTTCGCCTCGGCAAACACGGCGTTCAGTTCGGTGTCGAGCTTCTTCTGCAACGCGGACGCTGCGGCTTCGGTCTTCGAATCGATCGCGACGTCGAACGACACGCCCGGCTCGGTCGGGCGCATCCACGCGACGACATCGCTACCGCGAGACAGCGTGTCGTTCGGCCACTCGACGTCACCGGCTCCGTCGACGACGAACGTCAGCATGCGATCGGCCGGCAACGTTTGCAGTAACGCGCGCAGGGTTTGCGTCAGCGGCTTCGCGCCCTTCACGTTCGCGTGCACCTGCGCCGCCGCGAGATCCTGGCGCACGCTGATGTACACGGTGTGCTCGTCGAGGAAATCGAGCCACCCCACCTCCGGCAGCTGCAGCATCTTCGCGCCGTCGTTCATCCGCCGCTCTTGCGACTGATGCACGAAGCAGCCTTCGATGGCCTGGCGCGTCCAGCGCCCGCGCACGATCACCGTGCCCTGCTCCGCCGCGTTGAACCCCGCGCTCCCGAACACGAACCACTCGGCGTTCGCGACCAAGCTCTTCACGCACGGCGGCATCCCGGCCATCGCCATCTTCGCCTGCGGTGCGTCTCCGATCTTGTCGAAGATCGCGGCGAAGCGGGTATCGCGACGCAGCGGACCGACGAGCGCGCCGATCACCATGCGCGTGTCCGCGGGCAGATGAGCGATCGCAGCCTGCGCTTCCTTGCGCGCGACCTCGACCGGCACCGCCGCACCGCTCGTCGCGATCTCCGGATCCTTCGCGCCCGCCGTCTCCTTCGCTGTCTCGTTCGTCACGGCGGCGATCGACTCGCTCGCAGATCCGGTCTCGTACGGCTTGCGATCCCATGGATCGTTCTCCGGCGCGACCTTCGGCGTCGATGGATCCGCCCCGCGAACCCCTGGCGTCAGCGACGCGGCGGCTTGAACGTGCGGGTCTTCCTCGCGCGCCAAGCGCCACGCGACGAGCCCACCCGCGAACGCGACCGCCGCGAGCCCGCCCGCGATGATCGGCCACCGCTTGCGCGCAGCCTTCGGCGGCGGCTGCTCTGCCTGCGGCGACGGCGCCCACGCGAGCGGGGTCTTGCCGCGATCCGTGGTCGCCTGGCGCTCGGCGAACCAGGGCTTCCGCTGTGTCGTGGTCGGCGGCGGTGCATCTCCACCCGCCGGCGTGCGCCGCGACGCATCCGACTTCGTGACGCTGGCGAGCACCGCGTCGTGATTCGCGGGCCGCATGCGCGCGGTCTCTCCCGCCGTCGGCGCCGCGCTACCCGCCGCCGCGCGCACCGACTCGAGGAACGAGAGTGCATTCGCGGGGCGATTTTGAGCCCGCGTGGACAACGCGCGACGGATCTCGACATCGAGATCCTCGGGCACCTGCGCCCCGACCTCGGGCGACACGAGCGGCCGCGGCGACAACCGCGCCTCGGGATCCGCGAGGTCATCCCACGGCAAGCGCCCCGCGAGCATCGCGTACAGCGTCACCGCGAGCTCGTAGATATCCGTCGCGAGCGCCGCGGGCTGTCCGAAGAACCGCTCCGGCGCCATGTACGCGGGCGTTCCGCGCACGCCGCCTTCCATCGTCGTGGTCGAGGACGGCGATGCGAGATCCTTCGCGATCCCGAAGTCGAGCAGCACTGCGTGCTTGCCCGCCACGATGTACACGTTCTCGGGCTTCAGATCGCGATGGATCAACCCCTGCTCGTGCAGCGCTCCGACCGCGCCGCACAACTCCGCGAACAGCTCGAGTGCCGCAATTAGCGGCAGCGGCCCGCGTGCGAGAACACTCGCGAGCGTCTCTCCTTCGAGTCGCTCCATCGCGAGATATGGCCGGCCGTCCGGCAGCTCGCCGACGTTTAATACTTTGACCACCGACGAATGCGTGATCTGCTGCAGCCGCTGCGCCTCTTGAAGAAACTGCGTGCGCACGCGCTCTGTATCCGCCAAGTGCGGATGGAGCACCTTCAGCGCCACGCGCCGCGGTCCCCACGTCGCGTCATACACGATGCCGCTACCGCCCTCGCCGAGAACTCCGTCGATGCGGAACTCGCCCAATGTGTCAGGGTGAGTCGGTTGTAGAGCAGCAGGATCCATACGCGATGCAGCGAGAGGGGCCTCACCTTAGCGCACCTCATCCCGGCCTGCCCATTGCTAGATTTTTGGAACGGAAAGAGAGGAGTTCACATGATTAGACTAGGGCTCGCGGAAGACCACACCATCGTCCGCTGGGCGCTCAAAGAGGCGCTCGGTAAGGCGGAGGACATCGAAGTTGTCGGAGAAGCAGGCACCGCTGCGGAAACGTTGGAGATGATCAAGCGTGATCGCCCCGACGTCCTGCTCCTGGACCTGTCCCTACCCGATCGGAGCGGCTACGACATCATGAACGAGCTGCGCAATATCGAGACAGCGCCGCTCGTCGTCGTGCTCACGTGGCACACCGAGCCGAGCTACGCGGCGCGTGCGATCGCGGCAGGAGCGCACGGCTACTTGAACAAAGGTGTCTCGCCCCAAGACTTGCTGTCCGCTATCCGCGCAGTGAGCCGTGGCGAGCAGGTGATCCCGCCCGACGCCGAAGCATTCATCGCGGGCGGCGACGGCCACCCCGCGAGCGCACTCACCGCCCGCGAACAGCAGGTGATGGAGATGCTCGCGCGGGGCATGACCAACCGCGAGATCGCAGAGCACCTCGAGATCAGCATCAAGACCGTCGATACCCATCGCGGTCACGTGCTGAAGAAGCTCGGCCTGCGCAACAACAGCGAGCTGACGCGCTTTGCCGTGAAGCACGGCTACGTCGGCTTGTAGACCCCGTCACACCCCGAGGCCCGGCGAGTCGGCAAGCTCGTCGGGCTTCGTTTATTTCGGGCATAGTGAGCCGATGCGTTGGCGGCGATGCTCGCCTGCTCGGCGTGCGCCGACGAATGGACGTGGCAATTCGTCGACCCTATCTCGCACCGAGAGGTCGCGTGCCCGGCGATGGTCGATCACATCTCGCTGTCGGTCATCCAGGCGCGAACAACCTCGAGCGGCGAACGCCGCTTCGGGGGACGTGGTCTTCGAATCGAACCGCGGCTTCTTTGATCTGGCATGGACGATCGTTGCCGCGGACGGCACCACCGCCGCAACCTGCCCCTCCCCCGATACGACGGGCTCGAGGAGCTATGTCATCGAGACTTCCCTCGGCCAGAGATTCGACTGCCCGAGTTACCATGCGGTCGCGTCGGCGCTTCCCGCCGGCACGTACTCGCTCGACGTGAAGCTTCAAGACGTCTACTACAATGGGTACGTCTTCGGGACGTATGGAACGGGTCACGTCGATGAGCTGACGATTACAGCGGACGCCATCACACCGGTGCCCGTCACCATCGTTCTCTCGCAGTAGAGCTCGAATGCATCGGCCGCGTATTCACGCCGGTCTCTACTCGACGTTCCTGCCGAATTCAAGTTGGGCGAATCGATCGCAGGCTCGCCACCCTCCGCGGGTCGCGCTCGCTCGATGGTCCGCCTTCACGATCCGGGAGAGAGAAATGATCGAGCTCGCAGCTCCTGCCGAGCTCGAACCCACGACTCTCTCCCGTTCCCCTGATCGAACGCTCGCGAGACCATGAACGTTCGCGATCGATCGAGAATCTTCGTCGAAGAAACGATGACGGAAACAATCAGCTGGCGCGCCGGGCGCCCTGACTGCATCGGCATGCGTGGCGCACCCTGCCGAATTCAAGGTGGACGAGTCGCAGGTTCGATCCCTCCACGCGTCGCGTTCGACTTCGGGCATAGTCATCCGATGCGCTGGTTGCTGATCGTGTCGCTCGCGATCGCCTCGTGCGGCGACAGCGCGCCGAGCATCGATGCGGCGGGCAACGACGCACGCATCTCTGGCTGTGCGAACTTCATGCAACACCACCCGGTCTGCCCGAACACCTGCGGCAACGGCACCATCGATACGTGCTCGACCCTGCACCCGGGCAAGACGGGTTGCATCGAGCTCGTGACCACCGAGGCCTGCGACGGCGCCACCTTCACGTGCGAGTCTCTCGGCTACTTCGGTGGCACGTCGTCATGCACCTCGACGTGCACCCGCGACACGCGCAACTGCACCGCCTGTCTCGTCGGAGGCGCGATCGCGTCGTGCGAGACGATCGCCGGCACGTCCTCGTTCACGATGGTCTCGAACGCAGACGAACAGGCACTCCTGATCGGATCCGAGATCTATCAACGCAGCGGTGGCGTGCTGGTTCGTACGGCGACGCCGCCCATCACGTTCTACGATCGCGTCGTCGGGGTGGCGGGAGGCTGGTTGGTCAGCAACTCCAGTCAGCTTCGTGCGGTGAACACCGCCGGCGCGATCATCGGAACGAAGACCCTGCCGTCGACATCGGTGGAGATGACATTCGGTGCCGGTGGTCGCGTTCTGATCGGATGGATCGTTGTCGTCGGCGCGCAGTACCGAACCGCGATCATGATCGTCGATCCGATCGGCGACACGATCGTCGCGCAGCACCAGGTTCCGATCACGATGCCGTCCGCGAGATTCGCTCTCGGGTCCGACGGCACGTCGTTCTTCCTCGCCACCGAAGATGCCCTGGTGCGCCTGAATGCCGATGGCGACGTTGTCTCGCAATCGCCTGCACCCTCCGCGGGCGCGGCCGTGGTCGCGATCGCGGCAAACGCGCAGTCGCGGTGGCTCGTACGCACGGGCTCGGCTGGGTACTCGGTGATCCCGTTCGATGCAGGAGGTGCCCTCGCAGCACCGATTCCCGTGGCGTTCGGTGCACCGGGCACCGAGCTCGCGGCATGGACCGCTCGTGGCACGAACCTGTTCGTGCGCGCATACGAGTCGCACGTCGACGACACCGGGCACAACCCAGCGCCAACCCAGACCGTGCTGCGCATCGCGAGCGATGGAGCGATCGTCGCCCGACCAACCGTTGCGGGGATCAACGGAACGCTCGCCGTACTCGGACCGGACCTCCTGCTCGGCTGGACCGTCGACGACACGCGGCACATCGCGGTGATCACGCCATAGGAGATCTGGACGGCTATGGCGTGTTCGCCCACTTGCGCGCCGGCTGCACCCAGGCGCGCTTTCCGTCGTCGCGAATGATCACCGCGCGAACGTAGCCCTTCGCGGGCAGCGCGCGCTTCGCGATTCGCGTCGTCGCGCGGCCCACGCGCTTGCCGTTCTCGATCCACTGGATCGTCGCCTTCTGCTTCGGCGCCAGCTCGACAACTAGCTCGTCGCCATCGACCTCCGCGCGAAGCAGCTCGACGCCGGTCGATGCGTAGAAGCGGCCCGCTTTGATCGACTCGAGGATCGCGGTGGGGTCGCGCTGTGCCTTCACGACGATCCATGCGCCGCCCGCGGGGTACGTGCCGCCCGACGGGCCGTAGTCGTGCGCGTCGTCGGAGGCCACACCCCACAGCGTGACGCCCTGCTGGAGCGCGGCGTCCCACAGCGCATCGGTGCTCGGATGATCTTTGTCGCCATCGTTCCACTTCGCGAACGCGGAGTTCGCGATCTCGACGAGCCCGTAGCCGCGGCGCGCGAGCTCCACGAGGACGTCGGGGGTCATGCCCCAGAACCAGTTCGGGTGGTTGATCTGCGCGAGACCGCCGAGCTGCTGTTGCTGGACGAGCGCGGCGTCGTACTTGAGCAGGCGATCGCGGGTCTTGCGATTGGCCCACGTGATCTTGCCGATCGGCCGGGCGGTCGGGCCGAGGAGGTTCACGTGGATGCGGCACTTGCCGCTCGCGTCGCCGGGAGGGATGCAGTCGCTCGGGTTGTGCGTGAGCTCGATGCCCGCGAACACGATCAGCTTCTTCGGCGCGTTCGGGCGCAGCACGACCTGCCCGGGCGTCTGCACGGTCGGATCGATCTCGCTGACGCGATTGTGATCGGTGAGGACGATGAAGTCGTAGCCGCGCGACTCGTACCACCTGATCACGTCGGGAATCGGCTCGCGACTGTCGCCCGAGGGACGCGCGTGGACGTGCGTCGATCCGCGGAGCCAGACCTCGGGGCCTGCATCGGCGGCGATCGGTGGCGGCGGGCTCGCGGTCGGTGGCGCATCGGACGGCACGGTCGTGACGACCGCGTCGGTCGGGATATCGGGTTCGTTGTCTGGATCCGGGGCGTCGATGGGGCCCACCGAGACGGGGCGGTCGATCGACGTGTCGTCGGGAACGGAGACCGCCGCGTCGTGAGGAACGGAGGATGTGGGCGGCGTCGGAGGCGCGACGTCAGACGTGGCGCACGCGGCAAGCGTCGCCAATGCGAACATCAACGCGCTCGATGCACGCGATCCCATCGCGCTCGATGCCCGCGATCCCATCGCGCTCGATGCCCGCGATCCCATCGCGCTCGATGCCCGCGATCCCATCGCGCTCGATGCACGCGATCCCATCGCGCTCGATGCACGCGATCCCATCGCGCTCGATGCACGCGATCCCATCGCGCTCGATGCCCGCGACCACGGCGCCGTCCTCACGTGGAGAGCCCATTTGTCACGGAGTCTTCGCCTCGTCGAGCGCCTTGGCCCCTTCGGGCGTCACGTTGGTGACCACGCCCCACGGGTTCTTCTTCCACTGTGCGCGGAGCGCGAGGAACAGGCCCATGTTGTCCGTGAGCATGCGCCGCTCGACGGGCTTCTCGGCCGAGACCTCTTTCATCTCGTCCGGATCGTCGACCATGTCCGCGATGATGGGCACGCCCGTTTTCGGCACGCGGATCTTCCAGCGCCCGATGCGCATCGCGTGCGCGTACTCGTACATCGACGCGTACGAGGGAGAGGACCAGTTGCGACCCGCGCCTTGCGCGAGCGGCGCGAGCGAGTGCCCTTGCAGCTGGGCGGGCCGTGGGAGGCCCATCGCGTCGACGATGGTCGCGAAGATGTCCACGCCTTCAGCGCCTTCCTCGACGATCGTACCGCCCGGGAATCGCGAGGGATCGTGGATCAAGAGCGGCACGCGGATCAGCGTGTCGCGCAGCGAGCCGCCGTGGCCGCAGCGGCGATCCTCGAAGAACTCCTCGCCGTGATCGGCGGTGACGATCAGCATCGTCTCGTCCCAGATGCCCCAGGTGCGGAGCTGCTCGACGAAGCGGCCGAGCTGCTGATCTTGGTACGAGATGGCCGAGTCGTAGATCGCGCGAAGGCGCTCGATGTCCGCGGGCGGTGGGATGATCGAGCAGCCCATCGAGCCGGGTTTGAAGCCGAGATCTTTGGCGGTGCCGAACTCTTTGAACGGGCCGTTGTAGGGGCCGGGCGAGTAGGTGTCGATCCACGGTTTGCGCGCGATCCACGGACCGTGCGTGTCGATCGTGCCGAGGAAGAGGTAGGTCGGCTCGGTGCGCGCTTTGTCGAGCTGACCGAGCGCGGCGTCGACGATCGTGGCGCCGTAGATGATGCCGTTGATCACGCCGGTGCCCTTTTCCCGCATCATGTTGCGGTACTCCTTGAAGCCCCGCGCGTAGCCACCGTCGGCGTTGACGAAGCCATTTCCCGTGACGGCGGTGGTCGTCATGTTGGCGTCGGTGGACAGCGTCTGCGCGATGACGGAGAGATCGTCGTCGATCTTCCACACGCCGCCGACGCCGGCCATGCGTACGTTGTGGACCGCGGGGTAGACGCCCGTCCACACCGAGGAGTGCGAGGTCTGCGATTCGTTGCCTTGCACGTAGTACTGGCGAAACACCGCGGACGTCTTCGCGAGCTCGTCGAACGACGGCGTTTGTGTGCGTGCGCCGGGCGTGAACGTCGGGATGCGATCGGCGCGCAGCGCGTCCATCACCCACAGCACGATGTACTTGGGCGGCGGCGCTTTCGCGAGGAGCTCGGGCGCCGGGCCCTGCAGCGTGATCCGCGGCGTGGTGATCGTGGCGCGCGCACACTCGCGCGTGGTCAGCGAGAGCGCGACCACCTTGCCACCCATCGCGGTGAGGTCCACGCGTCCCGCGCCGGTGAGCGATCCGCCCGCGAAGGCATCCGCGCTCGGACGCGCGCGTGTCTCGATCGTACAGCCGGGCGAGACATCGGCGACGAGGTGCGCGCCGTCGGGCAACGAGACGAACCACGTGAGCGTCGCGTCTTTGTCGAGCGCGATCGTGTGAGCCGCACCGTCGAACACGGCGGCCGCGCGCGGATCCTTGTCGTCGAGCGGGCGCGGATCGCCGACGCGGATCCATTCGATCCCGAGCTGCGGATCGCCCTTCGTCTTCTTGTCGGACTTGTCGGACTTGTCGGACTTGTCGGACTTGTCGACGGGCTTGCCCTTCGCGCTCTTGATCGTGCGTCGCTCGAGCACGAGTTGATTCTCGCCGACGACGAATCGCCCGGCGTCGATCGCCATGGCGATGGTCTGCCACCCGGCCGAGAGGTCCACGCGCGGGTCCTTGCTCGCCTTGCGGCCGTTGACCTTGAGCTCGATCGCCATGTCCGTGCTCGCGTACACGCGCATCGACAGCTGCGTGCTCGTGCGCGATTGCTCCACGGTGAGCGGGACCTCGAGCAGCGCGATCTTGTCGGGACTCGCGACGCGCTTTCCGTCGAGCGTCTGGCCGAGCTTCCACCGCCGCACGGGCACACCGAACCGCGTGTAGCGCGCGAACGCGACGCCGCTCGCATCGAGGACGAGGTCACCTCCGACGATGCGATGCGCGGCGTGGCGGTTGTCGACGAGATCGAACACCGCGTGCTCTGCACGCGCGGGCTGGACGGGAGCAGCGTCGATCGCGACGGCATCCGCCACGATCGCGACCGCGTCGCTCGGCGCTGGAGCCGCGTCGCGCGCTTTCTCTTTCTTTCCGCCACACGCGCACAGTGCGAGGACGAAGACCCAATGGCGACTCACCGCCCCTGGGGGTAGCACGACCTGCCCCGCGATATCGACGCGACGTGCCAAGACCACGCGATACGACAGCGTCCGCGTGCGCATGTCGACCTGCACACGCGATCTGTCACAAACCGTGGCGGCCAGGTCTCTACCATGATGATGCGACGACGGCGGATGATCCGGCGCACGGGTCGACAGATGGCGGTGGAAGAAGTGTGGCCGGTGCGGGACTGGCGCGAGAACGCTCGCCCGCCCGAGGTCAGCGCCGACGGAACGACTCCGCCGCCGACCGACCGGAGCGACGATCTGCCTCCAGCCGATCGCTGACGCCATCCCGCACCGGCGCGCACCGGCGCGAACTACATGCCCATCGCGTACTGACCTCTCGAACGTTTCGGTACGATGGGTCGTGCTATCCACGCGCACTGCTTCTGGGGGGTCGGACCCGGCCAGCATGGACCTTCCCGGTGGCACCATCGGGCGGTTCGAGATCGTCGGACTCCTCGGCCGCGGGGGAATGGGAGTCGTGCTCGCCGCACGCGATCCATCGCTCGATCGCACCGTCGCGATCAAGCTCGTCCCCGAGCTGTGGATCGGCGAGGCGAACCAGGATCGCACTCGGTTCACGAGAGAAGCGCAGGCGATGGCGCAACTCAACCATCCCAACGTCATCACCATCTATGAAGTCGGTGACGCGGACCAGAAGCCGTTCATCGCGATGGAGTACGTCGAGGGGCCCACGCTTCGCGCGTGGCAGAGCGCGCAGCGACGAACCTGGCGCGAGTTGCTCGCGATGTACCTCGCAGCCGGTCGCGGTCTCGCAGCGCTGCACCGCGCCGGCCTCGTGCATCGCGACTTCAAGCCGGACAATGTCCTCATCGGATCGGACCTGCGGCCGCGCGTCTCCGATTTCGGGCTCGCGGCGGAGCTCGGTGAAGCGGTCGCGACCGGCGACTCCGACGTCGTCGATGGAGCTCGCGGTCTCACGGTTCGCGGCCGCATCGTCGGAACGCCACCGTACATGGCGCGCGAGCAATGGAGCGGCCAACCCGCGACGGCGCAGACGGATCAGTTCGCGTTCTGTGCCTCGCTGTGGGAAGCGATCTTCCGCGAGCGACCGTTCGCCGGCGAGTCCGCCTCCGAGCTCAAGTCGGCGATCTGCGACGACCGACGGCGCACTCCTCCGTCGAATAGCGGCGCACCTCGCTGGTTAGCGATCGCGCTCGAGCGTGGCCTCCACGGCGATTCCGACGCACGGTGGTCGTCGATGGACGAGCTCCTCGCCGTACTGGAGACTCGCTCGCGCCGGGCGTGGTGGCCATTCGCGCTGGCAGCGTCGATCGTTCTCGTCGGAGGTGGCGCCGCCCTCGCGCGGTCGGTCCTCGTGACGAACGACCAACCTTGCGAGGCTCCGTCCGAGCGTGTCGCGATGGCGTGGGGAGCCGGTGGCCGGGAGGGCTTCGCGAACCAGCTACGTGCGATCGATCCGGTGAACGCCACCGCTCGCTTGGCGACGATCGATCGGTTCGTTCGACCACGGCTCGCGGATTGGCAGCGATTGTCGGTGGACGCGTGTCGCGCCTCCGGTGCACGCGACGTGTTGGTCGATCAGCGCTCGTCGTGCCTCGACGAGCGACTCGCCGAGCTGACCGGCATGTTGTCGCGAATTCGCGATGCACGAGATGGAGCCACGCTCGATCGCGCGATTCCGGCGCTCGCCGATCTTTCGAGCGCGGTCGGGTGCGCCGATGCCAAGGTGCTCGCGTCATTCACGTCACCACCACTGGCCGCCGATCGGTTCGAGGCCGCGGCCATCGCGGCGCAGACCCGCGCGATCGAGCTCGATCGGATCGCGGGCCAGCTCACGGGGCTGCACGAACGCGGTACCACCGTGCTCGCGCATGCGCGTCGCCTGGGTCATGCACCGACGACCGCGCGCGCACTGCAGGTGGTCGCTCGGATGGAGGCCGATCGCGACGCCGATGGGGTCGCGATCGAGCTGCTGCGCGAGCTCATCACCGTGGCCGCGCGCGCTCCCGACGACCATGCCGCGGCGTTCGCCTGGACGAACCTGTTGCGGCTCACCGCGTTCAATCTGCGACGACCAGCCGAGGCTCTCGCGATGCTGCCCGCCGCCGAAGCCGCCGTGCTGCGTGCCGGCGAGCCGGTCGACCTGCGCGTGTTGCTCTTGCAGCAACGCGCCGAGGTCTACATGGAAGTGCAGCGCATTCCCGAAGCGTACGCGGCGCTGGAGGACGCACAAAAATTGCTGTCCGCGTCGGGCGCCGACGATCCAGCCTCGCCGCTTCGCGATCGGGTGGCCGAGGTGTGGTCGACGTTGGGATCGGCACGCCTCCGCGCGCGTGCGTGGGACGAAGCGATCGCGGCGTACGAGCAGGCGCTGCGCATCGAGAACGAGGTCTACGGGCCCGATCACCCGCTCACTGCCTACGCCTACCTCAACATCGCGTACGCTCATCGCCAGCAGCAGCGCCTCGATCGCGCGCTCGCGGCGAACGCGGAGGCGGTGCGAGTTCGTCGCGCTCGCCTCGGCCCGAGTCCTGGTCTCGCGTGGGCGATCAACGCGCATGCGAACGCGCTGCGCGAGCTCGAGCGCCCCAAAGAAGCGGAGCCCGAAGCCGAGGAGGCGCTCGCCATGGCCGACGCGACGATGGCCGTCGACGATCCGCAGCGCATCTACATCACGCTCGGGGCGGCCGCGTTGGCCCAGGACGTCGGAAAGATCGATCGTGCTCGCGAGCTCTACACGGCCGCGATCGATCTCGGAGAGCGGACCGGCACGCGAAACACCAACGTCGCGATCTCTCTGTTCAATCGCGCGGAGCTGGCGCGGAACGCGAATCGATGCGCGCTGGGGCTTCCCGACTACGAGCGCGCCACCTCTCTGTTCGTCGAATACGGAGACACCTACGTGCACTACCAAGCGTTCTCGTTGCGCGGGCTCGGTCAATGCTTGCTCGTACTCGGCAGGATCGCGGACGCGCGCGCGACGCTCGAACGCGCGATCAAGCTTCCGGAGGAGCCGATCACGCGGGATCAGATGATCGCATCACGGTATCTACGCGGAGTGGCCATGCTCCGTGGTGGTGACCGCGAGGCTGGAAGAGCTGCCATCGCTGCGGCGCGGGCGGAAGCACTCGCGATCTCGAAAGAGCTCCGCGCGGAGCTCGATACGCTGCTGGCCGACGATTGAGTCGCCTGCTTGTGGCAAGCTGGAGGCGTGCGATCGGGGAAGTCGGATGTCCGCGACACGTGAACCCACGCGCTCGCGCGTGCAGCCGGATACGTTGCTCGTCGTCGGGCGAGGGTGGGTACGCACGTTCGTTCTCGACAAGCCCGAGATCGTCGTGGGGCGCGATCCGAGCTGCGACATCGCGATCGATGATCCCGGGTTGTCGCGGCGGCACTTCATCGTCCGACTCGGCCCGGCGATCACGATCCAGGACCTCGGGTCGAAGAACGGCATCGGCGTCCGCGGCACGGTGCACAAGGGTGGCGCTCCGGTGAGCGTGGCCGTCGGCGAGAGCGTGAACCTTGGCAAATTGTCCTGCCTCGTCATCGCGAGCGCCGACCCGGCGTCGTTCTCGTCGAGCCGCACGTACCACGAGCTGTTGCTGGTTCCGGATCCCACGCACGGAGCGGTGTCCGCGACGGTGAAGGACATCGCCAAGAGCGGCATCAACGTCTTGATCCTCGGCGAGTCCGGCACCGGCAAGGAGGTGCTCGCCGAGACGCTCCATCGCCTCTCGGATCGGAAGGGCCCTCTCCAGCGGATCAACTGCGCCGCCCTGTCCGAGCAACTCCTCGAGAGCGAGCTGTTCGGTCACGAGAAGGGCGCGTTCACGGGCGCCACGCACACGCGCATCGGCTTGCTCGAGGCCGGCCACGAGGGGACGGTGGTCCTCGACGAGGTCGGAGAGCTCACGCTCGCGACACAGGCGCGACTTCTGCGGGCGATCGAGACGCGCGAGATCATCCGTCTCGGCGCGACGCGGCCTATCGAGATCGACGTGCGCTTCGTGTGCGCCACGAATCGCGAGCTCGCGCGCGAGGTCGCGGAGCACAGGTTTCGTCTCGATCTCTTCTTCCGCATCGATGGGGTGACGCTGCGCCTGCCTCCGTTGCGCGAGCGCAAAGCGATGATCTCTCGCCTTGCGATCCAGTTCGCCGGGAACGTGGGGGCGACGCTCGCGACGGATGCGATGCCCGCGCTCGAGGCCCATGATTGGCCCGGGAACGTGCGCGAGCTGAAGGCCGTGATCGAGCGAGCCGCCCTGCTCGCTCGCGGTCAGCCGATCGGCGCGAAGTTGTTGGCGTTCACGCCAGGGCTCTCGGCCTCGACCACGCCGCGCACGCCACCGGCCGCGGACACGCCGTCGGTCGCGAGCGATCTCGATGCCGAGCAGCGGGCCGATCGCGATCGGATCGTCGCGGCGCTCGAGGCGTGCTCGCACAATCAAACGCGCGCCGCCGCGAAACTCGGGATCTCGCGGACGGCGCTGGTGACGAAGCTGAGGATCTATCGCATCGCTCGTCCACGCTCCTGAGCTACGGACACGCCGTCCCATGCGCCCCGTGAAGCTCGCCGCGAACGTCGTTGCGCGCTCGAATTGCGCGCTCGATTCGACTGCCCACATCGACTGCCCGCATCGACTGCCCGCATCGACGCGTACACCGGGAATGCAAAGGCGGCCCGTCGTCGTGTGGTCCGGCGCTGGCAAGAGGTAACGTGATGCCCCTGATGAAGATGTTCAGTCCGCTATTGATCGTTGTCGCGCTGGCCGCGTGCGGTAAGAAGGCCGACGCACCGTTGCCCTCTGGTTCCGGGTCGGGATCACCCACGACGCCGACGACAACGCCCCCGCCGGCGCCCCCGATCGACGCGAGCCAACCCGTCGCGCCGAGCATCGACGCGGCGAGTGCGGCCGTCGTGGTCGACGCTGCCGAGGCGGCGGCCGACGCTGCGGTCGAGCTCGCGGTCCCGGCACCCGATTGCGTCGCGCTGCTGCCGGCCAAGGTGCTGAAGGGGATCAAGAAGCCCACGGTCACGACGATCGAGCGTGGCTGCGAGATCGCGCAGGCCGGCAAGCAGTTCATCGTCGTCCACTTCGGCTGTGCGCTGCTCGGGACCGACTGGTTCGATCGCGCGAAAGCGACGCTGCCACCGGTGCCGGAGATGCAGGGCAATCGCGCGATCGACACCCGCCAATTCGGACCGGCGAGCCCGATCCCGTGTGTCGCGCGTGCCGTCGCGACGATCGAGTTCGGCGCGTTGCAGACGCACGCCGAGGCGATCCGCGAGGCGGTGAAGCCGTACTTCCTCGCGACCTACGTTCCGGCGGACGCAGCTACCGACACGAAGTGATCAGTCGAGTCCGCCGAACATCGCGGCGAGGGCGATCATGAGCGGCTGCACCTCGATATTGACCGACAGTGACATCTCGTCGGTGTCGAGGTTGCGCCGACCGGTCACGGTGCCGCCGATGAACCCGTGCCCGAGCTGCAGGCCCGCGAGCGCGACGAGGCCATCACCGCCGCCGCCGAGGCCGCCGCGCAGCTGGAGCCGCGAGAGATCGCCGAGCGCGACCTGCAGCTGCGGTCCGAACGCGATCTCGGCGGTCGAGAACCCGAACGTGTGCACCTCGCCGAAGCCTCCGAGATATGTGTGGTGGCCTGTGCCCCAGACCTTTCCGAAGCGAATCGTTCCGTCGAACGTCGCGTCGTGATGTTCGCGCGCGGCGAACCCGATCCCGATCTGGAACATCAACGGATCGAAGTCGTCCTCGGTCGAGTCGTCCGCGCGCGCGGAGCTACTCGCGAACAAGATCGCTACGACGATGGCTGCGTGCTTCATGCAGCTATCGACGGACCGCGGAGCCGTTCACGCGTGGAAGCGCTCGGCAAATCGCGCACCGTCGCACGTGATGCGTGCGACTCGCACGACTACGTCGAGGGCCGCAGCGTCGACTCCTCGTCGGGCTGCAACGCGCGCGACTACTTCGACTTGTTCTTGTCGGGCTGCAGCTTCGCGAACGGGTTGTTCTTGAATCCCGAGACGCCCCAGTCCGCGGGCGGCGGTCCATCGTTGCGCGGGCCGCGATCGTCGCGACGCGGTCCACGATCGTCGCCGCGCGGACCGCGATCATCGCGGCGCGGTCCGCCACCACCACCGCCGTAGCGCTGGTCGTTGCGCGGACCGTCGTTGCGCGGACCGTCGTTGCGCGGACCACGATCGTCGCGCCGCGGGCCTTGGCCTTGGCCCTGGCGCTGATCGTTGCGTGGGCCCCGATCGTCGCGACGCGGCCCCTGCCCCTGGCGCTGATCGTTTCCATGCGGTCCGTGCGGTCCCTGCGGGCGCTGATCGTTTCCGTGCGGTCCCTGCGGGCGCTGATCGTTTCCGTGCGGTCCCTGCGGTCCCTGACCGTGCTGCGCGTGCTGGTGGCCACCGTGGCCCTGCGTGTTCGCATCGCCACCTTGCTGCGGGCCGCGATCGCGCCACTGTCGACGATCGTTCTGCGAACGATCACCCTGCGGACGATCACCCTGCGGACGATCACCCTGCGCGCGCTGCGGCGGCGGCAACGGGTTGCCGTTCGCGTCGAGCTGCGGCTGCTGCTGGCGATTCCCGCCACCGCGACCACGTCCACCGCGACGGTTGCCGCCCTGCCCTTGCGGCGGCTGGTTGCCGTCGCCTTGCTGCTGCTGGTTGCGCGGCTGCTTCGGCGCGGGCTGACCGCCGCGCTTGGCCGACAGCGCGATGCGCTTGCGCGTGTTGTCGACCTCGAGGACGCGCACGGTCAGCTTCTGGCCGACCTTCACGACCTCGGCCGGATCCTTCACGAACTGATCGGAGAGCTGCGAGACGTGGACGAGGCCATCGTTGTGCACCCCGATGTCGACGAACGCACCGAACGCGGTGACGTTGGTGACGATGCCCTCGAGCACCATGCCCGGCTTGAGATCCTCCATCGACGTGACGTCGTCGCGGAACGCGGGCGGGTTGAACTCCGCGCGCGGATCGCGGCCCGGCTTCGCGAGCTCGGATGCGATGTCACGGAGCGTGGGCTCGCCGACGTCGTCGGTGACGTACTTCGAGAAGTCGATCTTGTCGACGAGCTCTTGGTTGCCGATCAGCGCGGGCAGCTCGACACCGAGATCCTTCGCGATCGTCTCGACGAGCGGATAGCGCTCGGGGTGCACGCTCGACGAATCGAGCGGGTTCGCGGCGTTCGCGATGCGCAAGAAACCCGCGGCCTGCTGGAACGCCTTGGGTCCGAGCCCCGACACGTCGAGCAGCTGCTGGCGCGACGCGAACGAGCCGTTCGTATCGCGGTGGAGCACGAGCTTCTTCGCGAGCGACTTGCCGATGCCGGCCACGTAGCCGAGGAGCTGCGCGCTCGCGGTGTTGAGCTCGACGCCGACCTTGTTCACGCAATCCTCGACGACATCGCCGAGCTTCTTGCCGAGCAGCGGTTGGTGCACGTCGTGCTGGTACTGGCCCACGCCGATCGACTTCGGCTCGATCTTCACGAGCTCGGCGAGCGGATCCTGGAGGCGACGCGCGATCGAGATCGCCCCGCGGATCGTGAGATCCAGCTCGGGGAACTCTTCGCGGGCGAGGTCCGACGCGGAGTACACGCTCGCGCCCGCTTCGTTCACCTGCACGATGAACGGCGCGTTCGGTCCTTCGCGAAGACCCGCGTCGCCGAGCGTCTTCTTGACGAACGCCTCGGCTTCGCGGCCACCGGTACCGTTGCCGACGGCGATCGCGCGCGGGTTGAAGCGCTGCACGAACGCGAGGAAGTCATCCTTGGCGGCCGCGAGCTGCGAGTCGCCTTGCGTGATGTACACGGTGACGGTTCCGAGGAACTTGCCGGTCGCGTCGATCGCCGCGCACTTGCAGCCCGTGCGCATACCGGGGTCCACGCCGATCACGCTCGCGCTGCCGAGCGGCGCCGCGAGCATGAGGTTGCGCAGGTTGCCGGCGAAGATGTCGACGGCCGCGCTGTCGGAGCGCTGCTTGAGCTCCGCGCGCACGTCGTTCTCGACGGACGGCGCGAGCAACCGCTTGAGCGAGTCCGCGATCGCGAGGTGCAGCTGATGCGCCCACGGCGACTCTTTCACCATGTGCACGAGGTTCTCGATGCCGTAGCCGACCTTGTCGAAATCGACGGCGACGCGCGCGCGGAGGACGCCCTCGGCTTCACCGCGGCGGATCGCGAGGAAGCGGTGCGACGGGATCGTCTTCACGGGTTCGTCGTGCGCGTAGTACTGCTCGAACTTCGTCGGCTCGTCGGCCTTGCCGGGGACGACTTCGCTGATCAGCACGCCGTTCTCGGCATATTCGCGGCGCGCGAATGCGCGGACCTCGGCGGTGTCGGCGATCTGCTCGGCGACGATGTCGCGTGCACCCGCGAGCGCCTCCTCGACGTTCGCGACGCCCTCGACGACGAATGGCGCCGCGGCTTCCTCGGGAACACCCTCGGTGCCCTGCGCGAGGATCATCTCGGCGAGCGGTCCGAGGCCCTTCTCCCGGGCGATCGATGCACGCGTCTTCCGGCGCGGGCGATACGGCGCGTAGAGATCCTCGAGCTCGGCCTTCGCGCGTGATGCGCGCAGCTTGGCCTCGAGCTCCGGGGTCAGCTTTCCTTGCTCGCTGATCGACGCGAGGATCGCCGCGCGCCGCGTCTCGAGCTCGACGAGGTACTCGCGCTTCTCTTCGATCGCGCGGATCTGGACCTCATCGAGGCCGCCCGTGCGCTCTTTGCGATAGCGCGCGATGAACGGCACCGTGTCGCCGTCGGCGAGCATCGCCACGACCGCCGCGATGCCGCGCGGATCGAGGCCGAGCTCGGTCGCGAGCACGGGCACCGGATCGAAGTCCACGGGCGTAGCGGGAGCGCTCTCGTCGGTCATGGGCCGGCGACCGTAGCCGCCGGACCGACGACGAGCAAGCCCGGCAGCGCGTCACTTCCAGCGCTCGATCTGTTGTATTCCAAGCACATGCCGCCCAAGACCGTCGATGCCGCGCGCTCGCGCTTGATCCAGAAGCTCCCGAAGGTCGAGCTGCACCTCCACATCGAAGGCACGCTCGAGCCGGAGATGATGTTCTCGCTCGCCGGCAAGCACGGCGTGGCGTTGCCGTACGCCTCGGTCGACGCGGTCCGCGCCGCCTACAACTTCCACGATCTGCAGTCGTTCCTCGACCTCTACTACGCGGGCTGCGCGGTGCTCCGTGATCGCCGCGACTTCTACGCGCTCGCGATGGCGTACTTCACCCGCGCGCACGCGGACAACGTCGTCCACGCCGAGCTGTTCTTCGACCCGCAATCGCACACCGATCGCGGCATCCCGATGGAGGTCGTCATCTCGGGCCTGCGCGACGCGATGGACGACGCGCACCGCCGCTACGGTATGACCTCGGATCTCATCCTGTGCTTCCTGCGCCACCTGTCCGAGGAGGCCGCGTTCGCCACGCTCGATCAGGCGATGCCGTTCCTCAAGGAGATCGTCGGCGTCGGTCTCGACTCCGGCGAGCGCGGCAATCCGCCGGCGAAGTTCGCGCGCGTGTACGCGAAGGCGCGCGCGATGGGACTGCGCTTGGTCGCGCACGCGGGCGAGGAAGGCCCGGCCGCGTACATCACGGAAGCCCTCGACGTCCTGCACGTCGAGCGCATCGATCACGGCGTGCGCTGCGACGAGGACCCCGCGCTCGTCGAGCGCCTCGTGCGCGAGCGCATCCCGCTGACGGTGTGCCCGCTGTCGAACCTGAAGCTTCGCGTCGTGAAGGATCTCGCCGATCACAACTTCGCCACGCTCCTGCGCAAGGGCGTCGCCGTGACGATCAACTCGGATGACCCGGCGTACTTCGGCGGCTACATCGGCGAGAACTACCGCGCGACGGCCGCGGCGCTCGATCTCACCGCCGCCGAGCTGACCACGGTCGCCGAGAATGCGGCGCGCGCGTCGTTCATGCCCGCGCACGCGAAGTCGGCGCTGCTCAACCGCATCCGCAGCGAAGCCGCGCGCGCGTAGAATTCGCGATTCAAGGGCATGGCCGTGGTCGCGAAGCTACTCGCGCGGATGCGCGCGGCGCGCTGGTGCAACCTGTGCGTCGTCAACCTGCGCTTCCTGATCGGCTTCGCGTTCGTGCCCGCGGCGCTCAAGAAGGTGCTCGGTCAACCATTCACCGACCCGACGAACCACGGTCCGTTTCACGACTTCCTCCACGGCTTCTACGCGACCGGCGGCTTCTACACGTTCGTCGGCGTGATGCAGCTCGTCGCGGCCGTGCTGCTGTGCACGCAGCGCTACGCGACCGTCGGCGCCCTCGTCGCGCTGCCGATCATCAGCGCGATCACGGTGTTCTGCTGGAGCACCGGCGTGGTGTTCACGTCCGTCGTCGCCACGCTCATGGCGCTCGGCACCATCGGTCTGCTCGCGTGGGACTGGCCCAAGCTGCGCCTCGTGCTCGCGCGCGATGACCGCACGACGGAGGCGCGGGTCGAGCCGATCACGGCGCGCATCGACATGCGGCTGTGGGAGCGTTGCGGCGCGGCGATCGTCACGCTGTATCTCGGCTCGGCGCTCGTGCGCGGCGGCGTCTACCGCCCGCGTGGGATGGAGTGGAGCGAGCCCGCGTTCTACGTGATGCCCGCCGTGCTGCTGCTTCCGATCGCGACCTTCCTCGTCGATCAGCGTCGCGTGCGCAGGGCACGATCTTCGGCGCCCGTGTCCTAGCTGCGCTCGGCGCTGCGCCGCTTCTCGGCCCGCGCGAGGAACGCCACCGCGATCGCGATGAACCCGACGGAGACCCAGTCCTGGAGCGACGGCCACGGCAGCCCGAACAGCGCCGCGAGCAGGATCGTCGCGACAACGCCGCCGAGCAGCGAGATCAGCCGATTGACGAGCCCCGCGAACGTCGCCGTCCGTCCCTGGAACATGAAGATGAACACCGAGAAGAACGCGACGGCGCCGTAGGGAACGCCGGCGAGGATCGCGAGCGGAACGGGATCGCGGACCGCGCGATCGAGCTCGACGATCCGCGGATCGCTCGAACCGGACGCGACGAACACGACGACGATGACGATCATCGTGACCGTCGCGGCGATCTGCTCGATCGCGAAGAAGCCCTTGTTGTCGAGAGGCACGCCCTTGCCACGCGTGTTCTTGAAGTAGTTCATCACGTAGATGCGGATCGAGTACGCGACGATGTAGAGGCCCATCACCACGAGCGCGAACGGCGAGCGCACGAAGTCGAACGCACCCTCCGGCGCCGGAACCGGGATGCCGAGCGCGGTCGCGATCGGGATCAGCAGCACGTTCGTCGCCACCGCGAGCAGCGCGAACACCACGGCCCAGTTCTCCTCGCGATAGACCTGCTTGACGAGGATGCCCTGCCGGATCTGCACGGCGTCGACGACGCGGCTGATCACGATCACGCTGCCGCGCATGATCACCATCGCGACCATCACCGACATCGGCAGCATGTACATCAGCGTCGTCGTCGGGATGATCACCGCCGTGCACACGCCGGACGGGATGATGTAGACGATCTCCGACGGCAACGTGAGCGGACCGAACTTCCGCATCTGGTTCGAGCGCATGCGGATCCAGCCCGCGGCGATCACGATGACGAGCGCGAACGCGCTGCCGCCGAGCGTGTTGTTGACCAGGTACGCCATGTCCGAGAGCCGAGGCTCGCGGAGGCTCGTGAAGTACTTCACGAGGACGCCGGTCAGGACATACGAACCGAAATAACCGCCGCACAGCTCGAGCAGTGTCCGCGTGTCGCCCGGCGCTCGAGAGGCTGTCACTTCGGCGCTGGCCCGGTCGGGGCCGCGGTCGCCGGCGGTTTGCTCGCGTGGCAGCTCGCGCAGGTGACGAGGATCTCGCCGTACGCCGTCGTGCGCGTGGCGATCGTCGCGGCCTTTTGCTTGCGCGCCTGCGACGCGAGCCGCTGCAACGTGCGTGCGTAGCCGGCGCGCTCGGGGGACGACGCCCAGTCGAGCGGCGTCGCCGCCAGGACGTCGAGGCCCGCGATCCACGGCGCGTCCTCGCCACCCACGATGCCTTCCCACATCCGATCTGCGGCCCACCGGTGACGAGCCATGCGCCCCTCCACGGTGGTCTTATCGGGCGGCAGCGGGAACGTGCGGAACTCGGACGCGACGCCTGTCTCGACGTGACACGCACCGCACGCACTCGCGAGCGACGCGACCGCGCGACAGCCCTGCTCGACGGTCGTCACGCGCGCGAGCGCCGCTGCGCGATCGCGTACGGCGACGACATGCGTGGCCCACGATCCGTGTGCGGGTGCATCGGGCGCCTCGGAGATCGAAGCGGCGAACCGCTTCGCCTCGTCGAGCTTGCCGGTCAGGAGCAGGCGCTCGATCGCGCGAACGAGATCGAAGCTCTCGTGCATGTGCATGCGCTGCACGTCGTCGCGCTCGAACCTCTCGCGTGGTTTCGGCTTCGGCGCGTCGGCGACGGCACCCGGTGCGCCGGCGACGATCACCAGGGCGGCGATCCAAGGCACGGAGCTCGAGAACGACCGCATGCATCACCCTACCCGAGCATCTCGTCGAGCGGGCGCCTGGGAGCCACGTGATGGATGGCCTCCGTGGGGTACCCGAGCCGGAGCACCATGTGAGGCCGTCCTGCCTCGGGGACGAGGTCGGCGATCTGCGCGCGGTAGTCCGGCAGCTCGAGGACCTGATTCAAGAACGCCGCCGACATCCCGTACGTCGTCGCCAGGAGCAGCACGGCCTCGAGTGCTTGCCCGCATGCGAGCCAATCGTTGCGCTCGTCGGAGGGCGTGCCCATGACGAAGACGACCGGAGCTCCGTTGATGCGCTCCTGCTCGAGCGCGCCGAACCGATCCGGCAATCCCGACGAGTGCAGGGAGCGAGAGACCGTGAACGGCATCGCCGATCCGAACTCCTTCTCGACGAACGGGATGCCATCGCGGCGCCGGCTCCCCGTCGGAACGAGCCAGTGCTCGAGCTCGGCGCGAAACGCGGGATCTCCGTACTGCATGCGATCGGCTTCGTCGACGAGGTGCGCGACCGCGTGCTTCTGATCGGGCACGAGGCGGACCATCGTCGCGCCTTCGACGGCGGCGGCGGCGATCAAGGTATCGCTGAGCGCGGACGCGACCGCACGCGGCAAGAACTCGCGGCGATTGGTGTGGCGCTTCGGGATCGCCGCGAACAGCGACGCGTCGTACTCGTTCGGAATGTACGGTGCACCGAGGCGCAGCGTCGCCACGTGGTCCGGATCGTCGTGATCCGCGAGCACCGTGGTGAGCTCGTCGGTGTAGCCCTTCGCACGCGCCGCGACGCGCGCGTTGAACAGCGCGCAGCCGCAGCTCTGGATCTGACCGCGTCGCTCGGGATCGATGATCTGGAGATGACGCGATCGGTCCGCGAAGATCTCGAGGACCGAGTCGATGATCTTGAACCGCCACGGCTGCGTGTTGTACGAGCTCGGAGCCATCGCGGCCGCCTCGACCACCGAGCGCATGACCTCGGGAACAACCAGCGATGGAGGCGTACAAGAAGGACTGAGCATGCTCGTCAGGATTGCAAGCGACGAGCCCGTAGGTGGGTGTTGCCGGTTGTCGAACGCGTGCGGATCCTGCGCGCCTCCCGGGTCGTCCGCGCAAACTCTGCGCGATGTCGCTAGCGAAGCGCGCCGCTCTTGATCGCGATCGCGCGAATCGTGTCGATCGTATCGGCCTGGTCCGCAGTCTTGTCGTCTCGGTAGCGGACGAGCCGCGCGAACCGCAGCGCCACGCCGCCCTTGTATTCGCTCGATCGCAGCACGTCGTTGAACGCGATCTCCACGACCAGCTCGGGCTTCACGTAGACCACGTGGCCGTCGCGGTCCACTTCGCGGGCGAGCAGCTCCTTGGTCTGCCACGCGAGCACCGCGTCGGTCATCCCTTTGAACGTCTTGCTCACCATCACGAAGCCATCAGCGCTCCGCGCGCCGAGGTGGAGGTTCGAGAGCAACCCTTTGCGCCGCCCCGAGCCCCACTCGACGGCGAGCACGACGAGATCGAGCCGATGGACGTGCTTGATCTTCAGCCACGAGGCGCCGCGATTGCCCGCGTCGTAGATCGCGTCGAGCGACTTCGCCATCACGCCTTCGTGCCCCTCGGCGATCGCCTTGTCGTAGAACGCGGTCGCCTCGGCGGCATCCGCGGTGATCACGCGCGGCACCGAGTGAGCGGGTGCGAGCGCATCGAGCGCGGCGAAGCGTTCGCTCGCGGGCATCGCGAGCAGCGTCTGATCGTCGACGAGCAGCGCGTCGAACAGCTTCAGCGAGAGCGGCAGACTCGCGGCGAGATCCGTGCGCTTGCCGAACCGCCGCATCGTGTCCTGAAACGGCAGCGGACGGCCGCCTTCGCCGAGCGCGATCGCCTCGCCGTCGAGGATCACGCGACGCGCGGGCATCGCCAACGTCGCCGCGACGAGCTCGGGCACCATGTGCGTCACCTCGTTGAGGTTGCGCGAGTACGCGCGTACGACGTCGCCGTCCTTGTGTAGCTGCACGCGAAAGCCATCGAGCTTGAGCTCCATCGCGGCCGGGCCCTGAAACGTCGCGAGCGCGTCGCTCGCGGACTCCGCGGTCTGTGCGAGCATTGGCAATACAGGACGGAACAGCTGCAGCCCGAAGCGATCGAGGCCCGCGGCTCCGTCGGCGAGCACCGCCGCGGCGACGACACCGATGTCGCCCGCGAGCATGTACGCCGCCCGGACCTTCGCCGCGGGCTGCGCGGTCGCGAGCGCGAGTCCTTCGACGACGAGCGCGTCGAGGGCACCCTGCCGCAGCTCGCCGAGGACGATCGCGGCGAGGAAGCGTTGCTCGAGCTGCGTGGCCTTCGCGAGCAGCGCGCCGTACTGATCCTTGCGCGCTTTCTGCGAGCCCGTCCCCGACAGCGCCGCGATCGCCGCGAAGCGCGCGTCGACTTCGGCGAGCGTGAGCGTCGCGCCATCATCGGCAACCGCGGGCACCGCATCGCGCATGCCGAACACCGTCGCGTAGCCCACGCCGAGCTTGTGCCCGACCTCGCCCGAGAGATGCCGCGCGCAGATGGCGCGTTCGTCGACGGGGACCTCGCGCAGCAGCGCGGCGAGGAGCTCGGTCTTCTTCTTGCGACCGGCCGTCTGGGCGACTTCGGCGCTCGTCTGCGCGACGCGGGCGAACAACACGCTCGGAAGCTAGCGCGAAACCTCGCCGGAAAGCTCTCGCCGTCCCCACCGCCACGCGCCGTAGCGGAGCCAGCTCCACACGCGTCCGAGCAGTGATGGTCGCGACAGCTCGAGCATCGCCATCGTTCGCGATGCGCTCGTGTTGCCATCGTCGAGCGCAGCTCCGTCATCGAGCGGAGCGCGCGCGAGGGACACTATGTCGTCGAGCGCGGACAACATGTCCTCCGCGTCCGCGAAGCGCTTGGCCGGATCCTTCGCGAGCGCGCGACGGATCAGCGCATCGAGCGCGGGCGAGACATCGGGCACGATCGCGCGCAGCGGGCGCGGCGGTCGCGTCAGCGCGTTCGTCATGATCTCCTGCGGGCTCGCGCCGAGGAACGGACGCAGCCCCGACAGCATCTCGTAGAGGATCACGCCGACCGCATAGACGTCCGCGCGCGCATCGTGCGGCTCGCCGCGCAACCGCTCCGGTGCGATGTACGACGGCGATCCCATCGCGAAGCCGTCACCGGTGATGCCCGCGGAGTCGGCGAGGCTGGCGAGTCCGAAATCGATGATCACGGGACGACCCAGCCACGCGTGCTCGCCCGAGTCGCTACGCGATCGTTGCGCGGCGAACATGATGTTCTCGGGCTTGAGATCGCGATGCACCACGCCGTGCGCGTGTGCGTGCGCCAACGCGACGAGCAGCGCGCGCGTCGTGTCGAGTGCGCGCGGCACCGCGAACGAGTCCTCGGACAGCGCGAGCGCCAAGGTCGGCCCGTCGATCAGCTCCATCGCGATGTACGGGACACCTCGATCGTCGGTGCCGTGGTCGAAGATCCGCACGCAGCCGGCGTGATCGAGCCGCGCGATCGCACGCGCTTCACGCTCGAACCTGGCGACGTATTCGGCGCTACGCTTTCCGAGCACCTTGAGCGCGACCGGCTTGTTCAAGCCGATGTGCTCGGCGCGGTACACGTGCCCCATGCCACCGCTTCCGAGGTGACCGAGGATGCGATACCGCTCCGCGAAGATGTCGTTGGTCCCGAGCCTGCCCACGACGTGATGTACCGCAAGCACCGTGCCCCGGCATCACACGCAACAAACCGCAGGAATTGCTCGTCGAGAGTTCTCCCGACTGCAGCTCCTGCGGGAACCACCTGCAAGTCTCGCAGGAGATCGCGGCGTTCGCCTTCTCAGCGCGCGGTGACGTCGAGCGCCCAGCTCGCGAGTGCGCCGGTGTCCTGCGCCGCGTTGTCGACGACCTTCAGCGTCCACGCCCCAGCGAGCGCCTTGCCGCTCAGCGAGGGCAGCGCGAACGACATCACCGTCAGGTTGTCCTGCGAACCGCCGGTGTTGCCGTGAATGGTGATCGTCTCGGTCCCCTTCGTCAGCGTCACCTTGAGGTCACCGATATACGTGTGCGTGATCGTGACGGAGACCTTCGCGTCGGTGATCGTGCCGGTGTCCGAGACATCGATCGTGCTCGACACGCCGGTCGCGCTGTTGTCCGGAATCGCGGCGGCGGGCGCGGCGTTGTACTGGTGCGCGACATCGCCGGGCGTCTGGTTGCACGACGGGTGCATCGAGCAGTCCGCGTCGGAGCAGTTCGCCTGGCCGTCGCCGTCTTCGTCCATGCCCACGCCGTCGTCGCAGACTTCGCGCGGGGTCATCAGCGACGGGAGGTCCGCGGTCACGGCGCGTGCGTACTCCTTCACGTATTGATACGAGATCCAGCCGTAGCCCGGGCCCGTCGGGTGCTCGGTGCCAAAGCTCGCGGTGCCCCAGCTGTTCTTGAACAGCCAGAAGCCCTTCTCCTTCTTCGGCACGCCGTTCACGAGGATCGGCTTGCCCTCACCGTCCCGCGACTCGACTTCCATATTGTCGTCCCAGCCGACGAGCTGGATCGCGTGACCGGCGCGGTGCATCGCCGACTCGGTCTTGTCCTTCTCGTTCGGATACGTCACGACGCCCTGGCGCCACAGCGTGTCGCTGATCGGAATCGTCGACCGGCGGTGGTTCCACGCTTGATAAAAGAACGTCATGCCGACGTTCACGCCGACCTTCTTGTCGAAGATGGCGGCCTTGATCGAGTTCGTGTTGATCCAGCGCTTGCGCGGCAGCTTGTAGCGCTGCGCCATCCTCGCCGACTCGGGCGGCTCGCCGTTCGTGTAGCACTTCGTCGGCAGGTTCTCCCCGCCCGTGCACTCGGCGTCGTTCGAGGCGCTCCACGGGAACGACTCGTACGGCCACGCGGATTCTTTGACCGTGCCGAAGCGAACGGCGGTCTCGAGGTTGTCCTCGGCGTTCGAACCTTCGGTGTTGGTGAACGAGCGCTGCTCGTTCTTCGCCGCCCACTGGAGGAACTGCTCGGAGAAGTCGGCTTCGGCGACCGGCATGCCGGCCTTGATGTAGAGGTTCTCGATCAGCGCGGTCGACGCGAAGATCGAGCACACGCCGCGGCTGCCCTGGCTCTTCACGGGCGACTGATCGCCGACCTCGAACTTCGCGGGATAGACCGCGTCGGCCTTGTTGTCGTCGGGGAGCGAGCCGTTGTCGGGCGCGCCGGCGTTGACGTTGTCCTCGGACACCGGGAATTCGTCGTCGTACGGCGTCGGAAGTGAGGACTCGTCGGCGCACGCTGTCATCAGAGGGACACTCATGACAGCGACGGCCAGGAGGCGAATACGAGAGCGGCTACGCATGGCGGCGCTGGGGTCCACAAACCATGCCTGCGGTGTCGTGGGCGAAGTCGTTGATCTGGTGTGGCGATCGGCGCGCGGAGCAACTGGTGCAGCCAGCACTGGGTGGCCACTCCACCTGCCGGTAGTGGCATCATCTTCGTGGTGACCACGTCCTTCGGCCGCTACCGCGTCGACACCGTGCTCGCGCGCGGCGGCATGGGCGAGGTGTTCCTCGGCCGGGTCGATGGCGCGCACGGCTTCGAGCGACCGATCGTGATCAAGGTGATCCGCAACGACCTCATCACGGACGAACGGTTCGCGATGATGTTCGTCGATGAAGCGCGCATCGCGGCGAGCCTGCACCATCGCAACATCGTGCAGATCGTCGACTTCGATCGCTTCGACAACGGCGTGTTCCTCGTCACCGAGCATGTCGATGGCTGCGATCTCCGCCAGCTGCTGCGCGAGCTGCGCTCGCCACCGCCGCTGCCGCTCGCGATCGCGATCATCGCGGAGCTCGCGACCGGCCTCCACGCGGCACACGAAGCGACGGGCACCGATGGGCAATCGCTGCAGCTCGTGCATCGCGACATCAGCCCGAGCAACGTGCTGCTCGGCATTCACGGCGAAGTGAAGCTCGCGGACTTCGGTGTCGCGAAAGCGCGCTCGCGCAGCTATCACACCGTATCCGGCACGATCAAAGGCAAGGCGCCGTACATGTCGCCCGAGCAGATCCTCGGTGGTCAGCTCGATCGCCGTAGCGACATCTACAGCATCGGCACGCTGATGTTCGAGCTCGTCACGCGCACGCGCCTGTTCTCCGGCGCGAGCAACGCGCGTGCGATGCAGATGATCCTCGCAGGTGAAGTCCCCGCGCCCGAATCGCGGCGCGCCGACATTCCGCCCGCGCTGTCCGCGATCCTCCGGCGCTCCCTCGCGTTCGATCGCGAAGAGCGCTACCCGACGGCCGAAGACCTCGTCGACGATCTCGACACGCTCGCCCGCGCCCAGCACTGGTCACTCTCGCTCGCGCAGATCGCGCACGCGGTCCGCGTGACCAAGACCCGCATGCAGGGCCGCCCGCCTTCGACCTCGACCTCGGGCGGCGACACGTGACGCAACCGCTGGTCGCGAACACCGAGCTCGTCGGTCCGTACCGCGTCGTGCGCGCGATCGGAGCGGGCGGCTCCGCGCGTATCGATCTCGCCGTCATCGAGCGTGCCTACGGTTTCGTGCGCCAGGTCGTCCTCAAGCGCCCGCTCGAGCATCTGCGCGCCGACACGCACGTCGCGGAGACGCTGCGTCGCGAAGCGCACCTCGGTGGTCGCCTGCGCCACCCGAACCTCGTCGCGGTCCTCGATGCCGGCACGCACGATGGATACGTCTACCTCGCGCTCGAGTACGTCGCCGGCTCGTCGGTGCGCTCGATCATGCAAGCGGACGCGTCGCCCAAGGTGCGCACCCTGCCCTTGCCCGCCGCACTCTCGATCATCGTCGGCGCCGCGCGCGGACTGCACGAAGCCCACGAGCTGACCGGCACGGACGGCGCGCCGCTCGGCCTCGTCCACCGCGACGTCTCGCCCGCGAACATCCTCGTCGATCGCGACGGCACCGTGAAGCTCTCCGATTTCGGCATCGCGAAGGACACGCGCGTGAGCACGCTGTCTGGCTCGATGCGCGGCACCGTGACGTACATGGCACCCGAGCAGTGCCGCGGCCATGCCTTCGATCGCCGCGCCGACGTGTTCTCGCTCGGCGTGATCCTCCACGAGCTGATCAGCGGTCGCCGCCTGTTCTGGGCGGAGAACGATGTCGCCTCCCTCCACAAGGTGCTGTCCGCACCGCTCCCCGATCCTCGCGAGTCCGCGCCCACCGTCGCGCCCGAGCTCGCGGCCATCGCGATGCGCGCGATCGCACGCTCGGCCGCCGATCGCATCGCGAGCGCACACGAGCTCGCCGATCGCATCGAAGCATTCGCGGCGCGCGCCGGCATCGTGCTCGGCGCCCGCGCCGTAGCGCCGCTGATCGCGAAGTCCGATGCGCCCGCCCAGCCCTCGAAGCAGATGACCGCGCAGGTCGCGATCCCCGCCGCCGAGGAGCCTTCGCTCGTCACGGTGATCGAGGCGGCGCCCGAGCCCGACGAGGTCATCGAGCCCACCTTCGGCCCCAACGCAGCGGGCGATGACGAGATCGCGACACCCGTTCGCCAGCCGACATACGCGGAGCACCTCGCCGCGCCATCGCCATCGCCGAGATCCACGCGTCGCCTGTTGTTCGGCATCATGGCGGCGTGCGCGATCGGCGGCATCGCGATCGGTGCGTGGATCGCGACACGCGCCGAGCCATCGTCGACCGCGGCCTCCGCATCGTCGACGGCGACGTCGCCATCGTCGGCGACGCCATCGCCACCACCGCCACCACCCTCGTCGGCGATCCCGTCGACCACGCCGTCCGCGATCTCCATCGATGCCGCGATCGCGGCGGACCCCTCCGCGATCGACATCGATGCCGCGGTGGAACTATCGATCGACATCGATGCCGGGCTCGCATCGGACGAGCCCGACACCGAGGGCGGTAGCGCCTCACCGACGAAGTCCACCGGACGTCGCAAGCGACCGCGTCCCGACAAGCGCACCACGCCACCTGCGGTCGATGCCGGCGTCGCGGCACCCGCGAAAGCCGACGCAGGTATCGCGCCCAAGGTGGAGTGGAATCCGAAGATCGTGTTCCCGAGCGATCAGCCGAAGTAGCCGCGCGATCCGCGCGCGAAACGCGAGCGCCAACGCTGGCATCGCGCCGAGGTCACGTAGCCCCAGGTCGTGTTTCGAGCTTGTCTTACTGCCGAATTCAAGTCGGCAAACGCATCGTCGATGCGCAGCTCGCTCTGCCTCAGCGCTTGCTCTCATCAGGACGCTCGTATCGTCTCTCTGGGAAAAGAGCATCGGCCCGAGTGCCAAACCCCGGAACCGACGCGAGCCTGGTGACGAGAGCGAGCACAAGCCGGAACGCGGCACCTCTCTCCCGGAGAGACGATACGTGCGATGACAGGACGATCAGCTTGAATTCGGCAGGAGCCAGAGCACCACCGATTATTGGCGGCGCGCTTCAACGCATCGACGACGCAACACCCGAGCTTGTTCGGCAGTAGCCCGATGTCATCGACCGCGTCGAGCACCATCGATCCACGCATATGGTCAGGGGGACACAACCGTCGGAGAATCGTGCGTGCAATGCGGAAGGCGACATCGGGCGTTCCGCACGCTCGGTACGCGAGGGCTTCGCGGTCTGCAGAGTGACGCCGACGAACGGCACATGAACTAGATGTTTGCCACCACCTGCGCGTCGAGCTGCGGAGCTCCGCGGAGCACGGGACCTGCGGCTCGTCGGAGTCCCCAGCGATCCTGGAAGCTCACGCGCGGCGCTTACGGCTCGTCGACCTCCGAGGTCACGCGCGTCGCTTACGGCTCGTCGAGCTTCCGAGCGGTCCGGGAAGCTCGCGCACCGAGATCAACGGATGCTTTCGCCATCCAACACGCAATAGCCACGTCCTCGGCTCCGCCGATGGCAATCGTTCCCAATCAGGAACCTCGTCGAGGTCCGCCCAGCCATCGAATGCCCACGCCGTCGAGTACGGATCGATCAGCGCGTTCTCGGCGCCCGGCGTCGTGACGTCCTCGCGATGGCGGCGCCAATTGTTCGACACGTATGCGAGCGCTCCGCGCATCTGTCGCGGCGTCGTGATGTCGACGCGGTGATAGCGAAACTCGAACACCTTCCCGATGCGCGCGAGCGCCGCGTTGATCTTCTTCGCGACGAGAATCTCCAACCGGCGCATCCCGTCGGCCAGCGCGTCCCTGTCGGTTGCTTCGACGAGCAAGTGGATGTGATTTCCTTGGATCGAGATGTGGATGATCCGAAACGCGTCGGAGATGCCGAGCTGGATCGCAGCCCGCTTCAACGCGGCCCATAGCTTCCGCTTGCGCAGGCGGCCGACGGCTCGAACCACGCGCAGCGTGGTGTGCGATGGATGACGCGCCCTGTGAACAGGACGCGCGGCGTGACTCGGGTCGTGCTTGTGACGCAACCGAGGTCGACCTGCGCCCGGCCGCGCACCACCGTGGGGTCCCTTCCGCGTCGGTTCGGGAAACGAGAATCCGATCTGCCCACTCGTCGACACGACTCATTACTACATCGTGGGTCTGACACATTCCTCGTCGAGAAACGGCTCGATCTCCGACGAGGATTCTGTCGCGACGTCGTCCGACGAACGATCACCAAGCTAGATGCGCAGATCGTTCCCGCACGGTGATCGAGCGTCCGGACGCTCGTTTCATCACCGAGGAGAGCGCATCTAGGCGTGACTCGCTTGTCGAAGCACCGAAGCCGATGAGCGTCGCATCGATGATCGCTTCTTGAATTCGGCAGTAGCCGTGCGCCTCGGAGCACCCGTGGCACGGGCGTTGCTCGCGATCGGCGGCGAGTCGATCGACGCCTACGTGCCGACATGGCTCGCTGGACCGTTGGCGGTCCTGTTCGGCGGCGACGATGTCGACACGCCGACGGCTGTTCGCCACGAACAAGCTCGCCATCCTGTACGTGACACACGCGGCGTAGCCCTCGAACGCACTTCCCCACCATGCGACGTCCCGTACGTCGACACGATCGTCTACGTGAGAGCGAGCGCCGAGGAGAGACGAGCGTCGCATCGATGGCCGCTTCTTGAATTCGGCAGTAGCCGTGCACCTCGGAGCACCCGTGGCACACGGCGTTGCCCGCGATCGGCGGTGAGTCGATCGACACTACGTGCCCCATCAATGGCGTACGAGGCGACGCGCACATGAGTCGACCGCGCGTTCGGGACGAACACCTCGTCTCTCTCAGGCTCGCGGTCGCCAATGGCACGGCTCGCGGCTTTGCGCATCGCGATGCCCAGGAGCGTTCTCGCGAGGCAAGCCGAGCGATCGGGCCAACGTGTGGCGGGACAGAGGATTCGCGAAGCCGATCACGCACGGGCCGCTCTCTCCTTGACTCGCAGTCACGCTACCGCGACAACCAGACTCGTGAAGGCCGCGTTGTTCGTCGTTGCTAGCGCGACCTGCGTCGCGTTGGTGTCGCCGATCGCGCACGCCGACGACCCCGTCGCACCCACCGGCGCCGCCGAGCCGGACGGGCCGCCCGACATCATCCGCCGCGCAGCGACGGCGCTCGAAGAAGGCCGCTACGCCGAAGCGCGCGAGCTGTTCACGACGGCCTATCAGCTCACGCCTGTGCCGAAGGTCTTGTTCGCGCTCGGTCAGTGCGAGTTCAATCTGAACAACTTCGCCGCGGCCATCGACTACTACCAGCGGTTTCTCGACTCGAACCCCGAGCCGCGCGAAGCCGCGCTCGCGCAGCAGGCGATCGGCGCCGCGAGAGCGCGCTTGGCCGCGCCGCCTCCGCGCGTGATCGAGCGAGAGCGTCCCGCGCCGACGTACGAGCGCGACTGGGACGTGTGGTCCACGTCGCTCGTCTCCGTCGGTGGCGCGGCCGCGATCACGGGGACGATCGTGCTCGTTCATGGCTTTCGCATGGGCCGCGAGGTGCGCGCGAACGAGACCGCGGTGCTCTATCAGCAGCGCCTCGATCGATCCAAGCGCTGGCAATGGAGGGGCCTCGGTGTCGCCGCGGCGGGCACCGCGATCGTCGCGGCGGCGCTCGTGCGCTTCGCGGTTCATCGCGTCGAGGTCGCGCCGATCGCGCCCGGGCCGTCGCCCGGGGCGATGGGGTTCGCGGTGGGGCGATCGTGGTGAGTCGCGCCGCGATCGTGCTCGTCCTCGTCGCGAGCGGCTGCGTCGAGGAGGACTATCACTGCAAGGTGGACAGCGACTGCAACCTCGGCACCGAAGGCGTGTGCGAGGTCGACAAGCGGTGCACGATTCGCAGCGTCTCGTGTGACACGGGGCGCGAGTACGGTCCGCTGCAAGGAGCGCTGTCGGGCACGTGTTACGACGAGCGACGCGATCCGCTGAACGTGTGCGCGGAAGGCCAACCACCCGCACGCGGCGAGAATGCGTGCACGGCAGCGGTGTGCGAGGCGGTGCCCGCGTGTTGCCGGAGCGGCTGGTCCGAGGCGTGCGTGAAGGAAGCGCAGGTCCGCTGCACGGACGCGCCGCACGAGGCGATCTGCGATACGCGGATCGCGATCACGGCGGTGCGCGCGATGTCGACGGAGGTGTGGACCGCGACGTACACGCCGGGTCAGGCGTGGGCGACGCCGCTGAAGTTCGAGCCTGCCGCGTCGCTGTCGTGGCTCGCACCCGCGCGCGAGACGACGGAGCCGCGGCTCGCGGTGTTCTCGGCGGGGAGCTTCGATCCGCCCGTCAACGCGACGCTCTCGATCAACGGCGACATGTTCACGCTCGAGCCGCGCGCGTACTTC
The DNA here is from genome assembly GCA_044230415.1 of Kofleriaceae bacterium. Classification (GTDB taxonomy): domain Bacteria; phylum Myxococcota_A; class Polyangia; order Haliangiales; family Haliangiaceae; genus JABFXX01. Next base: position 78,491 of record JBGARE010000016.1, read on the forward strand.
CAGGCGCAGTCGATCGATCTGGCCCGCGATGCCCACGACGTGCTGGTGCTCGGTTCGCAGGGTGGCGGTGCGTTCTACGAGACGCTCGATCTCGACACGCAGCAGCGTCATGCGTTCGCGAAGCAGTACACGGTACGCACCGTCGTCGGCGAAGTGAACCGCGACATGTATCCGGACCTCGCGTCGTGCAACAACTCGGGAAGCTACGCGGCGACGCTCAACGAAGACCCGGCGACGGGAACGGACTATCGGCAGCTCGGCGTCACCTCGGGCGACACGATCGCCGGCCAAGAGACGACGACGATGAACCTCCAGTCGCGCTCGATCGAGTTCGCGGATCTCGACGGCAACGGGGCGCTGGACATGATCGTCGCGGGCAAGCACATCCGCGCGCACATGCCGGCCACCGCGGAAGAGCCGCTCAACGCGTCCGTGCACACGATCAACATCGATTGCATCCCGCCGGTATCCCCGGTGGGGACGTGCACCGGCGCGGATCAAGCGCTCGTCAGCTGGGTCGCCACGGCGCGGCCCGGTGTCGCCGGTACGACGCTGATCGCCGTGCCGTGGGCGAACCTCGCGAACGGCACCGCGGATCGCAGGATCTACGAGCTCGGGATCGATCGCACCGGCATCACGAGTCAGACGTTCGTGCAGATGGGCCCGTGCGGCGCGACGTGCAACAAGCGGTGGGTCGCCGTTGCCACGCGCGATCTCGACGGCGATCACATCTTGGACATCATCGCCGTCGACGAGAACATCAACATCTACACGTCGAGCTCGCGGTCCGGCGGAACGCTCGAGCTGACGCTGCAGATCGATCAGCCCCGTGAATCGATCACGAACGTCCGCATGACGGTGACCGGCGCGCCGCTCAGTCCTTGAAGCCGTGACGGTGCAGGAGGTCGATCAGGTGCGATCGATCCATCTTCGCGATGCGCGCCGCGCGTGACACGTTGCCGTCCGCTGCGGCCATGAGCTTCGCGAGGTAGTCGCGCTCGAACGCACCGACCTCGACCGCACGCGCTTCCTTGTACGGCGCGATCTCGGCGCTCGACACGGCGGCCACGAGCTCGGGCGAGGTCCCGATCACCATCGCCGACTCCACGGCGTTGCGCAGCTCTCGCACGTTTCCCGGCCACGGATGGCGCTGCCAGCGAGCGAGTTGCTCGGCGCCGAACGTCTCCTCGATCGTGCCGGGCGCGCCGAGCTCGCGCGCGAAGTGAGCGACGAGCAGCGGGATATCGTCGGCGCGCTCGCGCAGCGGTGCGAGGCGCAGCACGACGACCGCGAGCCGGTGGTACAGGTCGTGACGAAACCGCCCGGTGTTGACCTCGGCGCGTAGATCGCGATTCGTCGCCGCGATCACGCGAGCCCCGAGCTCGATGTCCGCGCTACCGCCGACGCGACGGAACCGCCGCCGCTCGAGTACGCCGAGCAGCGCGACCTGATCCGACGGCGGCAGCTCGCCGATCTCGTCGAGAAACACGGTGCCGGTGCCCGCGCGCTCGAACGCGCCCGCGTACGTGCGATCCGCTCCGGTGAACGCACCGCGCTCGTGACCGAACAGCTCGCTCGCGAGGAGGTTCGAGGGCAACGCACCGCAATCGATCGTGACGAGCGGGCCCTGGCGATGCGAGCGCTCGTGCAGCGCCTCGGCGACGCGCTCCTTGCCGGTGCCCGATTCACCGACCACGAGCACCGACGTCGGCGACGCCGCGACACGAGAGATGTCCGCGAACAAGCGATGCATCTGCGGCGTGCCCGCGATCATCCCGCCGAGCGCGGTCGGCGCGGGCGCCGGCACGTTCTGGCGAACGGCATCGTCGAAGCGGATCGTGGTGCCGCCGATCTTCACGAGCGTGCCCGGCGGAAGCAGCGCGCGCTCGACGCGGACCGGTCCGATGTAGCTGCCGTTCGTGGATCCGAGATCGACGATCGAGATGCCACCGGGACGCACCGATGCTTCGAGGTGAAAGCGCGAGACCGTGAAGTCGGTCAACACGAGCGCGTTGTCGGGCGCGGTGCCGACCGAGAGCTGCGCATCGGCGCCGACGATCTGCTTGCCGCGATCGGGTCCATCGACGACCTCGATGCGCAGCGACGTGACGACATGATCGCGGCGCGGTTGGAGCTGAGTCTCGATCGGCATGGGGCTCCCTATTGTCGGGTGTTCCCGACAAGGCTGCAGGGGACACCCGACAAACCTTTGCGAGGTAGCCGCTTAACTCTGCGAGATCTGTAGGGCTCTCCCGCGGCCCTGGTGTTGCTGGATGGCTGTCCCATGCGTCTTCTCGCCTTCCTGCTCCTCGCTGCTGCATGCACCGGGCCCGGTCCCGGTGGCGACGATGGTCCACCCGGTGACGACGCTGGCGTGACGCCCTCGCCGACCGCGGTGTACCTCACGCCCACGCAGCATCTGACCCGCGCGTCGCTCGCGCTGCGCGGTCTTCGTCCGTCGGTGGAAGACCTGCAGGCGGTGAACGCGGATCCCTCGGTGCTCGGTGACATCGTCGATGGCTACCTCGCCACGCCGGAGTTCGGCGCGACGATCCGCGAGATGCACGACGAAGCGCTGCTGCTTCGCGTGGAGGACAACCTGTTCACGTTCCCGGCGACCGCGACGTTCACGGGCCACACCGCGTACGAGGTCAACGACAGCTGGACCGGCGAAGCGCTGCGGTTGATCGAGGACATCGTGATGACGGATCAGCCGTACGCGAAGGTCGTCACCGCCGACTACACGATGTCGAACGCGACGAATGCGCAGATCTGGGGCTACACGCACACCGGTCCCGCGAACCAGTGGACGCGCACGCCATTCCCCGACGCGCGCGGAGCGGCCGGCGTGCTCGGCGTGGAAGCGATCTATCACCGTCACCGATCGGCGGGCTTCAACTACAACCGCGGCCGCGCGAACTTGATCTCCGGCGCGTTCCTCTGCCACGACTACGCGCACGCGGACATCATGGTCGACACGTCGGTCGATCTGTCGGATCCCGAGGTCGTCGCGAACGCGGTCGTCGCGAATCCGTCGTGCGCGGGCTGTCATCAGACGCTCGACCCGCTCGCGAGCTATCTGTTCCCGTTCCGCAACACGATCCAACTCAATCAGGTCCAGCGCGGTGACATCGATTACCCGCTCGGTGGCTACATCCCCGCGCGCGAGGGCTCCTGGCGCCAGTTCAACAAGCGCGCGCCGATGTTCTTCGGCACCACCGCCGACAAGCTCCCCGGCCTCGGCCAAGCGATCGCCGCGGATCCGCGCTTCGCGAAGTGCACCGCGACGCGGTTCGCGTCGTACCTGACCGAGGTTCCCACCGCGGACCTCGATGGTCGCTGGATCGCGCAGCTGCAGGCGACGCTCGAGGACAATGACTTCAATGCGAAGAAGCTCGTGAAGGCGATCGTGATGTCGGATGCGTTCCGGTTGTCGTCGGATACCGACGCCGCACTCGCCGAGACCGTCGTCGGCATGCAGAAGCTCCGCCCGGCCCAGCTGTCGCGAATGATCAAGGACGCGACCGGCTTCGTGTGGACCACGCCGAACACCGCGAAGATGCGCAACCTCGATTACGGCCAGCCGGACCTGCTCGACTCCGATCTTCTCGGCTTCCGCGTGCTCGCCGGCGGCATCGACGACTACTACGTCACGACGCCCGTCCACACCACGACGACGACATCGAGTCTCGTCGCGAAGTCGCTCGCGAGCTCAGCCGCGGACTTCGTCGTCGAGCACGACGCGGGCGCTGCGGCCGCCGATCGCACGCTGTTCACGAAGGCCGCGGTCGGGTCTACCGACGAAGCCGCGATCCGCGCACAGCTCGCGTACCTGCACGCGCGCCTCTACGGCGAGATCGTCGACGCGACCTCGCCCGAAGTCGAGGAGACGTTCGCGCTGTTCACCGCGGCCAAGGCCGCCGCCAACAACAACCAACGCCGCGCGTGGAAGCTCGTCCTCGTCGGCATGCTCACCGACGTCCGCGCCCTCACCTACTAGGAGACCGACCATGAATCGCCGAGAGCTTCTGACGTATGCCGGTGCGGCCGGTCTGTTCTCTGTCCTCCCGAAACCGAACCTCGCGCGCGCCGCGGGCAGCGGGCCGAAGCGCCGCTTGATCATGGTCTACGCGCGCGGTGGATGGGATCCGACGCTGATCCTCGATCCCAAGACGCAATCGACCTCGGTCGATGTGGCGACGGGCGCGCGCAAGATGTTCGGCAACCTGCCGGTGTTCTCCGATCCGGCGACGCGGCCGAACGTCGACGCATTCTTCACCAAGCACGCCTCGTCGGCGGCGATCGTCCGCGGCATCTCCGTCGCGAGCGTGGTCCATGCCGAGTGCCAGAAGCGCATGGCCACGGGCACGCGCGACGAGACGAACGCCGACATGGGCGCGATCGTCGCGCACGATCACGGCAACGATCTCCCGCTGCCGTACCTCATCCTCGGCGAGACCGCGTATGCGGGTCCGTACGCGGCGAGCGCCGGGCGCGTCGGCAACTCGAACCAGATCATCGCGCTGCTCGATCCCGCGCAGGCATATCAGACGGGTGGTCGACCGATCCTCGCCCCGACCGCCACCGAGGAAGCTGCGCTCGCCGCGTACTCCGCGGCCGGCATCGAGCGCACGCGGATGACGCGTGGCGCGACGGGCTACAACAAGAAGCGCATCGATGACTTCGCGTCGTCGATCGAGCGCGGCAAGCGCCTGCAGCCGCTGCGCGGTTCACTCGGCACGCGAGGCCGCACGCTCGCGCTCACAGATCAGATCGATCTCGCGCTCGAAGCACTCAACGGCGGCGTCTCGCAGACCGCGATGCTGTCGACGCGCGTGTCGTGGGACGACCACGACGACATCACGGATCAAGTGCCGACCGCGGAGATGACGTATGCCGGGCTCACGCACCTGATGGACCAGCTCAAGGCGCGCAACTCGTCGCTGCAGGCGGGCACGAAGATGATCGACGACACGGTCGTCCTGTGCTTCTCCGAGTTCGGTCGCACGCCGAAGAAGAACGCGAATGGCGGCAAGGATCACTGGCCCGTCACCGCGGCGCTCGTCATGGGCGCCGGCATCAAAGGCGGCCGCGCCTTCGGTGCCACCAACGGCGGCCTCGAGGCGCAGACGATCGACTTCGCGACCGGCGCTGCGTCGGCGAGCGGACGCACGCTGATGTCGAGCCACTTCGTCGCGGGCGTGCTGTCGGCGTGCAACGTGGATCCCGTGAGCCACCTCGGAGCGACGGAGGTGTTCGATGCGTTCGTGGGTTAGCATCGCGTTCGTCGCGCTCGCGGCGTGCGGGACCGAGTTCACGCCACCCGACATGCCCGGTGACGACGAGCCCGGCATCGACGCGGGTGTGACGCCCGAGGAGTGCGAGACGTCCTATCTCGACTACGGCAACTTCGGCGCCGCGTTCACCAACGACTGGTGCCGCGGATGCCACGGCGCGGCCGTGCCCGAGGGTATGCGGCAGAAGGCGCCGCTCGGCGTGGACTTCGATGACCTCGCCGCCCTGAAGCACTGGAACGAGCGGATTCGCGTTCGCGCGACCGGCGACGCGCCGACGATGCCGCCGGCCGGTGGTCCATCGGCCGAGGAGCGCGCGCTACTCGCCGAGTGGCTCGCCTGCGGCGCTCGCGAGTAACTACGGACTGCGCGGCGGCGCGCTCTCTTCCAAGCGGCGATACAGCGATCGCCGATCGATCCCGAGGACGCGCGCCGCGTGCGTCTTGTTCCCGTTGACGCTCGCGAGCACCTGGCGCACGTAGCGCCGCTCCATCTCCTCGAGCGTGATCATCTCGGACGGCTCTTCCGTCGATAGCTCGAGGCGCGCGGGTTGATAGTTCTGGATCTTCGTCGGCAAGTGCGACGCGTCGATCTCCGTGCCGCCGCAGATCGCCATCGCGCGCTCGATCGAGTTCTCGAGCTCGCGCACGTTCCCGGCCCACTCGTACGCGACGAGCTTTCGCGTGGCTTCGGCGTTGATCACCGGAGCGGTCTTGCCGCTGCGCTTCGCGATCTTGTCGAGCAGGAACTTCGCGAGAACGACGACGTCGCCGCCGCGTGCGCGAAGCGGGGGCACCGAGATCGGGACCACGTTGACGCGGTAATAGAGGTCCTCGCGGAACCGCCCCTCTTCGATCTCCGTCTCGAGATCGCGGTTCGTCGCCGCGATCACGCGCGCGTCGAACGCGATCTCTTCGTCGCCGCCGACCGGGCGCACCGTTCGTTGCTGCAGCACGCGGAGCAGCTTGACCTGCATCTCGAGCGGCATCTCGCCGATCTCGTCGAGGAAGATCGTGCCGTTGCCCGCCTGGAGGAACAGCCCCGGGCGCGAGGTCTTCGCATCGGTGAACGCGCCGCGCACGTGGCCGAACAGCTCGCTCTCGAGGAGGTTCGGCGGCACCGCGCCGCAGTTCATCGCGACGAACGGCGCACCGCGACGCGACGACGACAGATCGTGCAACGCGCGCGCGACGAGCTCTTTGCCCGTGCCGCTCTCACCGGTGATGAGCACCGTCGCGTCGACGTCGGCCACCTTGCGGATCATCGCGGTCAGGTCGCGCAGCGCCGCACTCGAGCCGATGAGCGTCGGGATCGGCTGCGCCAAGTCCGATGCGGCCCGCAAGCGCTTCACCTCGCGCGCCACCAAGAGATGCCCGAACGCTCGCTCGAGCGCGAGCGCGAGCGCATCGAGCTTCACGGGCTTCGTGAGGAAGTCGTACGCGCCCGCGCGAACCGCGGCGATCGCGGTGTCCAGCGTGCCCATGCCCGTCAGCACCATCGTCAGGATGTGCGGGTGGCGGACGTGGATCTGCTCGCACAGCTCGACGCCCGAGATGCCCGGCATCTGGACGTCCGTGACGACCACGTCGACATCGTGGTCGCGAATCCGCTCGAGGCACTCCGCGGCCGATCCCACATCGTCCACGGTGAAGCCTCGCCGCCGCAGGCCCTCGGCCAGAAGCATCCGCGTGTCTGGTTCGTCTTCGACAAGCAGGATGGAGGGCATCGGTGCAGTGTACGTCCGAAACGAAAACCGCCCCGCTTGCGGCAGGGCGTTCTCCGTTTGGTCGAGGGGATTTCTTAGAACATGAACGGGTAGCCGAACGAGCCACCGTTCTGCGTCTTCGCGAAGCGCGCCTTCTGCATCGCCGCCGCGACGCAGTTGCCGAGGCCCGCGTCCGGCGTGTTCTTGACGGACACGCTCGCGACATCACCACCCGGGTTCACCTTCACGGACACCTTGACCTGACCCTTCGCGCTCGACTTGTCGCCGCACGCCTGGACCTTCGCCTTCACCTTGTTCACACCGTCGGAGATCATCGCGCGGTCGAGCGCGTCCGGCAGATCACCGCCGCCGCCGGCCTTGGGCGCTGCACCACCGCCACCCGCGCTCTTCTTCTTGAACTTCGAGCAGCACGCGCCTTCGTAGTTGTTGAGGACGCACGAGACCTCGTCGCAACCGCCCGTGTCTTTGGGCGGCGGTGCTTCGACGGCCTTCTTCGGCTCGGTGGTCTTCTTCGGATCGACCTTCGCGACCTGCGGGTTCGTCTTCTTGGGCTCCGTCGTCTTCTTCGGCTCGGCCGTCTTCTTCGGCTCGGTCGTCTTCGGCTCGGTCGTCTTCGGCTCGTCGGTCTTCGCCGGCTCCGTGGTCTTCGGCTCGTCGGTCTTCGCCGGCTCCGTGGTCTTCGGCTCGTCGGTCTTCGCCGGCTCGCCCGACCCGTTGGTCGTGGGCGTCTCGGTCTTGCCGTCGGTGTTCTTGTCGTCGGTCGCCTTGGCCTCCGACGACCCCTTGTCGTTGGACGCGACCGCCGCCGGCTTGTCGTCCTTGCCGCCCTTGAGGAGGACGATGACCATGATGACAGCGGCCACCGCGAGGAACGCGACGGAGCCGATCAGGGCGTACATCATCTTGTTGTTCTGGCTACGCGACGCGGTGGGCACGATGACCGCGGGCTCCGAGAACCCGCCGCCGCCGAACACCGGGAGGTCATCGATCGAGCCGATGCCCGACGACGCCGTCGCCGCCTTCGCACCGGCGCCACCCGAGCCACCGAGGTACGCGTTCGCCATCGAGCGAATGTCGATGAGACCCGAGCCCTCGCCGCCGGCCGCGCCGGTCGCGTGACCGCTCGGCATCGACGACACGCCGGCGTTCGGCGCGGGCTTGTCGCTCGCGAGCTGCGCGAGGTTGTTCAGCGAGAACAGCACGGAGTTCTCGTTGCGCTCGCCGCGCAGCTTTGCCTCCGCCGCGGCGTTGGCGCTTCCGCCACCACCGGAGCTCTTGGCCGGCTTGCTACCGAACAGGTCGCCGTCGTCATCGCCACCGCGCGCCGTCGAGCCCGCGGATGCAGCGGCGAACAGATCGCCCGGATCGCTGCGCACGGTACCGGACTCGTCGTTGCCGAACATCGACGACACCGCCGCTGCTCCACCACCCGCACCGCCGACCGCGGCCGTCGTCGACCCGGAGGCAACGAATGCGGCGAACGTGTCGACCTGCGAGAGCGGCAACCAGTCCGCGAAGCCTTCACGCCACGCGTACGTTTCGCCGTCGATCTCGCCGGAGGCGAAGCGCTGCTGGACCTCGGCGGCCGTCATCGGGCCGACTTGGTCCTGGTTGATCACGACATGCCAGACGGACTCGTCTCCGCCTTGGCCACCTTCGTAGCCGTAGTCGTAGACGCGAGTGTCTTTCTCTTGCTGCGCAGGAGCCGGAGCTTCTGCCGCTTGAGCACCGCCGCGAACGACGATGATGTTGCTGCACTTTTTGCAGCGAATCTTGAAGACCTTGCCTTGGACCTTGTCGTCGGAGATCGAGTACTTGGCCTGGCAGGCATCACATACGATCTTCATGGTGTTCCCTAAATTCCGTTTCGAAGCATCGGACCCCCACGTCCGAGCTTCCTTGGAGAAAACAATTCTACCAGCGCGCCCGTGAAGAACGCGAGTCCACGCGCGGTCTTATACAAGTGCGTTCGGGTAGGCCTCGGTCATGCGATCACGCGAACGGATCGCGCAGACGGATCGTCTCGGTGCGATCGGGGCCATGCGAGACCAAGCAGAACGGGACGCCGGCCATGCGCTCGATCGTCTCGACGTACGCCCGGGCGCTCGCCGGCAGGTCGACCACGTCGCTCGCATTCGACGGCAACGAGCCCCACCCCGGAAATTTCGCATACACGGGCTCGGCCCGCGCGATGTCCTCGGGATCGGTCGGCGGCTCGTCGAGCTCCTTGTCGCCGAGCTTGTACGCGACGCAGACGCAGACCTCGCCGAGGTTTGCGAGCACGTCGAGCTTGGTCAGCGCGAGCGAGCTCATGCCGGACAACCGCACGCCCATGCGCAGCGCGGGGAGATCGAGCCAGCCACAGCGCCGCGGGCGACCGGTCGTCGCGCCGTACTCGCCGCCCGCTTTGCGGAGTCGCTCGCCCTCGTCGCCGTGAAGCTCCGTCGGGAACGGTCCCTCGCCGACGCGCGTCGCGTACGCCTTCGTGATGCCGACGACCGCATCGATCTGCGTGGGACCGATGCCCGCGCTCTGACACGCACCGGCCGCGATCGTGGATGACGAGGTGACGTACGGATACGTGCCGTGATCGAGATCGAGCAAGCAGCCCTGCGCGCCCTCGAACAACACGTGCTTGCCCTCGGCGATCGTGCGCGCGACATGGCGGCCGGCGTCGCCGACGTACGGTCGCAGCTTCTCGCCGGCGGCGAGCGCGTCGTCGATCCAGGTCGTGATCTCGGTCTTCGACGGCGCGGTGCCGCCGAGGTGCACGATCAGCGGTGCGAGCTCGTCGAGGTTTGCGGCCACCAGCTCGCGCACGCGCTCGGGCTTGAACAGATCGCGAACGCGCACGCCTTTGCGCGCGGCCTTTGCTTCGTACGCGGGGCCGATGCCGCGGCGCGTGGTGCCGATCGCTTTCCCCGTCTTCGCGCCGCGATCCTCGCGCAGACCGTCGAGCAGCTTGTGATACGGCAGGATCACGTGCGCGCCGAGCCCGACCATGAGCTCGTTCTTCATCAAGAGTCCGCGCGCCTGACACTCCGCGACTTCGTCGAGCAGCGTGTGCGGATCGATCACCATGCCGTCGCCGAGGATGCAGAACTTCCCCGGATGACAGACGCCCGATGGCACGAGGTGCGTGACGAGCTTCTTGCCATCGATGACGAGCGTGTGACCGGCGTTCGCTCCACCGCCGTACCGCACCACGGTGTGCGCACGCTCGGTGAACAGATCGACGACCTTGCCTTTGCCTTCATCGCCCCATTGGGCGCCGACGACGATCACGACGGACATCGGTTCTCCTCGAGCAACTTCGCGAGCGCCGGCGGATCGAGATCGATCGACCGACGCACATCATCTACACGCACGAGCTCACGCGCGCTGGTTAGCACGCCCGCATCGAGCCCGGCACCTCGCAGCCACATGCCCGTCGGTGGTGACGATGCGGTCACCGCGCGCACGCCATGCGAGCGCAGCGCGCGAGCGAGCGCAGCAGCCCCCGGTCCATAGATCGCGACGCCGACAGCCGCGACGGGCAACCGGACACCGAGCGATCGTTGCGCTTGCGCGAGCGCCTCGAGATCGATCGCGAACCCGGTCGCGCGCGCGGGTCGACCGTAGCGCCCGATCAGCTCGTCGTAGCGCCCCCCGCGCAACACGGCCTCGGGCGCACCCGCCGCATACCCGGCGAAGCGCATGCCCGTGTAGTAATCGAAGCCGCGCAGATCACCGAGATCCACCGTGAGCGCGGGCACGGGCGGATCCGCGAGCTCGCCGAACATCGCGATCACCGCGCGCAGCTCGGCGAGCGCCGCTTTCACCGACGACGGCCACGCCAGCGCCTCCACGCGATCGAGCGTTTGCTCCGCTGGTCCCCACGCACTCGCGAGTGCCTCCGCGAGCGGCGCGATGTCCGCGGGCAACGCCTTCGCCGCGATGCGCAGCCCGAAGCGATCCTTCTTCGCGATCGCTTGCGCGATGTACTCGCGCGATTCGTCGTCGGGAGCCGCACCGAGCACGAACGTCGCGGGGGCGACGTGCCCGATATCGAGGCGCGTCTCCGGCAGCTGCGCCGCCGCGAGCGCCGCTGCCGCCACCGCGAGCACCTCGGCATCTCCGCCTGGCGCGCCGAGCTCCACGAGCTCCACGCCGGCCTGCAAGATCTCGCGTTGACCGCGCTCGCCCGCGAGCCGCGTGACCGCGCCCTCGTACGACAAGCGTAGCGGCCCCTCGAGCTCCGACAGGCGCGTCGCCACCACGCGCGCGATCTGCGGCGTGATGTCCGGCCGCAGCGCGACGATCTCTCCCGTGCCCGGCTCGACGAACCGGATCGCCTGCGCGCGGCCATCGTGACCGAGCCCGCGCTCGAGGACATCCGCGACCTCGAACACCGGAGTGACGATCCTCGCGTAGCCCCACGCCTCGAACACGTCGAGCACGCGGGCCGCGAGAGCACGCCGGCGCGCGGCGGCGCGCGGGAGGAAGTCCCGGACCCCGGAAGGAAGTCGGATCGGCGGGGTCGTCACGGCGGGCTACTCTACTTTTTTTCCGGCCTCTCCGCCGGCTCGGACGGCAGCTTCGGCCATCGTTCGATGTACGCCTTCACGAGGCGCTCCACGTCGCCGATCGCGTACTGGCGGGTGAAATCCGAGTCGACCGCGTTGCCAAACGCGATCGCCGCGCTCCGCAGCGGTGCGTCGAAGGACCGGTATATCTCCGGAAGCGCGCTCACCGCTCCTACGCCACGCCGGCACGCCCCGATCGCCTCCTCGATCACCTCCTCGCCACGCTCGTCCAGCTTGCCGTTCTTCGGTCGCGCGAAGATGAGGTTCGCGACGCGCAGGCACGCCTCGAACGATGCACCGATGATCGCGCGCGGGCTCTCCGGCTTGTCCCCGGCCGCGTCGCGCCATCCCGCGAAGACGCTCTCTCTCATCCGCGTACGCAGCGGCGCGAGCTTCGCGATCGCCTCCGCCACGAGCGGCGCATCCCTCCGTCCTTGCGCGAACTCGTCGTCGACATATCGTTGCTGCTTGTAGTAGTCGGCCAGCGCCCGAAGCGGAGGCCATACGAGCAACGCTCGGGTCGTGTACGCGAGCACGTCGTGCTCGGTCGCGCCGTTCTCGGCGCCCGCCCGCTCGGCGGTTACCTTCGCCAGCGTCAGGACCTTCTCGATCGCATCGAGCTCCGGAAGCTTCCAGTCGAACGTATACGACGTGTAGCGATTCTTCGCCGGCGCACCGGGATACCCGACCAACATCTCCGAGAGCGCCAGATCGACCCACAGCAGATCGAGATACACCGCGAGGTACCGCTCGACGCGCGTCGCGTAGATGCCTTCGACGACGGGCTTCGCAGCCGTACCGCCCGAATCTCCCGCGACCATCGCATCGACGGCGATGGCCTGTTGCACCGGAGCAACAGTCGGCGCGGACTTCTCGTCATCTCGCTTCGATGAACCGTTGCACGCGAGCAACACCACACCGGAGCACACGACGAGACGCCACATGTCGCGTGCATTGTACGATCGCGATGTCACGTTCGACGCATGGGGCCTCGCCGGATCGTCCTCGCGATCGTGTTCACGATAGCCGCGATCGCCGCATGGCTCGCCGTGCTCGCCGATCGCACGCACACGGCGACCGATCGTGCGGGCACGCAGGTCGCATCGTTCACCGCTGCTCCGGCCCCGATGCCACCCGCCGACGCGCTCGCCCCCGATGCCGCCGTGCTCGACGGTCCGATCCTCGATCTCGGCTTCGGCCTCGAGCTCACCGTCCCGTCCGAATTCACGCACCGCAAGATCCCGAACGAGCCCCACGCGATCACGTTCAGCGACGACACGCGGCGCATCGTCGTCGTCGCGAACGCCGTTCCCGCCACACGCGCGCGCCGCCACGACGATCCCCTCGATGGCGCACGGGCGCTCGCGAAGGATCAGAAGACCCGGATCACGCACTACGAGACCACCCCCGAGGGGACCTACGTGATCTTCGATGGCAGCCTCGACCACGTGCCGATGCGCCAGCACCTGATCACGAAGCGCACGTCGCGCGGGCGGGTGTCCGTGTGGATGATCCTGCTCGCCGACGGGATCGACAACGCCGAGAACCTCGCGCTCCTCGAGGAGCTGCGCCACGGCGGCCGCCTCGTCGCGCACTGACACGTGATGCGACGACACCACGCTCGATCTCGAGCCTCCTGCCACGTAGCGCCAGCAGTCCGCGCTTGACTTGACCACGCGGTCGCGATGTCGTCGCGCCATGCGATTGGGGTGGGCCACATCTGTGGCGTCGTCGTGTCTTGTCCTGGCGGTGTCGGCTTCGAGCGCGCGAGCGCAATCGTCGACCACCGGCGCGATCCAAGGAGTCGTCACCGATATCGATACCGGCGACGCGCTCCCCGGCGTCACCGTGGTGATCAGCTCCGACGGCACGCCCGCACAGACCGCGATCACCGATGGTCGCGGCGCGTACAAGATCAGCGAGCTCGCGCCGGGCCAGTACCTCGTGACGTTCTACTTCTTGGACGCCACCGTCGAGAAGCCGGTGCAGGTCGGCGTGCAGAAGACGACGGCCGTGTACCAGAAGCTCAGCTCGAACGCGACGAAGGGCGAGGTCGTGCGCGTGAGCGGCACCGCGCCGACGATCGATCCCACGTCGACCGCGCAGGGCATCACGATCGACAAGGAGTATCTCAAGAACATCCCGGTGCCCGGGCGCACGTTCGAGTCCGCGCTCGGTGCGGCGGCGGGATCGCAGGGCGACATCTTGGGCGTCGCGTTCAGCGGGAGCTCGTCGCTCGAGAATCAGTACGTCGTCGACGGCGTGAACACCACGGGCCTCTCGTACGGCACCGTCGGCTCGCCGGTGATCAACGACTTCATCGAGGAGATCGAGATCATCACCGGCGGGTACAACGCCGAGTACGGACGCGCGACGGGCGGCATCGTCAACGTCGTGACGAAGAGCGGATCGAACGAGCTCAAGGGATCCGTGTTCGGCTACTACCAGCCGGGGCTGCTCACCGCGGCGGTCGAGCGCACGCCGACGAATGCGGGCTCGCTCGATGTGAAGGGCGACGTCGGCTACGACCTCGATTTCGGTGTCGAGCTCGGCGGTCCGATCATCAAGGACAAGCTGTGGTTCTACGTCGGTGTGGCCCCGCAGTTCGGGCGCACGGACATCACGCGCGAGACGAAGCGACAGACCGATTGCCGCAAGCTCGCGGACGATGGCTCGTTGTCCACGTGCGATCCGCGGCTCGCGTCTCAGGGTGGCTTCGCCGACTCGGCGCCGGACGTGGATCCGGAGACGGGCTTCTTCATCACGGATCCTGTCGATACCGAGATGCGCTACTACAAGGACCGCGCGCTCTCGACGCTCGGCAAGATCAACTACGCCGCGTCCCCCGAGCAACAGGGACAGCTCGCGGTGCAGGTCGTACCGCGCAACTCCGAGCGCCCCGGCATCTACGGGCCCACGACATACGGGACCGTGTCGAGCGCGCTGACGACCGACGTGTCGGCGAAGTGGACGTCGAAGCTCAACAACAACAAGACGGAGATCGAGGGCATCTTCGGTGTCCACCGCGAGCAGTACGACAACGAGGCGATCGAGCCGACGTTGTCGAACACGCCGCAGCAGGTGCTCTACAACGGCTCGCTCGGCATCTGGGGCCCGGGCTTTGGCGCCGAGACCGCGCGTACGAACCAGGGCTGCACCGACGGAGTTCCCGGTGGCGCGGATCCGTATCCGTTCATCACCAACTGCCCGATGAACTCTCGCGTGTACGCGATCGGAGGGCCGGGCAGCTTGTACGACGACGTGGATCAACGCGTGTCTGGGAAGCTCGGCGTCACGCATCGCCTGAAGGCCGGTGGTAGCCACGAGATCAAGGCGGGCATCGACGTCGAGGACAACCGCAGCCAGGTCACGCGCGCGCTGTCGGGCGAAGCGTACTTGCAGAACGCGATCGGCACCGAGGTCGATGTCATTCGCTGGGTGCAGGTCACCCAGGACAGCGACATGCGCTCGCGGTTCGATCGCACGTGCTCGACACCCGATCCGACCAGCGCCACGGGCGGTGGTCTCACGTTCAAGTGCGACTACCTCGGAGGCTCGCCCGCCGCCGACGGAACGAAGATCTACGGCAACACGCTCAACTGGGCCGCGTACCTGCGCGACTCGTGGCAGATCCGCCCGAACATCACGCTCAACGCCGGCCTTCGCTACGAAGAGCAGCGCCTTCGCTTCGCGGAGTTCCTGCAGGGCACCACGAACCCCGTCAGCGGCGATCCGTACGGCAAGAACGCGCTCGTGCTCAAGGGCATGTTCGCACCGCGCATCGGCGCGCTCTACGACTGGACGAAGGAAGGCCGCTCGAAGGCCTACGCCCACTGGGGTCGCTTCTACGAATCGATCCCGCTCGAGATCAACAACTACAACTTCGGTGCACCGATCCAGTACGTGCAGTCGTACACGCCCGGTCGATGCGGCGCGACCGATCCCGCGTTCGGCGGCCCCAACGGCAATAGCTGCCTCGACGCCGCGGATCGCATGGTCAACGCCGACCTCCGCAACGAGATGTTCGGCGTGAACGGCTCGGTCACCGCACCCGGCGTCAAAGGCCAGTTCCTCGACGAGTGGGTCGCCGGCGTCGAGTACGAAGTCATCGACGACATGAAGCTCGGCCTCGCCTACCAGAACCGGCGCATCAGCCGCGTGATCGAGGACGTCTCGCTCGACAACGCGAATACGTACATCGTGTCGAACCCGGGCGAATGGTCCGCCGACGAGGAGAAGAAGTTCCAAGACAAGATCGATGCGGAACAGGATCCCGAGCGCAAAGGCCGCTTGATGGCGCAGCTCAAGATGTTTCAGGGCATCCGCATCTTCGACAAACCGGTGCGCAACTACGACGCTCTCCAGCTCACGATGACGCGCCGGTTCTCGTCGAAGGCGTACATGCAGGGCTCGTACACGTACTCGCGCAGCGTCGGGAACTATCCAGGGCTCATCTCCTACGACGATCAGGTCGTCCTGCCGAACAACTCGACGCAGTACGATCTCATCGAGTTGCTGTCGAACAAGTTCGGTCCGCTACCGCAGGATCGCCCGCACTACATCAAGCTCGACGCGTACTACACGGCGGATCTGAAGAAGCACGGCGACCTCACGATGGGCATCCGCTTCCGCGCGCTGTCGGGCGCACCCGTCAACGCCCTCGCGTCGCACTACCTCTACGGATCGAACCAGTCGTTCCTGTTGCCGCGCGGCTCGCTCGAGCGCGCGGACTTCGAGCACGGGCTCGACGTGCATCTCGGCTACGGCCGCAAGCTGCCGCGCAACACGCACGCCGAGCTGTTCCTCGACCTGTACAACGTCTACGACAACCAGGGCACCGCGGCCGTCGACAACACGTACGCTCCGCGCGTGAAACCCGGCGCGAACGGCATGGGCGCCGCGTCGATCCAAGCGGCGAATCCGGTCTCGGGTGGCACGTTCGAGGATCTGATCTGGGTGAAGACGATCGATACGAACGGCAACGAGTCGGCGGTGCCGATCGGACGTAACCCGAACTTCCGCAACACGAGCTCGCGCTACGCACCGCTGTTCGCACGCGTCGGCTTCCGCCTCACGTTCTGATCGATCTCGGCTTCTCTGCCGTTAGCGACGCGGCTTGATCTCGACGTCGCCTTTCGCGAGGAGCGAGACCAAGCTGGGCCGCGTACGGACGACCTGCTCCATCGCCAACAGCAACGTGGCGGGCGTGATCGCGCGCCGGGCCGGGGGGCTCACTTCGGCACGCACGGGCCGTCTGCCTTCAATCGGGGTTGTCCGCCGCACGTGTTGCTTCCTGTCCCCGTGACGTTCGGATCGGTCGGCGTTCCGGTCAGGTCCGTGGCGAGCTCCGCATTGGGATCGGGTGTGACGGTCTCGAGGTCGTCGCCGGTGAGGACGTCCTCGTCGTCTACATCCGTCACACACGCCGAGAGACCGAGGGCCAGAGCGAGCGACGCGAACAGGTGGGTCGACATGGAGACCACCGCAGCATTCGGCGTGCCGGACCTCGCTCGCTCGCAGCGACTGCGAACGCGGACGAGCACCCGACACGACTACGTGCGACAGCCACGTGCGACAGCACGCGACCGTCTCATCCGCCGAATGGCGAGGGCGAACGCGCACGCTGCACCGACGACCGCGACTAGGGCTCGAGTGGCGGCGGGCCCGAGTCTTGCGTCGGCGCGGCATCGACCGGCGGCGGTGAGCCGTCATCGTCATCGCACGCAGCGACTCCGATCACGAGAGCCAGGAAAAAGAGGATCGACTTCCACGTTGTTCGCATCACGCGCGCGCGGAGCGAGTTTCGTGCCGATCACGCGACGAGAGCGCGCCAATGATTTCGCCGATGTTCACGCAGACGAGCTGTCGCGCGACCGCGACGTGCGTCGAATCGCGTTGCCGCGCGACGCGTGCCCGTGCTTCTCGTCGCATCCGAGGTGCGCGATTCGCTGGCGATTTTCGCCAACACTGCCGTGATCGGCGGCCGGCGATCGCGCTACGGCGCGTCGTAGATCGCGATGTTCTTGACCGCCATCGTGGCCGCGGTCGCGCCGACGCGCACGCGACCCGATGCGATGTCGGTCTCGGGCAGCGTGACGACCACGCTCGGAGCGAGCACGCACGCGAGCATCGTGTCCGTCTGCACGAGCTCGATCGAGATCTCGCTGGGCGTGAACATCATCGAGCCCGTTGCCATGCCGTCATCGGCGTAGACGCAGATTCGCGAGCCGCAGGAGGCGATGCGGCACACGCGGTTGCCCACCGCGATCTCGGCGGCGGCCTCCGCACCGACGAACGATCCGAACAGGAGCTGCGCGGTCACCGCCGTTGCCGAGAAGCTGTCCGCGGTGCGGATGTCCGCGTTGGTGATCGTTGCCACGTCGTTCGCGTACGCGATGTTCGCGTCCTCGACCTCGTCGGGCTGGCCGTCCGGAAAGAACGACAAGAACAGCGCGACCTGGTCGCCGTCGATCTCGGGATGCGGATCGCACACCGATCCGATGCCGGGCTCCGTCGTGGTCTGAGCCGGATTGGGATCGGCGGGACAGTTGTCGAGCCCGTCGTCGACGCCATCGAGATCCTCGTCGTGACCGACCGTCGCCACCACGCCACCTTCGAGGCCGAGGATCTGCCGGCATCCGACCAGACCGACGAGCACGCTCGTGATCGCGACCCACCGCACCCCGCCATCATACGCGCTATGGCACGTCGTAGAGGATCAACGAGTCGATCGTTGCGGTGGTGCTGGTCGCGCGGACGCGAAGGCGGTCCTCCTGGCCGGTCGAGGCATCGACCATCGCCGTGGTCGGCGTCGGCGTCGCCGCGTAGACGTCGCACCGAATCGCGTCGGCGAGCTGGGTCATGTCGAACCGGAACTTCGTGCCGAGCGACACGTCGACCTCGCTCGTCGCGTTGAGTCCGGTTGCCTGCAGGCAGTACGTGCCGGTGCCCGAGCACGGACCGATTCGGCAGAGGTTCGACCCGAACCGCAGCTCGAGGACGCCGCTGCCCACGGGAGGCGTCGTCTGGGAAAAGATCACCGAGCCGCGAACCATGTCGAACGAGGCCTTCGTCGCGAGCTCGCCGCCGCTGATCGTCGCGTGATCCATCTCGAACGTCTGTCCTCCCATCGCGTCCGGGGGGCGTTCGGGAAGCTCGAACGAGAAGAACACGCCGACGTGATCGCCGTTCGCGGTCCGCGGATCGCACGCGGCCCCCACGGCCTCGCCGGCGGTCTGAACGTCCTGCGAGGTGTTCGCGATCGTCGGACAGTTATCCATCGTGTCGGCGATGCCGTCGTTGTCCTCGTCGTGCCCGATCGAGACCGGACCGTCGCTGTCGGACCGTACGGCGTCGTTCGGCGACGCGGCGTCCGGTACGACCTCGCCGCCCTCGATGCCGAGCAACTGCCGACATCCCATCAGCAGGAGGAGAGGCAACCAGCGCACGCCTCCATCATACGCTGGTCTCGCGGGGTCAGAGCGGCGATGGTGAGGGGACGAACTTCACGTCGAGGACCGGGAACTTCATGCGGAGCTCGTCGACGAGCCGCTGTGCGCCGAACACCTCCGTCGCGTAGTGTCCGGCGGCGACGAGGGTGATCTGGAGCTCTTTCGCGAGGTCGCCCGCGCGCTCCGCGAGCTCGCCGGTCAGGTACAGATCGCACTTCGCGAGCGCCGCCGATTCGAGCAGATCGGACGCGGCGCCCGAGCACAGCCCGACCTTGCGCACCACGTCGGGACCGTAGGGGAATACGAAGCGCGGCGCGGCGCCGTTCAGCACGCCGCCCGCGATGCGATCGATCGCTTGGTCGCGTGTGAGCGGTGTCGGCCACGAGCCGGCCATGCCGAGCGCGATGCCCTTCACGTCGCCGAACGCCTCGCGGTTCGGTCCGAGCGCGAGCGCATCCGCGAGGCCCACGTTGTTGCCGAGGCGCGCGTGCTTGTCGAGCGGCAGGTGATACGCGGCGAGCGAGACATCGTTGCCGAGCAGCAGCTTCATGCGGTTCGCGAGCGGCCCGGTGATGCGCGTGATGCCGGGTCCCCACACGAGCCCGTGATGCACGACGATCAGATCGGCATCCATCTCGATCGCGCGCGAGATCAGCTCCGCGCTCGCCGACACGCCGGTCACGATCGTCTCGATCTCCGGCGCGCCTTCGATCTGGAGTCCGTTCGTCGCGTAGTCGCGAAAGCGATCGATCTCGAGCGTCGTGTCGAGATAGCCGATGACATCGCGCAGGTGGACGGGCATGCGGCCATCGTGCGCGGAGGTCGCCCCGGGCGTCAATCGTCGTCGGTCGTCCGCTGCGCGCGCAGCGCGGCTTCCACGAGCGCGACGAGAACCGTATCGATGCGAGCGAGGCGCGCCGCGAGCACGGGATCCGGCGCGACGCGATCCACGCGCGGACGGGCCGCGAGCGCGTGCTCCCCGCGCGCGGACTCGGCGAGCTCGCGCAGCTTTGCCTCTGTCGATGCGGCGAACGCGGCGATCTCGACGTGATGCGGGCCATAGCTCGCGACGCCGCGCGTGGATCCGAACGCGGTGATCGCCGCGGCGAGGCGGCGCAGGAACACGACCTGCGTCATGCGTGGCTCGGTCACCGTCGACGGCGCGCGCTCCGCGAGCATCTGCTCGAGAGCGATCTCGCAGCGATTGATCTCCACGCCGAGCGCTCGGCGCGTGAGCTGCACCGGCAGCGACGGCTGCGGCACACCGCCGGTCACCGCGCTGACCACCTCGTCGAGGTACGCGCGCGCGGCGTCGTACGCGTCGGCGATCTGCGCATCGAACTGTCGCGATGGACGGATGTGCCACACGAGGCTCGCGATGATCGCGATGCCTGCACCGAGCGCGGTGTTCGCGATGCGCGTCCCGATGAGGTGTGCATCGTGCGAGTGAACCTCGGCGAGCAGGATGAACGTCGGCGTGAGGAACGTCGCGAACAGCGCGTAGTTGATGCGCACCACCGAGGCGCTCACGCCCGCGAAGGCGACCACCACGACGATCATCGCGAGCGGATCGGCGACGGCGCCGGGGATCACGGCGGCGAGCACCGCCCCCGCGAACGTTCCGATCACGCGCTGCACCGCACGTACCCGCGTCGCCGCGCCCTGAGGTTGCAGCAGCAAGAACGCGGTCAGCGTGACCCAATAGCGATGCGAGAGATCCAGGCCGCGCGCGATCGCCATCGCGACGGACACCGCGATCGCCACGCGCAGCGCGTGCCGCGCCACCACGCCGTGCAGATCGAACGCCTCGTGCAACCGCTCGCGCAGCGTGGGCTGCGGATCCGCGTCGGGCACCACGGCGTTCAGCGGCTCGCTGTCGTCGTCGAGGGTCGCGAGCACGCGCGCCGCGCTCGCGCGATCGTCGTGCGCGCGTCCGAGGAGGGCCAGCGCGTGCGCACCGAGCGTTCGCTCGACGAGGCTGCCGGTCTCGGGCGGACTCGGGGTCCACGTCGGGGTCGTTGCCGGCGGCGGATCCTCGACGAGCACGTTGGTCGCGATCTCGGACAAGCCATCAGCGAGCGCGTACAACCCTTCACGCGCCGTCGCCTTCACGTCGATGGTGGTCCCCGCGTCGAGCGACTCCTCGAGGCCGCTCATGATTCCGAACGTCTGATCCGCGAGCTGGATCAACGCGAGCAATCGCTCGCCGCGCCCGGTCTCGCCGCGTCGACCGCGCCGCGTGGCCGCGAGCACCACGCGCGCGACTTCGATCTGATCGCGGAGGCCGCGGTGCCGCGCGACCGCACGCGTGCGCCACTCCTCCGCGCCGAGATCGCTCGCCAGTAGCCGTGCGTGCTGCGCGAGCGCGCCGTACACCGCGCTCACCGCGCGCCGGCCCGGCTTGTACACGCGTACGGGCCACACGATCAGACCGAGCACCATCGCGAACCCCGCGCCGGCGGCAAAGCCGATCGTGCGCTGCACCGCCTCCGCGGGTGTGCACGGCAATGACGCCGCGACGAGCAACTGGATCGCGATCGTGTTGCCCACGCTCACCATCGACGGACCGAACGCCTGCGCGAGCGCACACAGCGTGAGCCCCGCCGCGACCACGATCGCCGTCAGGATCCCGTGTCCCGCGATCAAGCTACCGAGCAGCACCGCGATCAGGCCACCGATCGCGACGCTCGTCATGATCGCCGCGCGCGATCGATACGCGCCGCCCTTGTCGACGAGCGCGACGATGAAGCCCGCGAGTGGCGCCCAGCTCGCCGCGACCGGATCGATCCACCGCGCGATCAACAGCGGGATCGCGGTCGCCGCGGCCGTGCGCAAGCCGAGCCAGATCGCCGGACGCTCGGGTGCAAACTTCGCTGCCTCGCGAACGTGATGACCGACGGTATCGAGCACAGGAACCTGCACGCAGCGCCTATGAGATGCGCCAGCCTACCCGCGCGCTGCACGAAGCGCTCGCTCGCGAACGCGCTTCGCGCTGTCCTCCTGTTCCGCGAAGGTCTGTCCCTACGACCGCTTCGCGCGTTTGCGCTTCTTCGGCACGAGCGGCTCGTCAGTCTCACCGGGCCGCAGCCACGGGATCTCTGCGACCGGCAGCGCGAACGACCGCACCTTGGTCGGCCGCAGGACATCGCCGATCTTCTTCACGACGCATCGTTGGTAGCCGGTCTTCGCCGGTCGCGTGAGCACCTCCACGGTGCTTGCATTGACGTTCACGATCCAATACTCGGGGACGCCGGCTGCCGCGTAGATCTCGTTCTTGATGACTCGATCCTTTGCGAGCGACGAGCTCGCTACCTCGATCAACAACAGCGCCGTCTTCGGATTCGGCCCGAGCGGCCCCTCGGGCGTCCACGACACGGCGACATCGGGCTCGGGGAGAGACGTCTTGGAGATGACGAACGAGCTGTGCGTACGGATCTCGTAGCGTCGAGTGTCGAGCGCCTTGATCAGCCGCATGGCGAGCCACGCCGTGATGCGCATGTGCGGCTCGCCCTGCGGGCTCATGCGAACGACCCACCCACGCAGCAGCTCGACGCGTTGCCCATCGAACGCCCCGAGCTCGGCGAGCTGCAGGAATTCGTGTCGATCGAGCAAGCGCACGCGTTCGGGTGCGAGCGAGGCCAGATCCAGCATCGAAGTGACGATAGCACCGGCATCCATCGCCTGGCCGCTATCAACCTGTGTGCCGCGTACTCGTCGAACGAACCGCGCGAAATCGCGTGATGCGTTGTCAGGTGTCCGGCCGACTCTCGGACGTCGTGTCCGACGGGCGGACTACTGCTGTGGAATGCGCTGGCGCAGCACGTTCGCGGCGTCCAGACACGCCTTCTTCACGTGGCGATCCTTCGTCGCGTTCGCTTGCTCGGTCAGAAACTCGATCTCGCTGAACGAGCTACCGGCGCTTCCGATCACCGCCGCCGCCTCCTTGCGCCAACCCGCCCACGCTTGCATCGCCGACGATCGCTTCTCCCACTTCTTCGCCTTGTCGATGTTCGCCTTCCACGCGTCGACGACCTTGGTCGCGCCGCGCGGATCGCCGAGCTGTTCGAGCACCCACAGCGTGGGTTGCCATCCGTCCCAGCTCCACACGTCGAGCTTCCATCCGAGCGCGGCATCGATCAGCGTCACGCCCGCGAGCTCCTTCTTGCCGAGCCGCACGGCGAGCTCGACGCACAGCTCGTTCGTCGCGTCCCGCGCGAGGATCTTCGTGCACGCGGCTTCGACGCGCGCGCCGAACTTCGCGGGGACCTTCGCGTCCTTCTCGGGCGCGAGCCCCGCGCGCAGACACAGCGCGCTCGTCGTCTCGACGGCGTTCCGCGGATCCTTCGCGAAGGTCTCGAGATCCGCGGCCGCGATCGTGAAGTCCTCGCGCACCACGCAGATCATGCCGGCTTCTGCGCGCGACGCGGTCGCGAGCACCGCGAGGCCGATGGAGAGTGCGATGCGTCGCAGCATCTAGACCGAACGCCGCTCGGGCCGCCCGAATTTCATGCGTCTTACCTTCTCGCCGGCCGCCGCTTCGTTCGCACGATCTTCCACGGCACATCGCTCAACCGAAGGGCGACGCCCGGCACCATCGTCGGCCGGAGCAGGCCTGCCGTCTTGCGGATCGTCGTCGCGTAGCCCGTCGGCGTGGGATCGGTGAGCACCTCGACCACGCGGTGTCGGACGTCGACGATCCAGTACTCGGGCACGCCCGCTTCCGCGTAGATCTCGGTCTTGAGCCTCCGATCCTTCCGCAGCGATGAATCGGAGACCTCGATCAGCAGCCGTGCGCGGGCGGGATGCTTTCCATCCCGGCGATGCGAGGACACCGAAACGTCGGGTTCCGGCTCGGAGTCATCCGTCGCCGCGAACGGGCTATGGGATCGAACGTCGAAGCGCCGACCGAGGGCGAGGATGAGCTCGCGCGCGAACCATGCGGTCACTCGCGCGTGCGCATGCCCTTGCGGGCTCATCTCGACAAGCACTCCGCGAAGGAGCTCCACCCGCTCGTCCGCGAGATAGCCAGCCTCGACGAGCGCCTCGTACTCCGCTCGCTTGAGCGGGCGCACGCGTTCGGGCGCGAGCAGCGCGGCGTCGAGCATCTGATCGACGATAGCATTCATCGCAGAGCCCTCATCACGAAACGCGCCGTCCGTGCGGGCGTTCAACATCACGAGATCGTGGGGCACGATGTCCGGCGTCCGGCCGACATCCGGACGCGGTGTCCGACGGGCGGACCAAGCACCGATCCGACGAGAGACTCGCGCCGCAGAATCCGATGGCGCATCGGCGCTGAACGGAGCACGCCGCATCGGTAGCGAGATCGGGGCGCATGAGCGATCCTTGCCGCGTGCGGTTCACCGTCCTCGAGTTACCCGCACGATGGGCTGCACCCGATGCCGCGCTCGCCGACGTCGATGCCGCGCTCGCAGGCGATGCCGCTCTCGCAGGCGATGCCGCGCGTGTCGATGCCGCGCGTGTCGATGCCGCGCGTGTCGATGCCGCGCGTGTCGATGCCGCGCGTATCGATGCCGCGCGTGTCGATGCCGCGCGTGTCGATGCCGCGTGCGCCGATGCCGCGCGTGTCGATGTCGCTACCGGCGCTCCGCGCGAGAACGATGTCCACCTCGTCTTGCTGCCCGAAGCCTCGTTGCACGGCTATGTCTCGCCAGACGGCGACGCCGATCTCGCGCCGTTCGCGGAGCCGATCGATGGACCCACCGCACGCGCGTGCGCAGCGCTCGCCGTGACGCACGGCGTGCACCTCGTCGCGCCGCTCGTGCTGCGCGAAGGTCGTGCGCTGTACAATGCGATGGTCTGCTTCGATCCACGCGGCGAGCGCGTGTTCGTCTATCGCAAACGACATCCGTGGATCCCCGAGACGTGGGCGACGCCTGGACCGCAGCCGCTGCCGGTCGTCGAGATCGGTGGCGCGCGGATCACGATCGCCGTCTGCTACGACGTGCACTTCCTGCCGAGCGAGTCCGCGCGCGAGCTCGACGCCGCCGATGTCCTGCTGTTTCCGAGCGCCTGGGTCGAAGAGCCCGATTATCGCGTCGCCCGCTTGCAGCGCTTGGCGCAGCGGTTCGACCTCACGATCGTCAACGCGAACTGGGCGCCCGGAGACGTGCGTGTCCCGGGCCAGGGCGGCTCGTGCGTCGTCGATCCCGCGGGTCGCGTCGTGGCGCACGCGGTGGCGGGCCGCGTCGACCACGAATGGTGTCCGCCCCGGTGACGAGCGTGGTAAACCGCCCCCATGGCGACGGCGAAAAAGCCCGACGGTGAGCAAGAGTACCGCACGCTCAGCGGCATCCCGCTGAAGGCCAGCTACGGCCCCGAGGATCTGAAAGCACGCGACTGGAGCTACGAGAAGCAGCTCGGCGATGCGGGTCAGTATCCGTACACGCGCGGACCGCACGCGACGATGTATCGCGGCAAGCCGTGGACGATGCGCATGTTCGCGGGCTTCGGCACGCCCGAG
The DNA here is from genome assembly GCA_044230415.1 of Kofleriaceae bacterium. Classification (GTDB taxonomy): domain Bacteria; phylum Myxococcota_A; class Polyangia; order Haliangiales; family Haliangiaceae; genus JABFXX01. The sequence goes on from JBGARE010000016.1 coordinate 104,011, forward strand.
GACACGAACCAGCGGTTCAAGTTCTTGCTCGCGAACGGACAGACCGGCCTGTCGACCGCGTTCGACATGCCGACGCTGATGGGCTACGACCCGGATCACCAGCGCTCGCTCGGCGAGGTCGGACGCGAGGGCGTCTCGGTCGCGTCGATGGACGACATGATGCGGCTGTTCGGCGACATCCCGCTCGACAAGGTGTCGACGTCGATGACGATCAACGCGCCCGCGGCGGTGCTGCTCGCGCTCTACGTCGCCGTCGCCGAGAAGCAGGGCGTCTCGCCCGACAAGCTGCGCGGCACGCTGCAGAACGACATGCTCAAGGAGTTCATCGCGCAGAAGGAGTGGATCAGCCCGATCCGCGGCCACATGCGGATCATCCGCGACATGCTCGGGTGGTGCACGCGGACGATGCCGCAGTGGAACACCATCTCGATCAGCGGCTATCACATCCGCGAGGCCGGAGCGACGGGCGTGCAGGAGCTCGCGTTCACGCTCGCCGACGGCATCGGCTACGTGCAGCTCGGCATCGAGGCCGGCCTCGACGTCGACGACTTCGCGCCGCGCCTCTCGTACTTCTGGGACGTGCACAACGACTTCTTCGAGGAGATCGCGAAGTTCCGCGCGGGCCGCCGCATGTGGGCCAAGATCATGCGCGAGCGCTTCGGCGCGAAGAACCCGAAGTCGTGGCTGCTCCGCACGCACGCGCAGACGGCCGGCGTGTCGCTGATGGCGCAGCAGCCGCTGAACAACGTGATCCGCACGTCGATGCAAGCGCTCGCCGCGGTGCTCGGCGGCACGCAGTCGCTGCACACGAACAGCTATGACGAGACGTACGCGCTCCCGACGGAAGCAGCGGCCGAGCTCGCGCTGCGCACGCAGCAGGTGATCTACGAGGAGACCGGCGTCGCGAACGTCGTCGATCCGCTCGCGGGCAGCTACTTCGTCGAGACGCTCACGGATCAGGTCGAAGCGGCCGCGTGGGAGTACATCAACAAGATCGACGCGATGGGCGGCATCGTGAAGGCCGTCGAAGAAGGCTATCCGCAGCGCGAGATCGCGCGCAGCGCGTTCGAGTTCCAGCGCGAGGTCGATAGCGGCCGGCGCGCGGTCGTCGGCGTCAACAAGTACGTCACGCCCGACGAGGGCGATGGCATCCCCACGCTGAAGATCGAGCACTCGACCGAGCACGGCCAGGTCGATCGCATCAAGGCGTTCCGTCAGGGTCGCGATGCGGCGGCGGCCGAGCGCGCGCTCGCCGCGGTGAAGGCCGCGCTACGCGATGACAAGCAGAACGTGATGCCGCCGATCTTCGACGCGGTGAAGCAGAACGTGACGCTCGGCGAGATCTGCGACTTGTTCCGCAGCGAGCTCGGCGAGTACCGCGACCCCGCGTACCTCTAGTACGGCTGGACGATCGGCGCGAGCGCGCTGACCTCAACCGCGCGCGCGGCCCACGAATCGGTCACCGCGTGCGTGCCCTGCTCGCCGGCGTGCGTGCCGATGATCCAGATGTTCGCCGGCGGGATCCCCGCGCCGAGATACGCGGAGATGTCGGTCGTCGCGTTTCCGTACGCGACATCGAGGATGTACCCCGCGTCGACGAGCGCTTGCAGCCGCGCGCGCTTGTACGCGCCGACGCTCGCCTCCGTCGGCACGATGTCGGCGTTCGAGTCCGCGACGCGCAGCGCGCCGCGCGGGAAGTCGTTCAGCGCGAGCCACGCACGCGAAGGCTCCGAGAGCCAGTACGGACGCCCCGTCAGGTACACGACGACGTGCCCCAGATCCGCGTGCGCGCGGATCAACTGCGATGCTCCCGGGTACGCCGGTGGAACGAACGAGCCGTCGAGGATCTGCTGGAACACGGCCGCGTCGCTCGTGGTCAGCGTGGCGTCGATGTCGGTGATCGCGAGGTGCGTTCCCCCCGGCAGCATGTACGCGAACGCGCTCGTCATCGTCTGATCGCCGACGACCTGAAACCGGACCTCGTAGATGCCCGTCGGTAAGGCGGGCAGCTTCACGCGCACGCGGCCATCGTCGTCGGTCTTTCCACGACCGAGCGATCGCCATCCGTTGCACGTGTCGACGAACGCGACGACGTCCTCGTCCTCGAGGTCCTTGCTCGTCGGACCGTAGGTGAGCTTCGCGCCGACGTATGGCGTGGTGTTCGGCAGCGCGAACACGTCGCCGCCCGAGTGATTCGGCGACGCGACGGAGATCAGCGACGACGACGTGTGCCGCCAATCCTCGGCCGCGATCGGCGTGAACGGATGGTCCACGCACGATTGGAACCTCCCGGGATCGGTGATCGCCGCGTCGTAGGCAGGGGTGGCGGCATCGGGGCTTTCGGCGACCGGTGCAGCGCACGCGGCAACGGCGAGGAGCGCGAACGAGCGAAGCATCATGACAGCGTAAGACTCGCGGTCGATCCTGGCGGTGGACACGTGCGGCAACGAGCGGACGTGAACTTCGCGTGAACTACGTGATCCGGTCGACGCGAAGCAGCGCGACCTCGGTCGCGGGCAAGCGGCGCAGCTCGCCATCGATGAAGATCATGTCCGTGGCGCCGTGCGCGGGCGGCAGCACGTCGAGGTCGTACACGATGCTCTTGTCGCTCACGCGCAGTGTTCGAATTCCACCACGCTTGCGCGCGCGGGCTGCATCGGTCGCCCACGCCGCGAGCTCGAACGTGCACTTCGCGTGGCCGGTGTGCCCGACGACCTGCGTGACGCCGCTCGGCAGCTCGCGCGGATCGAAGCGCCGCGGCCGATCGGAGCTCGCGGCCCAGCGCATGTCGATCTTCGACGACGCCGGGTTGGTCGGCCGGTGATAGAGGAGCCCCCCGCCCTCTTCGCCGTCGCTGCCCGTGGTGTGCAGCGGCGACAGTGACAACGCGGCGGTCTCGCCCGCTTCCCACGCGGGCCGGACGCGATCGATCGCATCGGCGAAGAACTGCGCGAGCGTCGTCGCGATCAAGCCGGGCTCGGACGCGAACCCGATGCCGAGCATCTCGAGCTCGCGATTCGTGACGCCCGCGTGCGTGAGCAGTGCGGCGCGGCCGTCGTCGAGGACGCACGTGCGCGCGAGCGAGAACCGGCCCGCGAGCAACAGCTCGATCACGAGCGCGCGCTGCTCCGTCGTGAACGATGCGTAGTCGCGGCCGATCACGCCCGACGACGGCAGCGTCGGATACGCCGCGAAGAACGCGCGCTCGCGATCCTTCGCCGCTTTGGGCCCGACGGTCTTCGCCACGTGATCGATCTCGCGCCCCAGCGCGCGCGCCGTCTGGAACGTCTCGTCGTCGACGTGCGCGAGCTCCATCACCCGTGCGGCATCGTGGTTGCCGAACAGAAGCACCACCTGATCGCGATCGTGCGACGCGAGCCAGCGCAGCGTCTGCAGTCCCTCGGCCGCCGCCACGGCGGGTTGATCGACGTCGAAGTCGAAGTGATCGCCGATGGACACCAGCGTCACGCCGTCGGCGATCCGATCTTTGCCAGGTGCCAATGCGCCGTGCCGATCGAGCACCTCCAACACCTTGGCAAACGGTGCCTGCGGGTCCCCGATGACAAACGTCGGCATCGATCCGCATCTTGCCACTTTCGCGCGTGAGGTTTCGCCCCGGGCGGCCGTCCTGGGTCTAAGAAGGAAGAGGCCCCGGAATGCCCCCCGTGACCGACGACGAGATCGAGCGCTTGGTATCGCAGGCGGCCGCCGCGGACGACGCTGCGTGGCACGCCCTGTGGAGCGCGATCGAGAGCCCGCTGTCGCGCTTCATCGCACAGCCTCGGTTCCTCGGCCGGCTCGGCCAGCGCGAGGACGATCGTCGCAATATCGTCGTCGCGGTGATGGCGCGCCTGCGCGCGGACTCGTTCGGCCGGTTGCGCCAGTACCTCGACGCGAAGACACAGAACCCGCGGCTGCGGTTCATGTCGTGGCTCCGCGTCGTCGCGAAGCGCGTGGGCATCGACTACATGCGCGCGCACCCGGACTACGTGCGCCGCCACGATGCCAACGCGAGCCGACCGGGCGTGTGGGTCGATGCGGGCACGCTGCCGCCCGCGAGCCAGATCGGCGGCGCGCGGCCGCCCATGACCAACCTCGGCACGGCGCAAGAGCTGCTGACCTACGCCGCCGGCGTGATCCCCGACGAGCAGCGCCGGGCGCTCGAGCTGTGGGCGCAGAGCGAGTCGTTCGAGGACATCGCACGCGCGCTCGGCCTGCCTTCGGCGCGCGACGCGGAGCGCACGGTGCGCTCGGTCCTCGAGCGACTGCGCCGCAAGTTCCGCGAGGATCGAGACGTGTCATGACCGCGAGGGCATCGTGAGCGATCCGCGCGCGAGCGATGCTGCGAGCAACGCGAGCGATCCCCATGCGAGCGATCCCCATGCGAGCGATGCCCATGCGAGCGATGCCCATGCAAGCGACGCGAGCGATGCCCATGCGAGCGATGCCCATGCGAGCAACGCGAGCGATGCCCATGCGAGCGATGCCCATGCGAGCAACGCGAGCGATGCCCATGCGAGCAACGCGAGCGATGCCCATGCGAGCAACGCATGTCCGGATCTTGCGCTGCTCGAGGAGCGCCCGCGCGATCCGATCGTGCGCGCGCACATCGACGGCTGTGGCTCGTGCGCGTTGGTCGCCGAGCTGTTCGATCGCGTCGCCGGCGGCGCGCTCGATGTCGCCGACTGCGCGCAGTTCGATGCCCTCCTCGCCGCGCGCACCGACGGCACGCTCGCGCGCGCGGGACGCAACCTGCTCGAGCGCCACCTCGCGAGCTGCGCCGACTGCCGTGCCGTCGCGGAGACGCTCTCGCCGACGGCGGACACCGAGGGAGATCACGCGACGCTGCCGAGCGTGGATCCCGCGGGCTATGCGCTCGGCCTCGAGATCGCGCGCGGCGGGATGGGCCGCGTGTTGGCCGCGCGCGATCTGCGCGTCGGGCGGCCGGTCGCCGTCAAAGAGCTCCTCGGGCGCTCGCCGCAGCTCGCCGCGCGGTTCGAGCGCGAGGCACGCGTCACCGCGCGGTTGCAGCATCCGGGCATCGTGCCGATCTACGAGATCGGCAAGTGGCCCGACGGCACGCCGTTCTACACGATGCGCATGGTCGACGGCCGCACGCTGCGCGATGCCCTCGCCGCGGCGCCGACGCTCGGTGCTCGACTCGCGCTCCTGCCCGCGTTGATCAGCGCGGCATCGGCGGTCGCGTTCGCGCACGCGCAGCGCGTGATCCATCGCGACCTCACACCGGCCAACGTCATCGTCGGCGCGTACGGCGAGACCGTCGTGATCGATTGGGGGCTCGCGAAAGACCTCGCGGAGGAGACGGATCCGGAGATCGACGATCCGTATCGCTCGTCGACGAGCGGCAACAGCCTGACGAATGTCGGCGCCGTGATCGGCACCGCGCCGTACATGCCGCCCGAGCAGGCGCACGCGCAGCCCGTCGACGAACGCGCGGACGTCTACGCGCTCGGTGCGATCCTCTATCACCTGCTCGCGGGCGTGCCACCGTTCGAGGGGCCGACGACGGCCGCGCTCTTGCGCGCGGTGAAGACGGGACCGCCGCGTCCGATCGACGAAGTGGTCAGCGGCGCGCCGCGCGATCTGGTCTCGATCGCCGACAAAGCGATGGCTCGCGATCCCGAGGTGCGCTATCCGAGCGCGCGGGAGCTCGTTCTCGAGCTCGAGCGGTTTCGCACCGGCCGCATGGTCGAGGCGCACGAGTACTCCGCGCGCGATCGCGTGCGCCGCTTCGTGCGGCGGCATCGCGCGGCGGTGATCACCACGCTCGCCGCGACGGTCGTGCTCGCGGTCGTCGGCGTCGTCGCCGTCACGCGCGTGCTGCGCTCGCGCACCGAGGCGCGGGACACGGCGCGCGAGCTGCTCGGCGAGAAGGGCCGCGTGGAGGTGCTCGCCGGCAACACGCTCGGGGCACTCGCCTATCTGCATGCGGCCACGGCGCGCACGACGGAGACGCCCGCGCTCGCATTCCTCGTCGACGCCGCGATCCGCAGCGCCCCTGCATCGAGCGTCCTCGATTGCGGCGGCTACGCGTTCTCGATCGCGTTCTCTCCCGACGGCACGATGATGGCCGCCGCGTGCACGCGCCAGGGCCGCATCTGGCGGCTCGCGGATCGCACGCTCGTCGCGACCCTCGGCCCGTTCGACGACGGCTTCACCGGCGTGCGCTACTCCGCCGATGGCACGACGCTCGTCACGTGGGGCAAGGCCGGCGTCGCGCGATTGTGGGACGCGAAGACCGGCGCGTTGCGCACGAGCGTCACGCACGGCGCCGAGATCTCCCGCGCATCGTTCACACCCGACGGCGCTCGCATGCTCACGACGGGTCACGACGGTCACGCGCGCGTGTGGAACACGCAGAGCGGCGCGCAGCTCCTCGACGTGCCCGTGACCTCGGGCCTGTTGAACCACGTCTACGGCACGCTCGATCGCGCGGGCTCGATGATCCTCACGCAGACGATCGAGGGCAACGGCCGCGCGTGGAACATCGACACCGGTGCGCCGATCGGCGGCTTCTCGCACGGTGCGGCCACGCTCGGCGGCGACATCTCCGACGATGGATCGCACGCCGTCTCGTGCGGCGTGGATCGCATGGCGAAGATCTGGGACGCGCGCACGGGACACCTCGAACACGCGCTCGCCGGTCACACCGACGTGATCTGGCGCTGCATCTTCGATCGCCAAGGCGCGCACGTTCTCACCACGGGCCACGATGGCCGCGCGAATGTATGGGACGTCGCGACGGGCGCGCTCGTCGCCTCCGTCACGCATCGCGACGTGCTCGCGAGCGCGGAGCTCTCGCCCGACGGCCGGCGCTTCGTCACGATCGGCGTCGGCGGCAGCGTCAAGGTGTGGGACGCTCGCTCGGGTGCGCTCCTCGCGAGCGTCGATGCGCGCAGCGGCAAGAACGCGCAGTTCACGCCGAACAGCCGCGGCCTCGTCGTGCAACGCGGCGACGGGCGCATCGAGATCTGGGATCAGCTGTCGAGTCAGGATGTCGCGTTCGAGCCAGCCGCCGGCTCGCTCGTGGGTGTCGCGCTCGACGGTCAGCGCGCGGTGATCGAAGGCATCGACGGGTGGCTCGAGCTATGGGACACGGCCCGCGCCACGGCGCTCGCGATGCCACGAGTCCACGCGCCCTTCGCGATCGCGAACCAGCTCATCGCCGCGACCCGCGACACCGAGACCGTGTTGCTCGACCCGACGACGGGCGCAGCGATCACGACACTGCCGGTCGCGGGGACCTCGATCGTCCTCGCGCCCGACGGCGCCGTCGGCGTCACGCTCGCCACCGGCTCCTCGGTGATCCTCGACGCGGTCACGCGCGCGAAGACGCGCACGGTCCCGGGGAGCATCGCGCTTCTCGACGCGAACCGCTGGCTCGCGCGCGAGGACGACCGGTGGTCGGTGTCGGGCCATCCGTTGCCGGCCGGCGATCTCGCCCCCGTGGCGTTCGCGCTCGCGGGCACTCGTCTCGTCGTGCTCGAATCGCCGAACACGCCCGCGCAAGCGGTCGCGATCTACACCGATCGCGCGCAGCTCGTTCGCCGTGCCTCCGCGACCACGGCGCGGTTGGATCCGAGCGGGCACTGGCTCACGATCACGGCCGCGGACCGCGTCGTGCGCACGCTGTCCGTCGACGATGGAGCCGAGGTCAGCGCGTTCGAAGCCGAGGACCTGCAAGATGCGCAGATCGATTCGCGCCGCGCTCTCGTCGCTGCGATCGCAGAGCACGGTCAAGTCGCGCTCGTCATCGACGCCGCCACCGCACGCGTACTCGCGCGCTGGCCGATCGCGCACGCGCCGCCCTCGTGGTCGCAGACCGGCTTCCGCGCGCCGCAGTCGACGGTCGCGTGGAGCCACGACAGCGCGAACGTCATCACGCGCGCGAGCGGCATCACGGTGTGGCGCGCGGTCGGCCGCGCGGAGTCGCTCGCGAGCGTCATGCGCCGCGTGCCGTGGCGGATCGTCAATGGCCGCGCGGTCGCGCTCCGCGATCGAACGCTGCGCGGTCGCGTGGTCCGCGCGGGTCGCCCCGTCCCGCACGCGCACGTCGCCGTCGAGATCCGCATCTCGCCGGACGTCGGCCTCGCCGAGCTCACGTGGGACTCGGTGCACACGCGCTTCGCGACGCACACGCTCACCACCGACGACGACGGCCACTTCGAGCTCGCGAACGTCGCGCCCGGTGCGTATCGCGTCGCGGTCACCAGCGACGCGACGACGCGCACGTTCGACGCCTACGTCGCCGCGGATCTCGACGACGAAACGGATCAGCAGCTCGAGCTTCCGTGACTACCAGCTGAGCACGGACGAGATCGCGCTCGCGCCGACGTCGTACACGTCGCTCGCGGTGCTCGCGATACCGGATGCCGCATTCGCGCCCATGTCGTACGCGTCACCGAACACGTCCCCCATCCCCTCGACCATCTCCTCTCCAAACGGATACGCCGCCTTCCCCATCGCGCCCACGTCGATCGTGACGTCGCCGGACAGCGAACCGCCGACGCCGAGCGCCGCGTACATCTTTCCGCCGACGTGGAACTTGCCGTCCTTGTAGCTGATGTCGCCTTCGGCTCCGATGCCAGCACCGGCGATCAGCGATCCGCCGACCTTGCCCGCGACCGGACCGAAATTGCCGTGAACATCGCCGTTGAGCTCCGCGCCTGCCATCGCGCCGATATCGCCCTTCGCACCCCAGAAGTCCGGGCCGAAGCCGACCTGCCCGTTCATGCCTGCCTTCGCACCGAGGAAGAGGTCACCGTGAACACCGATACCTGCGTCGAAGTCGACGCCGCCGAGCGTCAGCGGATCACTCTTCAGGTCGGCATCCGCCTGCGCATAGGCCCCGGCTTTCGCGCCGACACCGCCCTGTGCGTACAAACCTTTACTCGTGTCGAAGCCGTACGCTCCGCTCGCGCCCGCGTTCGCGACCAAGCCGGCCTCGGCCGACGCCGACGTGTTGCCGTCCTTCGACACGTGCGTCGCGCGCCAGCCGCCTTTCTCCTCGGCGCCCCACTGACCCTCCCATCCGGCGATTCCCGCCGAGCCCTTGCCACCGTGGGTCACGGTGAACTTCGCGCTCGGGTCGTTGACCATCATCTTCTTTTCCGGATCCCACTTCTGCGACTGCAGACCCGTGTTTCCGGAGTAGCTGCCGTACTTGCTCGCGCGAAACGATCCCGAGTCGTTGTAGTCCGCTCCATCGGCCTTCGCCTTCTCGGCCGCCGCGTCCTTGTCGAGCGGGCCGGACTTGACGTTGTAGCCACTCGAGCGCGGATCGTAGCCAGACTTCGTCGGATCACCGTTGCCGATCTTGTCGAGGGCGGGCTGAAAGATGGTCGGCATGCCAGAGACCTTGGTCTTCCGCTCGAGCGCGTGATTGTTCACGTCCTCTTCGCTGTTGCCCCACGACGTGCCGGTCGCCTTCCAGCGGTTGTACTCGGGCGTCTTGAAGCCACCCTTCTCGTCGCGCTCGAACCCCGTGACCTTCTTCTCGCCCTCGATGCTGTTCGCGCGTGTGTGCCAATCGCCGCGCGCGATATCGCCCGCGTTGGCACCGTGCGCCGGAAGCTCTCTCGTTCCATAGCCGGTGAGCTTCTGGTGATCGACCAGTCGATCCCAGTCTTCGGTCTTCGACGGATCTGCGTGGCTTGGAGCGCCACCGCCGCCGAGCATCCTCGCCCACGGCGCGATGCCGGTCGCCTTGGCCCAGGCGCTGTCGCCCCAGAATGGCTCTGACGGTGCCGCCGGCGTCGCTGCTTTGCTCTCCGGAGCCGAAGGTCTTGCTCCCCCCGTAAACCAATCACCGTGCATGAGGTTGTCGAACCAACTCATAGCTCCTCTTCGTGGTGTTCCGCGTCTAGACACGTGAGAGGTCGGGCCCTTCGACGAGTCGCACGCGACCTCGCATTTTCGGGGCTACGTGACGTTCGGCAGAAACCTTCCGTCCTGATCCAGCATGCAGCTGCGTAGCGACGCGAAGACCGCACCCGACTTCTGGATCCAGCACGGCAAGTCCGCCGCCGGCGTCACCGCCGTCGAGCCGTACATTCGCTGGCAGAGCTATCACGCGCGATCACGCCGCGCGCTCCAGCGCTGGACGATCGATCGCCTGCGCGCGGATCGCAGGCGCTATCGCATCGGCGTCGACCTCGGCTGCGGCAACGGCGAGTGGACCGAGCTATTCGCGCCGCTGTGCGACGAGCTGCACGCGTGCGATGTGTCGCCGGACTTCGTCGCGCAGACCCGCGCGCGCACGTCGTGGCATCGCGACACGTCCGTCGAGGTCTCCGACATTCGCAGCTTCCCCATCCCGAGCGGCGCCGACTTCATCTATGTGGGCGCCGCGTTCATGTACCTCCAAGATCGCGACGTCTCGGACGTCCTGCATCGCATCGCCGCGCACGCCGCTCCAAACGCGCACGTCGTGATCCGCGATTACTGCACGTACAACCTCGGCCTGCGCACCGAGTACCCGAGTCACGGACACTCGATCCATCGCCCCGCCTCGCACCTCCTCGAGCTCGCAACCAACGCGGGCCTTCGCTGCGACGAGCTACGCAGCTCGTTCAGCATCTATGGCGAGCTCGCGGCCAATGGCATCCCGGGTCTGCAGTGGCCACTGCGTGCTCTGCTCCGCTTCGCGACAATCCCGTGGACACGTTCGAGCCACACGCTGCGCTTTCACGCGCGAGGTTGATACGATGTGTCGTGCGGTCGGTCCTTCTCGGCGTACTCGTCGGGTGCGGGCACGTCGGTTTCGGTGACTTCGATCGCAACGTCGGCAGCGACGCGGCCGACGCTCGCATCGATGCCTCGTTCACCGCGCGCCACTGGGTGAACCGCGCGAGCAACGCACCCGGCCTCCTATACGCACCCAAGCTCGTCTATCACTCGATCCGTCGCACGGTGATCCTGTACGGCGGCGGCGGTGCCCAGACGCCGAACATTGTCAGCGACGAAATGTGGGAGTGGGATGGCACCACGTGGACGCGCCTCTGCACCGGTTCGTGCCCGACTAACGCCGCGCCGCGCGTTCACGCACCTCCTGACGACGCGAGGTGTTGTCCGGTGTCCGACCGGCGTTCGGACACGCTGTCCGAGCGGCGGACGATCGCGATGGCAACCGTGCGGATCGACATGCACGACGTGCTGGCGCGAATCGTGGAGCACGGGCTCGCATGGCGACACGTAGACCGTCTCATCCCCTCGAGCTCTATCCCTCGTTTCGCGCCGTGATCGCGGCGGCGTCTCCGATCGCGGAGCTCGCGTTTCGCGTGCGCGCGAAAGACAACCTGCCGACCGACGCGACGGGCATGGTCGGAACGCTCGCGATCGCGTGCGGCGATCTCGCGGACGGGTTCGCGTCGCCGCCCGAGAGCCGCCGCCGCCGCATCGCACATCAACGCGCGTGGATCGCGGTACGCGAGATCGATCGCGCGGTCGTCGCGTGCGGCCGGCAGAAGCTCGCACCCCCGGACGTCGTCAAGCGAGCCCAGCGGGCGATCGACCGCGCCGACGTGTTGATCGGCGCGTTGTTACCGTTCTGACGGTTCGTGTGGAACACCGAGTCTCCCGGTCGAGGAGCGCGGTGATCTCGGTGGGTTGGTCGATCGCGCCGATATTCGTTGTCGGCGCGTGCGACTTTGTCGGCCACCTCACCTCTCAGGTGTTTAGGAGGGACTGCATGCGCAAGGTAGCGATCGTGTTGTTCGGCGTTCTCGCCGTTGTCACGGCAACGGGCTGCAAGAAGAAGGGAACGACCGGCGGCGGTGGCGGCTGGTTCGTCGGCGAATCGGGCCTGATGGTCAACGTCGATCCGGAGGAGTCGCCCGATGACGTCGCGGACTACGCACTCGGCACCGAGCAGTCGCTCGAGGCGATCGCGTGCCGGCATCGCGCCGAAGCGTGGGTCGCCGGCGCGCAGGGCACGCTGCTGTACACGAACGACGGCGGCGCGGCATGGACCACGCAGACGTTGCCGACCGGCGCGGATCTGCACGGCGTGGCCACGCAGGATCACGGATCGGTGTTCTTGGTCGGCGATGGCGTGTTCCTGACCTCGGTGCCCGATGCGAATGGAAACGCGACGTGGACCACGATCGAAGGCGCGCGGTTCATGGGCGTCGCGGCGGCACAGGAAGCGAAGACCGTGCTCGCGATCGATGACCTCGGAGACGTCTGGTCGTACGCCGATGGTGCGCTCTCGAAGCGCTCGCACGTCGATGGCGCGACGTCGATCGCGGTGGCCGCGAATGGAACGTTCGCGATCGCGGCGGGCCATGGCCTGTCGAAGAGCCTCGACGGCGGCGCGACGTGGGTCGCGCTCGACGTGGATCCGTCGATCGTGTTCGAGGACGTTCGCTTCGATCGCCGTGGCGATGCGGTGGCCGTCGGAACCGGCGGCGCGGTCGCTCGGATCGATGCGGAGGGTCGCGTGCTCGTGCAGCGCATCGGTACGGCGGACCTGACGACGCTGCACGTTGCACCGACGGACGACTACTCGGGCATCGGTTACACCGCGGGCGTCGGTGGACAGATCTGGATCACGTACGACTCGGGGTGGACATGGGAAGCAGGTCCCACCGCCGGTGGAACCGTGCTCGCCGTCGACGAGATCGGCGAAGGTCACCGTTAGGCGGGAATCTGGCCGTTCGCTGGTAGAAACCGGGCGGCGTTGGTCGATTCCACCGTGAGGTGACAGCCAGCTTCGTGGCAACCTCGCGAGACCGTTCGGTGGAACGGTCGCTGCATGATCGCAGTCATTCGCATCGCATCGTGCGGTGGGGCGTCCCCATGCTGACTGCTATCCGTCTCGTATCTGGTACCGCGCTGGAAACAGCGCATGGTGGACGCTCGTGAGCGACACCGGGGGGGACGACGGCGATCCAGTGACGCGCGGCGAAGACGTCGTCGACTCGTTGATCGGTCGCGTCCTCGGTTCGCGCTATCGCGTCGAGGCTCTCCTCGGCAAGGGCGCGATGGGCGCGGTGTATCGCGCGCGGCACGTGAAGCTCGGCCGCCCGTTCGCCGTGAAGGTGTTGCACGAACGACTGCTCGTCGATCCCAAGCTGCGCAAGCGCTTCGAGCGGGAAGCCGAGCTCGCAGGAAAGCTTCACCACATCAACGTCATCGGCGTCGTCGATGTCGGCGAGACCGAGGATGGCATCCACTTCATGGTCATGGAGTTCGCCGAAGGTCGGACGCTCGGTTCGCTCGTCGACGGCCCGATGGAATCCGCGCGCGCGATCAACCTCGCGCAGCAATTGTGCGATGGCCTCCAGCACGCACACGAGCACGGCCTCATCCATCGCGACTTCAAGCCCGAGAACATCATCGTCGAGAAGGATCGGTTCGGGCACGAGCGTCCGCGCATCGTCGACTTCGGCATCGCGATCCTGCGCGACGACGCCGACGATCCGGAGAAGAAGGATCGCTTGACCACGGCGGGCCTCGTGCTGGGCACGCCGCACTACATGGCTCCCGAGCACGCGATGGGCGCAGGCATCGATCACCGGATCGATCTATTCGCGCTCGGCGTGATCATGTACGAGCTGCTCACGGGGTGGCTGCCGTTCGATGGCGACGGTGTCGATGTCGCGCGCGCGAACTTGATCGCGCCCACGCCCCCGATGGGCGTCCGCGTTCCCGGCGTGGTCGTCGATCCGTTGCTCGAGGCGTTCACTCGCCTACTCATGCAGAAGAAGCCCGCGGACCGGCCCGAGAGTGCGAAGGCCGCGCGGCACCTGCTCGATCTCGTCGAGCGCGATCGACCGATGGCCGCGCGGATCCTCGGGGTCGTGCTGCCCGAGCCGGCGATCGAGAACGCACCGAACGCATCGAGCGCATCGAACGCACCGGACGCATCGAATGCGCCGAATGCGCCGAATGCATCGAGGACACCGAACGCGCCACCGGACGACTCGCGGGCGATGCATCGTCCGGTGAGCCAGGACACGGCGCCGCCGATACGCCCGACGTTCGCAGGCCCACCGAGCATGCGTGCCGACACGGCGCCACCAATGCGGCCGACGTTCGCGAGCACACCGAGCACGCGTGCCGACACGGCGCCCCCGCCGCCGCGATCGCCTCCATCGTCGCTGTCGATGGGCGCCGTTCCGTCGCCGTCGATGGAGCCGCTACCGCGGTCGCGCGGGCGAGTGCTCGCGATGTTCGCCGGCGCGCTCGCCGTCGCGGCCGTCATCGTCGTGATCGCGACGCGCTCGTCGTCGGAGCGCGGCGATACCGCGCACGTGGCATCGGCGCCGACGGCACCCGTGGCAACGGCGTCGACGGCGCACATAGCATCGGAGGCGGGTGCGATCACCGCGAACGTGCTCGATGCGGCCGTCGCGAATAGCGTGCCGATCGATTCGATGCTCGAACCCGAAGGATCGGCGACCGCCGTCGTCGACGCGCCATCGAGCGGAACGGCCCCGACCGGCGGAACGAACCCGACGGACGGAACGAACCCGACCGGCGGAACGAACCCGACGAGCGGAACGGCCGGCGGAACGAACCCGACGAGCGGAACGAACCCGACGGACGGAACGAAGGCGATCGGAACGAGGCCGACCGGTGGTGGGGCGACGGACGGAACGAAGGCGATCGGAACGAAGCCGACCGGTGGTGGGGCGAAGCCGACGGACGGAACGAAGCCGATCGGAACGAAGCCGACCGGTGGAGCGAAGGCGATCGGAACGAAGCCCAGTGGAACGAAGCCGACGGACGTGAGCTCGACGAACCCGACCGGCAGAGCCAAGCCCGTCACGTTGCCGGCGACGGCTCCCGATACGTCGTCGACGACCGTGGCCAACCTCTACGGCATCGTCGGACGCGAGCTGAAAGCGCTCGACACCAAGCGCGGCCCGGATGTCGCGCAGCCGATGTGGGGACGCTTCCGTCAGCTCCGGATCAACGACGCGCTGCAGACGCCCGAGAACCGCGCGGCTGCCGAGAAGATGCTGTCGCAGCTTCGCCGCGATATCGCGGCGGCGATGTAGGCGCGGGATCGTTCGTCTTCGACGAGCGAACCCTCACCAGCGGCTCACCATCCGACGATTGCACGACCGCGCGCGGGTGCCACAGAGTGAGGGCTATGGGTGCTGCTGCGGACGAGCAGACGGATCCCAGGTTCCTGATCGGACAGGTCCTGGCGGGACGGTATTGGCTCCAGGAGCACCTGGGTCGCGGCGCGATGGGCGACGTGTTCCGCGCTCGTCACGCGAAGGTTCCGCGCACGTTCGCGGTCAAGGTGCTGCACCCCGAGCTCGTCGAGGACGAGAAGACGTGTCGGCGCTTCGAGCGCGAAGCGGAGCTCGCGGGACGTTTGCACCATCGCAACGTGATCAGCGTGATCGACGTCGGCGAGACCGCACGTTCGCGCTACCTCGTGATGGAGTACGCCGAAGGCGTGAGCCTCGTCGACGTGATCGCGGGCCAGCCGATGTCGACGTCGCGGGTGACGAACCTCGCGCAGCAGATCTGCGATGGCCTGCAGCACGCGCACGAACACGAGCTCGTGCATCGCGACCTCAAGCCCGAGAACATCATCGTCGAACGCACGGGCGACGACGAAGTGCCGCGTATCGTCGACTTCGGGCTCGCGATCCTGCGGGACAGCGCGTCGAGCGAGCACGTGGAGCGGCTGACGACGCGCGGCATCGTCCTCGGCACGCCCCACTACCTCGCGCCCGAGACCGCGATGGGCAAGGAGGTCGATCACCGCATCGATCTGTTCGCGCTCGGCGTGATCCTCTACGAGATGATGACCGGCGTGATGCCGTTCGATGGCGACGGTGTCGAGGTCGCGCAACACAACCTCCGCTCGGTGACGCCGCCGATGGCCGAGCGCGCACCGGGCATCGACGTCGATCCGTTGCTCGAAGCGCTCGTCGGAAAGCTCATGGAGAAGAGGCCCGATGATCGCCCGCAGTCGGCGCGGGAGGTCCGCTCGATCCTCGACATGATCGAGAGCGATCGCAGCAAGGCCGCGTTCCTCCTCGGCGTGAAGACCCAGCCGGCGACGCAGCCGCTGCCGGCGGGTCTGCGCGGCCCCAAGCTCGAGGTGCGCATCGGCGCGCCGGAGGTCCGCGCGACGGACAACGGGATCCCGCTCGAACGCGTGTCGTCGAACGAGCTGACCGCGCGCACGGAAGACGTGTGGTTCGAGAAGCCCTCCGATGACGCGGCGGATACATCGCCCGACCGCGTCCGATCGCGCGAGCCGCACTCCACCGCCGAGCTCTCGTGCGCGAGCGGGTCGCGGCGCCGCGAGTGGACGATCGCGCTCGCCGCGATCGCGCTCCTGGCAGTGATCGCGATCCTCATCATGCGTCGCGGTCACGATGACGAAGCGAACACCGAGGTTCGCATTCACGAGGAAGTGAACACCGAGGTTCGCGGCGGCGAGGTGCTCGCACCAACGTTGCACGCGGTCGCGCACGAGGTGCCGCCACCGGTCGCGTCAGTGCTCGCGCACGAAGCGGCGATCGCGTCCACGCCGATCGAGGTCGAGCCCCCCGCCGACGTTCCCGATCCACGCAAGCAGGTGGTGCAGGCACGAACGACCGCGACATCGGTCGACGAGGTATTGACGCACACCACGCCGCCGAAGGCAGAGGACGTGCTCGCGCTGTATCAATCGCTCGGCCGCGAGCTGAAGAGCATCGCGGATCGCCGCGACATGACGGCCGACGATCTGTGGGTCAAGTATCGGCGCGTCCGCATCCAGGAGGTGATGACGTCACCGGACAAGCAGACCGAAGCCCTCTCGATCCTGACCTCGATCGATCGCGAGATCGGGAAGCGCTTCCGCAGTTCGCTGTAGCGAGCGCGGTCCCGAGCGAAGAGGCGCTAGGCGGCGGCAGAGATCGCGGCGGTCGCGAGCGGGAAGCCCGCCTTCGACCACGCGGACGTGCCGCCATCGAGGTTCGACACGTTCGAATAGCCCAGGCGCTCGGCGAGCTTCGCGGCGGTCAGGCTGCGGACGCCGCGCGCGCAGACGAACACGATCGCCTTGTCACGCGAGAGGAACTTGTCCGGGTCGGCGCGCAGCGTCTCGAGCGGGATGTTGCGCGCACCCGGAACGTGGCCCGCGTGGAACTCGCGCTCGTCACGGACATCGACGAGGTCGACATTCGTGTTCGAGAGGACGTCAGCCGCGGCGGCGGGGGTGAGCGTTTCGACCATGCATCCGTTATAACGGCGGACGTTAAAACGGACAAGGGGTCTTTTGCAGCGGATCCGCTGTAACGGACTCCCGACTCGCCGCGTCAGCCGATCGGCTAGGCGCGACCTGCTTGGAGCCGGTGCAGCGATTCCACGAGGGCGTCGATGTCCTCGCAAACATTGTAGAAAGCCAGGCTCGCACGGACCGTCGCTTCGAGGCCGTAGCGCCGGAGGATCGGCTGCGCGCAGTGGTGTCCCGACCGAACGGCGATCCCGTCCTTGTCCAAGATCGCGCTGATGTCCTCCGTTCGCTGGCCGTCCAGCACGAACGACAACACGCCCGCCTTGTGCTGCGAGGTGCCGATCATTCGTAGCCCCGGAACCGTTGCGAGGCGCTGCGTTCCGTAGACGAGCAGCTCGTGCTCGTAGCGATCGATCACGTCCATGCCGATGCGCTCGACATACTCGATGGCCGCGCCGAGACCGACCGCATCGCCGATGCTGCCGGTGCCCGCTTCGAACCGCCACGGCGGCGGCTGATACTTCGTGTGCTCGAAGGTGACGTCTTCGATCATGTTGCCGCCGCCCTGCCACGGCGGGGATGCCTCGAGCACGTCGGCCTTGCCCCACACCACGCCGATGCCGGTCGGTGCGAACACCTTGTGGCCGCTGAACACGTACCACTCGCAGCCGAGGTCCTGCACGTCGACCTTCATGTGCGAGACGGCCTGCGCGCCATCGACCATCACGTGCGCGCCGTAGCGATGCGCGATCTCGACCATCTGCTTCGCCGGCGTGATCGTACCGAGCGCGTTCGACACGTGCGGGATGCTGACGAGCTTCGTGCGCGGCCCCATCAGCCGCTCGTACTTCTCGAGGATCACGTCGCCGCGATCGTCGACCGGTGCGACGCGCAGCTTCGCGCCGACCTCGGCGCACAACATCTGCCACGGGACGATGTTCGCGTGGTGCTCGAGGTGCGTGACCACGATCTCGTCGCCCTTGCCGACGAACTTCCTGCCCCACGTCTTCGCGATGAGGTTGATGCCCTCGGTCGCGCCGCGCACCCACACGATCTCTTTCGCGCTCGGCGCGTTCACGAACCGCCGCGCACTCTCTCGCGCGCGCTCGAACGCATCGGTCGATCGCGCCGCGAGCGTGTGCGCCGCACGATGAACGTTCGAGTTCTCGTGCTCGTAGAAGTACGAGATGCGCTCGATCACCTGGCGCGGCTTCTGCGTCGTCGCGGCGTTATCGAGCCACACGAGTCGCTTCCCTCCGTGGACCTTCTCGTCGAGGATCGGGAAGTCCTTGCGCACGCTGTACGGATCGAACGCCTGCCGCCCGAGCTCGCGCAGCATCCGCGACTCGTCGCCACCGGCGACGTGGTACGGCGTCGTCGACGGCTCGGTGATCGTGGGCACGCTCATCGCGTGCATCGGGTGCGAGATCATCCCACCGAGATCGATCGGCGCACCGAACGGCGAACTCGACGGCACGATGCCCGAGCTCGGAACCTCCGGCGATCCGATCGGGCTCGACGGTCCACGCCCCGAGCTCGGCACCTGCGGGGAGAGCTCGGCATCGGACAGCGAGCGTGGCACCGCGTGATCACCCGTCGGTGACGTCGGCAGCCCCTGCCAGTGCTGCAAATCCGCATGAACGCCGTGCGCGCTGACATCGGCTGGTGTCCCCGCCCCCGCGTCCATCGCAGGCGAGCCCGCCCCCATCGCGCTACCGAGGCGATCGGAGGCTCCCGTGTTGGAGATCGGAGAAATCAACTCGAAGCGCGGAAGTCCCTGCGAGGTCGGCTCGATCGCGAGGAACGCATCCAGATCCGGCGGCGCGCCATAGCTCGCGAACCCACCGTTGTCGGCACCGCCGTGGCGATAGTCCGCGGAGGTCATCGGGTTCGCCGCAGGATGCGCGGTCGCGTGCGAGCTCGCAGGATACGTGCTCCTCGGTCCCACGTGCGAGCCCGCGCTCGCCGGCGGGGCGCCTTGCGTGCTTGCGTTCGTCGGGTGCGATGTCGCGCCGTGCGAGGCGACGGGATACGACGCATCGGGTGCAGTGCCTTGCGGCGGTGTCGTCGGCGATGCGCTCGGCGCGAGCGAGCCCGCGGTCGTCGAGCCTGTCGACGCGCCATTCGATGCCCGCGGCACCGCTCGCGAGCCTGACGATGCGCTGTTCGGCGCGTTCGCCCCGCCAGGATCGAACGCGGAGCCAAACGACGGCGCGATCGAGAACGGCGACGACGCATCGCTCGGAGCAACGGCCGATGCCGCCGAGGTCGGATCGGCGCTGCCGCCGGACATCGTTCCCGACGCGGGCATGGAGGATCCGCCGCTCGCGAGCGACGGAGCACCGCCGCCCATCGTCGGCGATGGCGGTAGGCCGGTCGACGTCGGTACCTCGACCTGGCCGGGCGCGAGGGACGTGGCGAACGTCTCGGTCGACGACGTCGGCAGACCGGGCAGCGAATCGCCACTGAGCGTCGACGGATGCACGACGGGCGTGGCGGCGAAGCCCGGCGTCGCGGCTTGGCCGGGAACACCGATGCCCGACGCGGTCTGGCCGAAATTGGGATGCGGAACGATCGACGCGCCGGTCAGGTGATCGCCGAACAAGCGCGACAAGAGCAGCGCGACCTGCGTGGGATCCGTGAGGTCCGGCAGGGTCGGCGCCGCGAGCGGAGTGGCCGCGCCCGTCGCGATGCCCGGGCTCGTGGTCATCGCCGATGGTAGTGGCGGCTCGCCGATGAACGGGTTCGCGGCGACCGCGGGGCCATCACTCGGATCGACGATCGTGCTCAGCGGGATGCGGAGCTCGAGCGGCGGTGCGTAGCGCGATGGATCGTCGGTCGACATTCGCGAGGGCGATCAGTACTGGTGATAGTGATCGACGGTCACGCCCTCGAGGGAGCCGATGGCATCCTCGGTGAGAATGGCCGACGAGCAGTACAGCGTGATCAGGTACTGCGCTGCACCGACGTTGTTGATGCCCATGAAGCGCACGGAGAGCGAGGGGCTGACTTCGCCGGGGATGCCCGGTTGGAACAGACCGACGACGCCGCGCTTCTTCTCGCCCGTGCGCATCAAGAGGATGTCCGTCTTGTTGCCCGAGACGTGCAGCTTGTCGCTCGGCACGAGCGGGAGTCCGCGCCACGTGAGCATCGGCGTGCCGAACAGCGTGACCGTGGGGGGTGGAACTCCGCGGCGGGTGCATTCGCGACCGAACGCCGCGATGGCGCGCGGGTGCGCGAGGAAGAACGCCGGCTCTTTCCAGACGCGCGCGATCAGCTCGTCGAGATCATCCGGAGTCGGCGGGCCGCCACGCGGCTTCACCTTCATCGACTCGTGGACGTTGTTGAGCAGACCGTACGAGCCGTTGTTGACGAGCTCGTCTTCCTGCTTCTCTTTCACGCGTTCGATCGCGATCGAGAGCTGCTCTTTGACCTGGTCGTAGGGAGAGCGAAACAGATCCGAGATGCGGGTGTGCACGTCGACGGTGGTCGTGACCGACGACAACGTGTACTCGCGCGGCTTCTCCTGGTAGTCGACCAGCGCGTTCGGCAGCGGCGCGCCATCTTCCGGGCTGCACTCGACGGCGAAGCCGGACTCGAGGACGCGGTTGACGCGGTACACGCCGGCTTCCACCGGCGTCCACGGCAACAGCTGCACCAGCCAACGCGGAGTACTGCCGACCCAGTACGGCGGCGTCTTGGTGGTGTTCGATAGCTGGCGAGCGGCACGCTCACCCAGCATGCGACGGTCCTCTTTGTCACCCATGGTCGGGGCCTTCGTAACACGTGCGCGGCGCGTCACGACGGAGACGCAGGAGCCAATTGGTTCGCGATCCCGCGCGAATCCTCCTTGTTAGTGGAGGGGGCTCCAATTTGCTGGCCGGGGTGCGACGAGGCTGTGTTACACGTGCGGCATGCGCGTCACGTCCATCGCGTTCGGGTTCGTCCTCGGTACCACCCTCCTCGCCTGCGGCGCTCCGGGTCGCGAGACCGGAGACGACGATGGAACCGACGGTGGCGGCAGCGGCAGCGGCAGCGGCAACCAAGACGGTTGCTCCGACGCCGCGAAGCTCGTCTACGTCGTCGACTCGAACAACAAGCTCTCGACGTGGGACGGCGCGACGAAGACGTTCACCGACCTCGGCACGCTGAGCTGCCCCGCGACGAGCGGCGCGACGCCGTTCTCGATGGGCATCGATCGCACCGCGAACGCGTACGTCCTCTACAGCTCGAGCGAAGTGATGCGCGTCGACACGCAGACGCTGCAGTGCACGAAGCTGAACTACACCGTGCAGCAGAATGAAGTGTTGTTCGGCATGGGCTTCTCCACGAACGAAGTCGGCGGCTCGACGGACACGCTGTTCATCGCGGGCGGCCCCGATGCCGGCGCCGCGACGACCACCAAGCTCGCGACGCTCGATCCGAACACGATGGCGGTCTCGCCGCTCGGCACGATCACCGGCAACCCCGAGCTCACCGGCACCGGCAACGCGGAGCTGTGGGGCTTCTTCCCCGCGGCCACCGGCTCGCGCATCGAGAAGATCAACAAGATGACCGGCGCTCCGCTGCAGACGTTCGGCAATCTGTCGATCCTCAACGGCACCCCCGCCGCCTGGGCGTTCGCATTCTGGGGCGGAGACTTCTGGGTGTTCCTCGCGAAGCAGCCGCCGGGCATATTCGACCCGCCCGAGTTCACGACCGTCTATCAGTTCGATGCATCGACCGGCACGCTCAAGGGCATGACGCCCACGAACAACCGCACGATCGTCGGCGCCGGCGTGTCGACGTGTGCGCCGACCGTCATTCTCTAGGCCGCTCGATCTTCACTCTACGCAGCTCGCGCATCACGCTTACAGTCGCGTGACGTAGCTCGCGCGCGCGTGAACGCGTGCCGCCTTTCGAGCATCCGCCGCGATTCGTCGTCGGTCGGAGGGTTCGGAGGTACGAATGAAAGCGATCGCGAAGCTCGCCGCGTTGACGGCGATGATCACGGCCACGGGCTGCATCAAAGACTACGAGTACGAAGGTGAATACGAGATGGCGTACAACGTCGTCATGTCGGGCGCGCCGACAGCGCCGGTGAAGGCGCTCGCCGGCTTGTCGGCGGTCGAGATCCACGAAGACGCGCACGAGGCATTCTTCGTCGATCTCGGTGCCACGTTCTGCCAGCTGTCGGCGACGAAGGGCGAGGTCTACGACGCGTTCACCGAGTGGCCGTGGCTGCAGAT
Source organism: Kofleriaceae bacterium (assembly GCA_044230415.1). Classification (GTDB taxonomy): domain Bacteria; phylum Myxococcota_A; class Polyangia; order Haliangiales; family Haliangiaceae; genus JABFXX01. The sequence continues at coordinate 126,454 of JBGARE010000016.1, forward strand.
CGATTCACAGCCGTGCTGGTTCTCGTACGGCGATGCGACCTACGAGCTGAGCGTCTCGGGCTCCGCGACGTATCACGACGACACCGAGCGCGTGTCGATCGATCTCGCGGGAACGTTCGTCGACGGGAAATCCGGCGACCGCGGCACGCTCACGCTGCGGCTCGACGAGAGCTGGTGAGCTAGCTGGCGAGCGTCTTGGCCAGCTTGCCGTCGTAGAACACCCACATCGTACCGGGCTCGCCCGCGGTCCACGTCTCGTCGCGGGTAAGCGGCATCGTGGCGACGACCGCGACGCGATCGTCTGGCGAGGTGACCTCCGCGAAGTCGACGCACACGTCGTCGTCGCAGAGCGTGGCCTTCGCGAACGGTGCCTTGCGTAGGATGTAGTGCAGCTTCGTCGAGCACCGCGCGTAGAGTTGCTCGCCATCGCCGAGGAGGAAGTTGAATGTCCCCTCGGCGCCGATGCGTTTCGCGTGCGCAGCGACCGCGAGCGCGAGCTGCGCGCGCGTCGGGCGATCCTTGAAGTCGTGTTGTAGCGCCGCGAGCAACGCGCAGAACGCGTACTCGCTATCGGTGCGGCCCGCCGGCTTGAAGTGACCGAGCTTGAGTCGATCGAGCCGCTTCACCGTGCCGTTGTGCGCGAACACGAAGTGGCGTCCCCACAGCTCGCGCACGAACGGGTGCGTGTTCGCCAAGCTGATCTCGCCGCGCGTCTTGCGCCGGACGTGCGCGATCGCGAGCAGCGTCTTGATCGGATGCTGGCGGATGTACGCGGCGAGCGGCGAGTGCGCGGCCGCGGACGGCTCGAGGAACACGCGCGCGACGGGTCCGTCGTACAGCGCGAGCCCCCAGCCATCCGCGTGGATGCCGGTCTTCCCTCCACGAGTGGCCAGGCCGGAGAACGAGAACACGATGTCCGTCAGGACATTGCACTCCATCCCGAGCAGCTCGCACATGCGTCTGGACACGTTACCTCAGATGGAACAGTCCATGTACGACGCGCGGGTTTCCGCGATCACTTCGCGATGCCAAGATGAAACGTCATGAACGACGGGTTCACGCGCAGACAGATCCTCGCCGGCGCCGCTGTGGTGGGCGCGGGTGCATTGGTCGCGTGCGACAAACCCGGAGGAGAAAACACCGTGACTTCCTCGACGACACGTATGCCCGTGGTGTTCCTCCCGCATGGCGGCGGCCCCTGGCCCTGGATCCGCGAGATGTACGACGACAACCTCGCGAAGTACCTCGCTGCGATTCCGGGTCTCCCGAAGACGCCCCCGAAAGCGCTGCTCGTGATCAGCGCGCACTGGGAAGAGAGCGTCCCGACGGTGATGACGGCGCCGCAGCCGCCGATGCTCTACGACTACTACGGGTTCCCCGCGGACACGTACACGCTCCAGTGGCCCGCGCCCGGCAACCCCGAGCTCGCCACGCGCGTGCGCGAGCTGCTCGGAACGGCGGGCATCGACAGCGCCACAAACAACGAACGCGGCTTCGATCACGGCACGTTCGTTCCGCTCAAGCTCGCCTATCCCGACGCGAAGATCCCCACCGTGCAGCTCTCGCTGCAGGCCGGCCTCGATCCCGCACAGCACCTCGCGATCGGTCGCGCGCTCGCGCCGCTGCGCGACGAGGGCGTGTTCATCATCGGCAGCGGCATGAGCTATCACAACATGCGCGGCTTCCGCGATCCGCGCGCGTCCGGCCTCGCGACCGAGTTCGACACGTGGCTACGCGCGACCGCGACGAGCGATCCCGCGGCGCGCGATCGCGAGCTGACGGCATGGGCGAAGGCCCCCGCCGCGCGCGATGCGCATCCGCGCGAGGAGCACCTGATCCCGCTGATGGTGATCGCGGGCGCGGCCGGCGCGGATCGTGGCACCACCGGATACAACGGGCCGGTGCTCGGCAAGCCCGTCAGCGCGTTCCACTTCGGCTGATCGCGACCGCGCGTTGGCGTTCGCCCGATCGCGAGCTCGAGCCGGCGTTCGCTACAGCTTCTTCGCGCCGACGATCGCCTTCGCCTCGGCGGCGGTCTTGCTGCCCCAGTAGCGCGAGAAGTTCTCGCCGGTCGACAGCGTGCGCGAGTCCATGCGATCGCAGCACACGATGCCGTTCAGGTGATCGATCTCGTGCTGGAGGATCCGCGCGTACCATCCGGTCGCGTCGATCGACATCGGCGTCCCGTGCTCGTCGAGCGCGTCGACGTGGACCTTGCGCGATCGCGCGACGACCATGTTGAAGCTCGCGAACGAGAGGCACCCCTCGAACTGCTCGACCATCTCGTCGCCGACGAAGCGCAGCACGGGATTGACGATCACGTGATAGTCGAGCGGGCGGCGCTCGAGCGCCGCGAGCTTCTCGGCCGCGTGGCCCTTCTGGTACTCGGCGGTGTCTTCGATGACGGCGATCGCGAGTGACACGCCGATCTGCGGCGCGGCGAGACCAACACCGGGTGCCGCACGCATCGTGTCGCGCATCAGCGTGATCAGCTTCTGCACGTCGCGCGATGCGAGCTCCGTGGGCGAGAGCTGCTTCGCGGTCGCGCGCAGCACGGGGTCACCGACCTGGACGATCTCGAGAGTATCGGCACTCATGAGCTACACGAGAGCATGCTGCATCCGGCCTTCGTGCGGGCCCACTCGGGGCGCTTCTCTGCGAAGCGCTCCTTGCCGGGCTGCTCGACATAGGGCCGGCGCAGGACCGCCATCAACTCGGGGAGCGCGTTGCGATCGCCAGCTTCGGTCGCATCGATCACGCGCTGCACCACGTAGTTGCGCGGCACGTACAGCGGGTTGATCGCGTTCATCCGCTCGATCCGCTCGCGCTCGTCGATCCGTTCTTCCTTCAAACGCTGCGCATACGCGGCGAGCCAGCTCTCGATGCGCGCGCGCTGGAGGTCCGTCGGCTTCGCGTAATACGCCGGCTCGAGCTGCGCGAACGTCAGCGGCCCGGCGAGGCGACGGAAGAACAGCGTCATGTCCGTCTCGATCTCGACGAGCAACGCCGCCATCGTGGTCAAGAGCTCGTCATCGTCGGACTGGGTGTCCGCGCGACCGGACAGTCCGAGCTTGCGCAGCATCGAGTGTCGGTGCAACGACGAGAACTCGGGCGCAAACATATCTAGCGATGCTCGCAGCGGTGCCAAGTCGCCCACCACAGGCGCCAACGCGCGTGCGAGCATCGCTAGGTTCCATTGAGCGATCTGCGGCTGGGCGCCGAACCGATACCGCTTCTGATGGGCGTCGGTCGTGTTCGGGGTCCAGTCGAGATCAAACGGCTCGATCCAGCCGTAGGGTCCGTAGTCGATCGTCAATCCGAGGATCGACATGTTGTCGGTGTTCATGACGCCGTGAACGAACCCGACGCGCATCCACTCGGCGACCATGAACGCCGTGCGTTGCATGACCTCGTGGAAGAACGCGGGGACATCCCCGGTGTGCTGCGGATAAAACCTGGTGATCGCGAACTCGACGAGCCGTTCGAGCGTCGCTTTGTCATCGCGCGACGTCGGCAGCTCGAAGTTTCCGAAGCGGAGAAATGTCGGTGCTACCCGACACACGACGGCACCCGGCTCCATTCGTGGATGGCCGTCGTACAGCATGTCGCGCTCGACGAGATCGCCGGTCGTGACGAGAGAGAGGGCGCGCGTGGTCGGCACGCCGAGATGAACCATGGCCTCGCTACAAACCAGCTCCCGCAACGAGGAGCGCAGAACCGCGCGGCCGTCCGCACGCCGCGAGTAGGGCGTGGGGCCGGCACCTTTGAGCTGAACTTCCCAGACGTCACCAGAGCAGTTCACGACCTCGGCCAGCGTGATGGCGCGACCGTCGCCGAGTTGTCCTGCCCACGTCCCAAACTGATGGCCTCCATAGCAGGCGGCGTACGGTGCCATCCCCGGGATCACCCGGTTTCCTGCAAGGACCTCGACGAGCTCTGGTGACTCCGCTGGATCTAGATCGAGGAGCGCCGCGACCTCGGGCACGAGGTAGAGGAGCTCTGGTTTCGATACAGCGGTCGGTGCCACCCGCGTGAAACACGCGGCGTGAACCTGGCGCAGTGAGTTATCACTGCGGGGATCCCCGGGCAGGTCGCGAACGAATCGATCATCGAACGTGAGCTCGCGGATCGATCGCGAACGAGGACTGCGGGGGACGGCAACCACGCGGGCAGGATACCTATCACTGCCGTACGTGGCGAGCCGCGGTGAACCGCGGATAGCCGCGGCGATCGCAGCGACTGCTGGATTCGGTGCGTGCACGCCGCCCGCTGTTTGGGGCGAAACGTCGGACTGCGTGCTCGTCTCGAGTCACGTGCGTGCGGATGCGTCGGTCCACGCGCGCGCGCCAGCAATCGCTGGCGATGGGCTTACCAGCCCTTCTTACCGCGACGGCAGCCGCCGCCGAGAACCGAGGTGTCGACGTTGATGACCGGGGGCGTGGCAACCGCCGCGGGCGCCGCAGCGACCGCACCGCCACCGCCGCCGCCGCCCATCATCATCATCATGAGCATCATCTGCATCGTGTCGCCGCCGCTGTTGCTGTTGTTCGCCGACGCGAGGTCTTTGATCGAGCTCGAGATCTGCGTGAGCATCGCGGTGAGCTCCGAGTTTCCCGACGAGCTGGAGCGCGAGGCGCCGCCAGCGACGTTCGAGAGCTGCTCGGGGTTGATCGTGGCGAACGCTTCGGTGGTGGTGTTCTTCGACATGGCTGGGCTCCTGAGAAACGCGGGGGGTGGTGGGGAACCGCGTTGTGGTGTGACAGACCTATGAGCAGCCGATGTGCCAACGGTTTCGATCGCTTAACGTGTTGATCGATCGTGGCCAACCCGGTGATCACCCTGGGTGACGCATCCCGAAGACGCATCCTTCGGGTTACGAACCCGTCTCCCCACCCCTCTGATGGGATCGGAGCTCAGGCCGGCGAAAGCGAGCTAAGTCCGCGCGGCGCCAGGCGAGTTAGCACCGGGCGGCCGGACACCACCACGAGGTGGTCTCGATCCTCGGCGCGGATCGGCGCGGCATAGGGATCGGCTCCCACCGCGCTTCGCATACCGTTCTCGACGATCCCGACTACTCGAGCGAACAGGTGATCGAGGCGGGCCCAGGTCGCGATCGCGCGGCCCGCGACCGCGGCCTGCTCCGGCGTACAGCCCTGTGTCTGCACGATCTCGTCGACCACCTCGGACGGCGCGTCGGCCACGAGCATCGAGGCAGCGACCTCGACCATCGTCGCCTGCAGCGGGACATCGCTCTTGTCGGGTGTGAGCGGCACGATGTTCATGACCAGCGAAGCCAACACGCCGGCCCGCTTCATCAGCGGCATGGTCGGCATGTCCGCGACCGCGATCATGATCATGTCCGGTGGCTCGCACGCCGCATCGAACAGCTCGCGCAACTGCGGTGCGACCGCGCTCTCGGGCAGCGCCGCGAGCAGATCGGCATAGACGAAGCGCCGCGCGAGGAACAGCACGTAGAGCGCGAGCTTCATGTTCGCGTAGTAGGCGCCGAACTGGACCGCGCGATCGCGCTCGTCCAGAAGGCGCTGCATCGGCGGCGTCTTCACCTCGGGCGGCAGATCGAGAAACGCGTCGTAGAACCGGAACAGCATCTTCTCGGGCGCCGCGCAGACCTCGCGCTCGGCGAGGAGCGTGTTATTGCCCTCGGCGAGCTCGAAGATCGTCTGCGTCGTCATCGGCGGCGGCGTCCACTGCTCGGCGACCATGCGCACGAACACGGTCTGCGCCCAGATCCCCATGCCGAGCGTGGCTTTGGCCAGGCTCGCCGCGTAGACGGGCGACAGCTCGCCGTAGCCGAAGATGAAGTACCAGGGCAGCGCCGAGCCGAGCTGGCTCACGCGCCACAGGTCGAACAGCTCCATCTTCTCGATGCCGCGGATCTCTTGATACCGCGCGCGCATCAGCGCGGCGGAGTTGATGATGTCGTCCCAGTGATGCTTCATCGTACGAAGCGCCGACATGTTCATCGGCAGCGGCGGTGTGGTCTGCCGCGAGCCCGAGTACGGGCACTTCTTCATCTCGATCTCGCCGGGCCGGATCGCCGAGGCGGGGGCGCGGTTCTCGCGAAGGAGGCGGCCTTCGGCGTCGCGCAACGCTGTATCGATCACCATCCGGACGACCCAGAGCGGATGGGAGGGGGAATCGCTCACGCGGTCATGCTACTCGATCCGCATGAGATGGGTCGGCTGGTCCTTTGTCGTCGCGAGCCTCGCCGGCGGACTCGCGGGGGCACAACCCCGTGTCGCGCCGCCGACGCCACCGCCGAATCGCAAGCCCGCGCTCGCCACGTACACGCCGCAGCAATTGCAGAGCTGGGCCGAGGCGATCATGGCGGAGAAGCGCGGCGATCTCGACGAAGCCGGCAGCAAGTGGGACGGCGTGGTCCGCGGACAGCCGGTCGCGAACGGCTACTGGAACCTCGCGGACGTGAAGATCCGCCACGAGCGCTACCACGAAGCGCTGCGCGCGCTCGAGCAGTACATCAAGCTCGACGATGCCGACAAGGAAGCCGGCGAAGCGCTGATCAAGAAGCTCAAGTCGATGCCGTTCCGGCTATCGATCAGCGGCAGCGAAGCGCGCGGTGTGATCTTCGTCGACGGGGTGAAGATCGCGAATTCGCCCGCGACGCTCGAGCTCGATCCGGGCAAGCACGCGATCCATTGGATCGGCGAGAAGGACTACGGCGACCACACGGTGAACGCATCGCCCGGCAAGGATGATCTCCAGCGCATGGGCTCGAGCGAGACGGAGCCTGCGGGCGGCAACGTCGCGATCGGCGTGTTCGGCCCCGTCTCGCTCTCGCGCGACTGGGAGTACAAGGGACAGACGTTCGTCGTGGACCAGCGGTTCACGCTGCCGCCGGGTCACTACGACATCCCGCTCTACGAGCCGAACCGCGCGTGCTCGAACATCGTGTTCGACGTGCCGCGGGACGGCATGGTGTTCGTGTTCGTGAAGGCCGAGCAGAGCACCACGCAGTGCGCGCCGATCACCGTGACCACCACGAAGGTGAAGCTGTGAGGGCGCTCGTCGTTCTCGTGCTCCTGTCGGCGGTCGCGAGTGCGCAGCCGAAGAAGGCGCCGCCCGATCGCTTCACGAAGGCCGCCGGCGATGCATTCAAGGCCGCGCTCACCGCCGACGAGCAGAACGATTTGCCGACCGCGCTCGGCCTGTATCAAAAGGCGTTCGCGATCTCGCCGCACCCGAGCACCGCCTACAACATCGCTGACATCTTCCGCCGCCAGGGAAAACTGACCGAGGCGATCCGCTTCTTCGAGATCTTCATCGCGCTCAATCCGACGCCGAAGGAAGTGAAGGACGTCGAAGCGCTGATCGCGAAGCTGTGGGCCACGCCGTCGGTGATGGAGCTCGAGTCCTCCCCGCCGAGCGATCCCAACTCCGTCGATCTCGCGTCGGCCTACGTGCTGGTCAACGGCGAGATCGTGAAGAAGGCGGGCGAGCCTGCGGCGTTCGATCCGCGGACGAACGCGCCGCGCATCGAGCTCAATGTCCCCGCGGGCAACGAGCAGACCGTCGACGTGATCACGCCGCTGTCATTTGGCTCGGTGCGCTGCCGTTTGCCACCGGGTGAGAAAGGCCGGTGCGAGATCCGCATGGATCCGCGCATCGATGGCTCGCTCGTCGTCAGCTCGAACGACGAGCGCCGCGATCTCGAGCTGCGCCTCGGGTGGAAGAACGAGGTCTCGCGCGCCCGCGTGAAGGCGCCCGTGGGCCGCCAGCGCTTCGATGTCCGCGATCACAACCTCGAGTGCCCGAACAGCGGCGTCACCGTCGACGTGCCGAAGGGCACCGACGTCGCGTACGTCTTTATCGACGGTCAGCCGACGTGGTTCTACCAGCGCTGCCGCACGTACAAGGTGAAGCAGCACAAGCTGACGTTCGCGAACTGAGACCCTCTGGCAACGGCCTCGACTGCGATCTTCGGGATGTGGTTGGGCGAACGCGGTAGCGATCGTTCCGCGCGATCCGCCGTCGTTCTCCTGACTGCGTGCCCCGGAAACGCGACGCAGAGGCGCCGATTCCGCAGAGCAGCGCCTGGGTTCGCCCGACCTGGATCTTCGACGAGAACCACTCGACGTTCGTGATCGCGTCGAAAGATCGCGACGCGTTCCAACAACCTCTGCTCTGCGTCACTGCGTCTCTGCGTCGCATTTTCGGCATGCTCGGTTCTCGCGCCGTGCGTGTATCGTTCCGCGCGGTCCGCCATCGTCGTTCTCCTGACTGCGTGCCCCGGAAACGCGACGCGGAGGCACGGATTCCGCAGAGCAGCGCCTGGGTTCGCCCGACGGGGACGCGTCGGACAATCGTGAATCGGGTAGCGGAACCTCACCTGGGGATTCCGCGAGCTAGAGCTGGCTGCCGATCGCGACGACGATCGCCACCCCGATCACGATGACCACGATCCAGATCACGCGGCTCATCGCGGCGTCGCGCGCCGCCATCTGCTCCATATCGAATTGGCGCGTGCCGTACGGCACCGGCGGGCTCGACGGCGGGCGCTGCTGCCCGTGCTGCATCGGCGGCTGCGTCGGATACGGCATCGGCGCGGGCGTCGGCGGGCGCGGGCGACCGAACTCGTTGAGGTTCACCGACGGCCGGCGCACCATCGCCACCGTGACACCTTCGTCCTCGTGTCCACCGACGAGCGGCATGTGTTGCTGCAGTTGCTGTTGGAACGTCGGCGGTGCCGGCGGCACGGGCGGCGGCATCGTCGGCGGCTTCGCGCGTCGATCGAGCTGATCGCGCAACTCCGGCGGCGGCGTGTAGCCACCGGGCAGCGTGGTGATCGGCGCGAACGGCGGCGCGGTCGGTGGGCGGCGCCCTGCACGCGGCGGTGGCGGCACCGAAAGCACGGTCGATTCCGCGACCGCCGCTCGTGTCCGCGCGGTCACGCGCGCGCCCATCGAATCCGCCGGGTTGACGAGCACGACGCTCGTCGCGTCGTTGTCCTCGGTCTGCGGCAATAGCTTGTCGAGCTCGCGGCCGAGCTCGTTGACGTCGGCGTAACGATCGATCGGCTCGCGCTCGAGGCAGCGCATCACGATGCGATCGATCGAGTCGGGTACCGGCAGCCGCATCGTCAGCGGCATCGGCGTGTTCTTCAGCATCGCCGCGAGCGTCGCGGCGGCGGATGGCATCTCCGCGAACGGACGCGCGCCGCTGATCATCTCGTACATGACGATGCCGAGCGTATAGATGTCCGTCTGCCCGGTCGTCGCGCCGCCGACCATCTGCTCGGGCGACATGTAATCGAGCGTGCCGATCATCTGGCCCGCGTTTGTCAGGTCGCTCGAGTCGAACGACGAGTCCTGCATGATCTTCGCGATGCCGAAGTCGAGCACCTTCACGTGATCCGGATCGTTGCCGATCGGCTCGAGGTGGATGTTCGTCGGCTTGAGATCGCGATGCACGATGCCGAGCTGGTGCGCCTCGGCGAGCGAGTAGCAGACCTGCCGCGCGATCTTCGCCATCAGCCGCCACGGGATCGGCCCGCTGGCCCGGTACCGCTCGAACAGCGACACGCCGCGGAGCAGCTCCATGACGATGTACAAGATCCCGTCGTCCGCCGCCTCGCCGAGCTCGTAGGCCGCGATGGTGTAGGGGCTGCGAAGCGCCGTCATCGTCGCGCCCTCGCGGCGGAACCGCGCGACCACACCGCGGTCGGTCGCGAGCCGCTGGTGCAGCACCTTGAGCGCGACCTCGTGGCCCGACCCGACATGGGTCGCGCGATAGATCGCACCGAACCCGCCCGCGGCGATGCGCGCGTCGATCCGATAGCGGCGATCGAGCACCGATCCCAACAAGGGATCCACTCGCTCGATCACCGTTCGATCATTCTGGTCGAGAGCCACGCCGCATTCCAAATGTACGGGTCACACGGTGATCGCGGAAAGAAACGTCTGCGCAAACTGCGCTCCGCTCCCGGGAGATTCCCATGACTGGACGGCTAATTGGCCGGCATCACGAGTGTCCATTTCTGGTCGATCGTCGATCGACACCTTGGAACCGCCAGACTTACACCGCGCACACTGCTTGCACAGTCGCGCCGCATGATCGCGCGCGCGTTGTTGGTCGCTTCTCTCGTCACCGGTTCTGCCGTGCTCTTCGCGTGCAGCCATTCGACCGATCAGGATCCGCCCGCGAACAATCCCGATGGCTCGACGCAAGAGCCGCCCCCCGACGCGCCGCCGGTCTCGACGCCCGACGCGCCTCCCCTCCCCCCGGACGGTCCGTCCAACGGGCAGTACCGCTTTCTCTGCGACGCGCCGAAACCGGCCGGCTCCCCCACCCCGGTCATGCCGCTCCTGCCCACCGCGGGCTGCCCCGTCCTCACCCCCGGGACCAACACGATCACGAGCTCGGCCAACGCGCGCCAGTTCATCCTCGTGGTCCCCGCCAACCTCCAACCGAACGAGCACCCGCCCGTCCTGTTCATGTGGCACTGGCTCGGTGGTGGTCCCGAGAGCTTCCTCCAGCGCGGTCAGGTCCAAGCCGCCGCGGATGACCAGCGCTTCATCGGCGTCATCCCGTACTCCAAAGGCGCGAACATCATCGGCACCTCGTTCAACCTGCGCTGGCCGTTCGACATCTCCCAATCACCCGCGCGCATGAACGAAGAGTTCACGTTCTTCGACGACATGCTCGCGTGCGTGAACAACCAGTTCACGATCAACCAGAGCTGCGTCTCCACCGTCGGCGTCTCCGCCGGCGCGCTGTTCACCGATCAGCTCGCGCAAGCGCGCTCGCAAACGCTCGCGTCGTTCATGTCCCTCTCGGGCGGCACGGGCGCGACGATCATCAAGCCGTGGACGGGCGCCGCTCGCAAGCTGCCCGGCCTCGTCCTGTGGGGCGGCGATGGTCCGCCGATGATGGACGGCGCGACCGATCTCCTCGGCTGCGCGGGCCTCGGGATGAACTTCTCGATCGCCTCGCGCGATCTCGAGACCGCGCTCGCCGCCGACGGTCACTTCATCCTCGAGTGCCGTCACAACTGCGGTCACGTCGAGCCGCCGCTCACACCGTACATGAACGAGTCGCAGTACGCGGGCATGTGGCAGTTCGCGTGGAACCATCCGTACTGGCTCCCGCAGGGACAATCGCCGTTCCTCACGGACGGCATCCCGCCGCAGATGCCCGAGTGGTGCGCCATCGGCGCCGGCAACTCCACGCCGCGCTCCGGCGGTGGCTGCCCCGAAGCCGAGAATCCCTGCCCGAACTAGCGGTCACGCGCACAGCGGAAACCGACGGTGGCGTTGCGCTGCGCGGGTCCCGTCCCGTGAAGGAGGCCGGTCTGCCCGTACTGGTTCGACGGGCCGAGAAAGCTGCCGCCGAGCAAGATGCGCGTGGGAGACGGCGCGATCTGCGCGCAGTTGGTACACGGCAGCGGGAGCTCGCCGAAATAGTCGAGCGCCCACTCGTCTACATTGCCGACGAGATCCGAGTGTCCCCATCGCGCATCGCCGGCGGGTGAGTGACTGCCGATCGACTCGATCGATCCGGTCGCGACCTTCGTCGAATCGTAGGCGGCGCCCCACGGATACGGCCGTTGTTCTTCGCCTCCGAACGCCGCGGCTTCGTGCTCCGCGACGGTGGGGAGTCGCCCGCCGTCCCAGATGCAGAACGCGAACGCTTCGTACCAAGTGACGCCGACGATCGGCAGACGTTCGTTGGAACCCGAATTGGGTGTGAATGTGGCGTCGGGGATCGAGCTCACGCGATACGCGAGGTCCTCCGTCGAGACCGGCAGGATCGTGCTCCAGTCCGACGTCCAGCCGGAGCTCGCGATCGCGACGTGCGCACCGGCGCCGATGTCGGGTGGGCTCGCTCGCGTACCGAAGCCCGCGGCGACGAACTCGCGAAACCGTGCAACCGTGACCTCGTAGCGATCCAAGACGTACGCCGAGGTCATCGCCGGGTACCACGTATTGTTGTCGCGAAGGAACGAGGCGCGATCGACGATCAGTCGGAGGCACGCCACATCGAAGCAGTTCGGAAGCGCCGCGTCGGCTCCGAACGCGTTACCGCCATCATCGCCATGGCCGCCGTCCAGCTCCCGCACGCCGCCGTCGACGACACCATCCGGCTCGAGCTCTTCGAAACCGAATCGTCCGCAGCCGAGGAACCCGAGAACCGCGAGCGCGAGAAGTCGCATGTCGATCCCCGTTGCACGCGCTGCACCTGACGACGTCTCGCGCGCTTAGGTCGTGGAGTGCGACACGCCGGGGTCAGTTTTCCAGCGTCGCTACGCGTCCTCGCCGTCGCCGGTCGCGCGTAGATCGTGGCCCTTCATCGCGCGCTGGATGAACTTGCGGTTCACCCCGGCGAGCTCGGCGGCCCGCGAGACGTTGCCGCCGGTCGCCTTGAGCGCCTCGGTCAGGTACGCGACCTCGAATGCCTCGGTCACGCGATCGCGCGCGACCTTGAGCGGAATGGAGAGGTCGATGGTGGCGCTCGTACTCGACGCGGGTGTCGGAGCAGGCGTCGCCTCGGGAACACCAAGCGCCGCCGCGCGCACCACCGCGTTGCGCAGCTCGCGCACGTTGCCCGGCCACGCCTGCGCGGCAAAGCCACGCACCACAGACTCCGGCAGATACACCGGTGTCTGGCCGCGACGCGCCGTCTCGCGAGCGAAGTGCTCGACGAGCAGCGGGATATCCTCGACCCGTTCACGAAGCGGCGGCAGCCCGACGCGAACCACCGCGAGCCGGTAGTAGAGATCCTCGCGGAACTTCCCCGCGTCGACCTCGGTCGCCAGCGAGCGGTGAGTGGCAGCGACGATGCGTACGTCCACCCGTCGCGCGGTGCTCTCGCCGACGCGGCGAACCTCGAGGCGCTCGAGCGCGCGCAACAGCTTTGGTTGCAGATCGAGCGGCAACTCGCCGATCTCGTCGAGGAACAAGGTTCCACCGTCAGCGGCTTCGAATGCACCCGCACGATCCGCGACCGCCCCGGTGAATGCACCGCGCACGTGCCCGAACAGTTCGCTCTCGATCAGGCTCGCCGAAACAGCGGAACAATCGAAGACCACGAACGGTCCACTCGCGCGCGGCCCTTCCTCGTGCAGCGCTTCCGCGACGAGCTCCTTGCCGGTACCGGTCTCCGCTTCGACGAGCACGGTCGAGTCGGTCACCGCGATTCTCTCGAGCATCGCGAACACGCGACGCATCGCGACGCTGTTGCCGAGCAACCCGCCGAAGCGCGCGCGCGTCGACAACGGCAGATCGATCTCGCCCTCGAGAAGGCGCAACCGGAGCGTGGTGCCGCCGAGAACGATCAGCGAATCCGCGCGTGCCCACGCATCGCGCACGCGAACACCGTCGACGGTCGTGCCGTTGCGACTTCCCGCGTCGATCACGCGAACACCGTCGCGCTCGATCGCGATGGTCACGTGGTGCCGGCTCACGGTGGGATCCGCGAGCACGAGATCACCGGTGCGCGCACTTCCGACCTCGATCGACGGTCCGGGCAGCTCCACGACGCGTCCGCGATCGGGCCCGTCCGCGATCTCGATGTGCAACTTGCGAGAACGCAGCGTCGCGCGTTCGCCGAGCGTCTTGGTCGAATCACTCCACTCGCCATCCGACATCTCGCACTCGAATCTACGCGAGCTGCGACAACGAAGGGGCACCCGGTGCTTCGCAACCCACGAAAAACCATCGCCACCTACCCGGCCCGTCGGGTGCAGTACGATGGGGACGATGGGCTATCGACTCCTCGGCGTCGCACTCGTTGCTGCTTGCACCTCGCCATCGTCGAAGGGAATCGAGGTGGTCCCGGGCCCCGAGATGCGGATCGACGAAGGCACGACCGAAGCGGTCGAGCTGCGCTTCGACGGTGAGGCCGGCGGCGACTTCGAGCTCGCGCTGGACGAATCCGCGACGAGGCTCCTCGAGGCGACCACCGTGACCGAGAACGGTGTCACCGAGTTGCGCGTGACACCACGATGCTCCGCGATTCCGGAGGGCAGCACGCTCGTCCAGCTAACGACGATCGAGGTGTCGAAGCCCGGCACCGATGCGAGCATGACCGTCGGCGTCTCCATCGAACCGAACGAACGCGACGCGTGCGCGGTGCAGGTCGTCGGTTGGGCCGGCGCGTGCGAGGACCCACCGACCACCTTCCCACCCGAGATCCGACTCGATCCGGCGATCGATGGAGCACAACCGATCTGCGTCGAGGTCAGCGTGCCCGACTCGATCCCATCCCTCGATGTCGAGTTTCCCGAGTGGGGTTCGCTCGAGCCACTCACGATCAGCGGTGACGATCTGATCGGTCTCGCGCCCGCGACCAAGACACGACGGCAGCTCGTCGCCACCAACGTGCTCGAAAAGTTTCGTGGGCGGCGCGAGATCGACGTGCGCTGGAGCAACGGTGGATCGGCGCGGCTCGTGGTGACCGCCGGCAGCCCCGGAGAAGGTGTCCTGCGAATTCGCTCCACGGCAACGAACGTCGCCGAGTACCGGCCGTCGATCGTGAAGTTCGCCAGCTCCTACTACGAGAAGGACGGCACGATCGCGTGCGTTCGCGCGACACCGCATGCGCCGACGACGATGACGCTCGTCATTCGTTCGGATCTCGACGAGGTCATCCCACAGGGCGCTCTCGCGTGCGGCGTGACGATCAACGCGATCGAGCTCGTCACGGCGATGGATTCCGCCGACAACGAATCGATCGACGTGACCTTGGAACGATGCACACCGGACCCGACGTGCGCGCTCACCGACAGCGCGTGTTGCTCGCGACCCGAGGCGCTCGTCGAGATCATCGACACGGGCGTGCTGAATGTTCCGTCGCGCAGTGTCGTCGAGCCGATCGCGGTCGGTCTCGGAGGCGAGCGCGCCTGCGTCGATCTCGACCGCGACAACGTTCCCGATGTCGTCGTCCGCGACGCCCAGGGACCGCGCGTCCACGCCGCGATCGGCACTCCGACGAACGTTCGCTTCCCGGCAGGCCGGTCGATCCCGGCTGCGCAGAGCATGCTGGCGCTCCGGTGGTTCGATGGGCTGACTGCGCAGCCGATCCTGGTCGGTGAATTCCAGACCGCACCCTTGCTTCGTCGCGCGAACACGGAAGGGTGGGAGGCAATCGAGTGGGCGCCGCGTCCGACGTCGATCACGTCCGCCTACGCGTGGGCTCCTGTCGCGCCGGCGCGCGATGCGGGCGCGAGCTACCTCGCCGTGAAGCAGTCCGACAGCACGATCGGATTCGCGTGCGTGTCGCCCGCGTGTCGCGGGACCGATGCAGCGTCGATCGATGTGTCGACGATTGCCACGGGACCAGCCCAGTTCGACAACAAGCTCTCGGGATTCGCGATCGCCGACTTCGATGGTGACGGGGACTTCGATCTAGTTGTCGCCGTCGACGCGATCATTCCGGTCGGCAGTCCGCGTCCCGTGACGATGTACGCCTACGATCTGGTCTGGACCGGTCACGAGATCATCGGTCACGGCCCGCCGATGGCGTTCACGGTCGCGGGAACCGGCGTCTCGTGGTCCTCGCTCCAGTTCGTCACGATCCCGACCGATGCCGATGGTGACCTGATCTACATCGCTACCAACGGCGCTCAGAACAACCGGCTGGTCGAAGTCGCGCCATGTGGACCGGGATGCCGCACGTCGCGGATCATCGACACGATCGGTCGCGTGTTCCAGATCGCCGCCGTGGGCAACAAGCTGTTCGCGGCGACGGATCTCGGAGTCTGGGAGCTCGCCAACGGGAGCTGGGTGCAGCGCGATCCCGAGCGTGCGCGCACGCAGACGACTACGATCCCCGTTCCCGATGCGTCATCGATGTACGGCCGGAATCTGCAGAGCTGCTTCCTCGCGGATCCGACACTTCCGGCATCGATGCTATTCGACACGGACGCGGGCGCGCGGTGGTCGTTTGCGGCGGTGGTCGTCGGCACGCTGCCCGTACCGTGAGCGCTCCGTGATACGCTTCCTCGTCGAGGATGGACGCGATCGGCAAGTACCGGATCGTGAAGCGGCTCGCCGTTGGAGGGATGGGCGAGATCTTTCTCGCGCGAGAGCGAGGCGTTGCCGGGCTCGAGAGGCTCGTCGTCGTGAAGCGCATGTTGCCGGAGATGCTCGAGCGCGCGGACTCCGTCGCGCTGTTTATCGATGAAGCACGCATCGTCGCGCACCTCGCCCACCCGAACATCGTCCAGATCTACGAGCTCGGCCAGGATGGCGACGCGTACTTCATCGCGATGGAGTACGTACCCGGGCAGAATCTCGCTCGGATCTGCGAGCGCGCGACGAAGACCACGCCTCGTCCCCTGACGAAACGACTCGCCGCGCACATCGTCGCGGAGCTCGCGCATGGGCTCGACTTCGCGCACAAGGCAACGGATCTCGAGGGCGCGCCGCTCTCGATCGTTCATCGGGACGTCAGCCCGCACAACTTGCTGCTCTCGGTGCACGGCGACGTGAAGGTGATGGACTTCGGGATCGCGAAAGCCGCGAACACGATGCATCGAACGCAGACCGGCGTCATCCGCGGGAAGTACGCGTACATGTCGCCCGAGCAGCTCGCGGGACAGTCCGTCGACGCATTGACGGATGTGTACGCCGCGGGTGTCGTGCTCTGGGAGCTGTCTCTCATGCGCAGGATGTTCAAAGCGAAGGACGAGCTCGAGCTGATCGATCTGGTGCGAGCTGGGAAGTTCGCGCGGCCGACGACGATCGACCCCGAGTATCCGACGGAGCTAGAGGACATCGTGATGGCGGCCCTCTCCCGCGATCCAGCTACGCGCACGCGATCGGCGAGCGAGCTCGCGCGACAGCTGCGCTTGTTCCTCGCAACAACCGGGGCACCGATCTCGCGCCCCGAGCTCGGAGCACTCGTACGAGACCTGTTCCCCGACGTCGATCACCTCGCGCCCGCACGCACAGCACCGGAGCCCGAAACCGCGACCGCGTCGATGCCCGCTTCTCCGTTGACCGCATCGACGACGCCCGAGGCGCCCCAGCTACAAATTTCGACCGTCCCCTCGATCGCAGCGGCCGAAGCGAAGAGCTCACCACCGCCGCCACCCTCGATGCGGGTGCGCGTGGTCCGACTCGGCGTTGCCGGCATCCTCGCTGCAAGTGTGGTGGTCGCCATCCAGACGCGTATCAGCGGCGACGAAGAAGCGACGACCATCGCGGCCGCCTCGACGCCCGACACGATGGTGATCGTCGACGCCGCCGTTGCGAGTGCGAGCGATCCGATCGATGCCGCACTCGTCGCCCCCGCGCCGGTCGACGCCGCTTCGATCGCCACCCCCGAAGATGCCGCGCCGATCGCGCGCGCACCCGGCGACGCCGCGGTGTCGCGATCGCGACCGCGCACGTCGCCGGTGGTGACGACGGCGACCGAGGTGCCCGTGCTCGACGCGGGCGTCGTCGCCGTCACGAAGTCATCGGCCACCGGGACTCTGATCGTCGATGCGGAGCCGTGGGGCACCGTGAGCGGCGATGCCATCGCGCCCGGCGCGACGACGCCGCGTAGGCTCCAGCTCGTGGAGGGAACGCACGATATCGCCGTCACGTTGTCCGAAGGCGGCGCGACGCTGCGCGCGCGTGCGTTTCTCGTCGCTGGCAAGCGCACCAAATGCATGGCGACCGTGAAGGGACTCGTGTGCGCGCAGCCCGAGTGATCGCGTTGGTGTTCGCGCTCGCGGCCCCCGCACATGCGGGTGGTGCCGAGAGCGTCGCGCGTGCGCGGGCAGCGTGGAGCGAGCTCGAGTACGAGCGTGTCGTCGAGGCGGCGAACGCCGCGCTGGCGAGCGCCGACCTTCCGGACACCGATCGCGTCGAAGCATTGCGCCTCCTCGGCTCCGCGCTCGTGATCCTCGACCGTACGGCGGACGCAGACGCCGCGTTCGCGCGGATCTTCGCGGTGAACCCCGACTACACGTTGCCGGCGAACACGTCACCGCGCATCCGCGCCGTCTTCGATCCAGCGCGAGCTCGCTGGCAGGTCGAGGAACAACAACGCCTGGCCACGCAGCTCGGTCCGCAGCTCGCCGCGCTTCGACTGCACCTCGAGTTGCCGCGTTCACCGCGCGGCGGCTTGCCGATCGTGATCGGCGTGGACCTTGCCGATCCGAGCAAGGTGGCGAGCGCGATCATCCTCGCGCATCGGCGAGCGGGCGAGAGCTACTACACGCTCGCGACGGTGCCCGCGCGTCCAGGCCGAAGCACGCTCGCGATCCCCGGCGAGCTCACGGCGTCGCGCACGCCATACACGCTCGAGCTTCACGTACAGGTGCGGCACCGCTCGGGTGTGTCGCTGCGGCGCGAAGGCGAGCCGGACAAGCCGCTGTCGATCGCCGTCGCCGCGGGTGAGGTACCGGTCGCAACACCGATCACGCGGCGATGGTGGTTCTGGGCGAGCCTCGGCGTGGTCGCGATCGGCACCGGGTTGCTCGTGCGTGAAGTCATCGACGTCGGACCGCAGCACGTGGTGATCCACCCATGAGGTTCGTGGCGTTCGCGTGGTTCGGCTGCCTCGTGGCGTGTCGCGAAGCCGGCACGATCGACGTCGAGCAGAGCGACGAGATCGAGGCGTGTGTCGCGAACGCGCAGGCCACGACCGTCCGGGCCGAGTTCCTGCTCGGTGGTGAGTGTGGATCGTGCGATTGCACCCACGCCTGCCCGGTCTGCGCAGGGGACTGCACTCGTGTGTGCGAAGGAGGATGTTCGCTCGACGAGCCGATCGAGCTCGATCCGCCGAGCCCCGGCTCGTACGCCGTCATCTTGCGCTACTACGATGGCGGGGGTGTCGAGCGTGCGGTCGTCTGCTTCAAGATCTCCGTCGACGCCGATGGAACCCAGAGTCGATCACAGGTCACCGGAACCTCCGGCTGCTGTCAGCAGTGATCACGGCGCACCGCACGCGAGCCACTCTTCGAGGAGTGCGCGCTCGTCGGCGGAGGGCCCCGCGGCGGGCGGCATCACCGGCATCGGCCCCACGGCCTTGAGCGAGATCACCGGTGCGAGCTCGCGGATCGTTTCGACGTCCTCGAAGTTGAACTCCAGCGGTGCGCCCTGGCGAAGACCATCGGCGAGCGCCGCGCTGTGACACCCGCGACACCAATCGAGCATGAACGGCTCGCCGAAGTTCTCGTAGGTGAGGATCGATTGCTCGCATCGGTCGTCGGGCAGCTCGGAGGGTGGCGCAGCGTCGGTACCGCACGCGGTCACCAATGCGACGAGTACACCGATCACCGCGGACAGAAGCAGGATCGCGATCTCACGCGATGAACGCACGGAACACCTCCGATTCCGGCAAGTACGCCGCCGGGTCCACGCCGCATGCGAGCAGAACACCTGCAGCGAAGTGACGGGGCTCGAGGCTGCGATGCGATGGTCCGGTCCCGATCGCGCCGGTGTCGAGATCGACGAGCTCGGCCTCTCCTGTCGACGACGTCCCGCCGTACGCCATCCCGCCGCGAATGTCGGTGCCGATCACGAGTGCGCTCGTCACGGGCCAGTGATCCTTGCCGGGATTCGGCTGCGCGGTATTGAGCTGCGGCGTGCGGCCCATCTCGGAGAGAACGAGCACGATCGTCTCGTCGAGCATCGTCGAGCCGCTCTGATTGCCGGGCCGCGCCTGCAGCGCATCGATCAAGTCGATCACGTTCTCGAACAGGATTCGCTGCGCGCTGCCTTGGTTGACGTTCACTTCGTGCGTGTCGAAGTTCTGTCCCGAAGACAGCATCACCGTACGAGAAACGCCGGTCTGCAACGCGTCGAGGGCCAGTTGCCGCTGCGCCGGCAAGTCGAGCAGCGTACCGCGCGTGCCCAACCCACCGCGAAGCGCGCGCAGTCGATCACCACGCGACAGCGAGCCGATGAAGTCGTCGACCCGGCGGCGGTTGTAGCCGGTCGCGCCGCGGGTGGCCTTCTCGCGCTCGGCGCGTGCAACGGTGTACGCACGCAGGTAGCTCTCGTCGGAAGCAGTCGGCACGAACGTACTCTCGCGGGTCGCTCCGATCACCGGGTACGACGACGACGGATCGAGGAGCCCCACGAGTTGGTTCGTCGCGCCGACCCGACCCATACTCGACGCGTAGGGGCCCGCGAACGCGTTGTTGCCGAGGACGAGGTATGGAATCGGCAAGTCATTCCCATGCTCGTGCGCGACGATCGACGCGAGATCCGCACTCGACTCGTTGCGCGCGCCGGTCAGGATCGACCGCACGCACGCCTCGTGCGCCACCGATGGCATGTGGATGCCGCGCACGACCGCCGTGATCGCCGCGTACTGTTGGAAGTAGTCACCGATCGCCGGCCGCGAAATGTCTTCGAGGATATCGATGCCTCCGTACGAGACGATCGTGCCGGCGGGGGCATCGACGCCACCGCCGACGGGCTTGGGATCGATCGAGTACGACGTGTCCCAACCGCCGAACGCGAGCAAGATGATGAGGTTCTTGCGCGGCCCCACTGTCTCCGCGCGGCCCGTGCGCCGTCCCCACGGCAGCATCGTCGCGAGCGATGCCGCAGCCCCGCTCCACAGAAGTTGTCGACGAGAAATGCTCATGATGGCTCCTAGTAGTAGGCAACACGCAAGTCGGACAACATCGCGGTGATCGTCGTGCGCCACGCATGACGAGCGTCGCCTGTCTCCGCGAGCACCGACGCGAACAACGTGTACGTCTCGGTGACAGCCTCGCTGTCCGCTGCATCGAGCGTCCCGAACACCCGCGCATGCAGCCGCGCGATCTCTGCGCGGATCGCGTCGGGCGCGCGCTCGCCTTCCTCGATCGCGAGCAACGTTCGTTGGGCCCCCGGCGTGAAGTCATGCTCGACGACGACGCCCGCCGCACTTCGCGCGAGCTCGCGCAGCAGCAAGCTGCTGACCGCGTTTGTCGTGTGCGTCGGCCGCGTCACGAAGTACGAATCGATGCCACCCGCGAGAGCGCGATACCCGAGAAAGTCGCCGCGCAGCAAGTTCGCGACACCGTACGGAGTGTTGTTGATCTCGATCGTCGAGCTCGTCATCCACCGAAACCCGGTGAGGTCTTCGAACAAGCGATCGAGCTGCTCGGGCCGCGTGCGCAGCATCCCGTGCAACGCTTCCGCCTCTTCGTCGCTCGCGCCCTCGGTCACGTGCGACACGCGAAACTCGTCGGACAGGACGATGTCCTTCGCCAACTGCTTCGCGTTCATGCCGCTCGCGACGAACTGCTCCGCCAGTCGCGCACCCCACGCGAACGGCACCTTCTCTCGATCCACCTGCGTGAAGTACGAGACGAACCGCTCGGCGGTGCACCGCGGGAACCGCGGATCCGCCGCGATGCGCCGGCCCACGTCCACGGCCGTCTGTGCCTGCTGACCGAAGTATGCGGCCGGGCGATGCGACGATGACGACGCGTCCCATTCGTCGACCCACTGTTGGCGCCACATCTCGACGGGATAGTTCGCGTACCTGGCGCCGAACTGGAACCCGCGCAACGTGCTCGCCAACGGATCGAGCGTCTGATGACAGCCAGCGCACGACGGATTCGCGACCAGCGCGTTTGCCACCACCTGCGGATCCGCGAGGTCGATCGTCGTGTCGAGCATGATGTCGGAGTGCAGAAAGTCGAAGCACAAGAGCGCACTCGAGATCAGGTTCGCGCGGCCGCGGTGGAAGTTCGCCCCCGCCGAGATGTGCCGAGCCCACAACCCGGAGCTCGACAGAATCCCCGCCACCGGGCGCCCGTCGAGCCAATGGGACACCTCCTCGCCACTGCCCGAGTGGGTCATGCCCCACACGACGGCCGTGATCGGATCCGAGATCGCGTAGTCCGCCGTCACGATCTCGCTGTACGGCCGATCGTGCTCGATGACGTACTCGATCAGCCGTAGCGGCTCCTCGAAGGCCGTGGACATCTCCGCGGCGGTGCGATCGGCGACCCCGTTCTTGGATCTGAGCGTGGTCCCCGCGAGATCTATGCGAACGAGCAACGTCTCCGCGTGCAAGTCCTTCATGACCGATCCGAACTCGGGGGACTCCAGGTACGCATCGACGATCGCGCCGAGTGCGTCCGGCTCGACGGCAACGCGCGCGAGCTCTTCCTCGCTCGGCCGCATGCCTCGCAGCGTCATCGACGCGCGGACCAAGTGTTCGGTCGGCGAGAGATACGCCACCGCGCCGGCATCCGGCGTTGGGGGTACCGGCGGTTCCCCCGTACACCCCAAGGCGATCACACACACCAGCGCGCTGCGAGCCATGCGGAGCGAGAGTGCAGCGTGCGTGCCGCCGACATCGTCCATCGCGACAACCACTTGCGCCATGCGCATGCGCCATCGTTGTCGCAGGCGCTCGTGGCGTTGCTCCTCGTGCGACGCGCGTGTCGCAGCGCGCTTACACCGCTACAGCAGACCGTGACGGCGGAGCTTGTTGATGAACGTGGTGCGCGGCATGCCGAGCGCCTTCGCGGCGGTCGATTGGTTTCCGTTCGCCGCGGTGAGCGCTGCGGTCAGGCGACGGCGCTCGATGTCATCCATCACCGCTTCGTGCGGCTTGGACGGCGCGTCGGCGATCGCGATCACTTCTTCGGGCAACGACGGTGCGCGATCGGAGAGCTCGAGATCGGCGGCGCTGATCGCGCTCGCATCGTCGGCGAGGACGAGTGCGCGCTCGAGGACGTTCTCGAGCTCGCGCACGTTGCCGGGGAACGAGTAGGCCATCAGCGCGGCGATCGCGTCGTCGGCGAGCGGCAGGATCGGGCGCGCGCAGCGGCGGGCGACGCGCGGAAGCAGCGCGGTGCACAGCGCGGGGATGTCCGCGCGGCGCGCACGGAGCGGCGGGACCGTGACCTCTACCACGCGCAGTCGGAAGTAGAGGTCTTCGCGGAACGTGCCCGCGGCGACCATGTCCTCGAGCTTGCGATGCGTGGCCGCGATGATCCGGACGTCGACGGAGACGGGCGCGGTGGCGCCGACGCGCAGCACGACTTTCTCTTCGAGCACGCGCAGGAGCTTCGGTTGCAGCTCGAGCGGGAGCTCGCCGATCTCGTCGAGGAATAGCGTGCCACCGTCGGCGAGCTCGATCGGTCCGCGGCGCAGGCGCGTGGCGCCCGTGAACGCGCCGCGCTCGTGACCGAACAGCTCGGACTCGAAGACCGAGGCCGCGATCGCGCCGCAATCGACGTGCATGAACGGCTGCTCGGCGCGCGGCGAGGTTCCATGCAGCGTGCGCGCGAGGAGGCCCTTGCCGGTGCCGGACTCGCCGAGGACGAGGACGTTCGCATCGCTGCGTGCGATGCGTTCGAGCGTCGCGTGCAGCTCGCGCATCGCTTTGGAGTCGCCGACGAGCGTGGCGCCGTCGGTGGCGGCTTCGACGCGCTTGCGCAGGAAGCGGTTCTCGTCCTCGAGGCGATCGCGGAGCTCGCGGATCTCGGCGTTCTGGACCTCGAGCGTCTTGGTCTGCGCTTCGAGCGTGCGCGACATGTCCGCGATGGTGCCGAACGCGCGCGCGTTCGCGAGGGACACGGCGAGCTGCGAGGCGAGCGCGCCGAGGAGATCGCGATCGTCGGTGGAGTAGAGATCGCCGGAGCGGCGAGGACCGAGGATGAGCCAGCCGGCGATGTCCGCGTCGTCGGCCAGGCGGATCGGAACGGCGAAGCCATCGGCCGGTGCGATCGGCTCGTGCGGTGCGTCGGCGGTGGTGGCGTGCGCGATGCGCCACGTGTCGCCGTCGCGCAGGTACAGCGCGCCGCTCTCCGCGCGGACGGCGTCGACGATCTGCGCGACCGCTTCGCGAGAGAGGTCCGCGGGTTCGCGCAACACGGCCAACGATTCGCCCGCGTGGCGGAGCGCTTCGATGTAGTGCTGGCGATCGCGAAAGAAGCGGCGATCGACCCAGCTGCCCACGCGCGAGCGAATCGGACCGAACAGCGCCGCGGCGGCGAGGCCGGCGACGAGGTGCGGCCACGGTCCGGTGTCGCCGATGACGAGGCCCGTGACCCAGCCCGCGGCGAGGACCACGCCGAGATAGACGAGGACGGCGGCGCCGGTGGTGATCGTGTAGCCGAGCGAGCTCTTGATCAGCGCGTCGACGTCGGCGAGGCGGATGCGCAGGACCGCGAGGCCGTAGCCCACGAACCACAGGATCGCGACGGCGACGACGAACGGCTGATAGCGATAGATGAGGAAGCGATCGAGATCCGCGATCGCGATCGGAACCGCGACGAGGATCGGCAACCCGCCGAGCGCGTGCGCGAAGAGCAGCCAGCGCAGCTGCGCGCGCAGTTGGCCCGAGGCGGTGCGATGCGCGCGGATCTGCGAGATCAGGCCGAACGACGTGTGCACGGGGATCAGCGCCATCTGCGCGGCGATCATCGCGACCGCGTAGCGCAGCGCGGTGTCGGGGCGACCCTCGAGGTATTCCCTGACCGAGATGCCGAGCGCGATCAGGCAGCCGGTGCCGAGGAGGATCGACATCGTGTACGAGCCGCGCTTCCACCGACGGACGCGCACCGTATTTGCTTCGCGATGTGGAAAGTCGATCGAGAGGTGCAACGACAGCGGCGGCCCGAGGAACAGACCGACGAGGAACACGAGGCCGAGCGGCGGATGGATGATGAGCTTTGTCCACGAGAGCGCGCCGGTGTAGACGAGCGCGTAGATCACCGCGGTGCGGTAGAAGCGCTTCGCGTCGAGATCGTCGGGACGACTGAGGCGCGCGACGAGACCGAAGCCGAGGAGGATCGCCGCGAGCAGCGAGGCGACGAGCGCGCCCCATGGAATGCGCGGCGCATCGAGCGTGATCGAGATCGGGACGCGATGTGTCGATGCACGCGAATCGGCCGCGCGAACGCTCCCATCGGGCTTCGCGGACATCGCCGTGATCGTCGTGGGGCGCTCGACGACGAGCCGCACGGTCTCGCCCTCGCCTCGCGACAGCACGCGCAGCGCGTAGTCGAGCGTGCCGGTCACCTCGGTGCCGTCGGCCTCGACGATCACGTCGCCTTCGCGCAGACCCGCGCGATCGGCGAGCCCACCGTCTTCGACGAACACGACGCGTTGCCCGGTGAACGCGGCGAACCCTTTGTCGGGTGCGCGCCACGCGGCGATCACGACCGCGATCGCGTAGGCGAGCGCCAGTGCCGGAGGCACGACGATCCACCACGATGCGCGGCGTTTGGTTGCCACGGGCGGACGGTGCAATAGATCGATGCGAGTCGTCTACGACGAAGTATCGCGGGTACCGATCAGGCTCCAGATCAGCCAGGAGATGCCGTAGACGGCACCGGCGGCGACGAGCCACCACGTGGCGTTCGCGGCGCCCGTGATGTCGGCCAAGATGCCGGCCACGAGCGCGGACGCGCCGATCGCGAGGGTCGCGATGCCGTAGTCGAGCGACATCACGCGGCCACGCAGTGCATCGGGCGTCGCCACCTGGAGCCCGTACGTCGACATCGACCACTGCGCGCCGCCGCCGAGATGCGCGACGATCACCGCGCCCATCGCCAACGGAAACCACCAGATCAGCGGGATCAGCGCGTAGATGGCGACGTAGAGCATCGTCGAGACGCCGCAGACCAGCACGATCACGCGCGCGCGCGGCGCGGGTCCGGCGATCCATCGCGAGATCAGCGGCCCGAGCAGCGCGCCGAGGCCGCGCGCCGCGAACAACAGGCCGGTCGCGATGCTCGTGCCCGCGAATCGCTCGGCCGCGAACGTCGGCAGGAGGCCCACGGTCCCGTTCGCGCAACTCACGCCGACCTTCGCGAGCACGAGGCGCTTCACGATCCGATCGTTGCGCACGTAGCGCAGGACCTCGGTGAACTGGCCCTTGCTCGACTTCGCCCGCCGCTCCTCGAGCGATGCCTCCTGCATCGGCGTGCGAATGCCCACGATCAACAGCGCGCTGATCGCGAACGAGGCGGCGTTGATCACGAACGCGGCCTGCATGCCCAGCAGCTCCGCGACGATGCCGCCGAGGCCTGCGCCGAGCATCAGCATCGAGCCCCACACCGCACCGAGCAGCGCCTGCGCGCGCGCGAGGTGCTTGGCGGGCACGAGGTTCGGCACGACCGCGCTCGTGATCGGATCGTGAAAGCTCGCGGCGACTCCGAGCGCGACCACGGCCGCGATCGCGAGCCACGCCGAGCCGATCCACGCGGCGACGCAGAGCAGCAGGGCGAGCGGAACCCGGATCGCATCCGCGATCACGAGCAGGCGTTTGCGATCGAAGCGATCCGCCGCCGCGCCCGCGATCGGCGATGCGAAGAACATCGGCAGCACGGTCGCGGCAAACACGAACGCGGGTGCGCCCGCGCGTCCGGTCAAGCGCGTGACGAGATCCGCGAGCGCGACGAACGCGAACCAATCGCCGGCCATCGAGATCAAGCTCGCGACGAACAGACGACGAAAGTCTCGATGCGCGGACAACAGCTCGCGGATCGACGACACGGGGCGCGCACCATAGCGCGCTGGCGTGGAAGGAACGCACGTCGGCGCGCGTAGATGGAGCAAGTTGCGGCAGTTGTTCGGTGGGGGTGGGTCACGTACTGTCCCCTTCGCCGCGGGTGCTGGTGCGGCGATCGGCGACGGTAGTGCCAGGGCAAGGACGACTCGGCGACAAGGCGAACATTCCGGCGGACTCGCACGGGTGTCCGGGTTGCCCTCATCCGGGCGTCGGCCCCGCTGTCTGCGGATCCGAGGACGTCTTCGTCAACAGCCGTCCCGCCGTGCGCGTCGACGACACCGGGATTCACGCCGCGTGCTGCACCACGAATACGTGGACCGCGAAGGCAGGTAGCGCCACCGTCTTCATCAACAACAAGGCCGCCCATCGCATGGGCGACCAGACCAAGCACTGCGGCGGCAACGGCAACCTGATCGAAGGCTCGTCGAACGTCATCGTCGGCGGCGCGAGCAGCGGCGGCGGTGGCTCCTCCGGCGGCGGAAGCGCGCAGAGCACGGGCGGCGCCGGTACCGACTCGGGCGCCGGCAACGCGAGCGCGATCAACAGCAACCAGACCGGCAACGGTGGCGGCGGTGGTGGCGGAGGTGGTGGAGGTGGCAACAGTGCCGCGCCCGCTCCGCCCGAGCCCGCGTTGCCACCGGGCGAGCCGCCCACGCACCCCGACAAGCAGTGGTTCGAGCTCAAGCTCGTCGACGAAGTGGGCGATCCGATCGGCGGCGTCGAGCTGCGCTTCACCTACAACGGCAACACCAAGGTCGTGCCGACCGGCGGCGATGGCGTCGCGCACGTCGACGATCCGACGGCGAAGAAGGCGCAGGTCGTCGTCGTCGATCGCGCGAAGCTGCGCGAGGCGCTCAAGCCGCGCTGGTCGAAGGGCCGCGCACCGAAGACACCGTCGGGCCACGGCGTCACGGTGCAAGCGCTCGACGATCAGCTCGAGCCCGTCGCGCTCGAAGCCGCATTCCAGAGCACGCTCGCGATCACCCCGTTCTTCAAGTGCGCCGAGATCCCAGGCGCGCACTTCGCGTTCGCGCGCAGCTTCCCGACGAGCGACGCGATCCAGCCGCTCGCCGAGATCGCCGAAGAGCTTCACGCGAAGGACGAGAACGGCGCTCCGCTCGAGCGCAAGGCTCTCGTGTTCGGTCACACGGATCTCTCCGGCAGCGACGAGCTGAACAAGGAGCTCAGCGAGCGCCGCGCGAAGGCGATCTACGCGCTGTTCACCCACGACGACAAGAAGTGGGAAGAGCTCTACTCGGGCAAGCCGGCCGGCAAACACTGGAACGAGAAGTGGGACGTCTGGGAGGCGCAGCACATGCTCAACGCACTCAAGTGCGGCGACGCGGCCGGCAATCCACTGAAGGAGACCGGCGTTCGCGACAAGCCGACGAAGGAAGCGATCAACCGCTTCCAAGCCGGCGACTATCCCGACAAGCCCGCCGAGCAAGCGCCGCTACCGAAGTCGGACTTCCTCGGCGAGCCCGGCCGCAAGGAGATGTTCCTCGCGTAC
This sequence comes from Kofleriaceae bacterium, assembly GCA_044230415.1. Taxonomy (GTDB): domain Bacteria; phylum Myxococcota_A; class Polyangia; order Haliangiales; family Haliangiaceae; genus JABFXX01. Next base: position 154,412 of record JBGARE010000016.1, read on the forward strand.
GCGAAGCGCATCAGTCGCATCCCGGTGCCCAAGGATCGCTTCGTCGAGGGAAACGGCACCCCGTTCGTCGGCTGCGGCGAGTTCAACCCGCTCAGCCAATCGGCGAAGGATGCCGAGAGCCGCCGCGCCGTCATCATGATCTTCGACGGTGCCGCCGGTCCCGCGAACCCGCTGCCGTGCAAGCTCGGCTCGGTCGCGCCATGTCGCGAAGTGTGCAGTCCGCCGAACAGCCCGGCGATCGATCCGGCGAAGCCCTACCGCTGCAGCGTGTACAAAGAGCTCGCGACGAAGTGTCCGTGCGGAGCCGGCGTGGATCTCAGCCACGATCTCGTCGTGCGCTTGTTCATCCCCGAGAAGAAAGCGAACACGCTGCCGAACAAGTTCATCCTCGAGAGCGACGACGGCACGGTGACGCGCGAGCAATCGCTCGCCTCGGACGTGCGCGCGACCGACGAGGCGCACAGCGAGCTGCACTTCGAGCACGTGCCCGACTGGCACGACTATCGGCTCCGCTCCGTCGGCGGCGATCCGGCGCACACGGTGTTCGACTACACGCCGTTCGACAAGCTCCACGAGCTCCCGCCCGATGATCCGGTCGAGGAGCAAGCGCCGGGCTGGCTCACCGCCGACGAGCCCGGCAAGTCATTGAAGGATCCGGAGAGCACGTCGTGAGCGATCCTGTCTTCGCCCCCGCCAAGAAGCCCGCCGGCGCGGTCGCGCCCGGCAACGCGCAACTCGTGTACCTGCGCGAGGTTCTGTTCGCGATCAAGGGCATCTACCACCACCCGCTCTCCGACGCGGATGCCCCCCTGCCACCGCACCGATGGGCGCTCGTCGAGCCAGGTGAAAAGCTCTCGATCGAAGGCACCACCAGCGACGCGAACGGTGTGTCGACGATCTTGCGTCCCGATCAGCCCAAGGGCACCGCCGAGGCCGATTGGGATCTCTGGCTGATCCCGATGTTCGAGGACAAGAAGAGCTCGTCCGAGATCGTCGACAAGGGAGAGGTCTGGATCGACGTCGACAAGAATCAGTGGGTGCGTCCTTCGGAAGTGCCCGACCTGACCCGCATCGAGACCCGGCGCTTGCTGCGCATTCCGCGATGGTCGTCGTTCCGTCACGTCGCCGCATTCGATGGCAAGTTCCGCGAACCGCTTCCCGGCTCGACGGAATTCGAGAAACGCGGACGCATCAAGAATAGCGAGCTCGCGCCACACGGCACTCTCGACAAACCGTGGACGATCGCGATCGACGAAGGCTGGATGCACACGTTCGTGCAGTTCCGGTTCTACGATCCAATTCAGAAGAAGGAGCGACCGGTACCGAAGGGCCTGATCCTCGAGGCGCTCGGCATGACCAACCTCGCGGACGGCGCGATCAAGGAACCGATGCGCGTCGGTGCGAGCAGCGTGACTCGCGACGATGGCTCGATCTACGTGCTTCACAGCCGCGCCGAGGCGAAAGCGACCGACCTCGATTACCAGTTCGCGACGCCCGACGACACCACGTTCGCGTATGCGGACGGCACGTTCCAGAGCACGAAGCTCGAAGACCTCGCGCGACTCGAGAAAGAGTATCCCGTTGCGCCCATGTGGCACTCGTACGGCCACGAGTCGTGGGAAGGCGCGGTCGACGCGTCCGCGTCCGTACGCAAGTCGTTCATTTCGATCCGCGCTAAGGGCACGACCGCCGCCTCACCGATCTGCTTCCATCTCGACGATCTCGTGTTGTCGTCGCTCACCGCACCGATCACCGTTCCGGCGAACCAGCGACTCATAGGGATCTATACGACGCTCGCGGCACTGCACGATCCGCAGCAGGCCAACGGTGCCGATGTTCCCTACTCGAAGCTCCAGGCGTCCACGAACCTCCGCGCCGAGGACGCGATGTTCCGGCGAGGCAAAGGCTTCGATCAGATGACACGCTTCATCGACTACGAAGGCGATCTGTACGACGTGTCGACGAAGTTCGCGACTGGCATCGTCGGAACGACGGCATACATCGGTGCGCGCGCCGCCGATCTCGCGACGCCTATCGAAGACAACTCGATCACTGCGGTGCAGCGTCCTGATACGACAAGCGGCCATCGAACGTATTTGTTCGATACTCGCTGGCTGCATCACACCCACAACGGCGTCAATGCGCGCCTCGCGCATCTCGTTTGTTACGTCTCGGTGTTCATCGATGGAACGCAGCTCCACCCGACGAACGCCGATGCGGTCGGCGTTGTCGAGAACCTGCTCGTCGATTCCTCGAACCGCTGGGATCAGAAACACCCAGGCATTCCCGGCAGCTCGTCGGCAAAGAAGGATTACGTCATCATCCCGGAGAAGGGCTTCAAGACCGACTCGACGTTGATGAAGGTTCGACACGTGTTTGCGCGGCGAAGCCTGATTCTCTTGGACACGAACACACCGCCCTTACCCAAGCCCATCGTCGTTCAGATCGACAGCCAACCAGGACGTGCGACCGGCGGCCGAACGATGCGCCTGTACTGCCAGTCTGGACCGAACATGAACGTTCCTCCGAACCCTGCGTGGCTGACCGCGACACCACCGGGCACTCTCGCAACCCGTCCTTACCAGTTCGAGCCTACCCAAGCAGGCACGTCCGAGCGGCTCGACAACGAGACGTTCACGTGGTTCACGTTCGCGCACGAGCTCGGCCATGAAAGCGGTCTCCTCGACGAGTACCTCGAAGGGATCGACGGTCGAACCCTCGTGAGCTCGGTCGTGGCGACGCAGTTCGTCCCTCGATTCGATCAATGGGGAATCCGAGCGCGCCCCTACTTTCTCGACACGTTCGGCATGATGCAGTCGAACCAGCTCCCACGTCTTCGCTACATCTGGAACTACTTCGATGCGCTTCATCGCAACACGTCGACCCTTCCGGCGTCGCACTGGTTCTATAGCGAGGCACCGTTCGTGTCTCAGTACATCGCTGGAGCACGAACGCTCACGCACGCGATTCCGCGGAGCTCTGCATCGTGGTTGTCTAACCGTGGTGGCCCTTGGACCGCGACGACCGGCACACAGGGCGACTGCAACCTGTCCTTCTATCCGACGAGCCACGACGAGGGAATGATCGGTCCGGGTGTCCTCGATACCGGTCTCATCAAAGCGGGCGAAGAGTTCGATGGCATTCTCGTGATCCACCCGATGATCTGGGTTTCGTTCACGGCGGCGATCACGGAGTGGAACGGATTCAAATGGAATCGGTTCGCCAATTGGGCCACGAAGTACTTTGTCCATTCGACAACACCACACTTCGCGATCTCGACTCCGACCGCTTCGGATGCGAAACGCGTGGTCGTCGTGTTCCAACCGCGATTCGAGTTCGGTCCCGCTCCCACCACTCCGCAAACGATCGCCAACGCGACGCTGGAGCTCCGCATCGGGCGTGGTGGCGCCGCTCCGACGTATACCGTCGGAGCACCGCCAGTACTGACGTGCGACGAGAACGATGTCGGACCTTGGATTCTTCGGTATGCGTTGCGAACGAAACCCGCCGTACCCGCGGTAAGTCAGGCCCCCACGACAGCGGCCGATCTCACGATGCTTCCTGGTGCACTCGCGACGATGCTCGGGCGCCCTGAAATCGGTACTGTCGTCGCGTACAACAAAGCATGAGCGACGGGAGCTACATCACGGAGTATGCGAACAGCGCGCGTAGCTCTCGCGTCGTCGCGAAACCGCGGTCGTACACTCAGCTTCACGTGGTCACCCGGCTCCCCGACGAGGAATCACCTTCGTTCGTCTTGCTCGATCCGGCCGGGACTCGCGTTCTCGTACGCGGCCGTACTACGCTCGCACTCGATCCCTCGATCACCATCGGTGATGGTCCGTTTCGTGGCATTGGCTACGTGACCGACTGGGGCGCGATCCTCGGCTCGATCGACAAGCGATGGGATGGGTTGACTCACGACGGATACGAGAACTATCAGGAACGTTCTCCTCCCTTCGCGGTGAGGATCGAATCTGGCTACCAACTGGCCGCGCGCTACTCGCCGACGCGGTGGACCAGTGTTGGCCAACAGGTTCCCACGCTCAGAGTTCCCGCCGAGATCGCGATCTACTCGCGCGCGAGCGATCGCAGTGAGTGGATGGATGTCATCCCTGGGCGGGGCGTCGCTGCGATCGCCGACGATCATGTGATCGTCGCTACCGCAGCGGGCAAGGTGCGGAGTTACGCATCGGGTGGCGACGCGAAGGACCTCTGTGGCACACCCCGCAGCGAGATCTCGATCGGTGAGGGCGCTGACGACGTCAGCATCACCAGCGCGGGGACAGTCGTCCTCTCGGCGAGAGGATCGGCAACGGCCGCCCGACTCGTCACCGATCAAGTCGTGTGGTCGGCCGAGGTCGCATTCGTCTCGCGACAGCCCGCGATCGATGGCGGCGAGGGCCGCGTTTATATCGCCGGCGATGGCCTCGCAGCGATCGATCGGGGAGCGGTCCTCTGGTCGACGCCGTCGGTGGTTCCGACTCGCGCGACCGCGTTCGCCGACGGTACGCTCGCCGTGTGCCGAGGTCCCGGCCTCCAGATCGTCGCGCGCGATGGATCGGTCGTCCAGCAGCTCACGACGAGCGATGGCTCGTCGATCGTGACGCCGCCGGCGATGGGACCCGATGGATCGATCTGGATCGCCACCGCTACACATGTGTGCGTGGCGCGATGAAGCTCGTCGCGATCGTCGCACTCACCGCGTGCTCCAGCGCTGCGCCCGAGCCCGCGAAGTCGGTCGCTTCTCGCGATGCAGCCCCTCGCATGACCGATCCGCATCCACCAGCCACCTACACGACACCGCCCACCGCGGCGTGTGGAGATCCGGGCGCAACAACACCGCCTCAGAAGGTCGTGCAATTGACCGGAGGCGGCGAATCGTGCGCGCGCCTCGTCGACGGTACCGTGTGGTGTTGGGGCGCGCGGGGTCAGACGCTGATTCGCAGCGATGCGACCTCCTCTCTCGCTTGCGCAGTGGCGACACGGATTCCGAACTATGGCGTGGCCGATCACCTGTGGGCTTCTCCCTATCGGACGACGTGCGTCGCCGCGAAGGGTAGCGTTCGGTGCGGCGTGCTCGCGGACTGGGGTTTCGAACCGACCGCTACTCCGCTCGATGCTCGGGTCGGGTTTCAATGGAGCGGATTGCCGTGCGCGATCACGCGCGACAACAAGATCCGCTGCCTGCGCGACGACAAGACGAAGGAAGCCGCGATCCTCGGTCCCGTCGAAGAGGTCGCGATCGAGAACAGCGGCTTCGGCGCGCTATGTGCGTTATCGCGAACCGCGGTGTCCTGTCTGCGCGATGGAAAGGCGGAGGTCGTCGCGAGCAACGTCATGCACCTCGCTGCCGGCGAGAAGCTGTGGGGCTTGCGACGCGATGGCACCGTCGTGCGACTCGATTCGTGCAACGACGCTGGCACCTGGAAGCCGTGCAGTATTCCGATCGAGGGCATACGCGATGCGATCTCGATCGCGAGCGGCGGCCCGACGGCCTGCGCCGTCCGGCGCGATGGGCGTGTCGTATGTGCAGACTGCGTGGCGAAGACCGCGTGCGCGGATCCGGCGAAGCCCGTCGAGGGCATCACCGATGCAACGCAGGTCGCCGTCGGCATCGGCCACGTCTGCGCGTTGCGCAAGACCGGAGAGGTCATGTGTTGGGGCCACAGCGAGTGTGGTCAGGCCGGCGGCACCGCCGAAGCAGGTAAGGTGTGTTCCGAGAAGCCGATCGTGGTTCCGCCGACGACGATCCTCTGGGCGAAGTAACGCGGGCGCTGCGGGTCGCGCGATGCCGCAGACCGTCGCAGCGGTGCGAAGCCTTCGGTGCTTTCGTTTCCTCGCGACCCTGTTATGGTCCGCCGCGTGAAGCGCACCCTACTCGCAGTCGCGTTGTCCCTCGTCGCGTGCAAGTCGAAGTCCGAGGAGAAGAAGGCTCCGGATCCGACGACGGACACGTCCAAGACGAAGACTCCCGATAAGCCCGAACCACCAAAGGACACCTCGATGTCTGCAGATCATCCGCTGCTCGCGCCGTACGCGGGCGACAACGGCGGCGTTCCCGCGTTCGACAAGTTCAAGACCGCTGACTTCAAGCCCGCGATGCTGAAGGGCATGGACATGAAGCGGGCCGAGATCCAGGCGATCGTCGACAACAAGGACGCGCCGACGTTCGCGAACACGATCGAGGCGCTCGAGGACTCGGGACGCGCGTATTACCGGGTGTCGACGATCTTTGGCATCTACACGTCGACGATGAACGACAAGGCGATGCAGGACGTCGAGAAAGAGATGGCGCCGCTGCAGGCGGCGTTCAACGACGAGACGATCCAGAACGAGAAGCTGTTCGCGCGGATCAAGACGGTCTACGACGGTCGCGAGGCGGCCAAGCTCGAGCCCGATCAGGCGCGCTTGCTCGAGGTGTACTGGCGGTTGTTCACGCGCAACGGCGCCGCGCTGAACGCGGCGGACAAGACGAAGCTCAAGGAGATCAACGGGAAGCTCGCGACGCTGTACACGACGTTCGGGCAGAACCAGCTCGCCGACGAGGAGAAGCAGACCGTCGTTCTCGACAAGGAAGCGGATCTCGCGGGTTTGCCCGACGAGCTGAAGGCGTCCGCGAAGCAGGCGGCCGAAGCGAAGGGCATGAAGGACAAGTGGCTCATCTCGAACACGCGTTCGAGCGCCGAGCCGTATCTGACGTACGCATCGGATCGCGCGCTGCGCGAGAAGGTGTGGAAGATGTGGATCAGCCGCGGCGAGACGACGAACGGCCCGGTGATCTCGGACATCCTCGCGCTGCGTGCGGAGCGCGCGAAGCTGCTCGGGTTCGCGAGCCACGCGCACTGGATCATCGACGACAACATGGCGAAGACGCCGGATGCGGCGCTCGCGTTGACGATGCGCGTGTGGAAGGCGGCGGTGGGCCGCGTGAAAGAAGAAGTCGCCGACATGCAGAAGGTCGCCGACAAGGATCCGGGCAAGCCGAAGATCGAAGCGTGGGACTACCGCTATTACGCGGAGAAGGTCCGCAAGGCGAAGTACGACCTCGATCAGAACGAGGTCAAGCCGTACCTGCAGGCGGACAAGCTGCGCGACGGCATGTTCTTCGCCGCGAAGGAGAACTTCGGTCTCGAGTTCACGCCGATCGAGGGAGTGCCCGTCTACCACCCCGACGTGAAGGTGTGGAAGGTGACGCGCGAGGGCAAGCAGGTCGGCCTCTGGTACTTCGATCCGTACGCGCGCGAGGGCAAGCGCAGCGGTGCGTGGATGAACGAGTACCGCACGCAGGAGCGCTTCAAGAGCGAGATCACGCCGATCGTGTCGAACAACTCGAACTTCGTGAAGGGCAAGGACGGCGAGCCCGTGCTCATCTCGTGGGACGACGCGACCACGATGTTCCACGAATTCGGCCACGCGCTGCACGGCCTGCTCTCGAACGTTCGCTATCCGACGCTCGCGGGCACGAACACGCTGCGCGACTTCGTCGAGTTCCCGAGCCAGCTCAACGAGTACTGGCTGCCGACGAAGGAGATCCTCGACAAGTACGCACTGAACTACAAGACGGGCAAGCCGATGCCGGCCGAGCTCCTCGCGAAGATCGAGAAGGCGAAGAACTTCAACAAGGGCTTCACGACCGTCGAGTATTTGATGTCGGCGATCTACGACCTCAAGATCCACACGCTACCCGGTGGCACGAAGATCGATCCGACCGAGTTCGAGAAGTCGGTGATGAAGGAGATCGGCGCGCCCACCGAGATCGTGATGCGCCACCGGCCCACGCAGTTCGGCCACGTGTTCTCGGGCGACGGCTACTCGGCCGGCTACTACAGCTATCTGTGGGCGGACACGCTCACGGCGGATGCGGCGGAGGCGTTCGAGGAGAAGAAGAGCTTCTACGACAAGGCTACGGCCAAGAAGCTGATGGACTCGATCTTCAGCGTCGGTAACTCCGTGCCGCCCGATGTCGCGTTCCGTAACTTCCGTGGACGCGATGTCGATCCGAACGCGCTGATGCGGAGCCGGGGCTTCCCCACGAAGTAGCCGGGGCCTACCCCACTATTCGCGCGAGACCGTCGACTCCTCCTTCATGAAGTCCGAAACGGTCGAGCTAGATCGCTCTTACGAACGAGCCCTGGCGAAGTTGAACCTCAAGGTCGAGTACGGGTTCGACGACACCGACACGGTCCTTACCGTGCCGATCCAGGTAGTTCGCGACGCCGTCACCGTCCCGCTACCCAAAGCGATGCTCGCCACGCTTCCGTTCCCCTGAGCCTCGAAACGGCGGTCCGGCGGTCGATTCGACGGGTATGAGGCGAGAAGGATTGGGCGGGAGTTGGAGCATGGCGACGGTGTGCGATGCGACCGCCGGCGAGATCGAGGCCGCGGTCGACTGCGTGGGCGAGGCCCCCGTGACCCCGTCTGTGCAGATCGAACCCGCGTATGCGTCGGCGCTCCAACGAACACGCCACCCGAATAGTCACGACGAGAGCATCACGATCCCGTTGCCCATCGTGCGTTCGCGGCCGGTGATGACGCGTTAGTCGGACGCGTCGAGCGCGCGACGGATCAAGTCCGGCGCGACCGTGACCTTCGGGATCTTCGTCCCGCGAGGTTTGCCGAACCACGAGCGCGGATCTTCCTCGAGGCCGAGGCCGTGCATGTAGTTGTAGACGGCGCGGCGCAGGCCGTCGGCGAGCGCGTCGTGATCCGTGCCCGTGGGGTCGGTGAACGCGACCTCGTTGCGCGCGAACGCGTGCTTCTTCTTCGCCAACTTGATCCCGAACACCTTGGGCTGCAGGCCGATCGGACTGTGCACGGTGGCCGCGAAGCGGTGCCAGAACGCGGACTGCACGCAGCCCTCGGCGAAGAGCTGGCGCACTCGCTCGAGCGCATCGACGGTGTCCTGCACCGTCTGCGTGGGGAAGCCGTACATGAGGTACGCGTGCACCATCACCCCGGCATCGGTGAACGCGCGCGTGACGCGAGCGACCTGCTCGACGGTGACGCCCTTCTTCATCAGCGCGAGTAGGCGATCGCTCGCGACCTCGAGGCCACCGCTGATCGCCACGCAACCGGAGCGTGCGAGAAGCTCGCACAGCTCGGGCGTGAACGCCTTCTCGAACCGGACGTTGCCCCACCACGTGATGGTCACGCCGCGCGCGATCAGGGTCTCGGCGAGCGCGCGCAGGGCGGCCGGCGGTGCGGCCTCGTCGACGAAGTGAAAGCCGGTCTGGCCCGTCTCCGCGATCATCGCTTCGATGCGATCGACGAGCAGGTCCGCGGGTGCGCGCTCGTAGCGAGCGATGTAGTCGAGCGACACGTCGCAGAACGTGCACTGCTTCCAGTAGCAGCCGTGCGCGATCGTGAGCTTGTTCCATCGCCCGTCGGACCACAGCCGGTGCATCGGGTTGAGCATCTCGAACAGCGAGAGGTAGCGATCGAGCGGGAGCCCGACGTACGTCGGCGTACCGGCGATCGCGATCGGCACGTCGTGGAGTGCATCCGTGGTGACGAGCTCGACACTGTCCGCTTTGCGGACGAACGTGCGGAGCAGCGGCTTCTTCTCGTTCGCGAGGTGCTCGAGCAAGGCGAGCATCGGGGCTTCACCGTCGTCGAGCGTGATGTAATCGACGTAGTCGAACACGCGCGGATCCGACAGCTCGCGAAGCTCCGTGTTGACGTAGCCGCCGCCGAGCGCGATCCGCGTGCGACGAGAGACCGCCTTGATCGCGCGCGCGATCCGGAACGCGCCGTACACGTTGCCGGGGAACGGCGCGGTGAGACCGACGACGTCGGGCCGGTGCTCGGTGACGAGCTCGCGCGCGAGATCGTCGAGCATCTCGTCGATGATCGTCGCTTCGCCCTCGAGCGCTTCTCGTAGCGGATCGAACGTGGGTGCGCTCGCCGCGAGCCGCTCGCCGTACCGCGCGAGCTCGAAGTCCGGTGCGATGCCCTCGCGGATCGCATCGGCGATGTCGTCGATATAGAGGCTCGCGAGGTGCTTCGCCCGATCCGCGAGGCCGAGGCCGCCGAACGCCCACGCGAGAGGATCTTGGTCCTCGGCACCGGGCCCGTCATCGATCGCCGCGAACCGCGGGCCCTGGGGGAGGAAGTCGCCCGCGACGATGCGATGGGCGAGGTTCGGATCTCGGCCCTGGAGGAACCGCACGACCGAATCGACGGTCGCGATGTAGCGCTCGCCCTCGGCCGCGAAGTGCGTGATCGCGGCCGGGATACCGCGCAGGTCGCGCTCCTCCGCGAGCCGCGCTTGCAGCTCGGCATGCACGCGGGCGAGTCCCGCGCGGCTGAACACGCGCAGGAACAGCCCGATCGCCAGGTCGGCTTGTGCGAGCTCGAGGCCGAGGCGGTCCGCGTGCTGGCGCAGAAAGCCCATCAAGTACGCCGTCGCGGGGTACGGCGTGTTGAGCTGGGTCATCGGTGGCGTGACGAGGAGCAGGCGCAAGCGTCGAACAAGGTAGCTCACCCTGCCCCGACGTGCGTATAAGGACGCTCCCGTGCGGCTGAACAAGTACCTCTCCGAGAGCGGCGCCTGCTCGCGTCGCGAGGCCGACGAGCTGATCAGCGAGGGTCGCGTGACCGTGAACGGCGTGCCCGCGGCGCTCGGGACGCAGGTCAACGACGGCGACGAAGTGAAGCTCGATGGCGATGTTGTCGGGCAAGCGCGCAAGAACGTGAAGCCCGTCTACATCGCGCTGAACAAGCCGACCGGCATCACCTGCACGACCGAGCGCCACGTCGCGGGCAACATCGTCGACTTCGTCAATCACTCGGAGCGCGTGTTTCCGATCGGTCGCCTCGACAAGGACAGCGAGGGGCTGATCCTCCTCACGAACAACGGCGACATCGTCAACGAGATCCTCCGCGTCGAACACGGACACGAGAAGGACTACGTCGTGAGCGTCGACAAACCGATCACGCCCGAGTTCATCGAAGGAATGTCGCGCGGCGTGCGGCTGTCCGATGCGACGACGAAGCCGTGCAAGATCGAGAAGCTCGGCGCGAAGATCTTTCGCATCACGCTGACGCAGGGCTTGAACCGCCAGATCCGCCGCATGTGCGAAGCGTTCGGCTACGAGGTCGTCACGCTCCAGCGCGTGCGCATCATGCACATCAAGCTCGGCGAGCTCCCGCTCGGCCGGTGGCGCAACTTGAACGAGCAAGAGGTCGCGGGCCTTCTGCCCAAGCGACGCGAACCGCAGGCTCCCGCGCACCGCGGTGGTCCGCCTCGCGGCAATGCCCCACCGTCCAGGCCGAAGCATCCGCCGCAACATCGCGGCCGGCGCCGATAGCCTTCTTCATTGTTGATCGGTGCGCCGCAGCACTTCGGTGCGCGCGAACGTCGGCGCTGACTTTGCACTGCGATGCAGCCCATGCGCATTGCCGTCATCGCTGTGGTGTTCGCCACGGCCTGTGCCCACGGGCCAGGCTTCGAACCAAAGCCTCTGCCCGAGCTCGTCGCCACGGGCTCGCCCCTCGGTCCGCTCGACACGAAGAACTACGTGCTCGATGGCGGCGAATCCTTCGCGTGGAACGTGCAGTTCCAAGGGCTGTCGATCGGCCGCGCCGAGATCGCCGTCGGTGACCAAGAGGTTCGCTCGCGCTTCGAGACGAACTCACTCGCGAGCTCGTTCGCGCGCGTGAAGTACGAGCTCGTCAGCGTGATCGATCGCGACGCGCATCGCCCGATCGGCGCGAACGAGGTCGCGGAGCTCGATGGCGAAGCAACGACGATGAACGCGACCTTCGACGGAAGAAGCTACGCGATCGGCGAACCACCGGTCTCGCACAGCGTGCCCGATGGCAACGTGCACACGCTGCAATCCGCGCTCGGCGTGATCCGCGGCTGGGCACAACCGCAAGCGCGCGGCGGCGTGCTCCACGTGCTCGTCGCCGGGCGCATCTACAAGCTCGTCTTGTCGCGTCCGATCCCCGAGGATCTGTATTCCTCGCCCGCGGTCAAAGTCAGCGGCCGCGTCGCGCCGCTCGAAGGCAGCGGCCCCGCGATCTCGTTCGCGATGTGGGTCACCAACACGGCGGCGCGAACGCCGCTGCGGATCGAGGTCAACGGCGATGGAAAGACGGTCACCGCGGAGCTCATCGATTCATGACCGCAGTGACGCACGCGAGTGACACGTGTTGCGCGAGCGGCACACGTCGGCAGATCACACTCGTCGCTAACGCCGTTCGCAGCGCGCACTCGCGCGGTGGCCCACACGATGCACGAGTCGCGTCGACCATGAGGGTCCTCCGTGCCGCGACGATCGCGGTGATCGCTATCGGTCTGCCCGCGATCACGCACGCCGACGACCTGCCGATGATGAGCAGCAGCAACGTCGTGCACTGCGCGAGCGACACCGCGGGCGCGCTGTGGCGCGTCCAGTGCGATCCGACGACGAAGGTCTGTCTCTACGCGCAGAATCAAGAACTGTCCGCCGACGGCGAGCCGGTCAAGCCGCTCGAGCGCGCGCGCGACTGCGAGCTCGACATGCCGTTCGATCGCAAGAAGCTCGAAGCCGATGGCTTCAAGTTCTTGCCCGGTCGCCCCGACGCACCGTGGGGTTGGTCGCGTGACGAACGCGGCCGCACGTTCCAGACGAACTTCGATCTCCGCAAGCGCCTCTACTTCGGCGTCGGGTACACGCCGAAGAAGGTCCTCGAGAACCCGCTGCAATCGACGCGCACCTCGATCGACTTCGGCTTGTTCTCGTTCGACGCGCACTCGAAGGGCTCGCCGATGCGGCACCGCTTCCGCTTCGTCGAAGGCGAAGTGCACATGGAGCCGTTCTCGGCGGAGATGGTCGTCGCGCACTACGACTTCTCGCGCAAGTTCACCGATCCGCTCCTCCGCATCACCACGTTCGTCGGCGAGCCCGCGCGCCACGATCTGCACATGAACATCGGCCTGTGGACCGAGGCCGGCGGACTCGAAATCCACCGCACCGCGCTCGGTCACTCGCAAGTGTGGAAGCACGCCGCCGCGCAAGTGACGATGGATCTCTGGCAGTCGGCGAACCTCGACTCGTTCGCGCGGGTGCGCACCGGCGTCGCCCTCGAGGGTCAACAAGCCGATCTGATCGGCTATCGCTCCGCCGTGGTCTATGGCTCCGCGTTCGAGCTCGATTGGGTCCTCGATCGCGAGGGGTTCCACAACCTTCGCTTCGAGGTCACGCACGACATCCCACGCTACTTCGTGCCGCTCCAGTACACGGGCAAGGTCGCGCAGCGCATGAAGGCGCGCCTCCAATACGAGGCCATCGTCCTCGCAGTCAACGATCAACCCCTCACGCTCAAGCTCGCCGCCGGCGGCGAGAAGCGCGACGACGTCCCCGGCATTCCGTCGCAGTGGGCGTTCGTGATGGACGCGGGCCTCAGGTTCAACTTGTGGGCGCCGCCAAAGCCGCGCTGATCATCCTCGTCGCGCTCGTCTCGCAGACGGCGCGCGCGGAGCGTTGCACGGGCATCACGGACGCGGGCAGCCGCTTCGTGACGTGCTTCGATCTCGGCAATCGCTTCTCGGTCAACGCGGGAACCGAAGGCGTCGGCGGGAGCATCGCGCTTCGCCACGTCGTCACGTTCGACGACGAGCCCGATCTGATCTGGAAGCTCGAGCACCACATCACCGACACCACGCACGCGCTCCTCACGAACGCGTTCGACGGCGCCATCTATCGCGGCCGCTTCATCCGCCACGCACGCGACGGTCACATCGTTCTGCCGCTCGGCACGCCCAAGAAGATCTTCCTGCCGTTCGATATCGGCGCGCTCGCCGAGTTCGGTGCGCTGCGCTGGCGCGACGACGCGTCGCCCGTCGAGGTCGGCATGGTCAAGATGGGCGCGCTCGTCGACTTCGCGCGCACGCGCACGTTCCGCCGACGTTTCGCGATCGGTCCGGTGGCCCGCTGGGACGTTCTCCTCGAGCGCGATCCCGATGGCGATCTCATGCCGCGTCTCGCCGTCGACGAGCACGTGGTCGCGCCGTTCTCCACGGGCATGCTCGAGCTCGGCTTCGAGTCGCTCGAGGGCCGCACCGCCGGCACGTTCCGCCTCGAGGCGGGCACCACGTGGTCGTCGCTTCACGGCTGGGTCCCCGAAGCGCGCGCGGAAGCAGAGCTCGAGCGCATCGTGATCGCGATCAACGATCGCCCCGTGTCGCTCGTCCTCGGCGCGCGCTATCGGACGCGGCCGAACGCCACGGGCGAAGCGACCGCTCGCATCGGTTGCCGCATCGTGCTGTTCGATCGCCGCGACGCGCGCGTCAACCTGCGCCCGCTCGCTCCCACGCGCTAGGATCGAGGGATGTTCCGCTCCCTCACGATCGTTTTCATACTCGCTGCATGCGGTAGCAAAGCCGCGCCGTCATCCCCGCGATCCGCGGACTACGGTGCGCAGGTCGCCCGCGATATCGAGGCGTACGCCGACCGCCAGTGCCAGTGCGCCGACAAGGTCGACGAAGCGTGCTCGAAGAAGAACGTCGCGGAGCGCGACGCGTACTACCAGCGCATCGATCGCTCTCGCCCGTTCAGCGCCGAGGAGAACCTCTCGATCGATCTCAGCGAGAAGCGCTTCGAGAGCTGCGCGAAGCGCTTCGCGCCGGTGCTCCTCGAGTGATCACTCGTCGCGGAATAGGCGCAGGCGTGGTCGACATGATAGCGTCTTCCGCGTGGGGCGTTCCGATCGCGTAACGGGCCCGCTGCAGGCGATCACATCGAGCGGAGCGCGGTTCCGTCTCCTCATCCTGGGAGACAACGCGATCGCTGCGATTCACGTCCTGCCGGAGACCGGTGTGGTGACGATCGGACGCGATCCCAACAACGTGGTGCAGATCGCGGACGATTCGATCTCGCGTCGCCACGCGGTGCTTCATGTCGAGCAGAACCGGTTGACCATCGAGGATGCTGGTAGCTCCAACGGAACCTCGCTGCGAAAGCAGACGCTCGAACCACACCAGCGGGTCGAGCTCGGGGTCAACGAGCTCGTCACGGTCGGAAATGTCACGTTGGTCA
Source organism: Kofleriaceae bacterium (assembly GCA_044230415.1). Lineage (GTDB taxonomy): Bacteria > Myxococcota_A > Polyangia > Haliangiales > Haliangiaceae > JABFXX01. The sequence continues at coordinate 169,438 of JBGARE010000016.1, forward strand.
TCCAGCCGCGATTCGCGCCCGCCCAAACGAGCCGCCTCGCGACGCAGGACTACTTTCAGACACGTCTCGAAGAAGAGTGCGCGCGAGCGGAGCGCATGGGCTCGCAATTCGCCGTGCTCGGGATTCGAGCGCAAGGGACGTCCGAGAACGTCGTGACCCAGGCGCTGATGACCACGATGCGGAATTCGGACGTCCTCGCTCGTCTGGGAGAGCGCTCGTACGCACTTCTGGTTCTGGACGCAGGTTCCGAACAGGCGGCGCAGGTCGCGGAGCGAATGGTGGCCGCGATCCGCGACGTCGGAGGAGCCGCGACCTACTCGGCCTCTCACTTTCCCCTGGATGCCCGCAGCGCGTTCGCTCTCCTGACGCAGATCGTGGGTCACGACGAACCCGATCGAGGGGAGCTCGTGATCGAGGAGCAGTCGATGCGCGATCTATACGCGGTCGCGTTCCGGATCGCAGCATCGAATCTATCGGTGCTGATCCTCGGCGAGACCGGCGTCGGCAAGGAGATGGTCTCCCGCACCATTCACGAGTACTCGGCGCGCAGTGCGCAGCCGTTCGTGGCGATCAACTGTGCAGCGCTCAACGACGGGCTGCTCGAGAGCGAGCTGTTCGGCCACGAGCGCGGCGCGTTCACCGGAGCGAACACGACCAAGACAGGTCTGCTCGAATCGGCGGACGGCGGGACCGTGTTTCTCGACGAGATCGGCGACATGTCGCTCGCCATTCAGGCCAAGATCCTCCGCATCCTCGAGGACGGCGAGCTGCGACGAGTGGGAGCGACGACGCCGAAGAAGATCTCGGTGCGTTTCATCGCAGCCACCCACGTCGACCTCGAAGCAGCCGTCGAGCGCGGCCGGTTCCGCAGCGATCTCTTCTTCCGCCTCAGTGCGGCGACGCTCGTCATCCCGCCGCTGCGCGAACGGCCCCGCGAGATCGTCGTCCTCGCGCGACGGTTCGCGGCGGCCGCCGCTGCGCGCATGGGTCGGTCCGGTATCGGCTTCACCGGCGAGGCGCTCGAGCTGCTGAGAGAGTATGGGTGGCCCGGCAACATCCGCGAGCTTCGCAACGTCATCGAGCGCGCTGTGGTCGTGTGCAACAACGACCTCATCACCGACCAGGACCTTCCCGCCGAGCGCATGCGCGGGACATACCTCCGCTTGTCGCCCCTCGAGACCGCGTCCCGCGGATCCGACGAGGATGAACGCGAGCGGGTGATGCAAGCGCTCGCGCAGGCCGACGGAAATCAAAGCAAGGCGGCGAGCCTGTTGGGAGTCTCGCGTCGCACGCTCATCAACCGGCTCGAGCAGTACAACCTGCCGAGGCCACGCAAGAAGCGCGATACACCGATCTAGCGCGACGACGTCAGTGCGTGAACGTGCTCGCGACGGTCATTGACACGGTACCGACGTGAGGCCTGTACGACATGTCGGCGATGGAAAGACGCCACGAAGTTCAGCTGCGCTTCGTTGACGGATAAGATGATCACCAGGGGAAACGAGTGATCCGCACTTCTCGTCTTGTCTTTATTGCGGCGGTTTACTGGCTCTCGCTTGCCTTCGCCGGAGCGCAGCCCGCACCGCCGCCGCCGGCGCCGACAGCATCACCACCGGCACCCACGGAGGTCCCGCCCGCGGACACGGTCCCCAAGGAGCCGGTAGCACCGCAGCCCGCCGAGGGTACCGACGCGCCCGCCGCGGATCCGCAGCCGTTACCTCCGGACGCGCCGCCTCCCGCGGAGGCGCCCGAGGAACCCAAGCTCAAACGCAACTTCGCCGGCTCGATCCAACTCGACTACATGGCCGTCCCATCGGAGACGACGGGACGTCGACTGGGTCTCGACGGTGCGACCGCCGAGGTCTCGCTGAAGATCGCGATGGACTTCAGCAGTCACATCACGGCGAACGTGAAGGTGTGCGTCGCGTGCCACGGCTTCGAGGTCGGCATGGCGTTCTTCGATATTCGCCTCGTCGATCAGCTGAACGTTCGTGTCGGCCGGTTCACGCCGTCGTTCGGTGAGTTTCCTGTTCGCCACGACCCGGCGAACCACCGCACGAGCGACAAGCCCCTGCCGTACGACATGGGACGAATGTTGCGCCACGAAGAGTTCAACCAGGGCGTCCTACCGGCGCCGTGGGTCGACAACGGCATCGAGCTCAACGGCACGCACTACTTCGGGGAGAAGCTGCAGCTCTCGTACGCTGCGTTTGCCGTCGGGGGTCCCCGCGCTGGGACGGACCCTGTCGACTTCGACTACAAGCTCTCGCGCTCGGGCGAGGCGTACTATGTCGATAACAACTCGCGGCCCGTGATGGGCGGCCAGGTCGTGCTCGGCGTCATCGGAGGTGACGTCACCGGCTCGATCGGAGCGTCGATCATGCGCGGGACCTACGATCCGGACCATCGCTACAAGTTCGGAATCTATGGAGCACACGCAAACCTTCGCGTGAAGAACGTGTCGCTTCGACTCGAGTACCTCATACGCCAGACAACGATGGCGATGGGAGAGAACCCCGAGGCCGACTTCAAGTACGGACCCGGCAGCGACGGTCGTTACGATCCGGACATGCTGAAGGAGGGTGCGTACGCGGAGCTCGAAGTTCCGGTCGGCCCTCATGTCACGCTGGTGCTTCGCGAAGACGGGTTACGACGCCGCGGCAACGTGCTCCGAACGAGCGCCATGCGCTCCGAGAGCGCGTTGATTCGCCACACCGCCGGCCTCGCCATCGGCATCGGGCGATCGGTTCGCGTCAAGCTGAGCTACGAGCGATACGACTTCAGCGACTTCGACGACGAAAACGTGATCCACGCAGGGATCGCAGGTCCATTCTAAGGAGCACACTCGTGTTGAAGTACTCCCTCTCCGTCCTCCTGCTCGGCTGCAACATGGGACCGCGTGTGGCTGACATCGAGATCGACTCGTCGATCCCACAGCAGCCGGATGCGCCTCCCGGAGCTCCTCGGTTCGTGCTTCCACCCGATGCGGTCGTGCCGAGCACCGCCGACAGCCTCGAGCTACAGACGCAGATCCAGTTCAACGACGGTCTCGTCGATGCCACGCTCGCTGCGAACAACGGCGTGATCGTCCGCGGCACGGGGAAGTCGGCCGGAGCGACAGTGCGGTTCTGGCACTTCGGTCCGTTCGTGATCGACAGCTTCTCGGTCCTTGCCCCCGCCTACATTTTCGGGACGGTCGACACCGCGGGTGTGTTCACGCCGCTGCCCGATCATCTGCCGATGCTGGACACGTTGCCGGGCGACCTGCGCTACAGCGCGATTCGTCGCGTCGTGAACGTGCCCGTTACGGACACGTACGCGGGCGAGAAGATCACGTCGCTCGACGCGCTGACGGAGGCGATCGAGCTCGGGCTCGTCGGAGATCCGACTCCTGATGGCACGTGGGTCAACCTGCCGATCGTGCCGCCCGGAACCAAGCTCGAGGTCGGTCCTGCGACCGCGACAATCCCGGCAAAGAAGGTGTACGCGCGAGGCTTCCTCGCCGATGCGTTCGAGCTGGGGACGTTGGTGGGCCGCCAACCGCTGCGTCTCGGTATCGTCGACGTGCGCCAGGCCTCCTATCTCTTGACCGGCGTGCCGACGGGAACACCGCCCATCCTCTCGACGACACCCGACGCGCAGCCCGTCTTCCAGCCGACGATCCCGACGGTGCCGCCGGTCCAGGTACCGCCGATGCCGAACTACTCGCCGCTCTGCCAGGACGTCACCGTGGAGCTCGCGAGCGGCGTCGCACCGACTGCCATCACCTCCGATACCGATCTATTCCGCCGTGCCTCGAACGGTTCGATAAACGGATATAGAACCGACAACGTTGCTGACTTCGCGATCGGCACGGTCGTTAATAATCTGCAGATCCAGTTCGTGGAGGGTCAGCCGTGAAGATCCTCGTGCTCGTTCTCTCGTGCGTGACTGGCTGTCTGCTCTCCACGCCCGACGTCGGCGACCTTCATCCCGGCACCGCGGTGAATGACGCGGGAGAGGTGCAGGAGGTCACCTGCGATAACTCCGATAGCAATCGCGACGTCTCTGTCTCGTTCTCGCGAGACCTGCGTCCGCTGATGCTTCGCGTGCCGGGTGGCTGTTACCCGTGTCACCTCAGCCGCGCGACGTCCGGCCTCGACGTGTCCTCGTATGCGTTGTTCCGCCGCGGCGGAATGAACACGGGAACCAAGATCATCATCGACTTCGATCCGTGTAACAGCATCCTCCTGAAGAAGATCGGAAGGACTCCTCCGTTCGGCTCCCGCATGCCGCTCGCTCCGCCCCACTTCACGAACGAGGAGCAGCTCCTGTTCAGGGACTGGATCGCCGAAGGTGCTCGCAACAACTGATGCGCGCCATGGTGAGCTCTCGTATCGCGATGCACGCCGCGGTCGTCACGCTCGTCGCGTGCAAAGAACCGTCGCCGTTGTACCCGCCCAATGCTCCACCCGAGATCGTTCAAGCGTGCGCGTTGATGGAGCTCAAGTGCACCGCGTGTCACGACCGCGAGCGCTATCAAACACCGCGTCACCCACCAGAACGCTGGGAGAAGATCGTCCACAAGATGCGGATGTTCCCCGCCAGCGCGATCACGCCGGTAGACGCTGAGATGATTCTTCGTTGTCTGAACTATCGATCCTCCACGACATGGCTCGACACGCTCCCACCTCGCGGCGACATGGCCGAACGTGCCGCCATGTACGTGATGCCGCGCGGCGAAGTGCAACCGTTGCACTTCGATTTGCACAACCGCTTGCACGTCGATGGCAAAGACGGTGTGTTCGCGATGTGCAATCCGTTGGAATGACGTTCGCTTGAGGCTGGCGCGATTCGCGCACTCTCCACCGGGCTGGCGACCTTGGGCGGTCGCTTAGAGGTGGCATGAAGAAGGTGTCCTTCATTCTTGGTGCGCTCGTGTCGGTCTCCGGCTGCACGACCGACGATTTGAACGCTGATGATGTGGAGCTCTCGACGAGCTCCTCGGAATTGGGTCTGCGCTGGCTTCCGAACAACCTCCCGATCGTGAACACGCTCGGCTTCTCGGAGACGTTCAGCACGGAAGGGAGAGTCGAGCTTCGCAACGAGTTCTTCGACGAGTTCGGCACGAACGACCGCACCTGCGGCAGCTGTCACAAGGTCACGGAGGGCTGGACCATCTCCGCTGCGCACACGCGCCTCCTGTTCGAGCTGACGCGCGGTAGGGATCCGCTGTTCCGCACGAACGACGGAACGAACAGCCCGAACGCGGACGTGTCCACCCTATCGGCGCGCCGTAGCGCATACAGCATGCTGCTAAGCCGCGGCACCATTCGCGTCGGCATCGGGATGCCGGCCAACGCGAACTTCGAGCTGGTCTCGGTCGATGACCCGTACAACTTCGCGAGCGCTGCAGAGCTCTCGATGTTCCGTCGTCCGTTGCCGGCCGCGAACCTGACCGCGATTCCCACGGTCATGTGGGACGGTCGTGTTACCGGGGCGACGATCAACGACGCACTCAAGGACCAGGCGAACGGCGCGACGCAAGGTCACGCTGCGGCGCCGAACCCGCTGAACGACGTCACCCGCCAGCAGATCGTCGATTTCGAAACGGGGCTGTTCAACGCGCAGGCCTACACGTGGGGCATCGGATTCCTCGATGCCAACGGGGCGGGTGGCCGCGCGGAGACCCTGGCGGCGCAGAACGTCGAGTTCACCACCGTGATCCCGACGCGTGACGCGCGTCGCTGGAACCTGTTCGATTCGTGGCAGAACAGCACCGACCCCGATCGCCGCGCGGTGTATCGCGGACAGGAGCTGTTCAATACGCGTCCGCACGTCAACGATGCCAATGGCAATCCGCGCCCAGAGTTCACCTGCACCAACTGCCACACGGTCCAGAACTTCGGCACCGATCTGGCGGGACGCTTCTTCAACATCATCGACACGCCCACGGTGGCGCTCCGCCGCTCGCCCGACCAGCCGCTCTACACGTTCCGCTACACGGGTCCGCCCATCACGAATGCGGGCGGTGTAGTCACCACTCCGACGGGTGCCACCATCCAGATCACCGACCCGGGACGTGCTCTCATCACCGGCCAGTGGCGTGATATGGGCCGCTTCAAGGTGCCCTCGATTCGTGGCCTCGCGGCGCGTGCTCCCTACTTCCACGACGGTAGTGCCAACACGCTGCTCGACATCGTGAAGGCGTATGAAACCTTCCAGGGCTTCGTGTTCACGCCTGAGGAAGAGGCGGACCTCGTGGCGTTCTTGTCCGCGCTGTAATATTCGAACTTCACGACTCGCAGGCTGGCGGATTGTCCCCGCCAGCCTGTATTGCGTTTCGGAGTCGTTTTTTGGAGTTGGTCATCGCGCGCACTAAATAAGATTGGTGTGATGCCTTGAAGAACGGACATCTACAGCAGAGTTGCCGTTTCCGCTGCGGCCTCACCGATCTATACTTCCACCGATGGTGGGCACCGCAGTCGCCGATCCATTGCTCGGCTCGATGCTCGGCAAGGATTATCGAGTCCTCGAGCGCATCGGTGTTGGTGGCATGGCGATGGTCTACCTCGTCGAGCACCAGAGCCTGCTGAAGCACTTCGCGGCGAAGGTGTTGTCGGCGGAGCATGCGTCGAGCGCTGAAGCTCGCGCGCGATTCACCCAGGAAGCTCACGCAGCATCGCAACTCGATCACGAGAACATCGTCTCGATTACAGACTTCGGTATCACTGCCGATCAGCGTCCGTACTTCGTCATGGAGTTGCTCCGCGGTATGACGCTCGCGGACCGCCTCGATTCGGGACCGATGCCTCTCGAGGAATGCGTCGCGATCTGCGTTCCCGTCGCGCGCGCTCTCTCGCATGCGCATGCGGAAGGCATCATTCACCGCGACGTGAAGCCAGAGAACGTCTTCCTGGTGCAACGCACGCAGGGCCGTTGGGGCGTGAAGGTTCTCGATTTCGGAATCGCGAAGGTCCCCGTCATGGACCGCATGACGAAGACCGGCCAGGCACTCGGCAGTCCGCTGTTCATGGCGCCGGAGGCATGTCGTGGCGACGACGTCGATCAACGCGCCGACGTGTACTCGTTCGGCATCCTGCTCTACTTGATGTTCGCGGGGCGCGTTCCGTTCAACGATGAAAACTTGTTGAAGGTCCTGCGCATGCAGGTCTCGGCGCCACTGCCGCTTCCGAGCTCGTACAACCCTGACCTTCCGCAACCGATCGAGATGGTGATCGTGCGCGCGCTGGCCAAGGAACCCGAGGATCGGTATCCGACGATCGACGCGCTGCTCTCGGACTTCGAGGCTGCGCTCCCCGACGGCGCGGACATTCTTCTGATCCAAGCGCAGTTCGGCGTTTCACAGACGCCGTTCCCCGGGAGCATCGAGCGCGTGCGTAACTCGCAGCGCATCCTCGCCGCGACGGGACAACATCACGTCGTCACGGGACCGTTCCACGCCGTCACCGGTCGTCACCAGATCACCACGACAGGCTCGCATCAGGGCGTGACGACCACGGGCTCGCATTCTGTGGGCTCGCATTCTGCGGAGCCACGCACCGAGCCGGTTCTTCCGCCGGCGCCACACCGCCGTGGTTCGGCCGTGGCGTTCGGCGTGATCGCGCTGCTCGTCCTTGGCGGTGGTGGCGCGTTTGCGTGGATGAAGTACGGACGTGGTTCCGACGAGCCGACGATCGCCGCGGCGGCCGCGACTCCCACGCTACCCGAGCCGACCAAGACGACACCGGAGCCGATGGCGATGCCCGCGGAGCCGACTCCGACGGAGCCGACGCCGACGCCGACGGAGCCAACGCCGACCAAGCCCCCCGAGACGACAGCCGAGACCGCGCCGCCGGACGCGATGCCCTCGAAGGACACGGCGACGAAGAAGAAGGCGACGCCATCCAAACCAACCGCCGTGAAGCGCGTCGCAGTCGCTACGACCAAGCCGACCACCAAGCCGCCACCATCGACGGCGGGTTCTGCCGCATCGACTGCAGGCTCCGGCTCGTCGACGCTGCCGGCTCCCGCGATCGTCGTCGCGCCCCCGCCGACCGAGACCAAGCCTCCGCCACCCGTCGAGCCGCCACCGCCGAAGACGGAGCCCGTCGTCCCCGTGACTCCGCCTCCGGTCGTGACGCCCAAGAAGGTCGTCGGCTCGCTCGACGCGACGCCGTCGATCGCGCGCCTCGATGTCGACGGCTCGCTGCCGAGCACGGTCGTGCGTCGTGGCATCGATCGCGTGCTTCCGTCTCTCCGCGATTGCTATCGAGCCGCTGCGAAGGCGCAGCAATCAACGCCGGTGGCGAGCGTGTCTCTCAGCTTCGAGATCGACGAGACCAGCGCCGCGCGCAACGTCTCCGCGCGCGGAGCGGCGTTTGGCACCTTGTCGACCTGCGCGCGTGGCGTCCTCGGACGCGTGCAGACGCCGCAGGCACCAGATGTCGGCACGGTACGTGTCACGGTCTCGATCAAGTTCGAGCCGATCTGACCCTAGTCACAGCACGCGACCGCCAGAGCGGCCGTGCACACGTTCGAGACGACGCCGGCGGATGTTACTTTCAGCCCGTACGCGGCTCCGTTCGAGTACGAAGCGAGCGTCCATCCGCCGCAGTTCGTGAGCTCGTGAAACGCGGCGTAGCGACCGAGCGATTCCCCCGCGACGCTGTTCGTGACATCGACGCCGCCCGACGTGCGCAGGTACGCGCTCGCATCGAGCCACGCACCCGCGACAGGCGGCGTGATCGTCGACGCGGCGCGGTAGTACTCGGCGGCGTGGCACATGTGACTGCCCGCGAACTGCGCGCCGCATGTCTGATGCATCTCCGCGCGACCACCCGGACGCGCGCCGCTGATCGTCGCGCTCGTGAAGCCGCGAAAGCCTGCCGATGTCGGCGTCGAGCAGCACGCGAGCGCACGACTCTGCGTGCACTGCGTCGATGTCATCTGCGCGGGCGTCACCGTGATGCCGACAGTCGCGCCGTTCGAGTAGCTGCCGAGCGTCCAGTTCGCGCAGTTCGTGAGCTCGTGCAGCGCGGTGTAGCGTCCCATCTCCACGCTGCCGAGCGAGCTCGTCACCGTGACGTTCGCGAAGTAGCCCTCGATGCCCGCGCTCGCATCGATCCACGCGCCGTTCGCGGGCGGCACCGTCGCGGCGTTCGCGAGCAAGTACTCCGACGCGTGACAGAGATGCGAGCTCGCGAACGCGGCGTCACATCGCGCGTTCATCGCTTCGCGACCGCCGGCCACGCCGGTGTACGTTGCCTGCGTGAACCCCGCGAACTGCGCGGCGGCTTCGCCGGTCACACCGCCGCCCGCGCCTTGCGCGCCGGGAACGCCTTGCGGGCCCGTCGACCCTGCTTGGCCTGCTGGGCCTGCGGGGCCCGTAGGACCCGCTGGCCCCGTCGAGCCCGCGGGTCCGGTCGCGCCGGTGGCTCCCATCGGGCCCATCGGGCCTTGCGGACCCGTCGCGCCGGTCGGGCCCGTCGGACCTTCGGGCCCCTGCGGACCCGCGGGTCCTTGAATGACGCCGCCGTCGAGAACGGTGACCTGTCCCGGCGGACCTTGTGGACCGGGTGGTCCCTCCGGGCCGGGTGGCCCCTGTGGTCCTTCGGGTCCCTGCGCACCGACGGTGGAGTCATCTCCGCCGCCGCTGCCGTGGTTCGAGCAAGCAACGAGCAACATCGATGCGATGAGAAGTCGGCCCAGCACGTGGTCGAACGATCAGACGGATGCCGTCGCGAGGAGTCGCAGGCGATTGCGCTTCGACCGAAACGGACCTACCACCATGCGCCGTGACGTTTCGCAGTGACCACGATGCCGCGCGAGCACGCGCCGACGAGCTCGAAGGCGAGCTCGAGCGCGAGCGTGCGATGACGGCCGCGGCGATCGGCGAGCTCGACGCGGAGCGCGCCGAGCGTGCGCGATGGGAGGCGGCGCTGCCGACCAGGCGATGGTGGCGCCTGTGGCGCAGGGCATGGCGCGACAGCGACGCGGTCGATCGCATGCAAGTCGCGTTGCTCTGGATCGTGGCGTTGGCACTCCTGTTCACCATCATCTGGGCGCCGCAGGTGCTCGTCTCGGGGCGCTGGTGACCGACGACGATCCGTTCGCGCGCGTCGAGCGACTCGAAGCGGAGATCGAAGCCGAGCGTGCGAAGCGCGCGGGGATCCAAGCCGAGCTCGCGGCGGAGCGAACACGACGCGAGCGCCTGCAGGCGCGCGTCGCGTCGACGCCCGGCGAGCTTCCGTACGATCCGGGGCGCCGCGAGGTGACCGTGCTCATCGTCAAGATGGCGAGCGTGATCGCGATCCTCGTCGTGCTGGCCGTGCTGCGAATGCGCTGACGAGTACGCGCGAATGCGTTACCGCACGAGGATGCGCGACTACGTTAGCGGACCTTGCCGTCGACGTAGACCCAGCGACCGCTGATCTTGCGAAACCGCGAGCGCTCGCGCTGCGCGAACGCGGTGCCCTTCGTCGTGCCGCGCGCGATGAACTCGACGACACCGCGCGCGTCGTTCGCGCCACCGTACTCGGTCGCGACGATCTCGAGCCCGAGCCACTGGGTCTCGCGTGACCACGCAGCGATCGCATCGCGATCGAGCGCGCCTCGCGTGGCCGGATCGTGCGTCTCGACGAGGTAGTCGATCTCGCCGCGCACGTACGCCGTGTAGCGCGAGCGCATGAGCGACTCCGCCGTCGGTGCGGCCTCGCCGCGGTGATAGCGCGCGCAGCACGCGTCGTCGGCGAGGTTCGATCCGCACGGACACATGGGCGCAGCATATCAGCGACGACGATGGCGACGACGGCGCGGCACGAGCGTGAACGCGATCGCGCCGACGAGCACGCCCCAGTCTGCACGCGGAGCTCCCGGTGCGTTGCACATCAGGCATCCGTCGTCGTGACCGCCACGTCCGCTCGTGCAGCCGCACTCGGAGTCATCCTCGACGGGGACGGACACCTCGGTCACGTGCTCGACGATCTCGCGCTTCTCCGGATCGCCCGCCACCGGAATCGCCACCGGATCGTCGTCGGCGGTCGTGGGGTCGAACGTGTACTCGTTGCGCGTCAAGAAGCGCGCATCGTCGTAGCCCACGCGAAGCGCGAACGGAACGCGAGCGCCCGGCAGATCGTAGCGACGGTCCGCGGCGATGTAGACCGTCGTTGGAAATGCGCCGCCGGGAGAGCCGAGCGCGGCGGGCAAGCGGATCTCCGAGCCCGCCCAGGTCAGCGCGATCGGCGCGAGATCACCATCGGGCGTGTCGTCGAGCGCGACGCGCAGCGCGACGATCGTGTACCCCTTCGCGATGTACGGCGCGACCGCAGCGACGTCGTCGGGCATCACGAGGTAGTTCAGGTTCGTGAGCCACGTCGACAGCTCGGCCGGCGTCGTCGGGTTCGCGCGAAGAACTTCGTACGGTCCGATCTCGTCGACCGAGAACCCGCCGTCCGGATCGCCGAGGCCGCCGTCACCGTCGAGCGCGGGTGGTTCCCAATACGGATCATCGGGGAGGATCGGTCCGCCGCCGCATCCACCACCCGAGTAGCGCCTGCACACCGTTCCCTTCGCGGGATCGGGAACCTCCTTCCGGATCTCCTGGATCAAGGGTGCCGTGACCGTCTCGAGCGACGAGAACACGTAGCGGGAGGTCACCTCGATGACAGGACGCGACGGCGTGACCATCAAGATCGCGAAGCGGGCGCCCGAGGTGAGCTGCGAGAAGTGCGGCTGCATCACGATCGTGATCGCGTCGCCAGGGATGTGCTCGCACGGATCGCCGACCGAGCCATCGGCGACGCCACCATCGCCCGCGTCGGTGGGGCCGGCGTCGATGGGTCCATCCGCCGTGCCCGCATCGACGGTGCCATCACTCGATGCGCCATCGCTCCCGCCGAGCCCACCATCGCCGAGCCCGCCATCACCGCCGGTCCCGGTGCCCGTGCAGCCGTTGCCGACGCGGATGTCGTGGCGTTTGAGGACCAGGATCGCCTCGTCCGAGAGCGCGGGCGCGGGGCCGTTTGCCTCGGCGAGGACACGTGCGAGGACGAGCGTGACGGCCAACATGCCGGCCTCGTGTTCCACCGGACGTGCCAGGCGGTCGCGTGCGATTCGAGTGACTTGGCCCGATCACCACGGTGACCTGCCAGGACATCGAGACATTTTCGTCGCGGCGCAAGTCCGCGGGAATAGACGGCGCGAGCGGAACCGAGGCTCGACGGGCGGTGTCAGGATGGCCACATGCGCCGTACTGGGGCTCGCTCTGTCCTTTGTCTGTGGTTGGCGACGTCGATCGTGATGAGCGGTTGCGGCGGTCCATCGCCCCGCCCCGCCCCACGGCCGGTGACGCCCGATGTTCCCGTGGTCGCACCGCCGGTCATCGCGGCTCCCGCGGGTCGTCCCGAGGTCACGCTCGTCGATAGCAGCGATGGGAAGATGACGCTGTCGTTCGCGAGCTCGCAGCCCGTGACGAACACGAGCACGATCGCGACGCTGTCCGAGGCGCGGACGAACGAGCTGCTCGCGCGGATGGAGCCGCTGCCGAAGCTCGACAATACGGGCGCGCCCGCGATGCGCGCGCCGAGCGCACCACCGCCGCGTGCCGGGGCCGTGCAGCCGATCGCGTTCAGCGTGCCGGTCGGCAAGCCCGTCGCGAGCGGGCCGATGGGATCGGTGACCGCGACGATCGATCCGATGATCGCGCCGACGATCCTACCGACCGATGAAGTCACGGCCGAAGCCGAGATCCGGATCCGGTTCGCCGACGCGATGGTGCCGCTCGCGAAGATCGGCGTGATCGACGCGCCGCCCGCGCGGATCGCGCCGCCGACGCAGGGAACGTGGCGATGGATCGATACGCGCGTGCTCGGCTTCTTCCCGCAAGGCGGCAAGCTCGCGCAGGCGACGACGTTCACGGTGACCGTGCCCGCGGGGACGAAGGCGCTGTCGGGTTCGGCGCTCGCCGCCGATACGACGGGCACGTTCTCGACGAAGGCGATCGCGATCAAGGATGCGTTTCCGTCGCAGCTGCGTCCGGACTCCGCGATCGCCATCTCGTTCGATGCCGGGGTCGATCGCGCGAAGATCGTGCCGTTCTTGCGCGTGCAGACCAAGGCGGGCAAGCGCGTCGCGTTCCACGCGATCGATCGCGCGGCCGCCGATGTGGCGTGGGCGAAGTTGCCGCGCTTGAAGGTGACCGACGCGGACCTCGGCAAGCACCACGTGCTGATCGCGCCGGACGCCGCATGGCCCGCGGGCACCGAGCTGCAAGTCGTGCTCGCGAAGGGCGCTCCGTCGAGCGAAGGACCGCGCACGTCCGCGAAGCCGACGTATGCCGGTACCACCGTCGTCCCGGCATTTCGCTTGCGCGGGCTCGAATGCGACGACGGGCCGCCGCGCATCACCGGCGCGCGCTGCGGCGCGGGGAACTTGTTCAGCGTGCAGTTCACCAACTCGATCGAAGAAGCGTCGTTTCGCGCGGCGAAGATCCAGATCGAGAACCACGAGGTCGAGGATCGCTGGCTGAACGGCGACTACGTGAACGTGTGGGCGCCCGCGGTCGTCGGCAAGCAGTTCGACATCTTGATCGGCGACGCGCTCGTCGACGTGTATGGCCAGGCGTACGTCGGTCCGCAGCGCGTGTCGTTCGTGACGAAGATCCACGAGTACTCGCCCCACGTCGAGGTGCCGAGCGGCTTCCACATCATCGATCCTCGCTTCCAGATCCCGCAGTACGTGGTGTCGCTGCAGGCGATCACGTCGCTGCACGTCGAGCTGTACAAGGTGACGCCCGCGGACTACTTCGCGTACGAAGCATTCGAGCAGAACCCGAAGGCAACGCGGCCGCCGGGCAAGCGGATCCTGGCGAAGGACTATCCGGTCGGTCCGCGCTACATGGCGGATCTGCGCGTCGATCTGCGGCCGCTCCTCGACAAGACCGGCACGGGTCACATCGTCGCGGTGGCAACGGCGACGCCGGTCAAGCCGATTGCCAAGGACCAGTGGTTCCCGGCGCGCAACGTCGCGTGGATCCAGGTCACGAAGATGGGCATCACCGCGCGCGTCGACAGCGAGAAGATCAGCGCGTGGGCACGCGAGATCGATCCCGCGCGCTTCCTCGCGGCGATCCCGAATGCGGCGATGTCGATCATCCGCGAAGGCGATCGCGGCGCGAAGGCCGTCACGGGGACGAGCGACACCGACGGCCACGCGACGCTGACCTTGCCCGAGCACAGGACGAACCAGGACGGCTCCTGGGTCAACACACCGAGCATCGTGGTCGCGGAGGCGAACGGCGACTCCGTGTTCGCCGCGTTCGGTCGCGACCGCGCGATCCGTAGCGAACGCGCCCGCTGGTACATCACCGACGATCGCTTCACGTACAAGCCGGGCGAGAAGGTGTACGTGAAGGGTTGGGTGCGCTGGTCGCACGATGGCGTGAACCCCGACATCGCGCTGCCGGCCGCCGGCGAGACCGTCGCGTGGACGCTCGACGATGCGCGACGTAA
>JBGARE010000017.1:0-62908 GCA_044230415.1 Kofleriaceae bacterium
GCTGCGCTCGTCGGGCTCGCGCCGTTCAACAACGACAGCGGAAAGCGTACGGGCCAGCGAAGTATCCGAGGAGGGCGGCCGGAAATTCGTTCGATGATCTACATGGCGACCGTCAGTGCAGTCCGGTGCAACCCGCAGATCCGACCGTTCTACCAACGCCTGTTGGCCGCTGGAAAGCGACCCAAGGTGGCTCTCATCGCTTGCGCTCGAAAGCTGCTGACCGTGCTCAACGCGATGGTCAAAACCAACACCGTCTGGAGCTTCGATGCCGCGAAAGCCGCTTGACCAGCAACACAGTTGCTTGGCGGCAAATCCGAGTGGCGTCCTCTTCCCCGACGGCGCCTTGGCGGCAAGTACGAGTCGACGGCGCTCGGCGGCAAAATCGAAATGCCGCCTTGGCGGCAATTCCGAGATGGCGGCGGATCAGAACACCGGGCCGGGCGTCGTGTTCTTCAAGCAGCCGCGCGTCTGCGTGCGATCGCTCGACTCGGTGAGCTGCGGCCGCGTGATGCAACCCTCGCCGGTGCAGCGCGCGAGCAGACGGTTGTGCGGATAGTCGACATCGAGCTCGACCGTCTCGAGCACGCTCGTGCCGAGGATGCCATCGACCTCGGCTTGGTTCGGGCGCAGCTCGGTGCGCAGCGCTTGGAGCGTGGGATCCGAATCGGGGACGATAAAGATCTCGATGCCCGCCGGCGGCGCGACGTGCACGATGGCGGGCGCTCCACAGAACGAGTCCTGCGGGTCTTCGCACGGACAGTCGTCGGAGGTGACACAGTCGCGCTGCAGCATGAAGTGACTCGCGTAGACCTGGCGACACGCGGCGCGCGGTGTCGCGGACGAGGAGGCGACGAGCGCGAGGTTGGGAATCGTGCCGATGTGTCCCTCGACGGGACCCGAGGGCAGGTTGAGCGTTCCCGTGGGAAGCGACCCGAGCGGCGGCCGGATCGGTGGACACTCGGGATCCACCAGTGCGTCGCAGGGCGGGTACGCGTCGACGTAACGGCGATAAGCGCTCTCGCCCATCATCGACGGGCCGATGCTCGTCGACATCACGAACAGCGTGTCCGCGCCGCGGTAGCCTTGCGTGAATCGCGCGGTGGGGAGGTCGCCGAGGCACGTCGCGATCGCGATCCGGCGGCCGCCGAACGACAGCTCGCCGCCTCCGGGAACGAGCAGCGTGCCGCCGCCGCGATACGGCGACGGGAACACGCCATCGCAGGCACGCGTGCGATGCACCTCGTCGCCGCCGATGTCGGGCAGCACGAAGATCTGGTCGTCGCCGAGGCGCAGGCGGACCGCGTCGCCGGCGAGCGCATCGGCTCCGATGATCGCGTCGTAGCCGACGGGGGCGGTGCCGGGCCCGACGACGCACGTGGTGACGTCGGGCGAACACGGGTGGTTGAGGAGGACCTGCTTGTCGACCAGGACCGCGCGCGGCTGATCGGCGGCGCCGCCGGGTGCATCGAGGCCGAGCAGCGTGAGCGAGAGCGTCGTCACGGCGGCGGGCGTGGTCGGCCCTGGATCGACGAAGGTCAGCGGCGCGAGCACGTCGAGGATGGCCGAGCGATCCGTGCCGGCGGACCGGAGGCCGAGGCGGAGCGCGCCGCTCGAGGTGTCGACGAGGATCGGATACTCGTCGCCGGAGAACTCGTTCGTGACGAAGCTGTCGGTGATCAGGCTGCAGCCCGATGCCCCGAGGGCGAGCGCGGCGAGCAGCGGCGCGAAGCGCGCTAGGTCCATGGCAGCTCGTGCACGGTCGCCGTGCGCCCGGCGACCTCGACCACCCCGCCGATGTCCCACGCCGTGCGATGCAGATAGCCGAGCGCCAGCGTCAGCTCGCCGTCGATCACCGACGACGTGATGACGCCCGCGTTGTCCTTCGCGGGGTGCTTGATCTGCGTGCCCGCGGGGACCGGCTCGGCGCCGTCGATGCGAAGGCCGCGCAGCGCGCGCGCCGCGTTGCCCTGCGCGTGGACGCGAAACACGGGCTCCTGTCCGACGTAGCAGCCCTTGCCGTAGTCGAGGAACTGCG
Organism: Kofleriaceae bacterium; assembly: GCA_044230415.1. Classification (GTDB taxonomy): domain Bacteria; phylum Myxococcota_A; class Polyangia; order Haliangiales; family Haliangiaceae; genus JABFXX01. The sequence continues at coordinate 2,036 of JBGARE010000017.1, forward strand.
CGAGCGGTGTCTCGAACGGGAAGTGATCGCCGTCGATGTCGATGCCGAAGCGAGGAAAGCCCGCGCGGATGCGCACGCGCTCGACCTGCGGCTCGTTCTCGTCGCGGGAGGCGTCGTTGGCGCCGTCGACGATCGGCGCGACCCACACGTCGACGATCGACTCCCACGTCTGGTGCGCGGGGCCCGTGATCGGCTCGAACGTCACGTCGTCCATCACCGCGTACTTCTCGAGCAGCCCGCGCGTCGCGGCTGCGATCGTGCCCTCGCACGCGATCAGGTACACATCGCCGAGCTTGGCGATATCGATCACCGAGAGCACGCGGCCCTTCGGACTCAGGATCGCGCCCCAGCCGTGCGCGCCATCCGCGAGCGCTTCCACGTTGACGGTGGTGAGGCCTTGGAGAAACCGCGTGGCATCGCTTCCGGTCACCCGGAGCCGGCCCCACGTGCTGCGATCGACGACGACGACATTGGCGCTCATGATGATTTCCTGCCGGCCGCCTTCAAACGCTCGCTCCGACGGCCTTCGGCTTCGGCGTGGCGACGGCGGTCGTCCTCGGTTTCTAGCTCTAGCGGAGGCAATGGGCGAGGGCGGCCGTCCTCACCGATGGAGACGAACGTCAGGTACGCCTTCGTGACGTAGCGGTGGATACCCGTCTTCATGTCCTCGGTGTCGACCCGGCAGCCCACCTCCATCGAGGTGCGCGAGACGTAGTTCACCTGCGCCTTGAGCAGCACCACCTCGCCCACGTGCACGGGCGAGAGGAAGTCGAGGCGATCGATCGACGCGGTGAGCACCGCGCCGGACGCATGGCGCATGGCCGCGACGCCTGAACAGACGTCGATCCATTGCATCATGATGCCGCCGAACATGACGCCCGCGACACCATTGGTGTGCATCGGCATCACGATCTGCGTCATCACGCAGCGAGTCTGCTCGGGTGTCATCGCCCCGAGCCTACTTCGACTTCACTTCTTCTTCGACGGAGCGGCCGGCTTCTTCGCGGCCTTGCCGGCTTCGATCTTGCGCTTGGTGCGCGCCTTGAGCTTCTGCTGGCTGCGCTTGCGGCGCATCTTCTTCGTACGGCGGTTGTCGTTGCGACCCATGCCGGGCCGTATAACACAGCCCCTTCAGAACTGGGCACGTGCGGCAAACGAGAAATGCCAGCGTCCTCGCGGGTTGTCGCCGAGGTTGGGGTTCAGCGGGATGGCGCGCTCGAGGGCGCCGATCCCGAATGGCGTGACGATCCGGGCCACCGCGATGCCGATCGAGGGGTGGATATCGGCGGTCTCGACCGACGACCACGTGTTCGCGATCATGCCCGCGTCGACGAACACCGCCGTCGCCAGGATCTTGTAGATGCGCAGCTGGGCGTCCAGGCTGCCCAGGACGCGGATGTTGCCGCCGGCGGGGAGCACGCGGATCTGGGAGACGTTGTCGAACGGCGGCACCGGGACCTGGATGATCTCCGTGGCGAGCCGCTCGTCCTCGTAGCCGCGGACCGTCGAATCGCCACCCGCGAAGTAGCGCTCGACCTCCGGCAGGAGCACCGCGCCGCCGAGCGGGAAGCCCTGATCGTAGCGAGCGTCCGCGCGGAGGAGCAGGTTGTCGCCGACGAGGTGGAACTTCGATGCGGCCGCCGAGACCTTCACGAACTTGTCCTGGCCGAGCAGCCACGGCTCGAAGAACGCGGCCTGGGCCTCGAGGCGCTGACCGCGCTCGGGTGCGAGCGGCGACAGCGTGCCGTTGCGATCGGTGCGGTTCTCGTACTCGATCGACATGCCGACCGACGACAGCCGCGTCGAGATCGGGACCTGCGTCTGATCGTCGTCAGCACCCGCGGGGCGCAGCACGTCGACGGGGCGCTCGCGCAGTCGGAAGTCGTAGTGGACGCCGATCGTCAGCGCGGCGCCGGTCTCGGTCTCCGTTCGCTGGCGCGCGTACGTGCGCGCGAACGACAGCGTGGCACCCGTTGTCTTGATCTCGCCGAACCGCTCGGTGTCCTGCTGGCGGTGAAAGCCCGACAGCTCGGTCGCGACCTCGGGGATCCCGAACAAGTAGTTCTTCGAGAGATACGGCGGGATGCGCAGCGTGGGCTCGATGGAGAGCTGCTTCAGCGTGACGCTGCCGTCGAACGCGTCGCCGACATCGAGACCGATCGTGGCGGGGAAATCGAACGAGATGCCGATGCCGCCGATGTTCTTGATCGTCGGCACGAGCTTCAAGAACGCGCCGCTGTAGCTCGAATAGCCGCCCTCGAGATCGAGGCCGAAGCGGCGGTCGAAGCGCTCGGTGACCTCGACGACGGCGTTGACCTCGCCCTCGCTCGTGCCGTCGAGATCCGGCATCGCGATGTTCACGGCGTCGAACAGGCCGGTGTTACGCAGCCGGCGCGCGCCCTCGGCGAGGCGGTCCTTGGTCAGGAGGTCGCCCTGCTTCAAGCGAAGCTCGTCCTCGACGATGGAGTCGCGCGTGTGGAAGTTCCCGCGCACGACGACCTTCCCCACGCGGAGCTGCTGGATGTCGGTCAGCGTGTAGTGCGCGGTCATCCGGCGCTGACCCGCCGCGGTCACCTCGAACGTGACTTTGGCGCGCGGGCGACCGTCGCTGAACAGTCGATCCTTGATCTGTTCGCGCGTCTCGAACGCCTCGGCCTCGCGGTACTTGAGGTTCGCGGCGAGCGCGATGCAGCGATTCGGCGCAGCGGACTTCGCGAGCTGGGGCTCGTGATAGAAGCGCGAGAGATCGGCGAGCACGCTCGCGCACAGCTGCTTCTGATCGTCGGTGGTGAGCTCGAGCCCCTCCTTGCCGATCGCGACCTCGACCTGCGTCAGCAGCGTCGGCAGGCCTTCCTCGATCGAGAACCGCACGAACAGTCCGTCGCCGCGGTCGGCGAGCGCGAGCGCCGCGGTCATCGCCGCATCGCCGAGCGCCGCGGGATCCGTCGCCGCCGACACGGTGACCCGCGCTTCGCGATAACCCGAGCGGCGATACAGATCGACGAGTGCGTCGACGTCCGCCGACAGCCGCGCCGACGTGGCCGATGTCGTCCGGCCGAGCAGGCTCGTCGACAACCGGACCGCGCTCGTTCCGATCGCGGCGCGCAGCGTGTCGTCGCCGAGCGCGCGATTGCCCGCGAACGTCACCGCGCGCACCGGCCGCGTGTCGCCTTGCTCGATGCGGAAGATCACGCGGTCGAAGCGCTCGAAGCGCTCGCGCGTCCACGTCACGCGCGCGTCGAAGTAGCCCTTGCTCTGCAAGAAGCCGGTCAGCGCCCGCGCGGACTCCGCGACCTCGACGTCGTCGGCGCTCTGCGCTTGATCGAACGTGAGCTGGCTGCGGAGGTCATCGATCTTGATCGAGTCGTCGTGTCCCTCGAACACGGTCTCGACCTTGCGCCGCTGATCGATCGTGATCGTGAAGTTCACGCGCTTCGATCGCCGATCGAACGACGTCTGCGGATCGAAGTCCGTGCGCACGCGGACCGACGGATAGCCGACGCGCCGGCGATACATGTCGATCACCGTCTGCACGTCCTTCTGGTGTTGCTCGCGACGGAACCGCGCCTCGCCGACGCACCACGGAAGGAGCGGCACGCAGAAGTTGTCGTGGCGGAACACGTTGCGGATCTCGGTCTCGCTGATCTCCGACGGTTCGCCGCCGATGATGTCGATGCGGCCGGTCGTGTAGCGAGTCCCGGTGACGACATCGATGGTGAGGCGCAGCCCGGCATCCGCGGACTTGTCGAGCGTTTGCCCGATGCGCACGCGTGCGTCGATGAAGCCCTCATCGCGCAAGAACTCTTCGATGCGGCGCGTCTCTTCGTAGAGGTCGCAGGCGCGATCCTTGGGCGACCACGGCAGGTAGCTCCCCGCGCGAACGCGCATGCGCCGGCGGATCTCGTCGTCGAGCAGGGTGTCCCAGAACGAATCGACTTTCACCTTCACGTCGATCCGGCGCACGAGTGGGAGCGGCGCGACGTGCACCACGGCGAGCGTGCCGTCCGGGGTCTCGCGCGTCGACAGGCCGACGAGGTGATAGCCGAAGGCGTACGCGATCCGGCGGATGTCGCTGCGCGCGTCGTCGGTCATCGCGCGGTGGCGGCGCATCGTCGGCTCGAACAGCGCGCGCACCGTGGTCGCGGTCTCGGACAGCGAGCCGACGAGCTCGAAGTCGGTCCACGTCACGGGCGGCGCCGCGATCCCACCGGGGACCGGCTGCGGAGCGACCGGCGCTTGGATGCAGGTCGCCGGATCGAACTTCTGCGCGGTCAGCGTGTCCTCGATCATCGTCTGCGCAGATGCGCGCCCGATCAGGGTGCACAGCGCGAGGACGAGGAAGAGAGCGCGCATCACGGGATAAACAGTGGCAGCACGAGCTTCGCGCTGAGGTCGACGATATCCAGCTCGGCGGGATCGGAGAAGTTCTTGTTGAGATAACCGAACTGCATGCTGACGCGTCCGCCGCGCCGGAACCGATACGGCGTGCTCAGCTCGAGGCGCGCCGAGTACGTAGCGCCGCGCAGCGTCTGCTCCGCATCGCCGACGACGCGAACGTTCTCGAACATGCGCTTCTCGAGGCGCAGCCCGATCGAGCCGAACCCGATCTCGATGCGGAGCACGTCGACGTTCGTGATCTTGCCGAGCGAGTCACCGAGGAGGCCGCTCACCCAGTCGCCGGCGAGGTCTTTCACGATCTGATCCGCGAAGCCCTGCGAGGGATTCGTCGTCGGATCGATGTTCTGTGGATCCGCGCCGAGTGATTGATCGCCGAGCGATCGCCGCAGCGACTCCTGGTTGCGGCCGAGCACGAGCAGCGACAGCGTCTGGCTCTTGTTGTAGCCCGTCGATGTCCTCAGGTCCCACTGCGGGTTCGACAGCGCTCCGGTGATCGACAGCGTGATCAGGTGCTCCTGGCCCGACTGGTCGCGGAAGTCCGGCGCTTCGCTCGTCACCGTCAGCTCGGGATCGCCGGCCTTTCGGTTCTCGCTGAAGTCGACCGAGCCCGTCGTGCGCGTGAACCGAGCGCGCGTGCCCGGGATGCGGAACTCGCCGCGCTCGATGCGAATCGAGCCGCTCATGTGCGGATCGCGCGGCGTGTTCGTGATCTCGATCAGCGGGCCGACGAGCTCGATCTGCGCGATGTTGTTGCGCACCGCGAACCGCCGCACGTCGAGCGTGAGGCGCAGATCCGCGTTGCCGAGCGTCGGGTATTCCTCCCAGAACGGCTTCGTCGGTGCGGTCGTCGTTCCGATCGAGCGGATCTGATCGGTGAGCTCGAAGTTGCGCAGGTAGGTGCCGTCGATGATCGAGACATTGCCGCGCACGGACAGCTCGGAAAACTGCGACTTCGCGAGCTGCACGTCGCGCGCGCTGACCACGAGGTCGAGCGAGCCGGGCAGGCGGAACGGGATGTTGTCCGCGTCGAGCGACACGTCGAGCGAGGTCAGCACGCCATCGCGGAGCTCGACGTTGCCCGAGATGTTCGACAGCGAGCCTTCACCGTCGATCGATGCCTGCAGCTCGTTGATCGCGAGCGCGTAGGTGCGGCGCAGATCGCTCGCGACCGTGGTCTCGATGTCGATCGATCCGTGGGTGAACGACAGCTCGCGGCGCACGCCGCGCGGGATCAGCGAGATCGGGCGCAGCTTGGGGTTATCCGCAGGAGGATCGAACGACAGCGTGCCGCTGATCAGCGGCAGCGTGCCTTTGCCCGAGAGGATCAGGTCGCCATCGATCGTCGCGAGGCCGCCGGCTTGCGACACGAAGCCGGGCACCGCGACGAGCAACATCTTGCCGGCGAGCTTTCCGCTGATCAGCACGGACCAGCTCGCGGGCGTGAGGCCGTCGAGGAGGATGTTGCCCTTGACGTGGAGCTCGCCCTTCTCGTCGAGGTGCTGATCGCGCACCTGCATGATCACGTCGGTGAAGCCGAGCGAGCCGTTCGCGAGCTTGATCAGGCCGGTCGGTGCTTCGAGCACGGTCTCGCCGCCGACGGGGCGCAGGCGCACCGGGTTCGCGGCTTTCGGATCGTTCTTCCACACGCCGTTCGGGTCGAGATCGATCGCGGCCTCGTACGAGGGCTTCGCGAACGTGCCGCTCACCGACGCGGCGAGGTGCACGGTGCCCGATGCTTCGTCGAACCGCGTGTCGAGCAGCGGTGCGATCAGCGCGAGATCGAGCGTGCCATCGGCCTCGATCGCCACCGACGACGGCGCGGCGTGCCCGCGGATCGTGATCACGCCCGCCGGCGTCGCGACCTTCGTGGTGCACGGCTCGCGGCCACCGGGCGCCGTGGGGTTCTTGCACGCGAGCTCGACCGAGCTCGGGGTCGCGCGAATCGACACGGCCGGACGCGCGCCCGGCTGCTGATCGATCACCGACAGGCGCAGCGGGACGACGCGACCATCCGCGCTGCGGTGGTTCACGATCGCGACGACCTCGTCGAGCTCGACCCAGGCCTCGGGCTCGACGGGCTTGACCGGCATCAGCTCGGTCTTCACGGTCACCTTGCCGCTGACCCACGCCTGCACGGGCTCCGGCATGCCGAGCAGCTTCGTCAGGTCCACCGCCGCATCGATCTCGACGCGGCGTCCGCTGATCGACAGCTCGACGGGGTAGGGCGCCGTGGTCCCCATCGTGCCTTCGATCAGCAAGCGATCCGCCATCGCCTTGCCCGTGATCGAGACGCCCGGTTTGCCGCCGGGGAGCGTGATCGGCAGGACGCGCAGCTGCGCATCGCCGATGAACGCGTTCGCGACCCACGTGCGGAGCAGCGTCACCTGACCATCGGCGACGGGCAGCGTCGGCGTTCCGCCGAGGTGCAGCGTCATCCGGCTGTCACCGCCGATGATGTGCTTGCCGACGAACTGGTCGACGATCGCGAGCGGGAGATCCACGCTGACCGCACCTCCGAGCGTGGACTGCTTCGCGGTCTGCCCGCGCGCCGGCTTCGCGGACGCGGCGGCCTTCGCGATCGTCGCGTCGAGGATGCCGCCCGCATCGCGCTTCGCGGTGGTGACGATGCACGCGCCGCCCGTCTTCTTCGCGTCGCTGCACTTCTTCAGATCCTCGGGGGCGACGTACATCGCGCGCGGACGGCACAGCGTGTCGTCGGGGCGATTCACGCAGATCGAGACGTCCGAGTACGGATCGCCTTTGATCTGCAGCTTCGGCGCCTTCGCGTAGACCTTCGCGTAGTCGAGCCAATCGATCGCGGTGCGGTTCTTGTCGACGGTGGCGCGCGAGAGCTCGAGCTCCACGGTGTCGAGCGTGCCCTTGATCGTCTGGCCGATGCCGCACAGCTTGCTCGCCTCGATCCGCCGCCCGCTGAGCGAGAGTCGCTCGATGTACGGCTGCGCGCCGTCGATGCGGATGCGTCCCGATCCGCTGAGCTCGCCGCCGAGGCCAGCCGACGTCATGCGCCGGATGTCGAGGATGCCGTCGGCGATCTGCGAGTCGACCAAGCGCAGCGTGTCGATGCACGGGATACCGGCGAGCGACGTGGTGATGTTGATCCGCGGCTTGTTGATCGGGCCCTTGATGATGATCACGCTGCCGCCGCCGGCGCTCCGCACGAACGCGGGCAGCTCGAACTTCTTCAGCCACACGTCGAGGTCGGGGAAGTTTCCCTCGATGCGGAGATCGAGATCCTGATGCAGCAAGTCGACCTTGCCGTCGAACATCGCGTTCGACTGCCGGGCGTTCACGTAGACCTTCTCGATGTGAATCGTGTCGAAGTCGTCGTCGGTGAACAGGCGGCCCTTGTGCAGGCGGATCGCGGTGTCGGTCGGTGTCGCGCCGAGCGAGAGATCGAAGTCCTCGAGCGCGAAGCCTTCCTCGACGTCACCACGCGCGCGCAAGCGCCCCTTCAAGAACCTGCCGACGTTCTGTGCGATGCGGCCCGGCAAGAACCGCCCGACATCGATCGCCTTCGCGATCTCGATCTGCGCGTTCGCGTTCATTGGCTTGAGGCCGAACGTCGCGGACACCTCGACCTCGCCGGGCTCCTTGCCGCCTTTGATCAGCGCCTTCGTCTTGTCGATGAAGCCCTGCTCGTTGACGAGATCGATCGCGCCGTGCACTTCGGCGAGCGTGAGGCGCAGCGGCTCTTCCTTCGCGCCGAGCGAGACATCGACGTCGAGGTTCTTGAGATCGAGTCCGACCTTCGGCGATGCGACGAACGGACCGGTCAGCGTGATCGTGCCGTCGAGGTTGTCGCCGCCCGCCGTCGACTTGATGCACGTGCGGACCACGGGCCCGAGGTTCTTCGCGTCGAGCTTCAAGTTCCACGAGCCGTCGTACGGGCGATCCCAGTAGTTGTGCAGCTCGCCCGTGAGGTGGAGCGCCGCGGCGTCCTTCGCGTTCGGGCTCTGTTGCTCGAGCGTCGCGCACGGCATCGCGGTCGCTTCGAGATCGAGCTCGAGCGTGTTCGCGACGAAGTCCCGCTTCGGCCACTCGGTCGGCACCTGCGCCAACCGGTTGAGCTTCACGTCGACGAGATCGATCGCGTACAGCGGCTTGCGTCCCGGTGGTGGATACGTCTCGGGTGTCATCGCGGGGCCCGCGAACGGCATGCGGAACGCGGTGCGCGGACCTTCGTCGAGGATGCGAACGACGCCTTTGCGCGCGCCCACCGCGAGCCGCACGTAGAACTTCGCGATCAGCGGATCGGTGGGATCCATGTACAGGTAGCTCTGCAGGCCGCGGCCGCCCGGGTTCTTCGGATCCTCGTTCGCACCGAGACCCTCGGCATCGACGTTCACGCCCTCGAGCCGCGCGGCGAACGAGTAGCCGATCTGATCGTCGCCCTTCACCGAGTAGGGCTTCATGTGAACGCTGAGGTTCAGATCGCGGATGTGAATGTCGCGGATGTCGAAGATCGGCGGCGGCGCTTCGGCGGTGATGCCGGCGCGAAAGCCCGCCTTGAGCCGCGGATAGAACGCGGTGACGATGCTGACGATCACGCGATCGTACGCGTGGAGCGGGTAGGGCTCGCGGGTCTCTTCGATCAACGCCTCCGCGCCCGGCGCGATCGTCACGTGACGGAACACGAAGTCGTGGTTGCCGAACAGGAGCGCGTGGATATCGAGCTCGGCCGTGATCAGAGGAGCTCGTAGGAGCTGCTTGCGCGGCTTGCGGGTGCTCGTGGGGTTCGGGTCGGGACGGTCATCGGGAGTACAATCTTCATTGGGGTCGCTGGTTCGCAGATCGTCGACATCGACGGTGGTCACGGCGCTGAGTGCGCAGTCGTCCCACACCTTGATGTCGCGGACGGTCACGGGGACCCAGCCGCCCGTCACCAGCTTCTTGAGCGCCGAGGGCTGCCACTCGATCGCGCCGATTGCGATGCGGCCGCGCATGCGCTTGTTGAGGATCGACGCGATGTTGTCGCCGAGATCTTCCCCCTCGAACTTCACGCGCAACACCGCGAACGCCGTGCCCAGCAAGAGCACTACGAGGAGACCGATGACCAGGAGCCACCGGCGGAGCCGCGCGCTACGTGGGGTGCCGTTCACCCGAGCACCGAACCTACCATCGCTGTCGTCGTCGACGATCCGTGCGTGAGGTCATTCACGTTGCGTCATTTCTCCGTGGCCTTCGATGGGGTCGGCGCGTAGAGTGGGGAGTAGGACCGAAAGCGAGGAAACGTAGATGTCTGATGAGACTCCTGCTGCCCCCGAAACTGCTCCTGTTCTCCGGAGAGAGGCGCTGCTTCCAAACGAACGCAGCCGTGGGTTGGGGACGGTAGCCGTCGTCTGCACGATGGCTGGTGTCGCGTCCGGACTGGCGCTGGCGACCACGCTGATGGCGATGCAGGTCGCCGATTCGATGTCGACGCGTGGCTGCCCGTACCAGGCCGAGGTCACGACGACGGTCGATGTTCGCCCGGATCATGGCTTCCTCGGCATACGCTACGTCTTCCACGACGGCGTCGCCGAGATCGACAGTGTCCTCGCCGCGACGCCGGCCGAGGCCATTCAGCTCCAGCCAGGCGACAAGGTGCTGTCGATCAACGGCGATCGCATCGACTCCGCGAGCGAGCTCCAGGAGAAGATCTACGGATCGCACCCGGGTGCCCGTCCGTCGCTCGTGATCGAGCGCAACGGCGAGACCCGCACGATGCGTCCCACGCTCATCGCGTGGCCGGCGATCAGCTACTAGCCGCTCGCCGAGTCGAGCCGCCACCGAGCTACCTGCCGCTCGAGTCGAGCAGCCACCCAGCTACGAGTGGCAAGACGCTACGCAAGACGCTACGAGTGGCAAGACGCTACGAGTGGCAAGACGCTACGAGTGGCAAGACGTTACGAGCCGCAGGGCGGGTTGCTGCTCTGCGCGCCCTCGCGAAGCTTGATGCACGTGGAGACCGTCTGGTCTTCGCGCTGGAACGAGATGACCATCTCGTTCCCGAGGTCCGCGCTCACGGGCGCCGTGGGACCGACGCTGCCGTCGGGCCGCGCGGTCTCGATGACGCCGATGCCCTTCGTGCGATTGAACACGAAGACGACGGTCTCTTCGTAGTTCACGTTCGCGGGATACGAGAACGACGCGGTCGTGTTCCCGACGTCGCCCTGGAGCTGGAACGTCATCTGCGACGGGTCGGGCGGGGGGATCGGAATCGACGGCGTGATGCAGCTGCTCTGCGCCACGAGGACGAGACCGAGGATGACGAGGAGGCGACGCATCGAGACGGTTAGTGCTTCAGCAAGGCACGATCCATGACCGTGTTCCCCAAGCGTACAGGATTTCGGCTAGATACAGAAACGCCCCGCCAACGTGGTTGGCAGGGCGTCACCAAAGGTGGCCTCGGCTGTCCCGAGGGCGCCGGGTCAGGGCGTACGCTTGACCGTCGTCGGGAACATGATCGACACGCCGGCACCGAAGAACAGGTGGTGGATGAAGCGGTTGTCGTCGTTGGTCACGGCGAGGTTGGCGTTGAAGTCCGCGCCCGACGGGTTGTCGGTGAACGCGTAGTCGCGAACCGTGAGGTCGAGCGCGATGAAGTCGTTCAAGAAGACGTGGATGCCGCCGCCGAGGTACAGGCCCGCGCGACCACCGCTGTTGAGCGGCGGGTCGTTGTTCGGGTTGTTGTCCGCGGGGACCATGCTGTTGTTCGGGTCGGGGACGCCCGGGTGGGTGTCGTTGCAGACGTTGGTCGGGCAGTCGCTCTTGAGCTGCGCGAACGCGACGCCTGCTTGGAAGTAGAAGTCGAACGCGACGTAGGCCTGGCTGAACGCGGCGAGCTTGCCGTACCAGGGCGTGAGGCTGACGTACGCGGCGCCGTGGAGCGGCATCGAGTTGAGACGAGTCATGAACTCGTCGCGGCTCGGCTCGCGCGTCGCGTTGTCGACGTTCATCTCGAGCGTGGGCTCGATCTTCTTCACGAGGCCGGTGTTGAGTGCGGTCGATCCGACGCCGATGACGCCGATCGAGAGCATGTCACCGAGGTGGTACTCGAGCTTCGCGCCGCCGCCGATGATGTGGCGGAAGTCGGCGTTGATCGTCGACTCGAACAGGGGCGCGAACTCGAAGCGGCCCTTCACGAGCAAACGGCGATGACGGACGGCCTTGTCGGCGCGGAGTCCGTTCTCGCGGCGCTCCGCGTGAGCTTCCGAGATGTCCACGGCGATCGGCGTGGCGAGAGCCGCGAGAGCAATGGCGCTGAGAATGGTCTTGTTCATATGGCTCAACTCCTCTGGCTCAGCGGAAGGTCGTGTACTCGAAGCTCGTCGGCAGCCAGAAGCTGATGCCGATCTGGAACATGACGTTGTTGATCAGCGCGCCGTCGGAGTTCTCCTTGGCTTGCTCGGCGGTGGCGTTCATCGTCGGCGAACGATCCGTCGGCTCGAACTTGTCGAAGAAGACGTAGTCGCGGATGCCGACGCTGACCGTGAGCCACTTCGCGAGGAAGAAGCGCATCGATGCACCGACGTTGGGCTGGATGAGGAGGTTCGTGAAGCCGGGGAACTTGGTGTCGCGTGGCTCGACCTTGCTCTGACCAGCGCCGATACCGGCGGTGAAGAACACCTCCCAGGTGATCAGCTTCTTGTCGAAGACAGCGAACTTTCCGTAGACCGGCACGTAGTGGAAGTCGAGCGCGGCGCTCCACGTGTACGTGTTCACCGTCGGCAGGCGGCGCGCCTGACGAGCCACGAGATCGAACGGCTCGCGGAACGACGGTTGGTAGTAGTGACCCTCGACGCCGATCGCGAGGACGTCGGTCAGGTAGTACGAGAGCATGCCGCCGAGCGTGTAGTGGCGGATCATGTTGTCGTTCATCGTGGTGCCGACCATCGGCAACAGCTCGGTGCGGCGCGCCTTCAAGAACGGCTTGCGCACGACGACGAGGATGTCTTTCCACGACAGCTTGGTGCGCGTGACCGGACCGGCCTTGACCGCCGCGGCGGCTGCCGCATCGGACGCCGCCATGTCGGCCGCGAGGTCACCAGGACCGGGCTCTGCGCCCATGTCGATCTCACCGCCGTCCGCCGGCTTGTCGGCCGGTGGGGCGTTGGGATCCATCTCGATCTCGGGCTCGGCCTCTCCGCCGGCAGCGGGAGCAGGTGCCTTGTCTCCTTTTTTGGCTTGCGCGAACGCAGGCCCAGCCAGCGTCGCGATAGATGCGAGGACGAGGACGGATCGATGGAATGCCCGCATTCGTAGAGGCTTCATAACACTCGCCTTTGCCCGCGCTCAACAAGTTGGCGCAGGTTTGGATGACAGGCGTTGGTGCCGCCAGGTTGCGAAACCCGTCAGCTAACAGCTGCTAAGCGGCTTCACTCGTCGACGCATCGCTATACAGCTCGGTCACGAACGCGTTCGGGTCGAACGGCCTCAGATCGCCGATTTTCTCCCCGAGACCGACGAAGCGGACCGGAACCTTGAGCTCGTCACAGATGCCCAAAATCACGCCGCCCTTCGACGATCCATCGAGCTTCGTGAGGACGATTCCGGTGATCTCCATGTCGGCCTTGAACGTCTTGGCCTGGGAGATCGCGTTCTGTCCCGTGGTCGCGTCGAGGACCATCCAGGTCTCGTGCGGGGCACCCGGCATCGCCTTGTCGGCGACCCGGCGGATCTTCTTCAGCTCGTCCATCAGGCCCGCGTTCGAGTGCAGCCGGCCCGCGGTATCGCAGATGACGATGTCGAACTTCTCGTCGACGCCGCGCTTGATCGCTTCGAAGATCACGCTCGACGGGTCACCCTGCGACTTCCCCTTCACGACGGGAACGCCCGACCGATTGCCCCATTCTTCGAGCTGCTCGGTCGCGGCGGCGCGGAACGTGTCGCCGGCGGCGAGGAGGACCTTCTTGCCCTCGTCGCTGAACTTCTTGGCGAGCTTGCCGATCGTCGTCGTCTTGCCGACGCCGTTGACGCCGAGGACGAGCAGCACGAACGGCGTGTGCTTGCCGAGATCGAAGGCGGGTGCGTCGACGGCGAGGATCTGGCGCGAGGTCTTGCGGATCTGCGCCCAGATCTTGTCGGCGTCCTCGAGATCGTTCTTCGACAGGCCCGACTTCACGGACGTGAAGATGCGCTCGGCGGCGCGCGGTCCGATGTCGGCAGTGAACAGCGTCTCCTCGAGCTCGTCGAGCGTGGCGGCGTCGATCTTCTTCTTGCCGAACAGCTTGCCGAGCTTGGCGACGAAGCCGCCGCGGGTCTTCGCGAGGCCGGCCTTGTACGCTGCAGCGGCATCCTCGTCGACGATTCCCTCGGGGACCTCGGGCAGGTCTTCCTCGGGCTCGGGCTCCTTCGCGCGAGGCTTGTCGGGTTGTCCGGGGCGCGGACGTTTCCGCTCGCGCCGGGGGCGGCTCTCTTCTGTCGTGTCGACGCCGAGGCGCTCGCGCGCGGTGACCGCGCCCTTCGCTTTGCTGCGCGCCGATGCACGGCGGAGCAGGAAGATCACGAGCGCGATCACGACGATCGCGATGCCGAGCTGGATCAGCTCGTTGGGTTGCATGGGCGTACCCTAAGGCCGAGGCCTGTAGTTGTCATCTACCTGCGCAGTGCCTTTGGCACTGCTGCGCGTCCGATGTTCATCGGACTTGCTCGGCCGGCGGCGGCTTGATCGTGCGCTCTTTGATCGCCCGATCGACGCGCTCTTTGGCGCCGGGGAGGAGGGTCTCGGCGGCGAGCCGCGACGAGAAGTACACCTCCTCGACGAAGTCCGTGAGGTCGCTCATCGCGGGGCTGCGCTTCTTGGACTTCACGTGGTCCACGATCTGACGAGGAGACCAGATGCCCCACAGCCGAGGCTCGGGGAGCACGGGCTCGGCGGCGTGGCGATAGAGCTGGAACACGCGCTCGCGCACGGGGACGAGATCGACGCGGACTCCGCGCAGCTCGCCGCGATGGGGAATCGACACCCCGAACCGCTCGGTGACATGGCCCGGCGCGGCGACCTCGGCCTTCCACTCGCCCGCGCCGAGCTTCTCGATGGTGAAGCTTCCATCGGACGCGGTGCGGACGCTGCGCTCGATCTCGCCGAGCGTCAGCGTGACCACGGCCTCGGGGACCGGACGACTACGCACGGTGTCGCGGACGACGCCGGAGAAGCCATCATCTTGCGGGCGGCGCAGCGTGGAGATGACGCTCGGCTTGTTGGTGACGAGGCCGCCGTCCATGATCTCCGTCGTGCCTTCGTTGGCCGGGATGTCGGCGGCTTGCTTCGCGCGACGCAGCTTGCGCCAGGGCTTGCTCCGCGCGAGGAAGAATCCGCCCGCGGCGAGGCCGGTCGCGATGAACGCGGCGATCGTGTAGCTGACGGGCACGGGCTGCGGCGCGGCGACGCGAATGATCGCGGGATCCGAGCGCGAGGGCTTGAGGTACGCGAGGCCGACGTCCGACTGCACCTGCACGCCGAACTGACCTTGGCCGATGATCTCGCCCTCGACCTCGAAGCGATAGTTACCCTTGTTGTCGGTGGCACCTTGCGCGAGGCGGCGATCGCCGGCGACGAGCGTCACCGCGACCCGTGGCATCGCGACGCCGTCGTCGTCGGTGACCTTGCCCGTGACGACGAGCTCGTCTTCGTAGGCGAGGTTCGTCGTCGAGACGCGCATGGTCGTGTTGGTGTCGCCCTTGATCTCGAGGGTGACCTCGGCGCTCGCGGTCTGGCGCGTGGCGTCGCCGGGGAACGTCGCGCGCACGCGCTTGCTGCCCGGACCGCCGGCCTCCTTGCGCGTGATGACGAACGGCGTCCCGGTCTCGACGCTGCGCACCTTCTTCAGCGTCGGATCCGCCGCGTTTCCGACCTCGATCTGCACGGTGAGCTTCGATTTGTCGAGCGCGTTGACCGTGAGCCGCACGCCGACGACGCGGGCGAGTCGCGCGGGCTGGACGCTGATCCCGGGCAGCGTCTTCTCCGTCGCGCCGGCCGGCTCCGTGACCTCGTCGGGATCGACGACGATCGAGAGCTGCACCTGCTCGCGGGACGGATCGGTGATCGTGTCGAAGCTCGACGCGTCGAGGAGCGGCCCGCCGCGAAAGCCGAGCTCGACCTTCGTGGGCCCGATCGGCACACCGATGTTCGCGCGGAACCGACCATCGGGCTGCGTGGTGGAGGTGACCGTGTCGCCGTTGATCGTGATGCTGACGGTCTGGCCACCGAGCCCATCGCCCGTCAGCCGGTCCGACAGGAACCCCGCGACCTCCGCGACGCCCTCGTCCCGGAGCTTCACGGACTCGAGTTGGAGCTGGGTCTTCGCGCGGATGTCGATTGTTGGCGCGGCGCGTGCGCGCGCGCTCGTCCCGACGAGGATCAGCGCGAACGCAAGTACCCCAAACCGCACGCTAGAAGTGATAGCACGGCAGGAAGCGATCCCGATGTCATAGGGTCGATCCAACCTGCGTCCGCACAATGCGTATCAAGCGCGTCGAGATCATCGGTTTCAAGTCGTTCTGCGACCGGGCCGTCGTCAATATCAGCGAGCAGATCACGGGCGTCGTGGGGCCGAACGGTTGCGGCAAGTCCAACATCGTCGATGCCATCCGATGGTGCATGGGCGAGCAGAGCGCGAAGCACCTGCGCGGCAAGGCGATGGAGGACGTGATCTTCGCGGGCTCCGAGAGCCGCGGGCCCGCGCCCATGGCCGAGGTCTCGCTCACGTTCGACGACGTCGGCTTCTCCCACGAGAAGCTCGAGCTCGCGCGCCACTCCGATGAAGCCGAGACCGAGCGCGCCCTCGATTCGATCGATACGACGGGCGTCGATCCTGCCGAGGTCGCGGCCGCAGATGCCGCCGTCGCGGAAGCGGTCGAGAAGATCGAAGCGCTCGACGAAGCCGCGCCGCCGGTCGCAGCGGTCGAGGCCGAGGCGCCCAAAGCGGTGTTCCTCGACAAGGACGGCAACCCGACGCTGTCGGCCACCGAGGAGGTCGCGGAGATCCTCGCCGAGCGCGCGCCCGAGTTCGATTTCGCGCGCTACACCGAGGTGACGATCACGCGCCGCCTCTACCGCGACGGCACGTCGAGCTACTACATCAACAAGACGCCGTGCCGGCTGCGCGACGTCACGGACTTCTTCCTCGGCACCGGCGTCGGCACCAAGGCGTACGCGATCATCGAGCAGGGCCGCATCGGCCAGATCGTCAGCTCGCGCCCCGCCGATCGCCGCATGATCATCGAGGAGGCCGCCGGCATCACCAAGTTCAAGGTGAAGAAGAAGGCGGCCGAGAAGAAGCTCGATCAGACGCGGCAGAACCTGATGCGCGTGTCGGACATCGTCACCGAGCTCGACAAGCGCATGGGCACGCTGCGCCGCCAGGCACAGAAGGCCGAGCGCTATCGCAAGTACCGCGCGGAGATGAAGGACATCGAGCTGTGGAAGGGCGCGCATCGCTGGCTCGAGCTCGCGGCCGAGGGACGGCTCGTCGGGAATCGCCTCGGCGAAGCGCGCACCGAGCTCGAGGACACGCGCACCGAGTGGGCGACCAAGGACGCGCACGTCGTCGCCGAGCGCGCGGAGCTATCGCTCGAGGAGCGCCGGTTGGTCGGCGTGCAGGAGGTCGTGTACGAGCTCGATAACCGCATCCGGCTCGGCGAGAGCAAGATCGGCTTCGAGCGTCGCGAGGCCGAGGAGCTCGATCACCGCAACGCGGCCGCGCGGACGGAGATCGAGCAGATCGCCGCCGAGCGCGCACGCGGCGCCGAGGAGCTCGCGCAGCGGCAGACCGAGCTCGATGCGCTCGAAGCGGACGTCGCGCGCGAAGCCGCCGAGGTCGCCTCGCGCGAAGCCGCGGCAGGCGAGGGTCGCCAGATGCTCGCGAACGCGCAGGGTCGCCTCGACGAAGCGCGCGCGGAGATCGGGACGCGGCGTACCGAGATCGCCACGGCCACCACGACCTTGGAGGCGCTGACGCGCCGCCGCGATGAAGCGCAGCGCCGCTTCGAGCGCGTGATGTCCGAGACCGCGCAGCACGAAGAGCGCGTGAAGGAGCTCGATCGCGAGAGCCGCCGCGTCGATGGCGCGCTCGTGCAGCTGCGCCAGACGCGGCTCGATCTCGGAAGCCAGAACCAGGGCTTCGAGGCGCGTCGCGAGATCCTCACCGACGAGACCCAGCGCGGCGAGGCCGAGGTAGAGACGCTGCGCAACGAGCTGCAGCGCCGTAGCTCTCGCCTGCAATCGCTGCAGGAGATCCAGGAGCGGTACGAAGGCTTCGCCCGCGGCACGCGCGCCGTCATGCAAGGCGCCGACGACATCCTCCTCGCGGGGATGGAGAAGGGTTTCGAGGGCGAGATCAAAGGCGTGGTCGCCGACGTCGTGCGCGCGCCCGAGACGCTCGAGATCGCGGTCGAGGCCGCGCTCGGTGATCGCCTCGGCGGCGTGCTCGTCAGCGAGCCGCAGGTCGGCCTCGCGGCGATCGGGTACCTCAAGAGCGGCGGCGGCGGACGGAGCGCGTTCGTGCCGCTCGCCGTGTCGACGAAAGCGTCGATCGCGCAGGCCGCACAGGCCGCGCCGATGGCGGATGCACCGACGGCCACGCCAATGTTCTCGTTCGAAGGCGAGGGCAACGCGAGCGGCTCGTTCGAGCGCCCCGTGCTCGACGACGCCTTGCTCGGCGAGTCCGATCCGATGCGCACGCCCACGGGCGGCGGGATCATCGTCGAGGATCGCACGCAGCTCACCGCCGCCCACGCCGCGCTGATCGCGGCGGGCGGGCCCGCAGACGGCGTGCTCGGCCGCATGGCCGACCTCGTCGACTTCGCGGACGGCTACGCGGATGTCGGCAAGCGACTGCTCGGTCGTACCGTCGTCGTCCAGGATCTCGATTCGGCGCTGCGCCTCCACGAGAACGGCGTGACCGATCGCCTCGTCACGCTCGACGGCGATGTCGTCGACGAAGACGGCGTCGTCGCCGGCGGCTCTCGCGATGCGCAGGGCACCGGCGTGCTCGCCCAGAAGCGCGAGATCCGCGACCTCGTCGAGATCGTCGGCCGCCTCGAGCACGATCTGTCCGAGGCGATGACGCGCCTCGTGACGGCGAAGACCGAGCTCAAGCAGGTGATCAAGGCGCTCGAAGGGCTGCGCACGCAGGTCCACGAAGGCGACCTCGCGATCATGGGCCACGAGAAGGACGAAGCGCGCGTGCGCTCGGACCTCGAGCGCCATCGCGATCGTCTGACGCAGCTCAACGCGGAACAGCTCGAGCTCGAAGATCGCCTCCGCGTGATCACGACCGACGAGGAATCCACGAAGGCGCGCCACGTGGCCGCGGTCGATCGCATCGCCGACCTCGAGCGCTCGCAGCTCGATCTCGTCGCCGAGGTGACCACGCACCGCGATCGCCTCGACGAGATGGCGCAGATCCTCACCGAGGCGCGCATCCGTGCCGCGCAGCTCGGCGAGAAGCGCGCCGCCGCGGAGTCGGCCACGCTGCGCCTCGCGCGCACCGATGCCGAGCTCGCCACGCGGTCCGAGCGGCTCGCGTCGGAGATCGAAGACGCGTCCCGCCGCGTGCTCGTCCTGCGCGAGGGCTGCGAGTCGCTCGCCACCGAGCTCGAGGCGCTCCGCGTCCAGCGCGATGGTGACCTCGTCCTCCTCGACGAAGGCCGCCGCGCGTACGAGGCCCGCCTGTCCGCGCTCACCGAGATCGAGCTGACCTCCCGCGAGCTGCGGTCGCGCGCGGACAAGCTCGCGCAAGAGGTCAACAACCTCGACCTCCGCAACGGTCAGATCACGATGACCCGCAACGTCGTCGTCCAGCAGATCGACGAGCGCTACCAGATCGACATCGCGGATATCCTCCACGACTACCACCAGCGCCCCGGCATCACCGAAGAGCAAGAGACGCGGCTCGGCGAGCTGCGCGAGCTCATCGAGCGCATGGGCACCGACATCAACCTGACGGCGATCGAAGAGTTCGCCGAGGTCAACACGCGGTTCGAGTTCCTCTCGGCGCAGAAGATCGATCTCGAGCGCGCGGTCGATCAGCTCCAGCGCGCCATCGACAAGATCAACAAGACCTCGCGCAAGCTGTTCAAGGACACGTTCGCGTCGGTCAACGCCACGTTCAAAGAGGTGTTCCCGCGCCTGTTCCGCGGTGGCCAAGCGCACCTGTCGCTGGCGGGCGGCGACGATGTCGACATGCTCGAAGCGGGCGTCGAGATCTTCGCGCAGCCCCCCGGCAAGAAGAACGTCACGGTCGATCAGCTATCGGGCGGCGAGAAGGCGCTCACCGCCGTCGCCCTGGTGTTCTCGATCTTCCTGATCAAGCCGTCGCCGTTCTGCATCCTCGACGAGGTCGATGCACCGCTCGACGAAGCCAACGTCGATCGCTACAACGAGCTCGTTCGCGAGATGACGGACCGCTCGCAGTTCATCGTGATCACGCACAACAAGCGCACGATGGAGTCCGCGGACAACCTGTACGGCGTGACCATGCAGGAGCCGGGTGTGTCGAAGCTGGTGTCGGTGAATCTGTCGAAGCTCGGTTCGAAGGCGAGCAACGCGCAGCTGACCGGCGCGACCGCGTCCGCGTAGACGGAGGACGCGCGCGCCGACTCGTGCGTACGCTACGTTCGCACGACGATCGCACGACGTTCGCACGACGTTCGCACGACGTTCGCACGACGCTCGCACGACGCTCGCACGACGTTCGCACGACGTTCGCACGAGGCACGAACGCGCATCAGGCCCGGGCTCGCGGAGTGGTTCGTGAAAAGCGAACTAAGTAGGAGTGGTGGAAACCGGGCTCGCACCACCGCGATCGGTAGTGCGGCTTCGTCGCTCGCGGCTCAGTAGGTGACCGCGTCCTCGATCGTGTGGTTCTTGCCGTTCTTGCGCATGTTCTTCTTGTTCTTCGGCGCGAACTCGTCCGAGGCTTCCATGCTCTCCGCTTCCGCCGCGCGGCGCTTCAGGTAGCGCGCGAGGTAGATGCCGCCGACGATCGCGCCGCCGATGACGGCGAGGCCGATGAGGCCGCGCTTCGGACCGATCGCACGAGCGACCGAGACCGTACCGCCGCCGACCTTGCGAGCGACAGACGCGGTGCCGCCGCCGACCTTGCGAGCGACAGACGCGGTGCCGCCGCCGACCTTGGCCGCGAGGTCGGCAGTTCCGGAGCCAACGCGCTTCGCGAAGGCACCGGTCGAAGAACCAATGGTGTGGACGAGGTTGGAAGCGTTCATGCGCGAAGATGGTGCATCACGTGTGCCGCGGCACGTGACGCGCGAGTGAACGCGCGATCCGCGCGAACGTAAGAACAACGCGCCCGCTCGGTTCTCCGGGGGCGCGTTGGTGGGGTGTGCTCTGCGCGGTCACGCACGTCGTGCGCTCGTTGCGCCGAACGAGCCGCAGTCACGCACGTCGTGCGCTCGTTGCGCCGATCGAGCCGCGGTCACGCACGTCGTGCGCTCGCGCGCCGAGTAAGCGGCGGCGCTCAGTGGCGCAGCTTGGCGGCGGCGCTCAGTGGCGCAGCTTGTCGTCGCCGTCGAGATCGTAGCTCGCGTACGACGAGCCGCGGCCCGAGGGATTCTCGGAGATCCGACCGTCGCGGCCGGTGTTCGTCGCGAAGCTCGTATCGGACACGTTGCTCTTCGCTTCGTCGGTCGTGGACTTCGCGCCTTCCATCATCGTGCGTGCTTTCGCGCTCAGATCGTCGAACACCGCCTTCGCGCCGCCGTTCGCACGCACGTAACGAACCGCGCCGTAGATGGCCGCCATCCCGAGTAGTCGCTTGAACGAAAAGATCTTCATGTGGAGCTCCTTTGGTCCGAACAAGACGCAAGGTGCGTGCCCCGCGTGTACGAAGACACCGGATATGATGGGGCGTGCCGCCCGCCGAGCCCGCCGCCGCCCGTCGACAAGAGCTCCTCGCGATGCTCGGCGATCTCGTCGCGCGAGGCGGAGCTGGGCCGTTTCTCGCTGCGCCGATCGAGCCGGGGCCCGACGCGTTCCCCGAGCCGTGGCGACCCACGCGCGGTGGCGCGATCGCGGTCCTGCGGCGCCTCGCCTGGCACGTGGGAAACCCGCGCACGATCGTCGTGGTCGACGAGCGGCTCGGCGCACCGCCGACCGATCGACGCCCCGAAACCCGCGTGGGCCTCCAGGCGGTCGAAGCGAAGGCGCTGCAATTCCGGATCGAGTACCTCGGTGAGGACGACATCGCGGGCACGCTCGCGCACGAGCTCGGCGTCGCGCACGCGGTCGTCCATCGACCCTCGTCGGATCCCTACCGCGAGGCCGATGCACCACGGCTCGATGTCGACCCCGATCGCGATCACGAGCGCGGCTCGGTCGCCGCCGTCTACCTCGGCCTCGGCACGCTCGTCGCGAACGCCGCATTCCAGGAGTACAACCGGCAGGGCCGCTTCAACGGCGTCTACTACGAGAACGAGCACGACGTGCTGCGCGCGGGCTACCTACCGCTCTCGGACATCGCGTTCCTGGTCGCCGTTCAAGCCACGGTGCGCGATGCGCCCGCGCCCGAAGGCTTGCGCCGTCCACAGAAGGACGAGGTGGTGCCGTGGATGACCGAGCTCGCGCCGAAGCGGGACGCGCTGCGCGAGATGCTCGGCATCGCGAAGGACGCCGAGCCAATCCAACGCGAGCCCCCCGTCCGCTTCACGGACATCGATCTCGCGGACGATTCGCCGGCGCCGCGCAAGACGGCGTTCCGATGGCGCACGCATCGCGGCGGCGTGGGCCTCATCGCGGGCACACTTCTCGGCATCGTGGCCGGCATGG
Organism: Kofleriaceae bacterium; assembly: GCA_044230415.1. Taxonomy (GTDB): domain Bacteria; phylum Myxococcota_A; class Polyangia; order Haliangiales; family Haliangiaceae; genus JABFXX01. The sequence goes on from JBGARE010000017.1 coordinate 24,222, forward strand.
CCGCGATGGTCACCGCGAACACGCTCGTGCTCGTGGTGCTCGGCGCGGCCGTGATCGGACACGTGGTCGGGCGCGGTGTGAACACGCCGCGCTGCTCGGCGTGCGCGACCGTGGTGAAGAAGGACGCGACGAAGTGCCGGCACTGTGGTGCCGCACTCCGCGGTGACATCAAGAGCCTGTCCGAGCGCCTCGAAGCGGAAGAGCGCTTGGCGGAAGGCGATAGCGCACGGTCGGAGAGCGCGCGGTCGGAGAGCGCACGGTCGGAGAGCGCGCGATCGGAGAGCACCCGGTCGGAGCGCACCCGGTCGGAGCGCACGCGGTCCGAGAGCACGCGATCGGAGAGCGCGCGATCGGAGAGCACCCGGTCGGAGAAGAGCACGCAGTCGGAGCGCGCGCGATCGGAGAGCGCGCGGTCCGAGAGCGAACGGTCCGAGAGCACACAGTCGGAGAGCGCGCGATCGGAGAGCACCCGGTCGGAGAGCACCCAGTCGGAGCGCGCGCGATCGGAGCGCACGCGATCGGAGAGCACGCCGTCCGAGAGCACGCCGTCCGAGACCACGCCGTCCGAGAGCACGCCGTCCGAGAGCACGCCGAACAGCTAACTCGTCGACACGTCGGACGCCGGACTCGAGGGCGTCGGTGGTTCACACTACGCCGCCTCGTTTCCCTAGCGTTCATATGCCGTACTACTAACGCCAGTAAGTACGACCTCGTGAGGACGCCCTCGTAAGTACGCCCTCGTAAGTACGCCCTCGTGAGTACGCCCTCGTTAGTACGCCCTCGTTAGTACGCCCTCGTTAGTACGCCCTCGTTAGTACGCCCGTTAGTACGCCGTATGTACGGCAGGAGACGGCGTTGGGTTCTCGTTGCATGACCTCGCAACCTGAGCGACTCGTTGTGAACAGGACCCCTGAGATCGACAGGGCTCGGTCACCGGCATCGAACTCGATCACCGGCATCGGACTCGGTCACCGGCATCGGACTCGGTCGCCGGCATCGGACTCGGTCACCGGCATCGGGCTCGCTCACGCCGGCATCGGACTCGGTCACCGGCATCGGGCTCGCTCACCGGCATCGGACTCGGTCACCGTCATCGGACTGGATCGCGCCGCCATCGACACCATCGGACTCGCACCTGCCACGAAGATCGGAAGCGTCGGATGAAGGCGCGACGCGATTCTGCAACACTCGACTCGATGGTGACCTACACGCTCTTGCTCGCCGCGGTCCCCCTCGTGCTCGTCATGGTGCGTCCGCGCGCGGCCGTCGTGATCCTCGCGACGGCGGGCATCACGTGGCTCGCGAGCGGCTGGAGCTTCTCGGAGCTCGAGTCCGATGACATCGTCGCCATGATTCTGTTCTTCTTCGTTCTGCTGCCCATGTTGGCGGTGTCGGTCGCCATGATCGTCGCGACGTCGCTCGCGCCACGTCCGCGGATGTGGTTCGACGCGGGCTTCCTCGCGGTGGTCGGATGGTGGCTCGGCCTGCTGGTGCTGTTTTTCGGAGTAGCGCTTCAGGCGGTCGGGTTCGCGCATGGTCCATTTTGGGACAGCATGGTGCTCCTCGCGGCACCTGGGATTTACGCGGGGGCTGGCGCGGGTTTCGGCGCGACCAACAGGCCGATCGTGGGGGGCTTGGCCGCGCCGGCGAGTGGCGCAGCGAACTAGTCCGCCGAATGTTCGAGTGGCTGTAAACCGGCGCTGGTCACTGCGTCTCTTGGAGGCATGCATCGAACGCGAGCTCGGAAACGGACACGGTGTCCGATCGAGTGCGCGCGTGGGCTGCGACAGGATTCGTCGCAGCGCGTCGCGCGGTAGGCGATGTAGGCACACCCAGTACTGCGCGGCACACCAGAGCGAATCCTCGACGAGAAATCGACGTGATTCGATCTCTGCTCCCGCGAGACACGGGTGTTTTTCGTGACAGCGCCCATACGAATCGGTAATTTTAGAGTGGGCGTTTCGTCGACCAGGAGGATGACATGAGCACCTTGAAGGAAATCGCACAGCGTCATGGTCGAGACCGGTGGAAGGACGCACTGTTCATCGGGGCCGCGGTGTTACTCACCGCGCTGTCGATCGGATCGGTGACGTCGAAGGCGGCCGGTACGGTCACGCAGCCGACCTGGACGTTGTCGGTGGTCGAGAGCAACGTGGAAATCGTCCGGTAAGCGGACCGTCCGGAATTCGGACAGTCCGCGAGGCGGACAAACAACTGCAGAACAACCAGCTGCAGCTCGCCGATCGCCATCAACCGCGATCGAACGATGCAGCGAACGCGGCCAAGCTCGTCAGCGAGCGCGGCCGAGCTTGTTGACGAACGCGACGGGTCAACCAGCGCGACGAGCGCGTCCGCCGCCACCGATCAACCGATCCAGGCTATCGGTGGGCGATCCTTCGACGACGGTGATGCCGTGGCGCGTGAGCAGCTTGCGTCCGGGCTCCATCGCCGCACGTTGGTCGCGGATCATCATCTCGCGCACGCGATGGCCGTGGGGCGTGGTGGCCACGGGCAGGAATGCCGCGGGGGAGGGCACGAGCGTGATCACGCTACCGGCCACCTTGCGCAGGCGGGCGAGCGCGCGAATCGAGCGCGTCTCGTCCTCGGCGAAGCCGGCGAGATCGGAGATGAGCACGACGACGTCGGGGCGGCCGTGGATCACCGTACGCTCGACGGCGCGAGCGAGGCCGGACGAGCGTCGACCGTGCTCCCACGAGTTGCGGTAGGGCAGCTCGATGCCGCGGAGGCGGCAGAACTGGCGGAGCGGAGCGAGCTGCGGATCGGGCTCGACGACGGGGGCGAGCTTCGCGCGCGCCTTGTCCTTCTTGTCGCCCAGCATGAGATCGATCAGGCGGCGACAGAGGCGGCCTGTCGCGGCGACATCGTAGAGCTGGCCATCGGGGCCGGCTTGGATCGTCGTCCAGCGACCGTCGTCGAGCGGAGGCGCGACCTTGATGCGAACGTCGATCGCTTCTTGATGCGCGAGGTAGCGCGCGACGAGGGCGACGAGCTCGCCGGCGGTGACGTCGGTGAGATCTTCGTCGACGATCGAGCGGGTGTCGAGCAGGCGATCGATCAGCTGGAGGTAGTGGTAATGGCCGGTGTCGGGCGGGAGCTCGACGATCGGTCGCGTGTCGAACGCGACGAGGCCGACGCGATCGCTGTTCGCGACCGAGGCCTTCGCGAGAGCGGCGGCGGAGTCGGAGGCCCAATCGAGAGGCGTGCGGCCGAGCGCGCCCGTGCGCATGCCGCTGCCGACGTCGAGGAGGACCATGTGCGTGGTCACGATCTCGTTCTCGAGATCGCGCACCATCAGCTGACCGCGGCGCGCGGTGGCCTTCCACGCGATGAACTTGAACGGATCGCCGTGCGAGTGCTCGCGGATCTCGCGCAGCTCGCCGGACAATCCGCGACGGCGCACGTGATGGAGGCCGACCTGCTCGTGCAGGGCGCCGCCGACCGCGCGCACGGGCTGGCCGCGTAGCGCGACCGTCTTGGGGAAGACCTTGACGGCGATCGGGTTCGGGAAGAACGCCTCGATGTCGAACAGGCCGAGCGCGTCGCCGAACGTGAGCGCCGCGCCGTGCAGCACTTGGTAGCCTGCGGCGAGCGGCTTCACGGTGGTGGTCACCTCGACCTGCTGGCCGCGCTTGACCGTCGCGCTCGGCTTCTCGTCGAGCGAGAGACCGGAGCCCGCGAGGATATTCGTCGACAGGATGCGCAGCTTTCGCGATCCGTGATTGCGAAACGCGAGGTGTAGCTGGAACGGACGGTCGGCGCCGAGCGCGCCGCCGGGTTGATCACCGGGCGGCACCCACCACGACAGCTCGATCTTCTTGCGGCGAAGAAGGATCGCCGTCGGGTAGAAGCTCAGGTACAGCGCGAGGAGCAGCGTGAGGATCGCGCCCGCGAGCCCGACGAGCGGCGGCGCGCCGTGCAGTGCGCCGACCAAGAGGAACAGCAACGCCGTTCCGAGGATCAGCTTTCCGCGCGTTGCGAGCCTGGGGATCAATCCGTCACCGTTTGGGCATCTTGTAGCCGACCTTGTCGAGCGCCTCGGCGACCACTTGGGTCCCGAGGTTTCCTTCGAGCTCCGCCTCGGGAGTCATCAGGATGCGGTGGCCGAGGACGAGCGGTGCCAGGCTGCGAACGTCATCGGGCAGGATGTAGTCACGGCCCTTGAGCAACGCGTGCGCTTTCGCCGCGTGGACGAGCGCGAGACCCGCGCGCGGCGACGTACCGAGGTAGACCTTCGCGTGGCTGCGCGTGAACGCGACGAGCCCGAGCACGTAATCGAGGAGCTCTTCGGCGACGAAGACCTCCTGCGCGAGCGCCTGCATCTCGAGCACCTCGGACGGGCCCACGATCGGGCGCACCGGCGGCGGCGGCTTGTCATACGTGCCGAGCATGCGCTTCTCGTCGGCGGCGGCCGGGTACCCCATGCGCAGCTTGATCAGGAAGCGATCGACCTGCGCTTCGGGGAGGGGGTAGGTGCCTTCTTGCTCGATCGGGTTCTGCGTCGCGAGCACGATGAACGGCTCGGACAGCGAGCGGGTCTCGCCTTCGATCGTGACCTGGTGCTCCTGCATCGCTTCGAGGAGCGCGGACTGTGTCTTCGCGGGCGCGCGGTTGATCTCGTCGCCGAGGAGCACGTTGCAGAACACCGGGCCCTCGCGCAGCACGAACGTGTTCGTGCGCATGTCGAGGATGTACGTGCCGGTGATGTCCGACGGCAGGAGGTCGGGCGTGAACTGCACGCGACGGAAGTTGCAGCCGAGCGTGCCGGAGAACGCTTTGACCAGCGTCGTCTTCGCCACGCCGGGGTAGCCCTCGATCAGCACGTGTCCGCGCGCGAGCAGCGCGACCAGCAGCGCCTCGGTGATCGACGGCGCGCCGATGAAGGCACGACCGACTTCGTTGGTGATCGCGCTCGCGAGCTGGTTGACGCGAGCGAGCTTGTCGGGACTCAGGGCGAAGGCGGGCATTATCTTGGTGGGACGCTCGTGGCTTGCGGCTCGAGCTCGGTGCCGAGAGTACGACACAGCTCGGCGACATCTCGGTACAGCGCGTCGAATTCACGCCGCGGGAGGTGCCCCGCGCTCCAGGGCGCCGATGCCTGGCCGCGGCTCGGCAGCGCGCGCAGCCGGCGATACACGCGGGTCAGCGCGACGCCCGCGTTCGTGCCCTTGGCCTTCGACAGCTCCGCGACGAGCTGCGCCTCGGGCACCGTGTACAGCGGCTCGGTCTTGCCCGTCAGGTCCGCTAACAAGCGCTGCACCTGATCGCGCAGGATGCACGCGATCACCATGGTGGAGCCCACGCCTGCATCGGCCGCGGTGACGAGACCGTGCGGCTCGTCGCGCCGGGCTGGACGTCCGAAGCGCAGCCACGCGCCGTCGATCTTCGGGCCGCGGCGAACGGGCAGGGCGACGAGCGCGAGCAAGAGCAGGATCGCTGCGAGCGATGCGGCGAGCGCCTTCATCGCCGTGGGCGTGAGGAGCCACGCGCGGGCTTCTGACAGCCAGAAGTTCAGATCCGCGATCGAGCGGCCGACCTCGCCTGCGCGTGCGTCGTCGATGAACGGCCGCGGATCGCCGAACATCGGCACGTCGCCGCGGAGCAAGATGATGTGCCGCGCGCGGCGATTGCCGCGATCGAGCCAGTTGAGGATGTTGACGGTAACTTGGAGGTTTCCCGGGAACTGCAGCATCCGGTTGATGAAGATGCTCGGGTCACTCACCGCGACGAACCGGCCGCTGCCGCGCTCGCCGGCCGCGACGATCGCGCCTTGCTCGAGCGCGACGACCGTGTCCGCACCCTCGACGCTGGTCAGCACCGCCGGGTGATTCGTGATCACGTCGCCGACATCGCGCGCGAGCTCGTGGCTGCCGCGCCCGTTCGCGATCGGTGCGTATGTGAGTCCTTCGTAGAACCGCGTCGCGCGCACTTGCTCGACGGTCGCGCGCATGAGGCCGAGCGCCTGCATCGCCTCGCGCGAGTCGCCGAAGTCGTCCGCGATGACGACGTTGCCGCCCGCGCTGACGAAGGCGCCGAGCTTCGCGGGATCCACGCGCTGCAGCGGGAACACGAGGAACAAGATGTCCTCGCTCGAGATCTCGCCCCACTCGAGCGAGACCTTCGCCGTCACCGAGAAGCCCATCCCTTCGGCGAGACCGACGAAGCTCGCCATGCCGTTCCACGCTTGGCTGTACGGATCGTATTCGTACGCGGGGTTCGGCGGATCGTCGGCGAGCGCCGTCGAGCACAGCCCGAAGCCGGCGACGATCGCGAGGGCTCGCGCGAGCTTCACGTGATCTCCCGCTTCAGCTCGGCCGCCGCGCTGCGCAGGCTCGTCAGCGCCGTCGCGAGCGGTGCGGTGCCGTCGGATTCTGTCACCGCGAGGAGCGCGTAGTACCCGTGCGCCACGGAGTGAACGACAACATCGAGGCGCTGGTGTTGTGCGATGAAGTACTCGGGGCCGCCGTAGTGCCACGTGCCGAACGCCCCGTGCAGCTGGACGAGCACCACGCCGTAGTGCGCCGTCAGGATCGCCCACTCTTCGCGATCGATCGTCGTGTAGCCATCGACCATCTCGCCCTCGGCGTCGGCGAACGCGCCGCCGATCGCCCCGGGCGTTGCCTCCACCGCGCGCCGCATGATGTCGGCGAACGGCGTTAGCTGCGTCGGCATCACTTCTTTCATCGCGAGCCCTTCGCGGCAACTGCCTTCGCGCTCGTCGCATCCCCGGCCCGCATCACGGTCCCACCTCGTCGAGGCGCGCGAGCTGCGCGGGATCGATCTCCGGCTTGATGCCGAGGTCTCGGGCGATCTGCGCGACCCAGATCGGGAACAGCGAGCGACGCATCTCCGGAAACGCGGACTCCGCCATTTCGTCGGCGGTCATCTCCTTCGCGGGGAGACCGCCGGTCCACAGGATCACGTCCCACCCCCACTTCGTCTTCACCGGCCCTCCGATGCGGCCAACCTCGGGGATCGCGAACAACACGTTCGAGTACTCCGGGACGAGCTGGTCCTTCGGTTTGTCCGACACCGCCGCGACTTCGATCGCCGGCGACGCGGGCATCCCGGCGACGGCCTCGTCGAGGTTCACCTTGAACAGGCCGGTCTCGTTCGCGAGCTTGTCGTGGATCGCCTGCGCGACGGGCCGCGCTTGGTCGTCGGGTCCGAGCACGCGGATGTACGCGGACGCGCGCAGCTCGGGACGATGCATGCGCCACGCGTTGTCGCGCTTCCACTTCTCGAGGCGCTCGCCGATGTCGGCGGGTTTGGTGTACTTCTGCTCGAAGCCGAGCTCGACGACGCGATTGACGATCGCGGTGCGCGTCGCATCCACGACCTCCGCGTCGTCGGCGAGCCCTCGCTTGTCGGCTTCTTGCGCGAGCAGCTCGAACGCGATGCACTCGTCGAGCGCCTGCTTCTTCGCATCGGGCACGCCGCCGAGCTTCGCGAGCGCCGCGCCTTGGGCGGCGACGCACGACGCCCATACCGGGCGGCCGTTGACCTGCGCGACGATCTCGTCGGTGGGCCCGGCCTTGGTCGCGATCGGATCCGCCGCGCGCGAGCTCGTCGCCGGCGCGACTTCCGGCGCGCCGCCGCAGGCTGCGATCAGGGCAAGGACCACGGCGCGCATGATCAGTCGCGCTGTACCAGGGCGAGCCGCGCCATCTCTTTACCGACGGAGATCACGGCGACGCCGATGATCATCACGAGCAACGCGGCGACGTAATCGCGGCGAGCGAGGTAGTCGAGCGTCTCCTTGAAGAAGAACAAGCTGCCGGCGATCAGCGACGTCGCGAGGATCTCGAAGAAGAAACGACGCATGGTTAGCCTTTCGCGTGCCGGATGAGGATCAGCGCGGCCATCGCGCCGAGCGCGATCGCGACGGACAGATAGAAGCGCGAGCGGGGCTTGCCGGTCTTCGCGTCGGCGCGCGCTTGCGCGAGCGTGACCACGAGGTCGCGATCGCCGGTGCGATGCGGTCGCAGGACACCGAGGAACGCGTAGTGGAAGATGCCGAGCCACAGCGCGATCGCACCGACCGTGAGCGCGGTCGTCATGAGCGCGACGCGACCGGGGTACATCTCGCCGAGGAAGTCCGCGATCGAGTCGTCGAAGTTCACCCACGCGATCAGCACCGTCGGGATGATCAGCGACATGATCGTGAGCATCCAGTACACGCGCTCGCGCCGTTGCCAGCGCTCGGCCGGACCGACCGCCGCCGACGATAGTCCGCGGATGCTGCGCGGCTGCGGCGGCTCGTGGAACGTGGTGAAGAACGAGACCGAGAACAGATACGCGACGACACCGACGGCGACCAGCGCGTAGCGGATCGGGCCGTACACGTGGGAGCTCGCCATCGCGGGCACGATCGCGATCGGGACGAGCAGCGCCGCAGGGAACAGCCCGAGTAGGATGCCCTCCGAGCGACGCGCGAGTCCGAGGAGCAACGTGCCGAACGGCAGCGCTGCGGCGGCAATGCGGCCGGTGGTGTTCAGCGCGTTCACGAAGATCGCCGGCAGGATCACGATCGAGATCCACACGTTCACGCCGAGCGTGAACGCGACCACGTCCGCGAACGTCTTCCACCGACCTTCCCCGTGTCGCGCACCCGCGCGCTCCGTGTCGGGGTCTCGTTTCGCGGTTGCCTCCACCGTTCTCGAATGTACAACGCGGATGTCCGAGGTGCCCGCCGTCGAAGGCATCATGTGGGCATGGTCCAACGGCGCGGCGGCATCTTCGGCTACTGGTTCGACAGCGAGTGGCGGCAACGCGACGACATCAACGATCTCGCCGCCGAGTCCGGTGCGACCGCGTACGGCGTCGAGATCCTCCAACAGCAGGTCGCGCAGCTGCGGCCGATGGTGTTCGAGCTGTCGGCCACCGTCGCCGTGCTCGTGAAGATGCTCGCCGAAGCAGGGCAGCTCGACACCAAAGTCCTCCAGTATCGCGTCGAGGCCGAGCTCGAAGAGCGACGCCATCCGAAGCCGCCGCCGCCCGCACCGCTCGAGGGCCCGCGCATGATCCGCTGCAGCAAATGCCTGCGCGAGGTTCACGCAGAGCGCACGATCATGACGGCGTCGGGGGCCATCTGCGATCCAGGCTGCGCGCCCTGAGTGTATACACACGGCATGCGCCGTATCGTGGTGACCATCGACGGGCCTGCGGGTGCCGGTAAGTCCAGCGTCGCGAAGCTCCTCGCGCGGAGACTCGGCTATCGCCTGCTCGACACGGGTGCGATCTATCGCTCCGTCGCGCTGACCGCGAAGCAGCGCGGCATCGCGTGGACCGACGCCGCGGCGTGCGCGCAGATCGCGCGCGATCTCGACATCACGTACGACTTCGTCGGCGACAAGAACCACGTGTTCCTGGCGGGCGTCGATGTCACCGCGGAGATCCGCACGCCGGATGTCTCGCAAGGTGCTTCGCAGGTCAGCGCGCACGCGGAGGTCCGCGCCGCTCTCCTCGATCTGCAGCGTCGCCTCGGGGCCGGCGGCGGAGTGGTCGTCGAAGGCCGCGACACGGGGACCGTCGTGTTTCCGACCGCGGAGGCGAAGTTCTTCCTCACCGCGACCGATGCCGAGCGTGCCTCGCGCCGCGTGAAGGAGCTCGCCGCCTCGGGCACGGCGGTCGACTACGAAGTCACCCTGCGCGAGATCCGCGAGCGCGATCACCGCGACGCCTCCCGCGACGTGGCCCCCATGGTTCCGGCCACGGACGCGGTCCTCGTCGACAGCTCCACGCAAACCCTCGAACAGGTTGTGGATTCTCTGGCAGTGACCGTCGAGACCCGTGCCGCCGCCATATAGAGGTAGGGCCGCCTCCGGAGCGACCCTCACCGAAAGCGGTGGATCTCACCACCACCGTTGACATTTCGGGAGGCGGACGGTACCAACTCGCCCCTGCGTCGAGGAGCCGCTCCGGCGGTAAATCCAACCTCGGCGTTCTCTGGAGATCTGCTTGAACAACGCTACGCAAGAAACAGGCGACGAAGACTTCGCCGCGCTACTCGCCGAAAGCTTCGGCCAGGACAGCGTCAAGGAGGGTGAAATCCTCCGCGGCACCGTGATCGCAGTTGGAAAAGACTTCGCGATCGTCGATGTCGGTTACAAGAGCGAGGGCCAAGTCCCGCTCGACGAGTTCCGTCAGGCGGACGGCTCGATCGGTGTGAAGCCTGGAGACGTCGTCGACGTTCTCCTCGAGTCACGCGAGAACGACATGGGAATGATCGTCCTCTCCAAGGAGAAGGCCGATCGCTTCAAGGTCTGGGACGAGATCAGCGCCGCGTGCGAACGCGACGAGTTGATCGAAGGCGTCATCACCGCGCGCGTGAAGGGTGGCCTCTCGGTCACGATCCGCGGCGGCGTGAAGGCGTTCCTTCCGGGCTCGCAGGTCGACCTGCGCCCGGTCCGCAACCTCGATGCGTTCCTGAACCAGAACTTCAAGTTCAAGGTCATCAAGTTCAACAAGAAGCGCGGCAACATCGTGTTGTCGCGCCGCGTGCTCCTCGAGAAGGAGCGCGCTGCATTGAAGGAGTCGACGCTCGAGCGCCTCAAGGAAGGCCAGATCGTCGAGGGTATCGTCAAGAACCTCACCGAGTACGGTGCGTTCATCGACCTCGGCGGTATCGACGGACTCCTCCACATCACCGACATGAGCTGGGGCCGGGTCAATCACCCGTCCGAGCTGTTCCAGGTCGGTGACCACGTTCGCGTGAAGGTGTTGAAGTTCAACGCCGACACCGAGCGCGTCTCGCTCGGCCTCAAGCAGATCACGGAAGATCCGTGGAGCTCGGCCGCCGAGAAGTACGTGCCCGGCACGGTCGTCCGCGGCAAGGTCGTCTCGCTCAAGGACTACGGCGCGTTCATCGAGCTCCAAGAGGGCATCGAGGGACTCGTTCACATCTCCGAGATGTCGTGGACCCGCCGCGTGAAGCACCCGTCGAAGATGGTCGCCGTGGGCGACATGGTCGAGGCAGTCGTGCTCGACGTCGACGTGAAGCAGAACCGCATCTCGCTCGGTATGAAGCAGCTCGAGCCGAACCCGTACGAGCAGCTCACCGAGAAGTACCCGCCGGGTACGGTCGTGAAGGGCCACGTTCGCAACATCGCGGACTTCGGTATCTTCGTGGAGATCGAGGAAGGCATCGACGGCCTCGTTCACATCAGCGACATGAGCTGGACCCAGCGCGTGAAGCACCCCTCCGAGCTCTTCCAGAAGGGCGAGGAGGTCGAGGCCGTGTTGCTCAACATCGATACCGGCGACGGCGACAAGCCGAAGATCTCGCTCGGCATCAAGCAGCTCGTTCCCGATCCGTGGGATCGCATCCCGTACGACTACCCGCAGGGTAAGGTCGTCGACGGCAAGGTCCTCAAGGTTCTCGACTTCGGCGCTTTCGTCGAGCTCGAGAAGGGCGTCGAGGGTCTCGTTCACGTGAGCGAGATCAGCGAAGAGCACGTCGAGGATCCGCGCACCGTTCTGAACCCGGGCCAGGAGGTCAAGGTTCTCGTTCTCCACGCCGATGGCGCGGAGCGCAAGATCGGTCTGTCGATCAAGGCGGCGTCTCGTGCGAAGGACATGGCGGACGCGCAGGGCTTTGCCTCGCCGAACGCCGGTGGTGCCACGCTCGGTGACAAGTTCCGCGGCAAGCTCGACAAGCTGAAGAGCGGTACGAAGGACGCGTAAGCGCCTCGTGCACTGGTAACCGCGCCGCCTGCGAGGGCGGCGTTTTTCGTTTCGGTAGGGTGCATTGGGGGCCGGCTTTTTGTGCGCTATTTGCCGGCCTCGTGCGTCTATCGGGCATGCGTTGTCTTTGCCTCGTGCTGGTTCTCGCTGCGTGCGGTGACGACGGGACGAATACGCCGGCCGTGGACGGCGGCCTCGATGGCAGCGGCGACGCCGCCATCGGGATCGATGCAGGGCCACCCGCGCTGACGATCGCGTCGACGGGGCGCGTGCGTCTGCGCGCCGGCGACAGCGGCACGTTGACCGTCACGCTCGGTGGAGCGGTGATGGGCGCGACGACGCTTCGCGCGACGAGCATGCCGACCGGCGTGACGATCGAGCCGATGACGGTCAGCGCCGCGGGCGCGGTGGAGCTCGTCGTGACGGCGGGTGCCGCGGCCATGCCGACGACGATGACGACGACGATCGTCGCGACGGATGACGACGACGCACGGACCGCGCAGGCGATGGCGGATGTCGGCGTGATCGGCGTCGCGGGCACGCTCGACGTGACCTACAACGGCGACGGTCAGCTCGATGTCGTGATGCCCAGCAGCGTCGCGAAGGTGATCGCGTTCGAGGACGACTACGACTTCTTCACGGTGGAGCAGGGCGACACCGTGCGCCGGCGACAAGCGACCGGGGGCGCGATCGACGCGACGTGGACCCAAGAGGGGCTGCTCGATGTCCTCGGGACGCGGCTCCTCGCGGTGCCGGGCAATCGCCTCGCGATCCAGCGCTCGTACTTCAGCGGAAACTCGGTCGGCGGCGATCTGTCGCTGCACGACGCGACCGGACATCGCGTGTGGCGATCGGAGCAGCCGACGAATATCTGGGACTCGCGGTTCGCCAACGGCGCGCTCTACATCCACTCGGAGAACAACGGTCCGACGGGCTACATCAAGACGCTCTCGCTGACGGGAACGCTCGGCCCGCTGGTCACCGGCGATACGCTGATGCTCGGCAGCTACGGCGATCTGCAAGTCGACGGCGCGGGCCGCGTGGTGGTGTCCGGCTCGCGCAGTCCGCGCGCGGGCGTCGGGCGCTTCACCACCGCGGGGGCACCCGACGCGACGTTCGGCACCGACGGTGTCTTCGAGATCACGAGCCCGCTCACCGGCGGCGCGGGCCTGTCGAGCACGGTGCTCGTGGTCGCTCCGACCGGCGAGGGCTACGCGCTCGTGTACTTCTCGGGGACCGGCGGTGGCCGCTCGTATCTCGTGCCGTTCTCGGCGAGCGGCGTCGCCGGCGCGCTGATCCCGGTGACGACCCAGCACGCCGACAGCTACGCGGCGCTCGTTCGCTTGCAGTCCGACGGCAAGATCCTCGTCGGCGGCAACGATGCCGGTGCCGGCTTCGTGCGCCGCTACCTCGCGAGCGGCCAGCTCGACTCCACGTTCGCGAACGCGGGCACGCTCGCATTGCCGTACGTGCCCGACGAGCTCACGGTGTTCGCGGCCGACGATCGCTTGATGGTCTCGATGATCCAGCAGGTCACGAACGGCGGAACGATCCACCTCGCGCGCGTCTGGCTGTGAGCGCGCCGAGGACGACCGCGCGAGCTGTCCCATCGTCGCGCACGCGCCTCGGGCGGTGATCGACATGTCATCAACTATCGTGCGCACGCCCGCGAGCTCGCGCGTCTTCGCGACATGAGGCTGCCCGTCTTCGCTCTCGTGCTCCTGTTACCGAGTTGTATCGTCGCGAAGCGATCGCTCACGATGCCCGACAATTCGCAGACCGTGGTCGCGCTGTTCAGCGGTGGCCTCGGCCAGCCGATGGACGAAATCGCGCGCCATCCGTGGTTCGCCGTGCGCCACAAAGGCGAGACGAGCTGGCGATTGTTCCAGGTCGGAGGTGGCGGCGCCGACGACGATGATCCATCGCAAAACGGTGGATACGTGAAGCCAATCCTCCATGGCCTGTGGGTCGGCGCCGAGGGCGAGCGCGCCGCGGCGTGCGTCGAGGTCGAGGGACCGAAGGCGAAGCAGTGGATCGAGCGCGAGTACTTCTTCCCCGGGCCGAACTCGAACACGTTCGGCGATGTCGTGCTGCGCGCGTGCAAGCTGTCCGCGAGCCTGCCGTCGACGTCGGTCGGCAAGGATTGGCGCGGCATCATCGGTGCGGGCATCACGAGCGAGCGCACCGGCGTGCAGATCGAGACGCCGATCCTCGGCTTCAAGATCGGTCTCAAGGAAGGCATCGAAGTGCACATCCTTCACCTCTCGTTCGGGATCGATCTGTGGCCGCCCGCGATCATCCTTCCCCTCGGCCCCGGCCGGATCGGATTTGCGGACCGATGAGGGCGCTCGTCATCGTCATCGTCGTCGCGACGAGCAGCGTCGCGCATGCGCAGCCGGGCTCGTTCGGAGCGTGGATGCACTACGAGCTCGCCGAGCACCACGCGATCGAAGACTCGATGGCGTCGTCGACGGACATGGTGCTCGCGGGTGCGCGTGTCGGCGGCTTCATCGGCAAGCGCTACATCGGCTACGCCGCGTCGTTCGACTTCGCGTTCGGATCGACGATCGGCAAGAGCGGCTTCATGTACGAGCTCGGCCTCCTGCCGATCGGGATCGGGCTGCGTCCGAGCGAGCGCTCGATGATCACGTTCGCGACGGGCATCGCCGGTAGCGGCGCCGTCGGCACGCTCGACGATGCGGTCGCGTTGCCGCTCGAGCTCACCGCCGAGGCCACGCTCGGGCCGCTGCGCTTCCTCGCGCGCGGACGCGCGTCGTTCCTCGCCGCTTCGGATGCGCGGCAGAACGGATCTCCGACGATGACCTGGGCCGACGAGATCGATGCCACGTTCGGCATCCGCCTCGGGCATCGCTTCGACGCGTACGAGCTCGCGTCGGGAAATGGCTACTTCCTCGGCGTGAGCTATCGCGAGATGGAAGGCGCGAGGTTCATCGGCGTGGTGATCGGGCACTCGGTCGACATGGGCTCGCAGATCCGCGAGCGACGCACGTACGACGATTGCTGCAACGACTGACCGTCCCGCGATCTCGGGTGTAAAGTGAACCCGTGATTCGCTGGTTACGCCTCATCGCCACCGCCACGGTGATCCTCTCGATGATCGGCCTCGGCGTGATCGCGGGGCTGTTTCTCGTCGCGAATGCAGGGTGGATCCCCGTCGAGATCCATCCGTGGCTCGAGGGGCTGTTCGGCGACAAGCCGCACGAGGTGTGGTTGCCGGCGCTGATCGCGGGCTGGCTCGCGACCGCGCTGCTCCTCGCGGGCCTCGTGCTGTGGAGCATGTTCTACGTCTACCGCCGCCGGCAGTACGAATCGCTGATCAATCGCCTCGAGAGAGAGCTCGCGAAGCTTCGCAATTTGCCGTTCACGGAGCCTGCGCCGCTCGAGGACTTGCCGGAGACTCCGAGCGTCGCCGCCGCGCGCGTGATGACCGCGCTCGACGACGACAGCGCCGACCTGCGCTAGCGACCGCGCAGCTTGCACAAACATACACGGTGTACGCCCACGCGTCGTAACGCCCGCGCTCCGGCATGTCGTCGTACATGACTCGGGTCCGGACGCAGGCCGCGGGCGCACAGTCACAACATCGGGCCACAGCAGCGGAGCTCGTACGGATCCGTGATCACGTGGGCCGAGGCATCGTCGCAGCCAGAGGCGCCGCGCTTCTGCGCGATGCCACCCGCCTCCTCGGCGACCCATTCGTAGCTGTCGCCGGTGATGTCCACGAGGCCCGTCGCGTTCAGGCAGCCCTCGAGCCACTCGGCGTCCGTGCAGTACCGGCGGCCGAGCGCTTGGCACGTCGCTTTGCCATCGAGCCACAGCGCATCGCCGCGATCGGCGAGCTCGATGCACACGTTCGACGTCGGCGACAGCCGCGTCATGTCCGCGGGGCATGCGGTGGCGACGTCGATCGGGCTGTCGATCGCACCGTCTGGCGCGATGTCTGCCGGCCCGTCACCGAGCGCGTCACCGAGCGCGTCACCGGGAGCGTCGTCGGTCACGCGCCGTTCATCGATACCGATCCGACCACAGCCGGCCAGCAACACGATGATCCACCACGAGCGCATCCAGACCCACGATACACCTCGCCGGGCCCAAAGCCTTGGTAATGTCTCCACATGGGAGCCGCGATCGTCTTGCTGCTGGTCGGGCTTGGCGCGATGGCGGCCGGCGTCCTGATCGGGCGCTACTACGTGCCTGATGATCGGCAGTTACGCCGCACCGCACGACACAGCCGCGCGTACATGCGCGCACTCTCACACCTGATCGCCCGGGATCACGACACCGCCGTCAGCGAGCTGCGCACGGTCGTCGAGGAGAACGTCGACGATGTGGAGCCGTACTTCGCCCTCGGTGCGATGTTCCGCAGCCGCGGCGAGCACGAACGCGCGATCCGCGTGCACCAGGCGCTCGCCGTTCGCGAGCGCGACAAGCGCAAGCTCCGCCAACGCGCGATGTACGAGCTCGGTCTCGACTTCCGAGCCGCCGGCATGCCGCGTCGCGCGACGCGGGCGATGGAGGAAGTGCTCGTCGAAGATCCGCAGCACGAAGGCGCGCTCCGTGCGCTCGCGGCGCTCTACGAGGAGCAAGCGCGCTTCAACGAAGCCGCGAATCTGTGGCAACGCCTCGGCCGTCGTCGCAACGAGGACACCTCGCTGCGCGAGCACCACTTGCTCGTCGCCGCCGCGCAGGCCGCGCTCGCACGCGACGACGCCGACAGCGCGAAGCAGCTGCTCAAGGCAGCGCAGAAGCACATGGAGTCGGGCCACTTCTTCGCCGCCGCCGCCGAGCTCGCCGCCGCTCGCGGTAACCCGCGCGGCGCGATCGAGCGACTCAAGCAGGCGCTCGTCGCCGATCCCGCGCTCGCACCGCACCTGTTGCCCGGCCTGATCGCCGCGGAGAGCGCCGTGATCGGGGAGGCGCCCGCGATCGAAGCAGCAACGCCCGAGGACGATCTGGCAACGCCCGATCCGGACAGCCCCGAGACGGCGCTCGTCAAGACGACCGGGATGTCCCTGGTTCCGACGGAGAAGCCGTCGGACTCGACCACGACACGCGTGCTGTCCACGCTCGCCGAGATCGAAGCGCAGACCGGTCCGCGTCTCGAGCTCGCGTTGATCCGCGCGCAGCTCGTGCCGCCGACCGACACGACCGCGCAAGCCGCGCTGGCCGCCGATCTCGGGACGCGCTTTCCCGAAGCGCTGGCCGCACGCGTGCAAGCCGCGCGACTCGCGCTCGCCCAGGGCAATCAAGCGGACGTGAAGACAGCGCTCGAGGTGCTCGTGGCCGACAAGGGCGCACTCGCGTGGTCGCTCCGCGGTCGCTGGCAGTGCGCGCATTGCGGCGCCCGGCCGGCCGCCTTCTCGTGGCGCTGCGGTGCATGCCGTCGCTGGGCGACGCTGCGCATGGAGACGGGGATCGAGCCACCGCCATCGCCGCCGCGCGAGCGTCGTGCAGCTCCGCGCGGTCCGCGGCCCGAGGGCCTCCTCGGTGCGGCGCCCGACGACGCGCTTCCCGCGCCGACGCTGGATCCGGGATTGTCCGACGAGGAGCTCGCGCGCGCCGGCACGCGACGCTCGCTGCTCGGTCGCGTGGGTGGTTGGGTCTCCGGCGCGTGGCGTCGCGGCGGCGGCGCGAGCTAGCCCACCTGGCGTTGACGTCGACATGACCTTCGACTCGAACTCGTACTCGTACTCGTACGCGTACTCGAGCTCGTCGAAATGCTCGACCTCGTGAATGCGCTGCGGTCGCTTCGGGAACGATCCTCCAATCCCGTGAAGAGCGAATGGGTGCCTCGGTCAGTTCAGGGCGGCGCGGATCGTCTCCGACGCACCCAGCGGCCCGTCCACGGCTCGGTTCACGTTCACGGTCAAGTCGAAGTCAAAGTCCAAGGCTGGGATGGCGCGGCTCTGATATACCGGCGCCGTGACTCCGGCTGATCCGCCCGGTGATCCTCCTGCCTCGGGAGGCATCCCCAGCCCGCTCGCGGGCGTCGGTCCGAGCGGACCCGTCACGTCACGCACGAGGACCGGCACGCTGTTCAGCGTCGAGCATCCGGTGGGCCGCTTCTTCAAGCGGTGGGGGTTCCCGATGTTCGTGCTGTTCGTCGCGTTCCTCGGGCGGCAAGTCTTGCTGCCGTTCGTGTTCGCGTTCCTCATCGCGTACATCCTCGCGCCCGTCGTGCGCTGGCTGACCGAGCGCAAGGACGGCACGCGGCGCATGCCGCGCGGGCTCGCGATCGTCATGTGCTACATCGTGTTCCTCGCGGGCGTGGTGGGCTTCATGTTCCTCCTCGTGCCGCGGCTCTCGCGCGATGTCGCGCGCCTCGGCACGGAAGCGCCGGCGTTGTACAAGAAGGCGAACGACGAGTACGTGCCCGAGCTCGCGCGATGGCTCGAGAAGCGGTTTCCCACGCTCGCCGGGCCGCGCGCCACCGAGGAAGAACCCGCGATCCTGCCGGACGTGCCGCTGCCGCCGGGGACCGCGTTCACGCTGACGCCGCTGCCCGACGGTCGCTTCGCCGTGCAGCTGTCGCCGAACGGGCTCGACATCAAGCCGCACGCCGAGGGCGGCTACACGCTGCACACGAACGAGACACCGCCCGAGCCCGCGACGCTCGAGGACAAGCTGCGCGCGCTCGCGAAGAAAGGGATGGCCGGGCTGCAGAGCAAGCTGCAGGACGTCGTGCGATTCGGGCAGACCCTGATCGCGGGGTTCATCAAGGGCATCTTCATGTTCTTCTTCACGCTGATGATCGGGGCGTTCATCCTGATCGACATGGAGAAGGTCCACGGCTTCTTGCGTGGGCTGTTCCCGGTCAACACGCGCGAGGACTACGACGTGATCATCGCGGGCATCGATCGCGGACTGTCCGGCGTGATCCGCGGCCAGCTCGTCATCTGCTTGATCAACGGCATCCTCACGTACATCGGTCTGTTGATCTTCGGCGTGAAGTACAGCTTGATCCTCGCCGTCGTCGCCGCGCTGCTGACGCTGATCCCGATCTTCGGATCGATCCTGTCATCGATCCCGATCGTCCTCGTCGCGCTGGTGTCGGGCAACGAGGGCGTCGATATCGTGCGCGGCCTCGCGATCGGGCTGTGGATCATCGGCATCCACTTCATCGAAGCGAACCTGCTCAACCCGAAGATCATCGGTACCGCCGCGAAGATCCATCCGGTGCTCGTGATCTTCTCGCTGTTCCTCGGCGAGCACAGCTTCGGACTCGTCGGTGCGCTGCTCGCGGTGCCGATCCTGTCGGCGATCCAGGTGCTGTTCATGTTCTTCTACCGGAAGACCTGGAAGAAGGATCTCGGCGGTCAGACGGGGCCGATCGCGACGACACCGAGCCAGACGCCGCCACCCGCGGCCCCGCTGGCGCCTACACGCTCGTGACCCGGATCACCGGTGTTGAGTTAGCCCTCGTCGGGTGATACCCCGTTAGGGATGCGTCGCGCGCTTTGGACCGCCGTCCTCGTCTCGAGCGCGGTGGCGTCGGCACAACCCGCGGATCCGTACGGGCCCGCCCCGGCGGCGCCGGCCGATCCGTACGCACCGCCCACG
Source organism: Kofleriaceae bacterium (assembly GCA_044230415.1). Lineage (GTDB taxonomy): Bacteria > Myxococcota_A > Polyangia > Haliangiales > Haliangiaceae > JABFXX01. Next base: position 43,506 of record JBGARE010000017.1, read on the forward strand.
ACGCCGACGCCGAAGCCGGATCCGTACGCGACACGCACCCCACCACCTCCGGCGCCCATGCCGCCGAACGCGCCCACGGTCAGCGATGCGGTGCTCGCCGAGCAGATCGCCCAATCGCTCGTCGCGCGCGCGCAGGAGCTGTTCGACGCGCGCGTGTTCGTCGACGCGAAGCAGCTCGCACTCGAGGCGCTGCAGCAGAGTGCGAAGGGGCCCGCGGGCGAGCACGCGCGATACCTCGTGCGCCTCGCGAACAAGCAGCTCGGTCTCCCCGATCAGCCGTTGCCCGGCGATACGATCCAGTTCTCGGCCACCGCGGTCGACGATCCCGACGACAAGGTGAAGATCGAGAACGATCCGCTGCCGGCGCAGCCCGAGCGCCCCGATCCGCAGATCGCGTCGCGCGTGCACGGCGCGATGTACTTCGGCTGGCTCGGCGCGACGATCGGCTCGTTCTTTAGCGACGAGAACCCCGAGAACGGCGCGATTCCCGTCGCCATCGGCGGTGCGGTCGGCGGTGCGCTGCTCGCACCCGTCATCGAGGACAAGCTCGGCTGGACCGACGCGCAGATGCGCACCGTCGGCAGCGCCAGCACGTGGGGTGGGGTGGTGGGTGCGTTCATGGCCGATGCGGTCAAGCAAGAGGGCACCACCGGGCGCCACGTGCTCGTCGGCGGAAGCATCGGCTCGACGATCGGCGGCCTCGTCGGTGCGGGCGTCGCATCGCAGAAGCGATTCACGCGCGGTGATGTCGCGCTCGTCGACACGTTCGCCGGCATCGGCACCGTGGGCGGCCTGACGCTCGGAATGTTGATGCAGCCCGCGCAAGGCGAGGCGTACTCGGTCAACGCGATCATCGGCGCGACCGCAGGCTGGCTCACGGGGTTCATCGCGGGACCGCTGACCGACACCACGCCGAAGCGCATGACCCGCGTGATGGCAGCATCGGTGATCGGCGGCGCCGCGCCGTTCCTCTTGTACGGCGTGATCTACGACGACACCACGCACGCCGACGAACGCATCACCGGGTTTCTCTCGACGACGGGCCTGATCCTCGGCGCGTACGTCGGCTTTCGCCTGACGCGCTCGATGGCCGACGGTACCGACACGCACGACGGCAAGCGCAAGAAGGATCCCGACGAGATCGGGCTCGTCCATCGCCACGCCGATGGGCAGTGGACGCTCGGCACCGTCGGTATTCAGCCGTTGTCGCCGCTGCTCGCACCGCAGCCCGGCGCGCACGTACCGCTCGTTGGAGGCTCGTGGTGATTCGCTCGCTCGCGTGCGCGCTCGTCGCGCTCGGCGGGGCCTGCGGTGACAACCTCGACGGGCCCATCGACGCGCCGCCGAGCGACACGCCGGTCGATGCACCGCCTGCCGACGAAGGTCCGTGCGGCACGAATCGGTTCATCGGCGCCGAGCTCCTCGATTGGGACTCGACGTCCGGGGCGTTCCTGGGCGTCGAGGCTGCCACGTTCACGCAGCGCGGCGGCACGGCGACCACCACGACGCCGCCGAATGGCCGCGTCGAGATGTGCGTCGGCACCACCACGAGCTTCCTCTTCGATGTCGACGTCGCGAGCCCGGCGTACCTCGACGCGATCGCGTACTTCGATCTCGAGGCGATCGTCGGCTCGGGTCCGTCCGATCGGCGCATTCGCTTTCGCGGCATCACCGCCGCGCGCGCCGCGACGTTCTACACGGAGCGCTCGCTCGTGTTCGACGCGACGAAGGCGCATGTCCTCGTCTACCTCGCAGGCGATGTCTCGAACATCTCCCTCGATCGCGCACACGGGACACCGCAGCTCGGCGCGTACAACGCGTCGACCGAATCGATCACCTGGACCACCGGGTCATCCGGCGCGAGCGCGTCGAAGTACGTGCTGTTTCCGAACGTCGATGCGGCGAGTCCGAGTGGCGTGATCGAAGGCGATCTTCAAGGCGATCACTCGATCCCGCTCGAAGCCGGCAAGCTCACGCTCGTCGGCATCAGCTGGGTCTTCCTCTGATCACGACTTCGCGCGATCCCAGGCGCGACGCACCGCGGACTTCACTTCGTCCCACGTGCGGCCGCTCTTGAGGTCGTTCCACTCTTCCGCGAGCTTGGACTCGACGCGGTCGCTCCAGTCCTCGCTGCCGTACTGCTCGCGCGCGCCCACGCCGTACTGATACGCCGGCTCGTTGCGCTGCCAATCGCCGTCCTTGCCGGACTCGATGTCGCCCGCGCCGGGCGGGTTCGCGACGTTCGCGGGCGGGATGGCTTGCTTGCCGACCGCCTGCTTCACGGTGTCGCCCACGTCTTGGTTCAGCTCGCGTCCCTTGCTCGAGACATCGGCCTTGGTCTGCTCCCAGTCGCGCTTGAGCGCGGCCTTCACGCGGTCCCAGGCGCTCGTGTGCTTGTCGCTCCACCACTTCGGTTGGTTCTGCATGGCGCGGTCGCAGTGCATCCTCCGAGCCACCGCGCACGTTCGTGATCCTCGCGTCGTGCGCGATCGCTGCGTGGCGCACGCGCTCGGTGGGCTCTCTACCGCGCTCGATCAGCGCACGAGCTCACCGACACCGAGATCAATAAACCGCCTGCACCATGGGCAGGATCTCGTACCGGAAGCCACCGCCCGCGCTGATCGCGGGATCGCTCGCCTCGAACGCGCGCACCGCCGCCTCGTCGGCCGCCTTCACCACGCCTATGCCCCACGCTCCCACCGGATCCGCGACGGGACCGAACACGACGACCTCGCCCGCGGCGAGCCTCGTCGGCCAGTACGCGCCGTGCGCGATCATCATGTCGCGCTCGTCCTTCGTCATGTCCTGCAGGAACGTCGGTCGCGGCGCGATCAAGCGCACCAGAAAGTGCTTCTCGCCGGCCGCCGGCGACGCGTGGTCGTGCAGCCAGTGGAAGATGCGCTCCCAGCCATCCGCGTGGTGCATGCACATCCGCGGATCGACGAACCCGACATGCCAGAGCGTGAGCACGGTGCCGATCGCGCTCGGCTCGAGCCGCCACGTGATCGTCGTCGGTGGGCCGTCCTCCCACGACGGCAGCGACCACCTACGAGGACCGGATGCATGACGATCGCGTGCGTGACGATCGCGTGCGTGACGATCGCGTGCGTGACGACCGCTGTGTGACGATCGCGTCCTCGACGGACCTGCAGACGAGGTCCCGAAAAGGCCTCTGTGTGCTCTCCGCCTCGGTGTCGCGTTGATCGGGGAGAGGCCAACGTGCACGGCATGTCGCCCCGGAGGAGGCGGATGCACCGGAGAGGCGCGTTACGGGCGACGCACGCGGAACACGAGCGCGCCACCGAGCCGCACGTCCTCGTAGTCCGCGAAGCCGATGCGCTGCAGCCACGCGCGCAGCTCGCTCGGCTCGAAGCGACGAATGCCCGCGGCGCGCGCGGCGAGGCGACCGAGCAGCGACGGCGCTTCGGCGAACGTCGAGCCGACATAGAGCCCGCCAGGCCGCAGCACGCGGCGGATCTCGCGGAACACGAGCTCGGGATCGTCGTACGCGTGGAGCGCGCCCGCGTTGTTCACGCCGTTGAACGCGCCGTCGATGAAGGGCAGGGCATGGGCGTCGGCGCGAACGAGCACGACGTTCGTGTAGCCGCCCGTGCGTTGCGCGGCGACCTCGAGCATCGCGCGCGAGATATCGAGCCCGACGACGAGCGCGCCCGGGGCCGCGGCGGCGAGGGCGCGCGCGAACGCGCCGGGACCGCACGACAGATCGAGCCACGGGCCGGGGCGATCGTCGAGCGAGAGACCGTGCTTGTGAATGAACAGCTCGCCCGACAGGCCGCCGACCGACGCGCCCGCACCTCGGCCCGCGAGGAGGCGAACGAACGTCGGTCGCCAGAAGCGATCGTACATGCGCGCGACGAGGTCGCTCTCCATGAGCCGCTGTTCGGCGGACGCGGTGACCGGCTCGCCGATCGACGCATCGATGAGATCGATGACACCGGCGGGCGCGGGCGCGGGCTCGAGACCGCACTGCATGCAGCGCGCGTTGCGAAGCGCGCGGAACGGCGCACCGGTCCGGCACCGCGGACACTGGAGGATCGGAAGAACGGCGGGATCCACGAGTGTGAAGTTGTAGCGAATGGAACGCGGCGTTTGTTGAATGTCGACCGGGTTTTGGGTACGACGCGAACAATGTTCAAGGCCAGCGTCGTCGCCGTTGCCGTTGCTCTCGCGGTACCCAGCGTTGCGGCCGCGCAAGCTGCCCAAGCCAAGAAGGCACCCGTCAAGAAGGGCGGCGCCAAGGCGAGCGCCGTGAGCGCGAGCGAGATCGCGGCGCTGCACGGGGCGCAGGTCGAGGCGGCGGCGAAGGCGGCCGAGACGATCGGCGAGAACAGCGCGCCGGCCGCGCACGACGCGTTGCTCGATGCGCTCGCGATGGGCCTCCCCGCGAGCGTCGCGGTGCCGGCGATCGTCGGCCTCGCGAAGCATCCCGCGCCGCCCGACGTGCTCGCGCTCGTGCGCTACGCGAACCACATCAACCCGTCGGTGCGCAACGCCGCGATCACCGCGCTCGCGCAGTACCCGGATCCGGCGGCGCACAAGGTCGTCATCGAGCGACTCGGCGATTCGGTCGCCGTGGTCCGCGCGACCGCGGCAACCGCATCGGCGAAGGGCAAGATCAAGAAGGCGATCGATCCGCTGCTCGTGCTCCTGTCGCGCGGCGAGGAGCCCGCGGCGCGTGCGCTCGCGGCGATGGCGGACGTCGAGCTCGCGGCGCGGATCGCGGATCAGCTCGGCAAGGTGCCCGCGGAGTCGCTCGCGTTGTGCCTCGGCGCGATCCTCGTGCGCGCGGACTTCGGTCCGGATACCGCGCGCGTCGAGGTCGTGCGCGCGATCGGCAAGATCGAGGACAAGTCCGCGGTGACCGCGCTGCAGGACTACCTCGCGAATTCACCGAAGACCCCGGCGCGCACGTCGCGCACGGAGGCCCAGATGATCGTCGACGCGCGACTCGGAGGTGGCAAGTGATCCGCTCGCTCGCACTGGTGCTCGCGATCGCCTCCGCCGCGTGCGGACCCAACGCCGTGTTTCGCCTGTCCTCCGACGAGAACAACGCGTACGCGCTCAACGAAGCGCTCGGCAAGCGCCGCTTGCCCGCACAACCCACGCCGGTCAGCGCGGCGGGACCGCGCGCGTATGTCCTCGCGGCGGGGAAGCCGAAGACGATCGTCGCGTTCGATCTCGCGACGCAGCAGGTGGTGTGGAAGACCGACGCCGATGTCCAGTCGCGCATCGCGGTCGGCGGTGACTTCATCGTCGCGCTCGAGGGCAGTCAGATCGTCGCGCGCGATCAGAGCCGCGGCGCGCCGCGCTGGAAGGCGGATCTCGATGGCGCGTTCGTCGGCCTCGCCGCGGATCGCGAGCGCGCGTACGTGGTGACGAAGGACGGCTCGGACTACAAGCTCACGGGCCTCGCGGGCGGTAGCGGCAAGCAGCTGTGGCAGTCCGCGGCGGCGGGACAGCTCGGCGCGCCCGCGGCGCACGGCGGCGTCGTCTACGTGCCGTTTCTCAGCCAGTGGCTGTCGATCGTCGACGGTGCGAACGGCGAGCAGCTCACGCGCGTGCGCGGCATCGACGAGCAAATCTCCACGCTGCGCGTGACGAGCACCGTCGCGTATTACGGATCGACCAAGGGCGTGTTCCGGCTCGACGAGCGATCGGCGAGCGGCAAGCGCGCGGATGCCACGTACGGCAAGGTCGAGATTCCGCCGCAGCTCGAGCGCACGACGTACAGCCGCGACGCGTACGACATCGTGCAGCAGGGCTACACCGCCGCGGATCGCGCGCGCGTGCTGTGGGCCTCGGATCCGTCGACGAGCGGCCCGATGAAGCTGTCCGGCGATGGCTACGCGATCCACTACTTCCGCTACGTGCTCGGCTTCGATCTCGCGGGCGAGCTGCGCTGGGCGTACAGCCAACCGCGCGTCGAGCTCGTCGCGTCCGATCACACGGGCAGCGTGATCGTCGGCATCGCGGCGAACGGCGACGTCGTCGCGCTCGATCCGCAGACGGGCGCGGTTCGCGCGAAAGGCTCGCTCGGCATCGGCGGGCAAATCCTCGGTGCCACGTTCGACGCGGACGGCTGGGCGCCGTCGAGCCCGATGGAGAAGATCGAGACCGCCGCGGCGCTCGTGTCGATCGCGCGCGATCGCGACTCGCGCTTCGAGCGCGTGAAGGAGCTCGCGGTCGGCGCGCTCGCGAAGCTCCCGGGCGCGGAGGTCACCGCGGAGCTGTTGAAGATCCTCGCGGACGATCGCGCGAAGGTGCAGCTCAAGGACACCGTCGCCGAGCTGCTCGTCAAGCGCCGCGATCCGGCGGGCCTCCCGGTGCTCGTGGAGCAGCTCGGGGTCCACGACAACGTGATCGCGAAGACCGAGACCCAGGCGCTCGGGCCGATCGCGAAGGCCATCGGCGGCCTCGCAGGTACGGGCCTCGCGAAGGACGGCATCGCCACCGCGTTGGCGGCTCTCGAATCTCACCTCGAGGCTCCGAGCACGGGGACCGCGGACCTCGTCCACGTCATCGCGGCCATGGCAGCCCTCGGCGCGGATGCAGATGGTGCGGACAAGCCTGCGCTGATCTCGCACCTGCTCCTCTATCACGCCGATGACGATCGCGGCAGCGACGCCGCCTGGCAGAAGGCGATGATCGCGGGCTTGCTCGTCAAGGGGACCTCCGCGTCGCGCGAGGCGCTCCGTTACGTCGCCGACGATCCGCGGACCATCCCCTCGCTCGCGACGATGATCAACGAGACGATCGGCGCCGATTGACACCACCTCCGTCGGGGGTCACGCTCGTACGACGTTGTCCGACCGCCGGTACAGGATCGTGATCTGCCGCGGCCCCGAGTGTGGCGGCCAGCGTGGGTCGGAGTCGCTTCACGGTCTGTTCGTGAATGCCATTGCTGCGAATCGGGCTCGCGAGGTCACGGAGCTCGCGTGGCAGAGCTGCTTTGGCCGCTGTACGCAGGGCCCCAACGTCCTCGTGCGCGAGATCGTGAACCCACAGCCAGGCGCGCTCACGGGCGTTGGCTTTGCGACGCTGCCGGCCCCGCGGGGAACGACCGCTCTGTATAATCGGTTCGACGCCACGCGCGTCGGGCCAGTGATCACGGAGCACGTGCTCGGCGGACAGATCGTCCGGGAGTTTATCGAGCGCGTACCCGCCGCTGGAATTGCCCTCTTGGACCCCGTAGCATCGAGACGAACGAAAGACAGCTGACATGCGTACTTCCATCAGAAAGCTCGGAGCATTGGGATTGGTCGCGGCGGTTGCTGTGACTGCGGGCGTGACCGGATGCAAAGAGAAGACGGTGGTCAAACCGGACCCACAGACCAAAGCCGATCTCGATGCGTGCTTGACCGCGAAGTCGGCCAAGGAGCAGCTCTGTAAATCGCTCGAGGACGAGAACGCTCGTCTCATGCGCGAGAAGGGCTCGGGGGGCGGCGAGATCGTCGTCTCGATCGAAGGGAACGTGCTCACGGTCAAGCCGGGCAAGCCCGGCGACCCGACGCCGCCGATCGACAACAAGATGGCGGCCGAAGCATCGAAGCAGTTCATCGATGTCGTCGCGAAATCGCGCGGTGCGATCCAGAAGTGCTACGAGCAGGCGCTCAAGAAGGACTCGAGCCTGCAAGCGCGCACCGTGACGCTCACCGTGTCGGCGAGCTTCTCGCAAGCCGGCGCCTACAAGACGTCCTCGTTCGCGCCGTCGCTCGGCAGCGCGTTTGACGAGTGCATTCGCACCGTGGCCAGCAAGTGGTCGCTGCCCCAGAACTCGCCCGCGATGACGTTCAAAGCGCAGGTGTCACTGACGCCCTCGTGACGCCATCGTGACGCAGCAGAAGCTTCGCGATCTCGAGAAGCGGCTTCGCGACGAACCGAACAACCTCGGACTTCGCATCATGTTCGCGAGCGCGCTGCGAGAGGCAGGGCGCGACTCCGAAGCGATCGAGCTCTACCGCTCCGTCGCGATGGCATATCGCGATCAAGGTCGTAATCAGCAAGCGGTCGCAGTGTGCCGCTCGATCCTCGAGCTCGCGCCGAACGACGAGGTCAGCCTCGCGCTGCTCGAGCAGCTCGGTGGTCGGCCGTCGTCGCCGTCGGTTCCGGCGCCCGTGTCGACGGTCTCGGCGCCGAAGACCCAGCCGACGCAGTTCGTGCCGCCGAAGACGACGCCCGCGCACAAGACGCCGCCGCCGGCGCACAAGACGCCGCAGCCGGTGCTCGAGCCCGCGCGGCGCTCGTCGCGCAGCGATGCGACGCCGCTGCCGCGCGCGGTTCCGTATCACGTCGCAGATCCGACGACCGCGAACCTCGCGAAGCTCTCGGCGCGTGACGTGCTCGAGATCCCGACGCTCGCCGAGGGCACCATCGATCCGCCCGCACCGTCGCGCTTGCCGCCGTCGAGGCCGGGCTCCGACAGCGGGCTCGCCGCCGCGGCGCGCCGTATCTCGCGCGACATGTCACGCGACGATAGCTACGCGGAGATGGACGTCGCGTCCGATCTCAGCACGCGCAAGATCCCGCGCTTGCCCACGGAGGCCGAAGAGCAAAAGCTCGGTGAAATGCCGCCGCCGACCACGGTGCGCTTCGTCCAACCCGAGGCGGACGACATCGACGAAGACGCCGCGACGCCCGTCCCCGAGGAGGGCAACGCGCTCGACACGCTCGAAGAAGACGAAGACGAGCACACCGAGCCGCTCGATCTGCTCGGCGCGCGCACGCGTGACAAGCGCGGCACCGTGACGCCCGCGAGCCCGTTCTTCGCGCCGTTGCCCGATGGTGATCGCCAGCGCGTGCTCGGTCGGTTCATCCCACGCGTCGTGACCCCGGGCACCACGGTGATCCGCCAAGGCGAGCACGGGCATCCGCTCGTCATCGTCGGTCGCGGTCGGCTCGACGTTCGTTACGAGCGCCCCGACGGGACGCAGCTGCAGGTCGGTACGATCGCGGCGGGCGAGTACGTCGGCGAGATCAACCTGCTCGCGCGCAACGCGGCGCACGCGCATGTCATCGCCGCGACGGACGCCGAGCTGCTGCTCCTCGCGCCGAAGGCGTTCTACGAGATCGCGGCGCAGTATCCCGCGCTGTGGGCCGAGCTCAAGGACACCGCCGAGCGCCGTCGTCGCGAGTACGAAGTGCAGCTGCGCCGGCGTTGATCAACCGCCGCGCCTGGACTTCAGCACGCGCTCGAGCGCCATGCCCGCGGCGCGCGATGCGATCGCGAGCTGGTCGTCGAACGTGTGTCGCATGCGGTGCTCGCCGAACAGCACGCCCACGACGCGATCGCGGACCGCGACCGGCACGAGCAGGATCTCCGGCGGGCACGCACCGAGGACGTTCGCGAGGAATTGCCGGCTCGCGTTGTCGTGCATCGGACCGCGGTAGGGCAGGCGGGTGCCGACGACGTCCTGCAACGTCGACGGCGCGTCGAGGCGCAGCGTCGCGTACGGCAGCGTCGCCGGCCGCGGTTCGATCGAGAACACGCCGAGCTCGTTCGCTCCCTTCGGAGCGACTGGCTTGATCATGAAGAAGCCCGCACGGCGATGCGTCTCGGCGAGGTGCGAGACCATGATGCCGACCACGTCGTCGCGCGACTGCGCGTACTCGAGCGTGCGGATCATCTCGATCATGCGCGATGTCGCGTCGTCGAGTGCGCGCACGGGCGCCGACGCGGTCTCGGCGCGCGGCGAGCCGCGAGAGACTTCGGGCGGTGCCGGCGGCGCCACGATCAACGGCGCGGAGTCGATGTTGGACACCGGGATGCGCCCGGGGACGGCGTCCTCGTCGTCGTCCTCGGCGGTGCCGGGAATCGCGCCGAGGAGCGGCGGCGGGATCGTGCTTCCCGGTGGGCCCCAGCCGTCGTCGAGATCCTCGTGCTCCGCCCACTTCGGCGTGTGGATCGGGCGCGCGAGCTGGCCGAGGTTGTCGCGCGACGGCGGTGGTGGCTCCGCGATGTCGTCGTCATCATCATCGTCGTCGCCGAGCGCGGCTTCGATCGCGTGCCGCAAGGTCGCGGGCGTGTGCTCGGGAGCCGCGCGCATGTCGACGCTCGTCGGGTCGTCGGTCGGCGCGGTGTTCACCTGCGTCGGCGAGTCGTCGACCATCTCGGGGATCCCGGCGTCGGTGTCGCGATGCGTTCGCGTGACGGCCGGGACCGCGCCCATGCCGATCTGCGTGCGCTTTGCTTCGCGGATCGGGCGCGCGCTCTTCTTCGCGGTCGCGAGCTCGACGACGTCGGACTCGTCGGGCTCCACCGGAGGCGTGGGCAACAGCGCCTGCGGATTGGACGGCGGCTTCGTGCGATCGAGGAGGATCGGCGTCGACTCCGGCTCGATGCGCTCGTGAATGACGACGCCTTCGCTCTCGTCGTCGGAGACCTCGATGGTGCGCGAGGGCGCACCGATGTCGCTGTCGCGATGCGGTCGCGCTTTGATCTCGCCCGCGGCATCGGGCTTCGGATCGTCGAGCTCGTCGGAGATGATGATCCGCGGCCCCTCGTCTACGGTGTGCGGCCGCTCGCCCTTGAGCTCGACCTCACCCGCGCGCGCGGCGAGCTCCGGCGGATCCGACTTCACCGCGCGCCGGCGCACCGGCACCTTGCGCGGGCTCGTGTCCTCGTCGGGCATCGGGTCGTCGTTCACCTCCATGGTGATGACGGGACCGCTCTCGTCGTCGTCGCCATACGGATCCTCTTCGACGACGGGCTTGATCGATTCGGCGCGCGCCTTCGGCACGCGGATCTCGCCGGACACGCTGCGCGCGCGTGGATGCTTGTCGGGCACTCCATCCGATGGTGTGTCGGCCTCGCGCATCGGCTGCGGTACCGGGCTCAGCAAGAACTCGGGGATCGTCTTCGCCGTCGGTAGCGCGGTCGGCACCACGATCGGCGCCGACAACCCGGCCGCCTCCGCCGATGCGGGCGTCGTCGTGCGCGGTGGTACCGGCGCCGCGATCACGGCGGCGTTGCGATTCGGGATCACCGTCGGGTTCGTGTCCAGGGTCGCTTCGGGCGGCAACGACACCGCGCTCGGCTTCACCGGCGCGGGCATCGGCGCCACCTCGACGGGCAGCGGAATCTCGCCGCTCGTCGGGCGTTGCACGTTGACCGGACCGGTCATCGGTACGATGCCGCGGTGGCGCATCGCATCGACCTTGCCGGTGAGTCCCTTCTGTCGCGGTCGCGGTGCGGACACCGGCGCCGGCGGCGCGCTGCTCGAGCCCTGCAACAGCCGCTGCCCGAGCGGGGTGACATGGCCGTAGTAGTGCGCGAGGCACCACGCGATCTGCATCTGCGTCGCGACCGCTCGCACCACGTAGGCGCCGGTGAAGAACGCGATCTCGTCGACGGCGTTCGAGTCCGACGGATCGGACATCGCGACCGTGAGGTTGTTGTCGTTGTCGAGCGCGACCGGAATCACCCGCAGCTCGATCGCCATGTCCTGCGGGATCGCGGCGACCACCCGGATCGGCAGGCGCGCGAGCGTGTTCGGATTGACCTGCGGAACGAGCAGCCGCTGCTTGTAAAACTCGGTCAGCACGTCGTCGGTCATCACGTTCGCGAACACCAGGTGCTCGCCGATCGTTCCGCCGACCTCCTCGGAGCGCGAGCGCGCCTCGTCTAACGAGCTGGTCGAGACCAACCCCGATCGAACCAGGAGCGCGCCGGCGTCGTCCGCCACTGAATAAGGTCCATCGGCACGGGGCCAGCTACGCTGGCGTTACCGTGTCCCCGAGCGATCATGCGTAGAGGCCGGCCGTGATGTCAACGAACCCGCGGATCTACCTGGACTACAACGCGACGATGCCGATGGTATCGCCTGCACGCGAGGCCATCGTGGCCGCCCTCGACCAGGGCGTCGGCAACCCGTCCTCGGTCCACGCCGACGGCCGCCGCGGCCGCGACCTCGTCGAGCGCGCCCGCGATCAGGTGGCCCGGCTCGTGTCCCGCCCGCGCGAGCAGGTCGTGTTCACGAGCGGGGGCACCGAGGCCAACGCGCTCGGGGTGCTCGGGCTGGCCGCGGCCGTCGAGGCGCGCGGCGGTCCCCGCGTCGTCGCGAGCGCGCTGATCGATCACCCCTCGCTGCTCGGGGCGGTCCAGGCGCTGGTCGCGCGGGGCTGGACGCATCGAGCGATCGCGGTCGACCCGACCGGTCGCCTCGTCGCCACGGGCGCGGGTTCGCACAGCGCGGGCCCCGGCGGATTCGATGGCGTCGGCCTCGTCGCGCTCTCCGCGGTGAACCACGAGCTCGGCACGATGCCCGATCTCGCGACGTGGATCGCCGCCGCCCGCGCGGTGAGGGCGCTCGTCCATGTCGACGCGGTCCAGCTCGCGGGCAAGCGCGCGATCGAGATCGCCGCGGACTCGATCGCGATCAGCGCGCACAAGATCGGCGGGCCGCAGGGTGTGGGCGCGCTCGCGATCGCGGTCGACGACGGTCTCCCGTTGATCGAGAGCGGTCATCAGGAACGCGAGCGCCGCGGTGGGACCGAGAACACGATCGGCATCGTGGGGTTCGGCGCGGCGGCGCGCGCGCTCGATCTCGATGCGTGGCCGCGCGTCGTGGAGCTCGGGGCGCGCCTCGAAGCGGGCCTCGTCGCGCTCGGCGCCCGCATCAACGGAGCCGACTCGGCCGGGCGCATCGGCGGGACGATCAACGCGGCGTTCGCGGGCGCGCGCGGCGAATCGATCGTCATCGCACTCGACCTCGCCGGCATCTCGGTCTCGACGGGCGCCGCGTGTACGAGCGGATCGATCCAGCCGAGCAAGGTCCTGCTCGCGCTCGGTCAGTCGCCCGCGCAGGCGCGCGAGGCGGTGCGGTTCTCGCTCGGCCCGCCGACGACGAGCGCGGACATCGACGCGGTCCTCGCGGCGCTCCCCGCGATCCTCGCGCGTGCCCGGCGCTAGCGAGGCCAGGTCTTTCGCGCGATCAGGTCTCGCGACGGGTGACCACGACGATGTCCTTCTGGACGCCGTGGTGCAACGTCGTGATCGAGCGGCAGCCTCGCGCGTTGCACGGGCGGACGCCCGTCGAGAACTTCGGATTGCCGACGCCGATGTTGACGACGGAGATCTCGGTGGTGCCGGCGCGATAGCGCACGACGCCCGTGATGCGCTGGTCCGCGTCGATCGTCGTCGCGATCTTCGCGACGAGAAGCGTCGTGCCGTTCAGCGTCGCGGTGCCGCAGCGCTCGGCAGGCGCCTCGGCGCAATCGGTTTGATCGAGCTGCACCGCCGCGACGAACCCGGCGAGCTTCTTCGCGCGATCGCGCGCGAGCGTCTCGAGGCGATCGATCTCGAGGTTCGGATCGCGCTTCGGATCGATCGCGCCGATCGAGGTCGCCTTCGTGCCGATCACGAGCGTCGCCGAACCGGACCACTCGCTGTCGACCATCTCGTTCGCTTTCTCCTGTTCGTGGAGCGCGATGCGAAGCGTAGCGACCTCGGTGCCGACCATGCCGACGACGATCGCGACGTCGTTGTCTTTGATCGCGCACGCGTCCGAGGGTTGCGGGAGGAATGCGAGGGCGACCGTCGCCGCCGCCAGGACTGTCTTCATGGCCGAGCAACGCGAGCGACGTGGTCGATATTCCACTGGAAACCGAGATGAGCGAGGATGCGTTAGTGACTCGCGTTCGACTCGGGATCGTGTGCGCGCTCGCCGCGAGTGCGTGCGAGATCATCGAGCCACCGCCGGGGCCGGCCGAGCTCGGCACGTTCCCGTACCACCCGCTCGTGTTCGAGCTGGATCTCTCGATCCTCGCGTATCAGCTGCACGGCCAATCGCTCGTGTGGCCGATCGATCCGTACTTCGAGGAGCACGCCGAGACGCGCGGGACCTCGCGCGATGCGCTGATGGCGCTCGTGAAGGCGTGGGCCGATCGGCGTGGTGCACAGCAGGTGGCGCAGAGGGTGGGGCTCGACGCGATCCGCGGCCCGGGCGTCCTCGCAGGGTTGCCGAACAACGCGACCCACGATCCGATCCTCTACGACTACGCGCGCATCCACCCGTGGAGCAGCACGATCGTCAACATGGACGGGCGATGGACCGAGTACGCGACGCCCGCCGCGATCACGCGACGCATTCGCGATGTCTATGTCAGCGCGCGACGCATCGGCGATCCGGCGATCGACGTCACGCAGATCACGCCCGGTCGCGATGATGCAGCGGCCGATGCGAGCGACGTGCTGTGCGCGTTCGAAGGGTCCACCGGTGCGCGCACCGAGGAGCAAGCCGGGTCGTACAGCCTCATGGGCTTCGTGCTCGTGCGCGATACGCCGGCCGGCTGGGACCTGCACGTCACGTTTCGCGGCAGCCGCAGCGGCTCCGCGTTTCGCGCGGCGAGCGACGCGCTCGATAGCCTGCACACCAAGGGCAACCCCGATTGGATCACGGATCTCGGCTGGGACACGGTGCCCGCGCGCGACGTCACCACCGTCGGCGGCGTGCATCGCGGCTTCGCGCGCAGCATGACGTCGATCCTGCCGGCGGCGTTCGCGTGCCTCGCGAAGGCGGCGGAGCTGCGCGCCGTGCCACCGACGAACATCTATGTCACCGGGCACAGCCTCGGCGGTGGACTCGCGCAGCAGTTCACGAGCGCCGTGCTGCTCGGCGCTGCCCGCGACGCGATGCCCGATGCGATCCGCGCGTGGCCGTGGACCGCGATCAAGCTCGTCTCGTTCAGCGCGCCGCGCGCGGGAGACTACGCGTGGGCCGACGCGCTCTCGGCCGGTGCGCTCGAGTCGGCGTTCTACGATCCGGGACCGCTCGAGACCGTCGACGCCGACGCGCGCCTGCTGCTCGATCCGGGCATCGTCGCGCGGCTGCACGATGCAGCGCGCCCCGCGGGCTTTCGCGTGCTCGTGTCGACCGATCCGATCACCACGACGAAGTTCGGCGGCGACGGAACGCACGTCGGGACCACGGTCTACGTGAACGGCGAGAGCTTCCTCGATTGGCTCGGCGTCGACAGCCCGGACGATCACGAGCCCGAGAAGGTGCGGCGGTTCATGCTCGATCAGACCGACGATCCGCGCACGCCACCGATCGCGTGGCGCTACGTGCCGCTCGCGGACTACGTGCCGGCACGCACCGCGAGCGAGATGGGTACGCCCGCCGAGATGCAGAAGCTCGCCGACGGGCTCGTCGCGTACTACGCGGAGCGCGGGCTGTACTTCGACGCGGATGCGTTTCGTCGCGACGTCGAGCTGCTGTTCGCGATCGAGCGCGGCGGTGGCGATTAACGCCGGCGGCCGAAGCGATAGCCCATCGTCAGGATCGGCATGCCGGAGATGCCGGCGAAGTAGTAGTACGCGACCGAGTCGTTGTAGCGAAAGCTCGCGTCGTAGCCGTACGTCGACGTCCCGAACCGCGTCGCGAACCCGACGACGGGAAGCGTGAAGCCGACGGTGAACCCCGAGCGCGCCGTGTAATGGAACCCCGCGCCCACGCCGACGCCGAGGTACGTGTAGTAGCTCGTCGTGTGGAGCGGCAGCACCTGGCCGAACACGTCGAGCCGCCAGCGTCCGGTGTCGCCGAGCGGCCACGATCCGCCGACGCCCGCCGCGCCGGTGAGCCACGTGCCGCTGCCGCCCGCCGTGAGGATCGGGAACAGCACGTTC
This sequence comes from Kofleriaceae bacterium, assembly GCA_044230415.1. GTDB lineage: Bacteria > Myxococcota_A > Polyangia > Haliangiales > Haliangiaceae > JABFXX01. The sequence continues at coordinate 59,149 of JBGARE010000017.1, forward strand.
GTCGACGCGAACGCGTGCAGATGCTTGTAGTCGACATCGACGGCGATCGTGCCGAGCAAGCTGAACTGCACGCCGACGAAGCGCAGCTTGTCGGGCGCGGGGGGCGGTCGCGGCACGTCGATCGCGATCACGCGGCGCAGCTTGTCGCGCGCGATCGTGATCACCTCGCGCGTCGCGGCGATCGCGATCGTCAGCGTGGTGGCGTCGACGGCGAGGACCTTGCCTTCCATGTAGCCCGCGTCCAGCTCGAGGCGAACCTCGCGGTTCACCACCGCGCGCAGCGTGGCATCGGGCAGCGGCTCGACCGGCGCTGCGTGCGCGCTCGACGCGATCGCGAGCATGACGACCGCGCGCGCGCGAGTCATTCGGGCATCGCCTTGTAGGTCGCGCTGCGGCACACGCGGATCGCGTCGTCGACGCGCGATGGCTCGGTCAGCGGTGCGATGCAGCGGATCCGTCCATGCTGCGTCTCGACCCAGCGCGTGGACGCGGGGTCCTTGTCACCGCGCACCATCACGAAGCCATCGACGAGCTCGTCGGCGCGCAGCACGTTCACGAACGGTGCGGCGATCGTTGCCAGCTCGCCGCGCTCGTAGTCGGCGCCGCGATCCTCGAACTGGAGATCGAGCCCGGCGTGTTCGACGAGCAGCTTCGACGGTGCGCTGGGCTCGCGCCACACCCGCGCCGTCGCCGAGATGGCGATGACCATGCTGGCGCGCTCCGCCTCGGACGCGCTCGTGAGATCACGGGTTCCTGGTTCGGACGCGACCGGTTCGCGCGCGGGGTCGGGGTCGCGCATCGCCGCGGTGAGGTCGAGCGACGGTTTCTTGTTCGGCGCCGATCTCGACTCGGAGCGACACGCCGTGGACAGAGCGCATGCGACGATCAGCAAACCGGTACGTCCGGACCCTTGCCGTGCCCACCACGTCATCCGCTGAGTGGTACCTCGATCCCGAGGCTCCTGTACCTGTTCGCCACCGCATCATGTGGTCGCCGATCACGGCGGTGATCTGTTTCGCGGGGATGATCGCCGCGGACGTGATGCTCGGGTTGACGGTCGCGCGCGTCGTGGGCCTCGGCATCGGCGCGCTGTGGCTCGGGCTCGCGTTGCACAACCGGCGCACGAATGACGGGTTCCTTCGCAACCTGTACACGCCCGATGACGAGTTGGCGACCGCGCGGGCGATCCGCAAGGAATAGCCGTGACAACACGATGACTTGCTGTGGCAAGGGCACCTCTTGACCCCTCGGGGGCACAGCGGTATCCCCCCACCATGCGTGATGTCGTGATCGTGGGCGCTGCCCGCACTCCTATTGGCTCGTTCCTCGGCTCTCTCTCGGCGCTCACCGCGCCCAAGCTCGGATCGGTCGCGATCAAGGCGGCGCTCGAGCGCGCCGGCGTCGATCCGAAGGACGTCCAGCTCGTCCACATGGGCGAGGTGCTGCAAGGTGCCGTCGGTCAGGCTCCCGCGCGCCAGGCCGCGCTCGGCGCTGGACTGCCGAACAGCGTCCCGTGCGTGACGGTCAACAAGGTGTGCGGCTCGGGCCTCGAAGCAGTGATCGGCGCGGCGCGCGCGATCGCGGCGGGCGAGATCGAGATCGCCGTCGCGGGCGGCATGGAGTCGATGTCGAACGCGCCGCACGCGCTCAAGAACTCGCGCAACGGCACCAAGATGGGCCCGCTCGAGACGCTCGACACGATGGTCCACGACGGTCTGTGGGATCCGTACAACAACCAGCACATGGGCATGTGCGGCGAGCTGTGCGCGAAGGAGAAGAACATCTCGCGCTCCGCGCAGGACGAGCACGCGGCCGAGTCCTACCGCCGTGCACTCGAGGCGCAGAAGAACGGCTCGTTCAAGGCCGAGATCGCGCCCGTCGTCGTCGCCGGCAAGAAGGGCGACGTCACCGTCGATACCGACGAGGAGCCGGGCAAGGGCGACATCGCGAAGCTGCCGTCGCTGCGCACCGCGTTCCAGAAGGACGGCACGATCACCGCGGGCAACGCGTCGTCGATCAACGACGGCGCCGCGGCCGTGGTGCTGATGTCCGCCGAGGAAGCGAAGAAGCGCGGCCTGAAGGTGCTCGCGAAGCTCGTCGCGACCGGCTACCACGCGCAGGCGCCCGAGTGGTTCACCACCGCGCCGACGCCCGCGATCCAGAACGCGCTCGCGAAGGCGAAGTGGGACGCGAAGAAGGTCGACCTCTGGGAGATCAACGAAGCGTTCTCGGTCGTGTCGGTCGCGAACAACCAGGCGCTCGGCCTCGACGCGAACAAGGTCAACGTGTGGGGCGGCGCGGTCTCGCTCGGTCACCCGATCGGTGCCTCGGGCGCGCGCATCCTCGTCACGCTGCTCCACGCGATGGCGGCGAAGAACGTCACCACCGGCGGCGCATCGCTGTGCATCGGCGGCGGTGAAGGCATCGCACTCCTCGTCGAGCGTCCAGCGTGATCGTATCGAAGCTCGGGGTGGTCGGCGCGGGCCAGATGGGGCAGGGCATCGCGCAGGTCGCGGCGCAGGCCGGCGTCGACGTGACGATCGTCGATGCGGCACCTGACTTCGCGATCGCCGGCGTCGGCAAGATCAAGAAGCAGCTCGATCGGCTCGTCGAGAAAGGCAAGATGGAGGCCGCCGCGCGCGACGCGACGATGAGCCACCTGAAGGCCGGCAAGACGCACGCGGACTTCGCGGACTGCGACGTCGTGATCGAAGCGGCGCCGGAGAAGGAAGAGCTCAAGCTCGCCATCTTCAAGAGCCTCGGCGAAGTCTGCAAAGACGACGCGATCCTCGCGAGCAACACGTCGTCGATCTCGATCACGAAGATCGCGGCGGCGAGCGGACGTCCCGATCGCGTGATCGGCATGCACTTCATGAACCCCGTGCCGCTGATGAAGCTCGTCGAGATCGTGCGCGGTCTGCCGACGAGCCAGTCGACGGTGGACACCGTGACCGAGCTCGCGAAGCGGTTCGGCAAGCAGACGATCGGTGCGCGGGACATCCCGGGCTTCATCGTCAATCGCATGCTGATCCCGCTGCTCAACGAGGCCTGCTACGGGCTCTACGAGGGGCTCGGGACAGCGGCGGATATCGACACCGGCGTGCGCCTCGGCCTGAACCATCCGATGGGCCCGCTCGAGCTCGCGGATCTCATCGGCCTCGACACGTGCCTCGCGATCGCCGAGGTGCTGCACCGCGAGCTCGGCGACGACAAGTACCGACCGTGTCCGCTGCTCCGCCAGTACGTGGCGGCGGGGTGGCTCGGCCGGAAGGTCGCGCGCGGCTTCTACGAGTACGACGCGCAGGGCCAGAAGAAAGCGTGACGACATGACCTACGACCTGTCCACCGACACGTTCGAGACCCTGAAGATCAGCATCGACGGTGCGATCGCGACCGTGACGATCAACCGCGAGGCGCAGCTCAACGCGCTGTCGTCGCAGGTGATGGCAGAGCTCGCGCACGTCGCGGGAGAGCTCGAGATCTCGACCGACATCCGCGTCGTCATCGTCACCGGTGCGGGCCCGAAGGCGTTCGTCGCCGGTGCCGACATCGCGGAGATGGTCGACATGGCCGCGCCGCAAGCGCGCGCGTTCGCCGAGATGGGCGGCGCCGTCGGCAACGCGATCGAGACGAGCGAGAAGGCGTGGATCGCGATGGTCAACGGCTTCGCGTTCGGCGGTGGCTGCGAGCTCGCGCTCGCGTGCGACTTCATCCACGCCGCGGACACCGCGAGCTTCGGGCAGCCCGAGGTCAAGCTCGG
>JBGARE010000017.1:62917-65698 GCA_044230415.1 Kofleriaceae bacterium
CTGCGAGCTCGCGCTCGCGTGCGACTTCATCCACGCCGCGGACACCGCGAGCTTCGGGCAGCCCGAGGTCAAGCTCGGGGTCATCCCGGGCTTCGGCGGAACGCAGCGGCTGTCGCGTCGCGTCGGCGTCGCGAAGTGCAAAGAGCTGTGCATGACGGGCGACACGATCAACGCGGCGGAAGCGCTGCGCATCGGCCTCGTCGACGCTGTGTGGCCCGCCGCGGAGCTGAAAGAGAAGGTCACCGCGCTCGCGGGTCGGATCGCCGCGAACGGCCCGCTCGCCGTCGCCGAAGTGAAGAAGCTCGTGCACCAAGGTCAGTCGACGTCGCTCGAGACCGCGCTCGCACTCGAGGCGCGCAGCTTTGGCCTGTTGTTCGGCACCCACGATCAGCGCGAAGGCATGAAGGCCTTCCTCGAGAAGCCGCGCCGCAAGCCCGCATTCAAAGGCCAATAAGGATCGCCATGCAGTTCAGCCCCACCGAAGAGCAGAAGGCCGTCCAGAAGACGGCGCACGAGTTCGCGACCAACGAAGTGCTGCCCAAAGCAGCCGAGATCGATCGCGAGCATCGCCACCCCGCCGAGCTCGTGAAGCGCATGGCGGAGCTCGGCTTCCTCGGTATCGCGATCCCCGAGGAGTACGGCGGCTCGGGCTTCGATCACGTGAGCTACGCGCTCGCGATGGAAGAGGTCTCGCGCGCCTGCGCGTCGACGGGCGTGATCATGAGCGTGAATAACTCGCTCGTGTGCGATCCGATCTATCGCTTCGGCACCGAGGAGCAGAAGAAGGAGTGGCTCGTGCCGCTCGCGAGCGGAAAGCTGCTCGGCTGCTTCGCGCTCAGCGAGCCCGAGGCCGGCAGCGATGCCGCCGCGCAGAAGACCACGGCCGAGAAGTCCGGCGACACCTGGACGATCAACGGCACCAAGAACTGGATCACGAACGGTCCGGTCGCCGACGTCTGCGTGCTGTTCACGATGAACGACAAGGCGGCGGGCCACAAAGGCATCACCGCGTTCATCCTGCCGATGAAGACCAAGGGCGTGCGCGTCGGTCAGCCGGACGACAAGCTCGGTATCCGCGGCAGCAAGTCGAGCCAGATCTTCCTCGACGACGTGAAGCTCCCCGACGCCCTGTGCCTCGGTGGCGTCGGCGGCGGGTTCAAGGTCGCGATGTCCACGCTCGATGGCGGCCGCATCGGCATCGCCGCGCAGGCGCTCGGTATCGCGCGCGCATCGCTCGAAGACTCCCTCGCGTACGCGCAGCAGCGCCGCACGTTCGGCAAGCCGATCGCGCAGCACCAGGCGATCCAGTTCAAGCTCGCCGACATGGCGACGGAGATCGATGCCGCGCGGCTCCTGACGCTGCGTGCGGCGTGGCTCAAGGACCAGAAGCTTCCCTACGGCAAAGAAGCGTCGATGGCGAAGCTCTACGCGTCCGACGTCGCGAACAAAGCGGCGCGCGAGGCGATCCAGATCTTCGGCGGAAATGGCTACGTGACCGAGTACCCGGTCGAGCGCCACTTCCGCGACGCGAAGATCACCGAGATCTACGAAGGCACGAGCGAGATCCAACGACTCGTGATCGCGGGACACCTGGCCAAAGGCGGATGACGATGGTGAAGAACGGTTTGCTCCTCGCAGTGTTCGTGGTCGCGTGCGGTGGCGGAAAGAAGGCAGACACGACGCCCGAAAGCGGCGGCTTGCCCGAGCGCACGTACGAGAATCAGAACACCAACGACGACAACATGATCCCGCCGGAGAAGGCCGACGAGATCCGCAATCTGCTCCAGCGCAAGGAGCGGATCATGTCGCGCTGCCTCGCCGACGCCGTCGACAACAAGGAGCTACCGAAGAACTCGCGCGGAAAGATCACGCTCGAGATCATCGTCGGTACGAGCGGATCGTCGGAGGTCAAGGTCGTCAACAAGACCCTCGAATCTGCGAAGCTGGAGGAATGCGTGATCGGACACGTGAAGTCGATCGTGTTCCCCGACATCCCGGTGACGTACCCCACCTCGTACACGTACGGGTTCGAGGCGATGTAATGCGCTGGCTCGTGCTCACTCTCGCGTTGTCTGCGTGCGGTGGTTCGAGCCCGCCACCCGAGCCGAAGGCGCCTGTCGTCTCGCCCACGCCGATGACGCGCAAGATCATCGAGGACGACAGCGAGCCCGAAGAGGGCGTCACCATCATCAACTCGCGCGGTCGCATGGACCCCGCGGTCGTCGAGGCCGGCATCGCTCCACACAAGGAAGCGATGGCCGAGTGCTACACGGCGAACCTCGACAAGCGTCGCTGGCTCGGTGGCCAGGTGATGCTGTGGTGGGACATCAACAAGGAAGGCACCGTGACCGCGGTGCACCTGCACGAGACCGAGCCCGGCACGAACCTCGGCAACTGGGAGATCGAGAAGTGCATCCTCGACGTCGCGCGCCAGGCGACGTTCGGCAAGCCGATCGGCGGTGACGCGGACTTCCAGATTCCTCTCGAGTTCACGGCGAAGGGCAAGGTCCTGAACTGGGACGACGATCAAGCGCTGCGCGCCGTCGGCGGACAGACCGCGAAGATCGACGAGTGCGTGCACCCCAAGAAGCCGGCGAAGCGCGACCCGAAGAAGGAGCGCCCGGTCGCGCCGAAGGGCCCGATCACGATCACGATGTACGTGGGGCCGGGCGGGAAAGCGCAGTCCGTCGGGTTCGCGGGCAAGCCCGTGATCGACGACAACTGGGCCGAGTGCGCCGCGAAGATCGCGATGGGCTGGCGATTGCCGGATCCCAAGGGCAT
>JBGARE010000017.1:65707-175667 GCA_044230415.1 Kofleriaceae bacterium
GCCCGTGATCGACGACAACTGGGCCGAGTGCGCCGCGAAGATCGCGATGGGCTGGCGATTGCCGGATCCCAAGGGCATCGTCGCGAAGCTCGCGATCACGTACCCGCGCTGACGCCAGCTGCTCGCCAATGTCTTCGCGCCGAAGTAGATTCGCCCGCGATGGACTTCGCGCCGACGGAAGAACAGCTGCTCGTCCAACAAACGGCACGCGACGCCGCGGAGCGCCTGCTCGCACCACGGGCCGCGGCGCGTGACCTGTCGAGCGAGTTCCCGGTCGCCGAGCTGAAGGAGCTCGCGAAGCTGGGGCTCCTCGGCATCGCGGTCCCGGAGGAGCTGGGCGGAGCGGCGGCGGGCACGGTCGCGTATTCGCTCGCGCTGCAAGAGCTCGCGCGCGGGGATGGCGCCGTCTCCGTCGCGGTGTCCGTGACGAACATGGTCGCCGAGCTGATCGCGATGTACGCCTCGCCGGCGCTCGCGCGCGCGTGGGTGCCGCGGCTCGTCTCGGGCGAGCTCGTCGCCGGTGCCTTCGCGCTCAGCGAGCCCGAGGCCGGCAGCGATCCGGCGGCGATGCGCACGATCGCGACGAAGACGGCGAACGGCTGGAGCCTGCGCGGCTCGAAGCAGTGGATCTCGAGCGGCGATCACGCGGGCGTGATGGTCGTGTGGGCCGTCACCGACGCAGCCGCGGGACACAAGGGCATCACGGCGTTCGTCGTCGGCGGACAGGCGAAGGGCCTCACCGTCACGCGCCTCGAGGACAAGCTCGGGCTGCACGGTTCGTCGACGGCGCAGCTCGCGTTCGACGACGTCGAGGTCGGCGACGACGCGGTGCTCGGCCGCGTCGGTGGCGGCTTCGCGCTCGCGATGATCGCGCTCGACGGTGGTCGCATCGGCATCGCATCGCAGGCGATCGGCATCGCGCGCGGAGCGCTCGAAGCGACGATCCGCTACGCCGGCGAGCGGCGCACGATGGGCCAGGCGATCATCAAGCACCAGGCGATCGGCAACATGCTCGCCGACGCAGCGACGTGGCTCGATGCATCCACGCTGATGACGTTGCGCGCGGCCGCCGCGAAGCAACACGGTCAGCCGTTCTCGCAGCTCGCCGCGATGGCCAAGCTGTTCTCGACAGAGCGCGCCTGGGAGATTTGCGATATCTGCCTCCAGGTCCACGGCGGATACGGCTACGTGCGCGATTTCCCCGTCGAGCGAGCGCTGCGCGACGTGCGCGCGACCCGCATCTACGAGGGAACCAGCGAGATCCAGCGGATCGTGATCGCGCGCAACTTGCTACGCGCGCAGTAAATTGGGACAACCGCCCCATGTCCGACACTCCGCGCAAGCTCCGTATCCTCGTCGCCAAGCCCGGCCTCGATGGACATGATCGCGGGGCCAAGGTCGTCGCGCGTGCGCTCGCGGACGCCGGCTACGAGGTCGTGTACACGGGTCTGCATCAGACGCCCGAGATGATCGCGGCCGCGGCCGTGCAAGAGGCCGTCGACGCGGTCGGGCTCTCGATCATGAGCGGTGCGCACATGACGCTGTTCCCCGCGGTGATCGATGCGCTCAAGGCGCGCGGCGTCGGCGATGTCGTCGTGTTCGGCGGCGGCATCGTGCCGAAGGACGATCTGCCCAAGCTCGCCGCGCTCGGCGTCGCGAAGATCTTCACGCCGGGTGCGAGCACGAACGAGATCGTCGAGTGGGTCGAGAAGGATCTGCGTCCCAAGGTCCCGCGAGGCTAGTCATGCGCGCCGCGCTTCTGTTGGCGGTGCTATCGGCGTGTCCGTCGCCCGCGCCGGCGCCGGTTCCACCCACCGGAGGCAGTGGATCGTCGACGACAACGGCGCCGCCGGTCGACGCGCCGGAGCCCACGCAAGAAGAGCGACTCGCCGCGATCCAGAAGGCGATGAACGAGCTCGATGAAGGCGTGCAGAGCTGCTGGGCCGTCGCCGCGGCGAGCGAGCGCTTCGACATCGAGGGCACGCTGCGCGCGCGGATCACGATCGGCACCGCGAATGTCGGCATCGAGATCGTCGAGGACACGATCCGCAACGCGGGGCTGAAGACGTGCATGACGAAGCTCTTGATGGGCTATCGCTGGGCGCCGCCGCTGTACGATCAGACGATCGAGTTGCCATTCCAGATCAAAGCGCCCGCGGATGGGCAGAACGTGATCGATCGGAACCTCGTGCCGTGGAACGGGCAGGGCAAGGTCAGCCTCGCCGTGCTGCTCGACGACGCGAACAGCGGGAACGACGCGCTGTCCTTGTTCGAGCTCGCCGTGCAGAGCGGTGGCTCGACGGGGATGCGCATCGCCGATCGCCCGGAGGTCTGGTACTTCCTCGGCCCCGCGACGATCGGAGCGGTCGGCAGCGACGGCAAACGCACCGTCGCCGCGGGTGACATGGCGTTCGTCGCGAAGGGCGGCGCGCGAGAGATCATCGCGACGGCTGGCGATGTCCACGCGGTGATCGCGATCGTCCCCGGGGGCAAAGAAGGCAGCGCCCGCGCGGGTGCGTTGCCGACGCGCGAGCTGACGAGCATCCGTGCGGCTCCCGTCGGCGCGATGCTGTTCCCCGCCGCGAAGGCGAAGACGTTCGGTCCGGCCACGATGTACATCGAGCCCGCGACGCTGACCAACACGCCGCTGTCGGCCGAGATCCTCGCGCTCCCCGCGGGTGCGCAGGTCGCGGAACACGTGCACGCGAACGAGACCGAGGTGCTCTACGTCCTCGAGGGCTCGGGCACGATGACGGTCAAAGGCGTCGCGCTCGCGGTGACACCGACGAGCGTCGTCCAGATTCCGCCGAACACGAAGCACGCGTTCTCGGCGACCACCGCCGTTCGCGCGGTCCAGTTCTACACGCCCGCGGGCCCCGAGCAGCGGTTCAAGAAGGCCAAGCCGTGACCATCGATCCCCGCGTACAGCCCATTCTCGACGGCGATGTTCGCACCGCAGCCCGTCTGATGCGCGACCTCGACGATCGCGATCCGAACGCGCTCGCGACGCTCAAGGCGCTGTTCCCGCACACGGGCAACGCGTACCTCGTCGGCATCACCGGCAACCCGGGCGCGGGCAAGTCCACGGTGGTCGATGCGTTGATCGCGCACTACCGCGCGGCCGGCGAGAAGGTCGGGGTGGTCTGCGTGGATCCGACGTCGCCGTTCTCGGGTGGCGCGATCCTCGGCGATCGCATTCGCATGCAACGACACGCGCTCGATCCGGGCGTGTTCATCCGCAGCCTCGCGACGCGCGGCTACCTCGGTGGACTCTCGCGCTCGACGTTCGATGTCGCCCACGTCCTCGACGCGATGGGCTACTCGCGGATCTTGATCGAGACGGTCGGCGTGGGGCAGGACGAAGTCGACGTGATGAAGGCCGCGCACACCACCGTGGTCGTCACGGTGCCGGGCCTCGGCGATGACATCCAGGCGATCAAGAGCGGTCTCCTCGAGGTCGCCGACGTGCTCGTCGTGAACAAAGCCGATCGCGAAGGCGCGGATCGCACCGAGCGCGACCTCATGCACATGCTCGATCTCCGTGCGCACGGCGAGCGCAAAGAGGTCGAGATCGTCCGCACCATCGCGACGAAGGGCACCGCCGATGGCTCGGGCATCAAGGAGCTCGGCCTCGCGATCGAGGCTCACCGCGCCAAGGTGTGGCAGGGTGGGCAAGCGGGCGAGCGTGCGCTCGCGCGTGCGAAAGCTCACCTCGGAGAGCTCGTCCGAGCGCTCCTCGCCGATCGTGCGGCGCGTGCGATGGCCGCGCGCGGTGGCCTCGGCGAGATCGCATCCCAGGTCGTCGCGAGAACTTCCGATCCATGGACGATCGCGGAGCAGATCGTGGGTGCGCTGTAACTCACACGCTGCGCTGTGCCTCTCATCACGCAGAAACTGGGTTCGTCTCGACGGCGGGTGCTACGATGGAGCGTCCGTTCATCCTAGGGATTGCTCATGACTAACTTAGTTGTACGCGTGGGGGCACTGGCAGTCGCGGCGTCGCTGTTCGCAGGCTGTGGCCTGATCAGCTCGGACGTCACGAACTTCGACCTGACGCTCCCCGACAAGAACTTCACGATCGACGCGAGTGGTTGGCAAGTCGATCAAGCCGCCGCGGCCACCCTGACGTCGACGAGCTGCGCGAGCGCTCCGGCGGTCTGCGCGTCGGCGGCCGATCAAGCGTGTCCCGAGGACTGCACGGGTCGGTGCGGTAGCTCGCAGACCTGCGAGCTCGACCTCGACGTCGGCCTGTATCAGATGATCGATCTGCTCGCGGAGAAACCCGAGCTGCAGTCGATCAACGACGAGCCGGTCATCAAGGTCACCATCGACAGCGTCACCTACGAGGTCACGCTGAACACGCTCAACGTCGACACGCCGGCGATGGAAGTGTACGTCGCTCCGATGTCCATCATGGATCCGAAGGATCCGATGGCGAAGCACGTCGGTACGATTCCGTCGGTGCCGGCCGGCGCGACCGTGCAGCCGGCGCAGACCATGACGTTCACGAGCAGCGGCAAGGCCGACCTCGTCAGCATCATGTCGACGTTCAAGACGCCGTTCAATCTCATCGTCGGCAGCACGCTCACCGTGAAGAATGGAACGCCGGTTCCGACGGGCCGGCTCGACGCCGTGGTTCACATCAAGGGCCACGCGGGTCTGTAGTACGGCACCTCGCGCGACTCTTCGGTAGACAGTCCTCCCGGCTTGGGAGGATCGAGGTGACGCCGGCGGCGCGGCCTCGCGGTCAGATCGTCGTCGGTGCGACGGGCGCCGGTGCGTCGGTCTTCGGTTCCTCGGCCTTGACCTCGTCGTGGACTTCCTCGGTCTTCGGCTCGTCGACCTTCGTCTCGTCGTCGATCTTCACCTCGTCGACCTTGGTCTCGACCTTCAGCTCGTCGGTCTTCGGCTCGTCGGTCTTCGGCTCTTCGACCGCCGCGTCGGTGGATGGTTCGACATCATCGACACCCGCCATCGGCTCCGGCGTCTCTTCGACGTCGGGCATCTCCTCGCGCGTCTCGTACGCCTTCTCCTCGACCTTCGGCTCCGAGTGCATGACGACGATCGTGTCGACACCCTCGAGGCGCTTGCGCGATGCGAGCGCTTCCGACGATCCGAGCTTGCCGCCGTTCTCGAACGCCTCGCGCGCTTCGTCGAGCTGATCGAGGTGCTCGTACGCCGTGCCGAGGTTGTTCCACATGTATCCCGTCGCGCCCTTCTTGCTCGTCGCGGTGAGGAGCGAGTCGATCGCCTCGTCGTACTTCTTCAGCGTGAGCTGGACGAAGCCGAGGTTGTTCCACGCCCACACGTTGTCCGCGTTGAGCTCCGTCGCCTGACGGAACGCGAGGATCGCGGCGTCGTAGTCGTGGCGCAGCAGCTCCGCGCGGCCGAGCGTGTTGTAGGCCTGGCTCGACTCGGGCGCGAGCTTGACGGCCTTCTTCGCCGCGCTGATCGCGTTCGCGCGCTCGTTCTTGGTGATGAAGAAGCGAGCGAGCTCGATGTGAGGCTCCGCGCTCTTCTTCTGCATCTTCGCAGCAGCCTCGAACATCTCCTTGGCCTGCACGTCGCCCTTGTCCGCGAGCTTCTTTCCGAGCTCCATCGCTTCCGCGAACGACGCGGGAATCGCCATCTGCTCGACCTTCGCCGGCTTGACGTTCTCGACGATGGGCTCGGGCTTCACCACCTCCGCGATCGGCTGCGGCTGCGACATCTTCGACGGCATGTCATTCGCCGTCGGTGCCGGAGCTCCCCGATCACCGCCACACGCGGCGATGCTGATGAGAGACACGAACAAAACATTCTTCAGGAACAGTGACTTCATGATGGACCCCTTCGGGGGTAGTGCCCCGGTTTGCGGATCCAACTCACTTCACCCGACGTGCCACGCGCGCTTCGAATCGCTGCGCCATGTTGTAAGCGCGTGTGGGTGCGCAGACACGCCGCTCGTCGTCGGAGAACCGCGGAATCGCAAAAGCGATCACGTGCGGAGATCGACGATGAATAGAACGGCGATCACATGTCGAACACGACGCCGATGCGCATGAACCCTTCGGGCGCGAACGTCAGCTCCTTCACGCGCGTCACCATCGGATCGGCTCCCTCGTTCATACAGCTCGACGAGCACAGAGACTTCGTTCCGCGCTCGTAGCCGACCGACGCGCCGACCTGCACCGACGTGAACACGTACGATCCGAGCATCCAGCTCCAGCCGACCAAGCCGCGACCTGCGATGAACGATGTCTTCTCCGTCGTGTCGTCAAAGAACGGGCCACGCGAGACGCCATCGCTCTGGCGATAGACCGCACCGGCTTCGACGACGAAGCCATCGAACGCGCGGCGAGGGAAGTACATGTAGCTCGCGCCGAGATCGGTGACGTCGCCGGCGTTCTCCGCCTCGCCGAAATCGAGCAACGCGCCGTAGGGATAGCGCGCGACGTTGCCGCGGATCACGTGGTGCTCGCCGGCGCCGACGTAGAGCGAGGCCGCGACGGCCTTCTCGTCGGTGAACCAGCGCACGGGCGGGTTCACAGCGACTCCGAGCTTCACGGTCGAGGTGTCGGCCGGAGGCGCGGGGACCGTCGCGGACGTGTCGACGTCTGCACGAGCGAGCGGTGCGAGGGTGGTGGAAGCAGCGAGGGCAACGAGGAGGCTACGCATGTCCGGGGGGACGGGTGCACGCGGATTGCCACGTCGCTCCGACACGCAAGTGCTGGTTCCGACGGCGGTCCGACCGCCAGTTTCTCGACGGGAAACGCCAGGTGCTCAGATCTCGAACGCCGAGGACGCATCAGATCGCCGCGCCGACGGCCGGCGGAAGCGCCGCGATCGAGCAGGCATTCCGCCACCCGGGGTGACATTCTCCGGCGCGTGAGCGACGCACGCACGGACTGCTTGGACGAGCCGACCGTCCTCGCGTTCATCGCGGGTCGTGTGACGGGCGACGCGATCGATTCGCACCTCGCGTCGTGTCCGTCGTGCTGCGATCTGGTCGTCCATGCGGCGCGGACCTCGTTCGCCGCGGGCACGCCGGCACGCGCGCCCGAGCCGACGCCCTCGATCGCCGACACGGTGCGCGCCGGTCCGCGTGCGCGCAGTAACAGCGACCTACCGCAGGAGCGTTACACGATCAGCGGCCTCATCGGATCGGGCGGGCAAGCGCTCGTGTACACGGCGCACGACAATGTCCTCGGGCGGACGGTCGCGCTGAAGCTGTTGCGCGACACGCACGACGCGGGTGTCCTCGACGAGGCGCGCCTCGCGGCGAAGCTGAACCACCCGAACATCGTCGCGGTGCACGATGCGGGGCGACTGCCCGACGGCCAGGTCTACCTCGCGATGGAGTACGTCGCGGGCGGCTCGCTGGATCGCTGGCTGTCGCGAGCGCGGCGATCACGCGCCGAGATCGTTCGCGTGCTCGTCGAAGCCGGGCGCGGTCTCGCGGTCGCGCACGACGCGGGCATCGTGCATCGCGACATCAAGGCGGCGAATATCCTCGTCGGTGATGATGGTCGCGCGCGCGTGACGGATTTCGGCCTCGCCACGCTCGGCGATCGCCAGCTCGTCGCGGGCACGCTCGCGTACATGGCGCCCGAGCAGCTCGACGGCGAAGCGACACCCGCGAGTGATCAGTTCGGCTTCGCGGCGACGGCGTGGGAGGCGCTGACGGGCAAGCTGCCCTACGCGGTCACCGGCGATCGCGCCGCGGCGATCGAGGCGGGCATCATCGCGCCCGAGACTCCGTTGCCGCGCTCGCTCGATCGCGCGCTGCGCCGCGGGCTCGAGCCGCAAGCGTCGCGCCGATGGCCGTCGATGCACGCGCTGATCGACGCGCTCGCCGCGGATCCGGCGCGGCGCTGGAAGCTCGCGGGCGCGGGTGCCGTGGCGATCGCGATCGGCACCGCGGGCTTCGCGATCGCAGCGAGCGGCGATGACGGTCCGTCGTGTGCTTACGCGTCGAGCGCGATCGCGCCGGCGCAGCGCGCGGCGATCGAGACGGCATTCGCCGCGTCGAAGAAGCCGTTCGCGGCGGACGCGCGGATGCGCGTGCTCGTCGAGCTGGATGCCTACGCGGCGGCGCTCGACGCCCAGCGCGGCGATGCCTGTCGCGCGACCAAGGCGGGGACGCAGAGCCCCGAGCTCCTCGATCTGCGCGAGCAGTGCCTCGACGAGCGTGCGCGTGGACTGACCGCGGTGGGCGAGGTGCTCGCGCGCGCGGGCGATGCGGAGATCGAGAACGGCGTGGCGCTCGTGCGCGGGCTGCCGTCGATCGCGCCGTGTGGTGACCGGACGTGGCTGCAGGAGCGCGTGCGGCCGCCGGCGGATGCGGCGACTCGCGGGCGCGTCGCGGCGATCATGGATCAGGACGCGACGAGCACGGCGCAGCTGCGCGCCGGCAAGATCCCCGAGGCGATCGCGACCGCGGATCGCGCGCTCGAGGCGGCGCGCACCGTCGAGCATCTGCCGACGCGCGCTCGCGCGGAGCTCGTGGCAGGGCAGGCACGCGCGAAGCTGGGCGAGACGAAGCGCGCCGAGCAGCACCTCCAGGACGCGGCGCAGCTCGCGCAGCGCGGGCGCGATGACCTCACCGCGGCCGAGGCGTGGATCGAGCTCGTGAAGGTCATCGGCCATGGCAACGCGCGCTACGACGAGGCGCTCCGCTACGCGGGCTTCGCCGAGGCAACGGCGGCGCGCCTCCAGGACTCGGTCGAGCTCCGCGCGCGGCTCGCGTACTTCACGTGCGCGATCTTCGATCTGCAAGCGAAGGTCGACGATGCGACGCGCGCGTGCGACGAAGCGATCGCGCTGTTCACGAAAGCGCGTGGCGCCGACGCGCTCGAGATCGCGGACGTGCTCGTCGTCGCGTCTCGCGTCGCGTACAAAGCGGCGCACCCCGACGTGGCCGAGAAGACGATCGCGCGCGCACTCGCGATTCGCGAGGCGGCGCTCGGAACGACGCATCCCGCGATCATGGAGGCGCTGTTCGCGCAGGGACAGTTCGCGCTCGGCGCGGGCCGCATCGACGACGCGCTCGCGGGGTTCGAGCGCGCGATGGAGATCGGGCGCGCGTCGCTGGGCGAGGATTCGCTGCCGATGGCGGCGCTGTATTCACAGCTCGCGGCGTTGCATCATCGGCGCGGAGAGCAGGACAAAGCGCTCGCGTCGATCGATCGTTCGACCCAGATCCGCGAGCGCGTGAGCGGCCCCGAGCACGCGGACCTCGTCTTCAACTTCAACATGCGCGGGCGAATCCTCGAGGAGCTGAAGCGCGACGACGACGCCGCGCACGCGTACGAGAAGGCGCTCGCGATCGCCGAGAAGACGCTCGGTGACAAGCACCCGTCGCTGTCCGCGATCCTGCAGGACCTCGGACGGCTGCACGGCCGCACGGGCAAGACGATCGAAGCGCGCGCCGAGCTGGATCGCGCGATCGCCGTCGCGAAGGCGGGCGAAGAGCCGCTCGCGATCGCCGCGGCGACGACCGCGCTCGCCGAGTTCCTGCACGCAGGCGGCAAGCCCGCCGAGGCGATTCCGTTCTACCAGCAAGCGCTCGCGGCCTACGAAGGCCTGCTCGGTCCCGAGCATCCGCAGCTCGGCCCGACGCTGCAGAACCTCGGGCTCGCGTACATCGACACGAAGGCGCCGCGCGCGGCGATCGCGCCGCTGTCGCGCTCGCTCGCGATCGAGGAGGCGGTGAGCGGTCCGCGCTCGGCGCTGCTGCTGCCGATCCTCGATGGGCTCGGCGACGCGCAGCTCGGCGCCGGTGACCGCGCCGCGGCCCGTGCGAGCTGGGAACGCGCGATCGCGCTCGACGGTGCCGCGCCGGCGGACACCGCGCCGCTGCAAGCGAAGCTCGGGCGCCTGCCGCGATAACCGCGCGCGGCGGGTTGTCGAGGATCTCGGGCACCTCGGGCGCGAGGCAGCTGCATCGGCCAGGTGCGGCCGCGACTGCAAAACCGCGGAGCGCGCGTGCTCGGCCGGGATCGCGGGTTTGCACGATCGCGTGCGGATTTCTTTCGCGTGTACGCAAAACGCCTCCAGCGCCCGCGTCAGGCCAGTGAACCCCCCAAGGAACTGACCACGATGCGATTCAAGCTAGCCCTGTTCATCGGCCTCCTCTCCGCGTGCAGCATGTTGCCGTTCCCCGGCATGGGCGGCGGGAACAGCCAGACGAAGACCAACCACACAGAAACCTCGTCGAGCTCGACGAACGAAGAGATGAACGTCAACGGGCGCCGCGTCGCCCTCGACGACGAAGGTGGCGATGACGACGAAGAGCGCCCGCGTTCGAAGAAGAAGTCGAAGAAGGACGACGACGATATTGGCAAGACCTGTCACAAGAACAAGGAGTGCGCGCACGACGCGTGCTTCACCGGCAGCGGCGACCTCGGGTACTGCACGAAGATGTGCAACTCGTGGTCGGAGTGTCCCTCGCACTGGGAGTGCAAGAAGGCGGGTAACGCGCCCCAGCGCATCTGCATGCAGGACAACTGGTGATGCGCAACGTACGCATGGTCCTCGTCCTGTTGCTCGCGCCCGCGTGCATGCCCGGCCAGTGGGTCGGCTACGGCAGTAACGGCTACAGCGGTGGTGGCGCAGGTGCGCCGGCGCAGAGCTCGACGCCGTCGGCGCCGCCACCCGAGCCGAACCTCGTCGCTACGGGCGCGACGAAGCGCCTCGAGCGCATCACGCACGACGACGCGAACACCGAGACCGGACCGTCGCTGTCGCGCGACGGGAAGTGGCTGTTGTACTCGTCCGTGATCCCCGCGACCGACGATGCCGCACAGGTCACGCGGATCATGCGCAGCCGCGCGGACGGCCGCGGCGGCATCGTGCTGTCCAAGCCCACGGCGTTCTCGTCGAGCCCGTCGTGGCTGCCCAACGGTAACGCGTACGTCGCGATCTCGGACTCGCTCGGCTCGCGCGACATCGTCAAAGCACTGCGCGTCGCGCCGAACGCGGCCGTCTCGCGCGTGCTCTCGGGACGCGACCTGCCGGACGTATACGGCGTGGAGGTCTCGCCGTCGGGGACGCACATCGCGTTTCACTCGAGTGTCGGCGGTGTGTGGACGATCGGCGTCGCCCGCATCGATGGCAGCGAGCTGACAAACCTCGTCCCGGGTGCGTTCCCGTCGTGGAGCCCGGACGGCACGCGCCTCGTGTTCCACCAGCAGGGCAACGATGGCTGGCAGCTCTACGTCACCGACGTCGAGGGCGGCGAGCTCACGCAGCTCACCGACGGCGATGCGATCAACGAGTACCCGGTGTGGTCGCCCGACGGAAAATCGATCGCGTTCCTGTCCAACCGCGGCTGGCAGCGCTTCGCGGACGCGACCGAGAGCGTGCGCAACTTGTACGTCATCCACACCGACGGCACGGGCCTCGTCGCGCTCACCGATGGTGCGCGCATGGCCGAGGAGCCGACGTGGGGCAGCGACGGCCGGATCTACTTCGCGAGCAACGACGCGGGGAGCTGGGACATCTGGCGCGCGGATCCGGACGAGGCAGCGATCGAAGCGGCGCGGTGAACATGTTGTTGCACGCTCGCCGTCGCGCGGTCACGATGCGTTCGGTGCGTGTCGAGCTCAAGCAAGGACTCCTCGAGAGTCTCCCCGATCCGGACGCGCACCTCGATCTCGACGCCGCGTGCACGGACGCGGTCGCCGCGATCGAGGCGGTGCACCCGATGGGCTGGGTCGAAGGTGGCCGGTTCGGTCGCTTCCTCGCGCGCCGCCTCGATCCGGGCGTCTCGCCACGCTCCGCGCTCGCCGAGCTGTGGATCGCGGATCTCTACCTCGCCTGCGCGGTGATCGACGGTATCCGGCCGGCGCTGCTCGCGTTCGATCGCGTCCTGTTGCGCGACGTGTCGCCGGCGCTGCGCTCGATCGCCGGCACGCAGTCGAACATCGACGAGACGTTGCAGCTCGTGCGCGAGAAGCTGCTCGTGCCGGTCGAGGGCACGCTTCGCCTCGACTCCTACTCGGGCCACGGTCCGCTCGGTGGCTGGCTGCGCGTGTCCGCGCTCCGCGTCGCCATCTCCGAGAAGCGCCGCACGCGCCCCGAGCTGTCTCCCGACGAGGATCTCGAGGCGATCTTGGATCTCGCGCCGAACGCGGAGATCAAAGTGCTCGCCCGCGAAGCGAGCCACGACCTGCGCGCCGCGCTCGGCACCGCGATCGCCGCGCAGCCCCCGCGCATCCGCGCGGTGCTGCGCATGTACTACGTCGCGCACCACGGGGTCGAAGACATCGGCCGCGTCTACAACGTGCACGCCTCGACGGTGTCGCGCTGGCTCGCGAAGGCGCGCGCGGACATCCTCGCGCACACCCGCGATCACCTCGTCGCTCGCCTGCAGACCTCGCAGATCGACAGCCTGCTCGGTCACGCCGCGAGCCTCGAGATCAGCATCGAGTCGCTGCTTCGATCGCAGCCGGCCTCGGCGTAGCTATCGCGCGGGGATGTACTCGCCGAAACGCTTGCGCAGCACGTCGGCGATCTCGCCCACGGTCGCGTTCGCCTTCACCGCGCCGACGATCGGAGACACGAGGTTGCCGCTGCCAACGGCCGCGTCGTCGAGCGCCTGCAGCGCGCGGGCGTGCTCGGCCGCGTTGCGCTTGGCCCGCAGCGCCTGCAGCCGCTGCACTTGCTCCGCTTCGAGCCCCGGCTCGATCTTCGCGACGGGCACCGGATCCTCCTCGGCCATCACGAACTCGTTGACGCCGACGACGATTCGCTCCTTGCGCTCCACCGCGCGCTGATGCTCGTACGCGCGGCGCTCGATCTCGCGCTGCGGAAAGCCGACCTCGATCGCCTTCGTCATGCCACCGAGCTCGGTGATCTTGTCGAAGTAGGCGAGGGCGCGCTTCTCGATGTCGGCGGTCAGCGCCTCCACCGCGTAGCTCCCCGCGAACGGATCGATGAAGTCCGCGACGCCGCTCTCGTTCGCGATCACCTGCTGCGTGCGCAGCGCGATGCGCGCGGCCTCCTCGGTCGGCAGTCCGAGCGCCTCGTCGAAGCTGTTCGTGTGCAGCGACTGCGTGCCGCCCATCACGGACGCCAACGCCTGGAGCGTCACGCGCACCACGTTGACGAGCGGCTGCTGCGCCTGCAGCGTCACCCCTGCGGTCTGCGAGTGGAACCGCAGCATCTGGCTCTTCGGGTTCTTCGCGCCGAAGCGATCGCGCATGATCGTCGCCCACAGTGTCCGCGCGGCGCGGAACTTCGCGACCTCTTCGATGAAGTTGTTGTGCACGTTGAAGAAGAAGCTCAGCCGCGGCGCGAACTCGTCGACGGGCAGCCCCGCCGCGATCGCCGCCTCGACGTACGCGATGCCGTTCGCGAGCGTGAACGCGACCTCCTGCACCGCGTCCGACCCCGCCTCGCGAATGTGATACCCGCTGATCGACACCGTGTTCCACTGCGGGACATTGGCCGCACAGTACGTGAACGTGTCGGTGATGAGCCGCATCGATCCGCCGGGCGGATAGATGTACGTCCCGCGCGCGATGTACTCCTTCAAGATGTCGTTCTGGATCGTGCCGCGCAGCTCGGTCGCGGGCGTCCCTTGCTCCTCGCCGACCGCGATGTACAGCGCGAGCAGCGTCGCCGCCGTCGCGTTGATCGTCATCGACGTCGAGACATCCGCGAGCGGAATCCCGTCGAACAACACGCGCATGTCCTCGATCGAATCGATCGCCACGCCCACGCGCCCCACCTCGCCGCGCGCCATCGGATGATCCGAGTCGCGGCCCATCTGCGTCGGTAGATCGAACGCGACGCTCAGTCCCTTGCCGCCCTGCGCGAGCAGGTACTTGTACCGGCGGTTCGACTCCGCGGCGGTCCCGAACCCGGCGTACTGCCGCATCGTCCAGAACTGCCCGCGATACATCGTGGGCTGTACGCCGCGCGTGTACGGAAACTCGCCGGGCTCCGCGGCCGGCTCGCTCGGCGCGTCCGCGGGCCCGTACGCGCCTTTGATCTCGATATCCGCGTCGGTCGCGAACCGCTGCTTGCGCAGCTTTGGCGGGCGCACAGGACGATCACTCACCGGCCGTGTGTAGCAGAGATCCGCTATCATCGACGCGTGGTCGGCACCCTCGCATCCGTGGTCTTCATCGTTGGTGTCGGCGCAGGCGCCGTCTACATGTCCCAGAAGGACACGGTCATCCGTGGCTCCGTGATGGCCGCGGAGATCCTCGAGAAGGCCGCGTCCAAGGGCGTCACCGAGGTCACCTGCGACGACGCCCCGATCACCAAGACGGGCGCCGTGATGATCTGCCGCATCGCCGGCAACGACGGCTCGCGCGCGACCATCGAGTACACGCTCGACCGCGAGGGCGCGCCGAGCGCCCGCCAACTCGGCGAGTCCACGATCGACCGCCCCGAGGGCGCCCCCGCCGAGCGCGATTCGAACGCCGATCCGTGGACGCGGTAGCCGCCCCGGGCTCGTGATATATGCAAGCCCGAATGCCGAACTACTCGAAGCTGCACGATCTCATCAGCCATCGCGTGACCATCGAGTACGACACGGGCGCGCGGATCACCGGCTACCTGGCCTCGTGCCAGCCGAGCTCCGGTCCCGTCGAGTTCGCCGTGCTCTCCGAAGCCAAGCTCATCGATTCGCGCGGCCGCGTCGTCCGCGAAGCCGGCGAGCTCACGCTGTGTCCGAACGTTCTGACCTCGATCGCTCTCGACGAAGGTCCGCGCGGTCGCGACCTGAAGTAGCTACTCCGATCGACCCGTACCTTCGCGATCGCGCGGATAGCGCCGCACGACATCGAACGCCGGCAGCCACTCTTCGCGGCGAATCACCCAGTTCTCGTACGTCGGCACCAGCTGGCTCGGGGCATCGAGGCAACCGAGCTGCACCTCGATCTCGTCGCCGGTGATCGCGAACACCGACGATCCGCACGTGGGACAGAAGTGGCGGCCCTGGTAGTCCGCCGTGGTCCCGCGGATCGAGACCGCGTCGATCGGATAGATCGCGGCGGTCTGGAACACGGCACCGTGGTGCTTGCGGCAATCGAGGCAGTGACAAATCCCGACCCGGAACGGCTGGCCGGAGATCGCGAGCCGGACCGCGCCGCAGAGACAGCCGCCGACGAGAGTCGGGTCGCTCATGGAGCCTAGGCTTCGCCGAGCGTGCCGCCGAAGCGCGCGACCAGCACGTCGTCGTGGTCGTCGGACATCGTGGTCACGCGCTGGATCGCGTCGAGGATCTCGCTGCGATCGAGGTCCAGCGTGGAGCGCTCGCTGACGAGCAGCAGCTGGTCGGCGTCCACGGCGAACGCGGCGCCTGCGAGCGTCGCGTTGAGGCCGAGCACGTGCTGGAACAGCGCGCCGCGATCGACCTTGTCGTTCATCGTGAGCACCACCGCGCACACGCGCAGGTGCGTGAAGTCCGATCGATTGATCAGCGTGACCCGCGTGACCGCGGAGCCCTTGGGGATGCGCCACGCGTGCAGCGCCCCGGGATCGTTGATCTCGCTGTTCGGGGTCGGATGGCCCAGCTCGCGGAGCACGTCCTCGACGAGGGCCAAGGTGGAGGCCAGGTTGGTCTCGCGCTGGTTTGCGAACAGAGCAGAAGGCACGACGGAAGGTTACCGCGGAACGCGCTACTGTTGGGCGCATGAGCGCGGACGACGACGCTGCGAGCGACGCGCCGGGCTCGTCGAAGCCCGGGGCATCGGGCTCGTCGAAGGCATCGGGCTCGTCGGATGCGAAGGCATCGGGCTCGTCGGATGCGAAGGCATCGGACTCGTCGAAGGCATCGGGCTCGTCGGATGCGAGGGCATCGGGCTCGTCGGATGCGAAGGCATCGGACTCGTCGAAGGCATCGGACTCGTCGAAGGCATCGGACTCGTCGAAGGCATCGGACTCGTCGAAGGCGTCAGACTCGTCGAAGGCGTCAGACTCGTCGATCTCACGCGATGACGATGCCGCCCGCGTGGGCGGCGCGCCCACCGCAACCGATGTTTCCACCGCTGGCGGCGCCCCCACCGCGAACGACGATTCTGCCGCGAGCGATGTCGCGTCGTCTGATTCTCCCGCGCCCCGTCGTGGCTCGCGCGCGACGCGTCTCGCGATCCTCGGTGTCATCGCGATCGCGCTCGCGATCGCGGTGTTCTTCGTCACGCGCCGCGGCTCGCCGTCGTCGAACCCGATCGCGGGCTCGGGCACCGGCGGATCGGGCGCCGCCATTCGCGCGCCCGAGGTCCCGACGCTGCCCGTCGACGATCCCACGGGTGTTCGGCTGACCGGCTTTGTCATCGACGGCGCGGGCAATGCCGTCGTCGGCGCGGACGTCACTGCGGAGCTCGAGAAGGGCGTCATCGACAAGGCGCTCGCACCACAACCGAGGCCGGGCGCGGGATCGGGCAGCGCCGCACAACCGACGCCACCCGCGGCATCCGGCAGCGCGACATCGACGAACGCGGGTGGATCGGGACGCGCATCGGCGAGCGCGGGATCGAGCGCGACCGCTGGCTCGGCCACATCGGCGAGCGGAGGCTCCGCGACGTCGGCGGGATCCGGCGCGAAGGTGATCATCGAGCCCGCCGTGATCCACACGGGGCAGCCGACGGGCCAAGACGGCCGCTTTGTCATCGGTGGGCTCACGCCGGGGCGCTATCGGTTGCGCGTGAGCGGCAAGGGCCTCTTGCCCGCGGAGGTGCGGTTCGTGCCGGTGCCGTCGGACGCGACGCGGATCGTCGTCGCGCGGCAGGTCGCCATTCATGGCGTCGTGCTCGACGAGGGCAAGCCGGCGGGAGGCATCACCGTCGGGCTGCGCGGCGACGCGATCGGCGGCGGCGTCGAGAGCAAGAGCGGCGTCGATGGAGCGTTCGCGTTCGAGGATCTGCCCGAGGGGCGGTATCAGATGTTCGCGTACAAAGGCGCGCTCGCGGCGCGCGCCGTACGCGTGAATCGATTGGGCACGGGGCCGTTCGCGCCGATCGAGTTGCGGCTCGAGCCCGCGTCGATCGTCGTGGGGCGCGTGATCGACAAGGACGAGGGCACCGGGTTGGTCGGCGCGATCGAGTTGCGGCCGAGCGGTGACGATCAAGCGCCGCGGTATGCGCGCAGCGGTGACGACGGCGTGTTCCGGATCGAGGGCGTGCCGAATGGCCGATGGATCGCGGATGCGTTCGCGCCGGGATACGTGAGCCCCGGTGGCGTCGAGCTCGAGGCGGGGAAGGGCGTGCCGGAGATCGCGTTGGCGAAGGGCGCCGCGGTCGAGGGCAAGGTGGTCGATGGCGAGGGCACGCCGATCGAAGGCGCGACCGTGCGCGCGTTGGGCGCGGGGGAGAAGGGCGTGGAGACGTCGGAGCTCGTCGAGATGGATCAGCTGCGGCGGTTCAGCGGCATCTTGTTGGCGCAAGCGCCGGCGGCGGGGACGGGTGCGGGCGATCCGCAGTTCCTGGCGCGCGGCGAGCTGGGCGTGATGCTCGGTCCGATTCCACCGTTGCCCGCACCGGGCGCGGCGGTGGCGAAGGCGGCCACGCTCGATCCGACGATGGCGCAGATGGCGCACGAAGCGGCGCCGTTGCCCGCGCTGGCGCGACCACCGGTGTGGACGACGGGCCCCGATGGTGCGTTCCGCATTCACGGGCTCGCGAAGGGAAAGCTCGTGGTGTTGGCGATCGCGCCCGGGTTCGCCGAGGGGCGCAGCAAGCAGATCACGGTGGAGGGCGCGCAGGTGGTGACCGGCGTGGAGGTCGTGTTGTCACCGGGCACGTTCGTCGTCGGGAAAGTGACCGACCAGCACCACGTGCCGGTGATCGGAGCGCAGGTCACGGCGACGCCCGAGGTCGGCAACGCGATCGATGCGTTCACCGATGACCAGGGCGAGTATCGGTTGGGTCCGGTGAGCGGAGCGCTCGAGATGCACGCGAGCTCGTACGGACACGGCGACGCGAATCGCAAGGTCGAGCTGCCGATCGCGAAGGGCCGAACGGCCCAGGAGCATCGCGAGGACTTCACGCTCGTCGTGGCGGACGCGACGCTCGCGGGCACGCTCGACGACGAGAACGGCACGGCGGTGAAGGGCGCGCAGATCGAGGTGGTCGGCGGCGCGGGCGACGGCCGGCGCGCGGTGGTGGCCGCAGATGGGACGTTCTCGATCGACATGCTGCCGGCCGGCACGCTGCGCATTCGCGTCCGTCACCCGGACTATCCGATCGCGGAGCTCGAGACGGCGGCGACGAGCGGCACGGTGCAGCGCGTGCGCTTGAGGATTCCGCTCGGCGGCGCGGTGGAGGGCGCGGTGATCGATGCGACGAGCGGCGCCGCGCAGACGAGCATCCTCGTGACGGGCACGGGGCCGGGCGGGGCGGTCGCCGAAGCGACGACGGACAAGAACGGGCGCTGGCGGCTCGGGCCGCTCGCGGTGGGGACGTGGAAGCTCGTGGTCAAGCTGCCCGGGTTCCTCGCGTTCTCGCGCGAGATCGACGTCGCGGCCGCGCGCACGCCGGGGCAGATCTCGGTGCGCGACGTGCGCCTCGATCTGGCGCGTGGTGCGCTCGTCGGCGGCACGGTGCGCGATGCGCGCGGGCAGCGGCTGGCCGGAGCGACGGTTCGCGTCGTGCCCGCGAGCGGCACCGGAAGCGCGGTCGAGGGCACCACGGATAACCTCGGCGAATTCAAGATCCGCGACGCACCCACGGGCGACGTGATCGTCACGGCGACCAAGGAAAACGCCACCGGCGCCACGCGCGCGACCGTGCGCCCGGGCGACGAGATCCTCGGCCTGTCGATCGACGCGCGCTGATCGCGAGGGTCGCGCTACCGTCGGGCATGGCGGAGAACGTCGAGCCCCTGATCAACACGGATCACAGCGAGCTGTCAGAGCGCGACATGCAGCGCACGATCGCGTTCATGAAGGCCGTGTGGAAGCTCGGCGCGTGCAGGACGTGCGGACATCACCATTACGATCTGATGGCGATCGTCGTGCTGCGCATGGTCGGCAACATCAACACGATCTCCGACTCCAAGGCGCATCGTCGACCGACTGCCTCGCTCACGTGCAGCACGTGCGGCGAGGTTCGCTTGCTCGATCTCAGCGTCGCGAAGATCGTCGCGCCGTCGCCGGGCAACCCCGAAGGGCCGCGGGAACACGGACCGTCTGACGGACCGTTCCGCTAGCGACGGCCGCGCACGCGACCGATGTCGATGATCATCGTCGGCTGGCTGTGGACGTCGTCGTCGCTATAGATCGGCTTCACCTGCTGCTGGCCGCGACCCGTGCCGCGCGGCGCGGGCGGCGGTTTCGTCGGCGGACGCATGCGGCGCGGGCCATTCTCGAGGATCAGCGTGTTCTGCTCGTGAATGTCCGCCTGGTGATCGACCTTCGGCATCGTCGTGAAGTTCGAGTCACCCGAGAAGTCGTCGTGGTGCTGATCGATGCTGTGCCGGCTGTGGCCGGTGCCATCGGCTTCGCGCGCCGCGATGATCGACACCGATGTCGGCTTCGGCTGGAACGGGACCTCGGGCGGCTCGAAGTCCTCGTCGCGCACCATGAGGCTCTCGCCGACGTCATCGCTCGGCTCGTCGGTCATGACGAACTCTTCGAGCATGCGCAGCTCGCGCTCGATCTCCGTCGCGAACATCTTGCGGATGAACCGCCCGAGGTGCGACCGCGAGTAGTTCGGCATGAACTTGCGCAGGAACGCGCGCAGGTCGCCTTCTGCTTCGGCGGCGGTCTGGTAGCGGCTCGCGCGGCTGCGCGTGAGACAGCGATCCGTGATCTGCTCGAGCTCGGGCGGCAGGCCGGGCGTCAGCTCGCTGACCGGGCGATACTTCGCGTCGCGAACCTTGATCAACAGGTCCATCTCGTTCGTCGCGGTGAACGGCGGGATCCGCGTGAGCATCTCGTACAGACACGAGCCGAGCGAGAACACGTCGCTGCGGTGATCGAGCTTGCGACCGAGCGCTTGCTCGGGGCTCATGTACTTGACCTTGCCCTTGATGACGCCGGTCTTCGTCGTCACGCGCGACAGCGTCGCCTTCGCGATGCCGAAGTCGCACAGCTTCACCTCACCCGCGTAGCTGCAGATGATGTTCGACGGCGACACGTCGCGGTGGATGATCCGCAGCGGCTTGCCTCGCGAATCGACGGCGGAGTGCGCCGCGTGCAGCGCGCTGCCGACCTCGGCCGCGATATACGCCGCATGTTCGGGTGGAATCGGCTTCTTCTTCGAGCGACAGCGCTCGAGCACGGTGCGCATGTCCTTGCCGTCGACATGCTCCATCGCGATGAAGTACTCGCCGTGCGCGCGCGCGAACTCGTAGACGCGCGCGATGCTCGCGTGGCGGAGCACGCTGGCGATCTTCGCCTCGTCGACGAGCATCTGGATGAAGTCGTCGTCCTCGGCGAGGTGCGCGAGCACGCGCTTCACCGCGACCAAGTGTGGCTGTCCGGTCGCATCGAACGTCTTCGCTCGATAGATCTCCGCCATTCCCCCGAACGCGATGCGATCGAGCAAATGGTAACGACCGAGCTGTTGAGCCCTTCTCACCGGCCTCGCCAGCGTAGCGTGCCCGGGTGAGATCGAGGTAGGGCTACATGTCCCACCCCCGATGGCGATCGGCAGGCGATCCGCTATCATCGCAAGATGTCGCGCTGGCTCTTCCTCTCCGTCGTCCTCGTATCGTCTGCCTGCTCCAAGTCGGCAGGTCCACAAAACCAGGACACCGGGGCCAAGACCACCGAGCCCGGCGGCGAGCGCATCGCGGTGCCCGGCGGCGCGGCTCCCGAGGGCGCGCCCAAGGGAATGGGCGGTGATAAAGGCGTCCAGATCACCGGGGCCGCGGCGACCGGCGAGGATCAGTTCCGCTTGAAGCCCGAGGAAGGCAAGCTGTCGATCGAGGTGCCGGCGGATCTGAAGGCCGGTAGCGAAGTGATCGCGAAGGTCCTGCTGACGCCCGTCGAGCCGTACCACGTCAACAAAGAGTTCCCGACCAAGCTCGCGCTGACGCCGCCTGCGGGTGTGACCCTCGCGAAGAACGAGATGAAGGCGGGCGGCGCGGATCAGACGAAGGGCGACGCGGACATGCTCGAGGACAAGCAGCTCGCGTTCAGCGTGAAGCTCACCCCGCAGGCCGGCAATCACACGATCAGCGGCACGTTCAAGTTCGCGGTCTGCGACAAGGACACGTGCCTCGCGAAGAAGGAAACGATCAGCATCGTCGTCGCCGCGAAGTAGCGCGGGCATCAGCGGCGGCGAGGGCGAGGTGGTACGTTTGCCGCGATGGCGGATTCGGATCCTCCCGCAGTAAAGGAATTACTCGCGGGACTCGGTTTGGCGGTGCGCGAAGACTTCACGCGCAATCGTCGCGTGATGTCGTTCGCCGAGTACCTGCAGCTCGTGGTCGCGCAGCCCACGCGCCAGCTGCGGTCGTCGACGCAGTACATCGTCGACGCGTTCGATCACTTCGGCACCTCGACGGTGAAGTACCCGTGGGGCGAGGTCCGTCACTTCCACCTGTTCGACGCTCCGTGGGCGGCCGGCGAGGATCGCCTGTTCGGCCAGGAGCACGTGCAGAACGCGGTCTATCGCGTGCTGCGCTCGTTCGTGCAGGACGGTCGGCCGAACAAGCTGATCCTGCTGCACGGTCCGAACGGCTCCGCGAAGTCCACGTTCATTCGCTGCCTCGGCCGCGGTCTCGAGCACTACTCGACGCTCGAGGAAGGCGCGCTGTATCGGTTCTCGTGGATCTTCCCGTCGCAAAAGTCCACGCGCGGCGGCATCGGCTTCGGTGGGATCGCCGGCGACGCGAAGTCCTTGTCGGACGCGCTCGATTCGTTCGCCTACCTGCCCGACGACCAGATCGACGCGCGCCTCGGCGACGAGCTACGCGATCACCCGCTGCTCCTCGTGCCGATCGAAGAGCGCCAGAAGATGATCGCGGATCTGGTCCCCGACAACCAGCTCCAGATCTCCGACTACCTGCGCATGGGCTCGCTGTCGCCGAAGAACCGCGCGATCTACGACGCGCTGCTCGCGGGCTATCACGGCGACTACCTCCAGGTGCTGCGCCACATCCGCATCGAGCGCTTCGAGATCTCGCATCGCTATCGCACCGGCTGGGTCACCGTCGAGCCGCAGCTGTCCGTCGACGCGACCGAGCGCCAGGTCACCGCGGATCGCACGCTCGGCGCGCTGCCGCCGTCGCTGCAGAGCGTGTCGCTACACGAGTACGGTGGCGAGGTCGTCGGCGCGAACCGCGGCTTCATCGAGTTCGACGATCTGCTGAAGCGTCCGCTCGAGCACTACAAGTACTTGCTCACCACGGTCGAGCGCGCCGCGCTGTCGATGACGAGCGCGACCCTGTTCCTGGACCTCTGCTTCCTCGGCAGCTGCAACGATATCCACCTGTCCGCGTTCCGCGAGATTCCGGACTTCCAGAGCTTCAAAGGTCGCATCGAGCTCGTGCGCGTGCCGTTCATCCTCGACGTGCGCCACGAGGAAGCGCTGTACCAGGAGCGATTGCGCGAGGCCGCGGGGCGCCGCCACATCGCGCCGCACACCGCCTACGTCGCGGCGCTGTGGGCCGTGCTGTCGCGCATGCGCAAGCCGCAGATCGAGCGCTTCCCGTCGACGCTCGCCGAGGTGATCGGCAAGCTGTCACCGCTCGACAAGGCCGAGCTGTACTCGACGGGGCAGGTCCCCGATGACCTCGCTCCCGATCGCGCGCGCGAGCTCGCCGCGCACATCAAGGAGCTGTATCACGAGAGCGACTCGTACCCGATCTACGAGGGCCGCGTGGGCGCGTCGCCGCGCGAGATGCAGACGGTGCTGCTCGCAGCGTCGGGAGCGACTCGCTACGACTACGTGTCGCCGCTGATCATCCTCGACGAGATCGCCGAGCTCTGCAAACAAGCGAGCCTCTACGAGTTCCTCCGGCAGGACGTGCAGCCCGGCGGCTACCACGATCACAAGAAGCTGATCGATGTGGTGAAGGGCCGCCTGTTCGATCGTATCGACGACGAAGTGCGCGCATCGGTCGGCCTCGTCGAGGAGTCGGAGTACGGGCGCGTGTTCGACCGCTACATCACCCACGTGATGAACGCGATCAAGAAGGAGAAGGTCCGTAACCCGCAGACCGGCCGGATGGACGAGCCCGACGAGAACATGATGAAAGAGGTCGAGCGCACCCTCGAGATCACCGGGCGCGCCGAGGACTTCCGCCAGAGCATGATCGCGAAGATCGGCGCGTGGTCGCTCGACCACCGCGGCCAGAAGCCCGTGATGTCGGACATCTTCGCCGACCTGCTTCGCAAGCTTCGCGACGCGTACTTCGAGAAGCACAAGAAGGTGATCGCCAAGGGCATCAACGATCTCGTCATGCTCCTGTCGGGTAACGAAGGGTCACTCGGCGCCGAGGCGCGCACGCGTGCCACGGCCGCGCTGGAGACCCTGACGTCCAAGCACGGGTACTCGCGGGAGTCGGCGCGCGATCTCGTCGGGGCGCTCGCCTCCATGCGTTATCGCTAGGGACCGCTGGTGATCGGTTCGCGATCTTGCGACCCACATCAAAAGCTCCGTATCCTCGGATCGTGAGGTTCGCGCGGCCCTTGGTCACGGCATGTGCGCTCGCCGCGGTCGCCGCGGTCGGCGGACCGGCATGGGCGGAGCCCGAGATGCTGAAGGGGCCGTACCTCCAGGATCTCGCGCCGCGATCGATCACCGTGATGTGGCAGCTCGCGAAGGCACAGCCCGCGAAGCTCACCGTCATCGGGCCGGGCGGCACGCGCACGCAAGACGTCGACGCGCAGCGCATCGCGGAGGCGCGCATCGAGTCGCTGCAGCCCGCGAGTCGCTATCGCTACCAGCTCGAGGTCGACGGCAAGACGTGGGACGGCGAGTTCGCGACCGCGCCCGAGGTCGGCACCGATGTCCCGCACTCGTTCGTGGTCATCGGCGACACGCGCTACAGCGCCGATGCGCACCGCCGCGTCGTCGAGCGCATGTCGCAAGAGGTGCCGGACTTCGTGCTCGGCACCGGCGACATGGTCGACGAGGGCCACAAGCAGGAGCAGTGGCAGCAGTTCTTCGACGTCGAGAACCAGCTCCTCCGCGACAACGTCTACTTCCCCGCGCTCGGCAATCACGATCGCCAGGGCCGTGGCCGCACCGCCGATAGCTATCGCAACTACTTCGCGGTCCCCGAGAACGGCGGCGAGACCGAGCGGTACTACGCGTTCAGCTACGCGACCTCGCGGTTTCTGATCCTCGACTCGAACGAGTACAGCTTCGCGCTGACGGATCAGACGTCGTGGCTCGAGCGCGAGCTGATCGCGGCGCGCCAGGATCCGGCGATCCGCCACATCTTCGTCGTGATGCACCATCCGCCGTTCTCGATCTCGCTGCACGGCGGCAATCGCGATCTCCGCGAGCGGTGGACCCCGCTGTTCGAGAAGTACAACGTGAGCGCCGTGTTCAGCGGCCACGATCACGTGTACTCGCGCGCCGAGAACAACGGCCTGCGCTACTTCATCTCTGGAGGCGGTGGCGCGCCGCTGTACCCGCGTCGTCCGAAGTCCGCCGCGATCGATCTCGCCGCGGTGAAGAAGTTCGAGCGCGTGCATCACTACTTGCGGGTCTCGGTCACGGGCAATCGGCTCGAGGTCACCGCGATTCGCGCGGACGGCACTACGATCGAGACCACGACCTGGACCGAGGGTCCGCCGTCGAAGCCCGCCGTGACCACGATGCCCGTCGAGCCCAAGCTCGCGACCGCGGCGGGTGGTGGTGGTGCGGCGGCGGCACGGAGCGCGCCGAATGCAGCGAAGCCGAGCGAGGACGGTGGCTCGCTCGTCTGGATCGGTCTCGGCGCGATGGGCGTGCTGCTCGTGACCGCGCTCGTCGTCGTGCGAACGCTGCGGCGCTGATGCGGGCGATCCTCGCGCTCGGGTTGCTCGCGGGATGCGACATCGTCTACGGGCTCTCGGGCCGAGACGGTGGGCCGGGCGACGCAGTCGATGCGCTCGACGCGGACCCGTGTCCGAACGATCGCGACTGCGACTTCGTCCTCGATCCGGCCGACAACTGCATCGACGTCCCGAACTCGGATCAGGATGACTTCGACGACGACGATGTCGGCGACCTCTGCGACGCGTGCTCCGCGGCGCGTTCGACCACGAACGACGACGACCTCGATCAGGCCGTCGATGCCGCCGATAACTGCCCGAGCGTCGGGAACGTCGATCAGAGCGACCGTGATGGCGACACGGTCGGGGACGTCTGCGATCCGCACCTCGGTGCACCAGACGAGCTCACGTGCTTCTTCGCGTTCAGCGACGTCGCGGAGACGAACCGGCTGTGGTCGATCGCGGCGCCGTGGAGCGTTCAGGGATCGCGCTTGATCCACTTTCCCGCCGCCGACGCTCCGTTCGCCGTCTCGCTCGGTCCGTCGGGCATGCTCACCACGGGCACCGCGTTCGAGCTTCGCACCACGGTCCAGTTCTCCACGGTCGGCACGTTCCAGGTCGGCATCGGTATCGGCCCGCCGAACCTGACGGCGCCCGGTGTGCGCTGCCTCGTCGACGGAACGTTCGCGACCCCGACGCTCACGCTGCTCGATGCAACGGACACCGTGCTCGCGAGAACCGCGCTCCCGGTGCTCGTCGGGGTCGATCAGATGATCGCGTTCTCGTTCGAGCGACAGGGCCCGACGTCGGCGCTCGCCTGCTCCGTGAAGGATGGATTGTCCGCGTCGATCGGGATCACGGCAAACGCGCCCCTCGTGAACGATCCGACCGCACACCTGATCTCGACCACCGCTCACACGGTGTTCCTCTCGCTCGCGGCGTATCGCCTCGGGCCGTGAGATGCTGTCCGCGATGGCAACCGCCGGCATCATCGTCATCGGCGACGAGATCCTGTCCGGCAAGTTCGTCGAGGAGAACGCGCAGTTCTTGATCGGCGAGCTGCGCGGCCTCGGTGTCGATCTGCGCCGCATCGTGGTCATCCCCGACGACGCCGACGACATCGCGGCCACCGTCCTCGATCTGTCGGCGCGGTTCACCCACGTGTTCACGTCGGGTGGCGTCGGGCCAACGCACGACGACGTCACCATGGTGGCGATCGCGCGGGCCTTCGGCACGTCGATCGTTCGTCACGCCGAGCTCGAGCAACGCGTGCGCGCGTACTGGGGCGACAAGCTCGCCACACCGAATCTGCGGCTCGCCGACATCCCCGACGGCGCCGAGCTCGTCTACGGCAAGGACCAGGTCTGGCCCGTCGTCGCCGTGCGCAACGTGTACATCCTCCCCGGGGTGCCGACGCTGTTCCGGCGCAAGTTCGTCGACATTCGCGATCGCTTCCGCACCGAGGTCGTGACGATCGCGCGGATCTACATCGACGCCGACGAGGGCCAGATCGCGACCGATCTGGACGCCGTGGTCGCCGCGCACCCGAGCGTGAAGATCGGCAGCTATCCGCGCTTCTCCGAGAAGGACTTCAAGGTGCTCGTGACGCTCGAGGGACGCGATGCCGTCGAGGTCGGCGCCGCGTTCGCGCTGCTCGTCGATCGCATCGGCGCCCGCGTCGTCCGCAGCGAAGCCCCCGCGCTGACCGCGCCGCTCTAGCGGTACTTCGCGATCGCGCGCGTCAGGTTCTCGCGCGCGTTCGCATCGAGCTTGGCGTGGAACAGATCGCCGAGGAAGATGCGCGGGCGCGCGAGCAGGTTCGAGAGGAAGGCGCCGCGTGCAGTCCGGAACGCAGCGTCGGGAATGCCGGCGTACTCGCGACGGATCGCGGCGTCGTACGCGTCGAACTGCGCGGGCTCCGCGCCGAGGATCGACATGTCGCAATCGAGGAAGTTCGCCGCATCGCGATCGGCGACATCGCTGGGCGAGAGCTGACCGTGCTTCGAGGTCAGCATGATCAACAGGCGGGCGTAGTCGCTCGCGCCGTGGTCCTTGGCGAGATCCGCGGACCGCGCTTCGTTGTCCTTGCGCTGCGGATCGTAGATCGCGTCGTGGAACAACACGGCGGCGTAGACGTCGGCGGGCGAGTCCCAGCCGACCTCGTCCCACGTCCAATCGAACCACCGCAGCACGTCCGCGATATGCGTCGCGTTGTGATACGCGCGATGCGATTCCCCATAGCGACCCAGTAGCTCGTGAACGAGGCTGGCGGGCGGGGAGGGCAGGTGACGACTCGCGAACACGCAATCGCGACGCTACCACCACCGCGGTGTACGATCGCGGCATGGTGCGAACCTGGATGCTCGTTGTGCTGGGCGCCTGTGGCTCCGTGTCGGAGAAGCCCGACGCCGCGATGGGGAGCGACACGCCGCCCCCGATCGACGGTCCGACCGATAGCCCCACGGTAGACGCGATGCTCGGTGCGTTCGGACCGCCGACGAAGATCGCCGAGTTGTCCTCGACCAAGGAGGACTGGGGCGTGACGCTGCGCGCCGATCAACTGGAGGTCTTCTTCGCCTCGAATCGAACCTCCAGCGCGGACGACATCTTCAGCGCGACCCGGGCCACGACTTCCGCGCCGTGGGGAGCGCCGACGCTCGTCGCGGCCCTGAGCTCCACCGCCTTCGATCTCCAACCGAGCCTGTCCCCCGACGGATTGACGATCTGGTTCACGAGCAATCGCGGTGGCGCGGGGTTCGAGATCATGACCTCCGTGCGTGCCTCGCTCGCCGGTGGGTGGTCCGTGCCGGTCGCCGTCCCCGAGCTGAACTCCACCGCCGATGAAGCGCCGATGAACGTCCTCGCGAACGGCATGACGATGGCGTTCACCTCGAACCGAGGCGGCAACTACGACATCTACCTCGCCACGCGGGCGGGCGCGTCGGGCGCGTGGACATCCACCGCGCTCGCGATGGGCGTGAACACCACCGGCGACGAGTTCGACGCGCAGCTGACCCAGGATGGCCTCGGGATCTACTTCACCACGCCGGGGTCCGCGCTGGACCTCGTCTACGCGCATCGCGCGAGTACGTCCGCGGCGTTCGCGACGCCGGTGCCGCTCACCGAGGTGTTGGCGGTCGGCAAGAACGAGGAGGATCTGTGGGTGTCGGCGGACGAGCGGACGATCGTGTTCGCCTCGGATCGCGACGGCACGCGCGACCTCTGGCAAGCCACGCGCTGACGCGTCCCGCGGGCTGGCGTGGTAAGCGTTACGTCCGATGCCCGTCCAGCCTCGCACTCCACCCGGCGTGATGGAGCTGCTCCCTCCGCAGCAGCTCGCATTCCAGCGCATGCTCGACACGATCCGCCGCGGGTTCGAGCGGTTCGGCTTTCTGCCGGTCGAGACCCCCGCGTTCGAGCTGTCAGACGTGCTCCTCACGAAGTCCGGAGGCGAGACCGAGAAGCAGGTCTACTTCGTTCAATCGTCGGGCGCGATCAAGGAAGGCAAAGCGCCCGAGCTCGCGCTGCGGTTCGATCTGACCGTGCCACTCGCGCGCTATGTCGCGCAGCACGAGCACCAGCTGAACTTTCCGTTCAAGCGCTACCAGATCCAGCGCGTCTATCGCGGCGAGCGCAACCAGAAGGGGCGCTACCGCGAGTTCTATCAGTGCGACATCGACGTGATCGGCAAGGACACGCTGCCGCTCGCCTACGACGCGGAGTGCCCGGCGATCATCCACGGCATCTTCACCGAGCTCGCGTTCGGCGCGTTCACGATCAAGATCAATAACCGCAAGCTGTTGCGCGGCCTCCTGCAGTCGTTCGGTGTCGCGGACGACAAGCAAGCCAGCGTGCTTCACGAGGTCGACCGCCTCGGCAAGATGCCGCGCGAAGAGATCATCGCGCGCCTGTCGGGTGCCGAGGTCGGCATGGACGCGAGCGCCGCGACGCGGCTGATGGACGTGCTGACCGCGCCCGATCCGCTCGCGACGCTATCGGCGTTACCGGACATGAACGACGTGTTCACATCGGGCCTCGACGAGCTAACGCGCGTCCACGCGGGCACGCTCGCGCTCGGTGTGCCGGCGAAGCAGCTCGTGATCGATCTGTCGATCGTGCGCGGGCTCGACTACTACACGGGCACGGTCTACGAGACGTTCCTCGACGATCAGCCGTCGCTCGGATCGATCTGCTCGGGCGGACGATACGAGAACCTCGCCGGTCACTACACGAAGTCCAAGCTCCCCGGCGTGGGCATCTCGATCGGCATCACGCGCCTGTTGTCGCATTTGCTCGAGAACCCCGCGTTCGCGAGCGCGACCACGACGCACGTGATCGTGCTCAACGTCGACGCGAAGCTGTCGGCCGAGTACGCGCGGATGGCGACGGAGCTCCGCGCCGCGGGCCTCAACGTCGAGGTGTTCGTGGGCGATCAGAAGCTCGGCAAGCAGTTCCAGTTCGCCGACAAGTCGCGCATTCCGCTCGCCGTGGTCATGGGCGGCAACGAGCACGGCGCCGGGCAGGTGAAGATCAAGGATCTGCGCACGAGCATGGATGCGGCGCAGAAGGAGATCACGATCACGCGCACGGACCTCGTAGCCGAGGTGAAGCGCTTGCTCGCGGACGGCGCGCGCACTCCGCTCGGCGAGGAGAGTCTGTAGGGCGTGGTGGGCGACGATTCGCGTGCGACGTGGCGCGAGATGCATCGAACGCGCGTGAGCATCGTTTCTGCGACGTGGCGCGAGATGCATCGAACGCGCGTGAGTATCGATTCGCCGACGTGGCCGCGCCATCTGCCTCGATCGCGCGTGAGTATCGATTCGCGGAGCGCGGCGTGAGCCTGGTCGTCGGCCAGCCGGTGCCGCCGAACCTCGGGGGCGCGCGCGTCGTCAGCGCGGCGAACAAGGTTCGTTCGCTCGGCGAGAGCTGGGCGAACCGCGACGCGATCGTCGTGTTCGTGCGGCACTTCGCGTGCGCCGGGTGTAGCGCGCATGTCGCGGAGCTGCGGCCGCGGCTCGAGGAGATCGCGGCGCTCGGCGTGACCACCGTGCTCGTCGGTAACGGCACGCCGGATCAGCTCGCGGGCTTCGCCGAGCGCGAGAAGCTCGCGGGGTATCCGATCGAGCTCGTCACCGATCCCTCCCGCGCGGCGTACCTCGCCGCCGGCCTCGAGCAATCGTGGCTCGGTACCGTCGGGCCGCGCGCCGCGGTGAACGTCGTCGGGCTGTTCGCGCGCGGCCATCGCAACGGCCTCGTGCAAGGCGACCTGACGCAGCAAGGCGGCACGCTGTACGTCACGCGCGACGGCGTGCTCGCCTTCTATCACCACAGCGCGCGGCTCGGTGATAACGCGAGCGTCACCGACGTCGTCGAGGTCGCGCTCGCTCGCGCCGCGGAGCAGGCGCCGTCGGATATCGTCTGATGGCGGCGACCTTGTTGCGCGCATCGCGTGCGCCGGCGATCGGGGCCGTGCTCGTCGAGGCATCTCCTGTGCCGGCGATCGGGGCGTTCGCGTGATCCTGTTCCACCTCGCGAACGCGCTGTTTCTCCTCTCGTACGCGGTCAAGGACATCCTCTGGCTGCGCGCGATCACGGTGCTCGCCGGGCTCACCGTCCTCGCGTCGCTGTTCACGCAGCCGCAGCCCCCGATACCCGCGATCGCGTGGAACCTCGTGTTCTTCGCGATCAACCTCGTGCGCATCTACCTGCTGCTGCGCGAGCGGCGCCCGGTGCCTTTGAGCGCCGACGAGCAGCACCTCGCGAACCTCGTGTTCCACACGCTGCGACCGCGCGAGCTCGTGCGGCTACTGCGCATCGGCGAGCTCGTCGATCACCCCGTGGGCACGAAGCTCGTCACGCGCGGCGAGAAGCTCGCGCACCTGTTGCTCGTGGTCCGCGGCACGGCGCGCGTCGATCTGCAGGGCAAGCCCGCGATCGAGATCTCCGATGGCACGTTCGTCGGCGAGCTCGGCTACCTGACGGGAAAGCCACCGGGAGCGGACGTGATCGCGACCGCGCCGCTGCGGGTGGTGCACTGGCCGGTCGATGCGCTGCGCGCGTTCCTCGAAGACAATTCCGAGCTGCATTCGACCATGCAGCAGGTGCTGGGCGCCGATCTCGCGGCTAAGTTGCGCAGGCAGTAATGGACGAGCCCAAGAAGCAGCCCAAGAACCCGCTCCACGGGATCACGCTCGAGCGGATCGTGACCGAGCTCGTCGAGCATTTCGGCTGGCCCGATCTCGGCACGCGCGTGCGGATCAAGTGCTTCGTGGAGAATCCCAGCGTCCCGTCGAGCCTCAAGTTCCTGCGGAAGACACCGTGGGCACGCGAGAAGGTGGAGAGCCTGTACCTGTTCATGCTGCGCGAGAAGAAGCGGAACGCCTAGCGGACCGATTTCCAGGGTTTGTGGTAAACCCCGGCGCGATGGATCCCGGCGACTTGGTCTTGCGCGGCGGACGGGTCTTCGTCACGTCTCCGGATCGATCGCCGAGCGTCCAGGCGGTGGATATCCGCATCGCGAAGGGACGCATCGTCGAGATCGGGCGCGGCCTGGTCGGCGGGCGGATCGTCGACGTGAAGGACCTGTGGGTCGTCCCCGGCCTCATCGATCTGCACGTGCACCTGCGCGAGCCCGGCCAGGAATACAAAGAGGACATCGAGACCGGCACGCGCGCCGCCGCGGCGGGTGGGTTCACCACGATCTGCTGCATGCCGAACACGAAGCCCGTGAACGACCAGCGCACGGTGACCGAGCTGATCGTCCGGCGCGCGAAAGAGGTCGGCGCGGTGCGCGTGCGTCCGATCGGTGCGATCACGCAGGGCCTCGAGGGCAAGCTGCTCGCGGACATCGCCGACATGAAGGAAGGCGGCATCGTCGCGATCTCCGACGACGGCCGGCCCGTGATGAACGCCGGCCTGATGCGGCGAGCGTTCGAGTACGCACGCACGTTCGATCTGCCCGTGGTGCAGCACGCCGAAGATCTGCACCTCAGCGAGGGCGGCGCGATGAACGAGGGCGCGGTCGCCACGCGCATCGGCATCAAGGGCCAGCCCGCGTGCGCCGAGAGCGCGATGGTCGCGCGCGATCTCGAGATCGTCGAGTGGACGGGCGCGCGCTATCACGTCGCGCACGCATCGACGGCGCGGACCGTGGCGCTCGTGCGCGAGGCCAAGCGTCGCGGGCTCGACGTCACGTGCGAGGTCACGCCGCACCACCTCGCGCTCACCGACGAGGCGTGCAGCCACTACGACACGAACACCAAAGTCATGCCGCCGCTGCGTACGGTCGCGGATCAGGAAGCGCTGCTCGAGGCGCTCGTCGATGGAACGATCGACGCGATCGCCACGGATCACGCGCCGCACTCGCCCGTCGAGAAGGACGTGGAGTTCGAGTGCGCAGCGCCGGGCATGCTCGGCCTCGAGACCGCGCTGCCGTTGATTCTCGACTTCGTTCGCATGGGCTCGCTCGATGACACGCGTGCGATCGCGGCGCTGACGAGCGGACCCGCGCGCTGCTTCGGCTTGCCGGGCGGCGCGCTCGCCGTCGGTGCGGTCGCGGATCTGTGCGTGATCGATCCCGAGCGTCCGCTGACGATGACGGCCGAGTCGATCGCGAGCAAGTCCAAGAACACGCCGTTCCTCGGGCAGAAGCTCGCGGGGCGCGCGGTGCTCACGCTGCTCGAAGGCCGCGTGATCTTCGACCTCGACCGGAGGCTCGAATGAACGCTCGGTGGCCCGCCGCGCTCGTGCTCGCGAACGGCAGCGTGTATCGCGGCGAGGGCTTCGGCGCGCGCACCGAATCGATCGGCGAGGTCGTGTTCAACACGTCGATCACGGGCTACCAGGAGATCCTCTCGGACCCGTCGTACTGCGGGCAGATCGTCGTGATGACGGCGACGCAGATCGGCAACGTCGGCGTCAACCAGCAGGACCTCGAGGCGAAGAAGGTCGCGTGCGCCGGCTTCGCGATCCGCGAGCTCTCGCCGATTCCAGCGAGCTGGCGCTCGGAGGGAACGCTGACGGCGTGGCTCGACAAGAGCAGCGTCCCCGGCATCGATGGCATCGACACGCGCGCGCTCACGCGGATGCTGCGCGATCAGGGCGCGATGAACGGCGCGATCACGCCGCACGTCGATTCGATCAGCGCGGTACTCGAGCGCGTGCGCGCGGCGCCGACGATGGACGGGCTCGATCTCGTCCCGCGCGTCACGTCGAAGGCCCCATACGAGTGGAGCGAGCCCACGTGGCGTGCTCTCGACGACGGCCGGGCGATCGTGCCGCCGGACATCACGTATCACGTCGTCGCGTATGACTTCGGCATCAAGGAGAACATCCTCCGCCAGCTGCGCGACATCGGCGCGCGCGTGACCGTGGTGCCCGCGCAGACACCGGCGCGGGAAGCGCTCGCTCTCGGCGCGGATGGCTTCTTCCTCTCCAACGGCCCGGGTGATCCGGCGGCGGTGAGCTACGGCATCGCGGCCACCAAGGAGCTGATCGCGAGCGGCAAGCCGGTGTTCGGCATCTGCCTCGGTCATCAGA
Source organism: Kofleriaceae bacterium (assembly GCA_044230415.1). Lineage (GTDB taxonomy): Bacteria > Myxococcota_A > Polyangia > Haliangiales > Haliangiaceae > JABFXX01. Next base: position 99,114 of record JBGARE010000017.1, read on the forward strand.
TCCTGGGCCTCGCGCTCGGCGGCAAGACGCTGAAGCTGCCGTTCGGTCACCACGGTGGCAATCACCCGGTGCTCGACAAGACGACGGGCAAGGTCGAGATCACGTCGCAGAACCACGGCTTCGTCGTCGATCCGAGCACGCTGCCGTCGGGCGTGCATGTCACGCACGAGAACCTGTTCGATCACTCGAACGAAGGCATCGCCGTCGAGGGCAAGCCGATCTTCAGCGTGCAGTACCACCCCGAGGCGAGCCCTGGACCGCACGACGCGACGTACTTGTTCGCGCGCTTTCGCGAGCACCTGAAGAAGGGCCGCTGACCGTGAACCCCGCCGCCCTGCTCGAACAGGTGACGGAGGAGCTCTACGCGAAGCACACCGCGGACGCCGAGATGGCTACGGTCGCGCGTCGCGAATACGAAGAGCGCCGCGGCAAGGTCCACCAGGACGACGAGCTGTGGGAGCCGTGGAGCGCCGCGTTCGTCGAGTGGCTCGTGATCGAGCGCGTCGCGCCGGGTGACAAGCTGCCGATCGCGGCGACGACCTTCGCCGAGCTCGCCGACGACGATCCCAAGGCCGCCGCCGTGCGCGCGCTGATCACGTCGCAGCGGTCGTTGTTCGAGGTGCGCGCGATGAAGAAGGGCGTCGAGCTCTTGGATCTGCTCGGCGGTGCGGTGTTCCACGTCGACGAACAGCGCGCTCTTCATGGCGTCGAGATCGGTGACGTCGCGGAGCTGCGCCTCGTGGGGATCGGTGGCGAAGTTCGGTTCGGCCGCACCTTCATCTATCACCCGAAGACCGCGCGCGGCGCGATCGTCGAGCGTGCGCGCGCGATGCTCGCGAAGGGCGCGCTTCGACGCGATGTCATCGATCACATCGCGCAGCTTCGCGTGCAGGTGACGCGCTACCGGCACATGGCGCCCGCTCGCGTGTACGAGCTCGGCTCGCGGATCATGGGATGACGCGCAGCGCGTGGCTCGCGGGCGTCGCGCTCCTCGCGATCGCGACGAGCGCCTCGGCGGAGACCCCGATCGATCGTTCGAGCGCGATCGACATCGAGCGTGACAGCTCGCCACCCGGTCGTCCCGAGCTCGGCTTCGATGGCGGCGCTCCCCTCGACGGCGGCTGGGCCGCATCGCTGCAATTCGGCTGGCTCGAGCGGCCCCTCGTGTTCACGACGAGCGCGGGAGACTCGCAGCCCGTCGCTCGCCGGCAGACCGTGTTCCTCGGCGGTGCGGTCGCGATCGGACCGAGCGCGCTCGTCGACGTCCGTCTGCCGCTCGCGCACCAGATCGGTGATCGGCTGCTGCTCGCGGGCGGTGGGGGCGAGGAGGGCGCGCTCGAGAAGTGGGTCATCGGCGACCTCCACCTCGGGCTGCGTGCGCGCGTCGTCGGCCGCCCGAGCTTCTCGGTGTTCGCGCGTGCGGACATCGGATTCCCGACCGGCAACGAGGACCACTTCGCCGGCGACTCCGGCTGGAACCTCGCGTGGTCGCTGATCGGCCGCTTCGTGCTGCCCGCAAATCTTGCGCTATCGATCGCGGGTGGCATCCGCCTCCGCGGTGACGAGGTCATCGTCGCCGATCGCATCCAGAGCAACGAACTGTTCGCCAACGCGGGCATCGCCGTCCCGATCCCGCCGATTCGCCCGCTGTGGTGCGTCGCGGACCAGGTGAAGCTGACCGCCGAGTTCGCGTCCGTGCTCGGTGACAACGTCGCGGGCGCGAAGGGCCCATCGCCGATCGAAGCGCGCGTCGGCCTCGTCACGCACCCGCGGGACAACATCACGCTCGGATTCCGCGTCGGTGCCGGCCTCGTCGACGACGAGATCGGCGCTCCGCGCTGGCGCGCGCTCGTCGAGCTGACGCTGTGGGGCACCGCGCAAGCCTCGTCGCTGATCCCGACGGACGATTCGCCGGACACCGACACCGACATCGACGCCGACGACGACCACTAAGACGCGCTCGCGCGCTCGCGCGGAGCCCACCCGGTCCACTCGCGACCCGCGCGGTGATACGATCGAACCGTGGCAGCGCCCTCTGCCCCCACGGCACCGAGGTTCTCCCCGGTCGAGCGGCCTCGCGCCGCGATCGCGACCGATGGGACCCTCGCGGCGATCATCGAGTCGCAACGCATCGTCGTGCTCGAGCTCCCGGGCGGCGAGCCGTTCGCCGAAGTCGGCGTCGATCCCGCAGCGCTCGCGAACGAGGTCGCGTGGGTCGGCGCCCCGCCGCGACTGCTCGTCCTCTCGCGATACTCCGAGCACACGCGCCTCCACCTCGTCGATCCGCACGGCCCGCGCGCGCTCGCGGACCTTCGCATCGAGACCCCGATGCGCCTCGCCGCCTCGTGCGGCGCTCACGCACTCGTCGTCTCGCCGCAGTCCGCGCTCGTGGTGACCGCCGCGGACAACATCCTCGTCAGCGTCCCGTACCCCGCGCGCGCCGTGCCCGCTCACGCAGGGGTCGCGGGGACGAACTTCCTCGTCGCGCACGCCGACTCCGTCGAGGAATGGGATCCGCAGGCGCGCATGCCCAAGCGCCGCCTGAAGCTCCCGCGCGCCGTCACGATCACCACGCTCGGCGGTAGCGATCGCGTCGTGTGGATGACCACGCAGCAAGAGCCCGCGCGCCTCGACGTGCTCGCTCTCGTCGATCGTGGTCAGCCCAAGGCCCACGATCTGCCCGAGCCGATCGTCCTCGCGACCGGCCATCCGCGCAGCGATCTGGTCGTGTGCATCGGCGAGTCCGGCAAGGTGTACGTCGTCGACCTCGACGGACGCTCGAAGCTCAAGACGCTGACCATCGACGGCATCGATACCGTCCACGCCGCGGGGCTCGTCGTCGGCCGGATCGTCGGCGTTCTCGCCGCGCAAGCGGAGCGTCCCGTCGCGATCCTCACGCTCGAAGGCCACACACCCGACGCGGAAGCGCCGCGCACGACGCCCCCACCAGGGCGAACCGCGTCGACGACGAGCGCACCCGCCGGCAGCGGCCCCACGCGAACACCGTCGGCGACGAACGCGCCGCCCAGCAGCGGTCCCACGCGAACACCGTCGGCGACAACGCCGCCCACGTCGACCGCGCCGGCAGGGCCATCGTCCACTAGCGCATCGTCCACTAGCGCATCGTCCACGCCCTCGTCTGCACGATCGGCGGCGTCGTCCGCGGCGCCGTCGTCGACGTCGGCTGTGTCCTCGGGGCCATCGTCGTCTGCTCGCTCGGCTGCGACATCGTCCGCGTCGACATCGACGTCGGTGGTGGCACCGTTGCCGTCGGGGCCGAACGATGCGCCCGTCGAACGCAAGAAGCCTCCGCCGCCACCGAAGGGGCGATCGGGGAACACGGTTCCGCCTCCCATCTCGGGAGCAGTCCACGCGTCGGTCCCGAACGCGCCGGCATCATCGTCAGGCGGCTCGTCGTCGGCAGGCGCAGCGGCATCGGGCGCTGGATCGACGGGTGCTGAAACGGGTGCTGGATCGATCGCCGGATCGACGGGGGGCGCATCGATGGAGGAGGAATCGTCGGGCGCTCGATCGACGAGATCTGGATCGTCGAGCCCGCGATCCATGTCGAGCTCTTCGTCGACGCCGGGTTCGTCGCCGATGCCCGCCGCACCGGGTGCGTCCTCGCTCGCGCGTCCTGCAACGCGAGCCTTCGCGCGCGCGCCGACGCCGCATCCGCGCGCTCCGAGTGAAGGGGTGGATGTCGATCTCGAAGGTGTGTTCGACGAACTGTCCGCCGAAGCGCAGGCGTACAACGGCCGGACGTCGTCGGAGGCGTCGGAGCAATTCGACTCGCCGCTCGCGTTCGAGGCACGACCCGTCGCCGATCCTGCGGAGCCGAGCGCCGAAAAGCCGTCGCCACGAAGGCTGACCGATCCGCGGCCCGTACCGAGTGCATCCGATCGCCGTACCGCGCTCTCGGGGGACGACGCCGCTCCCGACGACTCGGTGACGACACACGACCGAGCAGGTGGCTTGGCGCCGTCGTCGAGCCCCGCGAAAACGTCGAGCGGAGGTCCCGCGACGACGTCCGACGCGGTCGCCGGGCACTCGGTCGACGGGGGCTCGTCGAAAACGGGCGCGATCTCGACGGATCGCACGAGATCGAAGGCAACCGCGAAGGCGGGCGCGTACGCGGACGCCGACACGTCGATCGACGCGTCGGGCGCGTCTGCGCCGATCGCGTCGGGTTCGTCGGGCGCGTCGGCGCCGATCGCGTCGGGTTCGTCGGGCGCGTCGGCGCCGATCGCGTCGGGTTCGTCGGGCGCGCGTGCGACCGACGCTTCGTTCGACGACGGCGTGGGCTCGGCGACTCGATCTCCGATGTCCGACGGTGCCAGCATCATCGACGACGACGACGAGGATCTCGCGCCGCCGGCGTTGGACGACGACGAACCGACGCGCGGCGCCCCGAACCGCGATGCGTCGATGCGCGACACGCCGGCGCGCGATACGCCGACGCGCGACACGTCGACGCGTGACACGTCGACACGCGACACGCCGACGCCGGCGCGCGACGCGCTGGCACGCGACACGCCGGCACGCGACACGTCGACGCGTGACACGCCCACGCGTGGCGCACCGATGCACGATGTGGTGTCGCGCGATGGCTCCCTGCGCGATGGGGCGCCACTACGTGACGCATCACCTCACCAGCGCGACGGATCAGCGCGCGAGGCAGCGCCGCGCGATCTCCCGGTGCGCGACTCGGGGCCGATGCGCGCACCGACGCGCGAGTCCTCGCTACGCGACTCAGCGCGCAAGCCCGTGCGCCGCGAGGTCACGCTTCGCCAAGCGCCGCCGCTGCCGACTCCGAAGCCCGCGTGGCGCGACGAGATCGTGTTCTGGACCTACGAAGTCTTCGACGGCGTGGTCCAGCGTGGCGCGCCCATCGCCTCGCCACTCGATGACCTCGCGGAGCGATTCGACGTGCCCGACACGATCCTGCCGGCGCTCGTGGTGCTCTATGGCGCGCATCTCGCCGGCGAGCGTGGCGTGGCGCCCGTGCATGTCGCGCGCGTGCTCGGCTCGTGGGACGAAGCGCTCGGCCGCGGGCTCCTCGCGGGGCGCGGGCTCGCGACGTTCGTCGAATCGCGCGTGCGGTTGGCGGGGCCGATCCAGCGCTTTCTCGACGAGGTCGCGGTGGAGACGGGTGCGCTCGTCGGGATTCCGGGTCACATCGCGTTGCCAGGGCCGCATTCGGTGATCGCGACGGCGCAGACGCCGCTCAAGGTGGTGGCCGTGCGTTGGCTGGCGCAGGTCGGCGGCGCGATCTTGGCCGCGCATGACGATGCGGATCTCTCGGAGCTATTCGTCGAAGCGCGGGCCCGAGGGGCGGCGCCGATGTTCCGCATCGGAGCCGACGAGTTGCTGGAGCTCGGGACGGACCCGGCGATCCTCGTGGTGACCGACGAGGAAGTCGCCGAGTCGCTCGGTGTGCCGCGCCTCGGGTAGATCCGGTAGGCTGCCTGGATGACAAGGATGGTGATGGCGCTCGCCGCGCTGGGAGTGGCGGCGTGCGGGTCGGATTCGCAAACCGAGTGCGATCCGGTGCACGAGGCATGCACGTTCGCGAAGGACGTCAGTACGATCGATGTCGGCGCCGGGGTCGAGGACGAGAACACGTGCCAGAGCTGGACGCTGAACAACTCGACGGAGCTGTGGGTCAACAGCATCACGCAGCACAACAACGGCGCGTATCACCACGCGAACTGGTTCTTCGTCCCGGACAACGAGTTCGTGACGCCCGATGGGAGCTGGAAGTGCAGTGACTACGAGTTCGACGAGCTGGTGGCCGCGCTGCTCGGCGGATATCTCTTCGCGCTGTCCACGCAGTCGCTCGACGAGACGCAGGCGTTGCCGGTGGGGAGCGCGATTCGCGTTCCGCCGTACAGCCGCATCATCGGATCGAGCCACTTGCTGAACGCGCTCGACGAGACCGTGAAGACCACGATGCAGCTCGAGATCCACACGATCCCCGTCGACGACGTGAAGGCGAAGATGGCGCCGGCGCGCATCCAGTATCACGACCTGAAGCTCGATCCGACGAGCAAGTCGGCCTTCACCACCGAGTGCTTGTTCGACGATTCCCACCAGCAGTTCTTCGGACAGCCGCTGCAATACGAGTTGCACTACGCGCTCTCGCACTACCACTCGCTCGGCGTGTACGCGCAGCTCGAGATCGCCGGCGGCCCGCGCGATGGCGAGGTGATCATGCGCCACGACGGCTACGGCGAGAACTTCGGCAAGGCCTTCGATCCGCCGCTCGAGCTCGGATCGATCGGAGCCAAAGGCGTGCGGTTCACGTGCGGCTTCTCGAATCCGCGCGCGGCATCGGTGCGCTGGGGCATCGGCGATCAGGAGATGTGCGTGATCGCGCTGCAGGCGAAGTCGAACCTCGCGTGGGACGGCGATGTCGCGCGCAACTCGGAGACCAGCGTGGAGACGATGCCCGACGGCGAGATTCGCCATCACGGTCCGTGTTCGTTGACCGCGTTCCCGTGGGATCACATGAAGCCGGGAGGACCCGCTCGATGAAGGTGTTCACGGAATGGACGGTGCTCGAGCATCGGCCGATCGAGAAGGTCGCGAACAACCTGTGGCGCGTGTCGGGCCTCATGGGCAGCGTGCAGCGCCAGATGACGCTCGCGCGGATGCGCGACGGCCGCGTGGTGGTGAACAACGCGATCGCGCTCGACGCAGCGTCGATGGCCGAGCTCGAGGCGTGGGGCGAGCCGTCCGTGCTCGTCGTTCCGAACGGGTTCCACCGCCAGGACGCTGCGATCTGGAAGCAGCGCTATCCGAAGCTGACCGTGGTCGCGCCGCCCAGGGGCAAGAAGCGGATCGAGAAGATCGTCGCGGTCGATGCGCTCGCCGACGAAGCTCCCGGTGACGACACCGTCCGCCTCTCGACGATGGACGGCCACACGTCCGACGTGCTGATGACGGTGACCTCGGACGACGGCGTTACCCACATCTTCTGCGATCAGATCCTCAATCTGAAGAAGAAGGGCGGTCCGGCCGGATTCTTCCTCGGACCGACCGGTCGCGTGTCCGCTCCGCGAGTCACACGATGGATCGCGATCAAGGACAAGTCCGCGTTCCGTGGTCATGTCGATCGACTCGCCGCGACGCCGGACTTGAAGCGCTTGCTGTTCGGTCACGGCTCGGGCGTCCACGAGAATGCGGCCGCCGAGCTCCGCGGTGTCGTCGAGCAGCTGCGCTAGCTCTGCACGGACCCGTCGATCGACATCGCGCTCTCGCACGAGCATTCCGCCGGATCGCTCGATCGGCAGTCATCGGCGTCGTAGCGATACGTGCCGGTTCCCTGCACCCGTCCGCTCGCGAGCGTGACGTTGGCCGTGTACTCGATCGTCTCGTGCGGACCGACGTACTCCATGTGGAGCGCCATCTCGCAGCCCGCTGCGGTCGCGCGCGGGTTCGTGATCCGCAGCAAGCGATCGTGGCCATAGCCGTTGTTCGTGCGCCCCGCGACGACGACGGGAGCGAGGACGTCGTACATCGGCGTTGGATCGCGCGTGTCGGGCGGACCCGCATGCACGGCGAGGACGTGACGCTCGGTGCTGGTGGCGCATGTCGACGTGGCGGTCAGCGTCCACGTTCCCAGCGGCGGACAGTCCTGAGGGACCGGCTGCACGGCGGGTGACGGTCGAGCGACCGGTGACGGAGCGTGGATGGGCGCGGGCGGCGAGGGCGCGGGCGCGCAACCCGCGACGATGGAGACGACGAGCAAACGCATGCAGGGAGAACGCGTGATCCAGCGGGGAACTTCGCCAGAACGCATCCCGGACGATCACTTTTGCGTCACCGCGAACAGCGCGGTGTGGAGCGTCGTTACAGCGACGATCGCCTACGCGGCGCCGACGGTCTCGTCGCGCAAGTAGTCCTTCTTCTTGCCCGCGATCGCGCACGCGACTTTGGCTGCGCTCCATCCCGCGGCCATCGCACCTTCGATCCCGAGCGACGGCAGCATCTGCTCTCCCGTCAGCGTCAGGTTCTTGAGGCCGGTCGTGTACGTGAGCGCGCCGCCCGTGAGTCGATCGACCGCGGTCTCGGCGGTGCCGCTCCACACCGGCGTCATCGCCAGCGGCAGGTTGCGCGGAACGTCGTAGCTGCCGCGACCACCGGGCACTTGCGGCGGCGTCGACTCGAACGGCGAGTGCGCGAGCACGAGGTGGCGCTCGAAGAACGGCATCACGTCGCCGAGTCGCTTCCAGAGCCCCGCGCGAAGCGCCATGCACTTGCTGACGAGGCGCTCTTGCTCGGTCGGGCCATCGGTCGCGAGCACGGCGGCGATCGTGGCGATCACGCGGCCGGTGTCGTCGGGCTCGCCGAGGTGGATCGAGAACGCGTTGTCGCCCGAGGGATCCTTGTCCATGGCGGACACGACGGCGACCGTCGGCGCCATGTGCTCGGGCAGCCCCGCTTCGTCGAGGACGACGTTGAGCGTGTAGCGATAGCCGATGATCGACGTCGACGCGGCGAGCTCCGCGAGGCGCTTGGGCGCCTTCTTGCCGAGCAGCTCCGCGATCTCCGCGGGGGGGCGCGACGCGACGACCTGGCCGGCGCCGAGCTCGTCACCGTTCGCGAGCGTGACGCTCGAGATCTTGCTCCACGACACGCTGATCTCTGCGAGCCTTCCGCTGCGCACTTCACCGCCCGCGGTCGTGAGCTTCTCGATCAGCATCTCGCGCACGCCGTCGCCATCGCCCTTCATCGCCGAGGGGCCGGACCGCCACGCATCGATCGCGCGCGCGATCGCGATCGGCGACGCCGACGGATGGCGCAGCGCGATCGCGGCGAGCGCGCGCCACAGCGCGCTGTTCGGGTCTTGCGACGCATCGGTCCACCACGCGGTGGCATCGCTCGACGCGCGCTCGGCGAGCTTCGCGAGCTCGCGCTTCTCGAAGAAGCCCACGCCCGGCAATGCGTGCTCGCCGGCGAGCAACGGATCCAACTGGTGCGCGAGCTCGCTCGATCGATCCCAGCGCGCGATCCACGCGGCGCTCGGCTCCTTGCCGACCTCGCGCACCAGCTCGGCGGCGAGGCGATCGGATCCCAGATCGATCCGCAGATCCGGCGCGACGAGCTGCGCGGCGATCTTCGGCTCGCGAAGCTTTCGGCGCAGCGCGAGCTCGGCGTGCAGCTCCTTGAGCACGCGCTCGCCGGCGGAGCCCGCGACGGTCGGCCAGACGAGCGGCTCGATCGGCAGCTTGTGCGGGCCGAGCTGATAGCGCGCCGGGCGATCGTCGCCGAGCACGAGCGTCCGCAATCCGCGACGCGCGCACAGCGCTGCGCACACGAGCGCGGGCAGGTCGTCGCCGAGCACGACCAAGTCGTACGAGTTACTCGGCACGAACCCTCACGACGCGACCTTGGCACGTAAGCTCACCCGCCGCCAAGCTGCGAACGCACGCAGGCAACAAGCGATGCTCTTCGCGCTGGATGCGCGCGTGCAGCGTCACGGCGTCGTCGCCGGGCTCGACCGGTACCGCGGCCTGCGCGATGATCGGTCCGCCATCGAGCGTGGAGTCGACGAAGTGGATCGTCACGCCGCTCGTCTTCACGCCGTACGCGATCGCCTGCGCGGGCGCATCCATGCCCGGGAACGCGGGCAATAGCGAGGGATGCGTGTTGAGAATGCGCAGCGGAAACTGCTCGAGGAAGTGCGTGGTCAGCATGCGCATGAAGCCCGCGAGGACCACGGCTTCGACGTCATGCGCGGCGAGCACGTCGAGCAGCTTGGTCTCGAACGCCTGACGCTCGAGGCCGCGATGATCGACGACGGTCTTCGGGATGCCCGCGGCGTCCGCGCGATCGAGGGCAGGGGCGTCCGGCACGTTCGACACCACCACGGCGAGCTCGGCCGGCGCGAGCGCACCCGCATCCCGCGCGTCGATCAGCGCACCGAGGTTCGTGCCGCGACCGGACACCAGCACGCCGATGCGCATCGACTCAGTCTCCGACGTACCGAGAGGCTTCGCCGCCCGCGCGTGGCACGAGCCGCCCGATCACGCGCGCACGCTCGGGTGCGAGCAAGCGCACCGTCGCGTCGGCGAGGTCGGCGGGCACCACGATGGTCATGCCGATGCCCATGTTGAACGTGCGGCGCATCTCGAGCGGATCGATGCCCGCGCTCGCGATCAGCTGGAAGATGCCGGGCACGTCCCACGTCGCCGGATCGAGCTCGACGGCGAGCGCGTCGGTCGAGAAGATCCGCGGCGGATTCTCGACGAGCCCGCCACCCGTGATGTGCGCGGCTGCTTTCCACGGGATGCGCTCGGAGCGCAGCGCGGAGAACGCGCGGGCGTAGATGATCGTCGGGCGCAGCATCTCGTCGGCGACCGTCGAGCCGCCGAGCTGCGACGGCGTTGCATCGAGCGCGAGCGCGAGCTTCTCGAACACGACCTTGCGCGCGAGCGAGTGACCGTTCGAGTGCAGCCCCGCCGACGGGAGGCCGATGACGATGTCGCCCGCGACGAGATCCGCCTGCGGCCGGATCTGCTTCTTGTCGACGACGCCGACGCAGAAGCCGGCGATGTCGTAGTCCTTGCCGTGATAGAGGCCCGGCAGCTCCGCGGTCTCGCCGCCGACGAGCGCGCAGCCCGCTTGCCGGCATCCGTTCGCGATGCCTTCGATCACCTTGGCCGCGGTCTCGACCTCGAGCGCGCCCGTCGCGAAGTAGTCGAGGAAGAACAGCGGCTCGGCGCCGGTGACGAGCACGTCGTTGACGCACATCGCGACGAGGTCCACGCCGATCGTGTCGTGCTTGTTCGCCGCGAACGCCGTCTTGAGCTTCGTGCCGACACCATCGGTGCCGCTGACGAGGATCGGCTCCTCGTAGCCCGTTGGAATCCGGCACAGCGCTGCGAACCCGCCGATACCACCGAGGACCTCGGGGCGCTGAGTCGACTTCGCGAGCGGCTTGATCCGATCGACCAGCGCGTTGCCCGCGTCGATGTCGACGCCCGCGTCCTTGTACGTGATCGCCATCGGCGCGGGCTTACCACATCCGGGGACACCCCGGATCCCCCGGTCCTGATTCGCGTATGCTGCGGGGAATGGGTCAGTGGCCGCTCGTCGATGTGATCGTGCCCGCGCTCGATCATGCGGCCAGCCTCGCGCCGCTCTTGCGCGACCTACCGCACCGGCGGATCCGCTCGGTCGTCGTCGTCGATCGCCACTCGACCGACCGCACCGCAGAGATCGCGCGCGATGCCGGTGCACTCCTCCTGCGCGAGCCGACCGGCGGCTACGGCGCGGCGTGCATGCGCGCGATGGCGCACTTCCAGTCGCTGCCGCGCGTCCCCGATGTCGTCGTGTTTCTGCCGGGTGATCGCCCGTCGGCGGCGTCCGCGATCGCGGCGCTCGTGGAGCCGATCAGCGAGCGCGGCGTCGAGCTCGTGCTCGGGGTCGAGCCGGGCCGCAAGCGCGTGGGCGAGAAGCTCGCGATGCGCGTGCTCGAGACGGTCTATCGCCATCGCTGGTCCGGCACGGGGCCGGTGCGCGCGCTGCGGTTCCCCGCCCTCGTCGCGCTCGGCATGAGCGACCGCGGTGAAGGCTGGGATGTCGAGATGCTCGTGCGCGCGGTGAAGCTCGGTCTGTCGTGTGACGAGGTCGTGCTCCCCGCCGATGCGGGCCGACAGACCAAGGTGGGAGCCCGCGGGATCCTGCACCTCCTCCGTCACGCAACGATGCGTTGACCTCGTCCAGGCGTGTAATGATTGGCGCGTGAACGACGCGCTCGAGCGATTCGCCCGCGACTTCGGTGCGGGCACCGTGCTGTTCGAAGAGGGACAGCCGGGCGATTACATGTACGTCGTGCAGACGGGCGAGGTGGAGATCCGGCGGCAAGTCGGCGAGACCGAGCGCGTGCTCGCGGTGCTACCGCCCGGTGAGTTCTTCGGCGAGATGGCGATCCTGAACGGCCGGCCGCGCAGCGCGACCGCGGTCGTGCGCGTCGCCTCGCGCTTGCTCGTCATCGAGGGCAAGACGTTCGAAGCGATGATGCGCGCGCGGCCCGAGATCGCGCTCCGCATCATCAAGTCGCTCGCCACGCGCCTCGAGAGCGCGAATCAACACATCGAGCTGTTGCTGCTGCCCACGCCGAACCATCGCGTGGTGCAGTGTCTTCGTCAGATGGCGGACGAGCAGCTCGCGCTCGCGGGTCATCACGTCGCGCACGGCAGCGCGATCATGGTGCCCAAGCGCGTCGAAGATGTCGCCGCGCGCGTCGGCTTGCCCGTGCACGAGGTGCTCGAGGTCGTCGATCGCCTACGCTCCGCCCGACTCGTACTGCTCGCGGAAGACGCGGGCATCGAGGGCGAAGGCTTCATCGTCCCCGAGGTGGGACGCCTTCTCGAGTTCCTCGAGTTCTTGAACTTGAAGGACCGCTTCGGCGCCTAGATCGACGCTAGATCAGGCAGCCGCTTCGCCATCGCGCAGCGCGATGACCTTCTTCGCGAGCGCTTTGAGCTCGTCGTTCTTCGCCCAGATCAGGGTCTCGATCTCGGGCGCCATCTGCTGGAGCTGCGACTGGAGCGCCACGTGTGTGGTGCCAGTGAGCAGCGTCGAGATGATGACGCAGAGAAAATTGCCGCCCCAGATCTCGCGCGTCGCTTCCGACGCCGACGACGCCGTGACGACCGTGAATCCCTCAGCCTCGAGGACGCGAGTGATCTCCTCGCGTTCCGTACCGATCTCATTAACTACAAGGACAGAAGACATCGCGACCTCACGTGCTGGCCTGTCCACAAGGCCTTACCACCGCGACCCCACCTACCGAAGCTGTTTACTCGGTTTAGGAAGTCTTTACCAGTCCCTGCAAACAAGGTATCTAGCTCGCCCATGGCCTGGTGGTCACGCACGCAAGGGCTCGCGGCCGAGCCCAAAAAGTCTGTCCCTAAAGGGATTTGGACGAAGTGCGAGCGCTGCAATGCCACGCTCTACGAAGCCGATCTCAACGACAACGATCGGGTCTGCACCTCCTGCAATCACCACTTCCGGATGCCCACCGAGGGCCGGATCCAGCTCTCCATCGACGAGGGCTCCTGGGTCGAGCACGACAAGAACCTCGAATCCGGGGATCCGCTGGGCTTCCGCGTCGACGGCAAGAAGTACGTCGACCAGGTCCGCAGCGCGACCAAGAAGGTCGGATCGGGCGACGCGTACCGCGCCGGCACCGCCAGCATCGGCGGCATCCCCGTCGAGGTCGGCTTCTTCGTGTTCGAGTTCATGGGCGGCTCCATGGGCTCGGTGTGCGGCGAAAAGATCGCGCGCCAGTTCGAGCGCGCCGTCGCGCATCGCCGTCCGGCGATCATGTTCTGCGCCTCCGGTGGCGCGCGCATGCAAGAGGGCGTGCTCTCGCTGATGCAGATGGCCAAGACCTCCGCCGCGCGCAGCAAGCTCCGCGAAGCGAAGGTCCCGTACATCTCCGTGCTCCTGCACCCGACCACGGGTGGCGTCGCTGCCTCGGTCGCGATGCTCGGTGACATCATCATCGCCGAGCCCGACGCGCTCATCGGCTTCGCGGGTCCGCGCGTCATCGAGCAGACGATCCGCCAGCAGTTGCCGCCCGGCTTCCAGCGCTCCGAGTTCCTCCTCGAGCACGGCATGGTCGACCTCGTGGTCTCGCGCAAGGACATGAAGTCCACGCTCGCACGCGCGCTCCGGTGGTTCGCCGGGTCGCAAGAGCAGAAGCAGACGGGCGCGCTCGTCAACCTCCCGCTCGACGACGATCCGCAAGCGGACTGATGTCCACGTACGCGGACGTCCTCGCGCGTCTCGTGACTGCGCGGCGATTCGGCATCGTGTTCGGCCTCGAGCGGATGCGTGCGTTGCTCGACAAGCTCGGCGCACCCGACACGCGCATGGGACAGGTGATCCACGTCGGCGGCACGAACGGCAAAGGCTCGACGGTCGCGATGATCGCGCACGTCGCGCGCACCGCGGGCCTGCGCGTCGCCGCGTACACCTCGCCGCACCTCACCGAGCTACGCGAGCGCATCGCGATCGACGGCGCACCGATCGCGTACACCGCCTTCGCCGCCGCCGCCGATCGCGTCGCGCGCGCCGGCGGTGACGAGCTCACGTTCTTCGAGCAGGTGACCGCGATCGCGTGCGTGGCGATCGCGGACGCGACCGTCGACGTGACGGTTCTCGAGGTCGGCCTCGGCGGCCGGCTCGACGCGACGAATGCGATCGCGGCCGACGTCGCGGTCGTCACCGGCGTCGCGATGGATCACGAGGCGATCCTCGGCGACACGCTCGCGAAGATCGCCGCGGAGAAGGCGGGCATCTTCAAGCGCTACACGCCATCGTCGGTCGCGTCGTCGTCGTCGTCGTCGTCGTCGTCGTCGGTCGCGTCGTCGTCGGTCGCGTCGTCGTCGGTCGCGTCGTCGTCGGTCGCGTCGTCGTCGGTCGCGTCGTCGTCGGTCGCGTTATCGTCGGTCGCGTCGTCATCGGTCGCATCGTCATCGGTCGCGTCGCAATCGCGCCCGCAGCGAATCGTGATCGGCGCGTCCGGTCTCCCCGATGCCGTCCCATGGTTGATCGATGCCGCGCGTGCGGTCGGCGTCGAGCCCGTTGTCGTCGACGATGCGATGATCGCCCGCGTGCCATCCGTCGCGCTCGCGGGCGCGCACCAGCGTGCGAATGCCGCGTGCGCGCTCGCCGCGATCGATGCGCTCGCCGACGGCGCCGGCCACGACGCCGCCGCGATCGATGCGCTCGCCGACGGCGCCGGCCACGACGCCGCCGCGATCGATGCGCTCGCCGACGTCGATGTCGCGGTCGCGCCGACCCCGCGCGAGCAGGTTGCCGAAGCGCGCGACCGCCGCGCGGCCCACTGGCGGCGCTTGGTCGATCCGGACACCCGCGCGCGTGCTCTCTCGAGCGTCGTGCATCCCGGGCGCTTCGAGATCGTGCGCGACGCGTGGATCTATCCCGCCACGGCGATCGACATCTCTCTGGGCGACGTGATCCTCGACGGTGCGCACAACCCGCAGGGCGCCGCGGCGCTCGCGACGGTGCTGCGCGAGCGCGGTACCCGCCCGACGCTGGTGCTCGCGGTGTCCGCGGACAAGGACGTCCGCGCGATCGTGCGCGAGCTGCTGCCCGCCGTCGGTGATGTGATCGCGACGCGCTATCAGCAGGAGCGCGCCATGCTCCCGGCAGACCTCGCACGCGTCGTCGCGTCGGTGTCCGCGGAGGATCACCTCGCGACGGTGTCGTCGGTTCCCGGTAAACCCGACATCGTGATCGTGACCAAGTCCGAGAT
Organism: Kofleriaceae bacterium; assembly: GCA_044230415.1. Lineage (GTDB taxonomy): Bacteria > Myxococcota_A > Polyangia > Haliangiales > Haliangiaceae > JABFXX01. Next base: position 114,412 of record JBGARE010000017.1, read on the forward strand.
CACGGACAACGGAGAACTCGTCGGCACCGTCGACAATCACCGCACGTGTCACGTCGAGCCGGACCTCGTCCACGCGCTGCTGCGAGCAGCCGAGTTGGTCGCGCCGGTGCTCGTCGCAGGATCGCTGTTCCTCGTCGGAGAAGCGCGAACGCTGCTCGTCGGAGCGCCCACAGATCCCATCCTGGCGACCGATCCGTCCGCGAGGAAGTGATCGCGAGCGCGCGTCGCGAGGGCAGGTCGCTTCAGGGACCGGGCTTGGTCGGCGTGCGCGTCACCGCGGGGCGCGATCCGGGCGCTTGCCACTGCAGCGTGAGCAACGTCTGCGCATCGCCCGCCCACACGCGCGTGCGGAAATCGGCGTGAATGTCTTTGCAGCCCGCGAGCTCGAGCAGCCCTTCGAAGAAGCCCATCGTCTGGTACGACGCGGCTTCTTCGGCGGGATTGCCCATGTGATAGGCGACCGTGATCTGCGCGGCTTCGTCGTTCAGGAGCGGCACGCCGAGCGCGGGGAAATCGAAGAAGGTCTCGCGCAGCACGCGAAAGCGGTTGAGCGTCTCGACCGGGTCGTTCGGCTCGAGCAGCGTCGGGTACTGCTTGTGGAGCTGGGTCGCCGAGTAGCGCCCCCACAGCCGCACCGGGAACATCTCGTTGCGCGCGACGATCGCGAGGATCGCGACGCCGAGCTTCTCGAAGACCTCCATCGGATACCAAGCGGTCTTGTCGATGGCCTGGGTCAGGTACGACAGCTCGTCGTCGTTCAGGTGTTGCGTGAGGGTCGGAATCTTCGTCGCACGCAACATGCGGACGTAATCGACAAACAGCACGCCGCGGACCTGTCGCATGGGTGCGCCGATGATGGGTGAGATCGAACGTTCGTGCGCGGGAGCTTCGGGGAGCGGTGGGGTAGCGGCCCGACGAGAAGTCCGATCCGTTCGGGTCAGGTGCCGCAAACCGCGGCGGGGTAGGCACTGGAATTTGCGCCCCACTCACCGGGCCCGTACGATCTGCCCATGCGCGCCCTGTGGATGGTCCTTTTGCTGGCCGGGACAGCTGTCGCTCAACCGAAGGTCGAGCCCAAGGGACCGCATCGCGAGGGCGAGTACGGCGGCGTCGTACCGGGCACCAAGCCGGACGCGAAGGACGGCAAGAAGGCAAAGAAGCCGACCAAGGGCACGTTGTCGTGGATCGGCTTCGAAGCCAAAGACGGCGGTGCGCAGCTGTTCTTCCAGTCGGTCGCGCCGTTCGAGATGAGCCAGCGTGTCGAGGGTGGCTCGGTGGTCGTGTCGCTCACGCTGACGCGCCTCGGCACGAACACGTGGCGCCAGATCGACACCCGCTTCTTCGATAACCCGCTATCGATGGTCACCGCGAAGCTCGCGAAGAAGAAAAAAGGCACCGAGGTTCGCATCACCTTCAAGAATCCGAAGGATGCCAAAGAGGGCTCGGCGCGCACCGCGACCGAAGCCGACGGCATGTACTACGCGTACCTCTCGTTCCCCGAAGGCACGCCCGACGCGAACGCACCGAAGCCCACCGCCGACAGCGACGTCGAGCGCTAACGCGGGCTATCGCGCGTCGTCGATCGCGTCCTCGAGGACATCGGCACCTTGCGCGCCGCGAATCGCTTCGCGTGCGTGACCATCGGGACCGAGCACCAACGTGTACGGCACCGCGCGGACGCCATAACGGCGGCGAAGCGAGCCATCATCGATGAGCGCGGCCCCCGCGAACTTCGTGTGCTCGACGACGCCCTTGGCATTCTCCGCCTTGCCCGCGATGAACACCGCCACGGCATTCGCGCCGCGCTGCTTCGCGACCCGATCCGCGATCGGGATCTCGTCGAGACAGTGCGGGCACGTGGGGCTCACGAACATCAGCAGCGTCGGCTTGCCCTTGAGCGTCGAGGCATCGAACGCCACACCGTCGAGGGTGGGCGCTTGCAGCGTCGCGAGGATGTCGCCTTTGGGTGCCTCTTCGCGGCGGCGACAGCCGAGGACCGCAATCGCGATCAGAGCGATCGCCACCCCACGGAGCAGTTGAGTCGACCAGCGCGGTAGTGGCATACCGTCGACATGGATAGCACGGCCGATGACGACCCGGCAGGCGAGCTTCTCGACCTGACCCGTCAGCTTCGCGGCCAGCTCGTCCGCCACTCTGCCTTCGGCGCATGGGCCGCCCCGGGCACCGCCACGAGGCGCCCGGCGCCCGTCGTCGCCGACCCCGTCCCCGATGTCCGCGACGGCACCACGATCGTCCCGGTGCGAACCCGTCGCACGCTCGCCCAGATCCGCGAGGAGATCGGCGAGTGCCAGCGATGCAAGCTCGGCGCGACCCGCAAGAAGCTCGTGTTCGGCGTCGGCGCCGACGACGCTCCGCTGATGTTCGTGGGCGAAGCGCCGGGCGAACAAGAGGACAAGCGCGGCGAGCCGTTCGTCGGTCCCGCGGGCGAGCTCCTCGACAAGATGATCGAGGCCATGGGCTGGACGCGCCAGAGCGTCTACATCACGAACATCTTGATGTCGCGTCCGCCGGGCAACCGCAACCCGCAGCCCGACGAGGTCTCGGCGTGCCTGCCGTTCCTCAACGCGAAGATCGCCGCGATCGCGCCGCGCATCATCGTCGCGCTCGGCCGTCCGTCGGCGAACACGCTGCTCGGCACCGACGCCCCGATCAGCGCGTTGCGCGGCACGTTCCACCTGCGCAACGGCGTCAAGGTGATGCCGACGTTTCACCCGGCATACTTGCTGCGCGAGCCGGCAAAGAAGCGCGATGCGTGGGCCGATCTGCAGGTCGTGATGGCCGAGCTCGCGCGTCTCGGTATCCAGCCGCCGCCGAAGTAACGACGACGCCGTCGGGTATGGTCCACCACGTGAGGACGACCGGGCTGTTCGATGTCGAGCTCGCGCTCGATCGCATCGATGCGCGTCTCGCCGCCGAGCTGCCCGCGCACGTGGCCGCGCACGCGCACGCGCACGCGGATGGCACCGTCGCGCCGTCGACGATCGCCATCACGCCGCGCGAGGTCGATGCCGTCATCGCGGCGCGAGGTATCGTCGAGCTGCGTGCGCACGCGACGCGGCTGTTGCGCGTCATCGCGCCGATGGTGATCGAGAGTGCGCCGTCGGTGGTCGCGGCCGGTCTGCGGGAACGCACCTGGGAGAACTATCGAGCGCTCGCAGCGGCGCGTGACGAACAAGCGCGGATGCGGTTCGTGCACTCGCATCGCGCACTGGTTCACGAGCTCGCCGGGGTTCCTGTCGGCGCGACGCGAGACGACGCGAGGATTCCACCGCGCGTGGACGGCTGGCTCGACGCGCGGTGCGACGTGGTGACCGATGCGGGCATCGCACACGTATGGGCAGCGCTACGCGGTGCGGACTTCGGGACGCTCGAGGTTCTGCGCTCCGCGACAGCGCATCCACGAACCTTTGTCGTCGAGCGCGGCGTGCGCGCGATCCTCGTCGTGCCCACGCGGATCGACACGCCTGCCGCTCGCTTCGCTGCGCTCCACGAGCTCGGGCATGCGGTGCTGTGGCTCGCGCCGTTGTCGATGCAGCACGAGTGGCCACGCGCACTCGACGAGGCCGCGGCGTCGTACGTCGCGCGGTCGATGGAGCACGACGCGGACGGCCTCTGGTTTGATCCGCTCGCGAGACGCGCGAGAGAGCGGCGCCTCGCGATCGCGCGAGCCCTCGACGCGATCGAAGCGTCCACCGTGGGCGCTGTGGCACGACCCGTACGCGCAGGCGGCGTACGTCGAGGCCGAGCAGATCGCGGACGAGATGCCTGCCGGCCTTCGTGGTGAGGCGATCGCAGAGTGGCTCAGTCGCTCGCGCTGATGAGGACAAGCGCCGGGTTCTCGCTCCACAGCTCTCCGTCGAACACCGAGAGCTCGACCAAGTACGATCCAGCGACATCGGGTGCCAGCATCGTCTGCGGACCTTCGGCAATGACCGTGGCCACACTCTCCGACGGCCGCTCGCGCAGTCGCCAGTGATAGGTGAGCGGCAGGTGCTCGGGGCTATCGCTCGCGGTGCCGACGATGGTAGCGACCTGCTGCAGCTGGACCTCGGGTGTCTCGGTGGTCGACGACGCCCGCGGGTTGGCGCCGGAGACGTCGATCACGAAGCGATGCGTGAGGTCCTCGCCGATGCCGTAGGTGAGCCATCGCTCGATGATGTACGTGCCGCGCAGGTCGGGTTGGAACGTGGCGATCCTGCCGTCCTCGATCCGATCGGGCTCTGGTTGCGGGACTGCGCTGCCCGACGGTGCGTCGACCGTGACCCAGCGAACGGTTCCCTGGCGAGCGGAGATGGGCTCCGGTGGAGGAGCGAGATCGATCGGCATCGTGGCTTTCCCCTCGAGCTCGACGAGGATCGCCGGATCGATGTCACATCCCGTGCATGACAGGAGCAACGCGAGTACGCCGTGCCTAGAGCTCATAGCCCACCGCGGTCGTCAGGGTCGTGTCTCCAAAGACGGTATGAGTGAGAGCGAGCGATGCCCAGACGCCTGAGATACGCCAGCCTCCGCCGAGCGACACGCCGAGTAGCCACCGATCCACGTCGAGAACGGGGACCGTGTTGCTCACCTCGAGCGTCAGCATGCGCGATCGCGCGCCGAAGCCAAGGCCGAGGTTCATCCGCGCGAGTGTATCGAATGCGCGCGGCTCGCCGCCGAGAAGCGCGTCCGCGCCGACATCGCCTTGAAACACGAAGCGCTTGATCACGTGTGTCCAGCTCGCGCTCGCTCGCGCCACGACGGCCGACGGGATACTCGCCGACGCGTCGGCTGGGCGTTGAAAGGATCCGGCCGTGCTCGCCACGAATCCCTGTCCGTCATCACTACCGAGCGGAACGGCGATGCCCAGGCGCGCCGTTGTCGTGCCGACGGGGACGAGTGGAAGATGCAGCGTCGCTCCCAGCTCGAGCGAGCGCTTCCCCGAGAAGTCCACACCCGACATCGTCTCGAGCGACGTCTGCGAGTACTGGCCGTACGCCCCGATACGATCGGTAGCGTAGTTGCCGAACACCTCGAGACGGCGAACAGACCCGAACGACAAGGCCGCCGGTCCACCGAACCCGATCTGCGCACCCACGCGATCGAGCTCCGTCGTGCGATCGATGGTGGCGAACCACGGAATTGGAAGCATCGCCTTCGTGGCGACGTGCTCCTCGTCGATCCGCTTCGTCCGCTCCGACGAGATGGCAGCCCGGTCAGGCGTGGCCGCGGGATCCGTCGAGCGCCAGACTTCCTCGTCGCGGATGAACAGCGCCTGGTATTCGAGCTTCGCATCGGGCGTGTAGAAGTAGAACCGTCCTTCGCGCTTGCCGAGCACGTAGTTGCCCTGCGACGCGAGCTTGCCGTTCGGATGCCACGTGCGCGCAGGGCCGTGCCGAACGCCATTGCGCATCGTGATCTCTTCACTCGTTCGACCATCGCGATAGCGAGTCGTCTCGACCGTTGGCGGTGGACGGCAGGCGATCAGAGCCACCACGGCGATAGCGGCGCCCCTCATTGGGTGATCACGATCATGTTAGAGGTCCCGAAGCTCGTGACGAGCAGGATCTTGTCGGGGTTGAGAAAGGTCACCAGGCGCGGTTGACCAGTCTGCGCGGTGCCGTTCACGACGATGTCGGGGACGGCATACGAGCGAAGGGGCGCGAACGTGGTGCCGTCGTACACGCGGAAGTCCACGAGCCCCGCGGTCGTTTCCAGCGTGTAGATGTTCGCCGCCCACAACAGGCTATTCAGGCGCGTCGACGGATCTGTCGTGAGCCGTGACTCGTGGAACATGTCGGGCGGCTCGAACGGATCGGAGACGAAGACGTGCCCCGTGGACACGACGATACGGCGTCCGATGATCCAGAGGTCGTTCCCGAGCGGGTATTCGCCCGCGTAGGGAGAGTCGGAGATCAGGGTCGCCGGCGTATCGGAGACGTTGTAGTGATAGAGGTCCGCGGGCGTGACCGAGGTGTCGATGCTGAACATGTCCGTCGACGAGCCCGGTGTCATGTGTGCCGCGGACGATCCGGAGACAGAGTACGTCGTCGGCTCGACGATCTGCGCTGCGACGTCGTAGGTCTGGATCGGTCCCGTGCTGACGGGGAAGGCATGCACGCGAGATCTCGCGAACACGAGGTCTGCAACCGGAGAGGGGACCGCGAAGCTCGCGGACTGCGACTTCGTGACGAGATCGAAGATCCGGACTTCCCCACTGATCGCGACAGCGACCTGGTTGTCGTTGTCGTCGAGCGTGATCGCGGTCGGCGTCGACGGCAGGGGAATCGTGGTCTCGACCGCGGTCGGTACGTGCAGGAAGCGCAGTCGCGGCGGCGCATCGCTGATCGCGATCAGCGTGGAGTCCTCGATGGACATGACGGCGTCGATGAACGCGCCCTGAAACTCCACGCGATTGGGAGCTGCGGTGACGGTCACCGTGTCCGTCCGCACGTGCTCTTCGCTCGTCACGACCAGCTGGAGCTCGTAGACGCCGGCGACATCCGCGACGAAGCTCGGAGTGAGCGTGCTGGCTCCCTGCAGCACGGTGGACGAGCGAGGCGGCCTGGATACGAGGGTCCACTCGATCACCGGCGTCATCCCGGACGTGACCTGGACGAATGCCGAGAGCTGCGCTGTCTTTCGCCACTCGACGGCGAGGTCAGGCCCGGCGTCGATCATCAATGGACCGGCGGTGACGAGGTAGACGACGCTCGATGAATCCGTGTTGCCACCGCTATCGGTGACCTGGAGCGTGAACGAATATTTGCCGTTCGTGTCGGGTACGAGACTCGTCGTCGCCGCGGAGGGGTCGGCGATGGTCGCCGTCGATGCATCCGGTGCTTCATCGAGGGTCCACCGGTACTCGACGAGAGCGCCATCGGGATCGAGGGATGCGGAGCCGTCGAGCATGATCGTGGATCGATAGTCGATCGTTGTTCCGACGCCTGCATTCGCATGCGGCTTCGCGTCGCGCGCGCCAGATCCGTCGAGCTCGAACGCGGGGCGGCATCCCGCGAGGAGCACCGCCGCCAACACCACCGTCCTCATCACCACGGGTATACCGCAAGCGCGCGCGGCCGAGTTGGAAGCTCGTCCGATGTGCAAAGATGCGCTGTGTTCCGCAGGCTTTCGCGTCTCGCGCTCGTCATGGCGATCGCGAGCGGGTGCGTGCGAGCGCCGAGGCCGCTCGACGTCAGCGCGCTCGTCAAAGCGCACGGCGAAGCGGGCGCGCGCGGCGAGCTCGAGGTGCGCATCCTCGACGATCCGCGCGACGTGCAGGCGCGGTTGGCGCTCGCTCGGCTCGCGGATCAGGCGAAGCGACCGAGTCAGGCACTCGAGCAGCTCGAGGCCGTGCTGCGGCTCGGCGGGCCGCTCGGGACGCGCTGGCATGCGGACGATCGCGCGCGGTTCGCGCGGCTATTGCACGAGCGCGGGCAGGCGCGGCTCGCGAGGAGGTCGGCGACGGCGTTCGCGGACCTCGAGCGTGCCAGGAGCTTCGGCGTCGAGGTCGATGACGTCACGCTCGCACGGGCGCGCTCGTACGTCGCGATCGATCAGCTGAGGCACGTCGATGCGCGCACGCGAGCGGCCGGACAGAAGGTGCTCGCCGAGCTACGGGGTATGCCGTTCGCGGATGCGAGCTGGGTCGGTGCGCTGGCCGATGCGACGCCGCGCGATCGCGGGCTGTTCGGGGAGTGGTTGTGGGGGCAGGGCGCGAAGCGGGCTGCGTACGACGCGCTGGCGGCGTGGCGCGCGTCGACGGCGGAGCGCGATGCGGCGAAGAGCGAGCTGCATGCCGCGTATCTGCGCGCGCTCGCGTGGTGGACACCGACCGAGGGGGCGTTGCCACCGACGGCGGAGCTCGTCGGACCCGAGCGATGTCGGTTCGTCGCGTGCAGCGCGGCCGAGATTCTCGACGACAAGGATGACGTGCGGCGCCGCGAGGCCGTGAGCGCGATCATCGCCGGGCCCCTCGTGCCGACGACGAATGGTCGCGATGCGGCCGCGTGGGCGGTGCTCGCTCTCGAGGAGACGCTGGTCGATGGCGACGGGTGGGGGCGACGGCTCGCGCAGCGCGTACGCCTCGAGGCGCTCGATCGTCAGACGGTGCCTCCGTTCGCCCGCCCGCTGTTCGCGCGGTTGGCGGGTGCGCCGATCGCGGGCGTGCCCGATGCCTCGCTCGTCGAGCTCGCACCGTGGCAACGCTTCTTGGTGGCCGCGGATCGCGTGCTCGCGGGTGCGTCGCGTACACAAATCCAGGTGGCGCTCGGCGAGCTCGCGACGCGCCGCGAGGGACAGCAATTGCTGGCGCTGTTCGGGACGCAGGTGCCCGCGATGGTCGGCGAGCCGCGCGCCGCGGCAATCGCGAACTATCTTGCCGCGCGCGGGCTCGAGGTGCCCGATGTCGCCGCGCTCCTCGCCGGGTATCGGCGCGATCCGGCGATCGCCGATCGGCTCGCGCGCGATGTCGTCGCGCGGGCACCCGATGCCGCGGTCGCGAACGCGGCGCTCGGGGCGGTGTGGAGCTTGCTCGACGATCCCGCGCGTTCTCGTGCGGCGTGGCAAGCCGCGGTCGACGCGAGTCCCGAGCCGGCGTTCGTGCGCGGGCTCGCGGACGCGTGCGCGCGCGCGGGTGACCCCGATGCTGCGTTGATCCACGGAACGAGCGCTGCTGCGGCCGTCGGTGATCCCGCGCCCGTGTGGACCTCGCTGTCGCGCGTGCTCGACGGCGTGGGAAGTCATCAGCACGCCCTCGAGGCCGCGCGCTCCGCGATCGATCTCGCGGGACGCGACGTGCTCGCATTCGCGCTCGATGCGGGGATCGCCGCGAGCCGCGCGATGGGCCGCGGCGGGCAGGCGGATGCGCTCGCGGCTCGTCGCGCGAAGCTCGCGCCGCCCGTGATGGCACCACCCGCGGTCGGCGAGATCGACGCGGAGGCCGCGCTGCGCGCCATCGACGATCCGACGGACGCCGTCACGGCGATCGCCGCCGACCGCCGCCGCTCGACCGTCGCGACGATCGCCCGCATGTGGATCGCCTCGCGCTGGAATCCGGGAAACGTCGAGGTCCGCGCCGCGCTCCTCGATGCGATCGCCGTCGACGATCCGCGCCGAGCGTTGATCGTCGCGGAGCTCGTCGCGCTCTCTCGCTCGCAGGATGCCGAGCGTGGCCGCGCGGCGATCCGAGCGCTGCGTTAACGACACGAACCGAGCGCTGCGCTGGCGACGCGAACCGAGCGGAGCGTTGGGGACGCGAATCGAGCGTAGCGTTGGCGACGCGAACCGAGCGGAGCGTTAGCGACGCGAGCGCTGCGTTAGCGACGCGCGGGCGGCCGCGTGCCGCTCGCTTTGTACGCGACATAGTCCGCGACGATCGTCGCGTGATCGAACACGAGCTCTTGCGGTAGCGCATCGGGTGCGCACACGATCGCAGACGCGGCGTCGTCGCTGCCGACGGGCAGGCCCTTCGCGCGGCCGATGAACACCGTCGACACCGTGTGCTTTCGCGGATCGCGCGCGGGGTTCGAGTACACGTGGAACAGCTCGATGATCTCGACGTCGAGCCCCGTCTCTTCCTTGGCCTCGCGTACCGCGGCGTCCGCGATCCACTCGCCCTCGTCCACGAACCCGCCGGGGAGCGCGAAGCCCTTGGGCTCGCGTGCGCGCTCGATGAACACGAGCTCGCCGGGGCGACCCTCGAGCTCGATCAGCATATCGACCGTCGGGGTCGGGTTCTTGAATTGCTCGGTAGACTGGCTCATTGGGCTCCAGCGGCGAGAGGTCCTTCGATCCACGCAGCGAGCTCGGCTTTCAGCTTCTCGGCGTTCGGATCGGAGTCGGCGATGTTCTTCTTCTCGTCGGGGTCGGCGACGAGATCGTAGATCTCCCAGCGCGAGTCGCTGATTCGATAGAACACGTGGCGCGTACCGTCGGCGGAGATCATCGACTTCGCGTCGTGATCCCATTTGGGCTCCGGCAGTAGCTCGCCGAACGCGGGCTTCGCCGGCAGCTCTTTCCCCTCGAGGAGCGGCACGAGGCTGCGGCCGCGCCACGACGCTGCGGGCGGCACGCCGAACAGCGCGGCGATCGTCGGCGCGAGATCGATTAGCTCGACGACGTTGTCGAGCTTGCGTGCCGCTTGCCCGGGCACGCGGATGATCAGCGGCACGTGGATCAGCTCGTTGTAGAGCGTCTGGCCGTGGAAGAACATCCGCTCGCCCGCGAACTCGTGGACGCCGAACGCTTCACCGTGATCCGACATCACGACGACGGTGGTCGTCTTCGCGAGCCCGGTCGTGTCGAGCGCGTCGAGCACCTGGCCGATGTACGTGTCGGTGACGGCGATCTCGCAGTCGTACTTCTGCTTGAGCGCTTCGGTGCCCCTTTCGGTGATCGGGCAGCCCTCGTGCTCCATGTACGTCGAGTGCGGCTCGAACAGGTGCACGACCATCGCGAACTTCGCGTCGGGCTTCTTCGCCAGCTCCTCGAGCTTCGCGACGGTCTTCTTCACGATGCGCGGGCCGGCCTTGTCCTTGTTCGAGTCCGGGCAGTCCTTGCAGTAGATGTCGAGCGCTTCGCTGTTGTCCCACTCGTCGGCGCCCTGCGTGATGTTCGACGCCATCCACGACACGACGTCCTTGCACGTGTCCGGGTACTTCTTGCGATCGCAGAAGTAGAAGTGCGAGCTCTCTCCGAGCGTGGCGAAGCCCGCGGCCTTCATGACCTCGAGGAGCAGCTCCGCTTCGTCTTGCACGATCGGATAGCTCTTCTTCATCTTGTCGACCTTCAGCTGCGACGGATAGCGCGACGACATGAACGACGGCACGGAGCGCGGCGTGTTCGGCGCCTGCGCGTACGCTTTCATGAACGCCGACGATTCCTTCGCGAGCGCGTCGAGCCGCGGCGTCAGCGTCTTGCCATCCCGCTGATAACCCGCGTAGCCCATGCGATCCGCGCGCAGCGTGTCGACGAAGATCACGACGACGTTCTTGCCGCCAATGCCTCCGGTCGCGACCGGCGCTGCGCCCGCATCCGTTACCGGCGCCGCCGAGCCCACGCCCGCATCCGGCAGCGGCGCTTCCGCGTCGACCTTGCCGTCGCCGCCGACGCAGTTGTCGTCCTTGCCGTTGCCGGCCACCTCGGGGTGCCCGGGGAACACGTCCTTGTCGTGATCGTCGCAGTCGGGGCCGCCGAAGAACGCGGACACGCCATCGTGATCGCGATCGATCAGCGCGCGCAGGATCTTGATCGCCCGCGGTCCGACGTACGAGCGATCCGTGACGGCGGCACGCACGCCCTCCGAGGGTGCGCGCAGCCCGAGCACCGGCAACGCGATCGCGATGACGAGCGCCACGACGGCCGCGATCCCGCGCGCCGGGATGCGCTCGCGCACCTTGGCGAGCGGTCCGTACATCACGATGCCGATCGCGATCGCGAGGAGCGGGAACGCGGCGAGCGCGTACAAGAAGCTCAGGCCGAGCACCTGGTAATCGAGCTTCGTGTACACGACGTAGAGTCCGGCGATCACGCCGAGCCCCACGCCCGCGACCACGAGCACCACGGTGCGCGAGAGCGGGCCGATCGCGGGGACGACGCTCGTGATCTTTCGCGTGATGCGAAACAGCGGCACCGCTCCGAGCGCGATCACCGGCACGAGGCCGACGACCACCACGCCGAGGAGCAACCCGCCGATCGCCTTGCGCTCGACGCCGCCGACCAGCACCACCGCGAGCTTGCCGATGACGATCGCGAGCACGCCGGCGAGCACCGCCGCCGCGAGCAGGATCGCAGCGAGCCGCTGATCGAGCGCCGGATCCTCGCGCAGCGCGCCGAACGAGCGGCGAACCCACGCGTCGCCCCACGTCGCGTTGCCGGCTCCGAGCACGATGCCCACGCCGATCGCGACCGGCAGGGCGATCAACGCCCACAGCCCCATCACCGCGAGCGCCGCGCCTCCGGTGTGGACGACATCGGCGAGCGCGACGACGAGCGCCGCCGCGAGCACCACCCCCACGCCCGTCGCCATGCCGCTTCGATACGGAGTCTGTGACGAAGACATCGGTCCGAATGCGTTACCACACCCGGATCGTCGACGCGATAGTGTGCGCCGTACGCGATCCCCGCACGTGCCGTGCGAAATCGCGCGCTAGCTGCGGCGCACTTCGACCAGCACGCCCTCGACGAACCGCGGATCGATCGCGTCGTCCGTCACGCTGCCGAGGATCGACTCGAGGTCATCGAGCCAGCCATCGACGAGCTTGCCGAGGATCGCACCCGACGCCTGGAGCTGCGCCGCGCCGAGCCGCGCGCGGATCGCATCGTCGCCCGCGATGCGCGCCGCCTTCGTCAGCTTGCCGCTCTGCATTCCCTTGTCGCGCAGCTCGGTCAGCTCCGCTTGCGAGAGCGCCTCGCCGCGCAGCGGCTTGCCGACCACCGCACGCGCGAGCGCGGTCCGGATGTGATCGTCGAGCGCGGGCCGCGGCTCGGGCGCTTGCCCCATCGCGACGACATCGACACCCAAGCTCTCGACGAGCGCGACCCGCAACGTGAGCCCGGTCAACAGCTCGCCGGCCCGGCGCAGGTCCGCCGCCGACTCGAACGGCCGCAGCCCGGCCGTGGGGGGCTCGTCCGCCGCGCGCGAGAACAGCGGACGCGGCGAGCACAGCGCTGCGACGAGCTCCTTCACCGGCGAGCCCGCGGTGAGCGATCGCGCGGCCAACGCCTGGCCCAATCGCGCGAGCTTGAGCGTCACCGTGTAGCCCACGCGGAACAGCCGCTGGAGCCCGATCGTGAGCAGCGCCTGCTTCGCGCGCCCCAGATCGCCGCGCGCCACGGTCTCGAGTCCGAGCGACAGCGTCGCCGTCGCGTACAGCGCACCGCGCCGCATGACCTCGCTCTGTCCTGGCTTCGCCCGCGCCGCGGCGAGCACCTTGTTGACGAGCACCGCGAGCGCACTCTCGATGCGCTCGGCTTCGACGTGATCGTCGATCGATCCGATCGCTCGCGCGAGGAAGTTTCGTCCGATGATCTCCTCGGCGATCACGAGCGGCATCCGCGACGAATCCTCGTCGAGGATCTTGTCCTGCGTCCCTTCGCCGATCACCACGCTGTCTGCATCGAGCTGCCGGAACAGATCGAGCGCGTCGTAGAAGTCGACGTAGCCCAGATCCGCCAGCCGTCCCGCGCGCCACCGATAGCTCATCTCTTCGAGCTCCGCCGGCGGCTCGGACCGCGCAGCCATGATCGTGTGCCGCGCCATGATGATGTCGGAGCGATACAGATCCTCGATCAGCTGCTGCAGCAGCCGCGCGCTCTCCTCGTCCTCGGGGAGCTCGAGCATGAAGAAGCGATCCGGCGTCGCCATGATCGCGCGCTCGTTGTCCTCCTCGGGCTCCTCGCCCAATGACACGTCCCAGATCCGACACTGCTTCTGCAGGATCAGCGCGCGGAACTCCGTGTCGAGCGAGGCCCACACTTCGCCGAGCTTCTCGAAGCCCACCTCGATCAGCGCAGCGAGCCACGGCTTGAGCGACGGGATCTCGATCTCGTCCTTGGTCCAGCCATCCAGATCCAAGCACCCCTGAAACTGCGCCGGGGTCGCGAGCTCGAGGAGTGGCTGCGCATCTTCGAACCCGACCTCGTGAACGAGCTCGAAGATCTCGTTCGGCGACAGCGCCGCGACCGCGGCCGCAGCGTCGTCGGTGGACAACAGCGCGTCGATCTTGCGATAGCCGCGCGGCGCGGCGAGCTGCGCGCGCAATCGTGCGAGCGGGCCGGTGGGTGGAAGATCGCGATCGGTCATATCGAGGGCTTTCGTCGGGAGGTCGGGCGCTGCCGACGGAATATCGGGAGACGACGGGCTCGTGGATGCAGATTCAGTGGATAGCCGGGAATCGGAAGGCGCGTCGGCCGTTTCGTCGGGCAACGCGGGTTCGGAGGAAGCCGAGCTATGGTGGTGGGCGGTCATGACTATCACGCGACCCGCCGATCTGGATCCCGTGACCGCCGCGGTCAACGAGGCGATCGGGTGGGTGCGCCGCGAGTGTGCAGGGGAAGGTGGCGCTGCCGGGGAAGGGGGCGCTGCCGGGGAACGGCGCGAGGGCGAGCACGCTCCGGTGCGGATTGGCGTCGCGTGCTCCGGCGGCGCGGACTCGATCGTGCTTGCTCACGCCACGATCGCAGCGATGGCTGCGACGGGCGCATCGACGGGCGCAACGACGGGCGCAGCAGCGGACGCTGTGCTCGGCGCCGAGCACGTCGTGGTCATCCACATCGATCACCAGCTGTCGGCGGGCAGCGGCGCGGTGGCCGAGGCCGTGGCGACGTGGGCGCGCGGGCAGGGCGCGACCGCCATCGTGCGGTCGGTCGTCGTCGAGGATCGCGCATCGGTCGAGGCCGCCGCACGCTATGCACGTTATGCAGCGTTGGCCGATATCGCCGACGAGCTCGAGCTGCGCGCGATCTTCGTCGGGCACACCGCCCGCGATCAGGCCGAGACGGTGCTCATGCGCATCGTACGCGGGACCGGCCCGGCGGGGCTCGTCGGGATTCCGCGGATGCGCCTCGCGCACGAACAACGGTGCGGCGACGGCGCACCATCGCCGGGCGCACCATCGCCGGTATCGCAAGCTGCTCGTGACCGAGTTGCCCGCGAGCACGCCGCGACCGATGCTCCGTGGATCGTCCGCCCGCTGCTCGGGGTCTCGCGCGACGCGATCGATGCGTATGTCGTCACGCACGCATTGCCGACGTGGGACGACCCGATGAACCACGATCCGTCGCTGTTCCGTGTCCGCGTGCGCGACCAGCTCCTGCCAGCGTTGCGCGCGGAGAACCCGCAGCTCGACGCCGCGCTCACGCGGTTGGCGAGTAGCGCCGCCGAGTGGCTCGAGGCGATCGACGGACTCGCCGCACCGTTTGCGCGTACGCCCATCGACTGCCAAGCACTCGCGCAGCAACCGGTGGCCGTGCGCAAGCGCGCCGTGTCGATCGTCCTCGAGAGGGCTGGCGTGGACTACGAGGCCGTCCACCTCGATGCCATCGACAAGCTCGTCCTCCGCTCGAGCGCCGGGCAGGTCGCGATCGATTTGCCCGACGTGCGGGTCGTCCGGACCTACGGCCACATCGATCTCGCGTTCGTGGCCGACGAGACGGGCAATAGCGACGATGCCGGGCCCCTCGTGGCACCCGTGGGCTATGTCCTGCGGTTGTGGCAGCCCGGGGATCGCATGCGACCCCGACGGCTCGGTGGCAGCTCGCGAAAATTGTCGGACCTATTTGTCGACGCGAAGGTCCCACGTGACGTGAGAGCACGCGCCCGCGTGGTCGTGCGTGCCGACGGAGTGATCGTGTGGGCAGAACATCTCGGACTTGCCCATGGAGAAGCGGAAAACGTTGCCCCGAGGCCGCCCGAATAGGCGGGATTTTTCAGGAACATTCGCCTTTGCAACCGACAACAAAGGCCCCATGCTACCCAACAAGTCCTTCGACGAAGAGTGGGTCTGCCGTTGCGCCAATCTCACAAGACGATCCTGATCTGGGCGATCCTGATCCTCATGTTCGTGAGCATCTACTCGATGTTCACGGACAGCTCGAGCAAGGAAAAGGAGCTCAGCGTCACCGAATTCCGCGGGATGCTGATGAAGCCCGAGGACGCTGCGAAGATCGAATCGATCCGCATCGAACCTCGCGGACACGATGACGCCCGCTACGTGGTCACCCTCAAGGGAGACAACGTCAAGAAGGTCGCGTTCGCCGAGTTCCCCGGCACCATCACCAAGGACATCTACGACGCGAACATCGCGTACTCGGTGAAGTCCAAGGATGAATCGAGCATCTGGCCGCAGGTGCTCGTGTGGTGGCTCCCGATGCTGCTCCTCGTCGGCATCTTCTTCTTGTTCATGCGCCAGCTGCAGAGCGGCGGTGGCAAGGCGATGAGCTTTGGCAAGTCCAAGGCGAAGCTGCTGAGCGATCACCAGAACCGCGTGACGTTCAAGGACGTCGCGGGTGTCGAAGAAGCGAAGGACGAGGTCGAGGAGATCATCGCCTTCCTCAAGGATCCGAAGAAGTTCACGCGGCTCGGTGGTCGCATCCCGAAGGGCGTCTTGATGATGGGCCCGCCCGGCACTGGCAAGACGCTGCTCGCCCGCGCGATCGCGGGTGAAGCGGGAGTGCCGTTCTTCTCGATCAGCGGCTCGGACTTCGTCGAGATGTTCGTCGGCGTCGGCGCGAGCCGTGTCCGCGACCTGTTCGAGCAGGGCAAGAAGAACGCCCCGTGCATCATCTTCATCGACGAGATCGACGCGGTCGGCCGCCATCGCGGCGCTGGCCTGGGCGGCGGTCACGACGAGCGCGAGCAGACGCTGAACCAGCTCCTGGTCGAGATGGACGGCTTCGAGTCCAACGACGGCGTCATCATCATCGCCGCCACGAACCGCCCCGACGTCCTCGATCCCGCGCTCCTGCGCCCGGGTCGGTTCGATCGCCGGATCGTGGTTCCGCGCCCCGATGTTCGCGGCCGCATGGGCATCCTGGCGGTCCACACCCGCAAGGTCCCGATCCACGGCGTCGACCTCGAGGTCCTCGCGCGTGCCACCCCGGGCTTCTCGGGCGCCGATCTGGAGTTCTTGGTCAACGAAGCCGCGCTGATCGCCGCGCGTCGCGACAAGGACAAGGTCGAGATGGAGGACTTCGAGGACGCGAAAGACAAGGTGCTCATGGGCGCCGAGCGTCGCTCGATGATCATCTCCGACAAGGAGAAGCGCACCACCGCGGTGCACGAGGCCGGGCATGCCCTGGTCGCGCGGTTCGTCGGCGAGGAAGCCGACCCGGTCCACAAGGTCACCATCATCCCACGCGGTCGCGCGCTGGGTGTCACCCACCAGCTTCCGCCCGAGGATCGCCTCAGCATGACCGCCGTGTTCGCGACGAATCAGATCGCGATCATGATGGGCGGTCGTGTGGCCGAGGAGATCGTCTTCAACCACAAGACGACGGGCGCCGGGAATGACATCGAGCGTGCCACGGAGCTCGCTCGCAGCATGGTCACCGAGTGGGGCATGAGCGAAGAGTTCGGCCCGCTGAACTTCTCGAGCGGCAAGCAAGAGGTCTTCCTCGGCCGTGACTTCTCGAGCAGCTCGCAGCTGTCGGAGGACACGTCGAAGCGCATCGACGCCGAGATTCGCCGCATCGTGACGGAGCAGTACCAGCGCGCCACGGACATCCTGAAGGCGCACCGCAAGGAGCTCGAGGTCGTGTCCGAGGCGCTCCTCGAGCACGAGACCATCGATGGCAACGACATCGACACGCTCCTCCGGGGCGAGAAGATCGATCGCCCCATCGCGGCCCAGAAGAAGAACTCGGCGAAGATCGCCGACGACACCGAGAAGGACGAGGATCGCGCGAAGCGACCGTCGATCCTGCCGCCCCTCGGCAAGAAGCCATCGCCCGAGCCGGCGTAGCCATCGCCCGAGCTGGCGTAGTCGTCGAGCCGGCGAGGGATTCTCGTGCAGTAACGCACGGTCCGCGAGGAGACGCACCCAGCCCTCGGTTGGCTAGGATTCCCTTGTATGGCGAACACGCCCCCTTCTGGCTCCGGACCGGTTCTGATCATGGGCGTGGTCAACGTCACGCCGGACTCGTTTTCGGACGGCGGCGAGTTCGCGACCGCGGATGCGGCGATCGCCCACGGGCGGAGGCTCCGGGCCGACGGCGCCGACATCCTCGACATCGGCGGCGAGGCGACCAACCCACGCGCCGAGCCGGTCTCTACCGAGATCGAGCTCGAACGTGTAATCCCCGTGGTCACCGCGCTCGCAGGTGATGGCGCGAAGGTCTCGATCGACACCACGAAGGCCGCGGTCGCGCGGGCGGCGGTCCACGCGGGCGCATCGATCGTCAACGATGTCAGCGCGGGGCAATTCGACCCAGAGATGGCGCGAACGATCGGTGACCTCGTCGCCACACACGGCGTTACCTACATCGCGGGTCATCTTCGCGGGACGTCGCTCGCGGAGGTGTTCGCGGCCGAAGCGGCGATCGGGTGGCGCCGCGTCGCTGCCGAGCTCGCGGACCGCCTCGCGCAATTGCCGCCGGCCGTGCGCGAGAACAGCTGGATCGACCCGGGCATCGGCTTCGGGAAAGGCTCGGACCCCGAGGGAAACCTCGCGCTCCTTCGCCACGCGGGCGATATCGGTCGTGAGGTAGGACGCCCGGTTGTCGTCGGTCCGAGTCGCAAGCGGTTCCTCCGCCGCTTGATCGCTCGCTCGACGGAGCCGGGGGCGCCACACGACGGGGCGGGGCTCGGTGCGGATGTGCTCGCGCTCGATGTCGCGTCCATCGCAGCGTGTCTCGGCGCTGTGCGCGGCGGCGCATTGATGGTCCGAGCCCACAACGTTGCGTTGCTCCGAGCGGCACTCGCGGTGTACACCAAAATATAGAGCGCGCGCGGATCGTCTCCTTGCGCGAGCTCGTCGAGCCATGGGCGCGCTGCGAGACCTCTTCGATGGACTGACGATCGGCACCGTCATCACGACGGTCGTCGATGTCTCGCTCGTCTATTACCTCATCTACCGCCTCCTGCTCACGATCCGCGGCACGCGCGCCGCGCAGATGATCGTCGGCATCGTGCTCGTGGGCGCGGCGTTCTTCATCGCCGAGCGCATCGAGCTGTCGACGGTGTCGTGGCTGCTCGACAACTTCATCTCGTACTTCATCATCCTGATCATCGTCGTGTTCCAGCAGGACATCCGGCGCGCGCTGGGCCGCATCGGACAGAACGTGATCGGGTTCGGGCGCAAGCAGGAGACCACGCACATCGTCGACGAGGTGGTCGCCGCCGCCGAGCATCTCGCGCGCTCGAAGATCGGCGCCCTCGTGGTGTTCGAGCGTGACGCGGCCCTCGAGGAGTTTGTCGACGATGCCACTCGCGTCGATGCCGTGCTGTCCCGCCAGTTGCTCGTCTCGCTGTTCATTCCCAACCGCGACAACGAGCTGCACGACGGCGCCGTGGTGATCGGCAAGCTCGGGCGCATCGAGCTCGCACGCGCGCTGTTGCCACTGTCGAAGGCGGCAGACCTCGGCCCCGAGTTCGGCACGCGCCACCGCGCCGCGCTCGGGATCACGGAGGACACCGATGCGGTCACCGTCGTGGTCTCGGAGGAGCGCGGTGAAATCTCGCTGTGCTTCAAGGGGTCGATCGCGCGTGACCTCGAACCGCTCGTCCTGCGCCGCGCGCTGATCGGTCTGTTCTCGAGTGGCCGCGCCACGGACGACGGCGCCACGATGGCCGAGGAAGCGGCGGCCGCGGCCGAGGTCGGCAAGGCGCTCGCCAGCATCGCGGACTCGATCCCGCCCGACGAGCGTGACGAGCGCCCGGATCCACCCGTGCAAACGCCGGCACCCGCGGAGCTGTCGTCGTGACGCGGCAGCGCTCGCAGACGATCGGCACGCTCGGCCGTGCACCGGCGAGGCACTCGCAGCAGGTGCCCAAGGCGCCCCGGCTGCCCGCCGCCCCCGCCGAGCCGCCGCCGACGGAGAAGGGCGCCATCCGGCGCTGGCTGCACGGCGCGTTCTTCGACAACGTCGGGCTCAAGTTCCTGTCGATCGTCCTCGCGGTGACCGTGTTCTTGCTCGTCAACGACGACAAGGATCGCGAGATCACGGTGCGCGTCGGCGTCGGCTACGTGCTCCCCGAGGATCAGGTCCTCGTGTCCGATCGCCTCGACGAAGTGCGCGTCACGCTGCGCGGTCCGTGGCGCCGCCTGCGTCACTTCGACGAGCGCGAGCTCAACCGCATCTCGGTCGATCTGCGCAACGCCCCGACGGGCGAGATCATGTTCACGGCCGACATGATCCAGACGCCGGCCGGGCTGACCGTCGCTTCGATCAGCCCGCGCTCGATGCGCGTCTCGTTCGACAAGCGCAGCGAGCGACTCGTCGAGGTCGCGCCCGCGATCGTCGGCCGTCCGGTGCACGGCTATCACGTCACCGAGCTCAAGGCGACGCCGGCCACGGTCAACGTCCGCGGCGCACAGCGCCTCGTGTCCGCGCTGTCGAGCGTCCGCACGCGCGAGATGTCCCTCGACAACCGCACCGAGTCGTTTGTCGCGCAGATCGCCCTCGAGCCACCCGAGGGCATCCAAGTAGTCGGCTCGGACATGGTCTCGGTCGAGGTGAAGCTCGACCAAGAGCTCGTCGTGAAGAAGCTCGCGGACATTCCGGTGCACCTCGCCGGCGATGGCATCGACAGCGCGAAGTGGACCGTCGCGCCGATGCAGGTCGAGGTGATGCTGACCGGGCCGCTGCTCGCCGTCGAGAAGGCCAAAGAGACGCTCGCGCTATCGATCAAGGTCTCCCCGTCGGACAAAGGCGCCCGCGATGCCGACGTCATCGTCGACGGTGTTCCCAGCGGCATCGGTGTTCGCGTGTCGCCCGAGCGGGTCAGGCTGACGCCGCTCCGCTAGCGCGCGGACGCTGTCGCCGCCGGCGCCAGCATCGCCACCAAGGTTAGCCAGCTGCGGCACGAGTCGCGAACGCGTTGACACGTTTCACGAGTCGGTGGACATTTTGCCAGAGGACGGATGACGGGTAATTGGGTGCTCGCGGGATACGTTCTTGCGATCTGTGCGTGCGGTCGGTTGGGGTTCGACACGCTCGCGCCGGATGCGAGTACGTTCGACACCCGAGCGGTGGGCCCGTTCGGCGCGCCGGAACCGATTCCTGCACTGTCATCACCCGCCTCCGAGCAGGAGCCGACCATCAGCGGTGACAAGCTCGTGCTGGTGTTCCGGCGTGGTGATGCCCTCATGGGGGATCTCCACGTGTCGACGCGGAGTACCGCCACGGAACCGTGGGGAGCGCCGGTGCCGATCGCCGAGATCAATACGACCGATGACGAGATCACGCCGGGGCTTTCCGCCGATGCGTTGACGTTGTGGTTCTCGAGTAACCGAGCGGGTGGTGTCGGAGGGAACGACATCTGGGTCACGACGCGCGTTGATCGGGCGTCGCCGTGGTCCTCTCCGGTGAACGTCACCGAGCTCAATACGAGCGGCAGCGATCGAAACCCGGCGGTCACCGAAGACGGGTTGACGATGATCCTGACGAGGACCGTCGCCGGTCAGTCAGACCTCTACGCTGCATCTCGGAGCTCGCCGAGTGGAGCGTGGAGCGTTCCTGCCCAGCTGACGGAGCTCAGCAGCACCGTCAACGATGGTGGAGGAGGCCTGATCGGGCTCGAGATCGTGTTCTATTCCAACCGACCCGGAGCGACGGGACAGAACGATCTATGGCGCGCGACACGTTCGAGCGCGGCAGAGCCGTTCACCTCGATCGAGCCGATTGCCGAGCTCAACTCGACCGCGACCGACTGGGATCCGTGGATATCCATCGACGGCAGTACGATTGTTTTTGGCAGCAATCGATCGGGCGACCACGAGATCTACGAGGCTACTCGCTAGCTCCTGCGTCGCCGATCCGCGCTCCGCAAGCGCGCGGCGCCAGCAGGTGCGGCGCACCGTGCTGCCACATCAGCACCGCGGTGACCACGAGCCACAGCGGCAGCACGAGGTTGCTGATCGCCGCGACCGGATCGACGAGCGTGGTGAACTGGCGGAGCGCACCGACGCCCACGATCGCCGCGGCGAGGAGCGAGATCGTACCCACACGCGAGCGCTCCGACCGTCGCAGCGCGATGCCGATCGTGGCGAACCACGCGGCGAGGGACAGCTCGCCACAGAGCTCGCCGATCATGTTGCCGAGGTAGCGATTCGCGCCGTCGAACAGCGCCGCGAAGCCCGCGCGCTGGTCCGCGCTCGCCGCGTCCCACCGCTCGGCGAGGACGGCGTGTAGCGTCGGCCAGCGCAGGAGCCCGACCATCATCGCGATCGCCGCGAGGACCGCCGCGGCTCCACCGAGCCGCGCGAGGCCACGACCGCCGCCGTCCTCGAGCAGCGGCATCGACGCGAGCCCCGCGACGAGCAGCGTCAGCGGCAGCGCGGCGTAGAAGAGCCATGTGGTGTGGAGCGTCCGCCCGCCGGCCGCGAGTCGTGGAAGCACCTCGGCGGCCGAGTGATCGAGGATGTCCGGATAGCCGAACGTGGATTGGAGGTAGAGAAAGATGGCGACGAAGCCGAGGCTTCCGATCGCGAGTGCGATCGCGCCCGCGCGTTCGAAGGTGCGAGTGAACATGGGAGCTCCCTTCGCGTCGCGAGTCACCACGAGTAGCCGACGGACAGGGTCGGGATGAAGTACGTGTCCCAGTTCTTGTGGCGATCGTTGTCGTACATGCGATCGCCGACCTGGACCGGCTCGTTGCCGGGCTGCGGCTTGGTGATGTAGTAGAGCGCGCCGACGCGCGGAGCGACGTAGAGCCCCTTGTAGACCTTCCACACGTAGCCGAGCTCGAGGCCCGCGGCGAGCGAGTCGAGATCGACGTGCGCGCCGGTGTTCTGGTTGGTGACGCCTTGCTGCTTGATGTGGAACATCGCCTGGACGTAGAGGCCGCGATCGGACTTCTGACCGATGAAGTACGCCGCGTTGATCCCGACGAGGTAGTTCACGCGCAGGTCGAAGCCGTCGGGCACGCCGCCGAGCGATGCGTTCGACAGAAACGACGCGTAGCTGACGCCGGCGCGGAACGGTCCGTAGGTGACGCCGCCCGCGATCGCCGTGCCCTGGCGCAGGAACGCGAGCAGGCCGAGGTCGACCTCGGCATGCGCACCGAGGTGGTAGCCCTCGGACGTCGGCATGGCCGGCGGTGCGGTGAGCGACGGAGCCGGGGCGGTCTCGGTGGTGGGCGCCGTGTCGGCGGTGGCCAGGGTGGGGGCGAGGAGGGAGAGGGCGAGGAGCGCGAGAGAGAGGTTGTTCGTCATGTGTCCACTCTCGTCGCGACGGCCGAAACGCACATTGGCCGCGCCCGACAGCGGCCTATCCAACGGCGCCAATCTGCGGCTCGATCGCGGGCTCGCGTGCGCCTTCCGAACGCGTGTTACCGTCGAGATCCGTGGGGTTGCACACGATCAGTAGCGTGGTGCCGTTCGTCGTCGCGAAGGTCGCCCAGGGACATGGCGTGGATCCCGAACCGCTGTTGCGCGGCACCGGCATCGGCGCCGACACGCCGCCGCCCGCCGAGGAGCACCTCGACGCCGAGCGCTACTTCGCCGTGTGGCGCCGCGCGGTCGCGTTGCTCGGCCCCGGGTTTCCCTTTCGCGTCGCGCAGACGTTCCAGCTCGAGGACCACGAGGTGTTCGGCTTCCTCGCGCTCAGCTGCGAGACGCTCGGTCGCGCGTACGAACGCACCGCCGCGTATCGCGCGCTGTACTGCATCGGCGCACGCTGGGAGCTCGAACCGAGCGCGGATGCCACGCGCCTGACCTGGTACTCGTGGCCCGGAGACGCGGCGGATCCGGGATACCAAGCCGCGACCGAGTTCGCCGCCGCGGACATGGTCGATGCGATCCGCCGGCTCGGCAAGACGGCGCCGATGCCGCGTGCGGTTCGCTCCGTGTCGACGGTGATCGCACCCGAAGCAGCGTTCTACGGCGTCACGCCGGTGGCGGGGGCGCGCATGTGCGAGCTCGAGTACGCGCCGGGGCTCGTCGATCTGCCGATCAGCTCGTTCAACGCACGCCTGCGCGACTACTTCGACGACGTGTGCAAGCAGCTCGTCGCGAGGTTGCCCGCGATGGACACCGCGAGCGCGCAGATCAAGAAGCAGCTGATCGTGGCGATGAATGGCGGAGACACCTCGATCGACACCATCGCGAAGGCGCTCGGCATGAGCTCGCGCAGCCTCCAGCGCCGCCTCGCCGACGAGGGCACGAAGTACAACGACATCGTCGCCGAGGTGCGCATCGACTTCGCGAAGCGCTACCTCGCGCGCGGCACGATGTCGGCGAGCGAGGTCGCGTACCTCGTCGGCTTCACCGAGCCGCCGGCCTTCTTCAAGGCATTCAAGCGATGGACCGGTATGACGCCCCGCGAATACCAGCTCGGCGGCGCGGGATAATCGGCGCGCCTCGCGACGTCCTCACGCGGCGCCGACCCGCGCTCGTGCGCCCCATGCTACGAACCGTCTCGTGAGCAAACGGTCTCTGTTCGGAACGGATGGCATGCGTGGGGTCGCGAACACGGAGCCCATGACGAGCGCCACGGTGATGAGGCTCGGCATGGCGATCGCGGCGAGACTCCGCCAGCCCGGTCGCCACACGCGCATCGCGATCGGCAAGGACACGCGCCTCTCGGGCTACATGTTCGAGTCCGCGCTCGCCGCCGGCATCGTCGCGATGGGCGCCGACGTGTGGCTCACCGGGCCGCTGCCCACGCCCGGCATCGCGTTCATCACGTCGTCGATGCGCTGCGATGCAGGCGTGGTGATCAGCGCGTCGCACAATCCGTTTCAGGACAACGGCATCAAGGTGTTCGCGCGCGACGGCTACAAGCTGCCCGATCACGTCGAGGCCGAGATCGAAGCGCTGATGCAATCGCCCGAGCTCGACGCGCAGCGCGCCGCACCCGCCGACGTCGGCTACAACCGCAAGCTCGAGGACTCGCGCGGTCGCTATGTCGTGTACTGCAAGGCCACGTTCCCGAGCGAGCTCACGCTCGACGGTCTGCGCATCGTCGTCGATGGCGCCCATGGCGCGGCGTATCGCGTCGGCCCGGCGGTGTTCGAGGAGCTCGGCGCGAAGGTCACCGCGATCCACACGAACCCCAACGGCAAGAACATCAACGCGAACGCGGGTGCGCTCCACCCCGAGATCATGTGCGAGACCGTTCGCGATCACGGCGCGCACATCGGCATCGCGTTCGACGGCGACGCGGATCGCCTGATCGTTTGCGACGAGCACGGCAACGTCGTCGACGGTGACGCGGTGATGGCGCTGTGCGCGACGCGGATGCTCAAGGAGAACCGGCTCGCGAAGCAGACGCTCGTGACGACGGTGATGTCGAACATCGGCCTCGAGCGCGCGATGCGCCACGCGGGTGGCCAGGTCGTGCGTACGCAGGTCGGCGATCGCTACGTCGTCGAGGAGATGCGCAAGAACGGCTACAACCTCGGCGGTGAACAGTCGGGCCACCTCGTGTTTCTCGATCACGCGACCACGGGCGATGGCATCGTCGCAGCGCTGCGCGTGCTCGCGATCATGGCGAAGGAGCAGAAGCCGCTGTCCGAGCTCGCGCAGGTCATGACGCGGACGCCGCAGGTGCTGATCAATACCTCCGTCGAGAAGAAGGTCCCGCTGGATCAGCTGCCGGACGTGCAGAAGATGATCGTCGACATCGAGAAGCAGCTCGGCGATGACGGCCGCGTGCTCGTCCGCTACTCCGGCACCGAGAGCAAGGTGCGCGTGATGATCGAGGGGACCGATCAAGCGCGCATCCAGGCGTGGGCGCAAGAAGTCGCCGACGCGCTCGCCAAGTCCTGCCGCGCCTAGTTCGCGGTAGTCTGCGCGGGTGCAGCCCGTCGTCACCGCCGAAGAGATGCGCGCGCTCGATCGCGCGACGATCGAAACCATCGGCGTTCCCGCGCTGACCCTGATGGAGACGGCCGGGCGCGGTGTCGCCGAGGCCGCGCTCCGCATGCTCAGTCACGGTCGCGCCGACGGGGCTCGGCGTCGCGATGGTGACCACGTCGCGGTCGTGTGCGGCCCGGGCAACAACGGCGGCGATGGCTTCGTCTGCGCGCGCGTGCTGCGCGATCGCGGCGTCGATGCGGTGGTCTACCTCGCGGTGCCGCGGAGCGCGCTCAAAGGCGATGCGCTCGCGCACTTCGAGATCTACGAGCGCGCGGGCGGCGTCGTCCTCGACATCGATGCGCCCGCCGGCTTGAGCGAGCAGCGCGTGACCATGGAGCGCGCGGCGATCACGATCGATGCGCTGTTCGGCATCGGACCACTGCGCGCGATCGAGGGTCATCTCGCGAACGTGGTCTCGGTGATCAACGCCGCGCGCATGCGCCTCGCGGTGGACATCCCGAGCGGGTTGGACAGCGACACGGGAGCTACGGCCGGCGCCTGCGTGAACGCCACGCGAACCGTGACGATGGGCGCTGCGAAGATCGCGCTCGTCGGTGCGCCGGGCTTCGCGCGCGCCGGCGTCGTCGAGGTCTGCGATATCGGTGTCCCCGCGATCGTGATGGCGACGGCGAACGTGCGCGCGGGCTTGATCGAGGAGCGCGACGTGCGCGGCTGGCTGCCCGAGATAGGGCCGCTCGATCACAAGGGCACGCGCGGACACGTCGTCGTGATCGGGGGAGCGCAGGAGATGCGCGGGGCAGGGCGGCTCGCGGCGAACGCAGCGCTGCGTGCGGGCGCGGGCCTGGTCACGCTCGCCGGCGAGGGCGAGGTCGACGCGGACGACTCGGTGATGACGCGCGCGATCCGTGGCACGCAGCTCGACGTGCTGCTCGTCGGCAAGCAAGCCGTGGTGATCGGCCCGGGGCTCGGCACGCACGCGCCGGCCGACGCGCGGGTTCGCGAGGTGCTCGCGCTCGGCATCCCGGCGGTGATCGATGCCGATGCGCTCAACGTGCTCGCGGCGGATCCCACGGTGATCGCGAAGGCCGCCGGGCCGATCGTGATCACTCCGCATCCGGGCGAGGCCGCGCGCTTGCTCGGCATCTCGACCGCCGCGGTCGAAGCGGATCGACTGTCCGCCGCTCGGACACTCGCGCAGAAGACGCACGCCGTCGTCGTGCTCAAAGGCGCGCGCACCGTGATCTGCGACGGTACGCTCGGCGATGACTTCTGCGCGATCAACACGACGGGTTCGCCGGCCCTCGCCACCGCGGGCGCGGGCGATGTCCTCGCAGGCACGATCGCGGGGCTGCTCGCCCAGGGTTGCGCGCCCGCCGACGCTGCGTGCGCCGCGGCGTTCGTTCACGGGCGTGCGGGCGAAGCGCTGTTCGCGACGCATGGCCGCGGTGCGATGTCGTCGGACTTGCCGCTCGCGATCGCGCTCGCTACACGACGGATCACGACGGGCGCATCGTGAGCTTTCAAAACGCGACTAGACAAATCGCGAGCGCTGCGTAGAGTAGGTCTCGACGTGGCTCTCGCGTCGTCTATGGAAGCTCCGATCTGAGAACCCGGTTCGTCGTCGAGAATCCAACCGCCTGAGCGGTGGGCTCGACGTGCGTCCTGCGAGTTCGGTCGGTGACCCATCGATCTCTGCGATCGACCGTGTCGTTCGCGTCGCGTAGCCCGCGGCGTCGTTTCCTTGGTGGAGCGACGTTTCCTTCGTGGAGCGACGTCGGTCTTCGCACGTGAATCGCCGAGCGAACCCGCGTTTCCACTCAACGCTCGTTCATCACGAATCCGCGCCCGCGGACTTCGACAGGAGACCTCTATGCCTTCTCTCAAGCAACTACTCGCTCGGCAGACCCTTCTCGCGACCCGCCCCGCGACCAACGACAACGCGACGACGACCGTATCGGTCACCCCCGATCCCGCCGCCGTCGCTGTGCGACTGGACGCGGAAGCTCCCGTCCGGACCGGTGATGCGCCCGATCTGCATGGGACCCGAGCTGGCACTGCCAGCAGCGTACGCAACGACGCTGTCGCGCGAAGCCGCGTCGCGCCGCGCGGAAACCACCACGGCCACCGCGCCCTCCGACCCCGACGACGGAGCTAGCTCGTCGCTCGAGCCTTCCGGCTCGGAGATCACTCCCGTCGAGGTTGCGTGATGTCGGATAGCATCCCACTCACCCTCGACGGGAACGATCTCGCGTCTGCCTTGAGACGCGCCGTGTGTCTCCACGCCCTCGTGAAGAAAAACCACCTGGATTTACTCACGGTTAGACGTGGCACATCGGGTGCTTTTACCGAGGGCATGTCGCGTTCGAAGAACAACACCTCGCCCTCCGACGTTCCGGCCTCTTCGCGTTTGCTCCGCAAGACGGACTCGGCACCCCGCGCCCTGCGGGTGGTGGCCGAGGGATCGGGCCCGATCACGCCGCCGTCGACCCACACGGAGTTCGAGCTCGCCTGCATGCCGCACCAAGCGGAGATGTACGGCGTCGCCATGCGCATCGCGCGCGACCCCGACACGGCGAAGGACCTCGTGCAGGAGACGCTGCTCCGTGCGATGTGCGCGTGGGAGTCGTTCCAGCCCGGCTCGAACCTGCGCGCGTGGTTGTTCCGCATCCTCACGAACGCGTTCATCAACGGCTATCGCAAGCGCCGCCGCCACCAGCGGTTCGCGACCGAGCGCCCGGGCGACGCGCTCAACGCGCTGTACGGTCGCGACCAGGATCGCACCGACGATCTCGAGGAAGCGATCGTCGAAGGCGAGCTCTGCGACGAGGTCAAGACCGCGCTCGATCGCCTCGGACCGGAGTATCGCGATGTCGTCGAGCGCGCGGACCTGCGCGGCGAGAAGTACAAGGACATCGCCGACGCGCTGCACGTCCCGATCGGCACCGTGATGTCGCGACTGTTCCGCGCGCGCCGCGTGCTCGAGACCGAGCTCGCTGGCTTCGCCGCGAAGGACTACGGCATCAAGCGCGCTGCTTGAGCGCTCGTGCTCGCTAGTGCGACGGCGGAGAGAGGGCAACCTCGATCTCCGCGCTCGGATCGAAGGGCGAGCCCTTCACGTCCGCGATGCACTTCACCTTGAGCCGCACGCGACCATCCCCGATCGCTTCGCCGGGCTCGGAGAAGCCGTTCTTCGCGAGCACCGCCGCGAGATCGATGTCGCTGACCATCCACATCTGATCGACGGTGTCTCCGGCCTTCATCTCGAGTGGAAACTTGATGAAGTCGTCGGAGTACGACGTGTTGGGATCGGGATCCTTGTACGTCGCGACGAGGTTCGGCGAGCCGTGCTCGTCGGCGGGGTTCTCGGCGATGTCGAGCCAGATCTCGTACTTCGTCGCGATCAGCACGCAGTCCTTGTCGGCCTGGATCTTCATCGTGCCCTTCAGCACGGAGTCGGTGACCGGGAACGACGCGGACTCGGATGGCTGCCCTTCGATGCGCGTGATGCTGACCGTGGCCATGCCCTTGCCACCCGTGAACGCCTTGACCTTGTCGAAGAACCCCATGCGAGGGTGATAACACGCGAGGCGTGTCAGTACTCGGCTTCGCGGCTCGCGGGCCAGACGTCGGCGTCGCCGGCGGGGACGTGCTCGCTCGATAGCTCGCCGCGCGCGTCGGTGTAGCTCGCCCACACGACGCCGTCGGGCGTGTGCACGAAGTACTGCTCCTGACGGACCGGCGCGTCGTCGGCGCTGGGATCTACGACGTAGAACGTGCGCCACTCGCTGCGCTTGGGAATCGGCGGTGCGGCGGTGCTCGCCTCGAGTGCGATGGCCTTCACGTCGGGATCCGCGTCGCTGCTCGCGGCCGCCTTGAGCGCGGACGCTGCCCGCGGGCCGCCGATGCGCGCGAGTCCCTTCGCCGCCGCGGCGCGGACCTTCACGCTCGCATCGTCGCGCAGGAGCTGCACGAGTGCCTTCGTCGCGTCGTCATCGCCGCCGAGGCTGGCGAGCGCGTGCGCGACGTTGATGCGCACGAGCCGCGACTTGTGGAACACGAGCGAGAGCAGCGTCTGTCGCTTGGGGCCGGCGAGCATCGCGGCGCGCTGCTCTTTCGGCAGCGCCCACAACAGGCGCGCGAGACCACCGGTCGCGTCGATCGATCCGGCCCAGCCGCCGTGCTTGGCGACGAACAGCCAGCGCTCGACGATCGACGGTGCGCGCTTGTCCGAGGGTGTCGTCGCGAGGATCTCGCCGAGCGCCCACGCGGCGTCGCCGACGAGGCGATCGTCTTTGCCCGAGAGCGCGATCGCGAGCGTGTCGATCGAGCCGACATCGTGCATCTCGCCGAGCGCCCACGCCGCGGCGCGCCGGCGATCGGACGCCGCGTGCTCTACCATCTGGCGCAAGAACGGCGCGTCTGCCGGATCGTTCGCGGCCGCGAGGCCACCGATCGCGGCGAGGCTCGTCTTCACCGTCGCGTCCTGCGCGAGCGAGCGCAGGAGCTTCCGCGCGTTTGCATTCGGGCGGCCGCGCAGCGTGGCGCCGAGTGCGCGCACCACCTCGTGACGCGTGGGTCCGCGATCGGTGGTCGCCTGCGATTCGAGCGCGGCGAGCGCCGATGGATCCGCGATGTACGCGAGCGCGGTCGCGGCGGAGCGATGCAGCTCCACCGGACCCTCGCGCAGCACGTCGAGCAGCGGCTTCGTCGCCTCGGGGCGCCCGATCTCGCCGAGCGCATCGATCGCCGCGCGGCGCAGTCGGCTCGGGTTGCCGGGACCCGCGAGCGACGCGAGCTTCTGCGTCGCCGCGCCGACGCGTAGGATGCCGAGATACTCCGCGGCGAGCACGCGCACCTCGAGATCGTCGTCGGCGAGATGCTCGACGAGCACGTCGCCCGCACGCGCATCGCCGCCGATCAGCGGGCGCAGCGCTTCCATCGCGGCGACGCGGATCGCGGCGTCCTTGCTGCCGAGCGCACCGAGCACCGGCACGAGCGCCGCGGGATCCTTCGTCGCGCCGAGCGCCTTGAGCACCATCGGCATCGCGACGCGGCCGCGTTCGAGCTCGGCGGCGAGCGTCGCGGTCGCGCGCGGATCACCAGACTCGGCGAGCAGCGATACGGCGCTCGGTGGATCGCCTGCGATCTTGCCCTGCAGGTGCAGCACGAGCGCGGGGACCGCCGCCTTGCCCGCGACGCGAAGCGCTTCGCGCGATCCGTTGCGCGTCTGCGGCTGCGCGAGGTTCGTCACGAGCGTGCGCATCGCATCCTCGCCGGCCTTGCCCGACGCGGGCGTGGCCGCGATCTGGCCGAGCGAGTAGGCCACCTTCGCGCGAT
Source organism: Kofleriaceae bacterium (assembly GCA_044230415.1). GTDB lineage: Bacteria > Myxococcota_A > Polyangia > Haliangiales > Haliangiaceae > JABFXX01. Next base: position 145,230 of record JBGARE010000017.1, read on the forward strand.
ACGCGTCGTTCTGCACGTTGAGCTGCTCGGTCAGCGCATCGATCGCGTCGACGGCGCCGAGCGTTCCGAGCGCGGCGACCGCGGCCGTCTTCACGTCGTCGTCGGGATCGTTGATCAATCGGATCAGCGCCGGGACTGCGGACGGATCGCCGAGCTTGCCGACCGCGCGAACGGCGAGCCGCCGCGTCTCGCGCGCCGTCTCGGAGAACTTCGCGACGAGCGGGATCACGGCGCGCTTGTCGCCGAGCTCTTCGAGCTGCACGATCGTCGCGTTCTTCACGTCGGGCTTGTCGTCCTCGAGGCGCGGGATCAACGCGACGACCACGCTCGGGTTGCCCTTCTTGCCGATGGTGCCGAGTGCCTTGACCGCCTTCGCGCGCACCGTGGGATCCGCGTCGCCGAGCGTGCGCGTCAGCGCTTGCGTGGCGTCCGTGCCACCGATCTCGCCGAGCGCTTCGGCCGCGATGCCCTTCGTCTTCGGATCGATGTCGCCGAGCCACTCGATCATGATCGGCACCGCGGCGATCGCGCCGCCCGCACCGAGCGCCTTCGCGGCCGCGTGGCGGACCTTCTCTTCGGGATCGCGCAGCGCCTTGAGCAAGTGCGCCTGGGTCAGCGCGACGTCGTACTTCGCGAGCTCGATCACCGCTTCGTGGCGCTTGTTCGGATCGTCCGACGACAGCCCCTCGGCGTCGACCTCGACCCGGCCGGCCCAATCGAACGTCCACGCACCCGCGGGCTCGCGACCGAGCGCGGCCAACAGAATAATCCCGAGCGCGAGGCGCTTCATGATCAAGCGCGAGTATGCCATCGAAACGCCAGCGCGCCCGTCACGGGGATGTCGACGCGTCGCGGGCCGCGAGGAGCTTGGTCAGCTCGCGGATGGCCCATTCGGCCTTCTCGCGCAGGCGATCGGGGAGCTCGAGCTCGAGGAGCCCCCGATACTCCGTGCGCGCGCCCGCGAGATCGCCGCGCTTCCAGCGCAACACGCCGAGCGACACGCGCGGTCGTGGATCCGCGGGCGCCAGCGTCCGTGACTTCTCGAGCGCGTCGATCGCCCGATGGTCGTCGCCGCTGTTGTGATAGAGCAGGCCGAGGTCGTGCCACACGGACGCGTCGTCGCCCTTCGCAGCGACCGCGCCCTCGAGCTGGACGATGGCTTCGGGATACTCGCCCCAGCTGATCAGCGTCTCCGCAAACTCGCGCCGCGCGAACGCGATGCTCGCCGGGTCCTTCGCGTTCGCGATCGCCGCTTGATAGTGCTTGCGCGCTTCGTCGTGCTTGCGCGCCTTCTCCGCGGTCTCCGCCTTGTCGACCTCGGTCCGTACCGGTGCGCTCGGGGCGGGCGAGCGTCCGCCGCATCCGGCGAGCACGATCGCGACGAGCACGCGCTTCATTCGTGCGGCTTCTTCGGCTTCGCGACGCCGATCGTCGACGGTCGTCGCGCGGGCGGATGGATCTCGATCGCGGCCTCGATGTCGTCGGGATCGACCTCGTTCGTCGCGTGATGCGCGCGGCGTCGCTGATTCAAGAACTCGGGGTCGGGCGTCTCGACGTCCTTGCTCGCCTGATGCAGCCGCTCGATCTCCTCGATCGACTGCTGCCGCGTGGGATCCGGTTGGCCGAGCAAGCTGCGCAGCTCCGCGCTCGTCGGTGCCTTCACGGGCGTCTCGGGGCCCCACTCGTCGTTCGCCATCGCGGCATCGATGCGCGACGCGAGGCCGCTCTTCGCACCGGGCGGTGGTTTGCTCGGACGCGTGGACGCGGGACGCGCCGGCGCCCGCAGCGGCGCGCCGCGATCGTCGTCGACGAACTTCCGCATCGCCGGGTTCGTGCGCGCTTCTTCGCGCTCGCCGGGATGAATGTCGAGCGTGTCGATGCCCTCGATGTCGAGCGACGGGCTCGTGTCGTCGCCGACGGAGATGTTCGATTCATCCATCGCCGGCATCGACGGCACCGTGCGCCCCGCGAGATCGGGCGGGATCGTCGAGCGCAGGTCCTCGTTCAGCGGCGGCAGCGTGACGCGCTCTTCGAGATCGTGCTCCGACGCTTTCGGGATCCCGGTCGCCGTCGCATCGGTGTGGACGTGCGCGGGCACCTGCTCGCGCGGGAACAGCTCGGGGCGCTTCGCGGGTGGGCGCGGCGACGCCTCGGGCGCGAGCGTGGTGTTGTAGCGAAGCGGCGGCGGATTCGTGGTCGCGTTCTCGAGATCCGTGGGCATCGGCGGACCACTGTGGCGTCCTTCGAGGGGCGGGATCGTCGGCGACGATCGACGCGGAATCGGCGTCGGCTGCACGGTCGGCGCACGCCGCGCCGCCACGGGCGGCAACGTCGCCGCGCGCTTTCGCGGCTCGATCACCGGCGGTGGAATCGTGTCGGGCGTGCCGGCCACGGGCGTGCGCGCTTTGCCCTGGCCACGCAGCGTGGTCATCCCGGGCGCCTCGACAGGCTCGCTGTGCTCTCCCGCGAGCTCGGGCCACGGCGCATCGGATGCGCCTCGCTCGGTCCATGACGAGGCGGCGCTGCGTTGCGCCGTACTGTCGAACGCGGGACCGCGTTGCGGCGCCGCGCTGTCGACGCCGGCGCGTTGCGCCGCCGCGCTGTCGGGCTTGTCGCTCGGCGACACGCCGCCGCGATCGGACCACTCGCTCGCATCGACACCCGTCGATGCGGCGCGACGCTCCATCGTCGTCGGTCCGCGCGCGTATCGCGGATCGCTCGGCGTGAACGCGCGGAGCTCCGCCGGCGGATAGATGTTGTCGCGCTCGGGCGCGCGTGTCTCCGGCGGCGCGCTCGGTGGCTTGCGCGATTCGCTCGCGACCGGCGCGGTCGCCGCGCGTCCCGGCTTCGCGAGCCCGCTCGGCACCGGCGCGAAGTCGCTCGAGCGCGTGCGGCCCGTCACCGGATCCACGGGCGCCTGCTCGCCGGACTTGGTGCGGCCGACCGCCGGATACTCGCCCGACGGTGATCGCACGGCGGCTTGCTCGGACGTCGAGCGCACGACCGGCTGCTCGCCGGACTTCGGACGCACAGCCGGGGATTCGCCGGACGCCGAGCGGTCCCGTTGCTCGGACGCCGAGCGCACGACGGGCTGCTCGCCGGACTTCGGTCGCACCGCGGGATACTCGCCGGACGCCGAGCGCACGACGGGCTGCTCGCCGGACTTCGGTCGCACCGCGGGGTATTCGCCCGATCGCGTGCGCGCGGCGGCGATCGGTCCCGAAGGCTCGCGCGCGATGACGTTTGGTTGCGACGTGTCACGCGCGATCGCGTACGGCTTCGATGGCTCGCGGCTGATCTCGACCTGCACGTCGGGCTCCGAGTCGCGCGCGGAGTCGCGGCCGCCATCGCGTGCGGAGTCACGCCCGAGGTCGCGATCGTTGGGCGCGCCTTGGTGGCCGATCATCGTCGACGCGCCCGATGTGCCCGACGCGCTCGACGCGCTCGACGCGCCCGACGTCCCCGAGGCGCTCGGTGGGCTCGACGGACGCCGCGGCACCGGTGGCGGGGCGCTGGAGGGACGATTGCGCTCGGCGGGCGCAGCGATCGCCGGCGGACCGCTCACGCTCTTGCCACGATCAGCGGCGGGAATCGGTGCGGTCGCGACGAGCGCGTCGCTATCCGCCGCGTTGTCGTCCTTGCCGCGCACCGGCGCCGTGATCTCCTTGGAGTCCACGATCTCGAGCTGCGGCTTGGGCGCGATGCGCTTGTCGGGCGCGCGATCGAGCGAGTCGAGCCGAGGCTGCGTGCCGGTCGGCGCTTCGGTCGCGCTCGCATCCTGCTCGGCCTTCTGCCACGGGTACTCGATGCGCCCGTGGTTCGCGTGACGGATGGTCTCCTTGAGCGAGCTCGCGAGGATGCGAAGGTCGGCCATCGACAGGCCGGACTCGTCGAGCTGACCGAGGTGCAGCTTGCCGTAGACGATGCGCTGTACGAGCGCGTCGATCGCTTTGGCGTCTGGCTTCTTCAGCGTGCGCGACGCGGCCTCGACGGCATCGCAGATCGCGAGGATCGCGGTCTCGCGCGACTGCGGCGGATGGCCCGGGTAGCGGAAGTTCTCGATCGTGAAGTTGTTCGGGTTGCCCTGCTCCTGCGCCTTGCCCCAGAAGTACTCGAGCACCCCGTTGCCGTGGTGCATGTGCATGAAGTCGACGATGCGCTCGTGCAGGCCCGCCTTGCGCGCGGTGACGATGCCCTCGGTGACGTGCGCGAAGATCGCGTCGGTAGACACCTCGGGTGGCAGCTTGTCGTGCGGGCTCGTCTCGCCGGGTTCGAGGTTCTCGATGAAGTACTTCGGCTGCAGCGACTTGCCGAGATCGTGAAACAGCGCACCGACACGAACCAAGCGGCCGCTCGCGCCGATCGCGTTCGCCGCGATCTCGGCCATGTTCGCCATCATCAGCGAGTGCTGCCACGTGCCGGGCGCCTTCTCGGCGATCTGCTTGAGCAGCGGATGCGAGAGATCCTCGAGCTCGACGAGCTTCGCGCGCGTGATCTCGCCGACGAGCAGTTGATACACGGGCACGAGCGGCACCGCGAGCACGCTCGCGATCACCGGCCCGAGCAGCGCCGCGAACCACGGCGAGTGCAACGGATCTGCGAGCGTCGGCATCGCGCCGGTTGTCAGATACGACAGCAGAACGAACGTGCCCGCCGTGCACAGCGTGGTGATGCCGCCGGCGACGAGCGCCGCGCGCACGCGATCCTTGGGCTGCTCTGCGACGACGAGCCCGGCCACCGCCGCTTGCACGAGCAACACGACCGCGACCCCGACGTCGAACGGCCCGAGCAGTCCGACGATCAGCGCGAGCAGTACGCCGCTCGCGAGACCGACGATGCGATCGAGGGCCATCGTGCCGACGAGCGCGATCAACGCGACGGGCACCACCAGCGCGCTCACCGCCGTGAACATCATCGCGATCTTCACCGCGATCGCGATCACCAAGATCGTCGCGAGGCTGACGAGCTGCACGCGCACGAGCCGGCCGCGCGTCGAGCGCTGCATGTGGTGCGTGAAGATCGCCGCGAGCACGAGCGGCAACAGGAACAGCGCGGCGTAGGGCAGGGCGCCCTTGGGCGTCGCCGCGATCACCGCGTGGACGTTGTCGACGTCGGGCTGCTTCGCGATCTGGCCGCGCGCGATGACGATGCCGCCATTGCCGAACCGCTTCCCGACGGTCTCGAACCCCGCGAGCGATGGCACGCGGATCGTGATCGGTGCGGGCTGATCGAGGACGACGTTCGCCATCCCTGCTTTGGCGAAGAGGCGGTCCATCGTGATCGTCGGCATCGCGACGAGCGCGAACACGATGGCGAGCACGAGTCCGAGCCCGAGCGTTACCCGCGGCCGGCGCGGGATGCTCTTTGCGAGCTCGCCGCGCGAGCGATGAAGCGACGCGAGCGTGCGCTGCGGGACGGGCTGCGTGCCTGGGACCGGAGGTATCTCGGAGTCCGTCGGCATTCAGATCCCGATATCGAACTCGGCGCGCGTTCGGGCACCACCGGTCGATGGGAACTGCATGCCTCGCATCACTCCGTTGATGCACGACCAGGTCCCGCCCGCCTGCTTGCCATCGACCTTCACGAGCGTCACGCGACCGCTCTTGCCGTCGATGATGATGCCGATGTTCGCGCTCGATGCGCCGTTCTTCGCGAGGCAACCACCGAGGCGGCCGCCTTGCTTCGAGTACACGCCGTAGACAACGCCCATGTCGAGCGGGCCGCCGCCACCGTCATCTCCCTCGTCGGACATGTCGAGCGACAGATCCTCGCTGCCCTTGGTGTAGTTGCCACCGCCGCCACCGCCACCACCTCCGCCGCTGTGCTGCCGCGGCTTCTTCGGCGGTGCCTTCGGCATCGTGACCGTGACCTTCAGCGACGCGCCGTCGAGCTTGTCGATGCCCTCGACCTTCTTCTCCTTGTCGCTCGACGCCGCGCGGATGATCAGCATCACGCCGAGCGCTGCGCCGACGACACCGAGGCCGATCACGCTGTAGAGCAGGGCGCCGCGCTTCTTGTCGCTCTTCTGGACCTGCACCTCGGCCTGTGCGCGACGAGCGTCGTCGCGCTTCTGCCGCGCCGTCTCGACCATCGGTCCGAGCAGCGGGTGCGTCTCGACACCGGCGCGTGCACCGGAGTCCTTGTCCATGATCACGTTGCCGGCGACGATGTCGCCCTTCTCGATCTGCGCGATGAGATCGGCGAGAGAGAACGGCCCGTAGTCGAGCTTCCCCTTCGAGACGAGCCACTTCTCCGTCGAGTCGGCGAGCGCGGTCGCGAGCGCGACATCGATCTGACCCGACGCGCCGGCGGGCCCGTGCATCCCGGGCGCGAGCGACGAGGCCAGGCTCTCCTGTTGCTCCGCGAGCGACGGTGCGTGATCGATCTTCGGCACCGACGACGTGGTCACCGCGCCGCCCTTGTTGAGCGCTTCGCCGACGACCTCGCCGAGCACGTCGGCGCGACCGAACCGCTTCTCGGGGTTCTGATGACACGAGCGACCGACGAGCTCGTCGATCTGCGAGTTGAGCCCGGCGACCATCTCGCTCGGACGCGGACCACCGCGCTCGAGCGGCTGACCGACGAGGCACTCGTAGAGCAGCGCGCCGATCGAGTACACGTCCGATGCACCCGTGGCCGCGCCACCGGCGAGCACCTCGGGCGCGATCGTCGGTCCGCCCGGCACGAGCCCGGCCACGATCGCCGCCGCGGTCCCCGCGCCGAGCGCGAGATCGATCACGCGCACGCGGCCCGTGCGGCTGACGACGATCGATTCGTCGGACAGCGATCCGTGAATCGCATCGCCGAGCGCCGCCGACACGCCGACGATCAGGTTTCCCGTCGCACGCGTTCCGAGGCCGGAGTTGCCCGCGCGCCCGGTGCCCATCCGCTTCTTCATGAGCAGATCGCGCACGAGCGAGCCATCGACCTCCTCGGTCGCGATCCATAGCTTGTCGCCGGTGAGGCCCGCGGCGAGCGTCTTCACCATGTGCTTGTGCTCGGGCATCGCGGCGGCCGCGCGCGTGCCCGCGATGATCTGATCGCGAACCGCGACATTCGCCGCGATGTTCGCGTGGACCACGTAGATCGTCGCGGGCCCCTTCGGCCCTTCGGCTTTGTACGCATCGGCGATGCGCAGCGGCCACAGCGGAGATCCCACACGGTACTCGCCGAGTGCGAATCCCGGCGCGAGCCGCGATCCAGACATCGACGCGTGGCTTCCGGACGTCGTTCCAAGCGCGGTCATCGCGGAGCAGCCCCCATGCGTGAAGCGCTAAGAATAGGGGGGCACCCGTCGGGAATCAATCGGTCCGCGCCAGCCGAATCGGCTTGCACGTCGCACAGTTCCCGCACGATCCCGACCTACGGGCAGTTCGCAGCGTTCGCGCGAGCGATCGCGAGCGAGTACCGGCCCAGCGCCCGCAGCATGGTGCAGCCGCGTTCGTTGTCGCCGCCTTTGATCAGCGCGTCGGCCAACAGGTACTTCGCGCGCACGTTCTTCGGATCGTCCTTGAGCGCGAGGTCGGCTTCGGCGAGCTGGCGCAGTCGATTGCCATCGCGCAGCGCGGCCTCGGCCGCCTTGAGGTGCTCGTTCGTCGGCTTGGCCGATGGCACGCGTGCATCGCGCGTCGGTCGCACGACGCTCGCGTCGACGGGCGCGCTCACGCCCGCATCGGACGGGGCATTGGATCCGCTCGTGTTCGATCCGACGCCGCCATTCGAACCGCTGTTGTTCGATGGACCGCCATTCGAACCGTTGTTCGATGCGCCGCCGTTCGAACCATCGTTGTTCGAACCATCGCCGTTCGAACCACCGCCGTTCGAACCGCCGTTCGAACCACCGCCGTTCGAACCACCGCCGTTCGAACCAACCGAGCCGCGGTCCGCGACCGAACCGCCCGAGTCCTTCTTCCGCATCGCGAGGCCGATCGCGACCGCGATCATCGCGACGATGCCGAGCGCGATCACCGCGAGGATCATCCCGCGCCCTCGCGGTTGCACCGCGGGCATCGCATCGGTCCCCGCGTTCACTCCGCGTCGGTCGGCGCTCCCGCCCGCGCGCCGATCGACGGCGAGCTCGCGCGCGACGATGCCCGCGTCACCAACTCCCCCGAGCGCGCTGCGTGCCGGCGAGGCCGCGGTCGTGGGACGACTCGGAGAGGGCTCGATCGTCGGTGACGATGCACGCGGTGGTGGTTGGACGGGCAGCAGGGTCTCGCCGGGCTCGACGAGCTCCGGCGGCAGCGCCTGGAAGTACGCCGACGACGACATCTGCGATGGCGTGCGGACGGCGCGGTTCGACGCGGCCGCGCCGCCGCGCTTCACGTAGGTCTCGAGTTGCGCGATGAGTTGATCGAGCTCCTCCGCGGTGGCCGGTCGATCCTCGCGCTTCTTCGCGAGGCACGTCTGCATCAGCTCGTCGAGCTTCGGGTACTGCGCGAGGTCGGGCTGGAGGGTCTCGAGGTGCGGCGGCGCGGTTCGCACGTGGTGCGTCAGTAGCTCGATCGGCGACTTGCCTTCGAACATCGCGCAGCCGGTCAGCATCGAGAACATCGTGGCCGCGAGCGAGTAGAGATCGCTGCGCCCGTCGAGCGGATGCCCGCACGCTTGCTCGGGCGACATGAACTCGGGCGTGCCGAAGACCATCCCTGCTTGCGTCAGCTGCAGCGCGCTCTGACTCGACACGGCCGTGCCTTCCATCAGCTTCGCCACGCCGAAATCGAGGAGCTTCGCGTAGTCCGGATCGTCGCCGACTTTGAGCAGCAGGATGTTGTCCGGCTTGATGTCGCGATGGACGAGCCCGATCTTGTGGGCCGCGCCGAGCGCGTGCAGCGCTTGTCGCGCGATGTGCAGGACCCGCGACGGCGCGAACGGACCGTCGACATCGAGCTCGCGTTGGACCGTGCGCCCGTCGAGATACTCGAGCGCCATGTAGTAGTCGCCGTGCGGCGTGATGCCGAAGTCGAGGACCTTCACGGCGTGCGGCGAATCGACCTTGAGCGTCGCGCGAGCTTCTCGCAGGAAGCGCTGCGCGGCGGTGTTGTCCTGGGTCAGGTGGGGCTTGAGCAGCTTGACCGCGACGCGGCGATCCATCGCGAGGTGCTGCGCGCGGAACACCGAGCCCATCCCGCCTTCTCCGAGGAGGGCGTCGAGGCGGTAGCGGTCGTCGAGGACAACGCCGACCAATCCGGCGGCAAAGCTACCCGTCGTCACGGAACGCTAGAATCGCATGCCGTTCTTGACGCGGAAACTGAACCAGTCCCACCCGAGGTAGGCGGCTCCGACGGCGGCGATCACTCCCACGACCGGCGCGGTGGCGACGCCGAGGGCGACCGCTCCGGCTCCAGCCAGCGCCGCAATCGCACCTTTCCGCTTGGCGACCACCTTGTTGCGCTGGACGATCGAGGTCACTGCTGCAGGCTGCACCATGGGATGCACCCTGTCAAACCCGCGTCCGTCCAGACACGCCGGCCGTGTCCGGCCACCCGCGGTCTTTGCCAAAGGACCGGATCTGTGCATTTAACCCCCTGGCACTGCACGTGATAAAAAGGGCAACGATGTCGCCAGGAGGAACTCGCTCTCGCCAGCCAAAACACGGTGCCGTCCTGCTCGGACTCGCCGGTGGCATGCTGGTCGTCGCCGCCGGTTTCACCGGTGGCTACTACGTGCTCGGTAACAAGAGCGAGGCTCGTGCGGCGTCGATGCCCGCGGCCAAGGAAGCGCCGAAGACCGGCGTCGCGTCCACGAACAACGATGCGATCAGCGCGTTCCTCGCGAAGCGCGTCGACGTGCAGACGGCGAGCGGCGTCACCCATATGACGTGGGCGGAGCTCGGGGTCGAGCTCGATCCCGACGAGGCGAAGGTGTCGCCCGTGCGCAGTGAAGCGGACATCGCCACCCTCGCGGCGAAGGGGTCGCTCCCCGTTCGCATCGATCGCGACAAAGCGATCGCCGCGCTGATGACGTTGAAGGCGAAGTTCGATCGCGCGCCGATCAACGCGTACCTCGATCTCGAGGCGCGCGTGATCAACGACGACAAGCCGGGCCTCGGCCTCGACGTGTTCGGCTCGGTCACGCGCATCGCCAGCGCCGCGCGCCAAGCGTCGCCGACGCTCGAGCTGCTCTCGGTCGCGATGCCGTCGACGGTGACCAAGGCGACGCTCGGCATCGAGGACATCTCGCACGTGCTCGGTCACTACGAGACGAAGTTCCCGGTCACCGATCGCGATCGCAACTACAACCTCAAGCTCGCCGCCTCGAAGGTGAACGGTTACGTGATGAAGCCGGGCGAGGAGTGGTCGTTCAACGACACCGTCGGCGAGCGCTCGCAGAAGATGGGCTACAAGATCGCGCACGTCATCACGGCGGGCGAGATGGTCGATGGCCTCGCGGGCGGCACGTGCCAGATCTCGACGACGCTGTTCGGCGCCGCGTTCTTCGCGGGCCTCGACATCGTCAAGACCACGAACCATTCGCGCCCGTCGGCGTACACGCCGCTCGGCTTCGATGCGACGGTCGTGTGGCCGAACACGGACCTCAAGCTGAAGAACCCGTACGACTTCCCGGTCGCGCTGCGCTACGTCGTCGCGAACGGCGAGGCCAAGGTCGAGATCCTCGGCAAGGCGCGTCCGTGGGACAAGATCGTGTTCGAGCGCGAGGTCATCGAGGAGTCGCCGTACTCCACGGAGGAGCGCCTCGACGAGGAGATGCCGCTCGATCTGACCTCGATCGATCAGGCCGGCTTCAACGGCTACAAGCTCGAGCGTTTCCGCCGCTTCTACTCGAAGGGCAAGCTCGTGAAGTCGAACAAGTGGACCGTCACGTACAAGCCGGTCACCGAGTACATCCGCCGCGGCACGAACCCGGATCCGAACGCGAAGGCGCCCGAGGTGAAGGAGGCGCACGGTCCCAAGCCGCCGAAGTCCGAGAAGTTCTCGATGGCGCAGTAAGCGCCGCGCAACATTTGCGCGGTTGGTCGCGCGATTTTAGGTCTGCTGCTTGCTTCGTCATCCAGGCATGCCGCCGGTCCTCGTCAAGCACCTCATGACCGAGAAGGTCGTGACCTTCTTCGCGGAGCAGACGCTCCCCTTGGCGGAGGACGTCATGCGCATCCATCGCTTTCGCCACCTACCGGTGATCGACAACGATGGTCGCTTGGTCGGTCTCGTCACGCACCGCGATCTGCTGCGCGGTCAGATCAGCATCCTCACCGGCCTCACCGACGAGCAGCGCCGTGCGCGCCAGGAGGACGTCCGCATCCAGACGCTGATGGCACGCGACGTCTGGACGGTCACGCCAGACACGCTCGCATCACACGCCGCGCAGACGCTGATCGATCACAAGTTCGGCTGCCTTCCCGTCGTCGATGACGATGGAAAGCTCTGCGGCATCGTCACGGAGCGCGACTTCTTGCGCTTCGCGCTCAGAGCGCTCGAGATGCACGACTAGCACGCGACCATTCGCGCGAATCCTGCGCTCACGAGCCGTACGGATCGGCGACTTCTTTGGGATCGGGCTGCGGTGCCGTGGGCATCTGCGCGGTGCCGCAGTTGCCGTTCGCCTTGCTGCCGGACATCGTCATCGATTGACCGCCGCCGATGTCGGTCTTGCCGCCCGAGCCCCACGACATGTTCGAGCCCGCGTGGACCTCGACGTTGTCGGTCGCCTTCATCTCGATCTCTTTGGCGAAGATCACCGTGTCGCCCGTCGGGGACTGGAAGCACACGTCGCCTTGCAGCGCCTCGATGGTGATCTTCTTGTTCTCTGCATCGAGGACGATCTTGCCGACGTTCTTGCCGTCTTCGATCGTCAGCGTGTTCTTGTCGTCGTCGAACGTGATCTTCGAGCCCGAGCGCGACTTGATCATGCGCCGCGAGTTCTTCTTGTCGTCGTTCTTGTCGGGCGGCTTGTCCTTGCCGTTCCAGAACGCGCCGATGATCAGCGGATAGTCGAGGTCGCCGTGCTCGAACATCACGAGCACCTCGTCGTCCTTCTCGGGGATGAAGAACCAACCACGGTTCTTCCCGGCACCGAGCATCACGATCGGGCACCACCACGTCGTCTCGCTATTGTTGAGGACGGGGATCTTGACCTTCACGCGGCCGAGCTTCTGCGGATCCTTGTTGTCCGTGACGATGCCGATGACCGGCTCGTAGCACCGGCTCGACTCCGCCTCGGCGATGCGGATCTGCGCCGCGAACACCGAGGGGAGGTCATAGACATAGACCGGTCGCATGGGGGCTAGCTTACTACGGGGTCGGGACGCCCGGGCTTCCCGGTGGGGATGGCGGCGTCGGCGCCGGCGGCGGGACCGCGATGGGGAGCGTCCCCAGGACCGCCAGCGTCGGATCACCTGTGGGTGTCAGGCCGGTGGGTCGGGCCTTGTCCGCGCCGCTGGCCACCGCCACGAGGCCGATCCGCATGTGCTCCGCTCTCCAATCCGGCGGGATCGTCAGCTCGAACCGGTCGCGGATCAGCTCGTCCGGCTTCCATCGGCTCGTGGCGTACGCGCCGTCCGCGGTCGCGCGGAGCTGCGAGCGAAGCGCGGTCGCGGGCACCTTCTCGGTCGGATCGTCGGTCGCCGGGTACGCCACGATCTGGAAGCGATAGACCACGTTCGGCGCGCGCGTCGCTTTGAAGTAGACGTAGATCTCCATCTTGTCGCCGGGCTTGTAGCGAGCGTTCGGGGGCGTTCCGATGCCGCGCACTTCGATGGCCCCATCGAGGAACGCGGTGCCCTCGGTCGGCACCGGCGGCGGATCCTTCGACAGCACGTCGGACATCTGCCGGAACGCTTGGTTGAACAGCGGATCGCGCGAATAGAACGCGCGATCCATCCACAGTTGGAGCGCTTGTTTCATCGCCGCGAGCTGCGGCGGGTTCTTCGGCGCGAGGTTCGTGTGCTCCCACGGATCGGCCTGGAGGTCGTAGAGCTCGTCGACGTTGGACGCGAGCCGATAGATCAGCTTGAACGAAGACGAGATCGCAGCGCGCTGTTTGTTCGGCGCGTTCGTCTCGGCGAACACGATGCGATCTTTGTCCTCGCGGCCCGCGAACAGCTGCGGCACGAGGCTGCGGCCTTCGAACGACAGGTCCTTCACGTCGATGCCGCACAGCGCGGCCACCGTGGGGACGATGTCGAGCGGCGTCACCGCACCACCGATCGTGCGCGCCGCGTTGTTCGGGATGTAGAAGATCAGCGGCACGTGGAGCATCTCGCGGAACAGCGCCGTGCCGTGCGTGCCGAGCGGGATGCCGTGCTCGGCCATGCTGTCGCCGTGATCGCTCGTGATGATGATGATCGTGTTGTCGCTCGACGGTAGACGCTTGAGCTCGTCGAGGAGACGGCCGAGCTCCTGGTCGGTCCAGCGGAGCTCGCTGTCGTAGAGGTCCGACTCGGTGCTTCCGTAGTCGACGACGTTCGGGTGCGCGACGTACCGGCCGTGCGGATCGATGTAGTGCGCCCACAAGAACCACTTGCGACTCTGCTGCCGCGAGATCCACGCGAGCGCGTGATCGGTGACCTTGTCGGCGGCGACGCGATACGCGTCGGGCTGTTTGCCGATCGAGTTGTCGTAGTCGTCGACACCTTGCTCGAGGCCCCAGTCGTTCCACCACTCGTGCGAGCCGATCACGCCGGTCGTGTAGCCCCCGCGCTTCATGATCTCGGGCAGCGTCAGGTTCTCGGGCTTGAGCCGCGGCGGCATGCCCGGCTTGATGTTGGTCTCGTCGAGCGCGATGCCCGAGTGGAAGAACTTCGAGGTCAGGATCGCGGGGATCGATGCCATCGTTCCCGCCGACGGTGCGTTCGCGAACGTGAACGACGTCGACCGCTTCACGAGCTCCGCGAGACGCGGCGTGGTGTCGCGCTTCTTCTCGCTCGTCGCGTAGCCGCCGAAGCTCGTACGGTCATAGCGCACGGTATCGATCGTGATGAGGAGGATGTTCCATGGCTTCTTGAATGCCGGCGGAATCTCGACGACGGGGCCGCTCGGCTCGAGGAGCTCGGCGACCGAGAAGTCGCGGCCATCGCAGTTCTGATCGATGCCGTCGTCGGGGATCTCGGTCGCGCCGCGGTTGATCTTCTTGTCGAACGGCGCGCAGTCGGCCTCGCCGAGCACGGTGCCATAGCCATCGCGATCGAGATCGTTGGCCATGCGGACCACCGCGATCATCTTCTCGAGCGCGGGCGACGCGGTGATCGCGACGTACTTCGTCTCGAGATCCGCGCCCCAGAACGCGAGGGTCCCCGTCGACAGGACGAGGGCCGCTCCGGCGAGGATCAGCGCGGGTCGCTTCCCGCGCGGGCGTGGCAGGCCGCACGCACCGACGCGGATGATCAAGATCAGCGTCGCGAGGCCGATCACGATGCGCGCGGGCAGGAGCCACATGCTCCACGGCAGCACGAACCACACGCCGCCGAGGAATGCGAGCACGAGGAACGCGAGGAGCGGCGAGGGGAGATCCGCGTCGAGCTTGTCCCGCGTGTACACCTGCGCGCCGACCCCCATGCCGATCGCGAACACGAGGGCCGAGGTGATCATCCGCAGCGGCAGCACCGAGCGGCTCTGGGGCAGCGCGAACCACAGGACCGCGAGCAGCGCGCCCGCGAGGCCGACGAGGGCGATGCCCGCGGCACGCCACCGCGCGAGCGGATTCGCGACGCGAAGCAGCGGCACGAGCGCGCGCGCGGCGGACTCGGCGGCGAGGACGAACGTCGCGCGCAGGGCCGCCGCCGCGCCGAGGGCGATCACCGAGATGACCGCGATCAGGCTCGCGGTGAGCTGAGGCTCCTTGAAGTTCACGATCGCGTAGACAGCACCGCGCTGGACGAGGACCGCGACGAGCCCGGCGAGGATGATCGTGGCCCACATGCGCGGCACGCCCGTGCGCATGCCATCGACGAGTGGAGAGGGCGCGAACCATCCACGCGCGCGGCCCGCGGAGGGATCGATCTGCGCGCGCACGTGGCGCACCGCGACCATCACGCTCGCGAGGACGACCGTCGTGATCAGCCACAGCACGAGGCCGAGCACGGCGACGAGCGCGGCGAGACGGAGCTTGCTCCACATCGTGGTCGAGCCCGCATACGCGCCGAGCGTGACCACGTACTCGATGGGCGCGAACGCGAGCGCGCCACCGGTGGCCATCGCGATCGCGCGGCCGACATCGGCGCGCGCGGCGTCACGGACGCTGCGATAC
Organism: Kofleriaceae bacterium; assembly: GCA_044230415.1. Classification (GTDB taxonomy): domain Bacteria; phylum Myxococcota_A; class Polyangia; order Haliangiales; family Haliangiaceae; genus JABFXX01. The sequence goes on from JBGARE010000017.1 coordinate 160,431, forward strand.
GCGACGAAAGCCACGATCCACGTCATATCACGCCGTGCTACGAACGCCCCGTGAAGCGCGCGCTCCTGCTGCTCGTTCTGATCGCTTGCGGCTCGAAGAAGGCAGCGCGCGAGGACGCGGGTCCCGGAAGCGGCAGCCAGAGCGCGGGCAGCGGAAGCAACGCCGGTAGCGGCGACGCGCAGGCCGAGCTCGTGAAGCTCGACGCGGCGTGTACCGCGAGCGATGCGGAGGCGTGCCGCAAGCTCGCCATCGTCTACGAAGAGGGGCTCGTTGGTACTGCCATCGATCACACGAAGGCGACGCTGTTGTTCCGCAAGGCGTGCGACGGCAAGAACCTCGCGGCGTGTAACCAGCTCGCGCTCGCGATCGCCGAGGGAATCGGCGTGCCGAAGAACCCCGTGGTCGCGGTCGAGCTCTATCAGCGCACGTGCGACGCGGGCTACAAGCTCGCCTGCCGGAACCTCGGCCTCATGGTGCGCGATGGTCGTGGTGTCGCCGTCGATCTCGCGCGCGCGGCCACGCTGCTCGACGCCGCGTGCATGGCGTCCACGGCATACGCGTGCACCAACGCCGGCGACCTCGATGCCACGCGCGCTACGAGCGCCCCCGACGACGGAGCGCGCGCGCAGCACTACAAGGAGATGATCGCGCACTACAAGAAGGGTTGCGACGACGGCGATCCCACGTCGTGCAGGAACCTCGGCATCGCGTATCTCGAAGGCAAAGCGCTACCGACGAGCACGACCGCAGCGAGCGTGTGGCTGTCGCGCGCGTGTCGACTCGACGAGCCGATCGCGTGTCGCGTGCTCGGCGCGATGACGATCCAAGGCATCGGCGTTCCGAAGGATGTCGATGCAGGCGTGCAGATGCTGAAGCGCGCGTGCGATCGTAAAGACACCGAAGCGTGCACCGCGATCACCGCGATCGCTGCCGCTGGATCGAATTCGGCGACTGGATCGAATTCGGGATCCGGATCGAATTCGGTGGCTGGATCGAATTCGGGATCCGGGCCTTCTTCAGCTTCCGGATCCGACTCGCCGAAGTAGCTTCGTTTTCGTCCGGATTGCCCGATCTGGCGACAATGTAGGCAGACCGCTCATCTGTCGTGACACGGCGTGTAACTACGCAGTCTGCGGTCGCTCCCGAACGCGTCTCCAGAGCCGGGATCACAACTTGTTCACAGGGGCAGTCACAAGAGTGACCAGTGCTTGAGATTCGGACGTTTAGGTACAAAAACGCTTGTGAACAACTCGGGGGATCTTGTGGGTTATCGACAGGGGTCCCCACAGCGCAGTGCGTCACAGTCCGGCCCTCCGGACTGTGCGGGTGGGCACGGTGGATGTGGCCCAAGCTACCGGTAGACGACCGTCCGCAGGCCGGACCAAACCGTCCGCCCGTCGGACGAAATCGTCCGCCCCACGGACAATCTCCTCACCAAATGGCAGCAATGCAGCATTTCGCGGCAGTCCTGAAGGGGCGCTGTCACGCGGCTCTCGAAGCAGTTCTGTGACTGCCTATGCAAGCAAGCGCGACGATCTCGTCATCGAAGCGAGCGGTACAGCGCGACGTACGCGGCTGCCGAGCTCGTCCACGACGAGTCGCGGGACATCGCTCGTCGACGGAGCGCAGCGAATGAATCGCGATCGCGCGCCACCTCCACCGCACGCTCGATCGCACCGAGAAGCGCCGCCGCTGTCGGCTCGCCGAACTGAAATCCCGTGCCGTCGGCAGTGTCCGCATCTCGGACGGTATCGACCAAGCCACCGACCGCGTGAACGACGGGGAGCGTTCCGTAGCGCATCGCGTACAGCTGGCCGAGGCCGCACGGCTCGAAGCGCGACGGCATCACGAACAGATCGCTGCCCGCATAGATGCGGCGCGCGTACGCCAGATCGAACCCCACGCGCACGCTGATCGTCTCCGCGAACGTCTCGGCGAGATAACGAAACCGCGCTTCGAGCTCGGGCTCGCCGGCGCCGAGCACGACGAGCTTCACCCCGAGCGCGTGGAGCTCGGGCACGATATCCGCGACGAGATCGAGCCCTTTCTGTCCCGCCATGCGCGCGACCACGCCGGCGAGGAGCTCGTTGTTGCCGAGTCGTAGGCCCGCTTCCTTCGCGAGCGCTCGCTTGCACAGCGCCTTGCCGGCGGGATCGTCGACGGAGAAGTGCGCGGGCAGGGCGGGATCCATCGCGGGATCCCACGCGACGGTATCGATGCCGTTCACGATGCCGACGACTCGCTTCACGTCGTGGACGAGGAAGCCGTCGAGCGCCTCGCCGAGCGCGGGCGTCATGATCTCCTTCGCGTACGTGGGGCTCACCGTCGTCGCGACGTCGGCGACCGCGAGCGCGCCCTTCAAGAAGCTGACTTGATCCCAGAACTCGAGGTGCGCTTGATCGAACAGGGCCCACGGGAACCCGAGGTCGGTCATCGCGGTCTTCGGGAAGATGCCGCGGAAGGCGAGGTTGTGGATCGTAGCGACGATCGTCAGCTCGGGTCGCGCGAGTCGCGCGTACACCGCGGCCGGGCCGCCTTGCCAGTCGTGGACGTGCAGCACGTCGAGGCCGCCGAGCATGATCTGCGCGGCATCGAGCGCCGCGGCGCCGAGCGCGCCGAAGCGCACGTGGTTGTCGCCCCACTCGCCGGACGCACCGGGCCCGTACAGCGTGCCGATGCGATCGAACAGCTGCGGGCAGTCCAAGAAGCCATAGCGAACGCGGCCGACCTCGAGTGTCCGCAGCGACGCGCCGAACGCGTTCGGACCGACCGTCAGCGGCAACGGCACGGGCGAGGACAGCGGAAGCCCGGCGCCTGCGATCTTGGCCTCGACGCCGCGGTAGAGTGGCACCAGCACGCCCACGCGCATATCGGAGATTTCAGCTTGCGCTGCCGGCAGGCCGGCCATGACGTCGGCGAGCCCGCCAGACATCGCGAACGGGGCGACCTCGCTGGCGACGTGAAGGAGCCGCATGACTACGAAGCGTCGCCCGCGTACTTCTTGAACCGCGGCCCGGCCGAGTCGTAGCTGTGGCGAGACTGGCCCGAGACCACGAACGTTCCGGGGCGAAGCTGCGCGAGCAGCTCGGGCTCGTTGCCCATCAGCTCCGCGACGTCGTTCGCGAGCACGATCGGTCCCTTCGCCGGAACCAGCGTGCCCTTCGGGACGACGACGATGCCGGACTCGGTCATGAACGGAAACCGCTCGCGATCGGCCACCGGGTCCTCGCCGATGATGCAGCCCGGCTCGATCTTGCAGTTCTTGTCGAGGAGCACGCGACGGAGCTTCGCGCCGCGGCCGATATCGCAGCCCGACAGCACCACCGAGTCGCAGAGCTCGGCGCCGGCGTGCACGAAGCAGTCGTAGGACAGAACCGTCTCGCGCACGGCGGCGCTCGCGATGATCGAGCCCTCGCAGATCAGCGAGTCATCGACCTCGGCGGGGCCGAAGCCCTCGCCGGCGCGCACGAAGCGAGCGGGCGGGTAGTCGCGCTGCGCGCTGCGGATGCGCCACTTGCGGTTATAGAGATCGAGCGCCGGCACGCGCGCGCGGAGCTCCATGTTGGACGTGAAGTACGAGTCGATGGTGCCGACGTCGCGCCAGTACGGCCCCGCGCCTTCGGGCTCGCCGGGAATCGAGTTCTGCGCGAAGTCATAGACATCGACGCGAGCGCCCTCGTTGACGAGCTGCGGGATGATGTCGCGGCCGAAGTCGTGGCGCGAGGCCGGACGGCCGCCGTCGTCGACGAGCACGCGCTCGAGCACCTCGCGCTTGAAGATGTAGTTGCCCATCGACACGAGCGACCAGCCGGGGCGGCCGGGCATCTCGGGTGGGTTCTTCGGTTTCTCGACGAACCCGACGATGCGGCCGTTCGCGTCGACATCGATGATGCCGAATCCGCTCGCTTCGGAGGTCGGCACTGGAAACGCGGCGACGGTCAGATCGGCGTCTCTGTCCCGGTGCGAGACCTCCATTTGTTCGACGTCAAACTTGTAGATGTGATCGCCGCCGAACACGGCGACGTGGCCGGCGCGAGCGTCGCGGATCAGGTTGAGGTTTTGATAGATCGCGTCGGCGGTGCCGCGATACCAGAACTCGCCGAGGCGCATCTGCGCGGGGACCACCTCGATGTACTCGCCGAAGCCCGAGAGTCGCCAGTTGCGCGACAGGTGCTTGATCAAGCTCGACGACATGTACTGCGTGAGCACGTAGATGCGCCGGTAGCCGCTGTTGATGAAGTTCGAGAGGACGAAGTCGATGATCCGGTAGCGGCCGGCGAAGGGAACGCCCGGCTTGGAGCGGTGAACCGTCAGCGGGCCGAGGCGGGAGCCTTTGCCGCCCGCCATGATCATGACCAGCGTGTCTTTCACCTCCGCACCGCCTTCGGCAGTGCTGCGCACCCGACGTTCGTCGTGTTTGCCTTCACCTCCGCACCGCCTTTGGTAGTGCTGTGCACCCGACGTTCGTCGTGTTTGCCTTCACCTGCGCACCGTCGTGTTTGCCTTCATCCCGATGCCTCGGGATCAATGTAGCAAGAGCGCGTTCGAGTCGCGCGGCGGTGCCAGAGTTAGTTCGTCTTCGCGCAGGCGCGACCGTAGATCGTGCTGCTCGATGCGCTCGCGACCGCCTTGCACGTGTAGCCCGTGCCGCACGCCGTGTCGCCGGCGCACGCCGCCGTGCACTTTTTGCCGAGACCCGCGCCGGCAGACACGCACAAATTGCCGGGGCCGCCGCAATCGGCGTTCGCGGAGCAGGCCTTACCGAAGTTGGAGATCTTCGCGAACGGCACGACCTTCGGGTTGTCGTCGATTCCGTGCATGCCGTACATCGTGGTGAAGCTCCACGACGCGGAGTCGAGCTTGGTCAAGAGCGTGGACACCGGTTGGGGGCGAAGGCGATTCGACGAGTCGCGTGCGAGAACGGCGGAGATAAAGTCCTCGACGGCGGCGGGTGACGACGCGTCCGAGAACGAGGTCGTCGTGATGACGTCGATGTTCTTGCCGGCCTTGTTCGGGTTCTCCTTGAACGCCTCGCCGATCTGGTACGTGTCGCAACCCTCGGCGAGCACGAGCTGGTAGCGATCGCGCGGCATCTGCGCGACGCGCATGTCGGCGTCGTCGAGGTCACCCTCGGAGGTCTTCTTCCAGTTCGCGAGCGCGAAGCCGTAGAACGGACCCGAGTGGCCCGAGTAGACGATCACGTCCTTGGTCTTCAGCGAGTCGGCGGCGAGGTTCTCGAGCACCACGCCACCCGCGTCGGTGTCCGGATCCGTGTTCGTGCCGGGCTTGCCGAAGAACATGCGGACCTCGACCTTTACCGAGCGCGCGTCGGCCTTGACCGTCTTGGTGAACGGCGCGGTCGTCGTGGTCAGCTTGTCCCAGCTCGCGACCGGGGCGCGGAACCCTTCGCCCTTCAGCCAGTCGAAGAGCTCCTTCGAGTGCTTCAGGTGGTACTCGGAGTGGTAGTCCCAACCGAAGTAGACGTCGATGTCGAGCTTGCCGTCGGCGGTGAGGCGCTCGAGATCGAAGAAGCCGTCCGTCGACGAGCGCTCTTTCGCGATCTCGAACGTGATCTTCTCTTTCTTGTCGGCGCTGACGCTCGCGGGGTTCCAGCCCGACCACGGCGCGTTGCGATACCACTCGCCGTTCGTCTCGAGCTGCGCCATCTCGGTGTTGGACGGCTTGCCGACCTCGAGATCGAACACCTGCTTGCCGCCGGAGATGCGCACCGGCAGCTTGGACAGGAGGTTCTTGCCGCCCGCGGCGAGCTGCTTGAACGTGAAGTCGAACGTGACCTTGTCCGCGCGCTCGCGGATCTCGAGATCCTCGTACGCGCCGGCCTTCGCCATGCCGCCGAAGCCGCCGAACGATGCGTTCGCATCCTCGTGCTCTTTGTCCACGAGGTACTGCGTGATGAACCACGCGATCGCGATCTGCTTGTAACCGACCAGCTTCTTCGCGGCCGCGAGGCGCTCGGCCGCGGGCTTGGTCGCCATGCTCGCATCGAGGACAACGGTGCTCTTGCCGGTCAGGATGTACTCCTGGGCGGTCATGCTGAAGAAGTCGTCCGCCTTGCCGTCGTCCACGAACACGCTGTCCTCGGGATCCTCCGATGCCCCGAGGTCGGTGCAGGCTCCGAGCAGGCTGGCCGAGGCGAGGGCGGTGAGAGCGAGGCTGGCGGTGCGGCGCATGCCGCGCTATCGAGCAACCGATATGCCCGCGAACGGCCAAACGGCGCCGAGGCATTGCGCGGAGTTCCAGGTGGCGGCAACTCGAGTAGCCGGCTTGCCGCGCTGGTAGTGGCGACCGCTGTCCGGTATAGGTCGGCCATGGCAGGCAGTGACCTCCTCGTCTGGATGGACATGGAGATGACCGGCCTCGATCCCGCGAAAGAGCGGATCATCGAGATGGCAACGATCATCACCGACGGACAGCTCGCCGAGATCGCGATCGGCCCGAGCTTGGTCGTGCATCAAGGCGACGACGTTCTCGCCGCGATGGACGATTGGAACAAGAAGCACCACGGCGGCTCGGGCCTCGTCGAGCGCGTGAAAGCCTCGACGATCTCGGACGCCGATGCGGAAGCGCAGACGCTCGCGTTCATCAACGCTCATTGCGGCGCGAAGGAGCGGCCCGTGCTCGCGGGCAACTCGATCCATCAGGACCGCCGCTTCATCCGCCGCTACATGCCGGCGCTCGATGCGCGGCTGCACTACCGCATGGTCGACGTGTCGACGGTGAAGGAGCTCGCGCGGCGGTGGTATCCGCAGGTCGCGGCGCGGCAGCCCTCGAAGAACGAGACGCATCGCGCGCTCGATGACATTCGCGAGTCGATCGACGAGCTGCGCTACTACCGCAACAACGTGTTCGCTCCGATCCCCGCGCCGCCTACGCCCGCGAGCTAAGGCGCCGCTTCGCGGACGGACTCCTGCGCGGAGCCGTGGCCCTTCGCAGTGCGCGCGGCGTGCGATGCGAGCGCCGCCATCATGTCGGCCTCGGGAGGCAGGCCCCAGCCGGGCTTGTAGTCGTACGCGTCGCGCGCGCTGCGCGTGTGCGTGTTGCTGTCGACGAGATCGATCGCGTCGAGCGGCACGAGCGACGGGTGCGAGCGGCCCGTCGCGTGCGCGAGCGACTTGAGATCCGCGCGCAAGGTCGCGAGGTAGTTGGCCAGGCGCGCCGCCTTCAGCGTGGGGTCGAGGCCGCGCATCAGCCACGGGTTCTGGGTCGCGACGCCGGTCGGGCAGTGGCCCGTGTGGCAGCGCTGCGCCTGGATGCAGCCGATCGCCATCATCGCTTCGCGACCGACGTTGATCATGTCGCAGCCGAGCGCGAGCGCGAGGAGTCCCGTCTCGGGGAAGCCGAGCTTGCCCGAGCCGATGAACATGACTTTGTGCTGGACGCCGCGCTCCGCGAACGTTCGATACACCTGCGTGAAGCCGAGCTTGAACGGCAGCGCGACATGATCCGTGAACACGAGGGGCGCGGCGCCGGTGCCGCCTTCGCCGCCGTCGATCGTGATCCAATCCGGCGCGCGGTCGGTGCGATCGATCTGTTCGGCGAGGTCGGCCCAGAACTGCATGTCGCCGACGGCGGACTTGATGCCGACGGGGAGGCCGGTCGCCTCGGCGATGCGCTCGATGAAGTCGAGCATGCTCGAGACATCCGAGAACGCGGTGTGGTTCGCCGGGCTGATGCAGTCGTGGTCCATCGAGATGCCGCGGATGCGCGAGATCTCCGGCGTGATCTTCGCTTTCGGCAGAACGCCGCCGAGGCCGGGCTTCGCACCTTGCGACAGCTTGATCTCGATCGCTTTGACCTTCGCGGACGCGATCGACTCGAGCAGCTTCTCGATCGAGAACGCCCCGGTCTTCATGTCGCGCGCGCCGAAGTAGCCGGTACCGATCTGCCAGATCAGCTCGCCGCCCTTGCGGTGATAGTCGGAGATGCCGCCTTCGCCGGTGTTCTGTAGCGCACCGGCGATCGCGACGCCCTGGTTGATCGCCTCGACCGCGGCAGACGAGAGCGAGCCGAACGACATCGCGCTGGTGTTGACGAGCGATGCCGGCACGAACGCGTGCTTGCGCTTGCGAAAGCCGCCGAGAGCCCGCAGCGCGGGAAGCTTGTGCCCCGGATCGTAATCGGGCTCGCCCTCGTGCGGCGTGTGCAATGGGAACGCGCTGTGGCGGACGAGGATGTAGCCCGGTCGCTCGATGTCGTTGTCGGTGCCGAACCCGAAGTAGTTGTTCTCGCGCTTCGCGGACGAGTAGATCCAGCGGCGCTGATCGCGCGAGAACGGACGCTCTTCGTCGCTTCCGGTGACGATGTACTGGCGCAGCTCGGGGCCGATCGCCTCGAGGATGTAGCGGAAGTGACCGACGATGGGGAAGTTGCGCAGGACCGCGTGCTTCTTCTGGGTCACGTCGTGGATCGCGACGATGATCAGGAACGCGAGGACTCCGATACCGATCCACGCCAAGACCGACATGCGGTCAGCATACGCGAGCTATGGCCGGCAGCTCTTCGCGTCGGTGATCTTCGTGAGGGTCGCGTCCGCGAGCGTCCACGGCGACGCGCAGCCCGCGAGCTTCTCGAACCGGAGCAAGACAGCGTCCGGGTGCACCTCCCACACCCACACGGTGCCGATGCCACCGGCGATCGCGAGGCGCTTCCCGTCGGCGGACCACGCGAGTTGCGTGAGCTCCGTCGGAAGCTGGACCGTGGCGGCGAGCAGCGCGCCGGTGTTCGGATCCCAGATCCGCACGCGGTTGTCGCTGATCGAGGCGACGAGCTCCCCGCGAGGGCTGAACGCGACGTTCGTGACGATGCCGTCGCCCGCGGTCCACGAGCGAATCGTCGCCGCGGTCTCCCAATCGTGCAGCACGATGTCACCGCGCGGATCGCCCGCCACGAACCACGTCGGCCCCTTCGGCCCCATCGCGATCGACGTGGTGAACACCTTGGGCTGCGGTGCGTTTGCCTTGATCGAGCCCGTCGAGTCGAGCTGGTAGACCTGCGAGAACGTGCTGACGAGCAGCCGATCGCCGGCGATGACGAGCTCGTGGGTGAACACGGGCTCGAGGACGACGGGCTTCTTCTCGAGCAGGGGCGTCCACAGCGCGAGCGGCGCTGGGCTCTCGTCGCCGAGCGTGGCGACCGTGCCGTCCGGAAACACGGCGACGTCCCACCCCGTGACGCCGAGGTCTGCGACGGCGGTCTGCTTGCCCGTCGCGACGTCCCAGCGCCGCACCGTCGAGTCGCCGACCGAGTACATCGTGCCGCGATCCGCGGTGAACGCGATGTCGCGCACGCGCCCGGTGTGGCCCTCGAACTTCGTGCGCGGCTTCGCGGTCGCGACATCCCACGCGACCAGCGAGCCGTCCTCGTTCGTAGTCACCACGGTCTCGCCATCCGGCGAGACCTCGAGCGATCGCATGCCGTGCGCGTACGGCGGCTTCTTCGCATCGGAATCCGTGCGCGAACGGATGCGCTCGGTGTAGCCGGCGGTGCCGAAGACCCGCGACGGTGATCCGTCGAGGACCGTGCGGTGCACGGTGCCGTCGTTCGACGAGGACCAGAGGACGCCGTTGCCCTGGAACACGAGCTGGCGAATGCGGGCGGTGTGCTCGTCGATGCGGCGGATCGCTGCGACGAGGCCGGAGATCGGCGGGAACGTCCAGACCTCCTGGCGCGTCTCGCCGAACACGACGAGCCGATCGCCGACGACGTCGACGCCCATGACGACCGTGTCGCGCGGGAGGATCTGCACGCGCTCGCCGGTGCGCGGATCCCACACGAAGCCGTTCCCGAGCTCGTCCTTCGTGACGAGCCAGTCTCCGACGGAGATCGCGAACTCGATCGCGAGATTGTGGCCGGTCAGATCGGCGATCTTCGTGCGCGTCGCGAGATCCCACAACCGCGCCGTGGTGCCGTCGCCGTAGGTGAGGATCCAGCGCTTCGCGGGCGGACCACCGACGAGGATGCCGTAGACCCAGGCGCCGTGATCGAGGGTCATGTCGACCGTGCGCGTGCGCAGATCGTAGCTGCGCGCGGATCCTCGATCGCCGATCACGAGGTGATCTGCATCGAGCCAGCCGAGACCCGAGACTTCGCCGTTGGTCGCCGTGATCCGCATCCGCACGTCGCCGGTGCGCCCGTCGTGGACGGCGACGACGTTCGAGGCGTCGGCGGCAGACCCGAGGGTCGATCCATCCGGCGAGAACTCGAGGACGATGACCTTGGTGGCGTGACCGTCGAGCGGGCGGGGAGCACCACCGCCGAGCGCGCCGAGCCAGATCTTTCCGGCATCGGTCGCGGCGGCGAAGTGCACGTTGTCGGGTGACCACACGAGGGAGGTTGCGACGTCGTCGGTGCTCGTGAGCTTCCATCGCGCGACCTCGGTGCCGTCGGCGGCTGCGAACACGATGACCTCGCCGGCGTTGGTGGCGGTGAGCAGGTGCACGCCATCGCGCGACGCGGTCAGCATGTAGCCGCCCTTCTTGCGCCACAGTTCGCGATCGTTCGTCATGTCCCACGCGCGGATCGTCTCGTCGCCGCCGCTCGACGTGAAGAACCGATCGTTCGCAGCGGCACCCGTCGCGACGCCATACGACGGCGACGGGACGACGGACACGAGCGCCGCATACGATGCGCGCGCCTGCGCGGCGATCACGCGAAGGGGAACCGGCGTTCGATGCGGCTCGGCGAAGACTCCGCCGCTCTGCGCGCGATCGTGTCCGCCGAGCGCCCCGGCAGCGAGCGGAAGCGCCTTCGCGATATCGCCGGCGATCAGCGCCTGCCGAGCGAGCTCCTGCAGGCTCTCGGTGAAGCGCTTCTCGGCGAGGGCGCGTGCATCGCGTGCTTCCTCGCGCTCGGTCTGCGCGATGCCGCGCTGGCGCTGCGCTTCGTCGCGCTCGTTCGTGATGCGCCACACGCCGAGCGCACCGACGACGATCAGCACGCCGAGCGCGATCGCGGCGGTGGCGACGACGGCCTTGTGCTGGCCGACCCAGCGGCGGATCAGCTGCCATGTCGTGTACTCGTGCGCGCCGACGAGCTTGCCGGCCTGGAAGTCGCGGAGGTCCTTCGCGATGCCCTGCGCGGTCGGATAGCGCTGCGCCGGATCGCGCGCCATCGCGTGCTCGACGATCGCGACGAGCTCGGGTGGCAATTCGGGGGCGAGCTCGGCGAGCGGCGCGGGCTTCTCGCGCACGACGAGCTCGAGCAACTCGTCGAGCGTCTTGGCCTGCGCGAACGGCCGCACGCCCGACAGGGCGTGATAGAGGATCGCGCCGATCGCGTACACGTCCGCGCGCTCGTCGACCTTGTCTCCGATCGCTTGCTCGGGTGGCATGTACGCGGGCGTGCCGAGGACCGAGCCCGCGATCGTCTCGCCGGACTCGGGCGGGATCGTGCTCGCCACGGGGAGCGCTTCGATCTCCTCGCCGGTCGCGAGGTTCTTCGCGAGGCCCCAATCGATCACGACGGTCTCGCCGTACGAGCCGACCAGCACGTTCGCGGGCTTCAGGTCGCGATGGATCACGTGCTCGCCGTGCGCGTACGCGAGCGCCTCCGCGACGTCGATGACGTGCGCCAACAACGCGAGGCGCTGGACCTGCGTCTTCGCTTCGCCGATCAACGCGTCGAGCGTGCGGCCCTCGACGAGCTTCATCGCGTAAAACGGCTCGCCGCTCGGCCAACGTCCGACCTCGTAGACCGGGACGATCGAGGGGTGCTGGAGGTTGGCGGTGACCAGCGCCTCCCGCGCGAAGCGCAGGATGATCTCCTGCTGCGGCCGGAGCACTTCCTTGATCGCGACGATGCGCCCGGTCCTCGGATCACGCGCGCGGAACACGCGGCCGAGGCCTCCGCGCGCGAGCTCGTCGAGCAGCTCGAACCGTCCCGCCTCGACGGGCGTGAAGCGCTCGATGCTCGCGCCCTTCATCTCGTTGCCGACGGTGGAGCGCCCGACGCCCGATCGCGACGACGGCGGCCGACTCGGGGGCACCGAGTCCGATGCGACCGTCACGGCGCTCGCGATCGGCGGCGCGGTGATCGTCTTCTCGAACGGCGACTTCGGCGGGACGGGCGGCGCGGGCGCGGCCACTGTCTCTTCGGTGGGTTGCCCTCGGATCGTGCGATCGAAGCCGGTCGGTGGTTTCTCGTCGGGGTTGTCGCCGGCCACGGATCACTCGCCGTTCCAGTACCTGACCTTACCCGTATCCATGTGAACGAACCCGCTCTCGAGGTACAGACCGACGCCGCCGATCTGTTGTGCCTTCGCCCAGGCGTGCAACGTGGGTGTCGCCACCCGCGGGATGAAGAAGTCGATCGCCTGACCGTGCGTGTGCTGGCTGTCGCGTGCGACCTGATGGCCCTTCTTGCGCAGGATCAGGTTGTACTTGGGGTGGCGAAACGCGGACACGACCATCGCCTGATCGCTGCCGAAGGTCTTCGCCGCGTTCATCACGATCTCGAGGAGCCGCGGCTCCATCTTCGTCGGCGAGTTCGTGTAGTGGTCGCGCAAGAACCGCGCGGTCGTCTCCTCGGACGGCTTCTCGCCCGGCACGAGGGCGAGCCATTCGTCGGTCCACGTGTTGAACAGATTGACGAGCTTCGCGGGCTTCGTGCCCGGCACCGGCATGCGCGCGGTGCTCTGGGTCTTCGTCGCTCGCTCGCGATCCTTCTTCGAGGGTTGATCGTGATCGGCGTACGCGATCGCCGGCACGAGCGCGAGGACGACCAGCGCCCGGATCACGACCGCCCGCGCAGCTGGACGAGGGTCTCGGCGGGCAGCACTTCGTTCAACGAGCCGGAGCGAAACCCCGCGAGATCGAGCGCGACGTACGCGAACCCGAGGCGCTTGCCGAGCGCGACGACGCGCTCGCGCACGCCCGCCGCCGCGATCGACGCGAGCTCCTCGGTCGGCACCTCGAGGCGCGCGATGGTGTCGTGGAACCGCACGCGGACCTGCCGAAACCCGATCTCGCGCAGCCCGTCCTCGAACGCGTCCACGCGGCGCAACCGGTCCGGCGTGATCTGCGTGCCGTACGGAAACCGCGACGACAAGCACGCGAGCTGCGGCTTGTCCCACGTGCGCAGCCCGAGCTGGCGGGACAGCGCGCGCACGTCGGCCTTGGTCATCTGCGCGTCGACGAGCGGCATCCGCGCGCCGCGATCCTTGGCCGCCGCGATGCCGGGCCGCACGTCCCCCAGGTCATCGAGGTTCGTCCCGAGCGCGATCGGCGCACCACCGAGCCGCTCGGCGATCGGCCGCGCGACATCCATCAGCTCGGTCTTGCACAGCGCGCAGCGATGGGTGGGATTGTCCGCGAACCCGGGCACGTCGAGCTCGTTGGACTCGGCCACGTGATGCCGATCGCGGAGGCCGAGCTCCTTCGCGAGCGCGATCGCATCCGCGACCTCCGAGCGGGCCATCGTCTGCGAGACCGCGGTGACCGCGTGACACTGATCGCCCAACGCGCGCGCTGCGACCGCGAGCAAGAACGCCGAATCGACGCCGCCCGAGAAGGTCACGAGCACGCGGCCATAACCCGCGAGCTGGCTCTCGAGGAAGGCGAGCTTGCCGTCGAGCACGGCCTCGGTATCGGTGCGATCCATGGTCATCGAACGAGCCTCCGCAGATCGATGCGCCAACGCCCCGGGCCATGCTCGCCCACGCCGATGATCTCTTGGCCCCACTCGCGCGCGCTGCGCGGGATGTTGCGAATCGCGGGCTCGTGATCGACCACGACGCGCAACGTGCCGCCCATCGGCAGCGCTTCCATCGCGAGCTTCGTGCGCACGAACGTGAACGGACAGATCTCGCCGGCGAGATCGAGCAGTGCATCGGTATCGTTCGGATCGCTCGCGCCGATCATCGGATCACCAGGTGATGACGCGGTCGGCGCGGAGGATGAGGTCGACGAGCTGGTCATGATCGATACGGCCGGGGCGGATGGGGGGCTCGCCCATCGCGGCGAGGTCCATCGTCTGGAGATACACCACCCAGTCCCGTTCGGCCACTCCGGCGGGGGGCCCACTCCGGGCGAGATGCAGGGTGCGTCCCGACGCTCTCGCCCCGACGCGACCCAGCAACGTCATGTCCACACCTCGACCACATCGGCGCGCGTCAGGGCCTCGCCGAGATCCACACCCACCGGATGACCGAACGAGCGCAGCGTCGCGGCCGACCGCTCCGCGAGTGGAGTCAAGAGTGGCTCGTCGACCACGACCTCGACGCGCTGGCCGCGCAGCGTGACCCCGAGCGCGGCGCGCATCGCCTCCGATTGGCGATGAGGATCGCGCGTGCGAACGACGACGAGGATCATCGCCCCACCGCGGATCTCGTCGAGGACGCCATCGTCGAGAACGAGACGGACGGCCGGATTCGCGTTCGTTCCACGAAACTCACGTCAACGCCACCACGCGGTCGCTCGTACCGAGGACCGCCGCGTGATCGTCTTGGCTCCCGCGCTCGATCCCGTCGGGGAGATCGATGCCCACCGCGGAGTTCGAGCACACCGTGATCTCGCAATCGTCTTCGATCAGCGCACGCGCCCCGTCGGGGTCGGCCGCGAGCGCGAGGACGCCCGCGTCCATCGCAAACATCGACACTTCGTGCCGCGCTCGACGGGCCGCCGCGGCGATCGCGAGCGCCGTCGGAAGATCATCGCGCGTCGCGAGGACGATTCCGATCTTCATGCGGTTCAAGGCTTCCAGCGCGCGACCTCGACGAAGTCCTTCGTCTCGTCGCTCCACGCGAACTGCGCGACCTCGGTGACCTCGCCGGCGCCCACGCCGATCACCAGGTGCTGCACGGGGTACGTCGGGCCTTCGGCCATCGACCGATCGATGTCCGAGAAGTACGCCGCGCCGTTGGTGTGCGAGTGATAGACCACGCGCGCGGGGCGGTCGCTGTCGAAGGACCGCGCGAACTCGAGTAGCTCGCGCCCCGTGATCACGAACCCGGTCTCTTCGGTGCGCTCGGGGGTCAACGGATGCTCGCCGCTCGCTTGCGCGTTGTTGCACGCGACCGCTTCATCGACGGTGTCGGCCGCGCGGCCCACGAGGTAGCCGCAGCACTCGGCGGGAAATACCGCGAGCGCGTGGGCATAGAGCTCCTTGCGGATCGGGTCGGGGATCGCGATCGGCGTCATGGCAGAAGCGTACCGGTGGGCGAGGGACGCGGGTAGCGGTTCGCGCGGGCACGGACCGAGAGCTAGCGGTTCACGACCTCGG
>JBGARE010000018.1:0-67741 GCA_044230415.1 Kofleriaceae bacterium
GCGACGAGGTTCGTTTCCGGATCCGCGACGAGGTGACGTCGGGTGAAGTCGCGACAAGGTTAGTTCGAGGACATCTAGGTCGCACCTCGTGGGGGAAATCGCGATGGGGGAAATCGCGACAAGGTTAGTTCGAGGACATCCAGGTGCGCACCTGGATGAAGACGGTGCTCCCGGATTCGCTGGCCACAACGGAAATCTCCGCACGCTACCTTGTCCGAGATTGTCCGAGATTTGTCCGAGCGCCGGACGGTCCGACGGTTACCGGACATCGCGTGGTCGAAGCCATTGAAAACACCCGCACGTACTCTGCGCAGAACTTGAGATGGCGAAGGTGATGGCCCTTCCCCGACAGGTGCTTCCAGGTCGCTTCTACTTGATCACTCGTCGTTGCACGCAACGCATGTTTCTCTTGCGCCCCGACGACGAGACAAACAACGCGTTCCTCTATTGCCTGGCGGAGTCAGCGCGTCGGTTCGAGATCGTCGTGCTGATGATGTGCGCGATGTCGAATCACTATCATTCGGTGATCTACGATCCTGATGGTCGCTACCCGGAATTCCTCGAGCATTTTCACAAGCTGCTCGCGCGTTCGCAGAATTGCTTGCGCGGTCGTTGGGAGAACATGTGGGCGTCGGAGCAGACATCGGTGGTCGAGTTGATGACCAGGGATGCGGTCATCGACAAGATGGTCTACACGGCCACGAATCCTGTGAAGGATGGTTTGGTCGATCGAGTGCATCACTGGCCGGGCGTGAACGGCACATCGGCGCTGATCACGGGACGGACGCTTCGCGCGACACGACCGCGCCACTTCTTTCGCGACTCCGGTCCAATGCCCGCAGCCGTCGAGCTCACGCTGACGATTCCTGCGTCGCTCGGACCAGCAAACGAATTGATCGAAACGTTCAAAGCGCGGGTGCAGCGAGAAGAAGAAGTGATGGCGCAGGAGCGCCAGGCAACCGGGCGCTCCGTTCTAGGTCGACGCAACGTTCTGCGGCAGAAATGGCAGGACTCGCCGACCACGTTCGAACCTCGGAGGGAGCTGCATCCGCGTGTGGCGACCCGCAACGTGTGGGCCCGCATCGAGGCGCTGTTGCGCAACCGCGAGTTCGCCCGGGCATATGCACGAGCTCGAGCTGCATGGACCAATGGGCTCGCGGCTGCGTTTCCGATCGGCACGTATTGGCTTCGCCGATTTGCGAATGTTCCGATCGCTTCAGGTTGAACGACTCTTGGATCAACGACTCTTGGATCGAGAAACCGTTCCCGAACTCTCGCGCACGTATGCGCGTGGGTCGTCCGCGACATGGTGCCGATGTGCTCCGTTCGCACGGATGCCGTGAGCGCGGCGACGCCCGACGTGAGGGGTCGAAACGTCGAACGCCATCCCGGCCAGAAACCGTGATGGCGTTCGAGAACTAACCTGGTGGAGGCGGCGGGAGTCGAACCACTTGGAACAACCTTTCTCGACGAGTACTTGCCCGGTTCATCGAGACAAACAGTCCGAGTGGTTCCCGCCGATTCCGCCCAGTCTCTGTAGTCTGGCAGCGTCTGTGGCAGCGCCGTCTCGATCCTCCTGCTTCCGGCATTTGGCAGGATCACGAAGCGCAAGGCGCGTTGTTCGTTCCGGCGCTGGCGTGTTCGTGTTCCAGTGGACCGATGCCAACGCTGAACGAGTTGCAGGGGATGTTTGTGTCGACAGTAGGGGATGTAGCGACGGACTTCAAACTCGGTCCGGCGCTGCTTCTGACGGAAGAAGACCTACGGTGCCAGATCTATTCGCGCCTACGAGAGCGCTTCGATCTGACGCGGCTTGTACCGACGGCTGATCGCGACGTCCAAGGAGCTGCCTTGCACTGCGACATCAGTTGGTTCGATCCCGATGGCTATCTGTACCATCGTCCGGACATCACGATCTTGGAGCCAGAGAACCTGAGCATTAGAAGGCCACTTGATACGAATCTCGTAACTCTGCCATCGAAGGGTGCGAATTTTGTCGGTCGAGCGCTCATCGCCGAGATCAAATTCCATCGTCACCTGGCAGCTCCAACAGAGAAGTGGCTCGGTGAGGTGGCGGACGATCTGCGGAAGGTCATCGGTCTTATGGGTAGGCACGGTGAAACCCTGGTAGCCGTCATGGTCGTGTTTTCTCGCTACAGGAGACATATCGCAACGATCGAGGGCCTGCTCCAACTGCGAAGTGAAGGCATCCCTTACCTCACGCACTGGGCGATCGACGAATAGGCTTGGAGAGAAATGGTGCAGCGAAAGTTCGATCTCTTAACTCGCCCGATGTTCGACGATGAATCGCTTGAAACAGGCGCGAACGTATCCTGGAGTGGGGCGCGCGATTTTCGAGTGACAGTCGACCCGGAGGTCGCTTCCTATTTTGAAATCGAGTCCTCCTTTGAGAGGCCCCCGTGGTTCTCAGTTCGCGTGCGCCGTGTCGGTCCGTGTGCCGACCTGGTTCGTTTCGCGGCGATGGTGCAGTGCGAAACCGACGAAACAACAGAGCAGGAATCCGACCCAAGTCGCTCGAACTGGCCACCGCTGCGTAGCTCGCGCGACATCGATCCGCCGTTCCGTACCGTTCGACGGATTGGAGGTACCTCGCCCTGGGAGCAGATGCTTGGTCAGCGGCAGGAGATGTTGGACGCGTTTGATGCGGCCAAGCGCAAGACGAAGGCGCACATCGTCAAGACGCACCATGGTCGCGTAGCAGAGGCTGTGTTTCGCGAGTGGCTCGCCGGGTTTCTGCCCAAGCGTTTCGCTGTGACCTCCGGGTTCATTGTCTCCCAAGGCCAACGGGGCGAGACAACGTTCCCGCACTACGACGTCATCATCTACGATCAGCTTGAGGCGCCAGTGTTGTGGGTAGATGACAACCCCGACGCGTCGAGCTCCGGAACCTCGCGAGCACTACCGGCTCAGTATGTCCGAGCGGTCTTGGAAGTGAAATCGACGTTCGACTCGGACGAGTCGAGACAGGCGATGGACCACTTGAAGGAGCTCGGGCCGTTCTATGCGGGGCTCGATTCGGTAGGTCAGCGATACAAGCAATACCTACCTGCCCACTTCTTCTCGGCGGTCATCTTCTTCGATGGGAGTGCGGCCGCCCAACGAAGCGAGGCCGCCCGGAGTCATTTGATCCCGTCAGGCGGCCCGAGGAACTTCTACGGCGGCGTGATTCTAAGGGGAGAAGGGCAACCCTCCAACGCGAGCGGACACATTCGTGTGGTCGCTCATCCTGACGAGCGACTGGAGATAATGATCTTCTGGATGCCGCCCACGTTCTCGATGTTCGCGTTCGATCTGGTTGCGTTGTTGGATGGGACTTACGATCCGCGCCGCCTCTCAAGCCTGTTCGCTGTGAACCTTCCGGATGTCTGAACGACATCCAAGTGATCATCAGCTGCCAAATAGTCGTTGCCTTGCAAGACGACGGTGTGCAAGAGAGCAGGCTAGTTCAGCCCGACTGAAGCCTACGGAAACCACGCGACCACATCGAGCAACGTTGACGCCATACTCTCGACGGTTGCGTCACCACCGACGCGCGCGAGAATTGGCATTAGGGCATCAAGGTCCTGAACGAGGTCTTCCCTGCGTTGGGGAGCTACCTTCTCGATCAGTCCACTAAGGCAGGCAGCGAGCGCACGGTCCGAAAGGTACCTCGCTGCATGCTCGGCAAGTCTACGCATAGTAGCGCGACTGCGTTGACGACGACTAACCTTAAGAGCGTTCTCGAGGCCACGCTGGATCCAATCCGCGCGATCGCTCTCGTCTAGATAATCGATGATGTACGACTCGGTCTCGCCGGATCTCTCACTCGTCTCAGCAAGATTCTGTCGAATCTCGTTGAGAAGTGGAGGCCGAGCTTCTTTCGGAAAGAAGCCAAGAACGCGCGAAATCCCAACGGCGCGACTCTCGGCGCTCTCCGCTCTGCGCAGGACACTCAACGCTTCGTGTTGCTCGCCGAGTTCAGCCAGACGATATCCAATTGCGGCGATGCTACTCACGGCGGATGACGGACAGCGCCCAGCTTCGTCGCGGACGTCCTCGACATCCAAGTACGCCGCCAACTCGTCGATGTAGAACGCATCTGCGATCGAGACGAGTTCGCCGGCTGACTCATTGTCGGCCGCCCCCTTCCGCCGAAGCACACGATCCACAACAGATCGCAGGCTCAGGATGTAGTGCTGCTCCGCCGTGGTGAGTTGAGGTAGTAACGCGCACAGCAGGCTAAACTGCTCGCGCAACGATGTCCCAGTCGACACTGAAGCCACCACTTCATCCAAGCTGCTCTGTCGCTCCACCGCACTGAGCAGCCTTAGGGATCGGATCGTCGCGTACAGCCGTTGATATGGAATCTTGAGCCCTTCCACTTGGCTAAGGGCCGTGCTGTTAAGGACGCCGCTTCGACCGTCAGGGGCATGTATGGCGAGTTCGACACTTAGGAGGGCGCGATCGAAGGTGTCCGTCAAGGCGTCGGTAGCCTCGCGCGCGAGCTCCCAAAGCGCGGACCTTTCGCCGGCAGGTAGACTCTTCACGAGACGAACAAGAGTGTCTGCGCTCCAGCTCGGATGATGTGGAAACGTCGTGAGGGCGCGTTCGGCGAGTGTCTCAACCTTACGGCTGTTGTCACTCCGTGCCAGGCGAACGACAAAGTGATCAAACGCGGAAGCGATCAAATGTTCGTCACCCAGTTTTCGCGAGACGTCGAGCGCCGCAGTCAAGAGCCTCGGGTCAGTGCGAATCACTCGTGCCATCTGAGAAAGCAACCGCATCCTCGGCTCATATTCCAGTTCACTGGCGTCCTGTAAGACCTCCAACACGACGGCGTCACGTTGCTCCTCGGCCACGAGGTGAACACAAGACCAAAGCCGCTGCGCTCGCTCCGCGGGGTCTCGGATCGCACGTGCGGCCGCAAGTACCTTGGGCGCGTCCCGATCGTCGACGACCAACTTCTGAGCAATGTGTCCGACTAGGGATGAACGCCCCTGGTGTCTCGCCACCCAGTCGATGGCTTCCTCGATGTACTGCTCCCTCTGATCCGAGGAGAGCGAATCCACTTGGTACGAAAGGGCCTCGAGACACCACTCGCGCCGCTTGAACGTCTTCAGGCGCTCAAGGATTCGCCGTGTCAGTGCTGGCGCTGTCGGCACAAGCGAAGCCAATAGGATCGCGCGGCTGTGTTCATCAAGCTGGATGGCTTCCGACTTGTCGAAGACGTCTGACGCGAAGCCGAGCTTCGCGAGCCGAGGTCCCAGGTATGTAATTGGCTGCCACGGTCTTGCCGATTCATTGATCGTCTTCCACAGGGTCGCAACGACCTCCTGACGAGTTTGGTCATCTGCACCGGCTATATCGTCTGCGATCACCGCGAGCAGGTGACTCACCTCATCATCGTTGGCATCCAGCTCTCGAATGTCGTCCCAGGCAAGGCGAATGAGCCGTGCACGTTGTTCTGGCGCGAAGTCCACGACTGCTCCGGCAATCTCACAGCGGCAGTACGCGCGTTGTTTGATGTCGCTCACACGCGCGACGTCGTTCTCGCATTGCTCAAGAATCTGTCGTCGCTCGCTGACCCCGAGGGAGTCCGCGCCGACCATGATGTCGATCGTCGCGCGCAATCGCGTGCGCACATCGTCAACTGCACGCGCTGCGTCGAGCAAACGTCGCAAGAAGTCCGGCGGTAGATTGCGCGCAAAGGCATCCAACGCGATCGTGCTGTTCCCACGAACAAGAACGGCAGCGTCAATGATTGCCGTGAAAGCACGCTCCCTTTGAGCGGCATGCAGATCCGGCCACATCCGGGCTAACGCACGAGATCTCGGTCTACTCGGAAGCGATAGCGAACGGTCGACAATACTCTGCTGTTCGTCGTGGTCCGCAACTCCGGCTAGGACAGCTAGTGCAGACGCATGGTCATCGTCGTCCGTAAGACGATCCGTGATCATCAACGCGCGCGATAGCGGCCAGAGTCTTGTTTCAACGAGCCGCCGCATGAGCCACGGCGGCACATTTGACGACAATGACGTGATAGACGCCTTGACCAGAAGTGCGCGACAGCGCTGGTGCAGATGCTCATCCGCCGTCGCCAGCGATTCGACCTGAGAGACATCCGCGTAGAAGCCACCGTATAAGCCCTCTTCGCCATCAAGACGGCGGCGGCCTTCCAGCCATGGCCCTGAGATCAACTTGAACAGATCTGCTGGCGCGTCGGCGGCGAAATGGAGCGCCAGATGCCGAAGCACGTAGCCGAAGCGACGGCGAAACGAATCACTGTCGTCCAGCGAAGACGATAGTTCAATCAGTCGTGTGTTGCCGAAGTTGATGTACTTGCGTCGCTCTCGCTCGTACTGATCCGCTTCCCGAAGCCGATCAACGAAGTAGTCTCGCAGCCGCGAATGACTCAATACGTAGCGATCGCCATCGCGAATGACAAGCCGCACCAATTTGTCGAGCGCTTCGCGGACGCGCTCCGAATCCCAACCGGTAAGTGCGCAGAGGTCCGGAAGCCCGAGTGGCCCGAGCGCGCACGCCAGCAGATTTAGCACGGCCTGGGCCGCACCAATTCGATCGGGCGGCTCATCCTTCCACAGCTTGCGTTGCTCAGCCCACCACCGATCCATGAAGCTGTTCAAGGGTTGATCGTGCTTGGACTCGTCGAGGAGCTGTTCAATGCGTGCAGCAGCAGTTCCTTCCCGCATCTCGCCCAGCAGTGAGAGTTGAAGCCGTACTGAAAGCGGGTCGCCTTCAGTCACGGCGTAGAAACGATCAAGAAGAGCCTTGTCGAGACCTACGAGTGACCCATCGACAGCGGCGAGCAGTCGCTCGATCGCTGCTGGGTTCAAGGGCGGAACGGAGTGAAGTGGCGCAGCCGTCCATCCAAGCTCTGCCTCCCAGTGGCTACGACCTGATGAACTGCCTCTCGCAGAGACGAGCGCCTTGATCCGACTCCCTAGAGTGTCAGGCAGCAGCTGCGCCCCTCTCCACCCAATGGCCTCGTCCAGGCCGTCGATCACGACGAGCAGCGGTCGTTGTCCAGGCCAGTCGCGTCTCAGCACCTGCTTGAAGTCGTCGAGTCCGACCAATGGATCGTCAGTGGGGATTGGCCTTCTATCGAGCGTTAGGCGATCGATACGTCCGGTCACAACACGGACCACCGCTGTCGCATGTGCCGTGTCAAAGCGGAGACTGACCGGTACAAGGATCACATCAAAGACACCGTTCGCGATCACCTCGTCAAGCCAATGAACCAACAACGCCGACTTGCCACGACCACCTTCGGCAAGCATTAGAGCAGCGGGCGCACGTCCATCTTGCAGCCACGCATGAAGTGTCGCCAATTCTGCGGTGCGTCCCCCAAACGGTGCCGTTCGGTACTCATGCAAAAACGCGCGAACGTTCGACGCGTGTGGGCGGGAGATGCCGTCGACGAGGTCGCTTGGACTTGTGACGCTGTGCGACTGGGATGCCGCTGCGGGGCCGACGTCGCTTTCGCGTTTCTTGAGGACGCTCTCCGCTTCAACAGCCAGGATTTCCCAGAGCAAGACGGCGTCGTCGGGAGTTAGAGGAGACCGTACACCTCGAGCGTTTCGCCGTATCGAGAACCAGCGATAGAGCTGTTCATACGCGTCGTGCTGCCTGCTTCGTGCACGAATGAGGTCGCTGAGGTGGTCAAGTCCGAGCACAGTGTCAGTGCGCGAGTCGTCCGCTAGACACTCAGTATAGAACCTCAACAACGCTGCCGCGCGCATCATCGCCTTCGGCACCGGGTCCGGGCCGTCATCGGAACTCAACTTCGGTTTCAGTCCGTCTGGAGTGATCGCGAGAAACCTGTTTCGGAACTCCTGAGCGTTCTTGATCGCAGCGATACCAGCGGAACACCTGTCCAGCGTGAGTGCTGAATTGCGCGGAAAGCTGGTTGGAGTCCGCGATCCAATCAATGGAGTAAACGGCGAAGCGATATAGAGGTCGGGCTCGCCACCTTTGTGGATGCCGAATCGGAGTTCAAAGGCTGTCACCGGAACGATGCTGGTGGTTGTTGCATCGGGGGAGCGCCCGAGGAGCGTGACAAGGTCGCGCTCCAACTCCTCAATTGTCGGGGCCATGCGTCGGAACGCTGCAAGGCGCGAAAGTGGAGTCGATAGATCTTCGGGGATCTCCACTAATAGATCTAGGTCGCTGGAGTCGGGCATAAACTGATACCCACCTCGGTAAACCAGACTTCCGAAGACATATGCGCGCTGAATACACTCGATCGATCGGCATGTCTGCGCCCAGGAACAGAGGCGGTCGAGCACCTTCTCAGTGATGTCGCTCATCGTCTGCTCTCAGTCGGTTGTGAACTTCGACGATCCTAGTGGATTGCGTGCACGTCTGCTAGCGAAGACACGTTGCCGAAGCACCGCATGGCAATGGCTCGCCCTGCGTTCACAAGCGATGATACCCGTGATGTGTTCAGCTGACTTCGCCGATCAGGTGTTCATCTAGCACCGCGGGCGGTCTCCCATGGATCTTGGGCAGCGAAACTCCGCGACGCTTGAGTAGTGAGAGACGCGCGCGAGCGAGGCCGAACGATTCTTGGAGCGTCCGACCGAACCCCAAGGCTTCATAGAGTCCGACAGCGAAGTCGATCGCGGTCTGATCCAAGATCGCATCGCGCATGCCCACTACCGCAGGCACCGCGCCGAGCAAGGCCGGCACGTGGTGATCCGAGAAGCACGCATTCATCACCAACAGGCGGAGCTTGAAGTGCGCCAGCAGTGTCGCCAAGCTGGAGCCAGTGATGGTCTTCGCGTTTCCGTGGCGGTTCTCGAAGATGAGACCACCGGGCTTCGAGCGACCCAATCGTTCAACGCCATGTCCCGAGAAGTGAAGTACCTGAGGCTGCGTCTGATGCAGCGCAGTGACGAGTTCCTCTGGTCGGGCCGCCAGTCGCAGATCGCACTTGATGCGAGATCCATACTTGGCGTGTCCAAGGGTTTCGATGACGTCCCGAAGTTCGCGATCGACGCGGATCCTGGCCTCGTCGTTCGGCTGCGCGACTACGAACAGAATTGTTACTGACCTTGCCAGGTCCGCCGATGCCTTCCACCCGACGAACGTTGCAAGTTGCGAGCGCATGTTCGAGACGTCACGCAGAGTGATGGTGCAATCTCTACTATCTGCGTAGGCTTGCTCCAATTGCTTGAGCGGAACGCTTGTCACTCGTCTGCCGTAGAGGAAGTCCCGCTTGAAGGCGACGCAACGCTCCTCAGTTTCTCGTGCGAGCCCATCCACCACCGTAAGGAGCTTTAGGTGCCGGCGGGCAACGCCGACGGCAATCTCACGATGCAGTCTCGAAAGGTCCGCGAACAAGCGATGCAGCGAGTGCTGCAATACGAGCAACTCGCGTTGGATCTGAGGGTCGGCGGCAGCCTCGATTGCATACTTTCCCAACCGTTGCGCCGTGCCCTCAATGTCGTCCAACCATACGGCGACCGTTTCCCTCATCTGCTGCGCGCTTGTGCCAGCAAAGTCGGTCATCCCGGCCATGTACGAGATCCCGAACTTTGGAGGCGTTCTGAGATCGTAGTCACGTCCTCTCTGCTCACCATACCCGTCTGGTGGCAGAAAGAATGGAGCATAGAAGCGATACAGATCGCGAAGGACGTCGTCGAGCGTAAGCATTCGATCGAATCCGAGATATCGATCAATAATCGGGAACGTTGTCGAGTGGAGTCCTGTCTTGTGTATGCCTGTACCAATGAATACGGAGCCCGATGCAATGAGATGCTGTTCGAGCCGCAAAGCCTCTCCCGCCGAGAGACCCAAGCGCTTGATTGCTTCTCGTCCCTCAATCTCATTTCGGTCAGGTTCTCCGGTCCGCACCTCACCGAGAAGGCGTAGGAAAGAGAGAACCAGCTCAATGTCCGACAGCGCTTCGGGAGACCCGACGAAATGCAACGCTGGGAGGACGAGGCGCACAGCCTCATTCGGCTCCGTTCGACCGTGAACAAGGCGCTCGATGCCATTGCTCACAACCGGAAGTGCGATCCCCAACTTCGTGTTGAGAGCGGCTGCGAACGTCCGCTGTTGAGGCCACGTGCCGTGCCTGGTCAAGTGCGCATAGATTTCACGGATGCACGAGTGCTGTTCTTCCGTCAACCGTAGGTTGTCCAGGACATGACTCCGTGTTCGTTCGGCGTGGTCAAGCCTAGACGCGGGAAGCTCCTCCCGTGCGTCTTCATCGTGATCGTCATGGTCATCTTCGTCTTCGTCCGTCATGTGCGCTCCCCAACACAGGTCCGATCTGATCGTCCAGACACTGGTTCTCTCTCAATCCTTACTCTCGCCGTGCAAGACCGAGTAGTTGATCGAGTTGAATCCTGAGGTCGCCACACGAACGGCAGATCCATGCTCGTGGCTTGAACTGAGCGAGTCCTAGCTTGAGCCGGTCAGGCTCGATGAACAGCTCCGTCGGCGAATTCCAAGTGAGTGGTCCACCATCGACATAGATCCCAGATGAACAAGCGCGGCACTTGTTCGGGGCGGGGGAGCGTCCTCCGAATGTTTGATCAAGCGCTCGATCGATCAGCTCGATCACGGCTCGCATCGTTTGCGGACGAGCTTCTCGGTCGGGGACGAGCATCTCATCCAACAACAGGTTCACCACGTCGAACTCAGCCCGGTCGAAGATCGTGCGCAGATCGTCGTTCTGGTCTCGATGACTGTGCTTGAACTGTCGTCCACCCGACAACAAGAAGTAGATGAGTCGGCCGAGATTGAAGACGTCGAGGCTGGGCTTTGGATTGCGACGCTCATCTCGATCGGTAGGCCCGAACCAAAAGGTTCCGGGCGCGTCGTAGGTCGTGATGGTCTCCTCGTCTTCATGGTGCGAGATCCCGAAATCAGTAAGCGCTACATGGTCGAGCGAATACATCAGGATGTTCTTCGGTTTTACGTCCCGATGCACGATGCCCTTGTTGTGCGCAGCCTCCAACGCTCCCGAGACGTCACGAGCGAGGCGAAGCGTCCTCCATATGTCACCGGCGTAGATTGGTCGATGGTCGTCGATGGAACCGAACGCCGCCCATCGCGTTACCAACCATGGTTCGGGGATGTTGGGCAAACTCGTGCCCACTAGCTCCGCAATGCAAGGATGTCTTAGCTTCCTTAGAGCCAGTGCCTCGCGAAGTAGGCGTTTCACCTCCTTCGGACTGTTCTTGTCTGCTCGGACGCGCTTGAGGACTCCTTTCGTGTACTCGGGCTCAACACGTTCGACGATGAATACCTCGCCCTGTCCTCCACCCTTGAGCGCTCGGATCTTCCGCCAAGGGCCGAATGGCGACGGAGCTGGCTTGGAAGCTGCGCGTTGAACCGGCGGCGCATCAACCTCGTCTGTATCCGGTGGAATGGAGATGCGTGGCCAACGTTGGGCCCGGTCGATCCTGCGATCATAGATTGCGTAGACGATATCCTCAAAGGTCTCCGCGCCGATGAAGTCCAGGTGGTCCGGACTGACGTAGAACCGGCTTGCGTTGAGTGTGAACGTCGCCCCCTTCAACGAAACGAACGCCGAGTACTGCTCGGCAAGTATCGTTGCCAGTCGGCTGAGCTCCTGCTCTTGGATTTCGAGGTTCTCGACGAGGACTCTTGGCTCAACCTCGCGTAGGTCTGGATGCTGTTCGTAGTATGTTCCCAGAAACGAGAGGATCCGAGTGAGGGCTCGGCGGTCCGCGTCAGCAGCAGGAACGAACACTAGCCCCTCGAGCAGAACGCTGGTCGTTGCGTCATCGGCAATGAGGTCCGCTCCTCGCAGGAATCGACCCTGGTTCGCGATGCGCGTTAGGTCAATCTTCTCTCGACGGAGTGCAACATCAGCACGGCGAGCAAGAGGCCATCGGAGATTCGCGACGAGTTCGCCGTATACGAAGGCGGCCGCGCGACGGACTTCTCCTGTAGCGGCCCGCTCAAGATCATTTCGATACGCAACGCGTTCTGCGGGGTTCTTTCGCCGATATGCGATGAACTCCTCGGCTGTCTCGAGACTCAAGATCATTTCCAAGTCGAAGGGTCTTCTGAACGTGGACTCCTCTGCGGCAATAGATCCGCCAGAAAACAGATGAAGCGCGCTTCCAACCGCCGTAGCCAGATTGAGCTGCCCTCGAAAACCCGCTCCTACAATGGCCTTCCAGCCAATTTCGTTCCCGACGAAGTCGCGCTCGTACTGCTCGTTGAAGGCAGCGATGAATGCGCGAATGAGATCTCGAATGTCCGGCCACCTCTCGGTGCACAGCCAACCCTCAAGGGTGAGCTTGTACGCGATCTCATCCTGGCGAGAGAACCGGACCAAGGTGCCCTTCTCGACGCAGGCTTCCGCTGCATTCCAAAGCGCTTCAGCTCCGTCCGTCTTCGGCGGCGCAACTAAGCGCCGGATCGCCATCCGAGTGGGGATCTTTCCCAATTCTCCCTCAAGCCGAGCGACAGCGTTCAGTACTCTGGTTTCGTCGTCACGGATCTCCACGCCGCCCTCAGTCCGCACCAAGCATGAAGCCGATATGCGCTGACATCGCGGTGCAAGCCGAGCCGAGGAGGACGCCGAGTGCGTCATCAACCTCTCGTTCGCAAACCGCGAGTACGACCCGCAGGTCATCACGAGGTGCGTTCGGCCACGCGGCACTTGCGCGAATGTAGTCGCGCATCACGCCGTACCCGAACGTCTTTCGCTCGATGAGACTCCATCCCTTCGCGGAGATTCTGAAGGCGCCGGTTGACGCTCTGTTCTCGAAGAACTCGGCATCGCTGGATTCAGCGCCATCGTGAATGAAGTGGTTCCGAATTGCGTACGAGACGCCGATCGGAAACCCAAATGTCTGCCGGATCGAATCGGAGACCATCGCCGCAGTCGATCGACGACGATGTCGTCCGTCGATTTCCTTTTTTTGCTCTTCGACGGCAAGACCCTCTTTCCCCCTCTCTTCTTGCACGAAGTGGGAGATGAGCTTGACGGGACTCTGATCGTTCAACGCACCGCCCTGCAAAGTGCATAGGACACGACCGGCCATCGCAGTGATGCGATCTGCGAGTGACCAGGAAAGTGAGAGGTATGCTTGGACCCCGAGAAGGCGGACGTGGCTGTATTTCAACTTTGTTGGCGTTGCGCCTGCTTGCGTAGCGAAGACCTCGACCAAGTCCTCACCGTCGACGCGTGTCTCGAGTGCATCTAGGAACTGAAGGGCGGCCGCACGAGCCGAAACAAGTTCGCGCCAGTACTCGATGCCAGAGGCTGCATCGAGCGAGCGTCGAAACTGATCGGCAACCACGGTCGGCAACGCAGCCGTAGCTTTACCCAACATCGTACCTATCTGATCAACCGTCGCCTTTGCGTCCCGTAGGCGTTCGTCGAGAGTCTTCGTCATTCGCCACGCTCCTCCTTCGCCTCTTCCTCCTGACGTCGAAGATCAGCCTCTATCAGTCCGAGATTCCATTCCCAGTAAGGGATCAAGCGAGTGTCTGCTTCTTTGTCGCGGAAGCCCTGCGCTGCTTCGAAGGCATGCTGGAACACCACGGGAACCTGCCCAGGGAGCCCGTTCCAGGATTGAACTCGTGAATTTCCGAGAACCGAATACAGAGAACGACGCTCCTCGGGAGCGAGTGATGGAGCCAACTCTAGAACCGCCGTGGCTACCGTGCGCCAACCCGCGGTGTTGATCACGTACGCTCTCGCGAGACGGCCGAGATGCCTTGCCGCGTCGGGGCCACCCGCCGTGATGCGCTTGGCGAGTTCTTTTGCGACGACGAAACCGTTCGGGTCGATGCTATGCAAAACCTCGGGCATTCGATAGCCGACGCTTCCCTTGTCGTCGGCAAGATCCAACAGCTCGGACACTGCGGCTTCAACCGCCGGGTCGTCCTTGTGCGCTTCGTCTATCGCCTGCACGTAGTCGCCCAACACCATGTCGCGACTGAGCGCTTTGGCGCGTGCGTAGCCTTGAGTCGCTTCCATCGATGCCCGCTTCTTCAACGCAGTTGGAAGCCAGGTGATCGCGGGTGGCTTAAGGACACCCAACACCTCGTCGATTCGATACTCGAGGTTGCTGCCAAAGCCAAAGCTCTGAACGCGGATGAGCTGGTCGAGAAACCATCCACCCGCATCCTCCGGAAACTCCTTTTGCGTCCGCTTGTACGTGGCCCAGAAGATGCCTTGAACGAGCATTGCCACGGCTTCGGTCAGCGAAGGTTCCGCAAGTGCATCCAGTTCGGCCTCGATCAGCGTCTTGTATTCCGTCCATTCGTATTCGAGGGTCCAACTCACCAGCCCTACGAACCATGCGCTCCTATTCGAGGCACGAAACAGGGAACTCTTGCTCCGCAAGAAGGCGTGCTCTTGTGGGACCAGATCCGCGCTTTTCAGACGCGGTGGATTGCAGCCATATACCTCGACCAGCAAGCGAATACGCGTGTCGTCGTCGGCACACGCAGCCAGTTGAGCTTTGACCAGTTCGAGCATCGAAGCTTCGCCGGCTTGCTTGCGTGCCTCGTAGGCCCACCGGTTCGCCGCAATGACTGCAAGGTTGACCTTGAGCCGACTCGAGGCAGTCGAGAGCGTCCGTGTCACGAACTCAGCCGCGCGAGGCATCGTGAAAGCAAGGGCACCAAGTTCGTTCGCTACGCCATTCAGCGCGTAACTGCGTCGGTTCTCGTCGACGTATTGTTCTCCGCGCTCGACAAACGCGTCGATGGCGCCGTCATCTGCGGCAGCTAGCTCCGACGCCTT
This sequence comes from Kofleriaceae bacterium, assembly GCA_044230415.1. GTDB lineage: Bacteria > Myxococcota_A > Polyangia > Haliangiales > Haliangiaceae > JABFXX01. Next base: position 14,765 of record JBGARE010000018.1, read on the forward strand.
TGCTCGGGCTCGCCTTTCGAATGCCTCCGTTGTGTCGAACATCAGTAATGGTTCGAACTCGGCGGCGAGCGCGTCCGTGGTGTAAAGCCTCTCGAGCGAATCGGCTGCGGCTTTGATGTCTGCGTTCTTCTCGTGCTCGCTATGCCATTCCCACAGGTCACGAGCCGCTTTCATCTCATCGATGCGCGCTCCACGCCTTCCGAGCAATGCTTCGGTCCAACGTAGGTCGTCGAGAAACTCTGCATGCATGAGCTCCTTGAACTCGGGAGGGCCGTGGAGCGCGACAAAGTTCGCGTGACGATGCCCCTCGACCAGCAGTCCCCACAGCACGATGTGTGTCTCGGCAGAAATGGAATCGTCACTGAGGAGCGCCTTGATTCGCTCCAGGATTTTCCGACGAGTATCCCAGCCGGGATGTCCAGGAAGGATGACGAAGCGCCGAATCGTGAACGTGTTCTCGTCGAACAACGTTTGTTCACGCTCGACCGCTACCGCCGGAACGATCAGCGCTCGTAGCGTCGCGGTTTGGTTCTTTGTTGGCACTCCGGTTTGGAGTCTCTCTAGTCTCCGCAACGACAGCGCTCCGACAGCATCGTCGAAGTCCGACCAGAAAGTCGGTCCCCCTTCCAACGTGCGGCCGACGAGACTGCTCGATCGTCGTCCGTCATTGGGAAGGCCGCCCGGGCGTCGCGCTTCGATCGCCGCCTCGACCTCCGTCAACTCGCACAATTCCTCCAATACCGCGACACGGTCATCGAGATCGCGCGCCCCCATCGCCGCGTGGAAGACCGCCCAGCCCAGTTCAAGAAGCACGGCGTCATTCGTGACTTCACGCGCTCCGAACGGAGACTTGATCGTTTCCGTTTCGATGGGCGACGTACGCAGACTTCGCGAAATCGACACGACGTCTACCGGTCGGAACGGAGCGATTTCTACAAGGGTCTCGACCAAGGCGATCCGAACACTTGCTGGAAATGTTTCGAGTCGGGTGTGAACCTGCTCAAAGAACGGAGCAAGCAAGGGCACCGGCCGGTTGTCCATTCGGAACAAGAGTTCGGTGCGCCCAATAGAGGTGAGTATCGCAAGCCCGGCGCCGCCCAGGCCTCCCTTGGAAATCGCGTCAACGCAGTCTCTGACGAGCTTCTGTGCGGCGTCGGACGGTCGCAAAGGCTGGCTTCCGAATCCGACGTCATGCACCAACCAGTTTTGCAGGAGGTGATCGCGGAGCACATCCGGCTTGAGTTCGACGAGACGACGATTCGCACCGCGTTGTCTCAGCGCACGACGCTCCACTAGCCGTGCGATTGATGCGAGGGTCTCGTCGGGATCGCCGATGCCGGCCCCATCGCTGATCACACGAACCGTGCCGCTCTCACGATTCACCGTTCCGACCAGCGCGATCCAGCGCAGAAGGCTGAGGACGCGGCCTGGTGGTTCGCCGCCTTGCTGACCGATTACCTCTTCGAGATACAGGTCGGCTAGGGCAGCCGCTGTCGTCGGAACTTTCGTTAGGTCCTTGTGGACCTCGAGCACATGGACCGCCAGGGTTAGCCAGATCGGTTGACGCGAGAACCACTTCGCAAGTTTGCTGGCAACGTCGTTCTTCCATTCCACGGGTGACGCTGCGAGTGGGCCGCCAGCAAGGAGCTCACGACACATCTCCTCGGCGGCATCATTGGAGAGTGCTTCGAGGGGAAGCCACTGGATGCGCGCCTTGAGTTTCGGGGATGCGAGGAACTTGAGTACTGGATCCTTCGGGGAACGGACGGCGACGATGACTTTCCACTTCGCCGACCTACCAACTCGTCCGCCAACTTGCTCCGTGAGGAGTCGGAGTACCTCCTCGGTCTCAGGCTCGTCGACAAGCAGAACTGTCGATCGCTCCGGGACGATGGCATCGAACCAACTCACGCCCGAGGCGATGGTCGCGACGTTCGCCCACAGAACCTGCCAGCCATCAGCCACGGCCGCAGATCCACTCTCGACGAGAAGTCGTGACTTCCCCATCCCGCCGGCTCCATGCACAACGAGGAACGACTTATCAGACCTGATGAACGCGGTGATCTCGGCCAACTCGACGTCGCGACCGACAAACGATGTTGGCACTCGTCGAACAAATAGTTCTTCCTGCAGAAGCCGTTCGCGAACCTCTGGCAGTGTGAGGAACGCGCGTGGTTCGTTGCCGAAGAACGAGCGATCTACTTCAGGATGCTTGTCGAGAAGCGCGTTGACGTTCGCGCGCTCCCAGTACTCAGCCTTGAGTCCCAGCGCAGCGAATCGTGGAGCTACGTCGTCGATCCACGTCTGGTGATCTGTGGGATTGAACGCTGCGTTCGTTACGAGGCGCCAATGGGTAACGTCTTTCCATTGCTCGAAGCGCGCGTTCCCCACCTTCCGATACTCCGAGATCTTAGCTGCTTCCTTCTTCGCGTCAGCGATCGCCTTTGCCGCTGCCCCATCCTCATGATGCTTGGCTTGGTAGACGGTCTTGCCGTCCCCAGAACGAGAGTCTTGTCCGCCGTCTTTGCCTCTGCGTCCGAACAGCACCGCGCTCGGATCTTCGAATGCGACCAGTGTCGCAACGAGGGCTTCGAACGTCGCTCCGTTGGTGATCAGTCCCCAGTTCCGGTCCCCCATCTCAACCGCCAACCCTATGAGCAACCGCGTCGACGTCCCAAGTGCGATCGGCGGTCGGCTTGTCGTTCAATGCCGTCATGTACGCGTTCAGATACTTCGCAAGGATGTCGAGCTTCGTCGACGTCCAGTCACCGCCGAACGCATGAGCCTTGTCTTTGGAGGTCTTTTTCCGTGCTGCCATGACACGTCTCGCCCAACACATCGTACCCACCGACCCTGACGCCGAAACCGGAGATCGACGCCACTCAGTTCGCAGCACGACTCGAAAGGTAGGTTGCGAGCGCATCAGCAAGCAGCGACGGCGTTTCGTACCGCTGCTCAGCACTCTTCGAGAGCGCTTTCCGGACGATCGATTCCAATTCGGGATCAATGTCGATCCTAGGCACGTAAGCCGCGCGCGCGAGCATCATCGACTCGTAGTCGCTGGCGCCAACGAATAAACGGCGCCCAGCCAACAGCTCCCACAAGACACAACCGAGGGCGAAAACGGCAGCTCGAGGGCGATCCACTGTGAACTCTGGGTGGGCCTGCCACGTCGAGCTGATCCCGACGAGATTTCCGTCTCTGCGAATCTCGCGAGCTTGCGATTTGGAAGGTGGGCCATCTCCGAACTCGGGTGCGAAGTATCCCAAGTCCGGTTGCGCGGTATCGAAGTCGCCGATCATGACATCTGCGTCCGAGATCATGATGCAACTCGGCACGACAACACCGCGGGTCTCGGTGCGAGCAATCGCCTTGCAACAAGCGATGACGATGTAGATCGCGTGCTCTATCGCGAGCCGCTCACCAGAGATCAGGCTTTCGAGATCGCGCGCTGGCGAAGGCGTCATCACTCACGAGTATTGATCAGCGCGACCGGACGTGAAGAAACAATCGCCGCCGCCTGAAACGATGAAAACTGCTCGTCGCTCACCGCGTGTTCCGACGGTCAGAGTGGGTCGGCGAAGAACTCGCGGCTCCATGCGTGACCCAAGTAAGGGGCAATCCGTGGGCATCCGCGATGTGTTCGCTCGCCGCGTCCCGGCGAGGGATCGTTCGCGAAGATCATGCCAAACGGTAATTCTCGAAAAGTGGTCGGCATTAGAGATCAGGAGACAAGGATCAATGTCCGAGCTGGCGTTCAACGTACACGGTGAAAACTTCGAGGTGCCTGCGGTCGTAAGAGGATGGCGCGTGCGTCGCCTCAAGCCGCGAGGTGCCCCGGAGTTGGTCTACGGGCGAGATGGCCTACCACTCACGCTCGCCATCGATTCCGACATCGCAGATCTGCGGGAAGCGGTCGATGGGGTGGTCGGTCGGTATCGCCTGGATCCTGTGAACGACGACGGTAAGCACGTCGAGACCGCCCCGGCCGCGTACATCCAAGTGGTCAAGGCCGAGCAGCCCGAGGAACCAGCACCGCGCGTGCCGACCAAAGACGATGTTCTTCGCGAGGCGATGCGCTTGAACACCGAGCTAGCGAGGGCCGTCGTGGATCGCTTCCCCGAAATGATGAAGGCGGCCGCAGAAGTGCTGCGGGCAGCCGATGGAGCTGGCATGCCTTCGCGTCGACCGGAGCTCGCTCCCATCGACCACGATAACGAGGCTGCATCTCCCACGATCGACTTCGGCGCGATCGTCCAGCAGCTCTTGCCGGGTGTGATGGCAGCGGTCGCCGCGGGTCGGACGTAGTCATGGAGACTTCCACCACCTCGGAGATCATGTGCGCCGACGACGTCGCCAAGTGGCTCGGCGTTGATCGCAAGACGGTCTACAACGCCGCAGCTCGCGGCAAGATGTAACCGTCCGATCAACGATCCTGCCCCGCGGATCAGAATTCGGCGATCGTGCTCGCCCCCATGGCACACCGAGGGCAGTGGTCCGAGCACGAGGCGCGCGGCGTTCTGAGCGCGTGGCGCAAGAGCGGCCAGTCGATCGAGCGGTTCGCGAAGGAGCGCGGGTTGGTGCCGCAGCGGATTCGCTGGTGGAAGGTCAAGCTCGAGGGCAAGAGCACCGCGCTGGTCCGCTCGGAGTCGCCGCTCGCGCTCTTGCCCGTGCAGGTGACGGAGTCGGCGCCGGCGAAGCGCGGCGAGCCCGTCGCCGTGTACCTGCGCAGCGGGCACATCGTGAAGGTCGGCCGCGGTTTCGACGAGGAAGCGTTCGCGCGTGTCGTCGCTCTGCTGGAGGGCGCCTGAGTGTTGGGGCTTCCACCAAGTGTGCGCATCTACTTTGCGACGGGCTTGGTCGACATGCGCAACGGCGTCGACGGGCTTCGCACGATTGTCGAGCAGGTCCTCAAGCGGAACCCGAACGACGGCCACCTGTTCGTCTTTGTCGGCAAGCGTCGCGACATGCTCAAGATCCTCTTCTGGGACAAGAACGGCTACGTCGTCTACTTCAAGCGGCTCGAATGCGGTCGCTTTCAGCTGCCCGTCATCGACGAGAAGCGCGTGAAGGTCGAGATGGAGGCAGCGCAGCTCGCGATGCTGCTCGACGGCATCGACCTCAACGCGAAACGCCTTGCGCGATGGAATCCGCGCGAGGGGATCGACAGCGGATCCGGATCGTGATCCAACTGGGAGGTGCTCGTGCCTCCCGTCGATCATGACTGCTCGCTGCGCGACATCGTCGTCGCGATGAGCAACCAGATCGCGAAGCTCGAGCACGAGCTCGCGCAGCTCAAGAAGGCGCACATCGGCCCCAAGAGCGAGCGCAGCAAGATGCCGCGCCTGCCGAGCAAGCCAGTCACCCCCGACGAGCGGCTCGCCAAGCGACGGGCTCAGGCCGCGGACCGTGCGCAAACGGAAACTGTGCGCACCGAACACAAAGTGCCCGACGAAGAGCGCACCTGTCCGAGCTGCGGCAACGACAAGCTCAAGCCGATCGGCGACGGCCGAAAGACCATCGTGTACGAATTTGTGCCAGCGCGCTTCGTGCGACACGAGCACGTGCAGGAGGTGCTGCGCTGCCGCTGCGGCGACTACGTCGTCACGGCGCCGGGCGCTCTTAAGGTGATCGAGAAGGGCCGCTACGGCGCGACTCTGCTCGCACTTGGCGGTCGCAAAGTGTGCGGACCACTTGCCGCTGTACCGCCTCGAGAAGGACTTCGCACGGCGTGGTTTCCCGCTCGCTCGCTCGACGATGAACGACCTCTTGCACCGGACGAGCGAGCTAACCAAGCCGCTGTGGCAGCGGCTCGTCGAGCAGATCCGAACTCGGCCCATCGTCGGTGCCGACGAGACGCGCCTGCTCATGCAGAACGACGGCACGGGCAAGTCGAAGAACGGCTTCGTCTGGACCTTTGTCGCCGCCGACGAGCATGGCGACCAGGACGTCGCCTATGTCTTCGCGGGAGGCCGCAGCGGCGAGACACCGAAGCGACTCCTCGGCGGCACGAAGGGCACGCTAATCGTCGACGGCTACAGTGGCTACAACGTCGTCGCCGAGGTTTCGAAGCGCAAGCGCGCCGCGTGTCACGCGCACCTGCGGCGCTACTTTCACGAGGCGCTGCCGACGGCGCCGATCGCGCAGGAGGCGATCGATCTGATCCTCAACCTCTACCGCGTCGAGCACGACGCGAAGGAGCAGAAGATCACCGGCACTAAGTCGCATCTCCGACTACGCCGTCAGCGAGCCGGGCCGATCCGAGATCAGCTGCACGAATGGCTGCTCCGTCAGAAGCCACGACATCCACCGAAGAGTCCGATCTCGGCAGCGATCCGCTACGCGCTCAACCAGTGGCGCGAGCTCGGCCGCTTCCTCGACGACGCACGTGTGCCGCTCGACAACAACGCCTCCGAGCGATCGCTCCGCCGCGTCGCGCTCGGTCGCAAGAACTACCTCTTCGTCCGTGACGTCGCGGCTGGCTCAAGCATCGCCGGCCTATACACGCTGGTCGCGACGTGCGAGGCGCGCGGCATCAACCCATTCGCGTACCTCTCCGACGTCATCCCGCGCGTGCAGGATCACCCGAAGCGTCGACTCGACGAGCTGCTGCCTGGACCGTGGGCCCACGCTCGCGCCGATGCCTAGCCTGCATCATCGGGGAAGCGGAACCTCCTGCTCCACTATTGCGCAAGCCCGAATGGCCCGACGTACCGGAGCGCATCGGCCGGGGCAAGACGCACCTGCGCGCCGTCTGACTTCGTTTCAGAGGAGTCCCAGCGATGCGCGCGCATCTCTCCGTGTGATCAGCCGTCGCGCGCGCCGGATCGGCGAAGTGCTAGCGTCATGGCGTGCGGTCGTTGATCTTGTTCGTCGTCGCGTGCGCGTGCAGCGGCACCTCCGGCGTACGCGATCACGCGCAGCAGGACGTGCTTGCAACTCACTGCCGGGACCACGCATGCGGCCCAGAGCTGCGCGCCGAGCATCTCGGCGACGGCTGCTACGCCGTCGACTCGCGCCTCTATCAGTGCTCGACCGACACGCTGCCCGTCGGCCAGCTGATGTGTATCGATGTCACGCCGTGCACAGGCGCGTGCAAGGTCACGATCACCGTCGACGACCGCGAAGTCGACATCGAGCGCTGCCGACCGAAGTGGCAAGCGTACTGGCACGCGAAGCATCCGCTCACGTGCTCGCCGGTGCCGGTTGCGGTGCAGGGCTCGTTCGACGCGATCCCAAAGACGCTCGACATCCCGCCCTACATCGTGCGCGAGGTGACGCGATCAGGAAGGGACCGGCTCATCTACGAGACCGCCGTGTGCGGATTGACCTCGACGACGACCGTCGGCGATCCGATCAAGTCGTCCGGCTTCCCGGCGCTCGACCACTGGCTTGCCGAACGTCTCGCCGGCCTCGACGCATCGAGCGTGAGAGGCTCATGCACGACCGTGACGCTCGTGCTCGGGAGGTTCGAGTGCGAGGTCGAGAGCGAGTCGATGTAACTCAGCCGTTGAGGGGCGGGGGCGCTTTGCCGCCGTCGCGCTCGCGCCGACGCATAGCCTGCATCGGTGATCGGACGGTTACGGCAAGATCCCATGTCAACGCTTGGGCAAGCGCGTGCTGTTCAGCCGTCATGCCCTCGTGTCATGGTTGGCGTGTGAATCGGGCAGTGCTCGTCGGATGGAGGCTCAGAATGAGCGCACGACGAGATAAGCGGTATGGGCATTGGTACTGCCGCAAGCAGATTCGGCTCGCAGATGGACGCGTGGTCCGAATCTTTGGCGTTCCGACGGCGATCGGCTTACCGGACAACAAGGTCGGTGCCGAACAAGCGGAACGTCTTCATCTAGATCGCGTCCTGAAAACCGGCGAGGTCACGCAGACCCCGTCGCCACCGAAGGAGGCACCGAAGGTTCGCGAGTTTGTCGAGATCTATCTCGATGCATCGCGACTGCAGAACAAGCCGTCGTCTGTCGACGCGAAAGAATGGACGCTGCGGCGGCACATCGTGCCTGCCATCGGCGATCTGCGACTCGACCAAGTCACGTACGCCGTGATCGAGGACTTGAAGATCGAGCTGGCGAGGAAGCCTGCTCGCAACAAGTCTGAGGCCACGGTGCCACCGAAGTTGTCGGCCAAGTCGATCAACAACTGTCTGACGATCCTCCGGCGCATGCTGGTGATTGCGCGCAAGCGCGGTCTGATCGCGGCGGTTCCGGAGGTCGATTGGCTCAAGGTTCCTGCGCAGGAGTTCGACTTTCTCGATTTCGAGGAAGCCAATCGACTGCTCGGGAAGGTGGATGAAGAGTGGAGCACGATGGTTCTCGTCGCGCTTCGCACCGGCATGCGCATGGGCGAGTTGATCGCGCTGCGTTGCAGGACGTCGACCTGGTCGCGGGAAAGATCACCGTTCGACAGAACGCGGTGAAGGGAAAGATCGGCACGCCGAAGTCAGGGAAGGAGCGGGAGATCCCGCTCTCGAACGAGACGATCGCGGCGCTGAAGTCGTACCGCCACTTGAAGGGACCGCTCGTGTTCAGCACGAGCGAGGGCCGGATGCTGAAGTACACGGAGCTTCGTCATCCGCTTTGGCGCGCGTGCAAGAAGGCCGGGCTTCGCCCGATCCAATGGCACGCGTGTCGCCACACGTTCGCGAGTCACCTCGTGATGCGTGGCGTTCCACTCAAGGCGGTGCAGGAGCTGCTGGGCCACAGCACGATCCAGATGACGATGCGCTACGCGCACCTCGGACCCGAGGTCACGCGTGACGCCGTAAACCTTCTCGACAAGCCGGCGAACGGCAACGTCGCGATGGTTCGTGGCAGTGTGGTGGCAGCGTCCGCCGAAAACTGATCGAACACAGCGAAATAATGGTGGAGGCGGCGGGAGTCGAACCCGCGTCCGAAGATGCATAAGAACGAACGTCTACGCGTGTAGGCACGCTATTTGAGGTCTCGGGCTCGCCGGCAGCGGCCGGCCTGCGAGCCCAACAAGCCGACTATTTCTCGACCTCCATGCGTCAGCAGGTCAGGAGGTCCAGCCTGATTGTGTCGGTGTTTCGTAGCTACAGACGGAAGCTGCGAGCACCGTCGTTACCTGGTTTTATCAGGCAGCGAGAGCAACAGCGTTATCGTTCGCAGTTGCAGGTTTGCCCATTTTTACGTGGCCATGGGCGCCACGACGCGCGATCCGAACGTCAACATCCTCGTCGAAACCGGTACGCCCCCTTGTCAAAGACGAGCCGGCGCGTGAACGACGACTCGCGGCCACTATAGCAGACGCCGCGGTAGTGACACCTCGTCGAGACCAGCCTTGGTGGAAAGCGACGCGTGTCGCTTTTCGGTGGAGCGTCGCCAGACGCGGACACAGGTTGGCCGCATCGCATTCATGGAGGAGGTTCACATGAGCTATCGCAATGACCACGACGCTGCGCTGAACCGGGTGGCAGCGTTGGAGAGCGAGCTCGCGCGCCTACGGGGAGATCGTTCCGAGGTTAAGGGAGCGAAGCGGATCGAGCCCGAGCGTGACGGCGAGCAGAAGCTGATCGGCGTGTTGGTAGCGGGCGCGATGGCCATTCTGGGTGCGGTCGCGTTGGTGTGGCGCGTGACGAGTGTAGAGAACGCGGCGGCGGACGAGGAGGAGATGTCGCCGGTCGTGCAGCTCGAGCCCGTGCGCCCGATGGTCGATGACGAGACGTGCGCGAACGAGATCGAGGCGCGCGCGGTGAGCGACGCGCAGGCGGCGGATCCGCGAGGTGCCTCGCCGGCGAAGGTAGAGGAGCTCATGCGCGCGCCGATCGTGTGCGGTGGGACCGCCGGCGTTCGGTCCGCGGAGGAGGAGAACGTGTCGTCGCTGATCACCGTGTATTACGAGAACGATCCGGTGACCGCGGACGGCTACCAGTCGGCCGAGCAGTTGTGGCGCGAGTATCACCGTGCTCGTGCACACGCACGGCACTGACCGAGTTAGTGATAAGCATCGAGCATGGCGCTGGATGGACGGGTCTTGGTCTGGGTCGCCGTTGTCTCCGCGTGCGGCGACGACAGCAGCAGTGGGCTCCACGATGCGGCGGTGGTGGATGACAGCGCAGTGGCCGACGGCGTCGACACGGACGCGACGTGCTCGATGGGCATGGCCGATCACCCCACGTTCTGGCCGACGCTGTGCGACGCGGCCGACACGTGCGGTTGGTTGACCGGCGGCCATCCCGAGCTCGACTTCGACGAAGCGGGCTGCAACACGCGCCACGCGAGCGATCCGGATCCATCGACGCAGCTCTCGTACCTCGCGGCGTTCGAGGCGCGCATTCATGCGGCGGCCATGTGTCTCGGTTGTCAGGCGCTCGTCGACGCGTACTTCCGGCCGGATCTCGAGACGGTGTTCTGCGGCCACGTCGCTCGGTGCGGCGGCAACGAGCAGAGCTGTCGCACGCAGTATCAGATGACGGCGATGCGCCCCGGCAGCGATGCCAAGTTCGACTACGCGTGCCCGCGCTATTGCATCGAGCAGCTCGCGGCCGACGCGCCGTGCGCGATGGTGACGACGTGCTTGTCGATTTGCTCGTGAGGAAGATCGAGGGCCTGATCTGCGTGAGCCCGTTGTTCGCCGCAGCCGAGGTGCGAGCACGAGCTTCGTGACCTCGGGCGAGCACCGCGGTACGTCGCGTTGTGGCGATCCGGGCGCCGCGTCGAGGTATCGGAATTATCGGCATCTGTCCGCGGCGTTGACGAACTCTTAGCGACGATCCTCGTACATAGACGCGCTCCGTCGAACTGACGGTTCACGAAGGAAGCGCAGTCATGATCACACGACACACGTTTGCGGTCGCGGCACTCGCGACGACCACCCTGGTAGCACGCGCTCACGCTCAGGCGCCGGAGTCCACCGAGACCACGGAATCGGCGAGTGCGAGCTCCACCGAAGTAGCGCCGGCCATCGCCCCGACGGCGACAGCGGAGACCGTTGCGCCCACCAGCCGCTGGCCGCGCGCCGTGTTCGCGCGCACGCTCACGCTACCGAGCGGCCTCGCGATGCTCGGCGCCGACATGGGCGCGAACCACGACTTCAGTGCCGTCGGCGCGGCGCCGATCGTCGGCTACGGCATCACCGACGACCTCGAAGTTCAGGTCCCCTACGCGTTCACCGCGAAGGATTTCGAGGCGAAGGGCCCCGTCAACATCGACGTGGGCTACAAGCTCCTCCGCGGCGCGGCCGGGGGCAAGCTCGAGGCGATCGCGCGCGTGCGGGGCGGTTACGACCTTCTCGCCGAAGCCGCGGCACCGCTGATGGTCGGCGTGCACGTCCAATACAGCGTGACCGACAAGCTCGCGTTGATCACCGGAACTCCGGGTACGCAGCAATTGCGGATCGCACTCGCGGAGAACGCGGCGATGGTGACGCCGATCGATCTGAGCCTTCCCGTCGCGGTCGGCTTTCAGGCCACGGGCGAGCTCTACCTCCAACTCGATACCAAGCTCGTGCAGGTCGACCTGAAGGACTCGGCGAACGTTCTCGTCGGCGCCGATGCGACGCCGGTGCTCCTCACCGTCGTCTACAACGTCATTCCCGCGCTCGACGTACAAGCAGCGGTCGGCGCCGATCTGACGAACGAGCCCGGCGACACGCTGTCGTTCCTCGTCGGTGCTCGCTACTACGCCGGCAAGCTCTAGTCGTATCGGATGCCGCGGGTGAGTCGGGCCGACATCATCAAGGATGCGATCGACCGCCATCACACAACCGGTATCCGACGCCGGTCACGGTCACGAGTAACCGCGGCTTCGCGGGTCGCGGCTCGAGCTTTCGGCGCAGCGCCGCGATGTGAACGCGAAGGTGATGACCGTCGGTGGCATTGGCGCCCCACACCCGGTAGAGCAGATCCTCGCGACGAACGACGCGATCCGCGTCATGGGCGAGCGCGGAAAGCAGGCGAAATTCGATCGGGGTCAGATGAACGACCCTCCCCGCGACCGTCACTCGATACCGCACGTGGTCGATGCGAATCGGCCCGACGTCGACGACCCCTTCGACCCTTCGCACCGTCCGATTTCGCAGCGCGACCCGGATCCGCGAGAGTAGCTCGTCGCGCCCGAAGGGCTTCACGATGTAGTCATCGGCGCCGATGTCGAGCGCGGCGATCTTGTCTGCCTCCGCGGATCGATGCGACAGGACGATGACCGGTGTCGTGCCCGCGATCGCTCGTATGCGCCCGAGCATGTCGAGATCCAGGCCCGAGGATCGATCCAGATCGAGCAACACGAGGACCGGTGCGATGCGATCGATCACTGCGATGGTCACGGCGTAGCCAGTCTCGAGCGCACGCAGACCGCTCGTCGCGAGCACGTCACCGAGCGAGCGCCTCAGATCCAGATCGTCCGTAGCGACGAGGACGAGGTCGCCCGAAGGCCCCGTTCGTCGAGCGAGATGCCGCATTGCCCGACGCTGCCGTTCACGAGGCATCTCATCTAGGGATATCGAACCGGACATCAAGACTGCGTAGTCGTCGCGTCAAGGCGGTGTGGGGCACTTCGATCATCAAGACGCCATCAAGTCGGAGAGCGACCGCTGGCGCGCGGTCGAGTCCGTGATCATCATGTCTCCACTCCGCGAAGGGAGGTGCCTCATGAAGATCGCGCAACTACTCACTCCCATTACCAAGACCCCGTGGCTCTCCGTCACGGACACCGTCCGCGACGCGTTCGATCACATGGAGACCCACGAGGTCCCGTCCGCGCCGCTCGTGGACTGGAATGGATGCTACGTCGGCACGGTGACCGAGGCCGATCTACGGCGTCACGTCGGCCGTCGATTGGGAGTCGACACGACGCTCGCCGAGCTCGAGCGCCGATCGCACAACCCGGCCGTGAGGATCGATCACGAGGTATCCACGATCGACGTTGCCCATCGGTTCATTCCGGTGGTCGACGATCGCGGCAAGCTCCTCGGGATCGTGGACTGCACGCAGCTGCCGGAGCCGCTGCCGTCTGCGGCGTGACTCGAAGGTGGTGGCCGTTGCCGATGCGATGCGCGAAGCGTTCGCCGGATCGACGGTCGCGATTCGCGCCGTCGGCTGACGACAGGCGCTGCTTGTCGTGGCCGAGGAGACCGTGATGCGCCGCGATCTTGATGCGGTCTAAATGCGCATGTTGGCAAGCGGGAGGTACGCCTCCCTCGGAGTGCAGCCATGATGAAAAGAAAACTCGTCGTCGTCGCCGGGGCGATCGGCGGCCTCGTGGTGGTCGTCGTGGCCGTGCTGCTGATCGCCTCGCTGACCACGATTCGTCCTGGACACGTCGGTGTCTCGGTGCGGAAGTGCGGTGGAGGCGGCGTCTCACCCGATCCGATCCCGACGGGCTACTACTGGCGAAGCCTGTTCTGCGAAGAGGTCGTCGAGTATCCGACGAGCGTGCAGACTCTCGTCCTGACGAAGAGCGTGCACGAGGGCCCGCCGATCGACGAATCGATCACCGTGACCTCCTCGGAGGGCTTGCCGGTGAACCTCGACGTCTCGCTCTCGTTCACGCTGGATCCTGCGAAGGTGCCGACGATCTACACGAAGTATCGCAACGACGTGGCTCACATCTCCCATAACTTCATTCGCCAGACGATTCGCGAAGGTCTCCAAAGCGTCTTCGCGCAGTTCACCGCCGAGCAGCTGTACTCGACAAAACGCGAAGAGAGCCGCGTCGAGGTCCAGAACTTCATCACCAAACGCCTGGGAGCCGAGGGCTTCATCATCCAGCAGTTCACCGTGAACGAAACGCGAGTTCCAGAAGCGGTGGTCCAGGCCATCAACGCGAAGGTCGCGATGATCCAAGAGTCGCAGCGTGCCGAAGCGCAGGTTCACAAGACCTAAGCAGAAGCCAAGCAGCGCGTCGCGCAAGCGCAGGGCGAAGCGGAAGCGAAGAAGCTGACCGCGGATGCCGAGGCGTACTTCAACAAGACCGTTGCCGCGTCGATCACACCCGAGTTCGTGCAGTACAAGGCTCTCGAAAAATGGAACGGCGAGCTCCCGCAGATGATGAGCAGCGGCGGCGCGGTACCGTTCGTCAACGTCGCGAGCCCGAAGGTGACGAAATAGCGTACGTGCGCGGCGCAAACAGGCGTGAGCACCTGTAGCGCCGCGCGCAACACCACCGGCGCCAACCGCGCGAACATCGAGGGGTTCGCCGTGGATCCAGCGTTGCAGCGTGCACGGCCATGCGCGTCGCATTGGCTCTCCTCGTGTTCGCTGCGTGTGGAATCGACGATGGCGACGACGCCGCGTGGGAGGACGCGACCGATCCCGATGTGCCCGCTGCGCTCGAGGAGGCGTCGAGCTCGAGCGAGGACATGGTCGACGAGGTCGATGACACGGACGATCGCGACGAAGTGGATGGCGATCTCGCACCGGGCGAGGACGGCGATGACGCGTTCGCCGCGCCGCGCTTTCAGAATCCGCTCGGTCCGAGCTGCGCCGATCCGGGCGTGATCAAGATCCTCGACGCGGACGGGCCGACGTTCTGGGCCGCGTGTACCGGCAAGGGCTTCCCGCTGTTCGAGTCACGCGACCTCGTGCACTGGAAGGCCGCGGGTCACATCTTCACGGCTGCGACGAAGCCCGCGTGGGCGAATGGCAACTGGTGGGCGCCCGAGGTGCATCGCGTGGGCGATGGGCTCGTCGCGTACTTCACCGCGCTGTCGCCGAGTCGCGGCCGGATGTGCATCGGCGCCGCGCGTGCGTCGACGATGACTGGACCGTGGAAGGACATCGGTCATCCACTCGTGTGCGACTCGCACGTCAGCTTGATCGACGCGACCGTGTACAGCGGCGCCGATGGCAAGCGGTACCTGTATTACAAGACCGACGGCAACGGCCTGCGTCCACAGGAGAAGACCATCCTCTATGGTCACGAGCTGCGCGCGGATGGCGTGGGCTTTGTCGGCACGAGGCATGCGCTGCTGCGCAACACGCTCGCGTGGGAAGGCGACGTCGTCGAGGCGCCGTGGGTGATCAAGCGCGGCGGCTTCTACTATTTGTTCTACAGCGGCTTTCGCTACTGCGACGCCACGTATGGAACCGGCATCGCGCGATCGCGGTCGCCCCTCGGGCCGTTCGTGAAGCGCAGCCGTCCCATTCTCGCGAGCAACGGGACGTGGGCTGGTCCCGGACACAACTCCGTCGTGCGAACCGGCGGACGCGCGTACATCGTCTATCACGCGTGGGAAGCGCCGCACGCGTGCGGTGACGATGGCGCGCGCAAGCTGATGCTCGATCCGATCACGTGGAGCGGTGGGTGGCCTGTCGTCGGTACCGGAACGCCGAGCCGCGGTCCGGTTGCGGCTCCGTCGTTGCGAGTCGACTGAAGGCGCCTCGCGGCTTCCTGGAGAGGGCGCTCGCTACCGAACGTGGCGTGGTCGTTGGAGATTGATGTCTCTGCCACGAACATGCTCGCTAATGGCGCCGAGTAATGAGACACAGGGTGTCCGACTCGTTCGAGCTACTGGGACCAGCTTGGTCCTTCGAATGGAGTCACTACTGCTACTGAGGATGTGCACGATGTCTGAAGGTACGATCAAGCGTTTGACCGATAAGGGTTTTGGTTTCATCTCGACGGGTTCGGGAACCGACATGTTCTTCCACATGTCCGCCGTTGAAGGCGTCCGGTTCGAAGAGCTCCGCGAGGGACAAAAGGTCTCGTACAACGAGGGCCGTGGTCCGAAGGGCCCGCGCGCCGAGAACGTTCGCGTTCTCTAAGTCTCCAACGCTGTAATAACCCGAGGGGCCCGCATGCGGGCCCTTCGTCGTTTTCGGCCGAGTCAGTACAGCCGATACCCGAGGCCGAGCGAGAAGCCGGCCCACGATGCGTTGGTGGCGAGCTCGCCCTCGAGTTGCCCGAGCACTCCGATGCGATGACGTCCGACGCGCACGAGATCGATGCCGGCCTCGAGGCCGATCGACACGCCCGAGTCCCACACCGACGTCTTCATGTTCACGCCGGTGTCCATGCGGGTCTGGTCGGTGTTGATGGATAGCGTGAGGCCTGCGTAGAGGCGATCGAAGGCGGTGCCGTGCATGTACGCGCCGATCGAGACGATCGTGGCCTCGATCGGTACGTCGACGCGGACGATCTCGGTGCCCTTGTTGTACGTGCCGTCGATCGAGGTGATCGACGCTCGTAGGCCGATCGCTTTGGTCTCGTCGAGGCGAAGGCCCGCGTACGCACCCACCCGCGGACCGACGAGGCCCGTGCGCTGGAGGATCTTGCCCGTCGCGTAGCCGGCGGTGGCGCCGATCGAGAGCGAACGGCGGCGACGCTGGGCGGTGAGCGCGTCCTCGATATCCGACGGATACACCTGCTCTTGATCGGGGAACACGATCGGCGCGTCGGCGGCGGGTGCGAACGGATCCTCGACGTCGCCGATCACGCGCCGCGGAGTGCGGCCGAGAGCGACGAAGGCCTTGTCGATCTGCGCGGCGGGCCCGCGCAGGAGGATCGCCGCGCGCGCGAGGTCGAGCTCGGCGAGCACGTCGGACATGCTGGACAGCGTGAGGTCGTGCACCTCCTGGGCGACCTCGACGTCGGACAGTGGCTCGCGGCCGAGACCGATATCGTCGGTGACGCGGTTGGCGAGTGAGGATGCGGTGTTCGTGATGTCGCTGATCTGCGAGAGGACACGCCTGCGAGCTTCGACGAAGGCGCGCGCGGTGCGGTCCGGGTCGGTGCGCAGCGCCGCGAGTCGGGCGGCGATCAGCTCGATCGCCTCGGTGGTGCGCGGCGCATCGATCGAGCCGCTGATCTCGTACAGCGCCGAGCGGCGGAGCTCGTTGTAGTCCGCGCCGAGCTCGTAGCTCGCGCCGAGCTGGTGGCGAACGTCGCGAGCGATCGCGGCGAACATCTGGGTCGCGACGAGCCGCTGCGCGCGCGAGCCGCGGGTCACGGGCATCGCGATGCGAACGGTGGTCTGCGCGACGTCGTCGTCGATCGCGAGCGAGACGGGCTTGACCGTCGTCGGCGTGGCGGAGCGATCGCGGCGCGTGCCGGACCAGTCGGCGAACAGGTAATCGATCCAGCGATTCGCGACGGCGGGATCGAAGCGACCCGCGACGATCAGCGTCGCGTTGTCGGGCGTGTAGTAGCTGCGCCGGAACTTGAGGACGTCGCGGATGTCGAGGTCGTGCGCGATGTGACGCGGCATTCCCGCGATGCGATACGGATGCTCCGTGCCGTAGATCGCAGTGCGC
Source organism: Kofleriaceae bacterium (assembly GCA_044230415.1). Taxonomy (GTDB): domain Bacteria; phylum Myxococcota_A; class Polyangia; order Haliangiales; family Haliangiaceae; genus JABFXX01. Next base: position 31,986 of record JBGARE010000018.1, read on the forward strand.
CAGGCATCGGTGCGTGCACCTTCGTCGTCAGTCGTCTTCTGCGTCGCGCGCATCGCCTTGACGATCGAGCTCGCGCCATCGTACGTGCCATCGCGCACCAGGCGGCGCAGGCCGGCGAGCATGTAGTCGAGGTGCATGTCGAGGCCCGTGGTCGCGAACGTGGTGCGATCCGCTCCCGCGTGGACGTCGAGCACGGCGCCAGCTTCGGCCATCGCGAGCGTGTCGTGGAAGTACCTGAGGCTGATCGAGAGACCCTGCGCGGCGACGATGGCCGCGCCGCGTCGCTCGGGCTCTTCGTCGCCGGTGCCGGCGGTGAACACGACGCGCGCGTCGACGACCGGCACGCTCGTCAGCGGCATGAGGATCACGCGCATGCCGTTGGGGAGCGTGCGCGTGATCATTCCGTCGACGGGACGCGTCGCGATCGGCTCGGCGACCGGCTGCGAGGCGAGCGCGGGATCGGTGTCGCGGCGCTGTCCCATGTCGTGGACCGGCTCTTTGACCGACAGCTTCGTGGTGCCGCGCGTCTGTTCGCTCGCCTTGAGCACGACGATGTTCGCCTTCGCGTAGGCGAAGTGCTTCACCAGCAGCTCGCCCGCGAGCTCGGCGTTCATCATGCGCAGCGCTTGCAGCGTGCCGCCGAGTGCGCGGTCCGGGGCGATGCCGGCGAACACGCGACGCGCGAGCTCCATGTCGCGCGCCGGCCCATCCTCGAGCGCGGCGAACTGCGCGTGGATCGCCGACTGCTGCGTCAGGTTGAACGCGATGCGTCCCCAATCGCCGCGCTGGCTGAACCACAGCGGCGCTCGATCGAGCGCCCCTTTGAGCACGCCGATCACGTCGCCCGTGGTCTCTCCTTCGCCGGGCTCGACGATCACGCCGAACATCGGCGCGCGCGAGTCGCCGATCGGGATCTGCGTGACGCGTCCCTTGATCGCGTGGTCGATGTACATCGCCACCACGCCCGCGACCGCGGCGATCTGCGCGCGACCTTCCGGATCGACGGGCAACGGCCACGCGAACACCACGGCGTCCTCGTCGATGGGAGCGTTGGTCTCGACCGCGCGCGCTTGGGTCGCGGAGGGGAGCGCGACCTGACTCGCGACGTCGCGGCGCGGAACCTTCGCGAGGTACTTCGCGACGGACGCCTCGAGCGTGGCCGCGTCGACGTTGCCGGACACGACGAGCACCGCGTTGCTCGGTGCGTAGTGTGCGTCGGCGAACGCGCAGGCTTGCTTCAGCGTGATCGCGCCGACCGAATCGACCGTGCCGCCGGCGAGCCGAGCGTACGGATGCTTGTCCGGATACGTCCCGCGGTGCAGCGCGGCGCGGAGCTCGCTCGATTGATCGCGCATCCGCAGCTCCTGGAGCACGACCTCGCGCTCGCGCGTGAACACCGACTCGGTGATCGAGGCGCAGCGCAGGTTCATGCGAACGAACTCGATGAACAGCAGCGTGTCGAGCTGCGCCGTCGGGGCGTACGTGATGTACGTCGTGGCGTCGTAGTCGGTGGACGCGTTGTAGAAGCGCGCCGTCGCTTCGAGCTTCGCGGTGATCGACTGCGCACCGACCACCTGCTCGAACATCAAGTGCTCGACGAGGTGCGCGACTCCTTCCTGCGCGGTCGGATCATCGGCGGCGCCGACGGCGTAGCGCATGGTCACGTGGACCTCGCGCGCTCGCGGATCGTGGACTCGCACGACGCGGAGCCCGTTCGCGAGCACGGTGCTGCCGATGGCGAGCTCCATGTTCGTCCGACGAAGCGGCGCCGCCGGCGGAGGCGGCATCACCGCGCACGAAGCCAACACGCCACACACGAGAATCACCACCGCCCGAGACGACATCGCGCGCAGTATACGCACGCCGGCGCGAGCGCCTCGACGCATGTGTGGGTGCCGCAATTTGCGGCATTGATCAGGTATCGAACCAGCCGAGCCACTCGGTGACGAGCGCGAGCCGTTCGCGATCGAGACGATAGCGTCGCGTGCGCCCGACCTTCTCGTGCTGGAGCAGGCCCGCGTCCTCGAGGACCCGCAGGTGTCGCGTCGTCGTCGGCCACGCGTGCTCGAACCGCGCCGCGAGCTCGCCCGCCGTCGCGGTGCCGCCGCGAAAGTGAAGGGTGAGGAGGATCTGTCGGCGCGCGGGGTGCGCGATCGCGGTGACGACTTGGTCGAGCGCTTCGAGCTTCTCCACCGGGGACACCTTCTTCTCGGCGGCCGGCGTGGTCTCGCGCTTGGTGCGTGCGGGTTTCAGAGGGCCTCCACCTCGCAGATCGTGAGGTCCTCGAGGATCGGTCCCATCGGTTCCCACACCGCCATCACCTCGGGAGTCTGGTGCGCGAGATCGGACACCGTGCCGTCCTTCCACTGGAAGTACTCGATGTACGAGGTGCGGTTCTTCCGGATGTCGAACGCCTTCCACACGCGGAACGGTTCGGGCGTCACGAGGTCGGCCGCGCGCAACGCGGTCTCGTGCTTCTTCACGAGCGCGAGCAGCTCGGCCTCTTTGCCGGCCTTGGGCAGGTAGGTGACGATGTTCGTGACGGGCAGGTGCGGGTTCTCCCGGACGCGGTCGTGCTTGTCGCTCATGCGGCAACATTTAGCCAATCCGCTTAGTGTTCGCAAGCAGAAAGTTAGCCGTGACGCTAACTGTGGGTCAGCTCTGGCGGAGGCCGCGGACGAACAGCACGAGCACGGTCAGCACCGCGGCCGCGTACACGAGCCCGCCGGAGAACAGGTTGAACATCCCGGGGACGAGCGGACAGCTGTACGGGAGCGCCGCGATCGCGAACGCACCGAGGAGAAACAGCATGCGATCCCAGCCGCGCATGCGTAGCGCGTGAAACGAGATCACGAGCGCGATCGCGACCGGCGCGACGAACACGAGCACGGCGGTCCACGCGTTGGCATCGGAGAACACCTTCACCGCGATCACGGTCATCACCGTGGCGGCGAGGATCGCGAGTAGCGCGAGCGCGGTGACCGCGTGCCCCGGCGGTGCGCCGCGGCGCGAGGCGAGCACGATCGCGATCGCCAGGATGCCGGCGCCCGCGTGGATCGCCACGAACGGCGAGAGATCGGCGATCGGCGTCGTCACCGTCATCCACTGCACCGGGTAGCCGTAGGGGACGAGGACGGCGGCGAACATGCCGAGCGCGATCACCGCGAGCGGGATCACCATGAGCGTTACGTGACGACGTGCGCTTTCCATCAGGCGTTCCCCGCTTCGCGGCTGCGCATCACGTCGACGGCGCGGCGCGCGCGGCGCCACGCGACGAGCTCGTAGCCCGCGACCGCGAGCCCCGTCGGGATCATGACGAACGCGCCGAGACGAAGGCGGCTACTGCTGCGCGATTCACCGTCGAGTGCACCGGTCGCGAGGAGCACGACCGAGACGACGCTCGCGAGGACCGACAACGCGACGGCGCCGATCGCCTTGCCGGCCCGCTGCTCCATCTCGGGGATGCTGAGCTGCCCGATCTGGTCATCCGCACCTTGGTGGACATCGATCTGATGACGCAGCGAGCACGAGCGGCACTGCCATCCGTTCGCGCTGAGATCGGCGGCGGCGGCGGAGATCGAGCTGCCGCAGCTGGCGCAGAGAACCGTGCTCATGACGGCTCATTCAAGCACGATCAGCGCGTCGCGAGGACCACCGCGAGCGCCCCGACGACGACAAACATCACGATCGCGAGCCATAGCCAGCGTCGGGAGCGTGCGCGCGCGAGCATCGCCTCGCCGAGCGCGGGGTTCATCGCGACCACGCTCTCGCGGCGCCGCTCCATCATCGCGGCTTCGATCGCGGGGAGCTCGACGAGCTCGACCTCTTGGCTGTGCAGGATCTCGTGCAGTGCGGAGACCGCGCTGTCCTCGCGGCGCAGCGGTTGCTTCTGCGCGAACGCCCACTCGACCCACGACACGAATTGGCGCTGCGTGAGCCGGCCCGCGGCGGCCACGCCGATCGCGTCGCGCATCGCGGCCGCGGTTTGCCAGCGTTGATTCGGATCGCGCGCGAGTGCGGTGAGCACGATCTGATCGACGTTGGGCGGCACGTCGGGGTTCCATTGCGATGGCGGCGGAATCGGCAGCGTGCGCACGCGATCGAGGATCTCGCCTTGTTCGGGCGCATCGAACAGACGGCGCCCCGTGAGCAGCTCGTACATGCACACGCCGAGCGCCCACAGATCGCAGCGAGCGTCGAGCTTGCCCGAGAGGTACTCGGGCGCGACGTAGTTGAGCTTGCCCTTGATCACGCCGGCCTGGCTGATCACCGACGATTGCTTCGTCTTGGCGAGACCGAAATCGATCAACTTCACCTGGCCGGTGTTCGAGAGGATCACGTTCGACGGCGAGACATCGCGATGCACGATGCCGAGCGAGAGCCCGAGCTCGTCGCGCAGCGTGTGCGCGTGATCGAGCGCGTCGCACAGCTGGTACGCGATCTCGAGTACGACCATGTTCGGGATCCGGCCGACGTACTCGCGACAATGATCGTTGAGCTGGAGCAGCGTCGGTCCAGGGACGAACTCGAACGCGATGAAGTACGTGCCGCGCAGCTTGCCGAACTCGTAGACGCGCGCGATGCCCGGGTGCCGCAGCTGCCGCGCGAGGCGCGTCTCGTCGACGAACGAGCCGACGAGCTGGCGGTTCGTCGCGAGGTGGCGATGCAGGCGCTTGAGCGCGACCGGGTTCGAGATCTGGCGAGAGCGCGCGAGGTGCACGGTGGCGATGCCGCCAACTCCGAGCTCCTCGTAGATCTCGTACGACCCGAAACGCTCGGCCATCGTCCATGACGACATCAGCATCCCCGCGCAGTGTCAATCCGCAGCGCCTCGCGCCAGAACGTGCGCGCGACGGTGTTGCCGCAGAAATTCTGCGCATTCCAGCGCCCTGCCCCGTCCTGGGGGCATGCGAATCACGATCGCGCTCGTCCTCGCGCTCCTCGGCACCGGTTGCGACACCGACGGCACGGCTCTCGAACCGATGCCGGATGGAAGCGTCGCCGTCGACGGCAGCCTGCCCGATGCCTGTGTCGGTACCGCGTGCGGCACGACCGGCACCTGCCCCGCCGGCATGGTGTGGATCAGCCCGACGACCTGCATCGATGCCAAGGAAGCGACGGTCCAGGAGTTCCTCCAGTTCGCCGACAGCCTCGGTGCCGCGTGCACCGATCCAGGACCGACGTGCACCGCGTGTGGTGGCAAGCGCTGCTTCATCTCCAACGTCAATAACCCGTGGCACTACGAAGACGGCGGTTGGTACATCGACGGATCCGTCGGCATGTCGCTCCAACATCCCGCGCGCTACGTCACGTTCGCGGCGGCGAAGTCCGCGTGCGCGGCGAAGAACAAGCGCCTGTGCCGCGGCGACGAGTGGGCGCGCTCGTGCAGCGGCCCGAGCGGCCTCGAGTATCCCTACGGCAACGCGTTCGAAGCCGGTCGCTGCAATAGCGCGAGCGGGATCTCCGGAAGCCCGTCGAAGGTCGGCGATCATCCGGGCTGCGCCAACGCCGCGACGCCGTCGCTCGTGGACATGTCCGGCAACGTCTGGGAGTGGACCAACGAGTGCTCCGGCAACAACTGCGAGCTACGCGGCGGTTCGTTTCAAGTCGATGGCTCGTTCTTCCCGACCGCGCTGTCGTGCGAGGGCACGAAGAGCCACGATCAGGTCAACGAGACGTTCGGCACGGACTACGACTTCGGCTATCGCTGCTGCGCGAATCCGATCTGAATCGTCGGGACTCGCCGGGACCACACGAAGTCGCACGGAGATCGCCTGCGGCAGATCGTCCGCGAGTCACCAGGACTTGGTGCCGTGGCATCCGTTGCCGAGGCCCGAGCAGGCCTTCGTCGTCGGATTGAACGTTCCCGCTGCCATGTTCACTTGCTTCGCGCCGTCGACGTGCAGCGACGCGTTGATGATCGCCATCGCCGTGTTGACCACCGCGCTGTGGCACTGCGAGCACTTCATGTTCTCGTCCTGGATGTGCTTCTTGTGCTTGCCCGTGTTGATCGCCGTCGTCGGGTGACACGACGTGCAGGTCAGCGCGGTCGTCGATGTCCACACCGCCGTGCCGGCGCTCGTCTTGCCGTTGCCGTGGCAGTACATCGCGGAGCACGTCGCCGTCGTGGCGGTGAACGTCGCCGATGGATTGAGCGGCGAGTAGCGAACCTCGGCCTGCACCACGCCACCCGTTCCGTCGATGTGACCCGGCGTCGTCGCGTTGACGGGCTTCGTATGGCACATCCCGCAGTCCCACGCGCCGTGCGTCGCCGTCGCCGCGAGGTGCTTCTGGTGCGCGCCCACCGTCTTGTCCGACGCTGCGGTCGCGCCGAGCACGCCTTGCGGTGGAGCGCCGTTGCCCGACGGTGTCGCGATGTCGCCGTGACAGAACGTGCACTGCGTTTGCCACGTGAAGCCGTTGCCGACCTTGTCGTGACAGCCGGTGACCGTAGCGCACGACGGGCCGCCGCTCGTACCGCCTTGCAGCGTGGTGCCGTGGCAGCCCGAGGTCGCGCAGCTCGCCGTGCCCGTGCGATCGACTTCGTAGCCGTGCATCGTGACCATCTCGTAGCCGGTGGGATGGTTCGCCCCCGCGGTGACCTGGAGCGTGCCGTCGATGTGCTGCGCGCGATTCGTGAACGTCTGATTCGGTCCTGCGTTCGGGTGACAGTTCTGGCACTGCGTGTCGTTCGGGTGCGGCGCGGGAGGCGGTGCGCCGTGGCACGAGCCGCATTGTTTCTGCGAGGCATCGACCTTCGTCCACAGCGGCGCCGTCGCGGTGCCGCCCGCGGCGAGCGTCGAGCCGTGGCAGTACGAGGAGCACGTGCTTCCGTTCCACGTCGAGCCCACCGCGATCCCGGTGAACGTCAGCTCGGCGGGAAGCGCGGTATCGATGTGACCGACCGACGTCACGGAGCCCGGGATGCGGTGGCACTGCACGCACGTCGTATCCGCGTGCCACGTCGAGCCCGTGACGACGTGGGCCTGATGCGCGCCGACGCCGCGCAACGTGGTAGCGGTGCCGTTCGTCGTGTTCGTCGGCGGAGCGTCGTTCGTGCCGCCGTGACAGCTGTTGCACGCCTGGTTCGTATTGACGTCGAGGTTTCCGTCGACGTGCTTCGTCGCGTCGGTGAACGTCATCCCGGGTCCGGCGTTGGCGTGACACGACATGCAGTTCGAGTCCTGCGGATGCGGAGCCGGCGGTGGGAAGCCGTGACACGACGTGCACTGCCCTTGCGAGCCATCGACCTTCGTCCACAGCGGCGTCGTCGCGGTGCCGCCGGCGCCGCCGGTGCCGCTGGTCAGCGTCGCGCCGTGACAGTAGACGTTCGAGCAGATCGCGCCGTTCCACGCGGGTGACGTTCCCGCGCGCGACGAGAACCGGAGCTCCGAGGGCAACGGCGTATCGATGTGACCGAGCGTGTTCGTCGTTCCCGGAACGAGGTGGCAGTCGGTGCACGCGATCGCTTTGAAGTCCGCCGTCGCGGGCGCGAGGTGTTGCTGGTGCGCGCCGACACCGCGCGTGTTCGCGTTCGTGTTGCCGAGCGTGTCCTTCGGTGGCGCGTTGCCGGCCGCGGAGCCGTGACACGAGTTGCACGCTTGGTCGTTCGTGACGTCGAGGTTGCCGTCGATGTGGCGCGATGGATCGGTGATCACGAGGCCGCCACCTGGTGTCATCGTGTCGTGGCACGTGCCGCAATCGGGGTTGGTCGGATGCGGCGGTGGTGGTGGCGTGCCGTGACACGACGCGCACTGGCTCTGCGATCCATCGACGACGGTCCACACCGGCCGCGTCGTCGTTCCGCCGGCGTTCAGCGTCGCGCCGTGACAGTACGCGTTGCTGCAGGTCGAGCCGTTCCACACGGGCGATCCCGCGAGCAGACCGAACGTCAGCTCGGCGGGGAGCGCGGAGTCGGTGTGGCCGATCGAGGTCACCGACGTCGGAACGCGGTGACATTGATCGCACGTGATCTCGGCGTGCCAGCCGGATGCGCCGAGGTGACTGCGATGTGCGCCGACGGTGCGGAGGTTCGTCGTCGTGCCACCGGTGGTGTCCTTCGGAGGAGCGGCGATGCCGCCGGAGCCATGGCATGTATCGCAGGGCTGATCGTTGATCACGTCGACGCTGCCGTCGATGTGCTTCGCGGGATACGTGATCGTCGTGTTGCTGCCGGCGGTCATCGTCGGGTGACACGATCCGCAGTTCGCGTTTTGCGGATGCGGCGCGGGCGGCGGATTGCCGTGACACGACTGGCACTGACTCTGCGTGCCGTCGACCCTCGTCCATTGTGGCGTGGTCGCGTTGCCGCCCTTGAGCGGGCTCGCGCCACCGCCGTGACAGAACGTGTTCGTACACGTACGCGCGCCGGCGTCGTAGCTCGCGCCGGCGATCTGGAGCTGACCACCCGTCCCTGCAGCGGGCGTGAGGAAGACTTCGTTGAGCGAATCGAGGTGTGTCTGATCCGTGGTGCTGCCGGGGACCGCGTGGCACTCGTTGCACGCGATCGGTGCATGCCACGTCGAGCTCGAGGTCATGTGTTGCGCGTGTGCGCCGACGCCGGGCGACGTCGTGGCGGTGTTGCCGTGCGCGTCGCGAGGCGGCGACGATTGTCCGTTCGAGCCGTGGCAGCTATCGCACGCTTGGGTCGAGGTGACGTCGACCCTGCCGTTGATGTGCAGCTCGGGATACGAGATCTTTCCGAGCGCGAAGTCGCCCGGGTTCATCGATTGATGACACAGACCGCAGTCGCTGGTCTGCGGGTGCGGCGACGGTGGCGGCGTTCCGTGGCACGAGCCGCACGCCTTCTGCGTTCCGTCGAGGTTCGTCCACACGGGCTGCGTGTTCGTCCCGCCCGCGCCCATCACGACGGTGTTCGTCATCGGATCGACTTGGTGGAGCGTGTCGCCGTGGCAGTAGCTGTTGGTGCACGTCGCGGTCGCGCGATCCCACGTCACGCCGGTGCCCATTCCGGACACCTCCAGCTCGGCCGGCAACGGATCGCTGACCGGAACGCCGTTCGCTCCGGCGACGAGGATGTGGCCGAGCTCGCCGACCTGCTCGGGAACGCGATGACACGTGTTGCACGTGAAGCGCTTGTGCCAATCCGAGCTCGCGAGGTGAGCTTGGTGTGCTCCGACACCGATCGAAGCGAGGTCGGTGCGGCCCGAGGTGTCGCTCGGCGGCGCGATGCTATCGCCCTGACCGTGACAGCTCCCCGAACACCCCGTGGACGGACCGCTCGTCGATGGATTCCCGGCGTCGGGGACCTCGTGATTACCGAGATCGCACGCCGCAACGACGAGGAGCACGTAGATGAACCGCGTCGTCACGGGCCGCCGGTTCAGCAAAGGCCGCGCCATTCACGCGCGACACGATTCCGCAAACATGCACAGTCGTCTGCCTGTACGTGTACCAGCGTGGGACACATCGCGGTCGAAGACACGGCGAGACGCGCGAGATCATTGCGAGCTCCCAGGGGGTACGGCGGTTGCACACCTGCCCGAGCACGTGGATCCGACCGTCCCCATCGCGATCGCGGTCATCGCCGTTACCCTGTTGGCGCTCGGTGCGGTCCTCGACGATCGTCGCGCTCGCGTCAAACGCCGCGAGCAGGTCGCCGGGCTCGAGGTGGAGAGCGTTCTTCCGCTGCTCCATTCGATCAATGATGATCGCTGCATCGGCTGCGAGGCCTGCATCGACGTGTGCCCCACCAGCGTGCTCGATCTCGTCCAGCACAAGGTTCGCGTCGCGCGGTTCAGCGATTGCGTGCAGTGCGAGCAGTGCGCGAACTCGTGTCCGACGATGGCGCTCGTCATGTATCGCAAGGGAACGACGCCGCGCATGCTCACCGTGCCGGAGCTCGACGAGAACTTCCAGACCGGCGTGCCCGGGCAGTACCTGATCGGTGAAGTCGCGGGCAAGCCGCTCGTCAAGAACGCCGCGAACCTCGGCCGCGCGGTCATCGAGCACATCACGAAGGAGCTCGCGATCGAGCCGAAGCCGCCCGGCACGGTCGTCGATGTCGCGATCGTCGGCTCGGGGCCGAGCGGACTCTCCGCGGCGCTCACCTGCATCAAGCGCGGTCTGTCGTGCGTGGTCCTCGAGAAGGAGCACGTCATCTCGTCGACGGTGTCGCGCTATCCGAAGGGCAAGCACTTCATGGCCGAGCCCGCCGATTCGGCGAACGTCTCGTTCCTCCCGGTGTTCGACGGAACGAAGGAGGAGCTCGTCGCTGCATGGCAACGTGTCGTCGAGGGCGTGAAGATGCCGATCAAGCTCGGCGAAGCGGTCGAGACCGTGAAGCGCGGCGACGATGGCGTGTTCTCGATCAAGACGACGGTCGCGACCTACAAGGCACGCCGCGTCGTGCTGGCGACGGGACTCCGCGGCAAGCCCCGCCTCCTGTCGGCGCCCGGCGCGAACCTCGAAAAAGTCCAATCGCTCCTCGACGACCCTCAGGACTTCGCCGGCGAGGACGTGTTGGTCGTCGGTGGCGGCGACTCTGCCGTCGAAGGCGCACTCGCGCTCGCGAACGTCAACGCGCGGGTCACGCTGAGCTACCGCGGCGATGGCTTCAAGCGCTGCAAGCAAGACAACCAGCGGTCGCTCGCGAAGGCGATCGCCGACGGCAGGCTCGACGTCCTGCTCGAATCCAACGTTGCCGAGTTCACGACCGACGAGGTGAAGATCAAGCTGAAGAGCGGCGAGGTGACGACGATCCCGAACCAACGCGCGTTCGTGCTGATCGGCGCGGACACGCCTGTGGTCTGGCTCGAGGCCAACAACGTTCGCTTCATCGAGCGTCCACACCTCTACGCGCTCGGTTCGAGCGAAGCGGTCGTGCGTCGCATCGCACCCGATGCCGAGCCGTGCACGCGCGTTCCCGACGAAGCGATCGCGCTCGTCCTCGGCAAGCAGCAGCACAAGAAGCGGCGCGTCCTCGATGTCGTCGACAAAGTGCGCCACGAGATCCGCGACGTCGCGACCAGCGTCAGCGTCGCGTTCCGCTTGTCGGATCTCGAAGAGCACGCGAAGCGGACGAAGCTCCGAACGCCCGTGCGCGGTGTCACGCAATCCCCGCCGGATTGGGACGCGGGCCCGACACGTACGGTGATCACCACGTACAACCCGTTCGATGGCAACAAGACCGAGGAGCGCACCAACGTCGACGGCCGCGCCCTCCGGCCGGTGGTCAGGCGCGTGGATCCGCAGGTGGATCAGGATCTCGATGCGGCGTTCGAGCGGGTCACCTCCGCGCCCCTTCCACGTCGGGCGCCGCCGCGCGCAAAGCCTGCGCCTGTCGTCCGGCGCGATCGCCCCAACCCGTTCGACGACGACAACACGGCGCCGTGACGACTCGCGGTATGCTGCAAAGCGATCGCATGCGCTGGATGAGCCTGCTCCTTCTTGCTGGGTGTCAGCAGGTATTGGGCCTCGACGATCCGATCGGCGAGGCCGCCTGCTCGGCGCCGATGGTGTTCACGTCCGATGGCACGTTCACGCTCCCCGATGGCTGCACCGGGTTCACGATCGAAGCGTGGGGTGGCGGCGGTGCCGGCGGATCACGGAACTCGAACACGGCGGGTGCGGGTGGCAACGGCGGCTACGTCGTGAAGACGTTCACCGCGCTCGAGCCCGGATCGACCTACGACGTGGTGATCGGCGGCGGTGGAACCTGTGGCTCGTCCACGATGACGCTCGGCGGTTACAAAGGGGGCGCCGGTGGATCGTCCGACGGCATGGGCGGGATGGGTGAAGGCAATCCCACGCCTCCCGGCGGCGCCGGTGGTGCGGGCGCGGCCGGTGGTGATGGAGGTAACGGCGGCTACGGCGGTGGCGGTGGCGGTGGAGGCGGCGACTCTCGGCGCGGCAACAGCGGTGGTGGTGCGTCGACGGTGCGGTCGACCTCGCCGATGGTGGAGCTCGTCGTCGCGGGTGGTGGTGGTGGCGCCGGCGCGGCCGATCAAGACAACGACGTCGGGGGCAACGGCGGTAACGCGTGCGCCGGCTACGGTGGCGTCGCTGGAACCGCGGGAACGCCGACAACGTCGCAGGCAGGTGGCGGCGGTGGTGGCGGAGCCTGCACGTGCGCCGATGGAGCGTGCGACCAGGATCCGTCATCGGAGGGCGGTGCCGGTGGCGTCGCGGGAACGAGTAGCCAGTGCACGTCCGCGCAGAACGGCGCCGCCGGGCACGTCGTGATCATGATTCGCTAGTACGGCGCCCGGGCGGAGGCTTCAGCCCGTGCTTCTCCATGCGATAGATCAGCGTGCGGCGCGAGATGCCGAGCTGCTTCGCCGCTTCCGTCTGATTTCCGCGCGTGATCTCGAGCGCGGTCGCGATCGCTTCGCGCTCCATCGCGGCGATGTGATCGCGGATGTCGCGATGACCACCGAGGTTCGCCTCGATCGTCGTGATCCGCGTCTCGCGCAAGGCGTCCGGAAGATCCTCGAGATGGATCACGCCGCCGGTGTGCAGCACCATCGCACGCTCCATCGCGTTGCGCAGCTCGCGCACGTTGCCGGGCCAGTCGTAGCGCTTGAGCGCGTCGAGTGCCTCGGGGGCGATCGATGGTGCGAGGCGTTGAAGCGTCGCCGCGCTCTGCTGCAGGAAGATGCGGGCGAGCGGCTCGATCTCGGCGACACGCTGGCGCAGCGGTGGCACGAGGATCGTGAACCCGGTGACGCGGAAATAGAGATCCGAGCGGAAGGTGTTCTGCTTGACCTCTTCCTGCAGATCGCGATGCGTCGCGCACACGACACGCACGTCGATCTCGATCTCGTCGACGCCGCCCACGCGGATGATCGTGCGGTGCTCGAGGACGCGCAGGAGCTTCGCCTGCAACGCCGGCGTCATCTCGCCGATCTCGTCGAGAAACAGCGTTCCACCGTGTGCGGCCTCGAAGTAGCCCACCTTCTTCTTCTCGGCTCCCGTGAACGCGCCGCGCTCGTGGCCGAACAGCGCGCTCTCGAGCAACGACTCGGGTAGCGACGCGCAGTTGACGCGGACGAGCGGTCCGCGCTTGCGAGCACTCGCCGCGTGGATCGCCGCGGCGATCACTTCCTTGCCCACGCCGGTCTCGCCGCTGATCAGGACGGTGATCGGATGCGAGGCCACGAGGCGCACGAGCTCGTAGACCCGCACCATCTGCGGATCTCCGACGACCACGTCGGCGAGCACCGGCGCTTGATCGTCCGGCGGCATCGCGACGACCGTCTCGTCACCGCGCTTGACGCTCTCGAGCGCCGCACGCGCACGCGCGATCAACCCCGCGGCGCTGGTGCTGTGCTCGGGAAACCCAGCCACGCCGACCGCGATGTCGAGCCCCGAGATCGGCGCACCTTCCATCGTCACGAGCGAGCGCACCGCGTGCTCGGTGGCCGCCGCGTCGAGCTCGGGCAGGATCACCGCGAGCACGGAGGGTGCGTACTCGGCGATGACATCCATCGGACGTAGCGCGGCGGCGATCGCGTCGGTGACGGAGTCGAGGATCTCGTTCGCTCCCTCGAGCCGGATCAGCGCGAGGCCCATGCGCCGTTGATAGTGCAGCCCGCGATCGACTTCAGCCGCGAGCCTCTCGTCGAGGTAGCGCGTGGACTCGAAGCGCGTTCGCTGCGCGACGTGGCTCGTGATGCTGACGAACACCGTTGCCGAGCCGACCTGCACCTCGTCGCCCGAGACGAGGCGGCGCACACCCGAGATCATCTCGCCGTTGACCCAGGTTCCGTTGCGGCTTCCCGCGTCTGCTACTTCGACGAGCGGGCCCGTGCGCACGAAGGTCGCGTGGGTGCGCGAGACCTGATCGGAGTCGATCTGGACCTCGCAGCTCTTCGCGCGCCCCATCGTGATCGACGCCCCGTCGGCGAGCTCGATCACTCGCGTCGAAGGGTTCTCCGCCGCGCCCTCGTGAACGACGAGAGTCACCTGCGCCGCAGTTCTTGCGCGGTGGGGCGACGCGGCACCGACCGCCGTCAGCTTGGTCTCCGACATTACAGCAGCCGCAGGGCTTAGTTGGAGCCTACCCCAACGTGGGCCCTACCACGAGCGTGCGCGGCGCGTCGATCGTATGATGGCCGCTGGTGGAAGCGCAGGCAGAGATAGGCTCCGCCGAGAATCGCTATGCGATCCTCGGAAAGCTCGCCTCTGGCGGCATGGCCGATCTGTTCCTCGCGCGTACCCAGAGCTCCGCGGGAGTCGAGCGGTACGTCGTGCTGAAGCGGGTGCTCAGCCACCGCGCCGACGACATCACGTTCGTCAACATGTTCCTCGACGAGGCGCGGCTCGCGGCGCAGCTCCAGCACCCGAACATCGCGCAGGTCTACGACACCGGGAAGCTCGACAACTCGTACTTCTTCACCATGGAGTACGTGCACGGCGAGACCGTGCGCGACCTGATGCGCCGGGCGTTCGAGGTCGATCAGATGATCCCGATCAACTGCGCGTTGACGATCATCGCGGGTGCGGCCTCCGGCCTCGCGCACGCACACGAGCGCCTCGGCAACGATGGCCAGCCGCTCAACATCGTCCATCGCGATGTCTCGCCGTCGAACGTGATGATCAGCTACGAGGGGAACGTCAAGATCGTCGACTTCGGCGTGGCCAAGGCGACGCACCGGTCCGTCGAAACGCAGTCAGGAACGGTCAAGGGCAAGATGGGCTACATGGCGCCCGAGCAGTGCAAGGGCGGCGAGGTCGACCTCCGCGCGGATCTGTTCGGACTCGGCATCGTGATGTGGGAGGTCCTCGTCGGAGATCGCTTGTACAAGCGCGCGACCGACTTCGAGACGATGGAGGCGATCGTCTCGGAGCCAGCGCCCGCACCTTCGTCGCGGCGCGCGGACATTCCACCCGCGATCGATGCGGTCGTCCTCAAGCTGCTGCAGAAGGCGCCCGGCGATCGCTATCAGTCGGCACACGAGCTGCTCGATGCGCTCGAGGCCGCCGCGACGGCGACAGGACATCCGTTTTCGATGTCCGCCCTGCGCCGGCTCGTCGTCGATCTGTTCGGGCAACGACCGGAGCCGTGGCTCGCCGACATGATCGCGGAGCAGCGAGACGAGCTACTGACCGTCTCCGGGGGCATCCCGATCCCGCGCGCCGGCATCAACGGCGAGATGCGTCTCGATCGGCTGCTATCGCAGATGGGCCCCGTGCCTCGAATCGCGAGCGGCACGGAGCGCATTCGCGACGTGGAGCCGCCACGACGCCGGCGATGGCCCGTGGTTCTCGTCGTCGTCGCGGCGCTCGCCACGACGGCGACTGTCCTCGCCCTGGGTCGGCGTTCGAAAGCCAGCGGCACGGCACCCGACGATGCAGCGATCGCCACGACGCCCGCCGACGCCGACGTGGCCATCGTGACCGCCACCGACGCCGCGATCGTGGCCGAGGTCGTCGATGCTGCGCCCGAAGACCCGACCGATGCCAGCGTGCTCACCGGCCCCGAGAGTCTCGATACCGCGATGCGCGCCGGACGCTATGCCGATGCGATGGCCGCCTGCGCATCCGACAAGAAACTCGTTCGCACCCGCGCCGCGGTGTGCACGCTCGCTGCGTGCCACGAGCACGCCGTCGAGACCGCGAGGGCATGGGCGCGCGGCGTGCCGAGGAACGAACGCGCGACGACGCTCGAGACGTGTCGTGCGATGGGAGTGGCGCTCAAGGCCACCGGTCGCGAGCGCCCCCAAACGGGGTCCGCGACCAAGAAGCCGCCCGAGAAGTGTGCGGATCCGATGGAATGCCGGAAGTGACCACGTGATCGGAGCTTGACCGGTTGCTCCGCACCACCACCTAAGCGACAGTTGCGCCGTGCGCGGAGCCTGTTGTTTGGCGATGCTGTGTTGCGTTGCGGTCGCGCGCGCGGAGCCGGCCTCCCCCTCCGATGCAGATCGGTTGTTCGAGGAAGGGCGCGCCCTCGCGAAGGCCGGTGACTACACGGCAGCATGCGAGCGGTTCGCGCGGAGCCTGGAGCTCGATCACTCGCTCGGCACCGAGCTGAACCTCGCCGATTGCCACGAGAAGCTCGGCCACCTACGCGAGGCGTGGCGCTTGTTCACCGCCGTCGCGCAAGAATCGGCGCGCAGCGCGGACACCAAGCGGACCGAGTACGCGCGAGAGCGAGTCGCGTCGATCTCCGCCAAGCTCGCGACGCTCGTCATCAAGGTGGAGCGCCCCGTGATCGGCATGTCGATCACGGTCGGTGATCACTCGGTCGAGCCGTCGATGGAGATCATCGATCTCGTCGAGCCCGGCTCGATCCGGATCACCGCGAGCGTGTCGCGCCACCCGCCCTTCGAGAAGACGATCGAGGGTCAGGCCGGAGTGACGACGCACGTGACGATTCCGCCGTTCGAGGACGCCGTGGGCCCGGTCGGACGAACGGAGTACCTGCGCCGTCCGTCTCGCGTGCACCTCGCGATCGGGCTCGGCATCGGCGCGATCGCCGTTGGTGGGGCGGCCGTTGCGTTCGCGTTCAAGGGCCGCAGTGACTACAACGCCACGGCCGATGGTCCGCACTGCGAACGCGTCACCGGCGGCATCACGTGCGATGCCCTGGGGACCGACATGATCCATGACGCCCAACGCTTCGCGAACATCGGGACGATCGGCGCCATCACCGCCGGCGCGCTCGGCGTCGCGGCGGTCATCATCTACACCACGGCGCCGATGGATGGCGTGATCGTCGCGCCGGTCGCGACCACGGAGCGCGTCGGCTTCGTGCTGTCGCGCTCGTTCTAGTGGTAGCGCCACTGCGCGCGCACGAACGACGTGATCGAGTACACGTGCGGCCACACGGTCGAGCCGGCGATGGTCTGCGACGTCGCGTCGCGATAGCCGGCATGCGTGTCGGCGACGAGTAACCACTCGCGCCCGATGCGCCAGCTCGCGATCACACCTGCTTGTGCGACGGTCGCCTTCGTCGCGCTGTAGCAGTCGAACACGTCGGTGAACGTGACGCACATGTCCGTCGAGCCCGACGTCGAGAAGCGGCCACCCATCGCGTCGACGTCGAGCTGGCCGCGGTCGCGTGCGAACGCGCGCCCGATCGCCAGCCGCGCCGACGTGCTACGTGCGCGATTGGGCACCGCGCTTCCGAACGGGAAGGCGAGCGTCCCGCTGAGCGAGATGCGCAGGCCCGCGCTCGATCGGCGATCGAGGATGCCGAACGTGGCATCGATCGACCGCGTCTCCGAGAACGTCAGATCACCACCGGTCCCGCTGAGCGGCACGGTCACCGCCGGCCGGCGATGCACGCCCGCGGACGCGGAGACCTCGAAGCGCTGTGCGGCGAGCGCGAGGCTCGCACCCGCGCGCGCGGCATCCTGCGAGACGCGAACGAGCGACACGTCGTTGCGAACGAGACCGTCGACCGCAGGATCGGGATCCTCGAACAGATTCCGCGTCGCGATCTGAAGCACGTCGATGCCGACATGCGTGACCGACGCGGACACTTGCACCACCGGCACGGGCCTGAGCACGAGGCCCGCGCTGCCGTTGGTCAACGCCACACCGTTCTGTCCGGCTACGTCGAGCAGCACGAAGTGATAGAGGTCGACGACCGAGACCGGGCGCCAGTATCCCGTCGACGTGGTGAACACGCGCGACTTCTCGTCGGACGTCGCATCCGGGAGGTTCTGCGCGATGTACACGCCGGCCACGCCGATCGCACCGTGATAGTCGCCGTGGTGGTAGTCGATGCCGAGGCCACCCGTCACCGGCAACAGGCGCGGCCCCTCGGCCCCGTCGCTCTGCACGAAGCGCGGGTAGTCGGTGTCGATCGATCGCGAGCCGAGCGCCGGGAACAGCCCGACGAACAGCGTCGCGCCGATCGGATCGCCCAGCCTGCGGTGCGCGGCGAGGCCATCGATCTTCGTCGCCCCGACGCTGTCGATGTACTGCCGGCCGAGCGTGAGGGACGTGCGCGCGCCGCCGAACCGGTACGCGAGCGCGCGGAGCTCGTACTCGCTCGTCCCGTCGGCTCCGGACTGGAAGCGCTGACTCGTCGTCTGTCGCACGCGTGCATCTAGCGCGAGACCGTCGTCGGTGAGCTCGATCCGCAGATCGCCGAAGTATCGCTTCACCGGGCTGGCGTTCTCGACGCGCGAGCCGTCGACCACGAACGGCGCCACGTCGTCTCCCGTCTCGCGATAGAGGAAGCTCGACAGCGTCAGGCGCAGATCGAGATCCTCCGGTGTCGCGGCGCCGCTCGAGCCTTCGACCGACGCGTCGGTGTCGGCGAGCGCGGGCGTCGCGGCGACGATCAGCGAGAGCACGACGCGCTTCATCGGCACACCGTCTGTTGCCCGATCCCCTTGGCCGGGATCCACGCGGTCGGGTTGTGGCACGTCGCGCAGTCCGTGAACGTGCGGTGCTCGTTACCCTTGCGCAGCGCATCGGCGCGATGACAGCTCGCACACACCGGCGACACCGCGCCGTAGTTGCCGGCCTTGTGGCAGTCCGCGCACGGCAACGTCGCGTGAAGGCCGGTGAGCCCGCATCCCGTCGACATGTGATCGAAGCGCGCCGGCGCGAACGCGCGCTGGTCGTGACACTCACCGCAGCGCGGCGACAGCCCGTTGTTGTGGATGTCGTCCTTGCGGTGGCAGTTGATGCACAGGTTGCCCGACCCGCGGAGCTTCTCGCCGTTCGGGTGACACCGCGCGCACGCGAGCTGATCGTGCGCGCCGGTCAGCGAGAAGTCGCCGACGTCGTGCTGCGCGCGAATGTCGGTGAACGATGTCGTCGAGTGACACTTCTCGCACGCGGTGCCGTAGCGGCCCTTGTGGATCGCGGGCTCGGCGTGACAGCCGACGCAGTCCGGGCGCACGGGCTTGAACGCGATCGACTTGTGGCACGACGCGCAGAGCAGTGGCGTGTGCTTGCCGTCGATCTTGAACTGCGCGTCGCGGTTGTGCTGGAACGTGATCTGCTTGTCGACGCGGTGGCACTTCTCGCACGCGGTGCCGAGCTTGCCCTTGTGAACGTCGTCCTTCTGATGACAGCCCGATGCACCGCACGTCGTCGGCGTGCCGGTGTACGCGCGCGCGGGATGACACGAGCCGCAATCCTTGACCGCGGCGTGCTTGCCGTCGAGAGGCCACTTGGTGTCCTTCGTGTGATCGAAGCGCACCGCCGGCCACTGCCCCGGCTCGTGGCAGCGCGAGCACTCCTGGCCGAGCTTGCCCGCGTGCAGCGAGTCTTCGTGACACGAGCCGCCGCACTCGGTGGGCAGCGCCTCGAACTTGTTGTCCGTGTGGCACATCTCGCATTGCCGCGTCGCGTGTCCACCGCGCAGCGGGAAGTTCGAGTCGGGCCCGTGAAACTGATCGATGCCCTTGTCCTTGATCTTGAGGACGCCGGCCTC
Organism: Kofleriaceae bacterium; assembly: GCA_044230415.1. Classification (GTDB taxonomy): domain Bacteria; phylum Myxococcota_A; class Polyangia; order Haliangiales; family Haliangiaceae; genus JABFXX01. The sequence continues at coordinate 51,349 of JBGARE010000018.1, forward strand.
GACGTGACACTTCGCGACGCACTCGTTGTTCTTGTACTTGCCGCCGTGCGCGTCTTTGTGGCGATGGCAGCTCATGCAGCCGTTTGCTTTGACGTCGAAGCGCTCGAAGTCCGACGGTGACTTGCCACGGTGACAGTCGCGGCACTTCACCTGGTTGTGCTTGCCGGTGAGCTTCCACTCCGCCTTGTCGGCGTGATCGAACTCCATCGTGGTCTTCCACCCGCGCTGCGAGTGACAGGTCGAGCACGCGGGGAACGCTTGGAACCGCGTACCGTGCTTGTTGCTCTTCGCGTGACAGTTCTCGCAGCCCGGCGTCGGCTTCGTCTTTCCCAGCGCCTTCGTGTGGCACGTGGCGCACGAAAGCTGCGCGTGCTTGCCCTGCAGCGCGTAGCCCGCGTCTTTCTTGTGATCGAACCGCACGTCCGACAGCGTGCGCAGCGACGCGGAGTGGCACGCCGTGCACTTCTTGGTGCCGAACAGTTGTCCGTCGTGCGGGCTCTTATGGCACTGCAGGCACTCGCCGTCGAACTTGACGAGCTTGAAGCTCGCCTTCGGATGGCACTTCACGCACGCGACATCTTCGTGACTTCCCTCGAGCGGCATCGCGGCCTGCGCCTTGTCATCGTGGTTGAAGTCGAGCTGCGTCTTCTGCGGGTTCCACACGCTCTCGGTGTGGCAGCGATCGCACTTCATCATCGCGGGGCGAATCGCGCCGTGGGGCTGGTTCTTGCTGTGGCAGCTCCCGCACGTTCGATCCGTGCCCATGTACGTGCGGAGGCCTTGCTTGTCGACGGTGGTGTGGCACTTCGCGCACTTCGTCGCGGCGTGCTTTCCCTTGAGCTCGAAGCCCGTCAGCTTGTGATCGAACGCGGCTTCACCGCCGATCGCGCGCCAGCCCATGAGGTCGAACTTGCGACCGCGATGCTCCTGATGACACAGCTTGCACGCGACGCCCTTCACCTTCACCGACACGTGGAAGCCCTCGTTCTTGTCGATGCGCTTCTTGAGATCTTGGTGCTCGTGGCACGACAGACACTTGTTCGCGGACAGCGAGTTGTCGGGCTCGTGACAGGTGGTGCACTTGTCCTGCGCATCGAGCGATGCGTGCGCGGTCGCGAGCTCGCCCGGCGATGACTTGAGGAAATCATCCGCTCGCGCGATCGAATAGAACGCGCTCAGCACGAGGACGACGACGGCGATCCGCACTAGAGCTCCGCGCCGATCCCCAGTTGCAGGAGCTGCGTCGCGTCGACGCGTCGTGCACGCGTGACGCTGGGTTGGCGCACCGACCGACCGCTCCATTGCGTGGTCGCGCGCGCTGCTTCGTAGTCGCCGATCACCGACCAGCGCCGCGAGATCGGGAACCGCAGCGTGATCCCACCCCACGCCCCACGCGCCACGCTCGACGCGCCGTCCTCGAGTCCCGGCGTCTGCGCGCGCGCACCGAACGCGAGGACGTCGAAGCGAAGCGCGGCGCTGATCCGCGAGTGCGGCGGCACGATGTCGATGCGCGCAGCTGCCGTCACACCGAGCAGCCGTTCACGCGCGAGCATGCCGGCGTTCTCCACCTCGTCGGGGAGGAACGCGTCGTAGTGCCCCGCCGCTCGGAGTGCGAGCGAGAACGCATGGCCCGCGCGAGCGCCCACACGGGCGCCGACCTCGGCCGCGAACGTGCGAAACGGGATCTTCCCAGACATCGAGGTCGCGCTCTGGTACGTGATGCCCGGCGACGCCGCGCTGATCGCTGCCTGTGCATCTCCCGCGACGAACCAGCGACCGCCGAGTTGCAGCGTGCCGACGCCGCGGAGGGAGAGCGCGACGGCATTGGAATCGACGACGTAGTTCGTCAGCGTCCCGTCGACGTTCGAGGTCAGATCCACGCCGAACGCGCGATAGCCCGCGATCACCTCCGTCGTGATCGCCAGGCGGCGCGGCGCCGCACGGACGAACGAAGGCGCCACCGTCGGGTCGCGAACCTCGGACGTCAGCGTGACCGCGGTCGCGCCGTCCGCCACGTCTCCGCGCGCGACCCACCCGGTGCGGCCCTCGGCATCCCGCGCGTTGACCCAGCTCGGCTTGGTCGCATCGATCACCGCGAGCTTCGCGCCGCGTGCGAGCGTCGCGATGCTCGCGCCATCGGAGGCAGGCGTCGCGCGCAGACTCGCCGTCGCCGTGGTGACCTCGACCATCAGCGCGTCGCCGAGCGGCGCACGCGGCGCGCTCCACACCGGCGTCGTCGACACGGCCGGCGCAGGTGTGGTCAGCGTGGTCCGCGCGACGTAGCCCTCGGCGCCGTTCACCTTGACGAGGAACCATCGCCCCTCTTCGCGAACGATCGTCACGTCGGTGTTGATCGGGATCCGCACGACCGCGGCGGCGCGCTCCCCCGGTCGCTTCCGAACGGTGACCGCGACGGTCGTGGTGCGGGTCTCCGCGATCGCCTCGTTCCCGAACAGCAACGCGACGAGGAGCGACAGCACGACACGCATCTGGCCGGTCGTCAGCTAGCAGGTTGCACACCAGATCCGAGCCGGCCCAGACGTGCGACCTCATGGGGTGGAGTACGGGTCACGGACTTCGGTGTGCAAAGTTGGGACAGGCACGCGTCCTAGGTCCGTACAGGCTCGTCGAGAACCACGGGAATGGGTGTTGCAGCCCGGTCCCCCGCTTGCGTCGTGCACTCGTGTCGATCGTCGTGATGTTCCTCGGGTGCGATGGCGTGCTCCGGGAGAAGGTCGGCGCGTCCGACGTGGATGGTTCGGTGCTGACGACGATTCCGCCACCGCCATGCGCCGAGCCGATGACTCCGGCGGAGAGCGGCGACTGCACGGGCGGAGGCGACCCGGGCGATGACTGCCTGATGTGCCACCACCAGAACGGCGTCGCGACGCCGTTCGCCTTCGCGGGCACCCTGTACGACCACGAGGGAACGACCCCCGTGGGCAACGCGACGATCTATCTCCAAGACTCGCTCGGAAATGCGGCGACCGCGGTCTCGCATCCGAACAACGGCAACTTCTATCTCGTCGATGGCTTCGTCATGTATCCGGCGAAGGCGTTCGTCACGCTGTGCCCCGACGTGATCGAGATGCTCGGCCCCGTCGACGGGGAGACGGGCGCGAACTGCAACACGTCGGGCTGTCACACCACCGGCTTTCGCGTCCACCTGTAGCGCATGACCGCCACCGCGCTTAGCGAGCAACACTTCCTGCGAGGAGCGCCGCCGGCATTGCTCGCCGATCTCGAGTCCACCGGCAAGCTCGTCCACCTCGCGGTGCAACGCGACACCTTCGTCACGTTGCCGGCCGGCATGACCGCGGCGGTGTGCTGCGTGGTGCAGGGCCAGATCTCGCTCGGCATGTTCGACGCCGACACGCTCGAGCAGCGCGGTCCGCAGCAGCGCGACGCCGCACTCGGCGAAAAGGACGGCACGCTGATGCCGCCGGGACCGCTCGCGCGCAGCGCGAAGCACAACCTCGCGATGTTCACCGCCGGCGAGGTGTTCAACCTCAGCTCGCTGCCCGCCGAGCGCGGCACTCGGATCGCCGCGTTCTCGCTCGGTCGCGCCGAGGTCCTCGTGCTCGCGAGCGGCGGACTCGAGATGATCGCGCGCACCGCACCGGCGGTGGAGCGTTCGCTCAGCGAGACGCTCGCGTTGACCGCTGCTCGCCTCAAAGCGGTCACCGGCATCAAGCACGAGCTGCTCGACTTCTACATCCGCAATGGCCTCTCCGTCGCTGGCCCGACGGTGCGCATCCGCCAGCTCGACCTGTGCATCGACTGCAAGCAGTGCGAAGAAGCGTGCGAGGACCGCCACGGCGCGCAGCGCCTCACGCTCGGCGGATACGAGCTCGGCCTGCTCGACTTCGTCTACACGTGCCGCACGTGCGAGGACGCGCGCTGCTTGTCGCCGTGCGAGCACGACGCGATCAAGCGCGATGCGAAGACCGGAGAGATCAAGATCGTCGAGGATCGCTGCATCGGGTGCAGCCTGTGCGCGCTGTCGTGTCCCTACGGAGCGATCAGCATGATCAACGTCGCCGAGCCGGAGATGCCGACGTACAACCCGCAGTTCAAAGCGCGGCTCGAGAAGGGACACAAGCTCGCGTTCGGCGCGGGCAAGGGCCGCAAGGCCGCGGCGCGCCGCATCGCGAACAAGTGCGATCACTGCGCGGGCTACGAGGATCAGGCGTGTGTCTCGGCGTGCCCGACCGGTTCGCTGATCGAGATCGCGCCGGCGAAGCTGTTCCGCGAGCGCGCCGAGCCCGAGCAGACGGGCAAGCGCAAGCGGCTGCGCGTCCTCCCCGAGCAGCCGTTCCTCGAGGGTCTCGCGATCTACGACTCGGGCGATGCGCGCGTGAAGGTGCGCAAGCTGTCTCGGCTCTTGTGGGTCCTCGGTCTCGGTGCGTTCCTCGCGGTGCTCGCCGAGGTCATGCTGCGCTGGTTCGCCCCGACGATGTCGGTGAGCTATCGCTTGCTCCTCCTCGACGGGCTGTCACCGGATCTCGCGCAGATGAACGTCGGCTATCTCGCCGGCACGAAGCTCGCGGTCACGTGCGGCTATGTCGGCACGGCGCTGATGGTGCTGTCGATGGCGTACTTGCTCCAGCGGAGGTTCGGCTGGTTCCACAGGACCGCGACGAATCAGTTCTGGCTCGACGTCCACATCATGACCGGCATCGTCGGTCCGATGTTCATCGTGCTCCACTCCGCGATGCGGCTCACGACGTGGGTCTCGATCCCGTTCTGGAGCATGATCGCCGTCGTGATCTCCGGCCTGATCGGCCGCTACCTCTACACGCTCGTCCCGACGCTGACGAACAGGCACGACCTGCAGATCCTCGCTCACCGTCGCGCGATCACCGAGCTCGCGACCTCGCATCCGAAAGCGAGCGACTACGCGTATCAGATCATGGAGCGTGAAGCCGCGCGGTCCGAAGGCTCGTGGGAGATCGGGCTCATTCCGCTGCTGCTCTGGGTCATGGTCGACGACCTCCGCCGGCTGTGGACGCGCGGACGCGATCGGCGCGCGATGCGCAAGCTCGCTCCGCGATCCGTGGTGCGCCAGATCGCGTGGCGCATCGATCGTGTCGTGTTCTACGAGCGCCGCAAGGAGCTCGCGCCGCGTAGCAAGGCGCTGCTCAAGTCATGGAAGCGCGTCCACATCCCGTTCTCGCTCGTGCTGCTCGTGACGATGCTGCTGCACATCGCGATCGCCCTCCATCTCGTCTAAGTCTTCGGATCGCTCGAGGGGAGCAGGCTCGGGCCCACGATCACCTTCGTCGGTGCCTCGGAGCGCGCGATCTGTTGCCACGTCGTCGACCAGATCGCCCAGTACAGCGGCACGCGTCCGAACAGCGCGTTGCGCCGCGCGAGATCGATCACCGGACCCTCGTACTTCGCGCCGCGCACGGTAGGAGCGAGCCGCGTCGAGCGCAGCGCGTAGACGATCTCGGTGTCGAACGCGTTGCCCGGCCACACGACGATGCCTTCGTCGGACACGTCGTACGGAGGCGCCGTCGCGCCCGGCGATTCGACGAGGGCGTGCTCGAGCTGCTCGCGGACGAGATCGATCGCGGACAGCTTGTAGAAGCCCGCGAGCGCGATCTCGAAGATCTCGCGTTGATCGGGGGAGAGCTTGCCGATCCAGCCGAGCGTGCGGATGCTCGCGACGAGCCAGCCCGATTGCAGCTCGAAGCGAATCGACGCGGCTTCCTCGCCGACGCTCGGACACGCCAGCGCGATCTGGATCCGGTTCGAGCCGATCTCGACGTGACCGGACGCGACATCGGTCGCGCGGAACGCGACGCTCTCGTTGAGCATCGACACGAGCTGGCGATCGATGAACGTGACCACGGCTTCCTCGACGTGATGGAGGCCTTCGGTCGCGCGCGCCGCGGCGGCCGGGTCGTTGCGCCACGCGGCGCGGCGCAGCTTGGTGAACAGCTTCGGGATGGTGCCCGAGTGAAATCCGGGACGCAGCAGGCGCGCCATCGTCTCGCCGTGGTGACCGATCGCGAGCGGGCCGAGCATCTTCGGGCGCGTGCGGCGATAGAGCCTCCAGTTCTCCTTGAGCTCCCACACGAGGAATCCCGCGAGTCCTGGAAGCACGAGCACGGTGAACGCGGCGAAGCCCTTGCCGAGCTTCGTGCCGAGGAGCACCGAGGCCGGGCCCGTGATGCCCTCGAGAATCGCGGGGATGAACGGCAGCATGATCTTCGCGGCGACCGTGACGACGGGAAAGTGCTTGATCGGGTTCGTCGTCGGCTCGACGAACAGGTTCACGTAGAGGCGAATGATGTACGTGATGATGAACCACAGCGTGCCGAACGCGCCTTTGAACACGAGCTTGAGCCACGACTGGCCGGTGCGGAACCGGAGCCATTCGTCGACGCGATAGATGAAGCGATCGAGCGATTCGATCAGCCGCGCGAACAGCTCGAGCGTGTACTTCACGAGGCCTGGCACGATGTGGCTCGTGACCTGCCGGCTCGATCGCACGAGCCAATCGACCGTGATCTCCTCGGCGCGGCGACCGAAGCGCGAGTTCATCGCGACCGCGGTGATCACGAAGAACGCGCCGAGGATGATCCAGCGCAGCGGCTCGACGACGCTCATCGTCGACAGGAACACGATGCCCGTGGGGATCGCCGGCTTGACGACCCAGCGAACGAAGCGACTCGACAAGAACCACACGACGCCGCGCAGGCGGAGGATCGCGAGAGGTGCGTCGAACAGGATGAATCGCGTGAGCCGCCAGAAGATGCGCACCAACAGGTGCATCGATCGACGGAACACCATGACGTGCAACAGCAGGAACAGGAACGCCGCGCCGCCGAGGAGCGTGGTGTTCGTCGCGATCACGGGCTCGACGTGGAACAGCTTCTTCCACAACGGGCCGACCATGTGCTGGAGGCCCTCGACGACGGCGAACGAGCCGAGCAGCGGCAACATCACGTACAGCGTGAACAGCCGGCCGAGCGGCGTGCCGAACAGGATCGACGAACCCTTCTGCAGACCGCGCATGTAGATCTCGCCACGGCGATAGACACCGTCGAGCGACGTGGACAACTGCTTGTCCGCACGCAGCAGCTGATCACCGCGACCGAGATCCCCGAGCGCGAGATCCGGCAGCTTCAGATCGTTGCGCGAGATCGCGTCGCGAAGATCGCCCAGCGAGAAGCGGCCGAGCGTGACCGCGCGATCGAGCAACTCGTCGACGAGCTTCTTCTCGCCGACGCGCTCCGGCAGGCTGTGCGGATGGACATCGACCGCGTCGAGCGCGGCTTCGATCTTCGGGCGCAGCGTCGCGCGCAGTTGGTCATCCGCGTGCGCGGCGATGTCGTGCAACGCCTCGGCGAGCCGCGCGTTTTGCTCGGGCGACGCGAGCGTGCACGCGACGAGCTTCGAGGCCGCGGAGTGCACGTGCTTCGCGATGCGGACCTCGCGCGTGGCGGGCAGCGAGCGAACGAGCGGCTGCTTGCCACGCGACAGCGCCCAGCCGATGACGTCGACGGCTTTGACGTCGTGCTCGGTGACCATGCCCGCCTTCTGCAGATCGTGGAGCAGGCGCGCGCCGGGGTTGAACCGCGTGGACGTCTGGCGCGCCGCGAACTCGGCGACGGGAAGGAGCGCCTTCGTCCATGCCGGCTTCGCGTCGGTGCCAAGGACGCGCGCGAGCTCTGCGATGATCGTGTCGAGCTCCTCGGACGCGGCGTGCTCGTCGCCGGCACGCGCGAACAGGATCGCCGCGCGCGCGTGGTTCCCCTTGCGGCTCGTCTTCTGCGCGAGTGGCCGTGCGAGCGGTGTGGTGACCTCGGGCTCGACGCTCGTCGCGGGCGCTTCCACGGAGACCACGACCGGTGCAGCCGGGCCGCGCGGAGGTCGCGTGGCCGCGAGCAACGCGGCGGCGTCGATGTCGAGCGCGATCGTTGCGTCGACCGCCTCCCGATCGAACACCGCCGGAAACGTACGCGCCACGGCGTGCGGCGCGAAGTGCGTCAGCTCGAGGTAGAGGGCGACGAACTCGACGTAGGTCGTGCCATCGTCCGTCGGCGGCAGGAGCAGATCCTCTTGCCGGAGCACGGTGCGAATCTCGTCGAACTCGGTCTGGCCGACGCGATGGATGCGCTGGCGAATCGCGGGCACCCCGAGCTGCTTGCTCTCGAACAGCTCGTCGAACGCTCGGTGGATCCGGGCGTGGAACAAGTGTCGCCAGAGCTGCGACGACGCCTCCGCCTGCCCTGCCTCCAGCGCCGCGCGATCGCCGCTCGCGAGCAGCACGCGCTCGGGCAGCGAGTCGATCGCGACCGTGGTGTCGTCGCGTTCGAGTAGCTTCGCGAGGTCCGCGCGCCGGAGCGAGTAGCACAGCTCGTGCGGCACCTGCAGGCCGAAGCCGCGCACGCGGCGGTGCTGCTTGATGACCCGGCGCAGGACGCGCTCCTCGACCAGGATCGCGCCGAGCTGTGCGAGCTCCTGATCGATCGACTCCATCGCTCGACCGACGGTGTACCAGCAGTTGCGCCGTGCGTCAGCCGCCGGGAGGCGGCGTCGCGAACATCACGCAATTGTCGTCGGACGCGTACGCGGTGTACGCCTTGTCGACAGGCCAGGCGTACCCGAACACCATGCACATCTCGTTGTCGCCGATGCCCTCGCGAATGGTCCGATCGAACGTGTTCTGCCAGGTGCACGAGAACGTGATGCCCACTGCATCGGTCAGATCGACCGGCGGGTCATAGAACGTGAGCACGCCGTTGTCGGGATCGTAGCCCTGCGAGTCGAGGAAGGCTTGACCGTCGAACGGCCCACCGACGTACGTCGCGTCGAGTGACTTGCCGAGCTTGTGCATGTGCGGCAGGAGCGACACCACGTGCATCGTGTGCGCGCCCGGTAGCACGCAGTCCGCGGTCACCGTCTTCGTCGACATCGGCGGGATCGTGAAGTTCTGGTACATCCAGATGAACGCACCGATCTCGCGCTCGAGCTTCGCCTCGTCGATCGTGAACCACTCGTACGCCGGCGCGACGGTGATCTCCTGATCGCTCGGATTCAAGAAGTGCATGCGCGCGACGATCTCGTACGAGTCGAGCACGCGATACGCCTCGCCATCGGCGAATCGATACCACTCCTCGCCGGAGACCTGCGTCGACGATCCGAACAGCACGTTGCCACCCGCGGTGACGTCGGTCGCCGGATCGCCGTTGTCCGCGGGACACGGACGGATGCCCTCGCCCGTCTTCGGCCGCGTCGTGATGTTGCCGTGGTGCATGCCGGGGCCCGTGCGCAACACCGCGCCGCCGACGAAGTGCGAGGGCCCGGTGAGCTCGAGTGGGAAGATCCAGCACGGCTCGAACTCGCGACCCGGGGTCAGGACCGTTTCGGGGATCTGGATCTTGAAGCCACCGACGGTGTTCGCCGGCGGCGCGCGCGTCGGATCGGTACCGACGGGCGGCTCGGGGTCCGGCGTGACGGCATCCTGCCCGCAGGCGGCGATCACGAGGATCCACACGAACGACGCGTTCGACATCCCTCCGACGGTACTACGCTTCGCCACGCTTCTCGACCAACTCGATCCCGATCGTCCGCAGGAGCTCGCTCGGGGGCTGGCCGCCGATCTGGACGATGACGGAATCGTTGGGGACGTGGGTGAGGCCAGTGTCGCCCTTGAGCACCACGCGATCCGACTCGATCGAGACCAGCTCCGTGCCGAGCAGCGGGCGTACGGTGCCGGCCGCGAAGCAGCGCTCGAGCTCGATACGCACGGAGCCGCGCAGGCGCGCGAGCTCGCGCTTGCGATAGCTCAGCGCCACGCTCTTGCACAGCGTGGCGTTCGCGAGCGCGATCGCGCAGTCCGCGGCGGCATTCCCACCACCGACGACGATCACGTCCTGATCCGCGAACGGCTCGGGCTCGATCAGCCGATACACGACCTTCGCGAGATCCTCGCCGGGAACGCCGAGCTGCCGGGGCGCGCCGCGGCGACCGAGCGCGAGCACGACGTTCGGCGCCGCGTCGTTCCACGTCCCGCCCGAGACGCGCCACGACGTCCCTTCCGCGACGATCGATTCGACGCGCACGCCTTCGACGACGGGGAGTTGCGTCCGCGCACGGATATCGGTCCACAGCTCGAGCAACTGCTCCTTGCTCATCGTCTTGCGGCGAACCGTTCCGTAACCCGCGAGCTCGAACGATCCGGTCATCACGACCTTGGCGCGCGGATAGTGCGTGATCGTCCCGCCGAACCGATCCTGCTCGACGATCTGCACGCGCAGCCCGTGCGCAATCAACGCGAGCGCGGCGGCGATGCCCGACGGGCCCGCGCCGATCACGATCACGTCGAGGTCTCTTCCGCGGCGCCCCGACTTGGCGATCGTCTGCGCGGCCTGGCGGCCCTGCTCCACCGCGTTCCGGATCAGCCCCATCCCGCCGAGCTCGCCGACGATGTAGATGCCGCGCTGGCTCGTCTCGAACGAGGAGCTCAGCTTGGGAAGCTCGACACCGCGGGTCGCGGTTCCGAACACGAGCGTGATCGCGCCGACCGGACACGCCGCCATGCACGCGCCGTGGCCGATGCACGACATCGGGTTGATGAGCCGCGCGCGACCGTCGGTGATCGCGAGGATGTCCTGCTCCGGGCACGCGCGGACGCACGCGCCGCTGCCGATGCACTGGTCGAGCGAGACCTCGGGATGGATCGAGACCGGAACGATCTCGTCACCGAGCGAGAGCACGTCCTCGTGAACCTTCGTGGCACGGGCTTGCTTGCGCGCGTCGAGCCGCGTCCACCAGATGTACGGGATCCCCGCGGCCGCGACGAGCCCGAGGAGAACGAGCAGCGTGGTCAATCGCCGCCCCTACCGCCTTGATGGCACTGCAGACAGAAGTGCTTGTTGCTGCCGTCGCCGCGCCGGCCCGAGTAGCCGCCCTCGCCGTTGTGCTCCCGATCCGACCACGCGAGCGTGTGGTGACAGCCCGCTTCGATGCAGCTCGTGTTCTGGCCGTCGTCGTCGGGACCATCGGCGCGGATGTGACACGACAGACACGGCACCGCGTGGTGGCCCGTGCGCGGGAACAGGTTGTCGGGGTGCTTGCCCGCGGTTCCCTTCGGATGACACGTGAGGCAGAAGTTCGGCGTGGCGGCGTCGTACGCGTACGGTGCGCCGGTCAGCGACACCGCACCGACGTGGTTCGTCTTCTGTTCGCTGTCGTTGGGATGGCACTGGATACAGTTCGTGTTCGCGCCATCCGTCGACGGCTGCGGCGAATCGAGGTCGTGGCACACGAGGCACTTCGCCGGCTTGTGGGCACCGGACGCGATCGGGAACTCGACCTCGGGATGATCGAGCAACGCCGGGTTCCACGAGCTCGTCCGGTGACAGTTCGAGCACTCGGTCGAGCGCCCGACGTGGTCCGGTGCCATCTCGAAGTCGGTTTTGTGGCACGTGTAGCAGGCCTCGTCGCCGAGCGCCTGCACGCCGGGCCCGTGCGATTCCATGCACGATCCCGACGCCGCTCCCAACACGGCGATCGCTAGTACGAGATGTCTCATGGCAGTGGCCTCCACACGACCGTGCCGAGCAGCGCGATCGATTTTTGGTTCTCACCCACCGTAGCAAGCGCAGACACGCCGGCGTCGAGCTCGGACGACACCGCCATGCGACCATCCAACACGATCGAGTGAAGTAGCACCGGACCGGTGCTCGCGACGTAATCGAACAGGGTCGGTCGATAGCGCCACGTGATATCGACGGTGCGCGATGCCGCGAACGCGAGGCCACCTTCGGCCGACACCCACGAGCCGAAGCTCGCGCGTCCCCCGGCGGCGCCGGCGAGGAGACGCACCGTGGACAGCGAGAGCTCCGCGCGCGCGTATCCGTTCTGATCGAAGCCGCGATACACGCCGTGCGATCGCGACACCGATCCGATCGCGTCGAACACCCAGCGCCCGGTCCGCAGCCCGGCGGATGCGGTGGCCGATGTCCAGGAGTCGCCACCCGCGCACGCTTCATCGACGATGCCGGGCTCGGGCGCGAGCGTGCACAGCCAATCGGCGGGTAACACCGACGCGAGCCGCAGCGATCGCTCGGGGCGCAAGAACGTCACGTCGACACCGACATAGCGGCCACGCGCGCGCAGCTGCGCGCTCGCACCCGCGCCGGTGAGCTCGACGGTGTTTGCTCCCCAGGGATTGCTCGCGGCGAATTGCTGCGCCTCGGCCCACGCGTCGAGCCGCGCACCGCCGTGTCCCGCCGACGCGTTGATCGCGAGCCTGCGCTCGTCGAGCGAACCGTCCCACGTCGAACCGTACGCGGCGAGCGAGAGCCGCGGCTGCCAGGGAGCCATCGCGTCGTCGTACGCGACCTCGCCACCGAAACGCGATGCCGCGGTATCGGGCCTGCCGTTCACCGGATCGGGCACGAGCCCACCGAACGCGGACACCTCGAGCGATCCGCGTGTCACCGATGCACGCACGCCGTCGAGCATGCCGACCGCGCTGGCCGCGTAGCGCAGCCGGCCGATCGCGAAGCGCGGATCGCGTGCGTCGCCGTAGCGGACCTGCGCCGCGCGAACGAACACGGGGGACCGACTCGCGCGGCTGTACCCCGCGGTGTACGCGCGACCGGCGACGTCGAGATCGATCGCGAGCGGTCGCTCGTCCCACAGATCGTAGCTCGCGATGATGCGGCCTTCGCCCTCGGCGTCGATGCGCTGGTTCGCGCTCGCTGCAAACCCGTACGCGAGAACGGTCACGTGCGCGCGGCCCGGTGCTTTACCGCTACCGAGCGCAACCGTCGCGGGATCTTGGATCGCTGCCGGCACGACGGCATCCGGCCACTGACCGTCGAACATCTGCGACGAGCGAGGCGCCGCGAGCCGCACGACACGAGTCGCGCGCGTGCGATCGACACGCGCGGCTCCACCATCGCCCGGACTCAGGCGATCCGCGCGGACCGCACACGTCTTCTCGGTGACCTCGAAGACACTGACGGTCTGACCGGCGATCTGGATCTTCGTCCCCGGGACGATGCCCGCCGCGCGGCCCGGTGCGAGATAGGCGACCCCGCCGGCGACCTCGGTCACCTTCACGGCGACCGAGTCGGCGAGCGCCGGTGACGCGACCGCGGCGATCGCGACGACGAGCGATGTCATCGCGCGCGTCATCGCGCTGCTCCTCGCGGGTGACACCGCAAGCACGCCGTGGCCGCGCGCGACACCGGTGCCCGGTGCTGCGAACGAAGCGCCGCGTCGAGGTGACAGCCGTCGCATCGCACGAGCCGCGTGCGGCGTGGATCGGTGTGACACGACGCGCACTCCGCCGTGCGGTGGCTGCCGGTGGTGAGCGTGAACCACGCATCGTGATCGATCGTCCGCGCGGTCGCACCGAGCCGCGGCAGCGTCGAGGGATCCGCGAAGGCCGGCATCCACGCCGTCGTCTGATGACACATCCCGCACTCGCGCGAGAACAACACTCCGCCTTGCGATCCGTCGTGGAGCGGGTGCGTGGTCGTCGCGTGGTACTCGGCTTGATGGCACGCGTAACAATCGGTCGGCGTGTCGCTGAATCGCCGCTCGCCTTGTCGCTTGTGACATGCGGTGCACTCGACGGTCGCGTGCCGTCCGGTCAACGGCATGCGCGTGCGGCGGTGCTGGTCGAGCGCGGTGGTATCGGACCACGCGGTCGCCGTGTGGCACTCCGCGCACGTGCCGTCGTTGCGTCCCTGATGCGGATCGCGGTGGCACCCTTCACACGTCGTCGCGGGTCGCGCCGTCCCGGTGTGGCAGCCGCTGCACTGGTTCTGACGATGCACACCGCGCAGCGGAAAGCCGGTTCGATCGTGATCGAAGCCGCTCGCGGACGCTGCACGCGACAGCTTCCACCCGTCCGCGGTGTGACACGCGGAGCAATCCATCGCGTCGACGAATCCGCCGTGCGCTTTCTGCGCCGGCCGCATGCCGAGCCGCGGCGCGGGCGGTGGCATCGGACGCGTGGTGATGGGCGCCGGCTCGGGCTCCGGCTCGATCGTCGGCGGTGGCGGCGGCGTGGGTTCCGGCTCGGGGACCGGCGCCGGTGGCGGAACTGGTGCCGGCGCAGGCGCGACGGGTACCTTCTTGCGCGAGCGATGCGACTTGTTCGGGCGCGCGATCGCGCTCGGCACGACGAGGTCGGTCGCGACGAGGACGAACACCGCGATCCAGATCGGGATCCTCATGGGCCCTCCCGGTGCGGGCTCGCGTGGCAGTCCTTGCATTGCGTGTAGCCGAGGCGCCACCGCACTGCTTGCACGCCGTTGCGTAGCGTCTCGGTCATGTGGCACTTCGCGCACGCGAGCGGTTTGTGCTTTCCCTCGAGCGGGTAGCGCGTCTTTTGGTGATCGAACGTGCTCGCGATCGAGAACGCCTCGGTGTCGTGGCAGGTCTTGCAGTCCTTCGTCGGTTGGGTCTGGCGGAACTGTCCCGCGTGAATGTCGTCGTGACATCCCTCGCAGGTGCGAGGCACTCCGCGATACGCCGCCGGCTCCGCTCCCTTCTTCTGCTCGCCGTGGCACGCGGCGCACGCGGTACGTGCGTGGCTCCCGACGAGCGGCCAGCTCGTGTGATCGACCTTCGCCTGATGCCAGTCGACAGAGCTGTGGCACGTGGCGCATCCGCCGCGTCCCATCTCCGTCGCGAACTGATCGCCGTGGGGATTCGCGTGGCAATCGGCGCACGCCTGCTTCGCGACGACAAACGACAGCCGCGGGCGCGAACCGGGATGACATCCGCTACACGGCGTCGCGGCGTGTTTTCCGTCGAGCGGGAGCTTGGTCGTCGCGTGTTGCGTCGCGCCGAACGTCGTCGGCGTGAAGCCGGCGAGCACGTGACACTGCGCGCACTCGCCATTATTGCGAGATGCGAACTCGCCCTGGTGCTTGTCGGGGTGACACGACGCGCAGGTGCCGAAGCGCAGGTTCTTGAACCGCGCGGCGGCGGGCTTGCTCGCGGGATGGCACGCGACGCACTCGATGCCCGTGTGCTTGCCTTCGAGCGGATACCGGGTCTTGCCGTGATTGTCGCGTCCCGTCGACGCGGGGAGACCGACCCACTTGATCGATGCATGGCACGACTCGCAACGCTTGCCGAACGACGCGAGGTGAACGGGGCGGTGACAGCTCTCGCAGGTGCTGCCCTTCGACGGTGGCTTGTCGTTGCCGCGATCGTGGCAGCCCTTGCAGTCGACGCGGGCGTGACCGTTCGCGAGCGACAGGCGCGGATGGTTCTTGCGGATCAGATCGCTCGCGCCCTCCCAGCTCTTCGTGTCGTGACAGGCGGTGCACGCCTTCGGCTTGAACTCGCCTTTGTGCGGATCCTGGTGACACGACTCGCACGTCGAGAACTGCACCGGCTTCCATACCGGTGGCGAACCGAGGTGACACTTCGCGCACGCGACCGTCGCGTGCTTGTTCTCGAGCTTGAACTTCGCGAGCGAGTGATCGAACGCCTTCTGATCGAACGTCTTGAAGCTCGAGCTCGTCGAGTGACACTTCTTGCAGTCCGCGGTGAACGCCCCCGCGTGCGGATCCTTGTGGCACCCCGCGCACGCTGTCGTCGTGCCGAGGAACTGCGGCTTGCTCTGCGGAGACGTCTTCGTGTGGCACTTCAAACACGCGACCTTGCCGTGCTCGCCGTCGAGCGCGTAGCCGGTCAGCTTGTGATCGAGCTTGTCCATCGAACCGCCCGGCCAGCGGATGAGCTTCGTGGTTCGCGAGATGTGCTCGACGTGGCAGGTCTCGCACGCCTTGCCCTTGTACTCGCGACCGTGCAGTCCCCGTCCCTGTGCCAGCTCCGACTCGAGATCCTTGTGGCACCCGAGGCAGAGCTGCGCGACGACTTGCTTGCCCGAGGCGTGGCACTTGCCGCAATCGTTGTCGTTGTCGATCGATGCATGCGCACTCGACAGCGGCCCCGGCGACAACAGCTGCGCCTCCGCGATCCTCGGTGCGAGGACGAGCGCGACCAGGATCACGAGCGCCCGCATCACGTGAAGATCCAGCGGTAGCCGTAGTACCAAGCCACGCCCGCGTGCAGCATCACCGCGGCGAGCATGAGCAGCGCGAAGAAGCGGTGCAGTCCGCGCCACGAGCGAAGCAACGCGGACACGCCGGATGCGCGCGCGTCGATCGTCGCTGCACGTTCGAGCTCGGCGACAGCGCGGCGCTGTGGCTTGGTCAGCTCCTTGCGCGGCGGGACCGTCATGCGGATCATCTCGCGTCGGACGCGTCCCGCCTTGCGCCACGCGGGAATCGACAGGAGGCTGCGCGTCAGCGACGCATTTGGCTGCAGCGTCGGTCCCGGATGCTCGGCGATCGAGGTCGCGAGCATCTCGCGGTGCTTCGGCAACACCTGCTCGACA
>JBGARE010000018.1:67944-68680 GCA_044230415.1 Kofleriaceae bacterium
GCGCATGCTGCCGAACCCACCGAACCGCCGCCGTACGAGATACGACAGGTTCATGATCACGAGCAGCGCTGCCACCCAGCCATAGCCGTTGCCGAGCATTCCGGTCGCACGCAGCGTGCGAAAATCCGGGTGCTCCACGCGCTGCTCCGCGGACAGGAGATAGAAGCTCCAGCCGCGATAGCCGAGCGCCACCGTCACCGCGATCAGAACGAGCGCGAGGAAGATGGGGAGGAATGCCACGCGCGAGCGCTTGCGGTTGGCCGTCATCGCGTCGGCACTCAACCCGCAGGAAGTGCGTGCGTCCGCGCAGGAATTGCGAACGACAGGTACTGCCTCATCGGTGCACGGGTGTGCAACGAGTGTTCCGGCGCCAACGTGTCGAGATCCCAAATCGACGTGTACCAGCGCTGCTCGAAATACGATGTGGGTGTACCGCGCTGGTACTCGACTACCGACGCGGTCCGCGCCCGACAACCGGGCGAACGTACGACGGTAACGGACGAAGCACCGACGGCAACGGTGGAGGCGATGCTGCGGTTCGCGCACGTGGAACCGGCGGTGGCGCTGGACGAGACGTCGGCACGGATGGCGGACGCGATGGAGATGTCGATGATGGTGGACGTGACACGGACGCGGGCAATGGGGGACGTGACGTCGGTACGGATAGCGGAACGGACGCCGGCAATGGTGGACGTGACGCCGGCACGAGTGGACGTGACGTCGGCACGGGTGGAGT
>JBGARE010000018.1:68714-160224 GCA_044230415.1 Kofleriaceae bacterium
GTCGACGTCGCGAGCGCGGGCGGCGTGCTCGCACGAGGATAACGAGATGGGCGCGTCGGTGGCTCGGGTGGACGATCGAATACCGAGCTCTGCTCCAACAAGGAGAGCGCGGCGGTCAAGCCGACGACGGACGTGCGAACGGATGGCGCGTGGCTCGTGACCTCGTGTGGCTCCGTCGACGAACTGCCGATGATCGGGGCCACGATCAATCGCAATGGCGGTGCGGGCGCGACCGGCTCGACGTGTCGTGCAGCGATCTCGAACGTCTCGCGGAGATCGCCATGCATCCGCAGTAGCGATCGCTGCGTCCGATCACGCCGCCGCTTCTTGCGAGTCGCGCTCGACAGCGCCGCCATGCTCAACACCCCAACCGTCGCGACACAGAGTGCGAGGAGGCCGCCGATCATGCACATCGTCGTGCAAGGTGTATTCCGAGCGCACCAGCGTTGGCGGGTCGATGACGGATCCTCAGGTGTGCAACGTTCGAACGCTGGTGAACCAACACGGTACAGACGGTGCTTGTCATTCGCGTACGCCACGACACGTCGGTGATTCGCGTGACGTTCGAAGCACGCGGCGTCGTTGTCCCGAATCGGATCGATGCACGCGAGCGGCGCGTGGTAGGTCTTGATCATGAGCCGATCGACTTGTGTTCTCTGCGTGCTCGCGTTCGTCGTCGGCTGCACGCGCGATACGACGCGCGAAGCGCGCAGTCAGCCCACGACAACCGAGCCACCGCTCTCGTCCCTCGGTGCACCTCCGCCGGGGTTTCCACAGCCGGGTGCGCGCGTCGCGGATCCGCGGCCCGCGCAGCCGGAGGCCGCGACGCCGCCGCTCGGCGGCACCGTGGTCGAGACGATGGATGCCGGCGGCTACACGTACGCGAGTCTCGATACCGGCACCGAGAAGATCTGGGTCGCGGGCCCGGAGACCAAGCTCACCGTCGGAATGAAGATCACGGGTGCTCGAGGAACGTTGATGTCGGCGTTCCACAGCAGCACGCTCGACCGCACGTTCGACACGATCTACTTCGTCAACGCGTTTCCCATCGCGAGCGCGCCCAGCGCGGCCGCGACGAATAGCACCACCTCGTCGCCCCACACGAGGAACTCGGCGGAGACGACCACCGCGATCGAGAAGCTCGAACCCGTCGCCGGTGGTCAGACGATCGCGCAGGTGTTCGCCAACCGAGCAGCGCTCGCCGACAAGCCCGTCGCCGTACGAGGCAAGGTGGTCAAGCTCAACAACCAGATCCTGGGTCACAACTGGCTGCACCTCCAAGACGGCACCGGCGCGGCCGGGACGAACGACTTGACGGTGACCACGGACGCCACGGTCACGCTCGGTGCGATCGTCGTCGTGCGTGGCACGCTCGCCACCAACCGCGACTTCGGCGCTGGATACAAGTACGACGTGCTCGTGGAGAATGCCCGCGTCGAGACGAACTGAGACTCAGCCGCGCGCGGCGGGGACCAACACCTCGCGCACGAAGTCGTCGACGGAGCGCGGCGCGTGGCCGGTGATCCGCTGGACATGATCGGTCGTGAAGTCGCCCCAGCCCGCGGTGTACGCCGTCGTGTAGTCGGTGATCAGCTTCGCGGTCCAGTCGTCGGCGCCGTACGAGCGGATCGTCTCGCCCATCGCCTGCGGCGGAACGGCGACGTACTTCACCTCGCGACCGAGGCCGCGGCTGATCGCGGCGGCGACCTGGTGGTAGTCGATCGACGCGGGTCCGGTGAGCTCGAACGTCTGGTTGTCGAACGCGCTGCTCGTCGCAGCGACGATCGCAGCGTCGGCTGCATCGCGCGTGTCGACCATGCCCATCCTCGCGTCACCGGTAGCCCAGTACAGCGTGCCGGCGCCGGTGATCGACGCGAGCGAGCCGAGCAGGTTCTGCAGGAACAAGTGCGGGCGCAGGATCACGTAGGTCATTCCGGCATCGCGCAACGCCGCCTCGGTGCGGCCGTGCTGGCGCGTGTTGTCCGTAGGCCCGGCGGGGTCGGCCTTGAGCGCCGAGATCCGCACGATCTTGCGAACCTTCGCCGCCTTCGCCGCCGCGATCGCGGTGAGCGTTTGCTCGGCCGCGTGGGCGTTGGCGGCCGTGATCAGCACGACGACATCCGCGCCGGTGAATGCGCGCTCGAGCGACGCGCGATCTTCGAAGCTGCCGACCGCTGCGGTCGCACCGGCGGGTAGCGCCTTGCCGGCGTCGCGGACGAGGCCGGTCACGGGGAGGTTCTTGGCGAGCAGGCCCTCGACGACGCGGCGGCCGATAGTGCCGGTCGCGCCGGTCACGACGATGTTCTTGGTCATGGCGAGGAGCATGGCCATACGCTCGCGACTGCACTAGTCTCCCTAATCGCGAGGCACTGTTATCATGGATGCAAAACTAGAATCTCCGGATCTCAACGACGTGGCGCTGTTCGTCGACGTGGTGCGCGCCGAGAGCTTCACGGCCGCGGCCAAGTCCCGCGGCGTCCCGGTCTCCACGGTCAGCCGCCGGATCACGCGCCTCGAGGGCCGGCTCGACACTCGGCTTCTCGAGCGCACCACGCGCCGGCTGCACCTGACGGACGTGGGGCGCTCGTACTTCCAGCACGCGGAGCGTGCGCTCGAGCAGCTCGGGGAAGGCACGCAGCTCGTGCGCACATCCCACGTCGCTCCGCACGGCCGCGTTCGGATCACGGCGCCGACGGGCATCGGTCCGATGCTCGCGCGCATCCTCGCGCCGTACCTCGCGACGTACCGCGACGTGACGATCGATCTCGAGCTCACCGATCGCCGCGTCGACATCCTCGAGGAAGGCTTCGACCTCGCGGTGCGCACGGGCAGCATCGAGAGCTCCGAGCTCGTCGCGCGGAAGATCTTCGAGTCCTCGCGCTCGCTCTACGCGAGCAAGGACTACCTCGCCGCGCGCGGGCGTCCGAAGCGGCTCGCCGATCTCCCGAAGCACGATCTGATCGCGTCGCAGGCCACGACGAGCGGCGCCGTGTGGGAGCTGTACACGAGTGGAAAGCGGCAGCGCATCGCGTTCAAGCCGCGCCTCGTCGTGAACGACATGACCACGATGCGCAGCGCGGTCGCCGCCGGTATGGGCATCGCGCTATTGCCGCGAAACGTGGTGAGTAACGAGCTCGAGCATGTCCTGACGAGCGCGTCGGGCCCGGTCGGTGGATTGTGGGTCCTGTATCCCGCGCGCCGCGGCCTCACCGCCGCCGTGCGCTCGTGCGTCGATCACGTGGTGGAGAAGATGCTCGCCACGCGGCGCCACGACTAGCGGAGGCGCTTGATGTTGCCGAGCACGCGATAGAAGCCACCCTGCGTGGCCTCGCGAACCTCGTCGACGGCGTACTTCACGCCATCGATGCGGATGTCGCGCGGGAACTGGCAGAACCAGTCCGAGTGATAGCCCGGCGACACGACGCGCACGCGGACCTTGCTGCCGTCCTTGAAGCACTCGACGATGACGCCCTTCGCGCCCTTGGCCTTGACGGTCTCGATCTTGCGCGCCGTGGCCTTCTGCACGACGACCTTCTTCGCGCGCGCTTGCTTGCCCGCCTTCTTCTTCGCGGCGGCGATCGCCTTCGCGCTGATATCGATCGCGGCGAGGTGCCCCGTGTGCGTCGCGACGTAGAGGCGATCGCCGAGCACCGCCATCGAGCATGGCGTGCCGCAGGCCGTAGGCGCTTCCCACAGGAGCTTGCCCTTGCCGTCGAAGCAGAACAGCGTCTCGGCGGTCGCGGCGAACATGCGCTCGGTGCCGACCGCGGCGCACGAGGCCGCGTTGACGTACGAGTTGTAGTGCGGCTTGGTCGACCACGTCGATCCGCGCGCGACGACCTTGCCGGATTGCTTGTCGATCGCGACGACCGCGGATTCACGTAGCTTCTGGAAGCCGCAGAACGCGAACACGCGCGTCTCTTCTTGCCAGCCGAAACCCACGTTCTTCGTCTTCGGCGCCGACCACTGCTTCTTGCCCTTCCAGTTGAACTTCGACACGCCCTGCGAGTTGCCGAGGTACACGCCATCCTCGTCGGCGCGAACCATCCAGCCGGCCGACGCCTTGGGCTTCGCCTTCCACAAGAGCTTCTGATCTGCGTCGACGACGGTGCAGTGCCCGTTGATGTCGGAGGCGCACAAGTTGCCGCGGAACACGTCGAGCCAGTGGATGCGCGCGTTAGCGCCGACCTCGTACGCGATCTGCGGAACGCGGCCGGTGAGATCGTAGACGTTGCCGTCGTAACAACCGGCGTAGCGCCACGCTTCGTCGGCGATCACCGCATCGACACCGGCGGGCAAGCGCCACTTCCGCAGCACCTTGCCTTCGTGATCGACGGCGATGACGACGCCGTTCTCCCAACCGCCCCACACCTCGCGCTCGTCGGCATGCAGGCCGATCGCCTGACACGCCACGCGGTGGGACCACAACGTGGGCAACTGCTTCAGCACCGCCGCTTTGCTCTTAGCCATCCCGCGAATCATCGCGCACGGGCGCCCGAGGATCACGCCGCGAGGAACGAGATCGCGATCGAAACCGCCGCGTCGAGCGTCGTGCAGTCGTGCATCGAACGCTTGTCGCCATCGATGCACGTGACCTGCGTGCCGCTGAACATCGCGCGCCGCGTCCCGCGAACGACGCCGACGTCGGTCCACTGCTGGCGGCGGATCAGCGTCGGGACGTCGTGGCTGTTCGCGCGCGCGAACGCGGCGACGACGGCGGGGAGCTCGTAGTCCGCCGCGGATCCGAAGAACGGCGCGATCGGTGACGCAGACAGCGCGGCTTCGATCAGCGAGACCGCCTGATCGAGATCTGCGGTCCGCTCGCTACCGATGTGAAACGTGCCGTCTCGTGTGCTGCCGACGACGGGATATTGGCCGACCCACGGGAAGTGCGAGCTCGCGGAAAAGCACAGCAGCATCAGGCTCGAGTACGTGTAGAAGCGCGACACGATCGGGCTGTCGGCGAGCCGCGAGATCAGCGGGGCGAGGGGAGCCAAGACGTCATCGGGGTCGGCGATCCGATCGCGCACGTGCAGCCAGTGCCAGCGCGCGGGGTCGGCCTCGAGGACCTCGGCGTGACGCTCGAGATCCGCGCCGAGCTCGACGAGGGATGCCAGCGGAGCGTTCTCGATCAGCCACGCGGCAACGGCGGCGCGAAGATCGGAGATTTCTGTGGCGAACGCGACCTGCACCTGGCCGATGAAGAAGCTGGTCGTTCCATCCATCACGCGGCACGAGCGCGTGGTCGGTCCGTAGATCCACAGCTCGTGCATCGGCTCGGGGCCGAGGTGCCAGGTGACGCGATCGTGCTCGCGATCGAGGTGCGCGGCGAGCGCCCGCGATGCGCGCTTGCGTGCGTCGATGAACGGGGCGACCGCGATCACGTCCTCGAGCTTGGCTCCCCCGATCCACTGCCGCGCGGCGACCAGGAACGCGTCGATGCGGCGCGTGCGTCCATTCGCGGACGTCACGCGATCGTCGACGAGATCGACCGCGAGCTCGAGGCCCTCGTACGGCTCGACCGGCGCGCGCAGGTGCGACCGCTGGTTGCCGGGGTTCATGCCCATCGCGAGCCCCTCGGTCGCGCGCTCGTACCAGAAGCAGTGCGCCACGAGCGATCGCGTCGCCGGATCACCGACCGCCACGCGCCAGTGCACGCCATCGCCGCGCGCCGCGGCCTCGATGCCGAGCGCGCTCAACCGCTCCACGACCTCCCTAGCTACCCGCTCCTCGTCGCGCATGGAAGACAGCGTATCAGGACATCGCGGCGGCTTCGGCGGCGACGATCGATCGCCACACCGGAAGCATCGGACCGAAGTTCGCTGCTTCGATCGCTTTCATGTCGAGGCGTTCGTCTGGAGCGTTCTGCGTCTGGATGTCGTGCAGCGCCTCCGCGGCGTGGACCGCGACGAGCAATGCGCGATCTCCGTCGGTGATCGCGCTCGGCTCCGAGTGGAACGCGACCGCCTCGACGACCCCGAACGGAACCCCCCACAGCGCGAGGAGGAACGCGCCGATCGCACCGTGCGTGATGCCGAGGCACTCGCGCTCGATCTCGTGGAACGGCTGCTCCGTCGCGGCCGCGAGCTCGTTGATCCGCGTGTATTCGTTCGGCAAGCGCAGGCCGATGATCATGCGGCCGATGTCGTGCAAGAGGCCCGCGGCGAATGCATCGTCCGCGCGATCCGGGAGGAAGCGGCGCACGATCCGCGCGATGCGCAGCGACGACGCTTGAAAGCGATCGAGGGAGAAGTGGCGCGACGGCGGCCCGAGCGACGAGATCACGTGCGACGACAACACGAGCGCCTTGAGCACTTCGAGGCCGAGGACGATCACCGCGCCACGGATCGACGTCATGCGGCGGGTGAGACCGAAGAAGGCGGAGTTCGCGAGCTGGAGCACCTTGACGCTCATGCCCGGATCCGTCTCGATGATGCGCGCGATATCGGCGGCGCCGGCGTTGGCGCTCTCGGTCGCGCGCGTGAGCTGCGTGTACACGCGAGGCACCGACGGCAAGCGATCGAGATTTCCGACGACGCGATGGATCGCGGGATTCGCGGTGAGCTCGCGCAACGTCGACATGCGAGAGATCGTGGCGGCGAGGACGTCGTCGCTCGCGGTCGCGAGCATCACCTGTTGCGCGGCGGTCGTCGCGGCGAGCGCGGCCGTGCGGCGCGGATCGGTGACCACGAGCAAGCGGCCCGTCGCGGGATAGCGTTCGCGCACCCAGTCGAGGAAGCCGGCGTCGGTGCCATTGTTGGTGGGCTCGCTGACCGCGACGGTCACGCCGTCGGTCGGCCAGGTGGCCTTCGCTTCGTCGTAGCTCGCAGCGGTGGCGAGCGACCACGCGGGAAGGCGCTTCGCGATGCGCTCGATATGCTCCTGCTTGGAGCCCGAGCCGACCCAGAGAAGCGTGTGCGCCATCGCTGGATCGAGTCGGCCAAGCGGCCCGGACGTTCAGGGCGCTTTGGTGAAGGTCCCGCCCGCCGTGCGGCAGGCCATCTCGAGCTCGTTCGCGGGGATCGGATAGCTCGCGTAGTACACGTCGGTGTGCTCCTTCTGCGCACACCGGCCGGTCGCGTTCACCATCGGGCACGGTGTCATCGAGAACACGGCGGTCTTCGCGATGCCGCACAGCTTCGCGAGGTTGTCGCTGCCGGCGGCGAGGTTCGCCGCGTTGTACTCCCGACAGTTGCCCGCCGCGCCGAGGTTGCACGAGGCGACGTCACCGGTCGCGCGAGAGCCCTGCTTGCCGCACGCACACAGGAGAACCGCGAGCAGGACCATTCGCATGCGCGAACTCTATCACTCGAACATGATCGGGAACGTGGTCGGATCGAGGTGGCCGTCCGCGTCGGTGGGAAAGTACGCCTCGGCGCCCGCGGGCAACCGCTCGCGCTGGATCACGCACGCGGAGTCGAACATGCGCAGGATGATCGTGCGGCGCGGTCGCTCGCTCGTATTCCGCGCGCTGCCATGCAGCGTGAGGCAGTGGTGGATCGAGATGTCACCGGGCTCGAGCGGCAACGGGCGCGCCGCGGCGACCATCGCTTGCTGCTCCGCGGACAACCGCGGCACGAGTGACGTGACGCTGTCGGCGACGAGCGATCGATCGTCCCCGATCGCGCCCCAGCGATGACTGCCGTCGACGGCGCGCATGCAGCCATTGCTCTCGTCCTCGTGTTCGAGTGCGATCCGTAGCGTCGCCACGTTCGCCGGCGCGAGGTAGCCGATATACGTGCGATCCTGATGCAGCTCGACGGAGCCGCCGTCGATCGGAGGCTTGTACAGCCACGAGTCCTGGAGCAGCTGCACGCGCCGAGCGCCGAGCGCCTCCGCGACGAGCGCACCGAACCGACGATCCGTGACCACCGGAACCACGGGGGCGTAGCCGCGTGCGAGCCCGGTCAGCTCGCGCACGATCCCGTCGGCGCCGGCGGGATACGGGACGGGTGGAATGATGCTCACGAACCGATCGCGCAGCGCCGCGACCTCCGCCGCCGGGACTACACCGCGCACGACCACACAACCATCGCGCGTGAACACGTCGTGCATCCCCGAAGGCATCGCGTGCATTATGCTCCGCGCATGACCACGCCGGAGCATCTCGACGTCATCATCGTCGGTGCGGGCTTGTCCGGAATCGGCGCCGCCTACCACCTGCAGACGAGCTGCCCGCGCAAGACCTACGCGGTGCTCGAAGGCCGCGAGCGCCTCGGCGGAACGTGGGACCTGTTCAAGTACCCGGGCATTCGCTCGGACTCGGACATGTACACGCTCGGCTATCGGTTTCGTCCGTGGTCCGAACCGAAGGCGATCGCCGACGGGCCATCGATCCTCGCGTACGTGCGCGACACCGCCGAGGCGTACGGCATCGACAAGAAGATCCGCTACAGCCATCGCGTCGAGCACGCGTCGTGGTCGAACGCCGGCGCGCGGTGGACACTGACGATCAGTGGCGGCCGCACGCTCACGTGCAGCTTCCTGTATCTGTGCGTGGGCTACTACGACTACGCGAAGGGCTACACGCCCCCGCTCGAAGGACGCGAGCAGTTCCGCGGGCGCATCGTTCACCCGCAGTTCTGGCCCGAGGATCTCGACTACACGAACAAGCGCGTCGTCGTCATCGGCAGCGGTGCGACCGCCGTGACGCTCGTCCCCGAGCTCGCGAAGAAGGCCGCGCACGTGACGATGCTCCAGCGCTCGCCGACCTACGTCGTCACGGTGCCCGGCCAGGATCCGATCGCCCGGTGGATGCGCGGCAAGATCCCACCGCGCGCCGCATACGGCTGACGCGGTGGAAGAACGTGCTGTTCGGGATGGCGTTCTTCCAGTTCAGCCGTCGCTTTCCGAAGCAAGCGAAGCAGTTCCTGATCAACCAGGTGAAGAAGTCTCTCGGCGACGCGTTCGACCCGGCGCACTTCACGCCGTCGTACGGACCGTGGGATCAGCGCCTGTGCCTCGTCCCCGATAACGATCTGTTCGAGTCGATCCGCGAGGGCAGCGCGAGCGTGGTCACCGATCACATCGCGAGCTTCACGCCTACGGGCATCGCGCTTCGCTCGGGCGCCCACCTCGACGCCGACATCGTCGTCACCGCCACCGGCTTGGTCCTCCAGATCTTCGGCGGCATGTCGCTCGATGTCGACGGTGCACCGATCACGCCGTCGAAGGTGCTCGTCTACAAAGGCATGATGTGCAGCGACGTCCCGAACCTCGCGTTCGCGTCGGGCTACACGAACGCATCGTGGACGCTCAAGGCAGACCTCACGAGCGAGTACGTGTGCCGTCTGATCAACTACATGGACGCGAAGCACTTCACGTCGTGCCGCCCTCGCCGCCCGGCGAACATGGAGGAGCTGCCGATCCTCGATTTCTCGTCGGGCTACGTCACGCGCGCACTCGACTACCTCCCTCGCCAAGGCGCCGAACGCCCGTGGCGGCTCTATCAGAACTACGCACTCGATCTCGTCACGCTGCGCTATCTCGGGCTCACCGATCCGGCGATGGAATTCGCGTAACCACCGCCCGCCGCTAAGCACCCAACTCGGACTGCGATATGAGGGCCGGCCTGCGAGTCAGCACATGAGCCGACGAGCGACCTGGCTCGACGGCCTCCTCAGCCCGATCGTGCCGCTGTCGTTCGGCCGACCGGGGCTGCAGCTCCGCCGTGGCTCGTTCGCAGAGCTCGATCGTCTCGACGGCCGTCACGTCGTCATCACCGGCGCGAACAGCGGGATCGGTCGCGCCGCGACGGAGGCGATGGTCCGTCGCGGCGCGCGCGTCACGATGGTGTGCCGTGACCTGGAGCGCGCCACGACCGCGCGCACCGAGATCCTCGCGAGCACCACCGCGAGCGAGATCGCGATCGAGCTGTGTGATGTGGCTCGCCTCGACGAGGTCGCGCAGCTCGCCTCGCGGCTCGCGACTCCGATCGATGTCGTGATCCACAATGCCGGCGTGCTGCCGCCGGAGCACGTCGAGACCGCTGATGGTTTCGAGCTGACGTGGGCCACGCATGTCGTGGGACCGCACCTGCTCACGCGCTTGCTGCGACCTCGTCTGGCGACGACGGCTCGGATCGTCTGGGTGTCCTCGGGTGGGATGTACCTCGCGCCGTTGGTCGCGCCGGGGGAGATTCCGGATCCCTACGACGGCGTTCGTGCGTATGCGTTCACCAAGCGCGCACAGGTCGTCCTGGCCGAGTTGTGGGCGGAGCACGATCCGCGCGGCCCGCGTGTCGTCGCGATGCACCCCGGCTGGGTCGACACCGCGGCGGTGAGGACGTCCCTGCCGCGATTTCACGCGCTCACTCGATCGTTCCTCCGCGATCCCGCAGGCGGCGCCGACACGCTCGAGTGGATCGCAACGTGTCCGCTCGCGCTGCTCCACCACGGTGGCTTCTACTTCGATCGCCGCCGACGATCGACGCACCTCGCGCCGTGGTCGCGAGATCGCGCCGAGCTCCGAGCGGAGCTGTGGCGATGGGCCAACGACGTGACCGAGCGTTACGTGACCTGAGTGCCGCGCGTGCAACGACGGTTTCTCGTGCACTCGCGGTGGACCGCGTGTGTTCCCGCGGATCCGGACCGCCGCGAGCGCCACTTCGAGGTCGTCGCGCTCGCTGACGATCGCGTGACGCTCCGCGCCGTGCTGACGGGGCGCGAGGTTCGCATCGAGATCGCCGCGCTCGAGGATTCCAGCGCTTGGTCATCCGGGTGGCGAACGGTGAACGATCTCGAGTCGTGACTTCGAGATTCCAGAAGTGTGGCTACGAACTTCTGACGGTGTTCATCCCGTCCGCGCGACCTATGCATGGAAGCAAAGGAGCGATCACCGATGCTGACCAGACTCTTGCTCTATCATCTTCGCAAGGCCAACGACGCTCGCCGACGTCTCGAGCGAGCCCGCGATAGGGTTGCCGCGTGTGCTCCGCCTCCCCGGGAGCCAGCCTGTGGCGACTGACGCGGCGAGCTCGAGCCCCGACGAGCCGACGTCGAGCCTCGTCGACACGAACGCCGTCGATCTGACCGAGCTCCGAAAACACGTTCGCGCACTCGCTACCCTCGAAGCCTCGGAGACGTTCGTGGTGAGCTGCTACCTTTCGGTCGCGAATGGAGTCGCGAGACGCGATGTCCTCGATCGCCGCGTTCGTGCGATCCGGGCGACCCTGACGGTCGACGAACGCCGCGAGCTCGACACGACGATGTCTCGACTCTACGCGCAGCTCGAGCAACGCTCCCCACGCACACGCGGCATCGCGGTGTTCGCGCGCGGTGGCCAGGCTCCGTTGTTTCGGGCGCTCGAGTTCCGGGTGCCCGTGCCCGATCTCGTGTGCCTCGATCGCACGCCCGTGATCTATCCGCTCGTCGAGCTCAAGGACACGTTCCATCGCTTCGTCGTCGTCATCTCGACCGAAGCCTCGGCTCGGATCCTGGAGGTCAGTCTCGGTGCGATCACGCGAGACATCTGGACGACCGCCCCTGCGCTCCCGGCCGACGTACGCCGCCAGAGCCGGGACCACTACCAGAATCATCGCAAGGACCGCGCAGATCGGTTTCTCGAGGAGAAGCTCGCGTTGCTCGATCGGTTGATGTCCGCGCGCGGACACACGCACCTGATCCTCGCCGGAGCGCCTCGCCTCACCGCACGCCTTCGCGACCGGCTCCCCGATCGGCTACGGGCAAAGCTGGTCGACATCGTCCCTGCACCCGCGAGCGCGGACCACTCCGACGTGGTGCAGGCCGCGCTTGCCAGCTTTGTCGAGCAAGAGCAGCGAGAGTCGCTCGACGCGGCGGACATGTTGTGTCGTGAGGTCCGCCGAGGAGTGATGGCGGAGATCGGTACGCTTCCGTCGATCGAGGCCTTGCACCGGGGCCAGGCCGACCTGCTCGTGATGACCGGCTCGTACGATCCCGGGCGGGGTTGGATCTGCACGCTGTGCGAGACCGTGACCCAGGGACCGGAACGGCTCACCGACGGCTGTTCTCGCTGTGGCGGCGAGCTCGCCGGTGTCGATCTGCGAGAGCACCTGGTCCAGCTCGCCGAGCGCACCGGTTGTGGCTTCGAACGCGTGAGTCACCACGACCAGCTCTCGGAGTTGGGCGGCGTGGGCTGCTTGCTCCGCTACGCGCGGCCCGGACGAATCTGACGGCGCGAGGCCCTCGCAGCCGGTCCACGCATCGCGAACCGACTATGCTCCGCGCATGACGAACGCGATCGTCGTCGAAGGCGGCGCGATGCGGGGTATCTACGCGGCCGGCGTGCTCGATGTCTTCCTCGAGAAGGACTTCCATCCGTTCGAGATCGCGATCGGCGCGTCCGCCGGCGCGTGCAACCTCGCCTCGCACCTCGCGGGGCAACACGGGAGAAATCGTCGCTGCTACACGACCCAGATGTCGCGCACGGAGTTCGTCGATCCCCGTCGCTTCTTTCGCGGCGGCCACTGGATCGACATCGACTACCTCTGGGACGCGTTCGCTCGCGAGGATCCGCTCGACGCGTCGGCCGCGGCCGCGCACCCCACGAAGCTCGTCGTCGCCGCCACCTCGGTCGAGACCGGCGACCCGATCTACTTCGAGCCGACCGCCGACTCGCTGATCGAGGTGCTTCGCGCGTCGTCCGCGGTGCCCGTGCTGTTTCGCAAGACCGTCGAGATCGATGGCAAGCGCTTTGTCGATGGCGGCGTGAGCGCGCCGATTCCCGTCGAGGAGGCCTACCGTCGCGGCGCGCGCACGATCCTCGTCATTCGCTCGCGGCCCGAGCGGTTCGGTGGCCCGTCGCGAGTGGAGTCGGTGCTCGCATCGCTCGCGCTGCGCGCCCAGCCGGGCCTCGCGCGCGCGTTCCGCGTCTATCGCGATCGCTACGCGCAGTCCGTCGCGTTCCTGCGCCGGCCACCGACGGACTGCACGATCCTCGAGGTGGTCCCGTCGCGGCACTTGCGCACGGGCCGCACGACGCGCGATCCGCACGCGCTCGCCGAAGACTACGCCGCGGGTCGCGCTGCCGGCCTCCGTGCGATCTACCGCTGGCCACGGACACGGTCGTGACCGTCGTGGCCACGGCTGTCATGTGAGCGGCAGCATCACGCGAAATGTCGATCCCACCCCCGGCGTGCTCGTGACCTCGACGCGCCCGTTGTGCGCCTCGACGATCTGTCGCGCGATGAACAAACCGAGTCCGAGCCCGCCGTAGTGCGACGGCACGGCGCGCTCGAACTTCCCGAAGATGCGATGGATGTCCTCGTCGCTCACGCCGATGCCCTGATCGTGAACCTCGAGCCGCGCGCTGCTCGGTTCGCGCTCCGCGACCACGCGCACCGGCCGGCCACGCCCGAACTTGAACGCGTTGGCCATGAGGTTCGTGAGCACCTGATCGATGCGCACGCGATCCCATCGCCCGCGGATCGAGCACACGTCGATGACGATCTCCGAGCCCGCGGCTTCCGCGCGCGAACGCATGCGCTCGGCGACATCGGCGACGAGGTCGGCGAGATCGAGGTCGGCGAGATCGAGCTTGATGTAGCCCTTCGCGGCCTGCGCATCGAGGAGCGTATCGATGAGCGACGTGAGCCGAGCGGATTCGCGAACCGCGGCGTCGGCGAGCACTCGCAGGTGAGCGCGGGTGGCGCCGCGCTCGAGCAAGCGCTGGAGGTTCTGCAGCTGGAGGCTGACGTTGGTGAGCGGTGCCCGGAGCTCGTGCGAGGCGATCATGAGGAAGTCGTCGCGGAGCGAGAGCGCGTGCTGCGTGGTCGCGAGGAGATCTTCGCGTTCGGCCTCGAAGCGCTTTCGCTCGGAGATGTCGCGGATGATCGAGAACAGACAGCGGCGGCCCGACATGATGTCGCCGCGTGAGGAGACCTCGACGGGAAACGTCGAGCCGTCGCGCCGCCGGTGGACGGTGTCGAACAGGATGCCTTTCGCGTCCGCGACGCGCATCTGTTGGGCCGCCGCGTCGGTGTCGGGGCGGAGATCGAAGATCGTGCGCGCGAGCAGCTCGTCGCGGTTGTAGCCGTACGCGGTTTCGGCGGCGGCGTTGACGTCGATGATGCGACCGTCGTCGGCATCGATCACGAGGATGATGTCGCGCGCGTGCTCGAACAGGTACGCGGTGATGTCAGGGTCGTGCTGCATTGACCGGGACGGGCTGTCACGTTACAGCGCGGCATGCACCTGCGCACACTGTTCCTGGCGATGATCCTCGTGGCCGGCTGCGGCAAGTCCAAGGATAGCGATGGTGGAGAGAAGCCCTCCCGTGGGAAGTCCGACCGGCCGACGAACAAAGACGTGACGTCGTTGTTCACGGGGACGTCGGTGACCCTGCCGCCCGAGGTCGCGAAGGCGACGTTCGACACGAAGAAGGCCGAGGTGACGAAGGCCGTCGGCTCGGACACCGGCTACATGAGCTCGAAGACACACGCGGATGTCTCGTACGACCTCCGGTTCTCGCGCGCCGACAACCTCGAGCAGATCACGGTGACCACACGTGGCACGAAGCTCGAGCCGATCCTGACGAAGCAGTGGGGCGCTCCGATCAAGCTCGCGAAGGGCGAGCTGTTCTGGTTCAACCCGGCGACGGGGTTGCGCGCCTGGATCCCCACGCGTGGCGATGGCGAGAACGTCTCGTTCTCGAAGTACGAACCGATCGGCACGCTGCTCGGCGGCAAGGGCTTCGACCTCGCGTTCGCGAAGGACAAGCCGCTGTTCGGCGCGACGCTCGACGAGCTGCACACCGCGTGGGGCGCGAAGCTGTGCGATTGGGATCGCCAGTCGGAGACCATCAAGAAGCAGTACGCGGAGAACACGAAGGACTCGCTCTACCAGCTCGAGAACAGCCTCTTGCAGCTCCGGTTCTGCCCCGCGTGGTCGCGCACGATCGAGGAGTACTCGCCCTCGGCCGACACGATCTACATGGGCCGCGATGCGCGCGTGTTCGCGGTCGGCCTGTCGTTTCCGACGGGTGGGTCGCCCGAGCTCGCCGCGCAGCTCGTGAAGTCGTTCGACGACAAGTTCGGTACGGCGACCGAGATCAAAGACGGCGAGACCACGGAGCGCTTCTACTTCGACCCCGCGACGAAGATGCGCGCGATCGCGAACGTCGGGAAGGACTACATCAACCTCAAGGTTTCCCCGTACATGCCCGTCGCCGACATCATCGGTGATGCGAGCAAGCCGGGCTTCGCGATCGAAACGCCGAGCATGGTCGGCGGCACCGTCGAGCAGATCAGCAAGGAGAACGAGAAGACGATCCACCACATGGGCACGCTGCACGAGCTCGTGTATCCGCCGACCGAGTGGACGTTCTTCCAGACCGAGGTCGACCTGAATTGGATGGCGCACGAGACGAAGAGCAACGGCTATCGCATCGTCGTGCACCACACGCACTACGAGAAGGGTGGCGACGATCTCTACGCGCTGCTCGTGGCGAAGTACGGCGAGCCCAAGAAGACCGAGAGCGACGACAAGGGCAAGACGTACACGTTCGCCAAAGGCGGCCGAACGCTCCGCGCGTGGCGCGTGTCCGAGCAGTGGCAGCTGACCGTCACGAAGTGATCAGTTCACGGTGAGCGGCGCGCGGAACACGACGTTCGTCGACTTCTTCGGATAGTTCGCGTGCAGCCGCACTTCGTAGCGGCCCGGCGTCGCCGGCGCTTGGAGCGTCGCGCGACGCGCGTTGGCGGCGACGTACTCCCACGTGTCGTAGACGGTGTCGGCGGCCGTCGCTTGCACGACCGTGACCCAGTACTGCTCGCCCTGCTTCGCGATCATCGCACCTGGGAAGTTGATCTGGATCGACGCACCCGGAGCGACCGACGAGCTCGCGAGCGAGAACCGCTCGACGGTGGGCCCGGCATCCGGGGCCTCGGCGAGCGCCACCACGGTGAACGTCGTGCGGTGCACGAGGTTGTACGACTGCTTCGGGTAGTGCGTGTAGAGACGCGCTTCGTACGTTCCGGGCTTCGCCGGGACGCGCAGCGACGCCGTGCTCGCCTTGTCGCCGACGAACGCCCACGTGATGTACGACGAGTCTGCGCTGTTCGTGTCCGAGATCGAGACCCATGACTGATCGCCGGCCTGCGACGCGGCGCGTGCGGGGAACTTGAATTCGAGATCCTGGTTCGGAGCCACCGTGGTGTCGACGAGCGTGAACGTCGACACGGCCTGCACCGGAGTCCCCGGTGTCGCGATCTCTCGCTTCACCTCGAGCCGCGCGACCGCCGTGCACGTCTCGCCCTTCTTCTCGGTGCCGTTCGGACAGCGCGGAACGCCGATACAGCGACCCTTCGCGGTCGACCACGCTTGATCGCGCCAGCAGCAGTTGCCTGCGGTGTCGGCCGTGCGCTCTTGTCCCTCGGGGCAATCGCCGGGTGGCGACGCCGCGACCTGCGCGCCCGCGTCGATCCCGCTCGCCGCGACCTGCACGCTCGCGTCGATCGCGGGGGCGGCGACCGGCGCGGATTCGCGCGGCGGTTGCGCCGCGGGCGCAGTGGTCCTGCGCATCGCGAAGAACATCCCGCCGCCGATGACCAGTGCGAGGACGACGACCACGCCGATGATCGCCGGCGTCGCCGACTTCGGCTTCGGCGGTGTCGCCACGACCGGCGCGATCCCCGAGATCTGGGCGGCGGCGCCGCGATGCGTGGTGACCATGCCACCGTCGGTCGGCGCCACCGTCATGCCGTACGCCTCGGCGCCGGTGAAGCGTTGGCTCGGCGGTGCGGGCGTCGGATAGCGCGGCACGGACTGGCCGGGCTGCGTCGGCGAATGCGCGCCCGCCTCGACGAGCGCTTGCCGGAGCTCGAGCGCCGTCTGGAACCGCGCGGCTCTGTCCTTCTCGAGGCAGCGCCGCACGATCAGCGCGAGCGCTTCGGGGATGTTCGGATCGAGAGCGCGCACGTCGGGCGCTTCGTCGCGGAGGTGCGCCGCGATCAACATGCCGGTTCCGGCGTCCGACTTGAACGGCGGCCGTCCGGTCAGCACGTGAAACAGGATGCAGCCGAGCGAGTAGATGTCGGTCCGGTGATCGAGATCCGAGGCGCCCATGCACTGCTCGGGGCTCATGTACGCGGGCGTTCCCATCAGCGCGCCGGTCTGGGTCTTGAACGACGATTGATCGTTCGCGAGCTTCGCGATGCCGAAGTCGAGCAGCTTCACCTGCAGCCCGTCGGGCATCATCTCGTTCGGGACGAGGAAGATGTTGTCGGGCTTGAGATCGCGATGAACGATGCCCCGCGCGTGAGCGGCCGCGAGCGCGCTCGCCGCCTGCGCGAGCAACGACGCACCGAGCATCGGTGACAGCGGACCGCCGCGCCGCAGCCGGCCCTCGAGGCTCTCGCCCTGCAGGAGCGCCATCGCGATGAACGCGCGGCCATCCGTGTGCGTGCCGAAATCGAAGATCTCGACGATGCCGGGGTGATCGATCGCGGAGGCCGCGCGCGCTTCGTTGAAGAACCGCTGGACCATCGCCGCATCGTTCGAGAGGCCCGGTTGCAGCATCTTCACGGCGACCGCACGCCCGAGCGTCACGTGCTCGGCGCGATACACGACACCCATACCGCCCTGGCCGAGGACGGCTTCGATGCGGTAGTTCCCGATGACCTCCCCGATCACGCGTCGAGTCTGAGAGGTCGGAGATGTCTACGCAACTGCGGCCTCAGAAGATCTGGCCGACGCACGAGGCGATGTCGAACACCATGAAGGCGAGCGCCTTCTCTTGGGGCGACATCGGTCCGTTCTCGCAGCTGCTGGGGAACGGAGAGCTCGGCGAGCTGCCGTCGCCGCTGACGTGCATGTCCGTGAACACGACCTTGCCGCAGCGCTGCTCTTTGGCCATCTCGATCGGCGTGGTGAACTGGATCGTCTGCGGCTTGTTCGTGCCGCTCGCGTAGAGCCACTGCTCGGCGAGCGTCTTGTCGACCGTCGCGCACATCTGGCGCGGCTCGACGACGCTGACCACGCCGAGCGTCGTGGAGCCCATCACGTTGAGCATCCATTGCGCGAACGCGGCGCCCTTGGGGTTCGACATCTGATCGATCACCGCCGTCGCCGGTGCATCGAACGTCTCCATCGGACACGACGCGATCCGCGTCCACTCCGGCGAGGGCGTCGGGATGCCGGTGCCACCACCGGTTTTTCCGTCGATCCAGATGTTGTGATAGTGCGAGCCGAACACGCGACCACCGAGGTCCGCGTACGCCTTGATGTTGTCCATCATCGGCTGCGTCTTCTCCGTCGGGTTCTGTCCGCACTCGCACGACATGAACACCGCGTCGTACTGCTTGAGCTTGTTCAGGTCGCCCCACAGCGACGTCATCGTCGACAGGGTCTGGCTCGTGCCGATCGAGTTGAGGCCGTTGCTCGCGTAGAGATGGATCGATCCGCTGCCGCTGTCGCTCGTGAACTCCGAGTCGGCGACGCCGATCTTGCGCATCAAGCACTCGAGCTCGTCACACAGCCCCGACACCATCGCCATCTTCGGGATGTCTCCTTGCTGCTTCGTGCGCGGCAACGACGTGTCGGCTGCGGGCATCGGGTTGTCCGTGCAGTCGGCGACGTTGGGCACCGTGACCTGACGGCGCCACTTGCCGACCTGGATCACGATCGGGATGTTCAGGCCCGACGGCACGTTGGTCAGCGTGAACTGGCCCTTGTCGTCGGTGACGACGTGCACCAGCGAGCCGCCTTGCAGCGTGTCCGTGCAGCGCGAGCACTGCAGGCCGGCTTCGAGCGGCCCCGGATCGGACAACGGGATGTAGACGTTCACGCCGTACAGCGCGAGCGTCCCGTTCGGCGCGAACACCGTGCCCGAGATCGTCGTCGGCGGCTTCCCCTGCTGCTCGCACTTCACGATGCGGCACTCGAGGCCTTCGCACATGTCGCTGCCGCCGTCCGAGCCACCGCGCTCCGTCGGACCACAACCGAGACCGACGGGAGCCACCACCAGCAATAGAGCCAACGCAAAGCGCATAGGCGCCGCTTATACACCATCGCGCTCCAAACACGCGTGACCGTTCCTGACGGCCGCAGGTCCGCGTTAGCGCTTGAGGATCCGGCGAAGGAAGCCCGGCTTGGTGGGCTTGGCTGTCACGCGCTTCGCCCCCTCGAGGGCCTCGCGCATGTCGGTCGCGGACTCGAAGCGATCGTCGCGTTTTTGCGAGAGCGCCTTCGCCACGATGAGGTCGAGCCAACCCGGGAGCTCGGGGCGGATCTTCGCGGGGTGCCGCTCGAGCTCGCCCTTGAGGACCTTCGGCAAGAGGTCGCCCTTGGAGGAGAACGTGTACGGCCACTTGCCCGTCAGGATCTCGAACATCACCACGCCGAGCGAGAACAGATCCGTGCGCGCGTCGACGGCCGTGGGATCCGCGGCCTGCTCGGGGGAGATGTACAGCGGCGTGCCGAGGAGCTGGTTGCGCGTGGTGAGCTTGCCGAGATCGTCGTCGACCTTCGCGAAGCCGAGGTCGAGCAGCTTCACCTGATCCTCGCCCGACGGGCCGATCACCAGATAGATGTTCGCGCTCTTGAGATCGCGATGGACGACGCCGCGATCGTGGAGCGCCTGAAGTCCGCCGAGGACCTCGATCGCGATCTGCACGACGCGGCCGGGGCTGATCGTGCCCTCTTCCTTGCGGATCGAGTACAGGTCGCGACCCTCGAGGCGGTCCATCTCGATGAACGCGCACCCGTCGTCGGTGGTGCCGGCATTGTGGACGGCGACGAACGCGGGGTGTCCCATGCCCGCGGTCTCTCGCGCTTCGCGGACGAACCGCGCGCCGAGCTCCTTGTCGACGGCGAACCGTTTGTGCAGGACCTTCAAGGCAATGTCGCGCTCGAGGACGCGATGATGCGCCGCGTAGACCGCCGCGATTCCGCCACAACCGAGGAGCGCACCGATCTCGTACTTGCCTTGGATCGTCTCGCCCGTCCGGTGTTCCGGACAGTGCTGGATGCCCCCGGCGTGGGAGCTCTCGCACATTTCGCAGCGGGCCATCGCCCCGTCATTCTACGCCCGAGGGGAGCACATCGGGTGCCCCGACGATGCGCGAGTTGTGCACGCCGTTAGATCGTGCTTCCCGATCACCGGAGATCGCGTTAACAGTCCGCTGTCGTGCGACGGTTCTATATCGAGTACCTCGGTGACTTCGTCGAGCTTCCGCTCGGCGAGACGATCATCGGACGCGATGTCGGCTGCATGCTGCGGTTCAACGATCCGGCGGTGTCGCGGCGGCACCTGCGCTTCGTTCGCCACGCGCACGAGGTGTTCGTCGAGGATCTCCACTCGAGCAACGGCACGCTGTTCAACGGCGAGCGCTTGAAGCGTCCGTGTCCGGTCTTCGACGGAGACTCGATCCGCGTCGGCAGTCGCGAGCTGACGATCCGCACCGCGGATCACGCGCATCCGATCCCGTCGACGCTCGTGCTCGACGAGGATGGGCCACCGGTCTCGCGGCGCGCGGCGACATCGAAGCTGCCGATCACCGCGCCGCCATCGTTCCGCTTCCAGCGCTGCCCCGAGTGCGGCGCACCGGTCAGCCCGTCGGATGCCGCGTGCGGGAAGTGCGGCCACACGTGGGACGAGTTCCGTCCGAAGCAGCGCACCGACGTCAAACCGAATCCATTGCTCACCGGCGCACCGGTGATGCCCGAGGAGCGCCGCGCCGGCGATCGCCGCTACATCGAGCTGACCGTGCTCTACGTGAGTCGCGAGCTCGAGATCGAAGCGACCACGCAGAACCTGTCCACGAGCGGCGTGTTCGTGTGTACGCAGGTGCTCGATCCGATCGGCACGCGCTGCCAACTCACGCTGCTCGTCGACGGCGGCCCCCCGCTCGCGATCGCGGGCTCGGTGCGCCGTGTCGTCGAATCGCCTACCGAGCTCGAGCCCGTCGGCCTCGGCGTGGAGTTCCTCGAGCTCGGCGCCGCGGCGCGTTCGTGGCTCGAAGTCGTCCTCGAACGCGCGACGACGATCAGCAAAGAAGAGCCGGTCCGCGTCCCCGAGTAGACGACGGTTGCCTCCCGCGGGAGACGGCCACGCGAGTGTCCACGCGATAAGCGCGTGATCGTGCGACGCACGCACCCTGGCACCGCTCTTGATTGAAGAGAGCGTGGGGGACAACACGATGATGTCGATCGAACCGTCCGCGCTCGACCTGGTGGTGGCGGGGGCCACGACCAGCGGAACGCCAGCAGACTTCGGACGCTGCGGGCCCGGCACCGGCATGGGCTTCCTCGGCAACGTCTACACGCCCGAGTGCGCCGCGCACGATGCGGCCGTCCGCGGCGCGCAGGCAAACGGCGAGTCGAAGATCATGTCGCACATCAAGGCGCTTCCCTTGCTCCCGGCCGCGGTCGGCTCGTATCTGCAGGTGCGTCGATGATCGTGATCGACCTGACGGAGCTCGAAGGCGTCCTCGGTGGCGAGGCGACCACGGACAACCTCGGCCGCTGCGGTCCCGGCGATGACATGGCGTTTCTCGGCGATGTCCGCACGCCGGAGTGCCTCGCGCACGATCTCGCGGTGCGCGATGGCGATCCGAACGGAACGCCGACGGTGTGGTCGCACATCAAGGCGCTGCCGCTCCTGCCCGCTGCCGTCGGCTCGTACTTCCGCGGCCTGATCTTCGGCGGCTAGGGGCGGCTAGCCGGTCACGATCCGACAGCGACCATCCATCGCGTCGGGCTTGTACAGCGACGTGCCGAGGAGCAGGCGCGCGGCTTCGAGCACGCCTTCGGTGACCGCGGGGTGTGGATGCACGCAGCGATCGACGGCGTCGAGCGTGCCGCCCTGCCCGATCAGCAGCGCGACGCCTTGGATGCACGTGCCGGCTTGCGGGCCGACGACGCGTAGGCCGAGGAGCCGACCGTCGGGGCGCGCGAGGAGCTTCACGAAGCCCGCCGTGGCGCGCATCGCGAGGTTTCGCCGGTTGAGCGAGTTCGACACGATCGCCGCGCGATAGCGAATGCCTTTCGCGCGCGCCATCTGCTCGTCGAGACCGACGGCGGCGACCTCGGGCGAGAGGAAGTAGATCGCGGACTGCGCCTCGTGAACGAGCGGCGGCGGATCGAGGCCGTACATCTCCTCGACCGAGTGCCGCGCCTCGAGCTCCGCGAGGTTCGCGAGCATGAGATCCGGCGTGACATCGCCCGCGGCCCAGACGTGCGGCGCACCGACGGCGCGGCAGCTATCGACGACGATGCCGCCCGATCGCGGATCGAGCGCGACGCCGGTGTGCTCGAGGCCGAGGTTCGCCGTCGCTGGTGCGCGGCCCGTCGCGACGAGCACGCGGTCGTAGCGCTGGGTGCGCGGTGCGCCCGTGTCGTCGATCCACGCGACCTCGACCTCGTCGCCGGTGACGGTCACGGTCTGGATCTGCGCCTTGCGATGCACGTGGACACCGATCTCCGCGAACCGCGCGGCGACGACCGCGGAGACGTCTTCGTCCTCGAACGGCAAGATGCGCGGCTGGCGATCGAACAGCTCGACGCTCGTCGCGCGGAAGTGAGCGAAGATCGTCGCGTACTCGCAGCCGACGACACCGGCGCCGATGATCGCGAGGCGACCGGGCAGCTCGGGCACGTGCTCGATGTGATCGCTCGTCAATACACGCACGCCGTCGACGGGGATATTCGGGGGAACGCGCGGCTTCGAGCCGACGGCGATCAAGAACCGATCGGCCCCGATACGACGATCGCCGACGTGAACGACATCGCGCGCGACGAAGTGGCCGCGCCCGACGATGCGCTCGATCGATCCGCGCGGCTCGCGGCGCTCGGCGAGGGCGAGCAGCTGGGTCTCGAGCAGCGCTTGCGCCTCGACGCACGCCGACGCGACCTCGGCGCGGATCGCGCGCCACGACGCGACGAGCGCGCTGCCGTCGTAGCCGCGATCGCGGCGCTGGGCACGCGCGAAGTCGCCCGACAGGTGCCACAGCGTCTTCGACGACAGCGCGCCATCGAAGATGCCGGCGCCGCCGAGCGGGCCACCGTCGACGAGAGCGACGCGCTTGCCTAGGTCCGAGGCGCGAATCGCACCTGCGATTCCGGCCGGGCCCGCACCGAGCACGCAGAGGTCAAAGCGATCCACGCCGGCGATCATATCGCTCTCCCTCCATCCGACGTGAACCTATGGCAGGCTGGTGCCGTGATCGAGTACCTCGTGCTCGGAGGAGCAGCGCTCGGCGCGGTCGGCTGGGAGCGACTGCGGCGGCGGAGGTACGAGCGCCAGTACAAGGCCTTCCTCGCGACGCTGTCGACGGAGATGCAGGTCGTGCTGCACGTGGCGAATCACGAGGCGACCACGCGCCGCCAACAGCTCGCGCCGATGCACCTCGCGTACGGGCTGCTCCAGGACGACGGGTTCGTCGAGGCGGTGAAGACGCTCGGAGGCGATCCCGAGGCGATCGAGGCGCGCATCCTCGGCGAGATGGATCGCGGCGTCATGGACATCATCGGCCCCGAGGTGCCGGCCGCGGTGATCGCCGTCGCGCACGCGTCCGCGACCGCCCAGATGGCGGGCCGCGTCGCGACCTGCGCCGACCTGTTCGGGCACCTGCTGCGCACGCACGCCGGCCCGCTGTTCGACGCGCCGCCGCTCGTCCCGCACGCATTGCTGTTCCTGCTCGTTCACGGAGAGCAAGCGGCGCGGTCGACGATCGACGGTGCCCGCGATGTTCTGGTGGTGCTGCGAAATGATGACCTCACCACCCGACACTTCGTCGTGGACGTGCTGAAAGAAGTGTTTGCTCTCTCACCCGAAGAAGCCGAACGAGTGATGACGAGCACCCACGAGGGTGGCCGGGGCGTCGTGGGTCGATTTGCCTCGGAGGTCGCGCGCGATCGCCTCGCGTCGGCGCGGCAGCGTGCCATCGCCGAGCACTTTCCGTTGTGGATCGGCGTCGAGCCGGTTTGATACGGTGGGATGTGACCAGGTCGTTGGTTCTCGTAGCAGCGGTCTGCGCCGCGTGTAGTGATCCGGTCGAGCCGCTCGCGACCGCACAGCCCGGCGTGGTGTTCACCTACCCCGTCGATCAACAGCTCGACGTTCCGACGGGCGCGCGCGTGCTCGTAACATTCTCGGATCCGGTCGTCGCGAGCGCGCTCGGACCGTGCACCGCAGACACCGGCGCGGTCTGCCTCGTCGGGCCGAGCGGTGTCGTCGATGTGATGCCGCAGGTCGTGGGGGACGGCGGCAAGACCGTCGAGCTCACCGGCGCGCCTCTCGAGCCCGGGAGCCAGTACCAACTGTTCGTCCGGCAAGCGATCGATCCCGACGCGACGAACCTGCCCGCCTCGGGCCCGCTCGTCACGTTCACCACGCGATCGTCGCGCCCGCGCGCGGCGGCGCCGGCGCTCGTCGCGGTCAACGGATCGCCAGCCGCCACGCCGACGTCGTTCCGCCCGATGTTCGAGACATCGACGATCCGCCTCGTGTTCAGCGAGCCGCTCGACCCGCGCACGGTGACGATGTCTGCAGGTGCGATCGAGCTCGTCGATGCGAACAACGCGGCCGTGCCTGCGACGCTGCTCGCGAATGGCATCCACGTGTCGATCGATCCGATCGCGGATCTGACGCCGGGCACGACGTACTCGCTCAAGCTCGGCAACAAGCTGCTCGATCTCGGCGGACAACCGCTGTCTCCGTCGACGATCACGCTCGCGCCCACGAACTCGCGCGGCGAGACTCCGGTCGTGCAGGTGCTGCGCACGCGCGGCGCCGGCGATCCGGGCCCCGCGAGCTCGCGCGCCGGCGGCGAGACGAACGTCATCGCGATCGACAAGCCGCTGATCGGCAAAGAGACCTCGGACCTCTTGCCGGTCGCACTCGAGGCCGAGATGGGCGATGCGAAGGTCCTCGGTGGACCGATCGCGTTCGTGCTGCGCAAGGGCCAGCGCCTCGCGGCGACGGGCCTCGACATCAAGCTCGGCGGC
Organism: Kofleriaceae bacterium; assembly: GCA_044230415.1. GTDB lineage: Bacteria > Myxococcota_A > Polyangia > Haliangiales > Haliangiaceae > JABFXX01. The sequence goes on from JBGARE010000018.1 coordinate 93,638, forward strand.
GAGTTGCCCGTCGGCCTCGACACCGGCGACATCCAGATCGAGCTGCTCAGCGACGCGGGCGGCCGCCTGTATCGCAATCCGCATCAATTGCCCGAGCAGCGCCCCGAGAACGAGCGAGCGCCGCTCTATGTCGATCTCAGCCTCGACGTCGCGGTGTACGCGAAGGATCCGAAGGGCAACGCGGTGATGGCGCAGACCATCCTCAACGTGCAGGGCATCGGCACCGCACAGGCGACCGACGGCGTGCTCGCGATCGAGAACGTCGCGTCGATGGAGATCGCGCTGCTCGGCGTGACCGTCGCGCCGTCGAACCTCACGCTCGAGCTGATCACGGATCCGAGCGCGTCCGCGGCGACGGACACCGACGCGCCGACGATCGTGGCGACGTCGCCGGACCTCGGCGACACCCAGCCCGTCGACGGTGGCATCGAGGTCATCTTCTCGGAGCCCGTCGACATCGATCGGATCCGCGCCGGCGGCATGCGCCTCGAGACCGGCACGAGCACCGTGGTGCCCGTCGTGTTCGAGAGCCACGGCTCGACGATCGTCGTGCGCCCGCTCGCGAAGCTCGCGTACTCCACGAACTATCGCCTCGTGATGAGCGACATCGCCGACGTCGCGGGCAATCGCCTCGCGACCGGACAGACGATGGCGTTCTCGACGCCGCGCTTCGTGACCACCGACGTACCGATGATGGTGACGGGCGTGTACCCGGGCGTGCCGTGCTCGCTGACCGGTGCAACGGCGACGAGCCCGGGCCGCTGCTCGAGCGGCAAGACCAACGACGACCTCTATCACGCGTTCACGATCGGCAAGAACGACAGCGTGCAGGTCGTGTTCTCGCAGAGCATCACGGCGTCGACGATCACGCTCGGCACCGCGTGCGGCACGGGCACCGTCCGCATCGAGACGCTCGACAGCGCGGGCGTGTGTACCGGCGTGGTCCCCGGCACGCTGCTGCGGCACGATCGCGCGCTCGAGTTCGTCCCCGACGTGCCGTGGACCGAGGGCTCGCGCTATCGGCTGTCGCTGATCTCGGGCACCGACGATAACTGCAACGCGAACGAGCTGTGCGGCAACGGCTCCGCGGCGAGCTTCGACCCGCTCGGCGGCGTCGAGGGCAACGACGGCGGCGGACCGAACATGCTGATCGTGTTCACGGGCGCCGCGGCGACGAAGGGCACGTTCATGCTCGCGCAAGCGGGGCCGTACACCGACGTCAACGGCTCGGGCTTCGTCGATAACGGCGAGCTCCTCGCCGACGACAACCGCGCCGGCATGGCGATCATCGGCACCGAAGGCGCGATCTCGAACGCGAGCTTTTCCGGGACCGACTGCATCCCCGGCATGCCGGGTACGCAAGCGTGCATGTACCTCCTCGGCGACATGCCGGTCACGATGGGCGAGCTGCAACACGGCTGCTCGCTGCCCGGCGGCCAATCCGCCGCGTCGTGCGTGCCGGTGGTGATGTCACCGCAGGCGATGCTCGCGACGAGCATCTCGATGGACGCGACGGTCGGCCTGACGATCGGCACGGACACCGGCACCTCGGTGATGCGCATCCGCGAGCCCGCGGGAGGCCCGGTGATGGGCTACATCATCGACGACGGCGGCACGCCGATGCTCGTCGCGCAGCTCGACCTGTACATGGACGCGCCCGACATGTCGATCGCGCTGAACCTCGCCGATCACGATCTGCACTCGAAGACGCTGTCGATGACGCTCAAAGGGCCGGTGACATTCCTCCCCGATGGACGCATCGCGATCACCGCGGAGAACACCGCGGACCTGCCCGTGACGGTCAACATCACGTCGCTCGTCGCCGACGGTGCGGTGAAGATGATCGTGCCCGCCGGAGAGATGAAGCTGCGGCTCGTCTCTCCGACGCTGCGAGGAGTCGTTCGATGAAGCGCTCCCTCGCGATCCTGACCGTCCTCGCGAGCGTCGCGCACGCGGAGCCGAAGCGCGTGGCCGTCGACGATCCGGCCCCCACGTCCGTGGAGCCCGTGGACACCGCGCCCGCGACGGCAGCGCCCGCGCCGCAGAAGCCGCGGCGGTTCTACTTCCGCGCCGGCGGCGTGCACGTCGCACCGCTCGCGTCGTCGCGCGAGATGGAGCTCGCCGACGTGGACGGCGCCGCGAGCCTCGCGATCCAGAATGGCCCCATCGCGGGCTCCGGTGCGACCATCACCTCGGCCACCGTGCCCGGCGCGATCGTCGGCTACGTGTTGCCGTGGGCGAAACGGCGCTTCTCCGTCGAGGCGGTGCTCGGCATTCCGTTCAAGGTCCACTTCCAAGCGACCGGGACGCTCGCGACCGAATCGATCGCGCCGACCGCGCTCGGCATTCCCACCGGCGTCGGACCGCTGGGCTCCGATCTCGGCGAAGCGAGCGCGATCCCGATCGTCGCGACGCTCGTGTTCGCTCCACTCGGTGTCGATCGCCGCATCGCGCCGCTCGTCGGTATCGGCCCCTCGGTGCTGTTCGCGACGAACGGCAAGATCACGAACCCGACGCTGACCGAGGTCAGCCAGCCGGACTTCGATATCTCGCCGGCGCCCGGCATCGTGTTGCAGGGCGGCCTCGACGTCGCGATCTACGGGCGCATCAAAGCGCGCCTCGACATCAAGTACATCGCGGGCATGCTCGCGCGCGCCACCGTCCAGCACGTGCAGGTCCGCACGCCCGGGTTGCCGCTGTTCGACACCGTCGAGGTCGGCACCGCGAAGATGTCGGTGTGGGTCAATCCGCTCGTCGTGCAGCTCGGCATCGGCGCGGACTTCTAGGCGCGCCGCGCACGAGGTCGTGTGGGGTGCGCGCCGCCGCGACAATTCTGATCTTCGATCGCGCTGCCAACCGCGAGCCCGTCGAGCCGAGAACGGCGCCGAGCGTCCAGCCCCAGATCTACGCAGAGTACACAGAGTTTATAGAGGTCAGAGGAGGACCTTTTTTTCGCTTCGCGAACAAACGGCTCGCACTGATCTCCGGCGTCGCGGCGACGGAAACGAACGACTGGTTTGTTCTTTCGCGAAGCGAAGAAACTCCCTCCGCGCCCTCTCTCCTCCGCCTCCGTTCCTCCGCGACAATTCTGATCTTCGATCGGCGATCAGGGGAGCACGAGGTCGTGCGGGTTCGCGCCGAACGGCGAGCCCGTCGCGCCGAGCACCGCGCCGAGGTACGCCCAGAACTGCTGGATGCCCGGTGAGCCCGATGGCAACCCGACGTCGGCGTTCACGCGGCCCGTGGTGCCGAGCTTGACGTGCTTGCCGATCACCGTCGCCGTCATGTTCGCTTGATGGTTGCTGCCCGGAAGCGAACGCGAGAAGTCGCCGATGATCGCGGTGACGACGTTGCGATCGGTCATCGCGAGCGTGCGATCGGTGAACGTCTTGAGCGCGGCGGTGATGCCCTCGTCGATCATCTTCGTGCGGACGACGCTGCCGTCGTTGTCGCCGTGGGTGTCCCAGCCGCGCGAGTTCGCGATCACGACGTTCGCGCCCGCGCGGATCATCAGCTCGGCGCCCATGATCTGCATGCGCTCGTTGCGCACCGCCGTCGGCAGCGAGCCGCCGGTTCCCGGGGTCACGCCGTACGCGGCGGCGAGCCCTGGATAGTCGAGCGCGACCGTCGCTTGCCGGAGCTGCGACGACGCGGCCGGGTAGCCCTCGATCAGCGACTTGCCCGACGTCTGATTCTTCGCGAGCGTCGGAGCCGACATCGCCTCGGCGGCGGCGATACCATCGGCGGCGATCGCGCGATCCGGTGCGGTCGCGGAGGTCGCGCCACCGAGGGCGGCGATCGTCGTCGACAGATCGAGAACCTGTTGCAGCGAGGTGTCGCCGACGGCGCGATGGATCCCGTCGGGCATGTCGGGACCGACGACGGCGCACTTGATCGCGGCCGTGCTCGGCAGCGAACGCGAGAGCCCGATCAAGCGGCTCTTGTCGCCATCGAGCATCAACGCGGAGCGCGCGGTCGGATGCGCGGACAACCCGTGGTTGACGCCGATCGACGCCATCTTCTGCAGCGTCGTCGCCGACAGCGCGCCGAGCGTCGTCTTGTCGACGTGGAGGTTGCTCGTGCCGATCCGGCGAACGTTCGCGGTGGCGACGCCGAACGCGCCCGAGCCGAGGAACGAGTCCGCGCTTCCGAACAGCGCGTTGTAGCCACCGACGAGGTTCAGGATGAACAGCGCGGGCGCGTCGTCACCGGCGGCGGCCTCGGCGTCGCCGAACATCTGGACGCCGGGGATGCGAGACAGACCGAACGCGCCGGCGGCGAGTCCGAGTTGCTTGAAGAAGCCACGTCGCGAGGTGGTCATGTGGTCTCCTAGTAGGTGAGAAAGCCGGATGCGCTGAGGACGGTCGCGCAGGTGTAGGCCCAGCGCGTGCGCGGATTCGCGACGCTGGTGGTCTTGTCGATCGCGAACGACACGCACGCGGCCGTCTCTTCGTCGGTCGCGCTGCGATGCCAGGCGCGCTCGACGTAGTCGTGACACGCGAGCGTGGCGGTGGTCGTCGTCGGCGCCGCGGCATACATGGCGTCGGTCGCCGTCTGCTGCGTGCACGCGGCGTATGCGAGGGCGAACGCCGCGTAGATCGTGTTCGCGCTCGCGGTGGGCTCGCCGAACCAGCGCGCAGGAGGCCGGCCGAACGTGGCCGCATATGCGGCGGTGTCGAACGACGCGAGCGCCAACGCGCGCGCGTACTCGGTCGCGAGCGCGGTGAACGGCTTCACTCGCATGCGATCCGCGCCCGCCTCGAGCGAGGGCCGCGTCGCCTCGAGCATGCGACCGCCGAAGCCCGCATAGGACCGCGTGACCTCGCACACCGGAGGATCGACGCCCGCGTCGCCGGGCGTGTCATCGCCGGGGTCTTCGATGACATCACCGACGCATCCCGCGCTGGCGGCGATGGAGAGCATCACGATGGTGAGTTGGTGGGTTCGCATGATGGTCTCCTACTCGCAGTAGCCGGGGTCTTTGGTGATCGTGCGGAGCGCGTCGCGAATGTCGCCGCTCGCGGTGTACGCGTCGATGCACGCATCGAACAGCGCCGCCTCGCAGGTGGCTTCCGCGCGGCCGTACGCGAACTCGAACGCGAGGCGACACGTGTTGAACTTGTGCTCCGTCGAGGTCACGAGCGCGGCGACGAGCTGGGCGTCGCTGCCGATCGTCTGACCGTCGAGGATCTGCTGCGGCCCTTCGGTCGACGGCGTGAACGTGATGTTCGTGTCGGTGCCGGTTCGTCGCGACAGGACCTTCGCGACCTTGTCGAGCGCGAAGTACGAATCGTAGTGGCAGCTGCGGCATCCGTTCGCCATGCGGCCGGTCGCCGAGATGTCGGTCCCCGGCGACGACGTCACCGCGCCGACATCGAGGCCGATGATGTTCTGCTGGATGCGGAACGCGGCGTTGAGGCGATAGCCGTCCTCCTCGTTGCCGGCGTAGCGAACCATCCACGGCCGGCTGCGGAAGTAGCCGAGCCCCGCGGGATCGTCGACGACGCGCGCGGTCGCGGGGTTCCCGCCCGCGGCGGCCACGGCCTCGACGCGATACGCACCGTCGAACAGCTCGTGCCACGGTTTGCGATTCGTGAGGACGTGGCGGGCGAGGAAGTACGTCGCGTCACCCGCCGGGGTGTCCGCAGGCTCCGCGTTCATCTTGCTGTTGGCGAACCGCGCGAACTGCTCGACGAAGGCGTCCTCCGCGAGGAGGTCGTCGACCTTCGATTGCGGATCGGCATCCGCGATCAGCGCGGCGGACGGTGGCCGCCCCGTCAGCGAGAGCGACAGTCGCGTCGCGCATCGGTATCGCGCGGCCTCGTCGATCGGTGGTCCGCCGTCAGAGCTGCCGAGCGTGGCCCACGACGCGACGATGGTCGCCGGGACTCCACACGCCACAAGGTAGATGGCTCGCATGTCCTCCTGCACAGCAAGCGCATTGCCAACGCGCTCGGCTCGTAATGATCGACGGTTAGCCGGATCCCGCGAGCGCGTTGTCGGGGAGCCCCTACAGCGCCATTGCCCACAGACAGGTGCAGCGCGGCGTGTAGACTCGCTCCGTGCGCCGCCTCCTGGCTTGTTTCGTCCTCGTTACCGCGTGTGGAGATGACGCTCCACCGTCGGGACCGCAGAAGCTCACCCCCGATCCCGACGTCGAGACCGGCTGCACGCAGCCGATCACCGATGCCCGCGCACGCGCGAAGGTGATCGAGTGCGCGGGCGAGCTCGCCTCCGGTCGGCTCGCCGCAGGGCGCATGGGCGACTTCCTGCTCGAGAACGACCGGGTGCGCGTGGTCATCCGCGGTCCGGGTGCCGGCTACTACCTGCACGGCGGATCGGGCGGCGGCATCATCGATGCGGTTCGCCGCACCGACACCGGGTGGAGCGAAGATCTGGTGAAGGAGATCCTGCCGGCCGTCGATCTCACCGTCGGTGCCTTCGACGAGCTCGTGATCACCGAGGCCGGCGATGACGGTCCCGCCGAGCTCGTCGTACGCGGTCCCGCGGCGCAGCTCGAGCTGATCGCCGCGGCGGGAACGCGCGAGGTGCCCGAGGTGATCATCGAGCATCACTATCGGCTCGCGCCGGGCGCGACGGAGATCGAGATGCTCACGCGCGTGTTCCCGAAGGAAGGGACCGAGGACACCTCGCACGATCTGTACGACGCGATGTTCGTCGGCGGACGCGCGCCCTCGTTCGTCCCCGGCAAGGGACCCGTGGAGGGCCAGACCCAAGGTGACTTCGTCGCGACGTCGGGCACGACCACGTCGTATGGCCTCGTCTACGGCGAGGACCTGACGCTGATCGATCTCGCCGGGATCCGGCTCGTGCAAGGCGCGTCCGTCGACTCCACGGGCACCACGCACCACTTCTTGATCGGCGATGGCTCGATCGCGAGCATCACGGCGCAAGGCTGGGCCCATCGCGAGGTCGAGACGCTGTCCTACGACGTGCGCGCCACACCCGGCGTCGACATCCTCGTCACCGATGCCGCGCAGAAGCAGATCACGGTCGCGCGACCGATCGGCACCGGCGCGACGATCGTCGTCCCCGCGGCCGGCGTGTACTCGATGCAAGCGCTCGCGGTGGGCGCTGCTCCCGGCGACGTCATCCCGGTGTCGAACAGCGCCGTCGCCGAGCGCGGTCCGAGCGGCACGCTCGAGATCACCGTACGCGACGACACGTCGAGCACTCCGCTCCCCGCGCGCGTCGTGATCGACGACGGCACCAGCGATCGCATCGTATGGACCGACGCGACCGGCAACCTCTCGCTGCCTGTCGCGCCCGGCACGTTGCGCGTCTCGATCTCGCGCGGCCTCGAGTACGACGCGTTCGTCGCATCCTCCGTCGTCGTCGCCGATGGCGCCACGGTCCCCGTGGCCGCGCGCCTCGAGCGCGTCGTCGATACCGCGGGCTGGATCGCGCTCGACACGCACCTGCACTCGGAGATGTCGACCGACTCGACGTTCCCCGTCGACGATCGCATCCGCGCGGTCGCCGCTGAAGGCATCGAGGTCCCGGTGTCGACGGACCACGACATGATCACCGACTACAACCCGATCATTCGCGAGCTCGGCCTCGATGATTGGCTCGGCACGCTGATCGGCGCGGAGGTCTCGTCGTTGATCTGGGGTCACCTCAACGGCTTCCCGTTCGTCCCGAAGCCCGACCGCACCGGCAACGGCGCGCCGTCGTGGCTCGCGCGTTCGCCCGTGCAAGTGTTCCAGGCAATGCACGATACGGGAGACAACGCGATCGTCCAGATCAACCATCCGCGCGACGGCAGCTCGAGTCTGTTCGACGCGCTCGATCTCGATCCCACGACGGGCATCGCGCACGCGAACCCCGCCACGCTCGGCCTTCCATCGAACACCGACCTCTCGGACCTCTCCGGCGCCGACGCGGTCGAGGTCGCGAACGCATCGTCGCAAGGCGACTTCGAGATGGTGTTCGACGACTGGATGAAGCTCGTGAAGAACGGCTCGAAGACGTGCGCGACGGGATCCTCGGACTCGCACGGCGCGTCGCGCTACGCCGGCGAAGCCCGCACGTACGTCTGGGTCGGCGCGGGGAACGACGATCCCGCGACCGTCGATCCCGACGCGATCGTCGCCGCGATCCGCGCGCGCCACGTCGTCGTCGGCACGGGCGCGTTCGTCACCGCGAACATCGGCACCGCGATCCCCGGCGACACGGCGCAGGTCACCGGCACGTTCCAGCTCCACATCAAGGTGATGGCCGCGCCGTGGCGTCCGCTCGCGCGCATCCGCATCTATCAAGGTGGCCAGGAGCTGCAAGCGGTCACGCTCGATCCGCAGGACACGAACCCGACCCGCTACGACGCGTCGCTGACGCTGACCGCGCCGACCGCCGACACGTTCTACGTCATCCGCGTCGATGGCTCGGGCTCCGGCGCGCCGGTCAACGACGACATGATGCCGAGCTTCACGAACCCGATCTTCGTCGACGTTCCTTAGCCCGGCGCGAGCGTGACCGTGAACGTCGTGCCGCTCTCGGCCGTCGACACCACACGCGCCGTCCCGCCGTGCGCGCGCGCGATCTCGCGCACGATGTAGAGCCCGAGGCCCACGCTGCGCGCCCTGCCGCCGCTCTCCGAGCCGCGGGTCATCGGCTCGAACAGACGCTCGTCCGTGGACATCGGCGGACCCGCGTTGTGGACGAGGAGCTCGGGCCGCGCGCCACCGCGCGTGGTGATCGTGATCGGCTGCACCGGATCGCCGTACGCGATCGCGTTCGACACCAGGTTGCCCACGACCTGCGCGACGCGCTGATCGTCGACGACACACGCGCCATCGCCGTCCCGCACGTGCGTCAGCGTGCGCGTTGGATACGCGAGCCGGAGCTCGTCGAGAGCGTCCGCTACCGAGGTATGCAGATCGACCTCGCGCGGCGTCACCGCGATGCCCGTACCGATGCGCGCGGCGGTGAAGTCGAGCAGCTCGGAGATCAGGTTCGCAGCGCGCCCGGCCGCCGCCTTGATGCGCTCGACCGTGCGGCGCTGCGTGTCTGGAACCGCTGCCGCGAGCACCTCCGCGCCCATCGTCACCGTCGATAGCGGATTGCGGAGATCGTGACTGACGATGCCGACCATCTGCTCGGCGAACAACGCGCGATCCTTCGCCTCGGCGTGCAGCCGCTGCGTCTCCGCGACGAGATCCTCGAGGCGCTTGCGCGACGCGATCAGCTCGCGCTCGTAACGATCGCGATCCCGCGCGACGAACGCAGCGAGCTCGTGACGGAGCTTGCCGTCGACCTCGCGTCGAGACGCGTTGAGCACCATCGGCAGCGTCGAGCCGTCGCGATGCACGACCTCGAGCTTCACCTCGGAGACCGAGCCCTGCATCCGCAACAGCGGCGACCAATGCGTCTGGAGAAAGATGCGGCCGCCCATCGTGAGCAGGTCCTGAAGCCGCCGCTGCTGCACGAGCTCCTCGGACGCATAGCCCACCCACGCGCAGAACGTGCGGTTCACGCGAAGGATCATGCCGTCCTCGGACGTCTGCAACAGCCCGCACGGTGCTACGTCGAACAAGTCCTCCAACGACTACAGACCTTGGTTCACGAGAAACGCGTCGATGGCGGAGGTACACGGGCTCGGCGCGCTCAGATGCGGGCAGTGCCCGACGTTCTCGATCAGCGCGAGCGTTCCGCGCGGCAGCGTACGCTGCATGTACTCGCCGACGGCGACCGGCGCGATCACGTCGTCGCTGCACTGGATGATCAGCGTCGGCGCTTCGAGGCGCGGCAGGTCCGCACGATGATCGGAGAGGAACGTCACGCGCGCGAAGTGCTTCGCGATCTCCGGGTCGGTGCGGCAGAAGCTATTCGTCAGCTCTTCGCCGAGCTGCGGCTGCTCGGGCGCGCCCATGATCACGGGGGCCATGTTGCTCGACCACCCGAGGTAGTTGCTGTCGAGCGTATCGAGCAGCCCGTCGATGTCACCGCGCGAGAACCCGCCGATGTACGTCCCGTCGTTGATGTAGCAAGGCGACGGGCCGACCATCACCTGCGCCGCGAACTTCGACGGCGCGCGAAGGTTCGCGAGCATTCCGATCATCGCGCTGACGGAGTGCCCGACGAAGATCACCGGCCCCGCAGCGACCTCGTCGAGGATCTCGATGACGTCCGTGGCGTAGCCGTCGAGCGTTCCGTACTTGGTCTTGTCGTACGCCGAGAGATCCGAGTTACCGCTGCCGGTGAGATCGAACGTGATCGTCCGGAACCGCGCGGCGTACTGCGGCTGCAGCAGGCGCCACATGTTCTGGTCGCACCCGAAACCGTGCGCGAACATCATCGTCGTGGTGCCCGACCCGGACACGCGCACGTTGTTGCGGGTGATCGTGGACATCGCCGAACAGTAGTCCACCGGGCCGGATGTCCCAACCGCGAAGTGCTCGTGCACAGCGAGCGATCCACCGTGCGTCTGCGCACGGTGCCTTCCCGGCAGCTTCGGAGTTTCCTAGTGGTCGACCGGGGTGGCGATCGTCGTCGGATCGGGATCGACCATGAATCGCGGCTCGGTGCGCAGCCGGAGGTGCTTGTTGATCGTCAGCGGCGTGGCGGTGTCCTTCACCTCGAACTCGAAGTCTTGGTCGTTCTTCCGGAACGTCTGTTTCGCGTCGTCCTTCACCGCCATCAGCATGTGGTTCGCGTCGATCACGGCCTTGCCGCCGCTGTCGAGATCGATCGCGCCGCGTGGAACGTTCGTGCGACCACCGCTCGCGAGGGACCGGCGCTTGATCTTGCGAGCATCGGCGGGCACGTCGATCTTCTGGCCGCCGATCGTCAGGCGCGCAGCTCCCATCTCGGTGGGGAGATCGAAGTCCGTCGCGGAGGTCGCCAGCACGACGCTGTTGGTCTTGGTCTTCTTCAGGCGGCACCGCCACGCGCGCGACGACGTCGAGCGCCAGTGCGAGGCCGATCCGTCGTCTCCTTCCGACGTGATCTCGAGCTTGCTGGTGCCCGGGATATCGGGCAGCCGCTCGAGGACGATCGGCGAACCCGACGCGCACGAGAGTGCACCGGTGTTGGTGACCACGAGGTTGAGCGAGAAATCGACGCGCGGCGCACCGAAGACATGCACGAGCTTCAGCAGCTCGTTGCCGCTCTCGGTGAACGAGGACAACGTCCAGCCGTACGGGATCTGGATGTTCGCGGCGAGATAGTCGCGGAGCGACGCTTGCGCGGTGGAGCTTTCGCAGTCGGGCGGTGTCACGCTCACGATCAGGGTGCGCTGGTCGCGCGTGCCACCGCCGACGCGGAGCTGGTTGGCGATGACCTCGGGCGGGAACGTGTCCTCGACGACGGTCCAGCGCGGCGCGGCCTTCGTCACGGCGCGCCACGGGAGAAGCGCGAGACCGCGCGTCGCCGCGGTGATGCAGTACGTGCTCGTGGCAGCCTCCGCGCGAGCCGGCGACATCGTGACCCACGCGCCCTTCGCGATCGGCTGGCCGATGAAGATCTCGTGGTCGGTCTGGTTCTCGACGGCGACGAGGTAGTTCCCCGGAAGTAGCCCGAGCGCGAGGACGAACGAGCCGACCGCGAACAGATACGCCGGGATCCCGAAGCGCGCGAAGCGGGGCCGCAGCGTGACCGCACCGGCGGCGAGCGTGCCGATCGGGATCACGAGCGCGAGCAGCGGCGCGCGCGAGCCCGCATAGTGACCGAACGCGATCGCGAACGTGACCGCACATAGAACGCACGCGAACGCGTAGTAGATCCGCGCGCCGAGGAGGGCCGTCTTGTCGACGAGCTTCAGGGTCGTGCTCTCGGTCGGCGCGGTCTCGTCGATCACGCGCAGCGCGAGCGTGCGCGCGCGAAAGCCGTGCCGCGTGAACGAGACCCCGATCTCCCACCACTCGGGACGATCGCCGCGCTCGAGCGTGGCTGGCGTGCGATCGATCTTGTCGATCGGGAGCTCGCCGACGATCTCGAGCTCGGGCGGCGGCTCGTCGTGCGAGCGCGCGCCGATCTGCACCGTGAAGTCATGCGCACCACGCCCCGCGAGCACCGACACCGGACGACCGTTCGCGACCACGCGCACCGGGCGCGACGTATTCGCGGCGCGGATCACCGAACCGTGATCGGGCGATGCCCGGAGGATCCCTTCGCACTCGGCGACGGTGCGGGGGTGGTCCTTGCGCACGACATCGAACAGACACGCGAACGCTCTCGACGAATGGCTGCGCTCGAGGTGCTCGAGGATCAACGCGAAGCGTGCCTGCGCGTCCTTCTCGCCGCCGAAGAAGCGAGCGGCGACGCCGGCGCGCATGCCGAGGAGCCGCGCCGACTCGAAGTCGATGTTATCGGCGAGCTTGTCGATGATCTCGTCGCGCGCGCTCATCGGACGAGCCCCGCCGCTCGGATGCCCGCATAGACGATCGCGGCGACGATGCCCTCGTTGCGATAGACCGGCGTCGCCATGCCCGGCTCCTGCACGTTGCCGCCGCTGTGATGCAGCGCGACCCATCGCCACTCGAGATCGAACACCGGCGATCCCGAAGAGCCGGGCAGCGTGTCCGTGAAGTACTGCACGCGCGTGTCGTCGACGAACGCGACCTTGTTCGACGTCATCGCGATCTGTTTGTACTCGCCGTTGGGGTGCTGGATGATCGCCACGCGATCGTTGACCGCCGGTTTCCGATCGATCGGCGCCGCGAGCGGAGTGAACGCCGCGGGTGCGTCGATGCGCACCGCCGTCCAGTCATCGTCGATCGAGGTCGCGAACCCGCGGTCGGCGGCGAGGCGCAGCGTCGTCGGCGTCTTGCCTTGCTCGTAGTCGAGCTGCACGTGCGCGTCGGCCGCGTGACCGAGCGTGGGCAGCACGTGGTTGTTCGTGACGAACAAGCCGCCCGCGAGGAGAAAGCCCGTGCCCATCGTCTGATCCGCACGCACCACGCGCGCGACCGCCGATGCCACCTCGGTACCGCGCCGCACGTACGCGACCGGCAGCAGATCGGACTCGGCGACCACGCCCTCGTGTCCGCCGGGCTTCCAGTCGAGATCCGGCCCGCGCGCGAGGTTCATCTCGGCGGCGGCGACGCGCGCGAGGCATTGATGCCTCGGCTTGTCACGCACGGCGAACGCGACGAGCGCGGCGAGCTTGCCGTGCTCGTCGGCGCAGCGAAGGATGCTGTCCCACGTGACGATCGGCTTGTTGCTCCACTCGATCGTGCGGATCGGAACCTCGACCGCTTGCGCGATCTGCAGCGAGTCTTCCTTGAACGGAAATAGATCCGCGAGGCCATCCCTCAGGACGACCAATCGCTCCTCCAACGACGCCACCTGTGCAGGCACGGCCCGCGCTCGAAGGTACTACATCCCGAACTTCGCGCGCGGGCGAGCGAGCGGCAGCAGCGCGTAGAGGGCCGCGCGCTCCACGAGGCCCGGGACGTCGGTCCACGTTACCGCGGGCGCCGTCGACACGCCGGTCCAGTTCGTCGGACGCATGCGATCCACGCCGCTCGGCACGACGAGCGAGCCCACGTAGTCGCCCTTGCCGTAGACCTTGCGGATCTGGCCGGCCATCGCCTTCATGTTGACCTTGCCGACGACGCCGTTGGACGTCGCTTGATAGAACTGCAGCGTCACGCGCACCGGGAACCGCGGATCGCGCGCGATGGTCAGGCCGTCGAGCTCGGTGTACGGACCTTCGGTCGGACCGTGGCCGAGCACCGCGGTGTCGATGTCGGGGCGCTCGTCGCGTCGCGTGGACCGCTGCGCTTCGGCCGGCGGACCCGCGCTCGGCGCTGCCTTGTCCGAGAGCTCGGCCGACCCCTGCGCCGCCATCTTCATCGGCGCGTTGTAGGCGGCGCGGCGCGGCGCGCGATATTTGAGCGGCACCTGGATCAGCATGAGGACGTTCGCGTCGTCGTTCAGGTCCTGTGCGTTCTCGCCGTTCGCGGTGACGCCCTTGTCCTTCACGTCGCTCATGCGCTCCGCGATCAGCGGCGCCTTCTCGCCGCCCTTGTTGAAATAGAGGCGCTGCCCCCACGAATCGCCGCCGGTGACGGTGTCGCGATTGTTGTCGATGATCGTGATCGACGAGCCCTGGCGCGTGACGAGGATCGTCAGCACCGCGGGGTTCTTCTTCGTCGATTGGTAGTTGAAGATCACGGGCCAGAACGTCGCTTGCCCTTCCTTCGGCACCGGCAGGAACGCGTGCTGCGCGCTGACGAGCGCGTGCGAGTCGCGCTTCGCCCATAGCGTGCCGCCTTTGATCTTTCCTTTGTCCGCGTTCGACAGATACGGCGTCGGATCTTTCAGCAGCTCGGTGAGCGAGATCAGCGCGAGCTGTCCGTTCTTCGCCTGGTTGCCGACGGGGATGAGGATGTTGTCCATCTTCACGTCGGCGGTCTTGTCCGTGTAGTTCTCGTGCCGCATCACCGGCATGAGATAGGTCCGCGCTTTCTTGCCGTCGCGAAAGCCCTCGACCTCGATCGTCACGTCGCTGATGTTCGGACCGACGCTCGAACCTTCCCACCGCCCCGTGTCCTCCCACAGCACGTTGAGGATCGACAGCCGATACGCCTCGGCGAGGGTGTACGCGCGCTCGTCGTCGATCATGTTCGCGACCCGCCGCACCATCCGCTCGTACTGGCGCCGCGGATCCGGTGTGGGCATCCCCTTGGTCGGCTTGGTCTCGGCGACCGCGAGCGGCGCGAGAACGGAGGCGGCGGCAAGCGCGGCGAGGAGGCGTCGACCAGAGCGCATGTCCTTCACACGCGCGAGCGAGGCGTCGGGTTTACCGTCGCGGGCCGACGGACATAACTCGGTGCGCGGCCGGCCATTTGCCGCACTGCTTGAGCGAGGGGCGGTTCGCGGTCAGCCGCGCCCACATCCGAGCCAACCACTTCCAGCGCCAGGTCGGCCCCCCCAGGACGTCCACTACATCGATCGGACGCGCGCGCCAGGTCGACCGTCGCGCGTCAGGAGTCGAATACGTCATGCACGGATGAAGTGCAGCGAGCGCGCCAGCAGGTGCACAGATCTCGTCGCGATCGGGGCGAACAGTTGCGCATTGTTATGAATGACGCGCGTGGTCACGCGATCGGTGAGTGGACCCACAGCGATTGCCAACCGGGTCTGCGCCCACCCGACTGGACAAGCGCGCACGTGCCGCACTACGACACCTGCATGGACGTATTCGGCAAGCTCGCTGCGCACGACTTCGGCGAGGTTCACTTCAAGTTCGACAAATCGACGCAGCTCAAAGCGATCGTCGCGATCCATGACTCGCGCATGGGACCGGCGCTCGGCGGATGCCGATTCATCGACTACGACACGGACGACGCGGCGTTCGTGGACGCGCTGCGCCTCGCGCGCGGCATGACGTACAAGGCCGCGCTCGCGGGTCTCGCGCACGGCGGTGGCAAGAGCGTCATCATCCGCCCGCGCCACAAGTTCGATCGCGTCGCGCTGTTCAGCGCGTTCGGCCGCTTCATCAACGATCTACGCGGCCACTACATCACCGCCGAGGACAGCGGCACCGGTCTCGAGGACATGGAGATCATCCGCCGGCAGACCAAGTTCGTGACGGGCATCGATCCGTCGCACGGCGGCTCGGGCGATCCGTCGCCGTTCACCGCGCTCGGCGTGCGTCGCGGCATCGAAGCCGCGGTGAAGTTCAAGCTCGGCAAGACCGACCTCAAGGGCGTTCACGTCGCGGTGCAGGGTGTCGGCCACGTCGGCTACTACCTGTGCAAGGAGCTGCACGCCGCGGGCGCGAAGCTCACCGTCGCCGATGTCGACAAGCTCAAGAGCGAGCGCGCGAAGCGCGAGTTCGGCGCGGCGACGACCGACATCGACAAGATCGCGATGGTCGACTGCGAGGTGTTCGCTCCGTGCGCGCTCGGCGCCGGCCTCAACGACGACACGATCCCCCACCTCAAGGCGACGATCGTCGCGGGCGCCGCGAACAACCAGCTCGCGGAGCCGCGCCACGGCGATGACCTCCACGCGCGCGGCATCCTGTACGCGCCGGACTACGCGATCAACGCGGGCGGCCTCGTCAACGTCGCGCAAGAGGTGAAGGGTTACGACGCGGCGAAGGCGCGCGAGAACACGCTGAAGATCTACGACACGATGTGGGACATCTTCGAGCGCTCGAAGAAGCTCAACGCGCCGACGCACAAGGTCAGCGACATCATCGTCGAAGAGAAGCTCGCGGCCGTCGGGCCCAAGACGTAACGCTCACGCGGTGCAGGCGGCGACCACGTCCATGGTCGCTTCCTCGATCTCGTCGAACGTCGCGACGAACTGCGCGAGCTCGGCGCGCGCGTCGGATTCGCTGCGCGCGACCGCCGCGAACGCTGCCTTCAGGTGGCGAACGTGTCGATCGACGAGCTGCACGAGCTGCGTGTGCGCGGTGCGCAGCCGCTCGCCCGGAATCGCGATCGCTGCCCAGGCATCGCGCTGCGCGGTGTCGACGTCGTCGAGATAGTCACGCACGTGCGTCGGCGAGAGCGCGCCTTGGCTCACGTGCTCGACGAGCACGCCGTACGCGACGCACCATCCGCGGAGGAAGTAACGTGCAGTGCGAAGATACGCGGTGATGTCGGAGCGCGGTGTGGTGTCCGCGGTGCCGTCGACGATTCGAGCATCGAGCGCGATCACCGCTTCGTACGAGGGCCGCTCCGCCAACGGCCGAGATGCCAGCTGCGCGAGCACGGGCTCGATCGCCTTCGCGAGCTGCGCGTCTTCGATCGCTCGCGCGCGAGCAGTGACGACTGGGACGTTCTCGACGATCCAGCGAGACAGCCGGGCGTTTCGATCGGCCTCGTGATACGCCTCCGAGTGCCGGCCGCGGCGCTCGATCGGCCGGAGGTCGACCGCGATGCCGACGCTGCGCGGCGGTCGTGCGGCCGCGTTGAGCAGAACTTGCGGCAGCTCTCGGTTGTCGAGCCACACGCCGTGGTCGGGACAACGCTCGACGGTGATGTTCTCGAGCACGTGCGAGCGCATCGGCTTCTTGCAGTCGGGGCAGCTGCGTGTGGGCCCGAAGCCCGTCTCCCACAGCAGCGGCTCGGTCTCCGCGCCGCCTCGGTGCATCTCCTGCACCATCGACGTGAGCACCTCTTCCGTCACGAACACGCCGCGACAGCTCGGGCAGCCTCGATACGACACGGTGTCGGCGAGCTCGACGCTGCAGATCGGACATGCGGGGAACGAATCGCGATACATGGCTCAACCCTTGTAACAGCCGCCTTGGAGCACGCCATACCGACGGCGACTCAGTTTCGCGTCATGATTCCATGCGAGGGGTTTGCGTCCCTTCGTCGCCACTGCGAGTGCGTATATCGCGCACGCATGTCCGTTCGGTGATGACGAGGCGCGTTCCGGTCAGCGATCGGCTCGTGGTGTCGAGCCTCGACCAGATCGTCCGCATCGTCGACGAGGGCGAGCTTCGACGACGGGACGCGCACTCGTCCACGCCAAGAAGTAACGCCGGCCCTCGCATCGGCCTCGCAAACGCGGTTCAATTAACCCATGCGAGGCAAGGCCGCCACGCTCGGGTCGGTGGACATCCTCGTCCGTGCCGTGCTCGAGGAGTTTCCGGAGCTCGATGGTGCGCGCGTGCGTGCAGCGGTCGAGCGCGGCGTCGCGCGAGCCGCGAGCGCATCGCTCGACACCGAAGGCTATCGCGTCGTCGACCTGCACCTCGCGAAGGTCGAAGCGACCGAAGAGAGCACCGAGCGGGCGAAGATCCTGCGCGACCTGTCCGCGACCCTCGAGGAGCGCGACGATGCCGATCGCGCCCTCGTCGTGCGGTTGTCCGCTTTCGGCGAGGCAGCCGAGGCCGGCGACGTCCCGGTGCTGCTCCGTCTCGCGCGGATCACGGATCGCTACGACGAGCTGCCGCTCGACACGATGAACGCGCTGATCGACATCCAAGAGGATGGCGCGGCGGACAAGCTCACCGCGATGGCGGCCGCGTGGCAGAAGGTCGGCCGCCCGTACTACGCGGCGGACTGCCTCGAGCGCGTACTGCTCGTGAAGCCCGACGACGATCACGCGCACGAGACGCTCGAGCTGTTCTATCGCTCGACGAGCGAGTGGCCCGTGCTCGTGGACCTGCTCCACCGGCGCGCGGTGCACGTGCACTCCGACAAGCAGCGCGCCGAGCTGTTCCGCGAGATCGGCGTGATCTACGACCGCGAGCTCAACGATCCTGGCGGCGCGCTCGACGCGTATCGCGAGGCCGACAAGCTCGCACCGGGCAACGCAGAGACGCTGTCCGCGATGGCGCGGCTCAGTGTCGGCGAGGGTGCCCCGGAGGAAGAAGCGCTCGAAGCACTCGAGCGACTCGCGAAGGTGACGGCGAACACGAAGGAGCGCGCCGATGTCCTGCGCCGCGCGGCCGAGCTCGCGAAGCTCTCGGACTGGACTCGCGCGCAGCGGTTGTTCGAAGAGTCGCGCGCGTGCGATCCGGATCTCCCGAAGACCGTCGACAGCTTCGCGTCGCTGATGCGCGATCAAGGTCGCGAGAAGGAGATGATCGCGCTGCTCCTCGAGGCGGCCGCGCGCCCGGCGATGGCGAGCGAGCGGTCGCGCTGGCTCACGGACGCGGCGGACTCGACGGTCGGCCTCGGCGACACCAACGGCGCGGTGCAGCTGTATCACCAAGCGCGCAAGGCGGATCCCGAGAATCACAAGGCGGGCATCGCGCTCGTCGAGCTGTGCCTCGACACGGGTGCGCTCGTCGATCTCGCGCCGATCCTCGACGAGATCATCCGCACTACCGACGATCCGGCGCGGCTGCGGCGCTATCTGATGACGCGCTCGAAGATCGCGATGGAGCTCGGCGACAAGACCGGCGCGCGATCCGCGCTCAGTCGCGCGGTGGATCTCGATCCCGCCGACACGGGCGCGCGCAAAGAGCTCGCCGACATGCTGTTCGAAGCGAACCAGTGGGCGAAGGCGCGCCCGATGCTCGAGAGCTTGCTCGAGGACGAGGACCTCCTGTCGCCCGAGCGTCGCGTCGAGGTGCACTACCGCATCGCGAAGTGCGCGTCCGAGGTCGGCGACAAGGACAGCGCCGGCAAACACCTCGACATCGCGCTCGCGATCGATCCGTCGCATCGCGAATCGCTGCAGCTCAAGACCGAGCTCGCGTCGGCGGATCCGTTCGCGTACGCGGCATCGCAGCTCGCGCTCGCGAACCTCGCGCCGCCCGAGGAGAAGGCGCAGCGATTCGCGGACCTCGGTGATCGCTACACGGAGCTCGGCGACAACGCGACCGCGCGCGAGATGTATCGCGAAGCGCTCGCGCACCGGCCCGGCGATCACCTGCTGCTCACGAAGTTCCTCGGCCTCGTCACGAGCGATGGCGATTGGAGCTACTCGCTCGACGTGATCCAGCGCCTCGTCGACACCGAGAAGGATCCGAAGGTGCGCGCGCGCTATCGCCACCTCGCCGCGATGATCGCGCGCGACGAGCTCGACGATCACGAGCAAGCGGTCGCGCTGTTCCAAGACGCGCTGCACGACGATCCGCTCGCGTTCCAGATCGCCGACGAGCTCGAACAACTGCTCGCGTCCTCGGCCGATGTCGAGCCGCTCGTTCGCTTCTATTACAAGCGCCTCAAGGACGTGCAGACCGAGGAGGGCCGCCCGAACGAGCGACTGCGCCTGTGGGATCAACTCGGCGAGCTGTGCCTGCAGAGCGATCGCAACGACGACGCGGTCACCGCGTTCGAGGTCGCGCTCACGCTCGCGCCCGATGACCACGACCGAGACGCCCGGCGCCAGCGACTCGCGGATCTCTACTTCGGCAACACGAAGTACGATCAGAAGGCGATCGCGCAGCACCAAGCGGTGCTCCGCGGCGACAAGCGGCGCATCGAATCGTACAAGTCGCTGCACGATCTCTACGCGCGCACGAAGCAGCCCGAGAAGGCGCGCGCCGTCGAGGAAGCGCTCGAGCTCGTCGGCGACTCGTCCGACAAGCTCGACAAGCTCTTTGCAGGCGCGTCGCAGAGCATGACGGCGGCGCAGGTGAAGCGGCAGCCGCTGACGAACGAGGACTTCCAGGCGATCTCGCGCATCGATGCCGACGTCGCGCTGACCGCGCTGTTCGCCGTGGTCGCGCCGCCGTTCGGCGTGGAGCGCGCCCGCATGCGTCCGCCGGCGTCGGTGCCGTCGAAGGAGCACGAGCCGCCCGCCCCTGCCGCCGCGGTGCTCGCGCGCGTGGTCACCGCGCTCGGCGTGAAGCGGCCGCCGGTCTACGTCGATCGCGATCTCGCGGCGCCATGCACGATGGCGATGCGCGCTCGCGATGGCGTGCTGACGCCGGTGCTCACGCTCGGTCGCCCCGCGGTCGACAAGGCGGTCGACGAAGCCGAGCTCGCGTTCCATGTCGCGCGCGCGCTCGCGGATCTGCGCAACGAGCGCATCGCGCGCCTGCTCGTCCCGCGCGCCGGCGAGCTCGCGCAGATCATCGAGCTCGCGCAAGCGACGCCCTCGGACGCGTCGTCGCACGCGAACCGCTGGCTCGCGACCTCGCTGCATCCGGTCGAGCTCGCGCAAGCGCAGGCGATCGGCGCGCGCCTCAAGGAGCGCAGCGTACACCCGATGACCGCGGCGCTCGGCTGGCTCGCGGCGACCGACCGCGCGGCCGATCGCATCGCGTTCGCGGTCGTGGGCGACCTCGCCCTGTGCGCGCGGATCCTCGAGAAGGAGCCGATCGCGAGCGGGACCGATGTGAATCGCACTCTCGAGCTCGCGTGGTCGAGCATCACCGAGGAGATGCTCCAGGTCCGCGGGCGCATCGAGGGCTGGCTCGCTCCCGCGGCCGAGCCCCGCCGCAAAACGACCACGTTCGGCGCGGTCTGATCCCGCCGAGCCCCCCGCTCGGCCCCGCTGGGCCCGCGACCGCCGATACGCCCCGGCCCGACCCTTTTTTGCGACCAAAACGCCGCAAATCCCCTTGCGTGAGAGGGACCTGGAGGACGAAAACCACGGCACTTATGAAGCGCGTCGCCGCAAGTGTCCTGGCCTTGGTCGCAGCCCCGTCGCTCGCCCTCGCCGAAGTCGAGGTGGGCGGCATCGCCGGCCTTCACGTATTCAGCGAAAAGAGCGACCTCGGTGTCCCCGATGGCGCGAATTCCGAGGACATCGAGAGCCTGAAAAACTCCGCCATCTTCGGTCTCCGCCTGGGCGTGTACTTCGCGAAGGACTCGATCGGCGTCGAGGCCGAGGCCGGCATCATCCCGACCGAGCCGCGCATGCTCGTGTTCGATGTCTACTCGATCGCGTACCGCGGCAGCTTGGTCTACCAGCTCCGCGCTGCGGATCCGTCGAACCGCATCCTCCCGTTCGTCCTCGCGGGCGCGGGTCAGATCACGATCTTCAACTCGCTCAACAAGGACGTCGTCGAAGAGAGCGGCGTCCTCGCGATCCACGCGGGCGTCGGCGCGAAGTACCGTGCCGCGAACGATTGGGGCGTCCGCCTCGATTTCCGCGGCCTGCTCGTTCCGAAGGTCGGAAGCGGCCAGGCGTTCGACGCCGAAGCGATCGTCTCCGTCTACAAGGAGTTCGGCCGCAAGAAGAAGACGATCGCCGCGGTCGTCGAGCCGCCGGTGAAGGTCGACGACGATCCGGACCAGGACTCGATCCTCGGCGCGAACGACAAGTGCCCGACCGAGGCCGAGGACAAGGACGGCTTCCAGGACGACGACGGTTGCCCGGATCCGGACAACGATGGTGACGGCGTGGCCGACGGCGCGGACAAGTGCGTCGCCGAGCCCGAGGACAAGGACAGCTTCCAGGACGACGACGGCTGCCCCGATCCGGACAACGACGGTGACGGCGTGCCCGACGCGGCCGACAAGTGCGGCGATCAGCCGGAGACCAAGAACGGCTTCCAGGACGACGACGGTTGCCCGGACGAGATCCCGGCGCAGCTGAAGCAGTTCACGGGCGTCATTCAGGGCATCACGTTCAAGACCGGCGATGCGACGCTGCTCCCCGCGTCCAACAAGGCGCTCGACAAGGCCGTCGCGGTCCTCGCCGAGTTCAAGGACGTCAAGCTCGAGATCCAGGGCCACACCGACGACGTCGCGCTCAAGGCCAAGACCGGCGCGAAGTACCAGGACAACCTCTCGCTCTCGCAGGGCCGCGCCGACGCGGTGAAGTCATACTTCCAGGCGAAGGGCATCGACGAGTCTCGCCTGATCGCGAAGGGCTACGGCGACACGATGCCGGCCGAGAACCCGGCCGGCCTCAAGGGCGGCAAGCTGAACGCCGCGCGCGCGAAGAACCGCCGCGTCGAGTTCAAGCTGATCACCGGCAGCGAAGGTGCGCCGGTCGATCCGCCGAAGACCGAGCCGGCTCCGGCCCCCGAGGCGCCCGAGAAGAAGTAACTCGCTTCTCGAATCGATGACGGGCTCGCTGCGGCGGGCCCGTTTCGTTTTCGGGACGCGGCGAAGCGCGCACCCGATGGTACTCGGCGCTTAGTCGTCCGAGCCGGTCCGACGAACCGAGTGATCTCCCGACGGAGACTCGAGCTCGATGCGCTTGAGCTCGTCGACGCTGCGGCGCCATCCGAGGAAGCGAGCGAGGCCGTTCCAGTTCACCGTCACTTCGGTGGTGGTGGGAACGTCCTTCTTGCTCTCATCGCTCATGCGTAGTCAGGCTTTGTTCAGCTCGTCGCGCAATCGATACAACCGAGACAGACCGACACCGAAAGCTTGGGCCCAGCGTCCGAGGATGTCAATCATCTCCTCGGCGCGGCTCCCCTCGATGGGGACGACCTTTGTTCCCCACGTGAAGCACAACGCACCGACGGGCTTGAACCGGCGCCGCAACAGCACGACCGCGATTCCCTCGGCCGGGCGCTTCGCCATCGGGTTCGGCAAGAACCACGGATGCGCGTGCAGGCCCTCCGCGACCAAGTACACGTCCTGCTCGTGTCGCGTCGACGGCAAATCGGGGATCTCCGCCCCCGCCGCGAGGTTCGCGACCATGCCGCCACCCACGGTCGCCGACGTGACCACGCGCTGCCGGAACGACTGCTGATGCGGTGGCGTGGTCGCCGCGCAGATGAACCACTCGCCGTTCTCCTCGTCGAGCGCCCACAGGCTCGCCTGATCCACCGCGCGCGGAAGCAGCGACAGATTCACCGCGAGCTGCAGCATGCTGCCGAGCCCCTCGCTGAGATCGGCCAGCGTCTTCGCGCGGCTCGCGCGCTCCGCCGCCTCGACGACCGGCGCGCTCAACACGGCGATGCGTAGATCCGACATCTCGCGCAGCGCCGCGCTCGTCTCCGACCGCGTCTGCGCCGATCGAAACACCGCGAGCACGCCGCCGACGTTGGTCGCGGCGAGGAGGGTGATCGGGATCCACACGTCGGCCCCTGCCCCGTTCGCGGCGAACGCGGCATAGAGCAGCGCGCCCAGCATCGCCGTGGTCCACGTGACCGTCAGCGATGCGGCCGCGGTGAGCCACGCGATGCGCGACGCGTTGTGCCGATGCGCAGCCGGCAGCGATCCGAAGAACAGACACGCGATCGCCGACGCGACGCTCGCACCCGCCGCGAGCCACAGCCCACGCACGCCGAGCGCCCCGGCTCCGACGAGCAGCAGCCCACCGACGACCACGCTCCACGCTTGCGGCCGGATGCCATCACGCTTGCTCACCATGGGATTTTACGAAGCCGGTCTGACTCGCGCGTGCCCCGACGGGATCGCCCCGGATCGCGCGTCTGCAGGGTGTGACGGCGCTTCGCCGGCGCGCCGAATCGGCGTGCCAGCCGCGCTCGACCTCGACCTCGTGAAACTTCGAGCTCGTACACCGGTATCGCGGTTGCACGGCGAATCGACATGCCTGCCATCCGACTCGTCGTGACGTCCTCGTTCGTGCTCGGTGCCTCGATTCTCGGCGCGTGTATGGACATCGACGTCGAAGCCGCTCGGCAGTACGCGACGACCAGCGTCGACGGGGACGCCGACGCGTATGCCAATGCTGGTCCGCGCGACCTCCGGGATTGCGACGACGCCGACCCCGACATTCATCCCAACGTCATCGAGCGCGGCAACGGACTCGACGACAACTGCAACGGCCTCGTCGACGAGCCGATGCTCGACTACCGGTCGGATCGCCCCACGCAGATCGGGCTCTTCCCGCGGGTGCCGGAGTTCCGCATTCGGATTTCGGACGCCGCGCAGCTGGCGTATCTCGACGATGGTGGCTGCCCGTACGGCGGAGACTATTTCGAATGCCTCGATGATGGACGCGGCGTGGACTACTGCAAGAGCACCGTCCTCACGTGTCAGCCCGCCAGCCAGGTGAAGTACAAGCTGACCTACGTCGCGCTCGCCAACGCGTCGGCCACGCCAACGACGACGGACCTCGGAGTCCTCGACATCGCGCCGAACTGGCGACGCGCCGCCGATCCGATCCTGGTCGTCGATCCAAACTCGTCGATCCACGACCTTGCCCCCCTCACCGTGTATCAGTTTCAGGTCCAGCTCTACGCGAGCGATGGCTCGACGCTCGGCCCACAATCGGACTGGTTCTACTCCGTGACCGCAGGGACACTCGCGAGTCCGCTGACTCCCTTGAAGTGGGGGCGCGTCGACATCGTACTACGCGCGTTCGACGAGCTCGGCGACTTCCAGGACGGACTCGTCGGGTTGGGCGGTACCCTGAAGCCCGACGGCAGTCGCTATACCGGTGACGGACTGCCGATCAAATGGTGCGACGACTTCGTGCGCTACGTGGGGATCCGCGTGACGGATGGTCTCGACGGCATCGCCGCGAACCAGGTCGAGGACGGAGGCAACGCGTTCTGGAACACGATGGATCCCAATCACGTCCCGAACGCGTTCCGCGACACCAACTACGACGGGTGCGGTACGTGGAAGGTCGACCCGGGCGTCTTGTACCCTGGTGCGAAGGCAGGGAGCGTGATCGACGACGGCTGCCAGCAATACACGTCGCTCGGCATCGTCGCGCTCGACACCAAGGACAACCAGTTCTTCTCGAACCAACCGTTCGACCTGTACTACGACCCGATCAAGTCGCTACCGCAGAACCAGGGAGTCGGGAACTTTCAATCGATGGACTCGCACGCCGGCATCTTCCTGGCCTTCGATCCAAACGGCGACGGCTCGTCCGACGGCGCGGGAACGATCGGCACGGTATGGAGCATCGAAGGCAACGTCACCAACCGAGTGAAGATCGTCTCTCGGCCGTCGGACAGCACGTTCATCAACGGCTATGGAAAGCTCACGGAGGCGATGTTCACGTTACCGTGAGGCAGCAGCAAGGATTGTGGACTAGCTAGCCGAACGTGATGCCCTGCGCGAGCGGGAGGTCGGTCGAGTAGTTCACGGTGTTCGTCGCACGGCGCATGTACGAACGCCACGCATCGGAGCCGGACTCGCGGCCGCCGCCGGTCTCCTTCTCGCCGCCGAACGCGCCGCCGATCTCGGCGCCCGAGGGACCGATGTTGACGTTCGCGATCCCGCAGTCGCTGCCGCTCGCGGACAAGAAGCGCTCGGCCTCGCGGAGGTCGTTCGTGAAGATGCACGACGACAGCCCCTGCGGCACGTCGTTGTGCATCGCGAGCGCATCCTCGAACGACGTGTAGCTCATGACGTAGAGGATCGGCGCGAACGTCTCGGTCCGCACGACCTCCGTCTGCGCCGGCATGCGCACGATCGCCGGGCGCACGTAGTAGCCGTCGCGACCGACGACGTGCACGCGCTCGCCGCCGAACACCTGACCACCATCCTCGCGCGCGCGGGACAGCGCGCGCTCCATCGCATCGCGCGCGGCCGCATCGATCAGCGGACCGACGAGCGTTCCGGGATGGCGCGGATCGCCCACGCTGATCTGCGCGTACGCACGCTCCACGCGAGCGACGAGCTCGGCCTGGATCGACTCGTGGACGATCAGTCGGCGCAGCGTGGTGCAGCGTTGACCGCACGTGCCCGCGGCGGAGAACAGGATCGCGCGCGTCGCGAGCTCGAGGTCCGCCGTCGGGGCGACGATCATCGCGTTGTTGCCGCCGAGCTCGAGCAGGCAGCGACCGAAGCGCGCGGCGACGCGCGGCGCGACGGTGCGCCCCATGCGCGTCGAGCCCGTGGCGCTGACGAGCTGCACGCGCGGATCGTCGACGAGCACCGCGCCGACATCCGCGCCGCCGATGATGACCTCCGACAGGCCCACGGGTGCCGGCGCGCCGGACTGCGCGAACCGCGCGACCGCACGCGTGAAGATCGCCTCGCACGCGAGCGCGGTCAGAGGCGTCTTCTCGGACGGCTTCCACACCACGGTGTCACCGCACACGATCGCGAGCGCGAAGTTCCACGCCCACACGGCGACGGGAAAGTTGAACGCGCTGATCACGCCGACCACGCCGAGCGGATGCCAGGTCTCGGACATGCGGTGACCGGGGCGCTCGGATGCGATCGTGAGCCCGTAGAGCTGACGCGACAGCCCGCACGCGAAGTCGCAGATGTCGATCATCTCCTGCACCTCGCCGCGCGCTTCGGCGACGATCTTGCCGGCCTCGGCGGTGACGAGCTCCGCGAGCGCGTCCTTGTGCGAGCGCAGCTCTTCGCCGAACAGGCGGATCAGCTCGCCGCGTCGAGGAGCGGGCACGGTGCGCCACGCCTGGAACGCGGCGTGGGCGCGCGCGATCGAGGCGGTGACCGTCTGCGCGTCGTCGGTCGCCACGTGCGCGGTGACCGAGCCGTCGATCGGCGAGCGCGCCGCGAGCTCCCCTTCGGCGAATGCGCCCGGGGGAACTCCGAGGGCAGCGAGCTGTTGTCCCAGATCCATGCGCGTTCCTACCGCATGGATCGCGTCGCTACTAGTGCCCGTGCGGATCGGCAGGCGCCGGCGCGGCGGGCGGCTTCTCGGCCGGCTGCCCCGGCATGCCGTCGACGCGCTGGATGATGTGAATGCCGAAGTCGGTCTTCACCACGCCGACCTCGCCGCTCTTGAGGCGCAGCGAGAGGTTCTTGAACGGCGGCACGAGGCCCGCGTCCGGCGTGACGTCGTAGCTCTCGCCCGACTTCGCCGAGCCCGGATCCTCGGACAGCTCGGTCATCAGCGGCTCGATCTTCGCGCCGCCCTGCAGCTTCTTCACGGTCTCCTTGACCAGCTTCTCGAGCGCCGCGCGATCGCGGTTCTTGCCGCGCTCGTCCTCGGCGTGGACTTCCTTCCAGCCGAGGAGGATGTGCTTGACCTTGGCCGACTTCGTCGTCGGTTCGCGCTTGAGGATGTCCGCGCTCTCGAGCACGTCGGGCGGCGGCGGCGGCACGCGCTTGATGACGTGGAAGCCGAACGGCGACTTCACGATGCCGACCTCGTTCTCCTTGAGGCGGAGCGAGAGGTTCTTGAACGGCTCGACCATCGGCGCGTCGGGCGCGACGTCGTAGATGCGCGCGTTGTCCTTGGAGCCCGGATCCTCGGAGAACTCCTTCATCAGCTCGGGCATCGGCTTGCCCGACTTCGCGAGGTCGAACACCTTCTTCGTCAGCGCGTCGGCCTCTTCCTTCGTGCGCGTCGCGGTGCGAGCGCCCGGTGCGCCCTTCCAGCCGATCAGCACGTGCTGCACTTTGACCTCGCCCGTCGCGACGTCGGTGCGCGCGAGGATGTCCGCCGACTCCAACGGATCGGGCGGCGGCGGCGGGATGCGCATGATCACGTGGTAGCCGTAGTTCGTCTTCACGATGCCGGCTTCGTTGACCTTGAGGCGCAACGCGAGGTTCTTGAACTCCGGCACGAACGCCGTGTCCGCCTTGACCTCGTACGGATCGCCGCCCTTGCTGCCCGGATCCTCGGACAGATCCGCGACGAGCTTGTCGAGCTGCTTCGGATCGGCCTGGAGCTTCGCGAGGGTGTCCTGCGCGAGCTTCACGGCTTCATCGTTGGTCCGCTTCTCCGCGCGCGGATCCATGTGACCGCGATACGAGGCCGCGAGATCCTTCCACCCGATCAGCACGTGCTTGACGGTCACCGCGGGCGACGTCTCGGCGCGCGCGAGGATGTCCTTGCTGTCGATGTCCTTCCCCGGCGTCGCGATCTCGTGCGGGTTCTTGCCCGCCGTCGCCGAGCCGGAGCCCACGCTCACTTGCTGGTGATCCGTGGTCGACGTCATCGTCTTGGATTCGTCGAGTGCGGGATCGAGCTTGGACTTTGCCTTCTCGCAGCTTGCCGCGAGCGGCAAGAGAACGAGTACCAACAGGGCGATTCGCTTCATCGGCGGCATCCTACTCGATATGCATGCCCCCCGCTTGGAGCTGGCTCGCGATCACGGGCAGCTTCGCGAAGGCCTCCTTGTCGAGGGCTTTCTCCATCGCGTCGCTCGCCTTGATCGCCCCGGCGGCCACGAGGCGCTCGAGGGACGCGTCCATGGTCTGCATGCCCTCGGCGCCGCCGGATTGGATGAAGCTCGGGATCTGCTGCGTCTTGCCCTCGCGGATCAGCGACGCCAGCGCGAGCCCACCGAGCAGGATCTCGTGCGCCGCGACGCGGCCCTTGCCGTCGGCTTTCGGGATCAGCTGCTGCGCGACCACGCCGACGAGCGAGTCCGCGAGGAGGCCGCGGACCTGAGGCTGCTGCTCGGCGGGGAACGCGTTGACGTAGCGATCGATCGTCGCCGCCGCGCTGTTCGTGTGCACCGTCGCGTAGATCAAGATGCCGAAGCTCGCGAGCTGGAGCGCCGCCTTCATGGTCTCCGCGCCGCGGAGCTCGCCGACGAGGATGACATCCGCGTTCTCGCGACCCGCGCTCCGGATCGCGTCGAGGAACGTCGGCACGTGCTCGCCGACCTCCTTGTGCGTGATCAGGCACTTCTGCGGCGTGTGCACGAACTCGACGGGATCCTCGATCGTCAGGATGTGCCCCGGCCGCGTCTTGTTGATGTGATCGATCATCGCGGCGAGCGTGGTCGACTTGCCGGAGCCGGTCGGCCCCGTGACGAGCACGAGGCCCGAGCGCAGATCCGCGAGCTTCGTGATGCCCGGCGGGACGCCGAGCTGATCGAGCGCGAGGATCTTCGTCGGGATCGCGCGAAACACCGCGCCCGTCCCGCTGATCTTCTTCAGGTAGTTCGCGCGAAAACGCGCCTTGGTTCCATGCGCGTACGCGAAGTCGAGATCGCCGGTCGACGTGAACTGATCGAGCTGCGACTTGGTGAGGAGCGGGAACAGCATCGCTTCGATGTCCGCGCTCGTCAGCTCGCGCTCTCCGTCGGGGACGAGCGAGCCGCGCACGCGCAGCATCGGCGGATAGCCCGGCGAGAGGTGCAGGTCCGAGCCGCCGCGCTCGAGCAGGCGATCGAACAGCGGATCGATCGTGCCGCTCATTTCGGTGCGTCCTTCTTTCCGCCGAAGAAGCTGGCGATGCGGCTCGTCTTGTTGGGCGCCGCTGCCTCGTCGGCGAGCTTTGGAATCGCCTGCGTGCCGCCGCCGCGCAGCGTCGACGCGAGCTCCTTCTTGTTCTCGCTCGCGGCGATCGCGGCGTCGACGGTGATGCGTCCCGCGCGCACGAGATCGACCAGCGTGTCGTCGAGGCGGATCATGCCGAACGCCTTGCCGCGCTGGAGCAGGCTCGGCAACTGGAACAGCTTGTCGTCGCGGATCATGTTCGCGAGGGCGAGCACGCCGGTGACGAGCTCGATCGCGGCGACCACGCCCAGCCCGTCCGCGCGCGGTAACAAACGCTGCGAGACAATGGCGCGCAGCGCACCGGCGATCGACGCGCGCACCTGCGATTGATCGTCGGGCGGGAACATGTCGACGAGGCGATCGATCGTCTTCGCCGCCGACGGCGTCGACATCGTCGCGATCACGAGGTGGCCTGTCTCCGCGGCGGTCAGCGCGATCTCGACGGTCTCGCGATCGCGCAGCTCGCCGATGACGATCACGTCTGGATCTTCACGCAGCGAACCTTTGAGCGCGGCCGCGAAGCTCTTCGTGTGCGCGCCGACCTCGCGCTGCGAGACCACGGCGGCCTTGC
This sequence comes from Kofleriaceae bacterium, assembly GCA_044230415.1. Lineage (GTDB taxonomy): Bacteria > Myxococcota_A > Polyangia > Haliangiales > Haliangiaceae > JABFXX01. The sequence goes on from JBGARE010000018.1 coordinate 123,635, forward strand.
GCGGATACACGATCTCGATCGGATCCTCGACGGTGATGATGTGGTGCGGCCGCGCGGCGTTGACGAGATCGACGAGCGCGGACAGCGTCGTCGTCTTGCCGTGACCGCTCGGCCCCGCGATCACCACGAGCCCTTGGTGATGGTTCACGACCTTCGCGAGCTCTTTCGGCAGGCCGAGCTCGTCGAGCGTGGCCGGCGTCGAGCGCGCGATGCGGAACGTGCCCTTGATGCCGCCGGCCGCACGGGAGATGTTCGTGCGCAACCGCCCGCCCGTCGGCGCGGCGATCGCCAGGTCGACGTAGCCCACGTCGGCGAGTCGCTTCTGCTGATTCGCGTCGAGGAGCGGCACCAGCAGCGCCTCGACCTCCGCGTGCGTGCGCGGTCCGCTGTCGTCGATCGGCAGGAGCTGGCCGAGCACGCGGATCGACGTAACGCGCCCGCTCGCGATGTGCAGGTCGGTCGCGCCGCGCTCGATCGCGAGGGACAGCACGTTCGCGAACGAGCTCGACGGCCGCGCCACCCGGACGAGCTCGTCGGCCACGCGCGGGCGCTGCGGGAGCTCGTCCTCGAGCGACATGTCGAGGTCGATCGCGGCACCCGCGGGCGGCGTCAGCTTCGGCACCTTGGTCCGGCTACGCGTGCGGGATTCTTCCGGCGGGCGCGTGCGCGTACGCGACTCGACGGGCGTGCGCGTCGGCGTCTTTGTCCGCGAGTCCGGCGGCTTCGACATGCCGCGCGTGCGATTCGAGATCGCCTTGCTCTGCGTGCGCGAGCGCCGCGGCAGATCGGCAGGGTCGATCTCGAGATCGATCGGCTGCGTCACCGACGACGACGGGATCACCGGGACGACGGCCGTGGCGCCGAAGCGCACCTGGAGCGGCGCGGGAGCGGGCGTCGGCGTCGCGCCCGGCGGCGACTTCTCGATGCGCAGGATGATGTCCTCGCCGCGGCGCGTGACGATCACGCGGATCATCCGCGGGCCCACCGCGATATCGGAGCGCGGCGTCACGCCGTCCTTCTCGGGGATGAACGCAGCGATCGTGGTGCCCTGCAGCAGGATATCCAGCTGCTTCCGCGTCACCGGCGTGTTGGTGATCTTGATCAACTGCCCGCGCCGCCGGAGCGAAGCGGGTTGCCCCATGCCGATCATGATCTCGGTGACGCCCTCCTTGTCGAGGTACGAGAGGATCTGATCGAGCTGCGCGCTCACGAGCTGCTATCGTACGCCATGCGCTGGCGACGCGCGCTCGCGGTGGCACGCGCTTCTCGAAGGTGATCGCCTGCGCCGCGGCTCTGGGGCGCCAGACGCGGTACATCGAGCTGCGCTCGCTCGTCGAGGGCCCGGCCTAACGCGCGTTGACGACGACCGGCGGCAGCGGCTCTCCATCGGCGTACTCGATCTCGATCGCGGTCATCTTCGACGGAAACATCGTGCGATCCGCGACCGACAGGCGATCGAACGTGATGCCGTTCGCGCGCAGGTCCGCCACCGACGCGACCGAGATCCACGAACCGGTGTTCGCGTAGTACGCACCGTCGCGCAGCTGCTTCGCGAAGCCACCGACCGAGTGCGTGTGCCCGAGCACGACGATGTCCGCGTCGTAGCGCTCCGCGATCGTTCCTGCGGTGTTCTCCATCGAGTCGCCGAACAGGATCTTCTGGAGCTTCTCCACGTTGCTGACGTCCGTGCGCGCGGCCGGGTTCGTCGCGACCTCCATCACGATCCCGACGAGGGCCTCGATGGTCCGGTCGCCGCGGGCCAATCGATCGACGACGTGGTCGAGGACGTGCCCGGCTGACTCCGGGCCACGCTCGCCGGTGACGCCCAGCGCGCCTTGCAACAGGTGACCGAGCGCGTCGCGATTGAGGCCCCGGCCCTGCGCCGCGCGGAGCATGTCGACGGCACGCACGGCAGCGCCGAGGTCGCGCGCGAGATCGGGGTTGTCGCGAACGGTCCACAGGATCGCAGCGTTCTCCGGGTACAGATTGTCGATGAAGGGGACCTGCCGCTCGGTCTCCGTATAGAACAGATCGACGAACACCTCGCCCCAGTTGGATTGCAGCCGGCACGTTCCCCGCGCGTCGCGACCGAACGGCGCGTGCTGCGTCGCGAAGCGATTCGCCGCGTCGAGCTCGTGTCCGTGCGCGACGTAGACGCCGCCGTGGACATACGCGACCGCGTCGAGGAACACGAGCCGCGATGGATCGCGGGCCCCTGCCGCGCGCGCGATCGAGAGCTGCACCTTCGGCCACAGCAGGTCCGCGTCGTGATTGCCCGCGATGACGATCACGCGGTGATCGCCGCTGTCGACGAAGCGACCGATCGCGCGGAACACGTCGCGATGCGCGGCGATCACGAGATCGATCGCGGCCTCCCCGAACGCCTGATCGGCGCCGAGCACCGGACCGCTCGGCGGCTGCGAGGGATCCTCGGGGCGCGGCAACGCGTGGAGTGCGGTCGCGATCTGCCAGAACTCGATGAAGTCGCCCGCGATGACCACGTCGGTCGGGCCCTTCGCACCTTCGCGCGCGAGGAACGCGCCCCACTCGGCGTCCGCGTAGAAGTCCTCGATGCCCGCGAAGCGCGAGTCGGTCGTGCCCGGGCCGAGGTGCAGGTCGCTGACGATCACCTTGCGCCGCGTCGCGACCTCGGGATCGCGAAACACCGCGTGGTCGTTCGCGGTGCGCGCGAGCAGCTGATCGCACAGCGCGCGGTCGGAGAGCGCCGCGAGCGGAAAGCGCTTCGCCAGGCGATCCTCGACGACGGGATCGCGCGTGGTCACCGATACCGATGCGCTACCGCAGGCGGCCACACACCCGAGAACCAGCGCACGCATCCCGAGGAGTATTGCCGAGGTTGCGCCGCCGAGCCCGATACATTTCTTCATGATCGCGACAGGTATCTCTACAGCCGCTTTCTGCCAGGGGACTTACAACGAAGGCATGCAGCAACTGGCCGAGCATCGAGACCGCGTGATCGAGCAACTGTCGTCGGGCTTTGCCATCGATCGCCTGGAGGTCGAGGAGTACGAGCGCCGCGTCGCGCTCGCGCACGATGCGGAGTCGCCTGCCGCGCTCGATGCGCTCGTCACGGACCTCTCGCCGACCGCGATGGTCGCCACCTCGAATGCGCTGGTGCCTGCCAAGCGCCTGCGTGCGGTCTTCGGATCGATCGAGCGCACCGGGCCGTGGACCGTGCCCTCGCACATGAAGGCGCGCGTGGTGTGCGGGAGCATCGTGCTCGATCTGCGCGACGCACACCTGTCAGCGGTGACGACCATCGACGTGAACGTCACGATGGGCAGCATCGAGATCCTCGTGCCGCCCGGCGTCGCCGTCGAGGTGGACGCGGATCCGATCCTCGGCAACGTCGAGGATCGCACCGAGCCCGGCATCGGCGCCGCGAACCTCCTGCGCGTCACCGGTCGCGTCAAGCTCGGCAGCGTCGAGGCGTGGACGCTCTTGCGCGGCGAGACCAAGCGCGATGCACGGTGGCGCCGCCGCAGCGAACGGCGCGAAGCGCGCTGGCGCCGCCGGCACGAACGACTCGAGCGAACGATGGAGCGCTACGCTCGCTGGCTCCCACCGTCGCGCGACTGACTACTCGCAGGTCGTCAGCGGCGCGAGCGGCGCGAAGTTCCACGGCGTCTTGTCGAGCGCGTCGTAAGCCTCGAGGTTCGAGGTCAGCGTCGACCGGATCTCGGCGAACGTCTGGCCGAGCTTGTCGGTCGCGGTGCCGTTCGCCTGCGCGACGCACGCGAACTTCTCGTGCGAGCAGATGTCGAGCGTCTCGCAGCCGGGCGCGGGCGGTCCGAGCGGCGCGACCGCCGCATCGCCGTACAGCGCGACGCCACCGACCATCACGAGCCGGACGTCGGACGGACGCGCGCGCAAGAGAGCGCCGTACGGGTCCGAGAGATCGCCCGGGATGACCATCAGATCGGCCTTCTTGCCGACGGTGATCGAGCCGAGCACGTCGTCGACACCGAGCGCACGCGCGGCGTTGATCGTCGCCATCGCGAACAGATCCTGCGCCGAGAGCTGGTTGCCCCACTGCGCGTTGTCGACGCGGTCCGCGAAGCGCAGCTCGTCGAGCATGTTCGGCGAGCCGCCGATCGACCAATCCGGTGCGAGCGCGACGGTGATGCCCTTTTGGCGCGCGAGCGGGATGTTCGTCGTCGCGCCGTAGAGGAACATGTTCGAGCGCGGCGACCACACGAGGCTCATGCCGTGATCCGCCATCAGCTGCATCTCGGGATCGCCGAGCGCGGTGCCGTGGACGATCGCGGTCTGCGGCGCGTACAGGCACTGCGGCGTCGACGAGATCGTGCCGAGCTTGGTCAGCTCGTTGCGCGAGGTCACGTCGATGCCCTCGCCGATGTGGATGACGTACGCGCGCGTGCGGCCCGAATCGAAGTTCGCGCACACGCCGTTCGCGGACGTGTTGTTCGGGAAGATCGTCGACGTCTGCATCTCGTCGGCGCCGAGACCGTTGCTCGCTTGATCGATCGACCGCGCCAACGACTTGTAGCAGGCGCGGTCCGACGGATTCGCCGAGCCCTGCACCGACGTAGTGCCCGCGATCAGCGCCTTCATCTCGCCGTACTTGTCGAGCTCGCAGCCGAGCGAGACCGGCGAGCCCTCGCCGTTCAAGTACTGCTTCGTGTCGACCATCGCCTTGTAGCGGGCCTCGTTCGTCCACTGGTTGTGGTTGCTGTACATCTTCGACGGGACCCAATCGGACTCGTCGAAGATGTCGAACAGGATGTGGTTGTGCGCGTCGATCAGGCCCGGGAGGATCAGGCCGTGCGTCTGCACGATCGCGGCATCGAGCGCGCCGCACGATTCGCCGACGCAGGTGATCGTGTCGCCCTCGACGAGCACGCCGCCGAGGAACGCGCGATCCGGAAGCACGACCACGCCTTGCAGCAGCACCTTGTCGCGACGAGGCATCTGCACGAGCTCGATGTCGCCGGTCACGGGTGGCGGCGGCGCGCCGTTGCTCGTGCCGATCGAGCAGGTCTGCGCGCTCGCGCCCCACGGACCACCGTCGTACGCGCGGCCGAAGCACGCGTTCGCGATCGAGGTTCCCGCGTAGCCGTTCGGATGGGTATCACGCTCGACGCCCGTGCCGTCGACGAGGCGAACGCTGTCCGCCGATGCGGTGTTGACGCCCGCGTACGGCACGACGAGCAGCGCGCCCGGTGCGAGGGATCCGGTCAGCGACTTGGGAGCATAGCCACCATCGGCGATGTCATCGACGCGCCAGCCGACGAGGCTCACGCTCGAGGGACCCGCGTTGTACAGCTCGATGCGACCGCTCGAGCCGGCGAGCAGCTCGTTGATCACGACGTGCGGCTGGCCGTCGTCGAGGTTGTCCACGCCGAACGTCGACGCGTCGAGCGCGTCATCGGTGGCGCACGCAGACAATAGGAACCCTGCCGCGAGTGCGGCTCGAACACCGGTGGTGGACATGGATTAGAACCCCGTCGACTTGGGCGCGGGCGTGCTGCTCTTGATGTAGCCCTGCGCGAGGATGTAGCTCTCGAACTGCGTCTTCTCCGCAGCGAGCGTGGAGATGAGGGCGGTCACGGCGGTGATCGCCTTGTCCGCGTTCGCGACCGTCAGGTTCTTGCTGCGGCCCTGTGTGTCGTAGAGCTGCGCGCCGACGTAGTGGAAGATGTCGTTGCGCGCGCGCTGATCGAGCGCGCTGTCGGGGACGATGCCGGCGAACGCGGACTTCACGTTCGCGACGAGATCGGGGTGCGTCGCCTTCAGGTAGTTCGTGGCGAGCTGCTTGAGCCGCGCCATGTCCGTGTACTCCTGCATGTCGTTGCCGTTGTTGAGCACGTCGGCGTACGACGCTTCGCCGGGGCGCAGCTCGCTGCCGACGATGACCTGGTTGCCGAGCGCGCGCGCGATCAGGCCGTAGAACTGGACCTCGGTCATGTTGTAGCCCCAACCGAGCGACGGGTAACCGAACGCCATGCCGCGGTAGTCCTCGATCGCCATCACCGCGTACCAATCGGTCATCGCGGAGCGCGCGACCGCAGATAGCTGCGAGACGCTCGCGTTCGACGACTTCGCGAGCAGCTCCATCATCGAGCGCGTGTAGATCACCGTGTCGGCGTCGGTCATCGCGCCGAGGTCGAGCAGCTGGCGACCGAACGTGCTCGCGAGCGGACCGTGCGTCGGCGTGTCCATCGCGACGACACCGATGCGCTCGGCGCGCGACGGCTTGTCGGTGATGAAGTACGCCATCGAGTCACCGGCGAGCGCCATGCGCAGACCGCTGCCCGCGCCCGTCGAGAAGTACATACCGAACGTCGACAGCGCGAGGCCCGCTTGCGACGGGTCCTTCAGGTTCTGCGTGACGGTGTTGTAGAACTTGTATTCCTTCGTCAGGCGGCGCGGCGTCGCGGTGATGTTGTTCACCGCGCTCACGATCTTGTTGAAGCTCGCGTAGCGCTCCGAGATGGTGGCGCCCTTCATGTACTTGTTGATCCACGACGCGTGCTTGTAGAGCTCGCAGCTGCGGAGGAACGCGCCGACCGCGGTCTTCGTGTACTTCTTGTACGACTCGCGATCGCGCTGCGCGGCCGGGACGATCGTCTCCTCGAGGAACGCGCGGAACGGACGGTTGCCCGGGAACTGCAGCGTGATCGATGGCTTCGTCGCGACGTCGCGCACGAGGTCGAGCGTCTTGCCGCCGAGCGTTCCGGACAGCGCGTCATCGCGGACGGTCGACGCGTTCGCATCGATGAGCAGCGAGCCCTGCGACGACGACAGCGTCTCGCCGCTGCGGCTCATCGTGTAGACGTTCGTGCCGACGCGCACGCGCACGCCAACCGCGGACCACGACTCGATCACGACGTCATCGGCCAGCGGCGCGCCATCGATCGTGCCGGTCCATAGACCATTGAGGTCGTCATCGAGGACCGTGCCGGTGGCTTCACTATCGTCTTCGCCGTACTCGTCGCCGTACTCGTCATACGTGTCGTCGCCGGTGGCGCAGGCGGAGAGTGGAAGCAGGAGCGCGAGGGATGCGAGGGAGAGGCTACGTAGGGACAAGTACGTCATATGGGGACTCGGACGAGCCCCGTTCGGTGACGGTCGCATCGCGATTTTGTCGCGGGAAAACCGGTCGCGCCACGCGAGGTTGTCGACGGGTCGGACCATTGACACGCTCGATCTGGTTCGCTATTGACTCTTTTTCAATAGCGGCTACGTTCGAGCTCATGGCACGCGAGCTGACCACAATCGTCGTTGGAGCAGGCTTCTCGGGACTCGCCGCCGGCGCTGGCCTGAAGAAGGCGGGCATCGAGGACTTCGTGATCCTCGAGAAGGGCGACGGTGTCGGGGGCACGTGGCGCGACAACACGTATCCCGGCGCCGCGTGCGATATCCCGTCGCACCTCTACTCGTTCTCGTTCGCGCCGAATGCGGCGTGGTCACGCGCGTACGGCGGACAGCCCGAGATCCTCGCGTACCTCGAGCGCTGCGCCGATGACTTCGGGCTGCGGCCGCATCTGCGCTTCGGCACGCTCGTCACCGGCGCGCGCTTCGACGAAGCGACCGCGACGTGGATCGTGTCTACGGCGAACGGCGAGTCCCTCACGGCGCGCGCGTTGATCCTCGGCAACGGCGCGCTGCACTTGCCCGCGATTCCCGAGCTGCCCGGGCTGTCGTCGTTTCGCGGGACCACGTTTCACTCCGCGCGCTGGAACCACGCACACGATCTCGCGGGCAAGCGCGTCGCGGTGATCGGAACCGGCGCGAGCTCGATCCAGTTCGTGCCGCAGATCGCGAAGCAGGTCGCGCAGCTCGATGTCTATCAGCGCACGCCGGCGTGGATCGTGCCGAAGTCCGATCGTCCGATCAGCGATCGCGAGAGGTGGGCATTCGAGAACATTCCGGGCGCGCACTGGCTGCGCCGCACCGGCCTGTACTGGTTGTTCGAAGCGCGCGTGCTCGGCTTCGCGTTCGCACCGAAGGTGAACGAGCTCGCCGAGCGCCTCGTGAAGAAGCACCTCGCGACGCAGGTCGCCGATCCGGAGCTACGCGCGAAGCTCACGCCGTCGTATCGCCTCGGGTGCAAGCGCGTCCTGATCTCGAACGACTACTACCCTGCCCTGCAGCGCGACAACGTCGAGCTCGTGACCGACGGGATCGCCGCGATCGAGCCACACGGTGTTCGCACGACCGATGGACAGTTCCGCGCGGTCGACACGCTGATCTTCGGGACGGGGTTCAAGGTCGTCGACTACCTGTCCGCGCTGCGCATCACGGGTCGCGGCGGTGCGGATCTGAACGACGTCTGGAAGCAGTCGGTGCGTAACTACCTCGGCATCACCATCAGCGGCTTCCCGAACCTGTTCCTCCTCATGGGGCCGAACACGGGCCTGGGACACAACTCGATGGTCTTCATGATCGAGGCGCAGGCTCGCTACATCGTCGACGCGATCTCGCGCATGCGGAAGCGCAAGCTCGCCTCGATCGAGGTGCGCCCCGACATCGAGCAGGCATTCCGCGCGGAAATGACACACCGGATGAAGGGCACCGTGTGGACCTCCGGCTGCAACAGTTGGTACATGGCCCCCGACGGCGACGTCCTGTTGTGGCCGGGGTTCACGTTCGACTACTGGTGGCGTACGCGCACAGCGAAGCTGTCCGAATTCCGCACGGTGACGCAGTCCGAGCTCGATCGGATCGGCTATCGCTCTCCCGCAGTCCTCACGCACGCGAGCGCCGTAACGGTCTAGATTGCGTGAGTGAGCCAGGACCTCGACAGCCTTCGTCGAGAAGCCGAGCGACTCCAGGCGCAGCTCGCCGAGGCCGAACACGAACGCGACACGCTCGCGAGGCTGAACGCGATCGCGCCCACGATCGCGGCCGAGCTCGACACTCAAAAGCTCGTACGTGACATCACCGTGTACGCGACCGAGCTGATCGGCGCGGAGGTCGGTGCGTGGGTCGCATCGATGGACGAGCAAGGCGTGCGCTACCCCGTGCTCGCCGCCGCCGGCGCATCGCGCGAGATCGCAGCGCGCCTGACGATTCCGTATCGCTCGACGGTGTTCGAAGGCAAGACCGTGATTCGCGTCGACGACATCACGCGCGAGCCGCAGATCAAGCGCACCACGTCGCAGCTCGTGCCGATCACTCCGCTCGAGCGCGAGATGACGCTGCGCAGCTACCTCGCGGTGCCGATCATCGTGCGCGCGGGAAGCGTCGTCGGCGCGCTCGTGTTCGGTCACGTGAAGCCCGCGATGTTTACGGCGCACACCGAGCGATTGATCGTGGGGCTCGCCGCGCAAGCGGCGACGGCGAGCGACAACGCGCGCCTCTACGGCGACGCGCAGCGCTTGATCACGGAGCTCGAGCGCACGAACGCGGAGCTCGATCAGTTCACGTACGTCGTGTCGCACGATCTGCGCGCACCGCTGCGTGGCATCGCGAACCTCGCGATGTGGATCGAGGAGGACCTCGGCAGCGACGTGCCGCCGAAGGTCGCGGAGCAGCTCCAGCTGCTCGAGGGTCGCGCCGCGCGCATGGACAAGCTGATCAGCAGTCTGCTCGAGCTCGCGCGCATTGGACGCGCTCGTCAGCGGCCCGAGCGTGTCGACGTGACCGAGCTCCTGCACGAGACGATCGACATGCTCGGCCCGGAGCACCCCGCGCGCGTGCTGATCATCGGAGCGATGCCGACGATCGTCGCGGAGCGCGTGGCACTACAGCAGGTGCTGCTCAACCTCATCGGCAACTCGCTACGCCACTCGGGGCGCACGGACGTCGAGGTCCGCGTGACGGCACGCGAGCGCGACACCGAGGTCGAGATCGCGATCGGCGACAACGGCGTCGGGATCCCCGTCGAGCATCGCGAACGCGTGTGGCAGATCTTCCAGACGCTCGACGCGCGCGACGTGATGGACGCGACGGGAACCGGGCTCGCGATCGTGAAAAAGCAGGTCGACGCGAACGGCGGCCGCGCATGGATCGACGAGCCGCCACCGGGAACCGCGGGCGCGACCGTGCGGTTCACGTGGCCGAAGCGGCCTGCGCAGACGCGCTAACCGCCGAGCGCGGCGAGCGTCTCTTTGACGCCCGGATAGCCGAGCTGATAGCAGCGCCACCACGCGATCATCATCGTGAGGTGCCCGATGAAGATGCCGACGTGGCTCCACATCTCGACGGTGTCGGCCTTGTCGCTGACATAGCGCCGCCAGTGAAACGCTTCGTCGACCAGCGAGTACACGAACGACAGCACCGTGAACACCATCGCCGGCACCGCCATCGCGGGGTGGTCGTAGGCGAGCACGAGCAACACGCAGCTCGCGACGCCGCACACGATCGTGATGTGGTGCACGAGCTGCTCGCCGCCCTTGAGCACTTCCTTGTAGATCGTGCGGTGTCCGATCGTGTCGATCGCGATCGAGATCGTGAACACGATCGCTCCGATCGGAACCATCACGGCCTCAGCGGGCCACGGTGCATCGTGCAGATGTCCGAGGAGCCAGAACCCGCCCGTCGAGAAAACGAGACCGAGCATCATCCCGATCCAGCTGATGTAGACGATCCAGTCGTTGCGATCGAACTCGCGGATCCGGCCGACATACACAGAGAGCTTGTTCACGTCAGGGTTGCGGGACATCGCGAAGCTCCAGCGTTCGGGTGGGGACACGCGCCGCCTTCGCGGTGCGCATGAACGCGATGCGCATCGCCGCCGACGCGACGCGTACGAGCTTACCGCTCGTGGAGACGATGGCGCGCCCCGCGGTGACGTCGTGGTCGGCCGCCGCGATGCGCGAGCCGATGGCGCGATAGACGTTGCTCGCGGCCTTGACCGCGAGGGCCGCGCGCCACGGCAGCGCGCGCAGCCCGCGATCGGCGGAGGCATAGTGGCGATCGGCAATCGCGAGCAGATCGCGCACGGCACGGCGCATCGGCGCGACCGTCGTCGACGGAAACGCGCGCGGTGCGCCGGCATCGTCGCGGGCATCGAGCTCTCCCGCGAGCCCCGCGGCGCCATGCTGCGCGAGCAGCTCGTCGGGCACGTAGAGGCGACCGCGCTGCCAATCCTCGGCGACGTCGCGGCAGATGTTCGTGAGCTGCATGCCGATGCCAAGGTGCGCCGCGGGCACGAGCGCGGTGTCGTCGTCGATGCCGAACACGTGCGTCATCATGAGGCCCACGACGCCGGCCACGCGCCAGCAATACAAGCGCAGGTCGTCCATCGTCGCGTAGCGAGTGTCCGCGACGTCCATCGCCATGCCCGCGAGCAGCTCGGCCGGGTACGCGAGCGGAATCGCGCGCTCGCGAGCGACGTCGCCGAACGCGGCCAGGACGGGATCGACCGCGCGACCGGCGTAGGCATCGTCGAGCTCGTCGTGAAGGCGGGCGAGCTGGGTCGACAAGCCGGTGCTCGCGTCAGTCGTCGCGGCATCGTCGTTCGCGTTGTCGATCGCGTTGTCGATCGCGTCGTCCGCGCGACGGCACCACGTGTAGACCACGGCCGTCTGATCGCGCGTGCGCTCGTCGAGCAGCCGGCTCGCGAGCGCGAAGCTCTTCGAGTGCTTCGCGATGGTCGCGCGTGCGACCTGCGCCGGTGCCGGCGCGACGAGCGCGACCGAGCTCATGGTTGCCTCGCGAACATCGAGTCTCGGTGCGCGAGCATCACACGCTTCCTGCCGCGAGGAGGACCTTCGCGGGATCGAGTTGACGATCGAGCGCGTAGTCCTTCGCGATCGACGAGTACGTCGCCTTCGCGCCGTTGATCACGCCGGGGACGCCCGCGCCCGGGTGCGTGCCCGCACCGACGATGTAGAGGCCCGGGATCCGATCGTCCTTGTTGTGCGGGCGGAAGTACGCGCTCTGCGTGAGCTTGGGCGCGACGGAGAATGCGGAGCCGACGTGCGACGCGAGCTCGGACTGGAAGTCCTGTGGCGTGAAGTGCCGGCGCGTGACCACGTGCGACCGCAGGCCGGGCAGCAGGCGCTCGAGCGACTCGAGGATGCGATCGCCGTACGCGGTCGCGATCGACGACCAATCGAGCGGCGCGTTGCCGAGGTGCGGCACCGGCGACAGCACGTAGAACGCGCCACCACCGGGTGGGGCGAGCGATGGATCGGTGACGTGCGGTGCGTGGAGGTAGAGCGAGAAGTCGTCCGGCAGCGCGTGGCCGTGAAAGATGTCGTCGAGCAGCGCGCGATAGCGGGGTCCGAACACGACCGTGTGGTGCGCGATCTGATCGCGATACGAGATGTCCGTGCCGAAGTAGAGGACGAACAGCGACATCGACCAATCCATCTTGGTCAAGCGCTTCGCCATCGGGCGCGCGCGCGGCTCCTCGGCGTACAGACGGTTGTACGTCGCGTGGAGGTCGGCGTTGGACACGACGAGGTCGAACGCTTCGTCGGGATGCTCGTCGGTGGTGACGTGATGCTGCGTGCGGCCTGCATCGGTGGTGACGCGGACCGAGCGCACCGGCGCGTTCAAGCGCAGTGTTCCGCCGAGCTCGCCGAGGAGCTTGACGAGTGATTGCACGAGCGCGCCCGTGCCGCCGCGCGGGAAGAACACGCCCCACTTCCGCTCGAGGTAGTGGATCAGCGTGTAGATCGACGACGTCTCGAACGGATTGCCGCCGACGAGGAGCGAGTGGAACGACAGCGCCTCGCGAACGTGCTCGTCGCGAACGTACTTGGCGACGGTGGAGTAGACCGAGCGGTCGGCGCGAAGCCACGCGAGCTTGGGCGCGCACTTGACCATGTCGGAGAACCGCGGGAACGGCGTGGCGGCGAGCTTGGTGTAGCCCGTGTCGAAGACCTGCTTCGAGTACGCGACGAAGCGCTCGTAGCCTGCGGCGTCGCGCGGGTTCAGCGCGCGGATCTGCGCGAGCATGTGATCGCCGTCGCCGTCGTAGTCGAACGAGGTGCCGTCGGCGGTCCAGAACAGGCGATAGAACGGATTGACCGGCATCATCTCGACGTAGTCGGCCATGTTGCGACCGGCGAGCGTGAACAGCTCTTCGATGCAATGCGGCGCCGTGATGACGGTGGGACCGGCGTCGAACGTGAAGCCGTCTTGCTTGTAGACGTAGGCGCGACCGCCGGGCAGATCGCGGGCTTCGAACACCGTGACGTGGACGCCGGCGGCGGCGAGTCGAATCGCGGCGGCGAGGCCGCCGAAACCGGAACCGATGACAGCGGCGCGAAGCGGACGTGCGTTATCCATAACTGGCCTCCATGCGCCGGAGCTCGGCGGCGATCGTGTCGAGAGCGGGACTCGCGCCGACGACGGCGTGCAGATCCGCGAGCGCCGTCGACAGCAGGTCGCGGACGCGAGTGCGCCCGCCATCGGCGGTGGCAGCGGCGAGCGCATCCGCGAGCTCGTCGATGCGTGCGTCGCGGGCGTGATCGTCTGCGTGTTCGCAGTCGGCGGCGATCGCGCGCTCCATGCTCGCGAGGCGAGCCCACGCGAACGGACCTTGCTCGGCGAGCCACGCCCACGGCCACGTCGGTCGTCCGGCGCGCAGATCTTCGCGGCCCTTGTCGCGACGAGCCGGCGACACGAGCGACCCGAGATCGTCGAGCATTTGCAGCCCGGTGCCCATCGCGAGCGCGAACTGCCCGATCGCGACGCGGGTCTCCGCCGGCGCACCCGCCGCGAGAGCTCCGAGCTCCGCGGCGAACGTGCACAGCGCACCCGTCTTGAGCCGCGTCGTGGCGGCGACCACCGCGGGCACGTCGGCGACGTCGAGATCCGCGATGCGCACCGCGAGATCGAGCGCTTGGCCCTGATGACATCGCACGAGCGTCGACGCCGCGAGCGGCAACGCGGCGGGCGCGAGCTCGGCCAGCTCCGCGAGCGCCCAGAAGTACATCCACGAGCCCGTGTTGATCGCGAGCGGCACGCCGACCATGCGATGCAGCGCGGGTGCGCCGCGGCGCTCGAGCGAATCGTCCTCGACGTCGTCGACGATCAGCGAACCCGCGTGCAACAGCTCGATCACGAGCGGCAATCGCTCGGGCATCGCGGCCGGCGCACCACCGCCGAGGATCCAGCCGGCGCGAACGATGGTCGCGCGCAGCTCCTTGCCCGGACGCGCGAGAAACTCCGCGGCCGGTCCCGCGAGTGCTTGTCGCCAGATCGCGGCCGGCACCGATGGATCGAGTGCGCTCGCACCGTGCGCCGACAACGCGCGATCGAGCGCACCGACGAGTGATGGCAACGCGGAGGGAATCGCGAGCTGCTTCACGTAGCCTCCGACGTCGAGAGAGGTGACTGACCGAACAACGCCGCGCGCAGCGACATGCCGCGCGGTGGCCGACCGACGAGGATCCGAGCGCGATCGAGCGCGGTGAGCTCGAGCGCGTAGAAGCGACGGATCAGCGCCTCGGGCAAGCGATAGAACCGCTCGAGCACGCGGAACCGCTGCGCGGGAGGAAACCACCCGAACAGCATGCGATTGAGGCGGAGCGCGAACTTCATCTGGCGCTCTTGCGCCGCCGCGTGCAGAACGAGCTCGGGCCCGACGAGCCGCTCGGCCGGCAGCGACGCGACGAGCGCTGCGAGGCGTGCCGCGATCGGGAACGAGTAGCCGGTGACGGGATGAAACCAACCGCCCGCATAGCCAGCGACGAGCGGTGCCGTCGGAGACGGCGGCGCGCAGCGCAGCGGCAGCGGCAGGAGACCGACCTCCTCGCGCACGACCTCGGCCACGCGCCAACCGCGTTGCTGGAGGTACGACGCGATCCGTCCGCGCAGCTCGGCGGCATCGATGTGCGTGCCGTCGCTAAAGTACGTGTCCTCGACGAGCACGCGGTCTTCGGACAGCGGCAAGACATAGAGAAAGCGAAAGCCGTCGAGCTGCGGGACCGTCGCGTCCATCAGCATCGGACGCAGAAGGCCATGTGGCGCGTCGAGGCGCAGCTCTTGGCCGAGGAACTTCTGCCAGCCACTCGCGTCCTTCGTCGTGCTCTCGCGCCGCGCGGCGTCGGGACCGCGCGCGTCGATCACGGCGTGCGCCCGGATCTCCTCGCGCGCGCCGTCGGCGGTCCGGATGATCACCCGGTCCGCCTCGACGTCGAGGGCCGTCGCCCGCGTGATCAGCCGGCAGCCATCGCGCGCGAGCGACCGCGTGACCTCCGCGGCGAAGCGATCGGACGACACGCACGCGTACGGCGACGCGAGCGTCCGCGCGTGCGCGGGAAACGCGACGTCGTAGCCGCTCCATCGCGCGACGATCAACGGCTCGATCCATGCGGGAACTTCGGAGCCACGCGCTGACGAGGGATCGATCGCCGCGAGATCGCCCGCATGAAAGCACCACGTATGATTCCCGCCCGGGGTATCTCCCCGTTCGATCATCACGATGCGCGCAGCGGGCCGAACAGCAGCGAGCGCGAGTGCGATCAGGCCGTTCTGGAGCCCGCCGCCCACGAGGGCGTAGTCGGCGTCCACGGAACTTCGATGTCCGTCCCTGCACGGGGTTACGCGAGGGTCGGTAAAAACGTTCATCGCTCGAACCTGAACAGCGCGATGCCTAACCCCGCGAACACCGTACCGAAAATCAACAGGGCGACCAACGAGGGCGCGACATCCGCAAGCCCCGTGCCCTCACGGACGAGAACTGCGTAGTAGCCATCGAGCGCCCAGCCATGGGGCACGCCCAACCCGAGCGTCTTCATGAACGGTGGCATCACGAGCCTCGGGACCATGCAGCCCCCGAGCATGCCCATCACGAGCAGCACGACCGATCCGATGCCACCGAGCTGCTTCTCCGTGGTCGCGACCGACGCGAACAAGAGACCGAGCGACACCGCGCAGAACACGACGAACAGCGAGAGCACGATCAGCGCCGCCATCGATCCCGCGACCTGCATCCCGAACACGATCCGGCCGATCGTGAACAGGAACGCGAGCTGACCGCAGCCGACCAGGAAATACGGCACGAGCGTCGCCAAGAGCGCGGTCGATCGCCGCACGGGCGCGGCCATTAGCCGCCGCCACGTACCGCTCTTGCGCTCGCCGAGGAACGCCATCGCGGTCGTCAGCGCGATGAAGAATCCAAACAGGACCGCGTTCCCGGGCACCGTCACCTGAAAGCTGGAGATGCCGGCCAGTGGCTTCGCGATCCCCGGCGGTGTCTTCACGTCGACGACCGGCGGTAACGACGACGCCGCGGGATACACCGCGCGGGTCACGAGCGCCGTGATCCCCGCTTCGAGCGGCGCCCTCGCCTGCACGGGCGCCCCTTGATCGATCACGAGCTCGACCGCCCCATTTGCGGGAATCACGAGGCCGACCGACGCGCGCTCCGTCGCGACGCGTTCGCGAACAGCGTCGGCCGTCGCGAGGCGCACGGGCGCGAACCCCGCGGCGTCGTCGAGCGCCTTCACGATGCGCTCGGCACGCGCGTCGCCGTCGGCGAAGTGCACCGGGACCTCGCGCTCGCGCGCGTTGTCGCCGCCGAACTTGAACATCGAGCCGAACGCGAGGATGAAGACGATCGGCAGCGCGAACAGCGAGATCAGCGCGCCGCGATCGCGCAACAACAGCCAGACGTCTTTCTTGATCGCTGCGCCTAACACCCGCCGCTCCGATCGCCTCGGGGCGCCATCGCCGAGCAGCCTACGTGCACGGAGATACCACCGCGTGTTGTCCGAATCGCGGACAGCAAGAATAGGAAACCGTCCCCATTCTTCGCCCGCATCATTGCGCATCCCTCAGCGCGCGCCCCGTGAGCGCGAGGAAGGCGGTCTCGAGGTTTGCCTCGCGCGACTCGATGCGCGCGATACGCGCCCCCGCGGCTTCGATCGCCGCGATCACCGGCGCGAGCCCCGCGCGCGGCACGACGCGGATCGAGCTGCCATCGCGCGTGACCTCGCCGTGCGCGCTCGCGGCGGCGATCGCCGCGTCGATGATCGCGCTCGCCACGGCCGTCGCGCCCGACGTGTGTGAGGTGCCCGCATCCCCTGTCGATCGCGCTCTCGCGCTCGATGTCGATGCCGACGCCGCATCGGACGCCGACGCCGCATCCGATGCCCCCGCGAGCTCGATGCGAATTCCTTTGCCCGCGTGCTTCGCGATCAGCTCCGCGATCGTGCCGTCCGCGACGATCCGTCCGTGGTCGATGATCGCGACGCGGTCGCAGAGCGCCTCGACCTCCTCCATGTAGTGGGAGGTGTAGATCACGGCGGTGCCGCTCGCGTGCAGGCGCTTCACGGTCTCGAAGATGTGATTGCGCGACTGGGGATCCACGCCGACGGTGGGCTCGTCGAGGATCAGCAGCGATGGCTCGTGCAGGAGGCCCGCCGCGAGGTTCAAGCGACGCTTCATTCCGCCCGAGAAGCGCTTCGCGGGCTCGCGCGCGCGGTCCGAGAGGCCGACGACCTCGAGCGCCCATTCGATGCGCTTGGCGAGGGCGGCGCCCGAGAGGCCGTAGAGCGCGCCGAAGTAGTCGAGGTTCTGGATCGCGGTGAGGTCCTCGTAGATCGCGAGGTCTTGCGGCACGAGGCCGAGCGTGGCTTTGGCGGCGAACGGGGCGGTCGCGAGGTCGTGCCCGCCGATGGTGACCGAGCCGCGCGTGCGCGTGACCACACCACAGATCATCGAGATCGTCGTGGTCTTGCCGGCGCCGTTGGGACCGAGGAGGCCGAGGCATTCGCCGCGCGCGACCGCGAGATCGATCGCGTGGACGGCGGTGCGCTCGCCGTAGTCTTTGCCGAGGCCGCGCACCGAGAGCATGGGCGGACACTAGCCCGGAGTTGGCCGCGGTCGCGAGCCGGTGAGCCGTGCATAGCGCGGAGGCCGTCGTCGCGAGTCGATGACGGTGGTAGCGTGCCGCCGTGGAGCAGATCGTTCGTGCGGCGAGGAGCACGGTCGCGACGACGTTTGCGGCGCAAGCGGCGCTGTGGCCCGAGCGAGTGGCGATCGTCGATGTCGATGGCCGGCGGATCACGTACGGCGAGCTCGCCCGGAGAGCTCGGCAGTTGGCGAACGTGCTCCTCGCCTTCGACGTCCAGAAGGGCGAGCGTGTCGCGCTGCTGAGCGAGAACCGCGCCGAGATGCTCGAGCTGTTCTTGGCCGCCGCCCACGTGGGCGCGATCGTCGCCTGTCAGAACTGGCGGCTCGCGCCGAGCGAGCTGCGGCACTGCGTGGGGCTCGTCGCTCCGCGATTGGCGCTGGTCTCGGAGCGCCACGCCGCAGCGTTCGCCGCGATCAGCGACGTCAAGACATACGCGTTCGGTGCAGCGTACGAGGAGATTCTCGGCGCGGTCACCGACGGCCCCGCGCTCGGCTACGACTACGATGTCGATCCCGAGTCGCCGCTGCTCGTGCTGTACACGAGCGGCACGACCGGACTGCCCAAGGGCGCCGTGATCAACCATCGCGCGCAGATCGTGCGGAACATGGTCACGCGTGCGGAGTTCGGCGTGCAGCCCGAGGACACGTTCGTCGCGTGGTCGCCGCTGTATCACATGGGTGCGGTCGACAACTCGCTCGGTACGCTGATGACCGGCGGCACGGTGATCGTGGTCGATGGCTTCGATGCGGCGCGGCTCGCGACGATCGTCGAGAGCGAACCGCTCGGGTGGCTGCTGCTGATGCCGGGCATGGTCGCGCGGTTCGCGGACGTGCTCGAGGCGCGCGGCATTCGCGCGGCGTCGATCCGCGTGTGCGGCGTGATGGCGGACCTGGTGCCGCCCGCGGACATCGCGCGGATCACGACGCTCCTCGGCGCGCCGTACGCGAACACGTTCGGTGCGACGGAGACCGGATGTCCGCCGTGCTCGTCGAGCTTGATCCCGATCGGGGTGGTGCCCGGCACGCTCAGCAAGCAGCAGAGCCCGTTCTGCGAGGTGCGGCTGGTGGATCCCGACGACAACGATGTTCCGCTCGGCAGCCCGGGCGAGCTCGCGATGCGTGGACCGACGCTGTTCAGCGGGTACTGGCAGAACGATGCCGCCAACGCGCATGACTTTCGCGGCGGGTGGTTTCACATGGGCGACGTGTTCGTCCGCAACCCGGACGGCTCGCTCGATTTCGTCGATCGCGTGAAGTACCTGATCAAGTCGGGCGGCGAGAACATCTATCCCGCGGAGATCGAGCGCGTGATGTTGCTCGACCCGCGCGTCGCCGAAGTCGCGGTCGTGCGCGCGAAGGATCCGAAATGGGGCGAGGTGCCCGTCGCGTTCGTCGCCCGACGGTCCGACGAAGGTGATGCGCTCGATGCCGCCGCGCTGCACGCGCTGTGTCGCGAGCACCTCGCCGGATTCAAGCAGCCCAAGCAGATCCACTTCATCGCGTTCGAGGAGTTTCCACGGAGCGCGTCGGGAAAAGTGCAACGCCACGAGCTCGAAGCGAGGTTGCCGAGATGAGTAAGACGCCGACCACGAACATCGCCACGTCAGATGCCACGTCGATCACCGTGCGCGATCGAGACCTCGTCGAGGATCTCGTCGGCAAGGTCTCGTTCACCGAGATGATGTGGCTCGTGGTCCTCGGTACCACGCCGACGCCCGCGCAGACCGCGATCGCGGATGCGTGCATGGTGACCCTGATGGAGCACGGGATGACCCCGAGCGCGATCGCGACGCGCCTCGTGTACGGGAGCTCGCCCGATGCGATGCAGGGTGCGGTCGCGGCCGGGCTCCTCGGCGTCGGCAGCAGGTTCGTCGGGACGGTCGAGGGCTGCGCGCAGCTGCTACAGCGCATCGTCGCGGCGCCGGATCAGCGCGCCGAGGCTGACGCGATCGTGCGCGAGATCAAGGCGATTCCCGGCTTCGGCCACGACGTGCATGTCCCCGATGATCCTCGGCCACCGCGGTTGTTCGCCGTGGCGCGGGAGCACGGGGTCGCAGGTGCTCATGTCGCGGCGCTCGAGCTGCTCGGGGCCGCACTCGATGCGGCGAAGAAGCGGCACATCACGATCAACGCGACCGGCGCGGTCGCCGCGGTATTAGCGGATGCGGGAGTGCCGATCGAGATCATGCGCGGGTTCGCGCTCGTGGCGCGGTGCGCCGGACTCGTGGGCCACGTTCGCGAGGAGCAACGCGATCCTTCGATGCGTGCCTTGTGGCATGGTGGCGAAGCGATTGTTCCGTATCGAGGAGGAGGAGACCAATGACGATCAAGCTCTACATGCATCCCGTATCCACTGCGAGCCGCCCCGTTCGCCTGTTCATCCAGGAGAAGAAGATTCCGGTGACGGAACAGGTCGTGGATCTCATGACCGGCGAGCACTACAAGGACGAGTACACCGCGATCAACCCGAGCCGCATGGTGCCGGCGATCGACGACGACGGCTTCCGCCTGACGGAGAGCTCCGCGATCCTCAAGTACCTCGCGTCGAAGTTCGAGCTGCCGGAGTATCCGCGCGAGCTCAAGGCGCGCGCCCGCGTCGACGAGACGATGGACTGGTTCAACACGCAGTTCTATCGGGACTACGCGTACGGCCTGCTCTACCCGCAGATCTTTCCGAACCACAAGCGCCCGAACGACGAGCAACACAACGGCGTCATTGCGTGGGGCAAGGACAAGACCAAGGTGTGGCTCGGTGTCCTCGACAAGAACATCATCGGCTCGAAGGAGTACACGACGAGCGATTCGATCTCGATCGCGGACTACTTCGGCGCGTGCGTGCTCGCGACCGGCGAAGCCGTCGGCTGCACGTTCGAGGAGTACCCGAACGTCCGCCGCTGGTTCGCCACGATGAAGAAGCTGCCATCGTGGGCGCCGGTCCACGAGGTGCTCTACGGCTTCGGTCAGTCGATGGCCGGCAAGCAGTTCGAGCGCGTATGAACATCCGCGGGCTGCACCACAACGCGTATCGCTGCCGCGATGCGGAGGAGACGAGGAAGTTCTACGAGGACTTCCTGGGGCTGCCGCTCGTGAACGCGTTCCCGATCGAAGAGACGAAGTCGGGTCGCGAGACCCACGCGTTCCACCTGTTCTTCCAGATGACCGACGGATCGTGCCTCGCATTCTTCGAGGTCCCCGGCGAGGACGGCAAGAACTTCGAGTTCAAGCAGCAGCACGACTACGATCTGCACATCGCCCTCGACGTTCCACGCGCCGATCTCGAGCCGTGGATCGAAAAAGCGAAGGCCGCCGGGCACCCGGTGCGCGGCATCGCGGATCACCGCTTCATCGATTCGATCTACTTCCGCGATCCGAACGGCTACGTCGTCGAGCTGACGGCGAAGCGACCGGATCACGACGAGCAGGTCGCGCACGCCACGAAGGAAGCGCACGGCGTGCTCGCGAAGTGGCAGTCCGACAAACAGGCCTGGAAGTAACTACAGCGCTGCGCGCGCGATGTCGCCCGGGAGCTCCGGGCGCGTCGCGAGCACTTCGTCGAGCGCGGCGGCGGTGATGCCGAGCTGGCGCAGCGTGGTCGGTGCGCCCGCCCGCGCGAGGAGGGCGAGCAAGTGCTCTTCGAGCGCTGCGATCGGAGGCGCGGCCTCGACCTCGGGGCCACGCGGCACCGCCGGATCGGTATCGCCGCGATCCCACATCTGTGCCGGGTCGGTGAGCGCCTGTTCGGGCGACCGGCTCGTGATGCCCTTGTTCCGGGGCGAGCGCGCGATCTCGTCGCGCACGTCGGTGGCGTGAGCGAGGAAGCGCGGCAGCAGGATCGAGTGCAGCGCCGCGTGATCGACCCCGAACGCACCACCGAGCAGATGTGCGAACGCGTGTTGCACGCCGGGCGTTCCGAGATCCAAGAACCGCGCGCAATCGCTCGCACCTGCCTGCGCGTCGATGCGTGCATCCCGATCGCGGGGCGACGCGATCAGCGTCTCGACGAGGTCGACCAGCGTGCGCGCATCGCGGGCGGCGGTCGCGCGATCGAGCGGTGCGCCGCCGTCGGGTGTGGCCGGCAGCGAGCTCGTGGACATCACGCTCGCGACATGCGCGATCGCGTTGAACAAGCTCTGTGTGGTGAGGCCGATCGGTAGATCCACCGTCAGCTCCGGATCGTAGACGACGAGGTCCGGCTTCACGCGTGGATCGCGCCCCGTCTGCTTCTCGCGCCCGCTGGTGATGCCATAGATCGACGTGCGCTCCGACCCCGCGTACGTGGTGGGCACCGCCACGAAGTGCAGCTCCGGCCGCGCCAGGCGCAGCGCCTTGCCGAGACCGATCGGCGAGCCTCCGCCGATCGCGACGATCGTATTCGCGCCGCTCGCCACGAGCCGCGCCTCTGCCGCCGCGACCACCTCGGCGGGGACATGCACGCGCGCGCCGTCGAAGATCTCCACCGCGAACCCGACGAGAGCGGCCTCGAGCGCGTCGAGGTGGCGCCGGCTCGACGCGAGGATCAAGACACCCGTGGTCTGCCCCGCGCGCAGCTCCGCCGCGAGGTACTCGACCGGACCGAACAAGAAGCGCTGGGGCACGCGTGGACCTTATCAGTCCTCGACGAGAAAGCCCTCAAGTTGTAGGTTCGCTCGCATGGAACCCGTCTCGCTCGAAGCCCACTGGATGCCGTTTACGGGCAACCGTCAGTTCAAAGCGTCACCGCAGTCCTCGGCTCGGATGTTCGTCAGCGCGGACGGCGCGTACTACACGGACTCGAACGGCAAGAAGGTCTTCGACGGACTCTCGGGGCTGTGGTGCTGCGGCCTGGGCCACAACCGCCGCGAGATCGTCGAGGCGGTGCAGAAGCAAGTCGCCACCCTCGACTACTCGCCGGCGTTCCAGTTCGGTCACCCGCAGTCGTTCGCGCTCGCGAACCGCATCAAGGAGCTCACGCCCGCGGGCCTCGACTACGTCTTCTTCTGCGGCTCGGGCTCCGAGGCCGCGGACACCTCGCTCAAGATGGCGCGCGCGTACTGGCGGGCGAAGGGCCAGGGCACGAAGACCCGCTTGATCGGTCGCGAGAAGGGCTATCACGGCGTGAACTTCGGCGGCATCTCCGTCGGTGGCATCGTCGGCAATCGCAAGACGTTCGGCCAGGGCATCGAGGCCGACCACCTGCCCCACACGCAGCTCGCGCTGACCAACAAGGCGGCGGCGTTCACGCGCGGCATGCCGCAGACCGGCGCGGAGCTCGCGGATGATCTGCTGCGCCTGATCGCGCTGCACGACGCGTCGAACATCGCGGCCGTCGTCGTCGAGCCGATGGCGGGCAGCGCCGGCGTCATCCCGCCACCGGTGGGCTACCTCGCGCGCCTTCGCGAGATCTGCACGAAGAACGACATCCTGCTGATCTTCGACGAGGTCATCACCGGCTTCGGTCGCATGGGCGCGAACACGGGGTCGGACGCGTTCGGCGTCGTGCCCGACCTGTTGAACTTCGCGAAGCAGGTCACGAACGGCGTGCAGCCGCTCGGTGGCGTCGTCGCGAGCAAGACGATCTACGACACGTTCATGGCCGCGGGCGGTCCCGAGTACATGCTCGAGTTCCCGCACGGCTACACGTACTCGGCGCATCCGGTGGCGTGCGCCGCGGGTGTGGCCGCGATCGATCTCCTCGTGAAGGAGAACGCGGTCGCGCGAGTTCGCGAGCTCGCGCCGTACTGGGAGAACGCCGTGCACCAGCTGAAGGGTGCGAAGCACGTCACGGACATCCGCAACTTCGGACTCGCCGCGGGCCTCACGATCGATGCTGTCCCGGGCGAGCCCGCGAAGCGTCCGTACGAGGTGGCGATGAAGTGCCTCGCGAACGGCTTCTACGTTCGCTACGGCGGCGACACGATCCAGCTCGCGCCGCCGTTCATCGTCGAGAAGGCCGAGATCGATCGCCTCGTGTCCGTGCTCGGCGACGCGCTCGACGCGACGGCGTAGCTACCCGTCGAGCGCTGCGAGCCGAACCGCCGCCCGCCGCTCGAGCTCGTCCAGCTGCAGCTCGCGCGCGATCGCGATCGCTTCGCGATACGACGCCGCAGCAGCCGCGCGATCCACGGGCTCCTGCAGCTCGCCGCGGATGCGCACGAGCTCGGACTCCACGATGCGCTCGCGGTGCGCTGCCACGAACGCGAGCATCTCGTCGACGATCTCGCGGGCCTTGCCGGCGTGGCCGGACACGCGCAGCGCGTCGATCAGGCTCAACGAATGAAGCGTTGTGCTCATCGGATAGCGCGTGACCGGGCCGTGGAAGCGTCGGATCAGCTCGTCGGCCTCGGCCACGTCCAGGGGCGCGGTGTGACAGCGACTACCTCGCTCGAGGATCGTCGCGGCGGGGTGCCACACGAACGCTCCAGGCAACGCGAGCAACTCCTCGGCGGCACGGCGCACGAGCTCGGGCGATTCTCCGCGCAACAGGTGCAGCCGCGATAGCGTGAGCAATGCGAGGCCGATCGAGTACGGATCGCCATGCTCGCGTGCATACCTCACGGCGCGCTGCGCTTCGTGGATCGCGCGATCGCCGAGCCCGATCGCCCACGAACCGTTCGCGATGTACGTCAGGAGGCTCACGCGACCGTCGGCAGGCCCGAGCATCGTGAACATCACCTTCGTCGGCTGGTCGACGATCTCGGTGAACAGCTCGATCGTGCGCCGGGGATTGCCGAGCCACAGCTCGTGAACCCCGCGAGCACAGCGGCCGTAGTACAGGACAAAGCGATCGAGCTCGGTCTCCCTCGCGATCGCATCCATCTCGTCGCACACCGCGGCGGCGCGTCCGTACTCGGCGAGGATCGTGTTGCGGACGCTGAGGCTCGACAGTGCGATGTACGACCGCGGACCGTTATCGATCCGCCGCGCGAGCGTGAACATGCGCTCGAACTGCGGGCTCTCCGGCGCAACGCGTTCCATCGTGCGCAGCACCGACGGCGACATGCCACCGAGGATCTTCAGCTCGGTCTCGTCGCGCTCGGGCGTCTCGGGCGTGCGATGCAAGAGCGCGAGTGCGTGTGTGAACAACCGCTGCGCATCGTTGCTCGCGAACCGATGCGCGGCGCGCTCCGCGGTGATGACGTAGTAACGAATCGCCTTCGACAGCACCATCGCGTGCTCGAAGTGGAGCGCGAGCGCCTGCGAGACATCCCCCGCGCGGTCCCCGTACGCGGCTTCGACGCGCTCCGCGATCAGCCGATGCCACCGCTGTCGGCGCGCCGCCGACACCCGCTCCTGACACGCTTGTAGGACGAGGCCGTGGATGAACCCGTAGCGCGGCTGCAGCGTGCCATCGGGCCACTCCTCGGCGCCATCGCGTCGCAGAAATGCACCGCGGCGCGCGAGGTCGTCGCAGATATCGTCGATCGCTTCGATCGACCGATCGAGCGCCGCCGCGCACGCACCCGTCGAGAACTCGAAGCCGACCACGCTCGCGGCCTCGAGCACGCGCTGCTCGTCGGGCGGAAGGCGATCGAGCTGTAGATCGATCAGCTGCATGACGCTGTCCACGCGATGCGCGACGATCTCGTCGAGCGTCGTCGTCAACTGCCAGCGCCCATCCCGCTCGGCGATCATCCCGCGTTCGACGAGATGGTCGAGCGCCGACACCACGAACAGCGGAGTCCCGCCGGTCATGCGATCGATGATCGCGCCGAGCGCGGCCGGCAGCTCGTGCCCTCCGAACCGCCGATCGAGGAGCTGGCGGATGTCGTTGTTGTCGATCGGCTCGAGGGCGAGCGACCCCGCAGACCCGCGCGCGACGAGGTGCCGCATCACGCGATTGAGCGGATGGCTGACCGTGTTCGCCTCCGCGCGACGCGACGTCGCGATCACCATCACGCGTGCGGTCTCGCGGCGCTGCCCGAGCATCCCGAGCAGATCGATCGTCGCGATATCCGACCACTGCAAGTCTTCGAACACCACGACCACGGGTTGCTGAGCGGCGAGCATCTCGAGCGCATCGATCATCTCGCGCACCATGCGCGCTTCGTTTGCCGTCGCCGCGCGGCGCATGACCTCGTCGGTCTTCGTCGCGGGGATCAGCTGCGGGATCTGCGCGAGCACCGTCGGCGCGGCCTTCACGAGCGTGGCCGCGACACGTTCGCCGTGCCGCGAGTGTCGCGTCTGATGAAGCATGTCGATCACGGGGAGATACGGCTCGGGCGTCGTGAACTGCTCGACGCACACGCCGCGCATCACGAGCGTGTCCGCCGGCAGCTCGTCGCAGAACGCCTCCACGAGCGTGGTCTTGCCCATCCCGGGCTCTCCCGTCACGAACCACAGCTGGCGCTCGCCCTCCCGCGCCTTGCGATACGCCGCTCGCAGGCCCGCGAGCTCGGTATCGCGCCCGACCACCACGCGCGCGCCTTCTGCCGCGGCGGGCGTCGCCTCATCGTGTGGCTCGTCGGCGACCGGCGCAGCGAACCGATAGCCGCGCCCGATGACCGTCTCGATCACCCCTTCGCCCAGCACCTGACGCAGCTCGTGAAAGTGCGTGCGGATCGCGCTCTCGCTCACTGTCGCGCCCGACCACACCTTCTCGAGCAGCTCGTCGTACGTGACCAGCCTCGCCGGATTCTCGACGAGGAACCGCAAGATCGACATCGGCTTCCGCCGCAGCGGGACGGGCTTCTCGCCCTTCCACAGCTGCTCGGACACCAGATCCAACCTGAACGTCGCGAACGACGGCACCCGCGTCGATTCTAAGCGATCACCGCGCTCCCGACACCTGTCCGCTGCCCGATGACACGTACGGTATGCGCTTCGTCCTCGTCTCGATCGTCCTCGCCGTCACGCTCACCACCGCGATCGCGTTTGCCTGCCGGACCTCGTGCAAGACCCCGTCGGCCCGCGGTGCCGCACGTGCCGCATCGGTCGCATTCGTCGGGACGATCACGAAGACCACGCGCACCGAGAACTGCGACCCGACGCACCCCACCTGGTGTACTCACTCGGAGTCCTACGAGGTCGCGGTCGAGGGCGTGTGGAAGGGCAAGATCGGCAAGACCATCACCGTCGACGCGGGCTCGGGCGCGGGCGACTGCTCGATCGGGAGCCTCGGCAAGAACCTCGATCACGAGCGCTGGCTGTTCTTCTCGCGCGGGACGCCGGTCACGCTCCGCATCTGCGGCGGCTCGCGACGCGCGACGGACGCGGACATCGCCGCGATCACCACCGACCTCGGCGCCCCGAGGGCACCCTGACATCAGGACTTCTTGTCGGGCGCCATCGCGAGGACGAGGTCCGAGAGCCACGCGGTGGACTCCACGGACAGGTCTGCGCGCGTCGATGACTCGGTGCGCGACGTCGTGGGCATCGACGACGCGCGCATCGCGGGCGAGGTGCGAGACGAGCTCGCCGATGCGGTCGATGTCGATGGGCTCGGCGATGCGTTCGCCGTGCGCGACGGCATCGAGCTCGGCGACTGCGCGGTTGTCGCGTTCGCCGCTTTCGCGCGGCTCTTGCGCGGCTTCTTCGGCTTCACCGCAGATCCGCTGCTCGTCGGAAACGTGCCCGCATCGGCCGTCGAATGCGTGGCCGTCGACGATGTCCGCGGCGACGTCCCCGAAGCGCGCCGTGCATACGTGCCCGACGAGCCCGCGCCTTTCCACGCCCCCTTGCGCCCACGTGGGCGCTTGCCCTTCCCGCGCGATTGCCACGCAGGAGGCGGCGACGAGCCGGGTGGCGGTGCGGGTGGTGCGGGTGCGCCGCGGACCGCGTCGACGATCTGCGTCACGTAGCGCGCGATGTCCGCCATGAACGCGGCGCGCGTGTCCTTGCCTCGCGCGATGGCGGCGAGCCGCGCCTCCCACGTACCCGTGAGCTCCGCGGACGCGAGCGATGCGATGGGAATCTGCGCGATCAAGCTCTCGCCGAGCGGCGTGGCGATCAGGTTGTTCTTGTCGCGCGCGATGTACTCGCGACGCAGCAGCGTCTCGATGATCGACGCGCGCGTGGCCGGCGTGCCGAGGCCCGTGTCCTTCATCGCCGCGCGGAGGCTTTCGTCGTCGATGCGCTTCCCCGCGGTCTCCATCGCGCCGAGGAGCGTGGCCTCGGTGTAACGCGGTGGCGGCGTGGTCTGCTTCGCGTGCGAGGCGAACGTGGCGGGCAGGATCTGGCCCTCGACGAGCGGCGGCAGCGCCATCGTCGGCTGGTCATCGTCCTCGCGACGATCGCTCTCGCGTCCATCGCGTCCATCGCGTCCATCGCGTCCGTCGCGTCCGTCGCGTCCGTCGGCGACGCCGGAGCCGGTGCGAGCGCGCATCGGATCGATGCCCGCGACGTCTTGCCAGCCCGCGACGAGGCGCACGCGGCCGCGCGCGAGGTAGCGATCGGGCGGCGGCGGCAGCACGGTGACGAACGCGTCGCGATCACCGTCGGTCGCCTCGCGAAGCCGCGACGCGTTCGCACCCGGTGCCGCGTTCGCACCCGATGCCGCGTTCGCCCCCGATGCCGCGTTCGCACGCGATGCCACGTTCGCACTCGATGCGTTCGCGTCGACGCGGAGCCATGCCTCTGTCGACGCGAACTCCGCGTCGGGAAAGAACGCGCCGAGGAAGCGCCGCGCGACGAGATCGAACAGCCGCGCTTCGTCGCGATCGAGGGAGCCGATCCGGATCGATGCGCCCGTGGGGATGATCGCGTGGTGATCGCTGACCTTGGTGTCGTCGACGACGCGCCGGTTCGCGCGCTGCCACATCGCGGGCGTGGCGATCAGCTGCTGCGCGAACGGCGCGTACTCGGGCACGTCGGCGAGCGCGGCGAACGGCGTGGCGAGCTCGGCCGCCACGTCGTGCGAGAGGTGGCGCGAATCGGTGCGCGGGTACGTGAGCAGCTTGTGCCGCTCGTAGAGCGCTTGCGCGAGCTCGAGCGTCCGCTGCGCCGAGAAGCCGAAGCGACGGTTCGCGGTGCGCTGCAGCGAGGTCAGATCGAACAGCTGCGGTGGTGGCTCGCGCACCGTCTTGCCGCGCACGCGCTCGACGACCGCGGAGCCGACCTGCGTGTCGCGCGCGACGAGGCCGTCCGCGATCTCGGTGGTGCCGAGCCGCGACAGCGCGCCATCGCGCCACGTGGCGGTGAAGCCGGGCAGCGACGCGCGCACCTCCCAGTACGGCGTGGGCACGAACGCGCGCAGCTCGCGCTCGCGCTCGACGAGCATGGCGAGCGTGGGCGTCTGCACGCGACCGATCGACCACAGCGTGTCGTGCCCCGCGATGCGGCCGCGCGCGGTGATGGCGCGGGTCGCGTTCATGCCGACGAGCCAGTCCGCTTCGGAGCGCGAACGCGCGGCGTCGGCGAGCGGGACGAGGTCAGCGCCCGCGCGCAGGGAGGACATGCCGCGGCGAATGGCGTCGTCGGTGAGCGACGAGATCCACAGGCGGCGGACCGCGAGCCGGCTGTTCGCGTGCTGGTAGACGTAGCGAAAGATCAGCTCGCCTTCGCGGCCCGCATCGCACGCGTTGATCACCGCGGCGAACCGCTTGTCGCGCAGCAGCTTCTCGACGGCCCGGAGCTGCGCGATCGCGTGCGAGGCCGCGCGCAGCCGAAACTCCTCGGGCAGCATCGGCAAGAGATCGAGGCGCCAGGCTTTCCACGCGGGGTTGTACGACGCGGGCTCGTCGAGCTCGACGAGGTGGCCGATGCACCACGTGACGACGTAGCGATCGCCCTCGAAGGAGGTCGCGCCGCTCGTGGGCCGCACGCCGAGGACGCGCGCGAGGTCGCGTGCGACGGACGGCTTTTCGGCGATGACCAGCTCCACCGGCCGAGCCTAGCCGGTCGGTCTGACGCTCGGCCCGACGGCCGGCCGCGCCGTCGCTGCTACAGCGAGAACGTGTTGCGCTTGATGAACTGACCGCGTCCCTGCACGCGCTTCGCGACCCACGTGTCGTGCTGCACGACGACCTCGCCGCGCGACAGCACGTGGGTGGGGCTGCCCGGCACCACGTGACCCTCGTACGGCGAGTAGTCGACGTTCATGTGCAGATTCTTGTGGTCGAGCGTGAGCTGCTTGTTCGGATCCCACACCACCACGTCTGCATCCGCGCCGACGGCGAGCGTTCCCTTCTTGCCGTACATGCCGAAGATCTTCGCGGGCGCGGTCGACGTGATCTCGACGAATCGATTCATCGAGATCTTCTTCTGCGTCACGCCTTCGAACAGCAGGTGCAACCGTGTCTCGACGCCCGGCATGCCGTTCGGAATCTTCGAGAAGTCACCGCGCCCGAGCTCCTTCTGATCCTTCATGCAGAACGGACAGTGGTCCGTCGCCACCGTCTGCAGATCGTAGTCGCGCAAGCCGCGCCACAGATGATCGTGGTGGTGCTTCGGTCGCAACGGCGGCGTGCACACGTAGCCCGCGCCCTTCCACTCGTTGCCCGGCTCGCCACGCAGATCGTCCTCGGAGCAGAACAGGTACTGCGGACACGTCTCCGCGTACGCCGGCAGTCCGCGATCGCGCGCTTCCATCACGCGCCGCAGCGCTCGCTCCGCCGACAGGTGCACCATGTACACGGGCACCTTCGCCATCTCGGCCAACGCGATCGCGCGCTCGGTGCCCGTGGCCTCCGCCACCTCGGGGCGCGTGAGCGCGTGATACACGGGCGCCGTGTGGCCTTCGTCGAGCGCGCGTCGCACGAGCACGTCGATCGGCAACCCGATCTCCGCGTGCATCGTGATCAACGTGCCGAGCTCGCCGGCGCGCAACATGGCGCGAAAGATCTGCTGATCGTCGACGAGGAACACGCCCGGATACGCCATGAACATCTTGAACGACGTGATGCCCTCGCGGACCATGTCGGACATCTCGGCCAACGTCTCCGAGTTCGCCTCCGTCATGATCATGTGGAAGCCGTAGTCGATCGCGGCCTTCCCTTCCGCCTTCGCGTGCCACGCATCCAACCCGGCGCGCATCGAGCTGCCCTTGGATTGAATGGCGAAGTCCACGATCGTCGTCGTGCCGCCGTGCGCCGCCGCGACGGTGCCGGTATGGAAATCATCCGACGCTGTCGTCCCGCCGAACGGCAAGCTCATGTGCGTGTGCGCGTCGATGCCGCCCGGCAACACATACTGCCCTTTCGCATCGATCGTGACATCCGCGTCTCCCGGCACCGTCCCGGGCGCCGCGAGCGCCGAGATCTTGTCGTTCTCGATCCAGATATCCGCGGCGAACGTGTCGGCCGCGAGCACCACCGTGCCGTTCTTGATCAGCGTCCTGGTCATGGACGCATCCTAGATCACGCCGGGCTACCGCGTTCGCTTCTTCGCCGGCTTCGTCGGGCGGGACGCCGTCTTCGATCACGTCCCCGCGCTGAACACCGTCGGCCCGGCCGACGAGCTCAGCGTGTAGCGCTCCATCCCGCGAACTATGGTGCGACCGTCCCGCACAGCATCCGTCCGGACACCCATGCGAGTCCTCGCTCTCCTCGCCGTCGCCGCGTGCTCGTCTCCGGGAATGTCCGATGACGCCCTGCGCGACCGGACTGGGTAGGGCGACCCCGCCGCGCTGGTGACCCGAGGCGATCGCGTTCTCCCGGACGTTCGCGCGTGGATCACCCGGCTCGATGATGGTGTTGACGGAGTCGGTCGTGACCGCGACCGATGCCGTGACCGCGACCGATGCCGTGACCGCGACCGATGCCGTGACCGCGACCGATGCCGTGACCGCGCGACGAGGCTCGCGGCGCGTCAGCGCCGCCCATAAACGCGAGCGCCGACGCGAATGCGCGCGCTACTCGAGGTCGTCGTACTCGCCGAGCTTGCCAACGGCAAGCTCCGCAGCGCGCGCGTGGCCGTAGATGCCCGCCAGCACGCTGTCCAAGAAGTCGTCCGCGACAGCTTCGTCGTCGGTCTCCGCGAGGAAGCCGATGGTCGACGTCTGGATCGCAGGATCCGCCTTCTTCTTGGTCTTCTTGACGGCCTTCACCTCGTAGCGCACCGAGCAGATCATGTCGTACTTGCGCGCGGAGTCCGGGCAGCCGAGGAGCAAGCGCACCTCTTGCTCGTCCTCGTCGAGGCCGACGACGCACGCGTCGACCTTGTCCTTCTTGGTGATCCACGCCTTCGCTCCGTCGAGGCCGTCCTCGAACATCACGAGGTCGAGCTTGCCGCCGGGCGTCTTGCGCCCGATGCCGACATAGCTGGGGGTGTGCATGCCATCGGCAAGCGTCACCAAGGTCTGGGCGACAAGTCCGCCCGCAGCGTGTCCGATCGACTTCACGTCACGCATTCTTTAGTCCTCCACGAGGGGTCCGTACGCATCCGGCCGGCGGTCGCGGTAAAACTGCCACGTCCGCCGCACTTCTTCGATCATCGAGAGGTCGAGCTCGGCCACGACCAGCTCGTCCTTGTCGCGGCTGCCCATCGCGACGAACTGTCCGCGCGGGTCCACGAAGTACGACTGGCCGTAGAATTCGCCGATGTTCCACGGCGCTTCGGTGCCGACGCGGTTGATCGCGCCGACGAAGTAGCCGTTGGCGACCGCGTGCGCGGGCTGCTCGATCTTCCAGAGATGCTCGGACAGACCGGCGACGGTGGCCGACGGGTTGTAGACGATCTCGGCGCCCGCGAGACCGAGGGCGCGCGCGCCTTCGGGGAAGTGGCGGTCGTAGCAGATGTACGCGCCGATCGTCGCGTAGCGAGTCTTGAACACGGGGTAGCCCAGGTTGCCCGGCCTGAAGAAGTACTTCTCCCAGAAGCCCGAGGTCTGCGGGATGTGAGTCTTGCGATACTTGCCGAGGTAGCTGCCGTCGGCGTCGAGGATCGCGGCGGTGTTGTAGTAGACGCCGGCCTGCTCGCGCTCGTAGAGCGGAACGACCATCGCCATCTGATACTTCGCCGCGATCGGAGCGAGCTTCTCGCACGTGGGGCCGGGGACGGGCTCGGCCGCGTCGTACCAGCGCTTGTCTTGGCCCGGGCAGAAGTACGGGCCGTTGAAGATCTCCTGCAGGCAGAGGATCTGGACGCCCTTCTTGCCGGCGTCGTGAATCATCGGCAGATGCTTCTCGAGCATCGCGGCCTGGATCTCCGCGACCGACTTCGACTCGTCGTTGATCGGGTTCGAGGCCTGGATGAGACCGCTGAGAACTTTGCGCGACATGGTTCGGCGGGGCCCTTAGTTGGTAACGAGCGTCGAGGTTTCCTTCGCGATGTCGCCCTTCCAGGTCTCGACATCTTTGGCCTGCGCCGCTCCCGTGGACTTAGCACGCGCAGCCTCTTTCGCCTCGCGCGCTGATTTCTGGCGCTCGACGAGGTCCATGTGGGTCGTGAAGTACGGGAGGCTCTTGCCGATGAACTCGCGGAGGTTTGCGAACTCGTGGTCGACCATGAACTTGGACAGTTCGTCCTTGAGCTCGCTGATGATCTCGTAACCACGGAGCATCGCGCCCGTGCACACCTGCACGGTGGACGCGCCGAGCAGGAAGAACTGCGCGGCGTCGAAGCCGGTCTCGATACCGCCGATGCCGCTGATCTCGACCCCCGGGTTCGCGCGCGCGACTTCCATTACTTGCCGCAGCGCGATCGGGCGCACGGATTGCCCCGAGTAGCCGCCGGGGACCGAGTGGCCCTCGACCGTCGGCATCGGACGCAGCGTCTTCAGATCGATGCCGCTGACCGAGAGGATCGTGTTGATCATCGCGATGCCGTTGGCACCGGAGCGCAGCGCCGCCGCGGCCGGGACGGTCGGGTTACCGACGTTGGGCGTCATCTTCGCCCACACCGGAATCTTCGCGACCTCCATCACCCACTTCACGACTTCCTCGACGATGTCGGGGTTCTCGCCCATCGCCATGCCCATCTTGCGCTCGGGCAGACCATGCGGGCACGACAGGTTCATCTCGAAGCCATCGACGCCGGTCTCTTGGACCTCGCGCACGATCTGCTGCCACGACTCCTTCTTGTACTCCTCCATGATCGAGGCGATCAGGATCTTCGTCGGATAGTTCTTCTTCAGCTGGCGGAGGTCGTCGAGCCAGTCCTGGTACGGGCGATCGCTGATCAGCTCGATGTTCTGGAACCCGATGACCTCGTCGGACGTCCGGCCACGAACCTTCGCGTAGCGCGGTGCCGTGTTGATCACTTTGCTGGCATCGAGCGAGAACGTCTTGGCGACCATGCCGCCCCAGCCGAGGTCGTAGGAGCGAGCGATGACTTTGCCGTTCGTTCCCGGAGGTCCCGATCCGAGCAGGAACGGGTTCTCGAACTTCATGCCATTGACGGTGATGCTCAGGTCGGTCACGTCGCCTCCGAGGGGTCAATCATCCGCGCGGGCGGAGAGGGGGAAACGGTGTGGCTAACACAGGGTTCGACGGCGCTTCAACCCTCAACTGAAGCGTGGACCACCGGGCCCGTAAGAAATCGTGGAGGTGCGCTAGGTCCGTGATATGTCCCGCCTCATGGCCAGCACGATCACGCACTGGATCGACAACAGCACGTACGAGAAGACGGCCGAGCGCTTCGGCGAGGTCTACAACCCGGCGACGGGCGAGGTCCAATCCTACGTGAGCCTCGCCACGCCGAGCGTGGTCGACGAGGCCGTCGAGTCCGCGTGGAAGGCGTCGCTGACGTGGCGCTCGATCTCGATCGCGAAGCGCACGAAGGTGATGTTCGCGTTCCGCCAGCTCGTCGACAAGCACCAGCACGAGATCGCGCGCCTGCTCACGCTCGAGCACGGCAAGGTCACCGCCGACGCGCTCGGTGAAGTGAATCGCGGCCTCGAGGTGATCGAGTTCGCGTGCGGCATCGCCGACCTCGCGAAGGGCGAGTACAGCGAGAACGTCTCGACCGAGGTCGACAGCTACTCGATCCGCCAGCCGCTCGGCGTGGTCGCCGGCATCACGCCGTTCAACTTCCCCGCGATGGTCCCGATGTGGATGTACCCGCTCGCGATCGCGTGCGGCAACACGTTCATCCTCAAGCCGTCCGAGCGCGATCCGTCGTGCGCGAACTTCTGCGCGCAGCTGCTCGCCGATGCGGGCCTGCCGCCCGGCGTGTTCAACGTCGTGCACGGAGACAAGGTCGCGGTCGATCGCCTGCTCGAGCACCCGAAGGTCAGCGCGATCAGCTTCGTCGGCTCGACGCCGATCGCGAAGTACATCTACGAGACGGGCACCAAGCACGGCAAGCGCGTGCAGGCGCTCGGCGGCGCGAAGAACCACATGATCGTGCTCCCCGACGCGGACATGGAGCTCGCGGCGGACGCGGCGGTGTCGGCGGGCTACGGCTCGGCGGGCGAGCGCTGCATGGCGATCAGCGTCGTGTGCGCCGTCGGCGACGCGGCCGATCGCCTGATCCCGCTCATGAAGGAGCGCATCGGCAAGCTCAAGGTCGGCGACGGTCTCGCGCCCGGCTCGGAGATGGGCCCGCTGATCAACAAGGCCCACCGCGACAAGGTCGCCGCCTACGTCGACGCCGGTGTCGCCGAAGGCGCGACGCTCGTGTCCGACGGACGCACGCTGCGCGTCGAGGGTCGCGAGAAGGGCTTCTTCCTCGGACCGAGCCTGTTCGACAACGTGAAGCCCGGCATGAGCATCTACAAGGACGAGATCTTCGGCCCGGTGCTCGGCGTCACGCGCGTCGCGACGTACGACGACGCGATCCAGATGATCAACGCGAACCCGTACGCGAACGGCGTCGCGATCTTCACGAACGACGGTGGCGCCGCGCGCAAGTTCCAGCACGAGGTCGAGGTCGGCATGGTTGGCATCAACGTGCCGATTCCGGTGCCGATGGCGTACTACTCGTTCGGCGGCTGGAAGGCGTCGCTGTTCGGCGATCACCACATCTATGGCCGCGACGGCGTGCACTTCTACACGCGCACGAAGGCCGTGACGTCGCGCTGGCCCGATCCGCGCCACCGCGGCGTGAACCTCGGCTTCCCGACGAACAACTAGTGGCGATCGACCTCGGCGAGGTCACGGTCGATCAGCTCACGAGCGGGTGGACGATCGCGCAGCGCAAGAAGGGTCACCGTCACTCGACGGATGATCTGCTCACGGGCTTCTACGCGGCCGAGAAGATGCCGCACGCGACGCGCTTGCTCGATCTCGGCGCGGGCATCGGCTCCGTCGGCCTCCTCGCGCTGTGGCGCGCCCCGGCGACCGCGACGCTCGTCGCGATCGAAGCCCAGGAGATCAGCTTCGCGCTCCTCGCGCGCAACATCGCCGACAACGCGCTCGGCGATCGCGTGCGGGCGATCCACGGCGATCTTCGCGAGGTGCGCGTCGGCGCGCACGACACGAGCCTCGACGAGGTCGGCGCGTTCGATCTCGTTACGGGCTCGCCGCCGTACTGGGACATCTCGGAAGGCGTCGTTCCCGCGGACTCGCAGAAGGCCGCCGCGCGGTTCGAGCTGCGCGGCACCATCAGCGACTATGCCGCCACTGCACGCCGCCATCTCGCCCCAGACGGTCGCTTCGTGTTTTGCTTTCCGAGCGTGCAAGGCCAGCGAGCGCACGCCGCGTGCACTACGAACGGACTCGTGATCGAACGCGAGCGTCCCGTGATCCCGCGCGCCGACGCCGCTCCGCTGTTCACGCTCTACTGTGCGCGCCGGCGCGAAGACCTCGGCGGCACCTTCGTGCGCGAGCCCGAGCACGTCGTTCGCGATGCCGACGGCAACCCGACGGCGATGCACGCCGCGGCGCGCGCGACGTTCGGCTTCACCGAATCACGCCGATGAACCGATCGCGCGCAGCGGGAGACCGGGGTCAGCGCGTGGGCGTGCGCGTGTTGATCCGGATCGTGAACCC
>JBGARE010000019.1:0-101441 GCA_044230415.1 Kofleriaceae bacterium
GGACCGCTCCGTACGTGTTCGAGGGGCAGAACCGGGTCGCCGTCTGAATTCGTGACGGTGCCCGAGAGACGAGCTTGCACGTACACCCGAAGTTTGTCGTTCATGCACAACTTGGCGGCCTTCGGCCGTTTTGCATTTCGCTCTGCATGCCACTGCGCGGTCGTCGCCCGATACTCGAAACCGCCGCTACGTGTGGACGCGTTTCGCCGCAGCTCTCTCGAAATCGTCGACGGAGACCGACCAATGGCCTCGGCGATCTCCCGAACTCCGCAATTTCGAGCGCGGAGAATCGCGATCTCTTCACGTTCCGCGAACGACAGATAACGCCCGGAGAGCGGAGGCAAGCATGGCGGCACACCGCCATTCTCGCGGAACCATCGGACACCGACGTGCTCCGCCAAGCCGGCAGCGCGCCCGGCTTCGTCGCTCGTTACGCCGCGCGCGATCGCGGCCCAGAATACTTGTCGATGTTCACGTCGCCGAGACGGTTTCCCTGGTGACCTCAGCGGCGCACGTCCTGCTCGCGCGGAGCGTCTGTGTCTCTTCATCGCAATCCTCCTTGAGGTGTTGCGACGACCGTTTGAATTCACCGCGCGTCTGCGGGATGATGTGCTCGAGCGTCGCCTCGCCGAGCGAGCGGCCATCGTCGGCGACGACGAGCTTGCTGTTGCAGTGGATGCACTTGCCGACCCACACCGGGCGATCATCGAGCCGCGTGCGCTCGAACGTGCGATCCGTGACCGCCGCTGCGAGCAAGTGAAGATGCCGCGCCACCGAAGGACCGTAGCATTCGGCCAGCGATCACGGCGGTCCGTATGCGGCGAGCGATGAGACCGGTCCTCACCAGCGCATCGTCCGATGGCGGAGCGGCTCTCGATCGTGTCAGCGCATCGCCACGGTAGGGCGCTTGCCGATCGTCAGCGCATCGTGATGGCGGAATGGATGCCGATCGTGTCAGCGCATCGTGATGGAGGACGCATCGCGATCGTGTCCGTCGATCGCGACGGGCCTACAAATCCTCTGTGTACTCTCCGTCTCTGTGGCGCGTTTCTGATCTGCGAACCATCGTTCCGGTCTGCATACGGCGAGCGATGAGACCGGCGCATCGTGATGGGGTCGATCGCAACGATTGCAGCGGCCCGAGATCAGTCGTCGCGTGCACCACGCGCGTGCCAGGCGCGACTAACTCTTGCGCTTCATGAACCAGGGCTTGCCGCCCTTGGACGCGCCGGGCTTGCGGCGATTTCGCTTCGCGGAGACCGTGGGCATCTGGATGCCGAGCTCGTTCGCGTCGAGACGGCCGACCGCCACCATGTCGCCTTTGCGCGTGGTCGCGATCGTGGGGTACTCGCCGCGCGAGGCCTCGATCAGGCCCGCGCCTTCGAGCGCGCGCAAGAGGTCCATCACCTGCCGCTCGGGCCAGCCGGTGAGACAGCCCTTCTCGGGCATCTCCTCGAACCGCGGATCGTCATCTTCGCCGATCGCGAGATCGGTGACGCGCTTGCGCCCGAACCGACCCGAGAGCGAGCCCAACATCGCGAGGAGGCGCTTGATCGCGGCTTGCTCGTCGACGGAGAGGCCGGTCACCGTGCCGTTCGCGATGGCCTCGCAGTTGTCACACGCGCCGCATTGGCGATCGCGCGAGGCCCAGTCTTGGTCGCCGAAATATTCGAGCACGTACTGGCGACGGCAGCGCGGGTAGTACGCGTAGTCGATCATCGTGCGGAGCTTCTTGCGCTCGTTATCCGCGCGGCGTTGGAGCGATTCCACGTCGAGCGCGGGATACGTGGAGTCCGTGCTCGGGCGCGTCGCGCGGATGCGTTCGTCATCGCGCGACAGCATTCCGTGGCGCTCGAGAATGCGTAGTGCGGCGCCCATCGCAGCGTTCGAGATGTCACCTGCGACGCTGTCGGCGAGGTTCTTCTTCAGCTTCGCTTCGAGCTCGTCTTCGTACGGCGTGAGCGTGCCGAGCTCCGGTCGATCGCGCAGCAGCTTCCACAGACCGCGCAGGATGTCCGCGGACGGATACGACGCGTCGATCAGGAACTCTTGCAGGCGGATATCGCCATGGTTGAACAGCAGCACGCAGCGCGTGGGCTTGCCATCGCGACCGCCGCGCCCGGCTTCTTGGTAGTACGCCTCGGGGCTGCGCGGGATGTCCGCGTGGACGACGAGGCGGATATCGCTCTTGTCGACGCCCATGCCGAACGCATTGGTGGCGACGATGACATCGAGCTGACCGGACATGAACACGTCCTGGTTGCGCTCGCGCACCTCACCCTCGAGGCCCGCGTGATAGACGCGCGACCGCATGCCCGCCTTCTTCAGCGCCTGTGCGTACGCTTCGGCGTTCTTGCGCGTGGCTGCATAGACGAGGGCGACGCCACCTTCGCGCGTGCGCACGAGCTCGACGAGCTTCTCCGTCTTGTCGTCGGTACCGCCGGCCTTGGTGACCACGTACGTGAGGTTCGGGCGATCGAAGCCGCGCACGTGCAGCCGCGGTTCGCGACCGGCGAGCCCGAGCTGCAGCGCGATGTCCTTGCGCACCTCCGGCGTGGCCGTCGCGGTGAACGCGGCGATGCGTGGCGCTCCGAGCTCGCGAACGACCTCGCCGATGCGGCGATAGTCCGGGCGGAAATCGTGACCCCACTCGGAGATGCAGTGCGCTTCATCGATCGCGACGAGCGCGATGGAGCTCTTGATCGACTTGAGCGCGTCGACGAAGCGGCCGTTGCGGAAGCGTTCGGGTGCGACGTAGATCAGCGTGTACTGGCCGTTACGGATGCCTTCGAGCATCTGCGACTTCTCGTCCGCGCCCGATGCCGACGTGAGCGCGATCGCGGACACGCCGCGCGCGGCGAGCGCATCGACCTGATCCTTCATCAACGCGATCAGCGGTGACACCACGAGCGTCACGCCGCCGCGCTCGCCGAGCACGACAGCGGGGAGCTGATAGCACAGCGACTTTCCCGCGCCGGTGGGCATGACCGCGATGACCGGCCGACCACTGAAGATGTCCGCGATGACCTCGGCCTGACCCGGACGCAGCGAGGTGTGCCCGAACACGGCGAGGGCTCGGTGCAAGACCTGCCCGTCACCGCCTTCGCGCGCCGTGCTCGCGTGTGTGTCCATCGAACGCACCCTATCAGGTCGGTCCGACATCGCGAAGCACGCGAAACCCTTGTCCGAAATCCGGCCACGCACGAGCGGCTACGAAACTCTCGCGAACCGGCGGTTTCGGGCGTCAGCGCACGATCTTCCGCCGGTACCCCATCGCTGCCCCCTCTCATTATTGTTCCTTCGATCCAGCGCTCTCTACAATGGCGCATGGTCCGCACATCCGGGGGACACCCCCGGAACCCCCCGCGATTTGCGCTGGCGGGCATGGTCGTCTGCGCGCTCGTCGGGAGAGCCGCCGCCGCGCCATGTCCCACCGGCGGTCCCGATCTGATCCTCAACAACACCACGTGTCAGCTCTCGGGCGTGTTCACGTTCGGGACCGTCTCGCTGACGAACAGCACGATCGAGGTCAACCCGTTCAACGGGACCGACAAGATCAACACCGGTAACCTCGAGCTCCGCGCGAATACGATCACGATCAGCGCGAACTCGAGGATCACCGCGAAGGGCTCGGGCTACTCGACGCAGCTCTGTGGCAACGGTCGCGGTCCGACGGCCACCGCGGCGGGTCGAGGCGGCTGCTCGCTGCGCGACTCCGGCGGTGGTGGCGCGCACTTCGGCAACGGCGGTCGCGGCACGATCGATAACCCGGGCTCGTTCCCCGCCGGCTACGAAGAGGACTGCAGTCAGCCAGTCGCCGTGCCGGCGTCGGCGGGCGGTCTCGGCATCGTGGTCTCGTACAACGCGGGCGTCGCGATGTGCTCGCTGCCCGCGACGCCGACGGTGCGCGCGCCGGGCGGTACGTCGTGTCGCGCGGGCAACGACGGCGCTCCGACGGTGGCGGGCCGCAGCTACTTCCACTCGATCTACGCGCCGGAGTTCGGTGCATCCGGCGGCGACAAGGGCTGCCTCGACGGCGATGGTTACGATCCGGCGGCGACCGGAACCGCGACGGGACTCATGGTCGCGGGCAGCGGTGGTGGTCGCATCGTCCTCGCCGCGGTCAACGCGGGCGCGACGGGACAGATCACGATCGACGGAACGCTCGACGCGAACGGCAAGCGCGGCTGCGGTATCGGCAACGACTCCGGCGGTGGCGGCGCGGGTGGCACGGTGTTCGTCGTCGGTGATCGCGTGACGATCAACTCGACGGCGCTCGTGTCCGCGGCCGGCGGTCTCGGCGGCGACACGCAGGGACTGGCCTCGGACCCGACGGGCGAGTGCACCGCGCCGTTCCAGCAGAACACGCAAGCGGACGACTGCGGCGGTGGCGGCGGCGGCGGCATCGTGTCGGTTCTGTCCGGCATCTCGGCGACCATCGACGATCGCGCGAAGTTCAACGTGAACGGCGCCGCGGGCGGCGTGAGCACCATCTGTCGCGGTGAAGCCGGCGGCGGCGTCGGCGAGCTGCAGATCAGCGGCGGCTACGTCGGCGAGTTCTGCGATGGCTTCGACAACGACTTCGATGGCTTCGTCGACGATCTGCCGACGCTCAACTGCGGCTCGATGACGATGGCGTCGTGCATGGGCGGCATCCCGCAGGAGTGCCCGGCCGATGTCCCCGCGTGTCAGGGTCCGGTGACGGACAGCCGCGCGCGGTTCGCGGTCGTCGTCGATACCTCGGGCTCGATGCTCGGTGACCTCGCGGGCGTGCCGACGTTCGGCGATGGCTCGCTGGATCACCCCGGTCTCGATCACAACAGCAACGCGGCGCCGGATGACTCGCGCTTGTTCAAAGCGAAGACCGCGCTGACGAACGTGATCAGCGCGTATCCGAACATCGACTTCGCGCTCGCGCGCTATCACCAGGATCAATCGCTGAACCGCAGCTGCCAGATGGCGCACAACTTCGAATGCAACGACATCTGCTGCACGTACGACAACCCGACGGGCAACACGCTGCCCGCCGCGAACCCCGCGTGCACGAAGCCGGGACTCAACCTGGCAGCGACCGCGATCAACACGCAGTCGCCGTCGAACGAGGAGTGCATCAACTACGCGGGCAACTGCGGTCCTCCGCGGCGCGGCGCCGACGTGCTCGTCGGGTTCGGCGCGGACATCAACAACTACCTGATGTGGCTCGACGGTACGGAGACCGCGTTCGACAACACGCAGACGCAGGGCGCGTACTGCAACTTCTCCGGCGGCGGAAACTGCGAGCTGCGCGGCACCGGTGGCACGCCGCTCGCGAACTCGCTCAACGCGATCGAGGACTACCTCACACCGATCAAGGCATGTGACATCGCGTCCGTCGGCGGCTGCCGCAAGTACGGCGTGATCCTCCTGACCGACGGCGCCGAGTCGTGCCAGGGCGATCCGGTCTCCGCGGCGACGCAGCTGCGCAACAAGGGCATCTCGACGTACGTCATCGGCTTCTCCACGCTCGGCAGCGAGACGGCGCAGCTCAACGCCGTCGCCGCGGCGGGCGGAACCGGTAGCGCGTTCCTCGTCGGCAGCGACGACGCGCTCGCGAACGCACTCGCGACGATCGTCAGCGGGTCGATCATCTTCGAGACGTGCAACGGCCTCGACGACGACTGCGACGGCAAGATCGACGAGGACTTCCCCGCGAAGGGCATGGCGTGCAACGACGGCGACTTCGGCGCGTGCCTCGGCACCGGCACGCTCGTCTGCAACGGCACGGGCTCGGGCCTCTCGTGCGACATCACGAACCCGGGCGCGACGCCGATGCCCGAGGTGTGCAACGGCCTCGACGACAACTGCAACAACGCGATCGACGAAGGCATCAATTGCACGCCGGGCTGCGTGCCGACGAGCCCGACGGATCTCTGCAACGGCCTCGACGACGATTGCGACGGCGCGTTCGAAGAGGACGACGGCCAGGTCGGCCAGCCGTGCGGTCTGTCGAACAACCCACCGTGTCAGTTCGGAACGAACGCGTGCATCGGCGGCGGCATCGTGTGCGTCGGTGCGATCGATCCGCAAGCCGAGCAATGCAACGGCATCGACGACAACTGCGATGGCATGCCAGACGTCAACGCGCCGTGCCCCGATCCCACCTCGTGCGTGGAGGGCGGCTGTCGCGTGCGCTGCGCGGGAGGCGAGTTCCCGTGCGCGGCCGGCTTCAAGTGCTCGATGACGCCGGGCGGCGATTTCTGCGTGCCGAGCGCGTGCGCCAACTGCGCGCCGAACGAGACGTGCATGAACGACATGTGCATCGACCCGTGCGCCGGCGTCACGTGCGGCGCACTCGAGGAGTGCCGCTTCGGCACGTGCGTGGACTGCAACGTGCTCGGCTGCCCGACCTCGAAGATCTGCGTGCAGTCGATGTGCGTCGACGATCCGTGCGAAGGCGTGGACTGCGCGACCACGTGCAACAACCCGCAAGGTCAGGGCTGCTCGTGCAACGACGGCCAGTGCGTCAACAACTGCGATGACTCGCTCTGCCCCGAGGGGCAGCGCTGTGATCTGAACGGTCAGTGCATCGTCGACGCGTGCGCCGAGGTCGAGTGCGATGTCGGCAAGTGCGTCGACGGTGAATGCACCGTAGATCCGTGCGGTCCGATCTCGTGCCGCGCGGGCCAGGTCTGCGTCGACGGTGGCTGCATCGAGGATCCGTGCAAGCTCGTCACCTGCAGCGAGGACTATCACTGCGAGGTGCGCGACGGCGGCGGACTCTGCGCTCCCGACGAGGAACGCGGCAAGCGCGTGCTCGTGCAAGCGGGTGGTGGTGGTGGTTGCTCGACGAGCGGGGGGCAGGGCGGTCTGCTCCTCGTCGGACTCGCGCTGCTGTTCCGTCGTCGGAGGCGCCCGAGGACGGAACCGATGAGGCGAGCAGCCCAGGTCCGCGTGGGGGGCTCGTGATGCGCGTCGCGATCCTCGCGATCGCTCTCCTCGGCGCGTGCGATCTCAACCCGTACGATCTGTCGCGCGGCGGCACTGGCACCGACGATGGCGGCACCGGTGACGACGATGGTGGCAACGGCAGCGGCGACGGCGGTGGCTCGAACACCGACGGCGGCGCGACGTGCATCCCGATCGGCGTCGACGATCAGTGCAACGAAGTCGACGACGACTGCGATGGCGTGGTCGACCAAGCCTTCGACAAGCAGACGAACACGAACCACTGCGGCACGTGCAACCATCGCTGCATCGGCACCGGCGCGGTCCAAGCCTGCACCGCGGGCGTGTGCACGTTCGTCGCGTGCCAACCGGGCTTCGCGAACCTCGACACCGATCCGCTGACCTGCGAGTACCAGTGCCCGTTGTTCCCGACGCGCGCCGAGGACTGCAACGGCGTCGACGA
Source organism: Kofleriaceae bacterium (assembly GCA_044230415.1). Lineage (GTDB taxonomy): Bacteria > Myxococcota_A > Polyangia > Haliangiales > Haliangiaceae > JABFXX01. The sequence goes on from JBGARE010000019.1 coordinate 7,388, forward strand.
CGACTGCGACGGAATCATCGACGAGACGCTGCCGGCTCCGCCGACGGGCCAGTGCCGCATCACGCCGAACACGCCGTGCGCGGGCACCACGATGATCTGCGAGACGCGCGGGACCGAGACGCGCTGGTGGTGCGACTACTCCGCCGACGTCGAGTTCGATCCCACGATCCCGAACGGCATCGTCCTCGAAGAGCAGCTGTGCAACGGCATCGACGGCGATTGCGATGGCCTCCCCGACGACTCGTTCACGGATCTCGGTCAAGAGTGCGACAACGGCGCGTTCGGCATCTGCCGCGATGTCGGCGAGCGCATCTGCGATCCGCTGATGCCATCACAAACGATGTGCGATCTCTCGGTGCTCCCCGACGCGCAAGCGATGGGCGTGGAGCTGTGCGATGGCCTCGACAACAACTGCGACAACATCGTCGACAACGCGACCGGTCCCGACCGCGTGATCGACGCGATGACGCACGTGAGCTTCGGCGCGAACGACTTCTACATCGACACGTTCGAAGCGTCGCGGCCGGACTCGAGCGCGTCCGCGATCGGCCTGTCGTCCGCACGCTCCTGCTCGAAGGCCGGCGTGCTGCCGTGGACCGGCGCGACGTTCGCCACCGCCCAAGCCGCCTGCGCCGCCGCGGGCAAAGTGCTGTGCAGCGCCTCGCGCTGGCAGGCCGCCTGCGAAGGCGCGGCGAACACGACGTTCCCGTACGGCAACACGTTCAGCGGCACGTCGTGCAACACGGAGTCCTTCGACGGCACGCCGGGCGGCCCCGACAACGATCTGCTCCTCGCGACCGGCATGATCGCCGCGTGCGCGACGCCGCTCGGCATCCAGGACATGAGCGGCAACTTGAAGGAGTGGACCGACGAGATCACGGGCCAGACGGCGGGCGGCGTGAACATCGCGGTCCAGCGCGGCGGCTCGTATCAATCACCCTCGACGTCGTCGACGTGCGACTTCCGCCTGACGCGCGCGGCGGTGAACTCGATCGAGCCCGAGACCGGCTTCCGCTGCTGCCGCGCGACCGCGCCGTGAGCTACTCGTACTCGCCGTAGTCGAGTGCGCGCCACGTCGGCTGCGCACCGACCGCGGCGAGCGCGGATTCCTCGACGGTGCGGAACAGGATGCTCCGGCCGTCGACGCGTTCGAGGTTGGCGCGCAGGCGATCGCGTCCGACCCAGTCCTTGTAGACGAGGCTGACGGTCCAGCGATCGGTGCTGCGCGTGAGCGTCATGGTGCACCATCCGTTGAGGCCGAGCTCGGGACGCAGGGTCGTGTCCGGCCAGAACCGAGACTTCGTTTCGGTCCAGCGACAGGCGAGGGGAGACGGCAGTTTGCCGGCCTTCTTCTGCGTGTAGAACGGATAGCCACCGTGGCCGATGCAGCTCGTGACCATGTTTCGCGTCGGTGATCCGGCATCGGTGAATCCCCACAGCTCGTACAGCGACGCGTAGTGAACATTGCCCCAGAACCACATGTCGACGCGGCCGGCGATCACGTCGCGGACGCTGCGATACAGCCGCGTGGTCTCGTCGGAGCCCATGTCCCACGCTTCGTTCGTCGAGAGCAGGACCGTCAGTGCGTTCGGATCTTCGGAGAGCCATCCATCGAGCCGATCGAGCGCTTCTTTGTCGGCGTAGTCGTGGAGGCGCGGTCGATTGCGATTCCATCCGACGAACATCGTGTCGAGACCGATGAACTGGAAGCCGGGACCGCGCAGCCGATAGGTCTCGGCGACCTGCCGCTGGCGTGCGGGATACTTCTTCCGCTTGTCCGTGATCGTGTGCTGGAACCACTCGCCGAGCGCGTACATCTCGTGGTTGCCGGTGATCATGAACAGCTCGGTGCGGTCGAGCATCGGCTTTAGCGGATCGTAGAAGTAGTTCTCGATCTCCTTCTGCGTCCCTCCGTAATAGACGTCGCCGAGGTGGAACGCGTACGGGACGTTCGCGTCGACGATTTGCTTGCAGATCGCGCGCGCGGGCGGGATGCCGTTCCCGTTGTCCGCGAACAGCGCGACGGTGAGGCTGTTGTTCACCATCTCGCCGGCGCGAATGTCGTACGAGAGATCCGTCGCGGAGCGCCCGATCGAGAGCGGTGGGAGGACATCGAAGCCCGCGTGGAACCTCGCACCGCCTTTGGCGGATGCGTAGCGAGCCCAGTCCTCCTTCGTCTGGAAGTGCTGATCCTTCGCGTCGGCGAGGCTCATCTTGCCGAGCGGATAGTTCTGGGCGAACGCGGCGAGCGCTTTCTCGTCGATCTCGGGCTCGAAGAAGTGATCGAGCGGCCACACCGCGCGGGTGTTCGCAGCAGCGATCGCGGTATCGATGTCGGCGCGTAGTGTGCCGGGATCCGCGCCGGGCATCATGCGCAGCAGCAGCGCGCGCCCGCCGTCCTCTTGTTGATCGATGAGCGCTTTGAGATCGACGAGCTCGTCGAAGGCTTCCTTCTTCGACGGAGCCCGCGACGTCTTCGGTGGAGTGCCGATGTCGATCGGATCCGCGCCGGTGCCACGGATCCGGAACGCTCGATCGTCGGGTGGCGAGGCCAGCGTGATCGTAGCGATCCACTGCACGTCGGTCGCATTCTGTCGCTGATCGACGCGGATCGGGCCGCGCGTTGCCGCGGGGCGCTCTTCATTGGCGATCCACTCTGTCAGCGAGATCGACATGCTCGACGGAGCATCCGCCGCGAACGTCCACCACGCGACGATCGTGGATCCGTCGATGCGGTACGGACGTTCGGTGGGCGCTGCGGGCACGGGGGCGCGATTTGGTTCGGTAGCTTTCGTCGGAGCGAGGCCCGTGCCGCGCACCATGCGGAACCCGCTGCGTCCATAGAGGACGTAGTTGGCCCAGTCGGGCTCACGCTCGCGTTGCAGGTGTGCGCGAGCAGCGGTCACCGCATCACCGAGCTCGGCTCCGCGACCGAGCGCTTCGTATAGCTTCGCAGCAAACATCGACGCCGCCTCGTCGCCGACGAGCCAGAACGTGCCGACGTACGCGTCGACGCCGCCGTGCAGGAAGAACTCGGCGAACGTCTGTGGAGCGCGCGAGACCGGAGCGCCGCGGACACGAGCTGCTTGGCACGCGTTGAAGACCGCGAGGCGAGGGAGCCTCGACATCTTCTGGAGCTCGGCCAGCGTGAGGTTCCCGTCGGCGAGGACGAGTCCGCTCGAGTCCGTGCCGGGTCCGTCGTAGAACGCGTGTCCGCAGTAGTGGACGATATCGATCGTCGGATCCTGCATCGCGTCACGCACGGCCGCGATGGTGGCGGCTCCTTCGCGCAACGACGTGACCTTCACGTCCGGGGAGCCCGCGAGCCTCTCGAGGATCTTGTTCCCTTCCACTGTCGCGTTCGGAAGATTGCTTGTCGGATCGATCACGAGGAGAAGGCCGAGATCGCCGTTGTGACTCGGGCCGACGAGCCCGCGATCGGCGCTGACGTTTGCCACGAGATGGCGAACGATCCCGCCGCGCGTCGCGGGGTTGACCGAAGTAGACCCCTCGATCCACCCGAGTGCCTCGTACGGGAGACCGCTGCTCTCGGCATCGTGGACGAGCACGATCTCCGAGTCCCGCATCCTGGAGAGGATGCGGTCCGCGTCGGTGCCCAACAGCAGGTCACGCATCGAGGTCGCGAGCTGTTGTAGTTGCGGTTCACTCGGCGCTGCGTCGAACGACGACCTGGCGAGCCGCTTCGTCGCGGCATCGTCGAGAGGCGTGCGGATGTTGGGGGCGATCCCGTTGGCGTCGGGGAGCAGCACCGAGACGTCGAGCTGTCCGTCGAGCTTGCGGATCGCGACGATCGTGCGCGGCTTCCGACTCACCTCGCGCGTCGCGATCGGCGGCACGACTACTCGCGTGAGCTCCACGTCGTCTCGCACGAGATGCTTTGCGAGGAGCGCGGCTCGCGCTCGATCGCGCTCGAACCATCGGAGCTGCGCGTCGCTACCGCGGAACCCTTCGACCATCGCACCGACGACGTCGCCGAGACTCTCGACGACGTTGCCGAGGAACGTCACGAGCCCGATGCGCCCGAACCCGTAGCGGCGCGCACTCTCGGCAATGGCGCCCGCGGTCTGGCGCACTCGTGCGACGGGCGCACGCGTCGACTCGTTGATCGGTCCGAGATCCGCGGCCTGCACGAAGTCGGCGCCGAACGAGTGGCTCGGAGACACGGGACGGCGTGCGCGATGCGATCGCGTCGCTGCGTTTCCCGTGACCGAGTCGAGTGCGAGGCCCGCGCCATCGAGCTCGAGATCGCTGAACGCGGGGAACACGACAACGTCCACATCCGTCGCTTCCGTGACATCTCCTTCGACGAGCTCGATCCGCAGCTTGCCGCGCGCACGCTGCGTCGCGACGTGCAATAGGCCCTTCATCACGAGCGACGAGATCGATAACGGATCGCGCAACCGGAACAGTGTGCGGTTCTCCGCGATCGTGAGTCCATTCCACCGCAGCGAGGTCTCGTCGGAGGCGAGCCACTTCGCGCCGAACCCGCGAACCATGCGTGCGAGCTCGAGCTGGGTACGCGGCAAGCACAGCCGGCCGACATCGATATCGCTGTCGAGGCCCGCCACGAGCTCGGTCCACGCCGCCGTGCCACTCCACGTCGCTTCGTCGAGCTCGCGCGGAGGCGCGTCATCCGGCGATTCGAGCAGGTCCGCGACGAGCGCCGCGGCGCCACCGAAGCCACCGATCACGTACAACGCGTGTTCGCTTGCGAGAGCTCGCCAGGCTTCCTCGACGACGCCCGGGTACCGCCCGACGTATCCCTCGCCCTCCTGTGTCTTCGGTGTGACGCTGCCCGAGATCACGATGCGAGCGGCGACATGGCTCTCCATCACGCGTCGCATGTCCGAGAAGTACAGCGCTCTCCGTGCGGGTGTGAGCACGGCGTCCTCGGGCGGCGGTTCGAGAAGCGCCTCGGAGCTCGTGCCGCCGAACGGATCACCTAGGTGATGTGCAGTGAACGGCAGCTCCCAGCTCTCGGGCTTGGTCAGGTGTGCACCGAGATAACTGTGCAGGAGGTCCGCGGGACGGCGCGCCGTCTGGTTGTACGTGACGATCAGCTTCGCGAAGTCCTCGGTATAGCCGGCCGTGCGAAAGTCGCCGCCGTATGCGATGGCCGCGCCCGCACCGAGCAGCGTGCGAGCGAGGAACACCGTCGCGTCCTGTACGTGGTGTTCGTGAACACCGTCGAGTCCGCAGACGACAGGGTCCTTCGATAGCGAGAGCGCGACCTGCATGCCATCGAGGGGCGCACGACTCGCCCGCCCGATGGATCCGTTGAACGCAGTCGTCGGCGTCACGGTGCGAAGCCGTTTGTCGGCTTCGAGGAGAACCGCGCGCTCGTGCACGGACAGCTCGGGATCGGGATGGACAACGATGATGTTGTTCTCGCCGCGCGATCGCAGCATCGCGACGTCGAGTAGCTCGGGCGGCCGGACGAGATGGATCGAAGCCTCGCCGGGAAGCGTCATCTCCGCGATGCGCTTCGCTTCGGCGAGAAACAACAGGCTCTTCACGCACTCGACCATCGCGCGACTCGCGATCATGGCCGCCGCGTCCTTGTCGCCCCACCGCCACACGATCGTCGGGCTGTTGCCCGAGTACGCGAAGCTGCGTCCCTCACCCGTCTTCATCACGTCGACCGTGATGATCGGCAGGTTCATCCGCTTCGCCTTGAGCAGCTCGCGCACGCACCAGGTACGCGAGCTGTACGTGTCGCTCCGCACGACCACGAACACGCCTTGTCCTGCGTGATCGTCGATTTGCTCGCCGAGCTCGTCACCCGCGAGCAACGACACGGTGTCGAAGAACGGCTTGTCGCTCGTCGTCGTGCTCTGGATGTAGTCGCGGATCTTCTCGGCGGCACGCTCGGTCGCGTCGAGATCACCCTTCGCGTGGGAGATAAACAGCCGAGTCGCCCGAGAGCTCTGCTCGGCCAGCCTGCGCGCGATGGCGAGCACGATCTCGTCGAGCGTCTGGCGACGTCCGCCGTACAGATCGGTGAGCAACGGTTTGACGGGCAGTGGTTCCTGCGCCCGCCACGCCGGCGACGTCGGAACGGGCAGCAGCACGACCGCGTCCTTCCATCCACGCATCGCGTCGAGCGCGCGTGTGCGAACCGCTGCTTGCTCGTGCGAGCTCGCGCCGAGGACAGGCACGACGACCACGTGCTCTGCTTCACCAGGATCCACTCGATCCGCGCGGGTCGCGATGCGCACGGAGACGCCTGCACCCCACGACAACCGATCGTCGAGAGGTCGCGTCAGCTTTTCGTAGAGCTCGAGGCCGAGCTTCTCGGCGGCGAGCCGCTCGGGATCCTTAGAGACGAGCTTCGGATCGGCTGTGAGTGGGAAGTACGTCGTGTGTACGATCAGCGTCGGCTTTCCCATCACCATTCTCCCGTCGCGCGCGCACGCGACCCGTCACCTGCAGACACCCACTCTGCAAGCGCCTGAACGGTACCTCGATGGCTCTGCGGGACGCCGCAACGCCGCGCCGCATTTTGTTGCACCCAGCTCGGGCGGTCGTCGACGGCCGACGTTACCGGTCGTGCACCGCGGAGAAGGCCGAGTTCAAAGACTTCGCGAGCCTCAGCACGTGCGCGAGGGAGATGGACGCCGCCATCGACGTGATCACGAAGCTCGGCGGGACCTGCACCGCAACGGACAAGGATGGGAGCTGCGGATCCATCGAGCCGATCAAGGACGAGACCGATACGCTGAGCCGCGCCTACTTCGTCTGCCGTCGCCCTTCCCCGAGTACTTCTGCGCGAGCCGCCGGGTCGACACGATCTTCAGTGACGATCAGGGCTCGAACGTGTACGACGCGCGGCCCGCGACGCAGATCTCGACGTCCATCTTCCACGCCTCGGTCGGCATGTTGCCGCTCGCCTGCAGCGAGATCGACAGCGAGCCGGAGCGGATGTATTCGAGCGCGTCGTCTTGGTCGGAGACCGGAATCGCGAGCGCGTTGTCCTTCGCGGGACAGCTGCCCGAGGCGCACGAGTAGATCGCGCGGGTCGGGAGCGTGGAGTCGGGGTTGTTCGACGCGATCTGCACCGAAGCCGCGTCGATGAAGGCGAGGTTGCCGACGCCGTAGGTCGCGCGGACGGTAGCGGAGACAAAGCGGAGGTCGGCGTCGAGGTCCTGGAGCTGGTCGAACGCGGAGAGATCGTCGAACGCGAACGTCTCGTCGATGCCCATCGCGTAGTCGGCGGGGACGCCGGCGACTTCGACGTCTTTGTGGGTCATACAGACCTCGGGCATGTCGGCTTCGACTTCGAGGAGTGGACAGCCCGCGGCGAGGGTGACGAGCGAGAGACCGAACGAGGCTTGGAGGAGCTTTTGGCGAATCGACATAGGGGTCCTTACTTGACGTAGACGGTGAGGCCGACGCGCGCGGAGAGACTCCACACGACGACGTTCGGGTCTTGGTTGATCGAGACGGTGGTTTGCGAGTCAGGCGGCATGTCGCCGGACGTCATCGCGTCGAGGTTGCGAATCTTTCCTTCGATGCGGCTGTAGCCGGCTTCGATCTGGAACGACACGCGGCGGTGGCCGAACTGCAGCCCGACGTAGCCGTCGACGAACTGGTAGCCGACCTTCGCGAGCGTCGCGTTGTACATCGCGGGGTCGCCCGAGATGCGGCGCGCGATCGGGTTCGCGTCACCCTCGGGGTACATGCCGTACGAGATCGACGCCGTGGGTGAGAGCCAGAACGGGAGCGAGAGCGTCGCTCCTGCACGGAACCCAGTGCTGATCGCGTTGTAGCCGGCACCCGCGTGGGCGCGGAGGAACGACAGGGGGCGAACGACGACCGAGGCCATCGCACCGTCGGGGACGCCCACATCCGTCGACACGCCGACCAGCGGATCGGCAGCGGCGACGGACGCGGTGGCGAGGAGGCTCGTGACGAGTAGCGGCGAAAGCAGCGACGACATTCATAGGGAGAAGTCGACGGCTGCGGCGCCGTGACGGCGCTCGCTACCCCAACCGGACCCTAGGATTTAGAGGCGCTGTAGGACGAGCGCGCCGAGCGAGTACCCCGCACCGAACGAGGCCATCATGCCGAACGCACCGCTGGGGAGGTCTTCGTTGTGTCGCGAGAACGCGAGCAGCGAGCCGGCGGAGGCGGTGTTGCCGAACTCGTCGAGGATGAGCGGCGCTTCGGTGCGCGTGGCTTCGCGACCGAGGACGCGCTTCGCGATCAGATCGTTCATGTTCTGGTTCGCTTGGTGGAGCCAGTAGCGCGCGACTTGCTGCGGTGACAGATCGTGCTGCGCGAGCGCATCCTTGATGAACTTCTCGGCCATCGGCACCACGTCTTTGAACACGGTGCGCCCGCGCTGATGGAACAGCTTGGACGTCTCGTCGTTCTCCGTCGATGGATCGCAGCGATCGAGATAGCCGCGGTTGTTGCGGATCGTGTTCGCGGACCACTTCGAGATCATCGTCGTGGACAGGATCTCCCACGCACCTGGCTTCGCGCGTGCGGTGGGCTCGATGACGAGCGCGACCGAGGCGTCGCCGAAGATGAAGTGGCTGTCGCGCTCGCGCCAGTTCATGTGACCGGTCGTGAGCTCGGGGACGACGACGAGCGCGCACTCGGCTTGGCCGAGGCGAACTGCCTGGCTCGCGAGCTGCGCGGCGCCCGTGGCAGCGGAGCACCCGATCGACACGTCGAAGCCGAAGCCGCGCGCGCCGATCGCGTTCTGCACTTCGATCGCGATCGCGGGATAGAGGCGCTGGAGGTTCGAGCAACCGAGGACGACGAGATCGACGTCTTCGCCGGCACGCCCGGCCCGCTCGAGCGCGCGCTTCGCCGCGTGGACCGCGTACTCGGCCTGGATGCTGAGCTCCTCTTCGGGGCGGTCCTTGATGTTGGGGCACATGCGCTCGGGGTCGGTCAGGCCCGTCTTGTCTTGGACGTAGCGAGACTTGATGCCCGAGGCTTTGACGATGAACTCGGACGACGACTCTTTGAGCGGCTCGCGCGTGCCGGCCGCGATCGCATCGGCGTTCTTCGCGTTGTCGCGACGAACGAACTCGTTGAAGGCAGCCACGAGCTCGTCGTTCGAGAGGACGTTGTCGGGGTGCCACAGTCCGTGGCCGGTGATCGAGGTGCCCGTCGTCACGCGAGGCATGATGGGCGTTCTTAGGACAACGATCGAGCGCTGTCCAGGAGCGTAAGTTCTCGCTTTCGTGCAACGACTTGCACTACCGGCCCGCTACTTCTTCGCGAGCTCGGACTCGATTTCCGCGAGCGCGTTGCGCAAGAAGGTCGATTGCGGATCCCCTGCGATCGCCATCTTCATATTGAGGACCGCGGTCTTGAGGTCGCCCTGGCGGAGACACATCTCGGCCTTGCGATAGTAGATGAGGGCCCGATGGTTCATCGGTCCGGGGGCGCCCGGCGCGGGTCCGGACGAGCTCGCCGGGCCGACACCGGGCAGCGTCGACGAGCGCACGATCGGCGGTGTGCCCTCCGGCGTCTTGCCCTGCGGTCGCAGCGGCGTCATGCCTTCGGGGGTCTTCGACGACGGTCGCACCGCGGCCATCCGGTCGCTCGAGGGCGTCTTCGTGGGCGGCGGATCGTCCTTGAGGGGACGCATGCGCGCGGTCTGCATGTGCTTCGAACGGAGCTCCTGGTACGCGCCCGCGACGCGCGCGTACGCGGTGGTCACGAGCTCGAGCTCGTCGGGCGTCAGCGATGCGCGATGCAGATCGGGATGATTGGAGCGCGCGCTCTTGTGGAAGGCTTCCTGCGCTTCCTCGATCGACGCATCGCTCTTCACCTCGAGCAGCACGTGCGCTGGCGTGCCGGTGCCCCGCGCGATCACGCGCTGCGCCCACAACAAAACATCGGATCGAACGCTCATCGGCTACTCGGCAAGCGGCGCACCTAAGACGTGTAGATGCGCTTCCTGTTCCGCGCCCGAGGTTTGATCGGCGGCGCGAACGTGAAGGATGCCGTCGGAGTCGACACGGAAGGAGACTTCGATCTGGAGATCTCCGCGCGGCTTGGCCGGCAGGTTCTCCAGCACGAGAGTGCCTAACGGTTCGTTCTCTGTATATCTGCGGTTCTCACCACGACAACAATCGATCTCGACACGCGTCTGATTGTCACGTGACGTAGTGAATACGCGCGTTCGTTCGATCGGAATCGGCGCGTTCTTGTCGAGCAACCGCTCGGTGAATCCACCCGCCGTGTGAATCGCGAGCGTCGCGGGGTTCACGTCGAGGAGCACCGGACGCTTCGCTTGATGCGCCGGCAGCACGACGTTTCCGGCGGCGCCGAGCATCGAGTGCCCGACCGTAGCGACGGCGTCGCGCGCGCCCATGCCGCTGCCGGAGTGCAGATTGCCGACGAGGCTTCCCGCTTGGATCGCCGCGCCTTGTGCGACGACTTCGTCGGGGTTGATCTTCGTGTTCGGCTCTTTGCGGAACGCTTCCGCGAGCCGCTGGCGCACGAGCGGAATGCGCGTCGATCCGCCGACACAGAGGATGTCGCTGACCTGTTCGACCTCGACGCCGCTCGCTGCGAGCACCTGCTTCGTGACCTCGATCGTGCGATTCACGTAGCCGGCGATCAGCTCCTCGAACTGACGGCGCGTGATCTGGAACGGCAAGCGGCCGCCCTGCGCACCGGGCATGTCGAGGCCATCGATCTCGCCTTCCGCCGCGTCGTTCTCCGACAGGTGGATCTTGATCGCCTCGGCGCCCATCATGAGCTTCATCATCATCGCGGCGTTCTGCCGCGGATCGACGTGCAGGATGCGATTGCACTCCGCGGCGAGCACCTCACCGAGCGCGCGATCGAGATCGTCGCCGCCGAGGAAGAAGTCGCCTTCCGAGGCGAGCACCTCGAATACTTCGCCGTTGAGGCGGAGCAGCGAGACATCGAACGTGCCGCCGCCGAAATCGAACACGCAGATCAGCTGCTGTCGATCACGACCGAAGCCGTACGCGAGCGCCGCCGCGGTGGGCTCGTTGATCAAGCGCATCACGTCGAGGCCCGCGAGGCGCCCGGCCTCCTTCGTGGCTTGGCGTTGCCCGTCCGTGAAGTTCGCGGGGACGGTGACGACCGCATCCTTGATCGGCGTGCCGAGCTGTCGCTCCGCGCACCGCTTCAGGTGCAAGAGAACGTTGGACGAGATCTCCGGCATCGTCATGCGGCGGTCGCGCACCACGACGATCGGCTGTTGGTTCGGACCCTCTTCGATCCGATAGCGCACTCCCGTGAGCGCGAGTTGCACCATCGGTGCACGGATGTTCTGACCGATGAACCGCTTTGCCGAATGAATAACGTGGTGCGGCTCGGTTAACCGATACCGCTTCGCATCCGGACCGACGACCACGCCACCGCTCGATGGAAACGCGACCACGGACGGGTGCACGCGCTCCCCGCGCGGACCGAGGATGAACTCCACCCCTGTCGGTGTCGCGATTGCCGCCACCGAGTTGGTCGTCCCGAGATCGATCCCCAACGCGACCGACATGCCGTGCAGCGAGTAAACGTCGAATCGTCGCGCGAGTCGAGTGTTTGACTGGTGACTGCTCGATGCAGGATTTGCGTGTTCGACGTTCGGGTATTGCTCGGGTAACGAACGTGGGAATAACGCGACGAGGTTTCCGTCGCAGCTGCCGCATCGCGCAGCACGTGTGATCCGCTGCGCACGATGATGATTGCGCGGCAAATTTCACCCCCAGCGCTACCCCAAAAAAGGATCTTGTAGCTCTTCCTTCAACTCCGACCTTTGTGCGACGCCTATGGCCTCTCTATGGACAGGGGTTCGTCCATGGAAAACGTTTTCGGGTCTGTTGGGATTTTTTCGAGGAGGCTGCAGTGAGAAAGCTGGGTATTGGATTGATCGGGCGCGTAGGGGCGCTCGCCATCGGTATCGCGACCATCGTTGGTTGCGGTGATAACGGGATCGTCCCCATCGACGCTCCGCCAGACATCGATGCGCCGATCGACGCACCACTTCCGCCGCCGGTGTTGACGCTGACGCCGCTCACCAGCGACTTCGGATCCGTCACCCTCGGACAGACGAGCTCGACGACGTCGTTCACCGTGACGAACACGGGCGGTAGCGACTCGGGTGCGATCTCGGCAGTCCTCATGGGCTCCGGATCGTCCAACTTCAGCATCGAGTCGAACACGTGCACCACCCTCGCGGCGAACGCGACGTGCACCGTCGGCATCAGCTTCAGCCCCGCCACCGCGGGGATGAAGAACGCGAACCTCCAGGTCTCGGCGACGCCGGGTGGCTCGGTGGTCGCAGCGCTCGACGGAACCGGTGTTCCCGTCGGTAACCTCAGCATCACTCCCTCTTCGAACGCGTTCGGAAACGTTGTTGTCGGCGCCACGAGCGCGACCGCCGCGACGTTCACCGTCACCAACACGGGTGGCACCACGACCGGCACTCTCGGCGTGGCGCGCGTTGGTTCTGACCCCAACGACTTCACGATCGCGACCAGCACCTGCACCGGCACGCTCGCAGCGGCCGCCACGTGCATGATCACCGTGAACTTCGCGCCCTCGACCGTCGGCGCGAAGTCCGCGCAGATCTCGGTGACCGCGAACAACGGACCCGGTGGCACCGTCGCCGCCGCGGTGACTGGCACCGGTCTCGCCGGCGCACAGCTCGCCATCAACCCCACGCTCCTCGATTTCGGCTCGGTCGTTCGCAACGCGCAGAGCGGCAATCAGACGTTCACCGTCACCAACGTCGGTGGCGTGGCCTCGGGTCCCGTCACGCCGGCGCTGTCGGGTGCGGACGCGAGCCAGTTCACGATCGTCTCGGGCAACTGCTCGGCGGCGCTCAACCCGAACGCGACCTGCAACATCACGGTCCAGTTCCGTCCCACGACGGATGGCTCCAAGGCCGCACAGCTCGACGTGACGGCGACCCCGGGCGGCGCCGCGAACGCGACGCTCCAGGGCAACGGCATCCCGCCGGGCCAGATCACGATCACCCCGACGTCGAACCCGTTCGCGGACACGACGGTCGGCGCGACCAGCGCGTCGCAGACGTTCACCGTGACGAACACGGGTGGCGCTCCGACGGGTGCGCTCAGCACCGCGCTCGGCGGCGTTGACCCGGCTCACTTCACGATCGTCAACGGATCGAACGGTTGCCAAGGCGTCGTGCTCGCCGCCAACGGCGTGTGCACGATCGTCATCACGTTCACGCCGACCACGGGTGGCCCGAAGTCGGCGAACATCACCGTCTCCGGTACGCCGGGTGGTGTGGTCTCCGCGGGTCTCACGGGTCTCGCGATCCCGGACGCGCTCCTCACGATCACGCCGGCGTCGTTCGACTACGGCTCGGTCGGTACGGGTACGCAGACGGCGTTCCAGACGTTCACCGTCCGCAACACGGGTGGCCAGAACACGGGCGCGCTCAACGTCGCCCTCAACGGTCCGCAGGCCGCCCAGTTCATCTCGGTGAACGGCTGCACCGCGGCGCTCGCTCCGAACGGCACGTGCACCGTGCAGGTGCGGTTCGCGCCGAACATCAATGGCCAGGCCGTCGCGAGCCTCGACGTCACGTCGTCGCCCGGTGGCTCGGTGTCCGCGGGTCTGTTCGGTCAGGGCGTCGACCCGGCCGCGATCGCGATCAACCCCGGCGCGCGCGTGTTCAACAACGGTAACGGTCCCGCCGGCGAGGTCCTCCTCGGCGAGTCCGCGATCCAGACGTTCACCGTGACCAACAACGGCGTCGAGCCGACCGGCAACCTCGTGATCACGATCTCCGGCGCGAACGCGGCGGACTACGCGCAGACCAACAACTGCACGACGCTCCCGTCGGGCATGTTCTGCACGATCACCGTGACGTTCACGCCGAGCGCGCGTGGCACCCGCACCGCGTCGATCAACGTCGTCGGTACGCCCGGTGGCAACGTGACGGCGAGCCTCACCGGTAACTCGCTGCCGCGCCTCGAGCTGCTCCTGCCGGCCGCCAACCCGCACGTGTTCGTCGACACGGTCGTCAACACCTCGGCCCCGCCCGGCGTGCTCGTCCGCGTTCGCAACAACACGCGTACGGCGCAGGCGCTGGTGCGTACGACCTCGGTGTCGTTCGGCGCCTCGGCTCCGTTCCAGTTCAACGGCACCACGTGCGCAGGCACGCTGGCCTCCGATGCGTTCTGCGACACGGTCGTCGAGTTCGAGCCGGATGCAACCGGCACGTTCAACGAGTCGTCGACGTGGGCGCTCGGTGCGGGCGGCGCGTTCAACACCGCCACGCAGGCGTATCGCGGCACGGGCGTTGACTCGCTCGTCATCGCGCCGCAGACCACGAACGACTTCGGCCCCGTCGCGCAGGGCACGGCGTCCGCATCGCTCGTGTTCGTCGTGACGAACCCGGCGAACTCGCCGACCTCTGGCCCGATCGCCGCGAACGTCGCCGCGCCGTTCCAGATCATCGGCAACACGTGCGCGGGCACCACGCTCGCTCCGAACACGTCCTGCACGATCACGGTGAAGTACTTGCCGACGGTCGGTGGTGGCGTGGTTCAGAACGGCACGATCGCGGTCTCGGCGAGCCCCGGTGGTTCGACGTCGCAGGCGATCCGCGGCACCGCGGTGAACCCGGCGGCGCTGACGTTCACCCCGAACACGACGCTGGCCTTCGGCAACGTGTTCTCGGGTCAGAACGGCGACCAGACGATCGTCGTCTCGAACCCGGCGGGCGCCGCGATCTCGGGCCCCGTCTCGTTCAGCCTCGCGGGCGCCGACATGGCGCTCTACACGCTGCAGCAGGGCGCCGCTCAGACCGGCGACTGCATGAACGCCGTGACGACGCTCGGACCGGGTACTAGCTGCAACATCCGCGTTCGCTTCTCTCCGACGGGCACTGCCTTCGGCGCGAAGAACGGCGCGCAGATCACGATCTCGGCGAACCCGGGCACGGTGGTGGCGAAGGTCATCAACGTGACGGCGACCTCGGTGTCGACGATCAGCGTGTCTCCGGCGACCCACAACTACGGAAACCGCTTGGTCGGGTCGACGGTCTCGCAGGTGTTCACGGTCACGAACAACAGTGGTGCGGCCGTGACGGTGACGTCGACGACCCCGCCGGTGGGCTCGGACTTCACGATCACCGCGAACACGTGCACCGGCTCGCTCAGCACGACGTGTGCCGTGACGGTGCGCTTCGCGCCCGCCACCTCGGGTGACTTCACGGGTTCGTTCACGGTGAACAGCGCGAACGGCCTCGCGACGGCAAACCTCACGGGCCATGGCGACACGGCACCGGACGTGAGCTGGACCGAGACGTTCTCGGCGGGCTCGCCGTTCGACTTCGGCACGACCCTCGCGGGCGAGCTCGGCGAGACGCGCGTGTTCACGCTGCGTAACAACGGCGAGACGACGGCTCCGGCGATCGCCGCGATCATTGTCTCGGATCCGCTGCAGTACAACGCGTCGACGACGTGCAACGGCGTCGCGCTCGCCGGCGGTGCAACGTGCACCGTCACGGTCCGGTTCACGCCGGGCCCGTCGAACGCGGCTTCGGCGGACGTCCTCGCGACGATCGCGCCGATGGGCACGACCGGAACGAACGACACGATCAACGTGCGTGGTCGCCGCATGGCGAGCGGCGCGATGACGTTCAACCCGACGGTCGCGAGCTTCCCGAACACGGTCCAAGGCCTGAACTCGGCGACGCAAGTCGTGACCATCCTGAACACCAGCGGTGCGGCCAAGACGTTCGCGATCGGAATCATTCAGACGCTGGCGGGTGCACCGTTCAGCCCGGACTTCACGATCACGGCGCAGACGTGTGGTGGTACTCCGTCCGGCCAGATCTTCGTCGGCGCGACCCTGGCCGCTGGCACCCAGTGCACGGCGACCCTGCGGTTCAACCCGTCGGTGGTGGGCACCGTGACGGCCTACCTGAGCGTGGACGAAGGTGGCGGCGCATTCCTCATGGCGGCGTACGCTCCGCTCACGGGTCGTGGTCTCGCTCCGGCGAACATCACGGTCACGGGCAACCCGCCCGTGTTCCCGAACACGGCGGTCAACGGCGCTCCGTCGTCGCGCACGATCACGCTCACCAACACGGGTGAAGTGGCGAGCGGCGCGGTTGCCATCTCGCCCGTCGGCGGCGCGGACGCGGCGATGTTCACCACGAGCGGCTGCACGGGACCGATCCCGGCGGGACTCTCGTGCAACCTCGTCGTGACCTTCACGCCGGCGAACGTCGGTCCGAAGTCGGCCTCGTTCACGGTCGGTGCATCGCCGGGTCTCGCGACCCAGACGGTGACGCTGAACGCGATGGGCGTGACCAACGCGACGATCGGCATCACGCCGACCGTGCAGCAGGTCGCGGGTGATCGCCCGAACGGCGCGATCGATCCGGCAGGCACGGTCTACAACATCACCAACGGTGGAGACGTGGCGACCGGCAACCTGTCGGTGACGCTGACGGACAACCTGAACTACGTCATCGACAACACGGGCGTCGCGAGCGCCTGTGCGCTCGGTGCGCCGCTCGCTCCGAACAGCAACTGCAACGTTCGCGTGAAGTTCAACCCGAAGGCCGTCGGGAACAACCTCGTCACCACGGTGACGGCGAGCGCGAACCCGGGTGCATCGGCGGCGGGCTCGATCACGGGTAACGGCTTGCCGTCGCTCGCGGCGTCGCCGGCGTCGAACAACTACGGCAACGTGGCGCGCGGCTCGGCCTCCGGTCCGGTGACGTTCACGTTCACCAACCGCTCGGCCGGAACGACGGGCCTGCTCTACACGAGCATCACCGGAGCAAACGCGACCGAGTTCTCGCTCGCGGGCGCGATGGCCGATGACTGTGCGGGCAAGTTCCTCGCGCCGTCCGGTACGTGCACCATCACGGTGGTGTTCACCCCGGCGACCTCGCCGACGGGTGGCGCCCGCAGCGCGACGCTGACGGTCACCGGTACTCCCGGCGACACGGCGAACGTCGCTCTGTCGGGTAACGCGCAGTAGTTAACCGAACCCGTTCGGGTAACCAGCGCCGTCGAGGAAGTCCCTCGACGGCGCGTTGTTTTTTCGGCGCTGATTTGCTTCCCAATGGGACGGCGATCGTGCGACGACCTCTGCTGATCTGGTCCTTAGGGTGAGTCCAGACAGGAGGGGTTTGTGAACCGAGTAGCGCGATCGATCTGCCTGAGTGCGTTCCTATTGGTGAATGCGTGCGGCGATGACGGAAACGTCAACATGCTGCCGGACGCTCCGCTCAACGACGGAGCGATAGACACACCGCCGCCCGGTCCGGGCATGTTGAAGCTCACGCCGACGACGTCGAACTTCGGCTCCGTCGTGACCAACACGACGAGCACGTCGATGCCGATCACCGTGACCAACATCGGTGAGGGACCGACGGGAACCATCACCGCGTCGATCAGCGGTGCGATGGGATCGAACTTCCACATCGACACGAACAACTGCACCACGCTCGCGCCCGCCGCGACGTGCACGATCAACGTCGAGTTCTCGCCCTCGAGCGCCGGCAACAAGTCCGCCGCGCTCGCGGTCACGGCGTCCCCCGGCGGAACCGTGCAGACCACACTCGACGGTATCGGCATCCTCCCAGGCGCGCTCACGATCACTCCGAGCGTGAACGCGTACGGCAACGTCACGACGGGCGCGACGAGCCCCGTCATCACGTACACCGTGACCAACACCGGCGGCGTCGCCAGTGGGACCCTCACCACCACGGCCGGCGGCGCGAACCCCACCGAGTTCACGAAGACCGGCGATAGCTGCAACAACACCACGCTCGCCCCCGCGGCGACGTGCACGTTGATGATCCAGTTCGCTCCGACGACGAGCGGACCGAAGTCGGCGAGCTTCACCGTCACCGGTACGCCCGGTGGCGCGGTCGTCGCCGCGGTCAGCGGTACGGCACTCGCTCCGGCGCAGCTGTTCGTGAATCCGCCGTCGCAGGCGTTCGGCTCTGTCGTCGTCGCTGCGACCAGCGCGATCGCGACGTTCACCGTCGTCAACATCGGCGGCGTCCCGACGTCGGTCCTGTCGCAGACCCTGCAAGGCACCAACGTCGGCGACTTCACCGTCGTCTCCACCAACTGCGCGGGCGCGACGCTCCAGCCCACGTCGTCGTGCACGCTCACCGTTCGCTTCCAGCCCTCGTCGGTCGGTGCGAAGACCGCGAGCATCGTGGTCTCCGCGGCGACGGGCGGCTCGCGCACGATCGATCTGACCGGCACCGGCATCGCGCCGGGCCAGCTCACGATCACGCCGTCGAACCACGGCTACGGAAACGCCGTCGTCGGAACGACCTCGGGCGCGCAAGTCTTCGTCGTCGAGAACACCGGTGGCGTTGCCTCCGGCCCGCTGTCGACCAGCCTGTCCGGCAGCGACGCCGCGCAGTTCGCGATCTCCGCGAACGGATGCAACGGTCTCGCGCTCGCCCCGTCGGCTACGTGCAACATCTCGGTCGTGTTCAGCCCGTCGTCGGCCGGCGTGAAGAACGCCTCGCTGCTCGTCGCGGGAACGCCCGGCGGCACGATCACGGCGAGCCTCTCGGGCAATGGAATCCCGGCGGCCGCGATCACCATCACCCCGACGTCGCGTGACTTCGGCTCCGTCGGTGTCGGCGGCGTCAGCCCGTTCCTCACGTTCACGGTTCGCAACGCCGGTGGCACCAACGCCGGTGTCCCGGCGATCTCGCTCAGCGGTCCGGGCGCCGCTCAGTTCACGCAGAACAGCGACTGCGTCTCGGCGCTCGCGCCGCTCGCGACGTGCACGGTCTCGGTGCGCTTCGCGCCGAACGCGCTCGGAAACTTCACCGCCACGGTGTCTGCGACCGCAGCCCCCGGCGGCGTTGCCTCGGCGACGGTGTTCGGCCAGGGCGTCAACGGCGCCTCGCTCAGCGTGAACCCGTCGAACCTCCAGTTCGCGGACACGCTGATCGGTGACGTGTCGGGTGAGCTCACCTTCCTCGTGACCAACAACGGCGGCACCGCGACGGGCGCCCTCACGGTCGGCAAGTCGGGTCCGTTCCCGGGCGACTTCAACATCGTCACCTCGACGTGCGGCACGCTCGCCCCGGGTGGAACGTGTCTCGTGACCGTGAGCTTCCAGCCCACGGCCCGCGGCACGCGCAACGCATCGATCTCCGTCAGCGGCGCGCCGGGTGGCAGCGTCTCGGTCGCCGTCTCCGGCAATGCGCGTCCGCGCCTCGAGATCATCGAGGTCGACTTCGACGTGCCGGTCAGCCCGTACGACTTCGGCACCGCGTCGATCGGCGGCTTCGACCTCGTTCGCGTGGTGGTCCGTAACAACACGCTCGCCGATCACACGCTCACCCTGACGGATGACTTCGGAAACCCGAGCCAGTTCTACATCTGGGACCTCTCGTGCAGTGGCAAGGGCAAGTTCGTGGCGCACGGCGTGCCCACGGGCCTCATCTTCGCGGAAGACGTCTGCTACGTCTATGTGGCGTTCGCGCCGACCAGCGAGGGTGCGAAGTTCGGCCAGACGATCTTCGATATCGGTCCGACGCCGTTCGACACGGCGACCCAGCAGTTCGAGGGCAACGGCGTGAACGGTCTGTCGATCCGTCCGATCACGCAGCCGCCGGGCTTCCCGGCGCCGACGTCGGACTTCGGCAATGTCGCCGTCAATGCGACGTCGCCCGAGCTCGTGTTCGAAGTTCGCAACGCGGGCGACGGCCTGACGACGGGACCGCTCGATACGGCGGCGCTGCAAGTCCAGCGCTTCCAGATCACGGATGACGGTTGCGAAGGCGAGCAGCTGACGCCCGGAGCGGCCTGCTACATCAGCGTGACGTTCACGCCGTCGCAGCTCGGTCTCGACCAGACCGTCCTCGCGGTCAGCGGCGTTCCCGGTGGTCCGGCGTCGATCGACATCAAGGGCACGGGCGTCGATCCGAGCCTCTTGATCTTCAACCCGGATCCGCTCCAGTTCGGTGACGTGTATGCGGGCCTGTCCAAGACCCTGACCGTCACGGTGACGAACCCGGCCGGTGCGCAGACCGCGGGTGCGCTGAACTTCGACATCGTGAACGACGGCTGTTCGTTCGCGCTGGGCAGCGGCAGCGGTGGCGGCGGCTTCGGCTGCTACTCGATCGTCGGTGGCACGTGCGTGTCGGGCTCCACGATCCTGTTGGCAGGTCAGTCCTGCACCGTCGTCGTCGAGTTCGACTCGACGGGCGCCGACTTCTCGGCACCCTGCGGCGGCTCGGGCTGCGGCTCGTTCCTCTTCGGTCTGCACACCGCGGAGCTGCAGTTCAACGCCGCCCCAGGCACGAATGGAAACCACGACGTCTCGATGTCGGCCAACGTGAAGTCGGTGATCTCGATGACTCCGCCGAGCGTCGACTTCGGCGACCTGACGCTCGAGGTCCCGACCGCGACGTTCACGGTTCATAACGACAGCCCGGCTCCGACCACGATGCTGTCGCCGATCCTCTCGGGCGCCACGCAGGGCCTGCAGATCACGTCGACCTCGTGTGGCGGAACGCTGCTCGCAAACGCGAACTGCACGGTCGTCGTCCAGTGGGACGTCGTGTCGACGTACTCGCTGTCGGCGACGTTGTCCGCCTTCACCAACGACGGCTACGGAATCGACTCGTCGAGCATCTTCGGCGATCGCGTGCTGCCGTACTCGTGCCTCCAGATCAAGCTGAACAACCCCGCGGCGGGCACGGGCGTCTACAAGCTCGACCTCGACGAGGAAGGTTCGCTGACGGCGATCGATGCGGATTGCGACATGGTCAGCGACGGTGGTGGCTACACGCACTACCCGGTGTTCGGTGGACTCGACGTGAGTGGCGTGCTCGACACCAACTCGTGCCAACAGCTCGGAATGCAGCTGGTCATCCCGCGCTCACGTGCACACGCGCTGTCACTCATCGCGAACTACGGCACCGCCGTCGTTCCGGGCGTGTACGGCACCGAGGAAGGCGTCGACTACGGTGCGTGCCCGATGAACTCGTCGAGCAGCTGTACGAGCGTGCAGTCCGATTGGACGTCGCTCGATGGTGGCGACTGGTTCTTGAACCAGTTCTCGACGGGTGAGCCGAACGGCGACTACACGGCGGGTTGCTTCCTCGACGTGTTCGGCTCGAACAGCGATGGCTTCATCTTCAACGATGCCACCGACGGCAAGGGTGGCTGTGGGTACACCTTCAGCGACTACGTGTGCTCGCTCAATGACAAGGGTGGCGGTGGTGTGAACTAACCGTCGCTCGCTGATTCTTCGCCCCGGTCGCTGGTCGCGATCGGGGCGTTTGTTTTTTCGGTACGATGGATCGGATGAGCGAGGACGGACGCCACATCGGCGTATCGGGCGCGACGCTCGTCGGTCTCGGCGGCATCATCGGCGGTGGCCTGCTGATCCTCAGCGGCACCGCGTTTCACATGGCAGGGCCGGCCGCGGTCCTCGCGTTCGCGCTCAACTGCATCGTCGCGTGGCTGACCGCGATGAGCGTCACCGAGATCAGCGTGGCGTTCCCGCAGTCCGGCGGTGCGTACACGTTCGCGAAGAAGGTGCTCAGCGTTCGCGCCGCGTTCGTCGTCGGCTGGGTGCTGTGGTTCGCGTACATCGTCGCCGGCGTGCTGTACGCGCTGTCGTTCGCCGCGTTCACCGTGATCCTCGTGCGCGGCGCGTGCGATGGCCTCGGCCTTCCGACCGCGTGGCTCGACGGGCGCAGCCCGGTACTGCTCCTCGCGACCGTGGCGACCGCCGCGTACTCCGTGGGACTCGTGCGCAAGGCGAGCGGCGGCGGCCAGTGGGTCACGATCGCGAAGGTCGTGCTGTTCCTCGTGCTGATCGCGCTCGGCGTGTTCGCGCTCGTGCGCCAGCCGCTGTCGGATATCGGCGGCGAGATGTCCCCGTTCTTCAGCGGCGGCCTCGACGGCATCGTCGCCGCGATGGGCGTGACGTTCATCTCGCTGCAGGGCTTCGAGATGGTCTCGGCGATCGCGGGCGAGATCAAAGATCCATCGCGCACGATCCCGAAGGCGATCTTCGGATCGCTCGGCATCTCGATCTGCGTCTACCTGCCGATCATGTTCTTGATCCCCACGGCCGGCGTCGACGGTGGCGCGCACATCATCGGGCTCGCGGCGAAGGATCCGGACACCGTGATGGCCGTCGCGGCGCGCACGTTCCTCGGCGAGGTCGGCTACTGGTTCGTGGTCGTCGCGATCGCGATGGCGACGCTGTCCGCGCTGCAGTCGAATCTGCTCACCGCATCGCGTGTCGCGTACGCGATGGCGCACGATCACACGCTGCCGTTGGTGCTCGAGCAGACGCACCCGAAGCGCGGCACGCCGATCATGGCGATCTACGCGACCGCGCTCGCCACCGTCGCGATCATGTACATGATGCCGGACCTCACCAGCGCGGGCGCGGCGGCATCGCTGATCTTCTTGATCGCGTTCGCGCTCACGCACCTCACCGGCTATCTCGCGCGCAAGCGCGGTGGACCGCGCAGCCTCGGGACGTATCGGACGCCCAAGTTCCCGTTCGTGCCGATCGTCGGTGGCCTGTCGTGCGCGGGGCTCGCGGTGTTCCAAGCGATCGTCGTGCCCGAGGCCGGCAAGATCCTGCTCGTGTGGCTCGGGCTCGGCGTGCTTCTGTACTTCGCGCTGTTCAAGGGCCGCGCGGAAGCAGCGGATGCATCCGCCGAAGCGATGGACCCGCGGCTCAACCAGCTGCGCGGCAAGAACCCGCTCGTGTTGCTGCCGATCGCGAACCCCAAGAACGCGACGTCGCTCGTCGAGATCGCGAATGCACTCGCGCCGTCCGAGTTCTGTCGCGTCCTGCTGCTCTCGGTGGTGCGGGCACCGCGCGGCGGCGTGGGCGATCACGTGTCCCAGCTCGCGGATGCACAGGAGGCGTTCAAGCACGCGCTCGGTGCGAGCTACGACGCGGGCCACTCGCCCGAAGCGCTGATCACCGCGGCGCACGAACCGTGGCCCGAGATCCGGCGCATCGCGAAGGAGCACGACTGCGAGAGCTTGCTCGTCGGGCTGCCGCAGAACGTCGACGACAAGCTCGATCGCGAGCTCGAGACGCTGCTCGAGGAAGTCGACTGCGACGTCGCGATGATGCGCTCGCCCGACGACTGGCGCATCGGCAACGCGAAGCGCGTGCTCGTGCCGATCGCGGGCAAGTCCGAAGAGCACGAGCTCCGCGTGCGCCTGCTCGCGACGCTGTCTCGCGAGGCACCGCGCGAGCTCGTGTTCCTCACCGTGGTCCCGTCGACGGCCACGGACGACGATGTCGCCGAGGCGAGCAAGGCGCTCGGCCGGCTGTCGCGCATGAAGATCCCCGGCACGCAGACCGTGGAGGTCGTGCGCAGCGATGACCCGGTCGCCGCGATCGTGGCCGAGACCTCGCGCGCGGATCTCGTGGTCCTCGGCATGCGCAGGATGCGCAACGGCAAGAAGGTCGTGGGCACGCTCAACCGGCGCATCGCCGCCGAGGCCGCGTGCGCCGTGATGCTCCTCTCGCGCCGGCAGCAAGCACAGATGTCCGACATCATGCAGCCCATCAAGGGCGTCGCGAACATCGTCCCGCTTCCGTTCATGCAGAAGCCCCGCGTCGGCGACTAGCGACGTTCAGTTCGTCGCGCCACGTGTTCGCACGCTGCGAGAACTGCAGCGACGTGTGGTGTGAAGTTCACGCTGACCGCCATCGACCGGAGCCGCCGATTCGCGAACCGCGCGACGTTCCACGCGCGTCGATATTCATGCGCGCCGTTCGCACGAGGCACACCGATTGCGTGAGGGCATCGTCATGCCTAGTCAGTCCTCCCCGCGCTCGCTTCTTCCTTCGTCTCTTCTCGCCATGCTGTTCGTCACGGCATGCGGCACGACCACGCAGTTCGCCGCGACCAACGCGTCGCCGCGTCCGCTCGCCGCGCGCCCGGCCGAGTCGGTCTCGGTGTTCGCGACCGGCCTGCCGAACCGCCCGTTCGTCGAGGTCGGCATCATCCAGGCGCGCCAGTCGAGCGAGTTCTCCGTCGACGAGTTGCCGGAGATCCTCGCCGAGATGCGTACCGAAGCGGGACGCCGCGGCTGCGATGGCCTCGTGATCAACGGCACCCGCGACGCGCAGTCGTCATCCACGACCGTGTCGCATCACGCGGTGACGTCGAGCAGCAAGACGCTCGAGGGATTCTGGGGCGCGTGCATCGTGTTCGTCGTCGATCCCGAGCCGATCGCGGCGCGCGCGGAAGCTCCGGCCCCCGCCGAGTAGCTGTCCGTGATTCGTCCGAGCGCCGGACACGCGCGTCCGGTGTTCGGAATTCCCGGACATCCACGATCGCGATCTCGCACGGTTGCGCTGGCACCGCGATCGCAAGTCTCGCTCGTGGTGCACGATGCTATGCTGGGTTCGATGCTCGACCTCGACGATCTTCGCGACATCAAGCCGGGTTTCATCCGGCCGATCTCTCGAGACGAGTACTGGCAGCTCGCGAAGCTCGGCGCATTCGAGGACGAGAACGTCGAGCTGTTGCGCGGAGTCATCGTCACGATGAGCCCGGAGGATATCCGTCACGCGGATCCCATCGTGTGGCTCATGCGACGGCTGAATCGTGCGCTCGACGACGACTTCGTCGTACGCCCAAAGATGCCGTTCGAGGCTCTCGACGATTCGGTCCCGCAACCGGACATCACGATCACGGCGGAGCCGCTCGGACGCCACCCATCGACGGCGCTCCTGTTGATCGAGGTGTCGAACGGTTCCCTGCGAAAGGATCGTCGCGTGAAGCTGTCGATCTACGCCGAGGCTGGCGTTCCCGAGTACTGGATCGTCAACGTGTCGAAGCCAGGAACGATCGAAGTCGAGGTCTACACGCAACCGAGCGCGGGTGGGTACGCGAAGCTCGAGACGCTACGCGACGGCGACGTGCTGCGACCGCTCCAGGTCCCGATCGAGATTCCCGTCGCGGATCTCCCGCGATAGCTACGTCGGGTTCTGGCCGGTGAGGTGCTTCGCGATGATGCGGCGCTGGATCTGACCGGTGCCCTCGAAGATGTCGTAGATCTTCGCGTCGCGATACCACTTCTCCATCGGGTGGCCGGGCTCGAGCGCTTCTTCGCCGAGGAGCACCATGCCGCGCGTCGTCACCATCTGCGCGGTGCGCGCGCCGTGTGCCTTCGCCATCGATGACTCCATCACGTTCTCGATGTGATGGTCCGCCATCCACGCGGCGCGGTGCGCGAGCAAGCGCGACGACATGATCTCCATCGCCATGTCGGCGAGCTCGAACATGATGTGCTGGTGGCTCGCCATCGGCGTGCCGTGCAGCGAGCCACCGCGGACGCGATCGAGCAAGAACTCGTACGCCGCGCGCGCGATGCCGGTGGCCTGCGCACCGACGACGGGGCGCGTCGAGTCGAGCATCTTCTTCGTGTCGCCGAGGCCACCGCCCTCCGGCTTGTCGGACTTCTCGCCTCGGGCCTGCGCGATGCCGAGCATCATGTCCTTGTGGATGCGCACGTCCTCGAAGTGCACCTGCGCAGTCTCGGAGGCGCGGATGCCGAGCTTGTGCTCTTTCTTGCCCGGCACGAGGCCCGGGGTTGCGCGCGGCACGATGAAGCCGCGCACGCCGGCGCGACCCGCGGATGGCTCGGTCTGCGCCCACACGACGTAGACGTTCGCGGACTGACCGTTCGTGATCCACTGCTTGCTGCCGCGGATGATCCAGTAGTCACCGTCGGGTGTCGCGGTGGTCTTGAGGCCCGAGATGTCCGAGCCGGTCGCGGGCTCCGATAGCGCCATCGCGGCGACGTGGATGTGGCCGTTCTCGTCGGCGCCTTGCAGGAGCTTCCGGAACTCGGCCTTCTGCTCGTCGGTGCCCATACGGGCGACCGGAGTGCACGCGAGTCCCGAGCCACCGAGTGCGAGCGCGATGCCCGCGCAGCCCCACGCCATCTCTTCGGAGGCGGCGACGGCGAGGCGCGCTTGCGACTTCGGCTTCTTCGGATCGGGATCCTCGTCGACGCCGGTGAGCTTCTTGCGGCCGTCGAGCAAGGTCGATTGCGTGAGTCCGAACGCCTGCGCGCTCTTCATCAGATCCCACGGCATCGATTCTTCGGCGTCGTGCTTCATCGCGATCGGACGGATCTGCTGCTTCGCGAACGCGCCGAGCATCTGGCGGATGCCCGCGAACATCGGTTGATCGTGAAAGATGTCCATGACTACTTCGCTCCCTTGTCGGCGAGGACACGGCCGAGTCGTTCGTCGCCATGCAGCGCTTCGAACGCGCGCGCATCGCGCATGAGTTTCTCGACGGGGAAATCGTTGACGAACCCGTATCCGCCGTAGATCTGCACGGCGTCGATCGTGGCGCGCGCGACGGCATCGCCGGCGATCACGCGCGCGCGGCTCGCGAGGTCCGCAGCGGACGGCAAGGCCTTGTCGATCGCCCACGCGGCGTGCAGCGCGAACAGCTTCGCCGCGCTCGCGAGTGTGACGGCATCGTCGCGCAAGCGGATCAGCGCTTCGAACGAGCCGATCGGCTGGCCGAACTGGACGCGCTCTTTCGCGTAGCTCTCCGCGTACTCCATCGCGGCGATCGCGACGCCGGCCGCGCGTGCGGCGAGCGACGTGCGTGCCCACGTCAGCACCGTGGTGATCGCCGATGCATCGCGCGACAGCACGAAGTCCGCGGGGACCTCGTGCTGCGCCAGCGTCGCCGTGCCCCACTTCGCAGCGCGCCACCCCGACGGGGTGATCGCGTCGCGCGTCACGTTGTCCATCGCGACGAGGAACAGGACGTCCTTCGTCGCTACGAGCACGTGCGATGCAACGCCGAGCGCCGGCGCGGGCCCGAGCTTTCCGGTCACGCGGAGCGCACTGCCCTGCGCGACCACCTCGAGCGTTCCGCGGCTGTCGTGCACCAACGTCGCGAGCCCGCCGGCCGCGAGCGATGCGAACAGCGACTTCTTCGCCGCGTCGCTGCCCCACGTGGACGTCGCGAGCGCGGGCTCGACGTTCGCTTCGAGCAGCGCGGCGAGGGCAGGGCACCCGCGTCCGAGCTCGAACCCGCGCAGTGCGCGCGTGAGGTGCGAGTAGTCACCGTCGAGCAGGCCGTCGTTCGCGGCGGGAACCGCATCGAGGAAGAACCCGAGCTCGCCTCCGAGGGCCGTCAATCGATCGGGCGGAGCACCCGCGCGATCTGCATCGGCCGCCCAGCCGCGCAGGTCTCGGTCCGCGAACTTGCGGACGGTTTGCACGATGAGGTCTTGCTCGGAGTCGAGCGCGAAATCCATGCGGCGGTCATACCGCAGAAACAGTCAGGGTGGACTGTCAAATGACATTTCGCCCTGGTTACATCGATGAAGGTCCCGGTCTCGCCACGTGACGACGAAGCGTGCGACGGTCTCCACCGCAGAGGGAGATCGAGATGGCCGAACAAGCACCGTTGACGGGACCAGATCTGAGCGCGGGCGTCGAGGCAGCGACGGTCGTCGAGGGAACGCCACTGCTCGGCCACGCAGGGGGTGAAGCGATCGTGCTCGTACGTGCGGGCTCCACCGTGCACGCACTCGGCGCGACGTGCTCGCACTACGGCGGCCCGCTCGCGGAGGGGCGCGTCTTCGACGGCGCGATCCACTGCCCGTGGCACCACGCGTGCTTCGATCTCGCGACCGGCACCGCGCACGGACCGGCGATCTCGGCGATCGCTTGCTACGACGTCGCGCTCGAGGACGGCACGCTCCGCGTCGGTGCGAAGCGCGAGGTGACCGCCGCCCCGAAGGAGGCGCCGGCGTCCGTCGTGATCATCGGCGGCGGCACCGCGGGCATCGCGTGCGCCGATGCGCTGCGCGCCGATGGACATCGCGGTGCGATCACGATCGCGAGCAGCGAGGGCACGGATCCCGTGGATCGACCGAACCTCTCGAAGGACATCCTCGCGGGCACTGCGCCGGCCGAGTGGGCGTTCCTGCGCTCGGCCGATGCGCTCGCCGCCCAGAACATCACGTTCGTGCGCGAGGCGGCGACGTCGATCGATCGCGCGGGCCGCACGGTGATGCTGTCCGGTGGCGGCAAGCTGCCGTACGACGCGCTCGTCCTCGCGACGGGCGCGGAGCCGATCCGGTTGCCGATCGACGGCGCCGAGTTGCCGCACGTGCACGTCCTGCGCACGCTCGCGGATTGCTCGGCGATCGGCGCGGCCGCGGCCGGCGACGCGCGCGCGGTCGTGATCGGCGCGAGCTTCATCGGCTTGGAAGCCGCCGCATCGCTCCGCACACGCGGTGTCCAGGTCACCGTCGTCGCGCCGGAGACCGTGCTGCTCGCGCGCGTGCTCGGCGAGGAGATCGGTGCGTTCGTGCGCACGCTGCACGAGGACAAGGGCGTCGTGTTCCAGCTCGGGCGCAAGCCCGCGAAGATCACGCGCGATACCGTCGAGCTCGACGACGGCACGGTGCTGCCCGCGAGCCTCGTCGTGATGGGCGTGGGCGTGCGGCCGCGGCTCGATCTCGCGACCGCCGCGGGACTCGCGATCGACAAGGGCGTCGTCGTCGATGACGAGCTACGGGCGGCCCCGGACATCTGGGCCGCGGGCGACATCGCGCGCTATCCGTACAACGGTGGCTCGGTGCGCATCGAGCACTTCCAGGTCGCGGTGCGCCATGGCCAAGCGGTCGCGCAGTCGATCCTCGGGCGCGGTCCGCGTCGCGACGTGCCGTTCTTCTGGAGCCAGCACTACGACGCGACGTTCGCGTACGTCGGTCACGCGGAGCAGTTCGATGCGCCCGCGATCCACGGCAGCCTCGAGAAGCGCGACGCGCACGTCGTGTATCGCGAGAAGGGCGCGATCGCGGCGGTCGTGACGATCGGCCGCGATCAGCTCGCGCTCGATGTCGAAGCCGCGATGCTCGCGCGCGACGATGCGGCGCTCGCGAAGCTCGTCGAGTAGAGGCGCGATCCGATGCGCAGGGTGTGGCGCGCACGTCGTGCGACCTATGTCGCCGCGTACATCGCGAGCGCGCCGACGAGGTGATCGAACACGAGGCGCACGCGGCGCTGGGTCTTCTGGTCCTCGTGCATCACGACCCACGCATCGAGCGAGATCCCGATCTTCGGCAGCACGCGCACGAGATGGGTCGCGAGCGGGAGCTGGCAGATGCCGATGCCGAGGCCGGCACGCACGGCGGCGAGCTGCGCGAGATCCGAGTCCGAGCGCACCGTGAAGTCGCGGCGCGTGGTGGACACGCCGAGCGCCGCGAGCGCGTCGATCAACGCGCGCCCGGTGTCCGCCCCGACGAGCGCGTGCTCGCGCAGCTCCGCGGCGCGGCGCGGGACGCCTCGCGTGGCGAGGTACGCCTTGCTCGCGAACATCCCGAGCGGGATCGCGGCAGCGCGCCTCGCGACGAGCGCTGCCTGCGTGGGCGCGACCATGCGGATCGTGACGTCGGCATCGCGGCGCAGCAGGTCCTCCGAGCGATTCGTGGCCACGAGCTCGATCTGCAGCTGCGGCCGCGCGACGAGCAGCGGCGCGAGCAGCCGCGGCAGCACCTCGACGCCGACGATCTCGCTCGCCGTGATCCGCACCGTGCCGCGCTCCGCGTCCGCGGGCGCCGATAGCGTGCGCACCACCGCGTGCGCGGACGCCGCCATCGCCTCCGCGTGCGGCATCGTCGCGAGCGCCGCGTCGGTCGGCACGAGGCCGTTCGTCGCGCGCGTGAACAGCACGACATCGAGCGCCGCCTCGAGCTCCTCGATGCGCCGCCGCACCGTCGGCTGCGCGAGTCCGAGCGCGCGCGACGCCGCCGACAGGCTGCCCTCGCGCATCACCGCGAGGAACGTCCCGTACAGCTCCCACGACGGCTCGGACGTGCTCATCAAAAGATGACGAGCAGGTGAACATCTTTAGCCAATCGTGTCTAGGCAGCTCGGGGCCCATGATGAGCCCATGACCAACGACACCAGCGTGACCGGCACCCCTCGCACCCTCCTGCGCGTCGAAGGCCTCGTGATGCTCGTCGCGGGGATCGCCGCCTACACGATGCTCGGCGCGAGCTGGAGCGTGTTCGCGCTCCTGTTCCTCGTCCCCGACGTGACGCTGCTCGGCTACCTCGTCGACCCGCGCGTCGGCGCGCACGTCTACAACGCGGGGCACGGCCTCGTCGGGCCCGCCCTCCTCGCGCCGTTCGCGCCGGCGCTCGCCGCGATCTGGCTCGCGCACATCGGCTTCGATCGCACGCTCGGCTATGGCCTCAAGTACCGCTCCGCGTTCACGGCGACGCACCTCGGGCGCATCGGCCGTCACTTGCCGAACGCGTCGACCTCGGCGAGCCCGGCTTCGCCCGCGGTCCCCGCCGCGACGTAGCTCGCGCGCGCGGCCGCGATCATCGCCTTCGCGCGCTCGCGCTCGGCGGGCAACTCGAACAGCACCTGCCCGAGCGCGAACTGCGTCTTGCCGAGCTCCGCCGGCGCGGCCTTGCCTCGCTCGAGCAAGCGCACCGCGCGCTCGAGGTGCGGCACCGCGGCCGCGTATCGCTCGCGACCGATCTCGATGCTCGCCGCGAGTCGCAACCCCATCGCCGCGATCGCCTCGCGATGCTGCAGGCTGCGATCGGCGATATCGGCGCCGCGAACGAAGTGCGCGAGCGCGTCCTCGTCTCGCTTCAGCTCCTGCAGCGACATCCCGACGAGGATGTGCGCGTTCGCCGCGTGTGCACTCTCGCCCTGCTTCAGGGTCTCGAGGATCGCCAACCCGCGCTCGATCGCTTCCACCGACTCGGCCGCCTTGCCGCTCGCGCCGAGCGCATCTCCCAACCCGATCAACGACTCCGCGACCTGCACGTTGCCTCCCGGAAATGCGACCTCGCGAATCGCGAGCGCCTCGCGCAGCTGCGCGATGCCCGCATCGAAGCTCTCTCGCTCGACGAGCGCGATGCCCAGCACGTAGTGCGCGATCGCCACCTCCGGATGCTGCGGCCCGTGCAGCGCGATCGACTCCGCCAGCGCCGCCTGGAGCGTCGCGAGCGCGCGCTCCGGGTCGCCCTGCAAGCGCTGGAAGTGTCCGAGGCGCGCACGCGCGGCGTTGACCACCGACGGTCGTTCCGCTCTCTCGCCGAGCGCGATCGCCTCCTCGCAGTGCTTGCCGGTCGCCGCGGCATTCGCGGCCGTCACGTTGCGATTGCAGCGCGCGAACGCGAGATCCAACATCCGTGCGTCGCGATCCGGCAGCTGGCCGATCAGCGCTCGCGCATAGCCATCGAAGATCTCCGCCTCGTCGTACGTGCGCAGATCATTGCCGAGCGCCTTGCTCAGCTCGATCCACACATCGGCCAGCGTCTCGAGATCTCGCGCGGCCGTCGCCGCCTGCGCGGCCACGTGCAACGCCGCGATGCCTTCCGCGTAGTGCGCGGCGCTCACCTCGAGCCGGCCGAGCACCAACTGCGCGCGCGCTTTGATCGGCGCATACCCCGTCGCGTCCGCGCGCCTCTGCGCGGCCATCACGGCACCGCGCACCTGCTCCGCACGTCCCGCCACCAGCGCGGCTTCGTACGTCGAGAGCTCCTCGCGCAGCTTCTCGATCTCCGTCCGCGCGGCCTCGGCCGGCGGCAACGGCGGCAACGCCCCGAGCCCCGCGATATCGCCGCAGCGCTCGGGCGCGGGCAGCGTCTCCGTCAGCGAGCTCGCGCGCGAGATGACCTCGGCATCCGGGGCCAGCACCAGCGCGACCACCGGCGCGAGCTGCTGCGCCAATCCCTCGAGGCAGCTCTGCCGCAGCGCGTATGTGGCCGCAGGTTGCACCTTGTCGACCACGGTCGCGCGGCAGCTCGCATCGGCCTGCGCGCGCCATCGCCCGGTCCACGCATCGAGCCGCTCGACCATCGAAGACGCGACGCCATTCGCGAACGGCAATCCCGTCGCACCGAACGCGGCACGCAGCGCCGGCTGCTTCGCCGTGCTCCACACGGCGTCGATCGGATCACCGGCATGTGCACACGACGCGACCGCCGGCGTGCGTGTCATCGCGATGACGATCGCGCCGACGATCGCGATCGAGACGAACGCGGCGACGAACACCCAGTACCGCATGCGCGGCGGGGGAGGCACGAGCTCCGCGAGCAGGTCGTCCATCGACGCGAATCGATCCTCGGGGCGCTCGTTGCGTGCGCGCCGGAGGGCCTTCTGGACTCGCTCGCTGACGGTCCCGCTCGCGCGCGGAACGCCATTGCGACGCGCTTCCCACGCACGTCGATGCGTATCGCTACCATCGGCATCCACATCGACGACATCCGCGGCGTTCGCGTCTCCAAACAGCGCCTCCGAGAGGGCCACCGCGAACGCGTACTGGTCTGCGCGCGCGTCGATCTTCGCGCCACGCTTCTGCTCGGGCGCCATGTACGCCGGCGTCCCCGCGATCACGCCTTCCTCGGCCTCCGATCGCGCGAGGCCGAAGTCGAGCACCCGCGCGCGGCCATCGGCGCCCACGATGATGTTGCTCGGCTTCACATCGCGGTGCACGAGACCGGCGCGATGCGCCGCCGCGAGCCCGCGGCCCGCTTGCACGAACACGTCGAGGATCTCGCTCGACGAGCGCGCCTTCGATGCGCTGGATCCTGTCGATGCGCCCGGCACGCCCGACGACTCCGATGCGCTCGACGCACTCGCTGCACCGGCCCGCGACGAGCGCAACCACTCGCGCACCGTCTCGCCCTCGACGTGCTCCATCGCGACGAAC
This sequence comes from Kofleriaceae bacterium, assembly GCA_044230415.1. GTDB lineage: Bacteria > Myxococcota_A > Polyangia > Haliangiales > Haliangiaceae > JABFXX01. The sequence goes on from JBGARE010000019.1 coordinate 40,101, forward strand.
ACTTCGCCGTCCGCCTCGCCCACATCGTGCACCGCGATGACGTTCGGATGCGCGAGCTTCGCGATCGCGCGCGCTTCCTCGCGCAGCTGATCACCGGCGCGCGTGCGGCGCAAGACTTTCACCGCGACGCGCCGGTCGAGCTCGGGATCGTAGGCCGCGTAGACGACGCCCATGCCACCCGCGCCGAGCCGGGCGAGGAGCACGTAGCGGCCGAGCTGGCCGCCGGGAGTCCAGCCCTCGCGCTCCGTGGGGATCGAGGGCACGCCGATGGCGTCGGTCACCGGGTGGCGCTCGCCGACGGTGGCGAGCTTCGCGAGCGCGGCCACGAGCTCTTGGCAGGCCGAGCAGGTGTCGAGGTGGCTATCGAGCGCGTCCCGTTCGTCGCGTGCGAGCTGACCCGCTGCATGAGCGGCGATCGTCTCCTCGCCCGGGCACACGTCCCACGCTACCATGGCGGCCCGTGCCGTCTTCCTCGTTGCGCGAGCTCGCGAGCGCAGAAGTGTTGGTCGAGGTCCTCGCGGCGTCACGCGAAGCCTGGCCCGGGGTGTCCGTCCCCGAAGACGAGTTCGTCGCGTACGTGACCGAGCGACTCGTGCCGGACGTGTCGCTCGACGATGCATTGCGGACGCTGTGCATCGCGGATCTGTGGCTCGCGTGCGCGATCGCGCGAGGCGATGCGGCCGCGGTGAAGGCGTTCGACGCGCAGCTCGCGCATGTCGGGGAAGCGATCGCGCATCTCGATGGTGGGAGTGCGCTCGTGGCGGACGTGACCGCGGCCGTGCGCGAGCGCGTGCTCGGCACGGGCGGCAATGGAAAGATCGCGGACTTTCGCGGACGCGGTGATCTGCGCGGATGGCTGCGCGTGATCGCGGTGCGCGAGGCGTTGCAGATCCTGCGCGCGCGCAAGCGCGAGGCGCCGATGCCCGAGGTGGTGCCCGAGAACCTCGAGGAGCACAGCGTCGCGCTGACGCCCGAGGAGCAGCGCGTGTATCGCGAGGGATTCTCGGTCGCGCTCGCGACGCTGACGCCACGCGAGCGCAACTTGCTGCGGCAGCAGTTCGTCTACGGCGCCACGATCGACGAGCTCGGTGCGCTGTACGGCGTGCACCGCGCCACGGCCGCGCGATGGCTCGCGCAGATCCGCGAGACGCTGCTGCGCCGGACGCGCCGGCACGTGGCGGACGCGATGCGCCTCAGCGGCACCGATCTCGACAGCGCGATGGGACGCATCGCCGGTCACCTCGACTACTCGCTGCGCCATACGCTCTCGCGCGAGTAGTCACTCGCCGACGCACGCGCCCTCGGCGCCGTTGCACTTCTCGTGGTTCGGGCAGTCCGCGTCGAAGCGGCAGGGCAGGCCGATGCAGTACGCGTTCTCGCCGACGCATTGCTCGGTGGCGGAGTTGCACTTCGTGCCGTTGCTGCAATCGGCGTCGAACTGGCAGTGGATGCCGCTCGCGCACTGCGGGTTGCCGAGCGCGATCAGGCAGAACGAGCCGAGCGCCGCGGCGAGATCGCCGTTGCACGCCGGGTACGGTCCGAGCGAGCCGACGCATTGCCAATCGGTCGCGTCGGACGTCGCGAAGCAATCGAGGCCCGCGGCCGGATCGCCGCCGCACATCGCCGCCGACGCGATGCCCTTCTTGCACCACTGCTCGAACGACGCTTGGGCACCGCTCGGAAGTGGGGTGCCGCAGGTGGTGCCCGCGGCGGCGAGGCTCGCGGCGAAGGCGGTGCAGTCGGCGGGATCGAGCATCGGCGTGTTCGATCCACCGTCGACGGGCGGAGCGTCATCGCCCATCGAGGAAGAACCACCGTTGTCACACGCGGCCAGAACGAACAGGAACGAACAAGCAAAGCGGACCATGAAACGTCTCCAGAGTTGGGTGCCTCTAGATGCGCGTCGTGGCGATTGTCGCGAAGATCGTCGAACCAGCCCGAAGTGCGCGTAGCCCTTCGACAAGTCGCGTGTCGCAGCGAGACCAGCTAGATTCGTCGCGTGTTCGACGATCCCGCCGTCCGGTCCGTGCGTGTCGCGTTGGCGTTGTGCGAGCGGTTCGAGGAGCTCCTGAAAGGACCGACGACGGTGCGCTCCGCGAAGCAGCGCGGTGCGCTCGTCGGCGTCGCGGGCGATCAAGAGGGACTGTCGATGCGCATCGGCGAAGCGCAGCAGATCTATCCCGAGATCTGGCAGCACCTCGACGAAGCCCGCGAGGTGTTCGCGAAGCGCGGCATCGATACGAGCACGTTCGACGGCATCCGCCTGCAAGAAGGCCAAGCGCTCGGCGCGAGCGTCGACATCCAGCACGCGAGCTACGGGTACGGATCGCACGGTGTCGATCAGCAAGTGAAGACGGCGGGCTTCAACACGCAGGGCCTCGCGCGCGCACGCCGCGCGTGTCAGGCGCTGATGGAGGCAACGCCCGACATCCCCTGGGCCGCGATCGCGAAGGCCGAGAGCGCGGATCCGGCGGCGGCCGAGTTCGCGCGCTCGACGCGTAACAAGCGCTACCTGCGCCTCGCCGCGCTCGCGCTCCTGATCTTCGCGCCGTTCGGGATCGTGATGTACATGCGCCATCAGAAGCGCGCGAAGATGGAGGAGTACCAGCGCCAGTACGAGGCGGAGCAGACGCACGTCGAGCCGCTCGCCGCTGCCGATCGCGCCGCGCTCGTGACGATGACGTCCGAGCTGAAGCCGCAGCTCACCGCCGCGCGCAAGGCGTGGTACGCGGCGTTCGAGTCGGCGTCGACGCTCGCGCCCGGAGCCGCGCCGTGCGTGCGGCCGATCCAGGTGCCGCCGCAGCCGGTGATCGATGCATTCGTGCGCGACGAGACGGCGAACCCCGCGTTCGCGTCGAGCGACTTCTACGGCTATCCCGCCGCGCAGGTCGTTCCGGACGGCGTGCTCGTGAAAGCGCAGACAATCGTGGACGGAGTCTCGAAGCGACTCGCCAACGACACCGCGTCTCGGTACGACCGCGACACGCTCGCGGCGATCCCGCCGTACATCACCGTCGTGCTGATCGACAAGGAGACCGGCGCGGCGCTCACGGGTGCGGGCTCCGCGGCGTCGTACACGCCGGGACAGGTGCTCGGTCGTGCGTACGTGTTCTCGGTGCGCGACGCGAAGATCGTGTGCGCCGGATCGATCGACGCGCGCAATCTCCCGGCAGAGTCATCGCCGTATCTCGACGCCATTCGCGACGCGCGCGATGGTCGCGACATCTTGCATCGCGAGATGGAAGTCCGGATCCGGCAGTCGCTCGCGACCGCGCTGCACGCGCTGTGATCAGGGCAGCGTGATGTCGGCCCAGACCGGGAAGTGATCTGATGCGGTGATGCCGCGCTCGACGGTCGCCTCGGACACTTCGAGGCCGCGCGTGAAGATCGCATCGAGTCGCGATTCGACACCGAGGTGGATCTCCGTCGCGCCGACGTTCGCGGCGGGTGTGTCGAAGCCGAGCTGGCGCATGTAGTCGTCGAGGAGCGGCGCTTGATCCGTATCGACGATCTGGCCGGCGGGGAGGATCGGGAACGAGCCCTCCTCCCACAGATACGGGTTCGTGTTCATGTCGCCGGCGACGATCACCTGCTCCGGTAGATCGATGATCGCGGGCCGGATGTGCAGGATGCGATCGCGGATGTTAATGCGCGTCTCGAGGTGCAGATCGACGATCGGCAGGCGCACGCTTCCGACGACGATCTCCGCGCGGACCGCGATGCGCGGCTGCCAGTTATCCGGGTTCGGCAGCCACATCATCTCGGAGCTCTCGATCGGAAACCGCGAGACGATCGCGAGTCCGTGCGTGCCATCGCCCTTCTGCTTGCTCGGCACGTACAGCCAGCCCATGCCGAGCCCGGCGGCGAGACGGCTCGCGCGGGTAGCGCTTTCGTTCGGGTACCACTCTTCTTCCTGCAGCAGCCACACGTCGGCTTGTTGGAGCGCCTCGTTCGCGAGGAGCTCGACGGCGACCGTCTCCGGATCGCGGCCCATGTCGATGTTGTAGGTGACGACACGGATCGAATCGCCGGAGCCCGGCGTGGACGAGCGCAGCGGCGGCGCGCCTCCGAGCTCGGCCGACATCGTGCCCTCGAGCAGATCGGTGGCGATCCAATCGGCGGGAGCGCCGAGATCCATTCCGCATGCAGGCACGAGCGCGATCAGCGCGAAGACACGTACGCTCAAAACGACGCTCCCATGTCGACGCCGAGCCACGGCGCGATGCCTTTGTCTCCCGCGACCGCCATCGCGAACACGCGAACGAGCAGCGGACCGCGACGCTCGTAGCCGAGCGATACCTGTCCACCGACTCCGGTCGAGCTCGTGCCCATCCATTCCGGAACGGGCGACGGCGTCGACACGCGGATCACCTGCGGGCCGACGTCCACGAACAAGCGATGTCGCTCGGTGCCGAGCGGGTACAACGTCACGAACGGGGTCGCGGTGTAGACGCGCTGGCCGTCGAGCGTCCACGCCGACGCGACCGCACCGAGCGCCCAACGCTCGGACAACTGATAGCCGTACCCGAGTCCCCACAGCCCGCCCTTGCCGAGACCCTCGAGGTAGATCGAGTGGGTGGTCGACGGGCGCGACGAGACGGTGGTCGCCTCCGGCGATGTGCGCTCGGGTTCGGCACGCGCGCTCTGGGTGGCTGCAACGCACACGGCTGCAACCACGACCCGGCGCGCGAAACTCATCGTCGAAGAGAGTACCTGCTCGGTCGAAAGTCGCAACTGCATGTTTTGCGTGGGGGACTCGGGATCGGGATCCCTCGCAGGTCGACGGCCGGTCCTCGGTACGCTCGTGAACCTCGGACCGCCGTGCATCTACGCGCGGCCCTTGCTGCTTTGAATCATGAACCCCCACAACAGCCTCGTCGAACGCGCGAGGTCGGTGGTCTGTCCGTCATCTGGCGAGTTACACTGGTGGAGCGGAGGCGTACGTGCGAAGCCTCCGCTATGGCGACTCGTCGCTCGCGCCGTCCGGCTCGCGCCATCGTCGGTGTAGGCATCGACATCGTCGAGCTAACCGAGTTCCGCGCGAGCGTCCTCGCGCGTTCGCGGAACGCGAGTCGGGTCTTCACGCCACGCGAGCTCGCGGCGGCCGCAGGGCCGAGACGTGTCGAGAGACTCGCTGCCCGCTTCGCGGCCAAGGAAGCGGCGTTCAAGGCAGTCGGCACTGGCTGGGGACGCGGCGTGACATGGCACGATGTGGAGGTCATCTCGTCGACACGCGGCAAACCCTCACTCGAGGTCCGTGGTGCGTTGCGACGTCACGCGCGCACCCTCGGTGGCCGACAGTTCTTCGTCACGCTCAGCCATAGTGGCGGCTACGCCGTCGCCATGGTGGTGTTAGCGCCGTGAGCGCGCGCCGGTGGGCGCTCGCCGTGAAAACCGGTGCGGTCGTGGCGGTCGTGGCGGCGCTCGTCGGCTTCGCGCACTTCTCGTGTGGGGTTCCGATCGCGCGTGCGGTCCTCGGCGTTCCCGTCTCCGACCCGGGATTTGTCATCCAGCTCGCAGCACTCGTGGTCGGAACCGCCACGCTCGCGATCGTCGGCGCAGCTGCGAGACCGCACGTCCTGATCGCGGAAGGCGCGATCTGCGTCCTCGCGTGGGGCGCGGCCGGGCTCGTGTTTCTCGCCGTGCTCGTCGGTCTCTGGAGCCTCCTCGAGGCGACCCGATTCGGCCGCGCTCGGTTCGTGATGGCGCTCGTCGTGATCGCGGCTCCGGCCGTCTGCGCGTCGATCGGCGGAACGATCGCGATCGGTGCGCTCGTATTCAGCGTGATGTTCGGAATGCGTCTCGCCGTGTACAGCTACGAGCGTTACCAGAACGACACAGCAGTCTCGCTCGTCGCATTCCTCGTCTACATCTTGCCGGCTCCGCTGATCGTGATCCCGCCCTACATGGCCATCGTTCCGCGCTTCGGGGCGTTCGCGGCCGACGTTTCGCAGCCGAGGCTTCGCGAGGCTGCTCGTCACTTGGCGCTCGCGGGGGCGTTCGCCGCGATCCTCGCCGCCCATCGCTATCTCGTCGGCACCGACGTTCGACCGCTCGCGTATCCGTTCGTGCATCTCGTGGCCGAGTTGCTCGACTTCGCGGCGCTCGTTCACCTCGTGATGGCGGCGCTGCTCGTCCACGGACTCGAGGTGACGCCACCGATCGATCGACCGGCGTTGGCCACGTCCTTCCTCGAGCTATGGCGGCGCTTCGGCACCCACCTTCGAGATGCCCAGCTGTTCCTGTTCTACACGCCAGCGATCCTGCGCCTCCGTCGGGTGAACCGGTACCTCGCGATCGTCCTCGCAACCACGTGGACGATGGTCATCGGCAACACGGTCCTCCACGTCGCGATCCGTTATTGCTTCCTCGCCGATCCGTGGCCGCGGATCGGATGGGCGCTCGTCGCGAACGGCGTGATGACGATCGCGCTCGCATGCGAGCTGTGCCTCGGAGAGTGGCGTCGTCGTCGAGGAGTCGAACCGGAGGTAACGGCGGTCCGACGGGTCGTCGGGTGGGCCGCGACGATGACGCTCGCTGCGACCGTGTTCGCGCTGTGAGTGCGGTGTTTTTTCGCACCTCGCGAGAGGCCGACGAGTCCACTCGTCGCGCAGAATGGGCCGTCACGGATGTTCTCCCGGCTGATCCATCGTCGCTTCCTCGCGCAGGTGGCGCTCACCCCGGGCAAGCCCGCGATCCGCGAACGTGATCGGGAGACCTCGTTCGAGGATCTCGCACGGGCTGCGCGGCGCGTCGCAGGGGCGCTCCAGCTGCGTGCGCTCCGCGCTGGCTCGCGGGTCGCGATCGCCACCAGTGGGCACCGGGAGCTCCTGTCCGGCATCCTGGGCGTCGTCGGCAGCGGACATATCTACGTGGCGTTGGACCTCGCGCAGAGTGATGTTCGTCTCCTCGCTCAGCTCGGCGCCAGTCGGCCGGTCGTAGCGATCGTCGACGACGAAGGACGCCGGCGATTGCAGGAGATCGCACCGGGGATATCGGTGCTCGCGCTCGGTGACGAGGAGGGTGCGCTCGATGCGGCGGATCCCGACGCGCCGTGTTCGATCTACTTCACGTCCGGATCGACCGGCGCACCCCGGGCGATCCTCGGACGACTGTCCGGGATCGATCATCACGTCGCGTGGGAGATCGAGGCACTGAGCATCGACCGCGCCGTGCGTGGAGCCATCGTTCACGCGCCGAGCTACGACGCCTACCTACCGGACGTGCTCGTACCGCTGTGCGCGGGAGGGATCGCGATCGCACCTCCGGATCGCGGCGTCCTCGCCGACGCCCACCGGTTTGCGACCTGGCTCTTGGCCGCCGAGATCACGTTACTCCACTGCACGCCATCGTACTTCCGCGTGCTGTTGGAGGCGAACGCGGCGCGCGACCTCCGAGCGCTCGTGCACGTCGTGCTCGCTGGGGAGGTCGTTCGCCCGATCGACATCGAACGTGCGCGCGACGTGCTCGGGGACAAGGTCGCATTGTGGAATCTGTACGGACCCAGCGAAGCGACGTTGGTGAAGCTGCACCATCGGATCACCGAGGACGATGCCCGCGCGGAACGCGTGCCTATCGGCCGGCCCATGCCGGGGGTCACCGTTCATGTCCTCGACGCTGCGGATACGCCCGGTCGTGATGACGAAGTCGGGCAGATCGCGATCCAATCTGCGTTCGCGTCCCACGGCTATCTCGACGAGCCGGACGTCACGGCGGCGAGGTTTCGCCCGGTTGGCGGTGAGACGATGTATCTGACCGGAGACTACGGGCGACGCCGTCCCGACGGCGCGTTCGAGTTTCACGGCCGGCGAGATCGTCAGCTCAAGCTCCTCGGCGCGAGGATCGATCTGGACGAGATCGAGGCGATCGTCCTCGCGTGTGAGGGAGTGACCGAGGCAGCGGCGATCACGGACCGCGGCGCGACCGCCGTGTTCGTGTTCGTGACCACGAACGGAGTTTCGATCGGTGAGATCCGCGCGCGTGCCATGGCGCGGCTGTCGCCGGCGATGCGCGTGGCCAAGATCTCGGCGAGCTCGGAGCTACCACGCACTGCCAGCGGGAAGATCGATCGCGTCGAGCTCGTCCGCCGCGTCGAGGCCGTTGCATGACGCACGAGCTGTCACATGCTCGCTACACCCTCGACGAGCTCGGTCGGATCGCGCTCGATCGCCCACCGCTCCGCCTCTCCGACGAGGTGCGGACGAAGATCGATGCCGGAGCGACACACGTCGCGCAGTTGCTCGCGCGCGGAGAATCCATTTATGGCGTCACGACCGGGTTCGGATCACTCAGCGAGCACACGATTCCGATCTCGCAGACCTCCGAGCTCCAGCGCCGACACATCGTCTCGCACGCCTGTGGCGTGGGCCCGTTCGCCGACGAGACAATCGCTCGGCTCGTCCTGTTCGCGAAGCTCCTGACGCTGCGCAGTGGTCACACGGGGATCCGGAGCTCGACCGTGGACAGGCTCCTCTCCCTGTGGAACGCCGGGACGATCCCTGCGATTCCGATGCAAGGCACCGTCGGAGCGAGCGGCGATCTCGCACCCCTCGCGCACATGGCGTTACCGCTGCTCGGCCTCGGGCACGTGCACGCACACGGGCGAGTCGTTCCAACGCACACGTGCATCGAGGGGCCTCCGATCGAGTTGGCGGCGAAGGAGGGTCTCGCGCTGACGAACGGGATCCAGTTCATCACGGCGATCGCGATCCACACGGTCCTCCTCGCCGAGCGTCTCGCCCGGTGCGCGGACGCGATCGCGGCGATCAGCATTCATGCGTTCAGCTGCGCGGCCGACTTCATGCATCCGCGCTATCACGCGACGAGCCCGCACGCGGAGCGCTCGCTGGTCGCGAAGAACCTCCGGACGTTGGTCGCCGGATCGAACCATCACGCGTTGCCCACGGCGGTACGATCGCGCCAAGACCCCTACTCGTTTCGCTGCATCCCTCAGGTCCACGCCGCCGTCCGGCAGACGCTCGGGTTCGCTCGCGACATCGTCGAGGACGAGGTGAATGGTGTCTCGGACAATCCGCTGTTCTTCCCCGACGAAGACCTCGTACTCTGCGGCGGCGCGTTGCACGGGGAATCGATCGCGATGGCCCTCGACTTCCTCGCGATCGCGGTGAGCGAGCTCGCGAGCATCTCGGAGCGGCGCACGTACCAGCTCTTGTCGGGACAACGCGGACTGCCGGATTTCCTCGCCGCCGATCCGGGTCTCGACTCGGGGTTCATGGTCGCCCAGTACACCGCGGCGGCGCTCGTGAATCACAACAAAGTCCTGTGTACGCCGGCCAGCGTGGACTCGATCCCCACGTGTCAGCTCAAAGAAGACCACGTCAGTATGGGCGGGACCGCCGCCCTCAAACTTCTTCAGGTCATCGACAACGCGACCACGGTCCTCGGCATCGAGTCCGTCGTCGCGGCGCAGGCCCTTCGGCTCGTGCGGGGCCTCGAGGTCTCGGCGCCGGTCTCGCGAATCGTGGCCGCGCTGCGAGAACGAGTTCCGCCGCTGGAAGAAGATCGCGTGCTCGCCGATGATCTCGCCGCCGCCAAGACGTTCGTCGCCGAGCGCCTCCCCGAGCTTCTCGACGGCATCGCATGACCGAACGCTCGATCGAAGATCGCATCCGCTCGTACATCGTCGCGTCGGCGCGGCTCGCGAGTAAGCCGGCCGACGACGAGGCGCTCGTCGCGGCCGGCTTCGTCCCCTCGGTGCGCATGCTCGATCTCGTTGGATTTCTCGAGGACGAGTTCGCGATCCAATTGCGCCCCATCGATCTGGTCCCCGAGAAGCTCGCGACGATCGCGAAGCTTGCTGCGATGGTCCGCGCGCGCCAGCGGCGATGATCTGATCGCGAGCGTTTGACGCCCACGATCACCACGTCTTCCGCAGTCAACGAGCCTCGCCGACGCTTCGCGAGCCCGACGCGACTCCCGGTTTCCCAGGTACGTCCGGACCCGTGTGAGGCCCTCGTTGATGCTGTTGGTTGCCGCGTGCGGAGCGTGCGGGTCGCGCGGGGCGACGCAGGAGTCGCCACCGTCGACACCACCCGCGACGCCGACCGAGCCCGAGAAGCTCGGCGTGGTGTTCGAGCGACTACTCGTCGATTGGGAGGCACCGGCTCCACTGTTCGGACCCGATGGCAGCGTCACCGTCGGCGCGCGCCGGTGGAACGCCGATGGGACGGGTGTCGCTCGCCACGTGTTCGCGCGCGATGGCCAGCTGCGGCCGGTCGCGATCGCCGGGACGCCCGACGCACCGCGCATGATCGCGCTCGGCTGGAGTGGCCTCGAGGATGTTCCACCCGCCCCGCCGGCGGAGGACCGCGCGTGGCTGGTCACGGGCCGCCTCGACACCGAGACATCGTCGGCCACGCCGCTCCACCACGAGTTTCTCGGCGAGAACAACGTCGAGCTATCGCCCGATGGCGCATCGCTCGTGACGATCGAACGCAGCGATGTCGTCGTTCGCGCTGCGGCGACCGGCATCGAGCACGCGCGCCATCCCCTCGGCGCCGTCGAGAACATCTCGTTCCCCGACGCGCAGCACGTGTGTTGGCTCGACGATGTGCATGTCGCGTGGATCGGTCACGACAAGACCACGCCGGTCTTGCGTGTCGCCGCAGCGCACGGAGCGATCGCGACCACGCCGCTCGCGGGGCCAGCGACGATCGTCGCCTGCGATCCCGCCGGTGGCGCCGCCGCGATCGAGAGCGCCGGATCGATCGCCGTCCTCGATCTCGAAGACGCGACGGTGACCGCGGTGCACGCGATCGATCCCGATGGCGATCACCGGGTCGCCATCGGCGCGCGTGGTCACCGCGTCGCGATCGCTACGGCCTCCGGCGTCACGCTCTATCGTCGCGACGCCGCCGGGATCGCCTCTGCCTACGCGCTCGCGAGACCGGCAGCGCCCGACGACGACGATCGACGCCCGGCGAAGCTCGCGTTCTCGCGCGACGGCCATCGCCTCGCGATCACGGATGCGACGCTCGTCGTCGTCGGCGACATCTCGAACGTGCCCGCTCCACTCGCGGTCCCGACGATCGCGTTCGATCTCCCGCATGGCTTCGTCGACAGTCCGATCGACACCGCATGGCGCTATGCCCAGCTTCCCGTGCCGAGCGGCGCCGCACCGCTCCCCGCACTGCTCGTGAACGCGCAGTCCGACGATCATCCGATCGCGCACGTGATCGGCCTCGCGGTCGACCGCGCCGAGCTGCCGCGCATCCCGCCCGACACCGCGAGCGATGCGGAGATGAAGGCGTTCGCGAAGCGCACGATGCAGCGCTGGTTCGAGGCGTGGCAGTTCGCGGATCTCGACGACACGAACCCCGATGCCGACTACACGATCACGGTGGGTCGCACGAACGGCATGCGCTGGTTCGAGACGCGCGAGATCCACCGCGACGGTTGTGAGCCCTACGATGGCTACACACGCGTCGTGATCGACACGCACCTCGCATACATCGTCCGCGCGATCACCGTCCCGGGTGGTTCGATCGATGGCTGGCTCGCGCCGTTCCTCGATCTTCCATTCGATGCACGCGTGCAAACCGCGCGACGCAAAGGCCCGCGCACGGGACCCTGCTGATCGGTACAGTCCCGACATGGCGAAGGCGAAGCCGATCGGGAAGCCGACGAAGCCGAGCACGGTGACGGCGTACATCGCCGCGCAGCCACCGCCCGTGCGTGGAATGCTCGTCAAGGTGCGTGCCGCGATCCGCGCAGCCGTCCCCGCGGCGACCGAGGACATCGCGTACGGCCTCGCACGCTACAAGCTCGACGGCACGATGCTGCTCTACTTCGCCGGCTGGAAGCAGCACTACTCGCTGTACCCGGCGTATCCGAGCATCGCGAAGGCGCTCGCGAAAGAGCTCGCGCCCTACGCGGTCGACAAGGGCACGATCCGGTTTCCGCTGACCGCCCCGGTTCCCGAGGCGCTGATCGCGAGGATCGCGAAGCTGCGCGCAGCCGAGGTGCGCGCGAAGCCGAAGCGCCCGCGCTAGCTCGTCAGCGCTTGACCGGAAACTTCGCGAGCTTGTACTGCAGCGTTCGCCGGTGCATGCCGAGGACCCGCGCCGCGCGCGAGATGTTGCCGTTGCACTCCTGGAGGACGCGCTCGATGTGCTCGCGCTCCACCTTGGCCAGCGACGGGACTTCGTACTCCGGCTCGACGGGAGGATCACCGTCGGTATCGAAGGCCGCGAGGATCTGATCGGCGTTGGCGGGCTTCGTGAGGTAGTCGCGCGCGCCGAGCCGCATCGCCTCGACGGCCGTCGCGATGCTCCCGTAGCCCGTCACGATCACGACCTGCACGTCGGGCCACAGCGCGCGCAGATCCTGGAGCACGGTCAAACCACCAACCCCCTCCATGCGCAGATCCACGATCGCGCGATCGATCTTGGTGCTTCGAGCGATGGAGATCGCTTCGGCGTGTCCCGGCGCTTGTAGCACCGCGAAGCCGCGATCCTCGAGTGCACGGGCGAGGCGCTCGCGAAGAGGCTGGTCGTCGTCGACGACGAGGATCGTGGTCACGCCGCTCCAGCGATCGGCAATCGCGCGGATGCCCGTGTGCCACTTCCGGGGCTCGATTCGATCGCCAGTGCACCGCCGTGACTCTCGAAGAACACGCGGGCGAGGAACACGCCGAGCCCGAGTCCGTGTCCCGGTGCCTTCGTGGTGAAGAAGGGCTCGCCCACCTTCGCGAGGACGTCGTCGGAGATTCCCGTGCCGTGATCGATCACCTCGATCGTCAGGGAGGTGCCGTCATGCTTGATCTCGACGTCGATCGCGTCGGAGGGGCCACTCGCGTCGAGCGCGTTCTTGATCAGCGCGACGAGTGATTGCGCGACCGGTGCCGCCGGCACGGCGATCGACGAGGATTCTCCGCTGATGCGGATCCCGATGCGCTGCGCTCGCTCACCGAGCTGCGCACGGATCTCGTCGACCAGCTCGTCGGGCGTCACGGTTCGCGTGCTGTCCACCGCGGTCAGGCGCGCGGCCATCTGATGCAGGATCCGTTGGCAGCGCTCCACTTGCTGCAGGATCAGCTCGAGGTCGGAAGCCACCGACGCACCGTCGGCGAGCTGGCTCGCGCGAAGGTGTGCTTCGTGAGCGGCGATCGCGATCGTGGACATCGGGTTGTTCAGCTCGTGCGCGGCTCCCGCCGCGAGCGTGGCGAGCGATGCGTGCCTCGCAGTCCGCGCAGCCGTCTCGCGCAGCTCCGCGATCTGGTCGCGCTGGGTCGCGATGGCGCGCGAGATGCGGCGCACGAAGAACGCCGTGAGCACCGCAGCGAGCACGAACGCGAGCCACATTCCTTGCAGGTGCGGATCGAGCAGCGGAGCGCCGGTGTGATGAATGTGAGTTGTCGTCGGGACGAGGAACAGCAGCGCGAAGCCGACGATCGCGACGAGCGCCACCGCCGTGGTCCACCGCGCGCTGAGCACGATCGCCGAGAGCGTGATGTAGACGAGGTACATCACGGAGAACGGGTTCATCGCACCGCCCAAGCCCGCGAGCTGGACCGTCAACACCGCGGCGTCGAGGAGGAGCGCCGCACCCATGACATGGCCGGGCGGGAACTTGCGCACGGCGGCGCTCGTGATCGCGACATTCGACAGCCCGAGGACAACGATCGCGACGGCGAACGGCCACCACGACCGCGCATCGAACGCCACCCGCGCCACCACACATGCGAGGACCTGTCCGACGAGCAACGCCCACCGTAGACGCACGAGCCACGGCAAGGTGATCGTGGGTTCGAGATCGAACATGGGGGGCGCCATCGTAACTCTGGGGAATGCGAGGAACGACGACAAGCGCCATGGGTGCGAAAAAATGCATCACCCGCGCGGGGCGCAGTCGGGGTAGGTCACGAAGCGATGCGCGCGGCAACGCTCGGGCTCGCTGTGGCGCTCGTCGGTATGGCGCGCGCGGCGAGCGCCGACGACACCTGCCTACCGGAGCACGCTGCTCTCGGACATTGCACGCTGCCCGAGAGCGACGCACCGGACACGAAGATCGGGGTCCAGGACCATCCGGCACCGCCGAGCCATCATCACGAGAGCCATTCCGCTCACGCGTTGCTCGGGGGGCTCCACGATCACCGCGCTCGCTTCGCGGTGTCGATCGGTATCTTCGCCGCGAACTACCACTCCCCGCTATTCGAGGGCGACTACCAGGGCAGCACCCTCGGTGTGCGAGGTGCGTATGGTCGATTCGGTCTCGGCGCGAGCCTCCCCGTCTATCATCTGACGAAGAACGGCCTCACGACGAACGGCTTGGGGGACTTCGTCATGCACGCGCACGCGACGCTCGTCGATCGCGCGGCGACCACGGCGGGCGTCATGGTGATGGTCTCCGCGCCGACGGGCGATGGTGATCGCGGGTTCGGAATGGGACACGTGATGATCATGCCCGAGGCCTGGGGTGCCTACGCGACGTCGCGTGTCGCCGTCTCGGTGTCGACGGGAATCGGACACGCGCTCGGCGGAGCATCGGCGCACGCGAAGCACGGTGGAGGGATGTGGCCTCTGGTCGAGCCGATGAACGCTACCGAGCTGACCTTCGCCGGAAGCGTCATGGTAGCCGTGGCACCAACCCTAGGTGCCGGAGTGCGCACGTACGGCGCTGCACCGCTCGGCGACGGCTCGATGCGGCTAGCGGTCGGTCCGCGCATCGCGTGGGTCGCGGGTCGGGTGACGATGACCGCGGAGCTCGCGGGCGGCGTACTCGGAGACCCGTTCGGAGTGCGTGGCGTGCTCGAGACGTCCCTGAGGTTCGAGTGACAAGGAGAGATTCATGCGAATGATGTTGATCGGTGTCGTGATCGCAGCCGGTTGTGATGGCGGAAGTGCGTCGCCGGATGCGCCACCCTCGGACGCGGCCCCACGTGAAGTCGTGATGGACGACAAAGCGCTCCTCGTCGGAGAGCTCGGCGAGGCGACGCTCACCGGCGGCCCCGGCGATCGCGCAGTCATCACGTTGTCGGCTCCCGTCGCGAAGCTCGACTGGAATCTGCACGGGCACGCGAACGGCAGCACGCAGGTGGTCAAGGAGGAGCTCGGCATCATGTCGACGACCTACACCTTTACCCCCACGGCTCAGGCCGAGTGGTTCTTGCTTGTCCGCAACGCGGACACGGCGCCGATCACGGTGGGCGTCCACATCGAGCTCTACGGCGACATCGTCTGGAGCGGGTGGCAGTGAGCCCGCAGACGATCGTGGTGCGTTAGATTTTCGCACCCACCCTTCGAACGTTGTCGTGGGGCTCCGGTTCCGATAGGTAAGGCGGATGACGTTTCGTTCGCTCGCGATCGCGGTCTTGTTGACGAGTGCATGCGGAGACAACAACGAGGCCGATCCAGACGCCGGGATCGACGCCAGTGTCGATGCCGACACCAGCCCGCGGGCGGTCACGCTGCGGTTCACTCCCAAGGTCGGCGCAGCCGCGTTCGCGTGCGGTCAAACCTATGCGAACCAAGGCGCCGACGCGACGACGATCACGCCGCGCGACTTCCGCTTCTACGTGCACGACGTCCAGTTGATCTCGGAGAGCGGCGATCGCGTACCCGTCACGCTCGACCAGAACGACTGGCAGTATCAGAACGTCGCGCTCCTCGACTTCGAGGACTTCACGGGTGGATGCCAGGATGGAACGCCGGAGACCAACGCGGTCATCACGGGCATGGCGCCGAAGGGAACCTACACGGGCGTCAGCTACACGATCGGGATCCCCGATGCGCTGAACCACCAGGATCTCACGACGCTCCCGGCGCCGCTGAACCTCACGGGACTGTGGTGGGGCTGGGCGTTCGGACACATCTTCCTCGCCGTCGTGACGCACGCCGAGGTGACGACCCCGACGCCGGGCACCAACGATCACTACTTCCATCTCGGAAGCATCGCGTGCACGGGTGATCCCAGCGTCGGCGAGCCGGTGACCTGCGCGAAGCCGAACAAGCCGCTGATCGAGATCCTCGGATTCGATCCGTTGACCACCCCGATCATCGCGGACTTCGGCGCCATGCTTCCGAAGTCTCATCTCGCGACGGAGGTGGGGTGCCACTCGTTCACCGAGGAACCCTGCGCGTGGCCGTTCGACTTCGTCGGCTTGAACTGGGCCACGGGCTCGCGCACGCCGACGACGCAGAAGTTGTTCCGCCCGGGCACTTGATGCGGTGGCTTGCCGTCCTCGTCGCGCTCGCCGCGTGTGGCGACGACGCGAAGGTCGTCGACGACGCGGGGCCGTCCGACGGTGCCGCGAACGACTCCGCCGTGGATCTCTATCCCTGGGACCTTCCGCCGGGATTTCCGACGCCGCTGGTTCCGACGACGAATCCGATGAACGCGGACAAGGTCGAGCTCGGCCGCCGGCTGTTCTACGACAAGCGCATGTCCGGCAACGAGACGTTCTCGTGCGCCTCGTGTCACGAGCAAGCACGCGCGTTCACCGACGGTCGCGACGTCGCGATCGGGTCCACGGGAGAGCTGCACCCACGCAATTCGATGTCGCTCGCGAACGTCGCCTATCTCGGACGCTTCACGTGGGCCAATCACCTCCTCGCCGAGCTGGAGACGCAGGCGCCGGTGCCGATCTTCGGCGTCACCCCGGTCGAGCTGGGCATGCGCAACATGGAGACCGTGCTGCTCGAGCGCCTCGCCGCGGAGCCGCTGTATCCGCCGCTGTTCGCGGCCGCGTTCCCGGAAGAGACGACGCCGATCTCCGTCGCGAATGTCGTTCGCGCGCTGTCCGCATTCCAGCGCACGCTGATCTCGGGGCGCTCTCCGTTCGATCGCTATCAGCAGGGCGACGCCACGGCCGTCTCGGACGCGGTGAAGCGCGGCAAGGCGTTGTTCGACTCCGAGCGCCTCGAGTGCTTCCACTGCCACCAAGGGTTCAACTTTCAAGACGTCGTCAAGTACGTCGGCAAGCCGACCGCGGAGGCGCGGTTTCACAACACGGGGCTCTATAACCTCGGCGGCACGGGCGCGTATCCCGCGCCGAACCGCGGGCTGTACGAGCTGACGCTCGTCGCCGGCGACATGGGAAAGTTCCGCGCGCCCACGCTACGGAACATCGCGGTCACCGCTCCGTACTTCCACGACGGCAGCGCCGCGACGCTCGACGACGTGATCGATCACTACGCCGCGGCGGGACGCACGATCACCACCGGACCGAATGCAGGCGTGGGCGCGGACAATCCGTTCAAGAGCAGCTTCCTGATCGGCTTCACGCTGACGCCCGAGGAACGCGCGGATGTGAAGGCATTCCTCGAGAGCCTGACCGACGACGCCTTCTTGACCGATCCGCGGTTCTCCGATCCGTGGAACTGAAGCTCACGCGGCGGCGAAGGCCGTGCAGGCCTTGAGGCACGCATCGCACGCCTCCATGCACTCCTTGCATTCGATGTGCATGCCGTGCGCCCAGTGCGGCTTGTGCTCGAGGCAGGCGGCCGAGCATTCCTTGCACGCAGCGGCGCACAGCTCGACGAGCTTCTTCGCCATCGCGCTGGTGCGTGACACGAGGCTCTCGGTTGCTTGGCCGACGGCCAGCATGTCGCGAACCGCGGACGCGCAGCGCGCGAACTCCTTGTTCCCGGTCGCGAGCTGAGCCGCGCAATGCGCGTCGCATAGCGTGGCCTTCGCGAGGCACGTCGCGAGCGAAGCCAACAGCGCCGCGCGCGCATCCGGCTTCTTGGGCTCGGGCGGTTTCGGTGCGGGCGCCTTCTTCGGCTGCGCGTCGGCGTTCGTTGCAATCACCAGCGCGAGGCCCGCGCCGAGTCCACTCACCATGGCATCGCGTCGATTCATGGGACGAAGGTCGATCACACGGGGCGTCGTCGCAAGCGCGTGGTCATGAATTGCGCTAGCGGAGGATGCCGCCCGTACCACCAGGGCGGATCGCTCCGGCGCGGTGCGGACGTGTCGGGTGGAGGCGAGGCGTCGGCGTGTCGTCCACCTTCACCGTCGCGATCTCGACGGTCGCGGTGGTGCGGATGTACGCGACGACTCGCTCGATCTCCGCGCGCGAGTACAGCTTGAAGTACTGCGCCATGTGCGAGTACGCCTGCCCGCCGGCGTATACACCCGCGGAGCCGAAGGCGATGTATCGCGCCTGTTCGCCCGCTGGGCGATCGAGCCAGTTGGCGAGCGTGCGCGTCGACCCCGGTGGTACCCAGACCTTGAAGTGCGTCGGATCCGGTGCAGCGCCCGACCAATCGGCGTGGCAGTTCATGCAGGTCTTCTGCGGCACGCCTTCGGCATCCGGGGGATTCCCTCCGAGAATGTCGAGCGCAGTGCGACCTTGATCTGCTGGGAGCACGACGCACGAGATGCCATTGCATCCGTTGACGGCGTTGCAGCTGTGCTCGGTGAGGATGCCTGGGCTCCAGTCACCGTACGAGAAGCCGGCGCACATGTTGGCACCGGAGCACGCGGCCGTGATCTGCGTGTAGCCGCCGCGCTGATCGCACATCGCGGTCAGCTCCGCGAACGTGTGATCTCCCGGCGTCTCGCTGATGATCTTCGAGGGTGGGGCATCCGGGGGCGCATCGATC
The DNA here is from genome assembly GCA_044230415.1 of Kofleriaceae bacterium. GTDB lineage: Bacteria > Myxococcota_A > Polyangia > Haliangiales > Haliangiaceae > JABFXX01. The sequence goes on from JBGARE010000019.1 coordinate 58,667, forward strand.
TCGGGCGAGTCGACCGCGGCATCGGCGACGACAGGAGCGTCGGGATCTGGTTCGATCTTGTTGCCGTCGTCGCCACAGGCACCGGCGAGGCCGAGCAGACCCGCCAGTGCGGACGCCCACAAGGCGCTCGACGGACCGCGAGCGCCGAGGTCGTCAGTGGAGGTTTCATCGGGAGAGTGCGTCATGTCAGTTCCTTCGATTGGCTAGGGTTGCGGTCACTCGAGATCGAGCTGCAGATCGTGAAAGGTGGGCTCGTCGGGAAACGTCGATGTCATCGCGTCGGCGATGGTGAGTGGGAGCGACGTCGCGGCGCCGGGGCCGTCGCGATCGGTGTGCTCGACGCGAACGCGGTAGTCGCCGGGTTCGACCTCGCAGTCGGTGGTGTCCGTGAGATCCCACGTGCGCGTGTGCGTCTGATGCGAGAGCAAGGTCGCACTCGTGATCGCATCGACGACGTTGCCGTTCGAGGACGCGATGAACGCGACGAGATACTTCGCGCGCGCGACACCCCAGCGTTCGATCGTCTTGACGAACGTCCCGTCGGCTCGCTCGATCCAGATCACGCCCACGTTGCGCGGCGCGAACCGGCCGCCGACCGGAGACGTGCGGACTTGGATCCGCAGCGTCGAGCGCGCGGATGGATCCGGCGGACAGTTCGGTGCCGGAGGCGCATCGGGTGTGAACAACTCGCGTGGTGGCGCGATGCCATCACCACTCGCTTCCATGGGCGGTGCGAAGCAAGCAGATGCGAGAACCGACAGCGTTGACACGACAAACGAGGATGCGAGGATGCGAGCGTGCATCGTGCGCTTCCGGCCGTCATCGCGTGTTGTGCGTGCGCGAGCTCCGGCCAGCGCATGACGAAGGCAGCGTCGTCGGTGTTCGTGCGAACCGACAGTGATCGCACCACCATCATCACGCCGTCGCTCTCGGTCGCCGCCGATGTCACGTCGACGACGAACATCGAGGCGAGCTACGAGATCGATGCGTGGACCGGCGCTTCCATCGATGTCGTGACCGCCGCCACCGGCGCGATCGAGGAGATTCGTCACGAGACGGACGTCGCCGTCGCGCAACGGCTCGGCGAGCTGTCGCTGTCCGCGAGCTATCGCTTCTCGATCGAACCCGACTATCGTTCGCACGGTGGCGTGCTCGGCGGGCGCGTCGAGCTCGGTCGAAAGAACACGACGCTCGGTCTCGACCTCCTCGGCAGCATCGACACCGTCGGTCGCGCGGGCGATCCGTTCTTCGAACAAGAACAGCGGAGCGCCGGCGCACGCGCCTCTCTGACCCAAGTGCTCGGCAAGCGTACGCTCGCCGAGGTCGCGTGGGAGACAACGCGCGCGACCGGCTATCTCGCGAGCCCGTATCGTTGGGTCGCGATCGGCGGTGATGGGATCTGCAACACGACGGCGCCGTTCTGCGTCCCGGAGAACGTTCCCGATGCCCGCCTGCGCAACAGCGTGTTCGCGCGCGGCCGGCGCGCGCTCGGCTCCACATGGTCTGCGGGGATCGAGTACCGGTTCTACTTCGATGACTGGGGCGTGCGTTCGCACGCGATCGGACCGGATGTCGCGTGGCGCATCACCGAGCAGGGCGTTCTGTCGCTGCGGTATCGCTACTACACGCAAGGCGAGGCCACGTTCTACCGGCCGCGTTACTTCGATCTGATGAGCAGCAGCGGCTACGCCACGCGAGATCGCAAGCTCTCCACGTTCTTCTCGAACGAAGTCGGTGCGAGCTTCCTGCAGCGATTCCCTATCGAAGGTCGCGACGTGGTCATCGTGGCAGGGGGGCGCTCGACGGTCTCCGGAATCGACTACCGAGCATTCGTGGGGCTCGATCGCGTGCTCGCGCTGGAGCTCACGGCGCTCGTCGGTCTCGAGTTTCTGTAAGCGGCGGCGACGAGCGGCGAAGGCGAGCGCAGCGCCGACGACCAGTACGCCGCCACGGCCTCCACCGGCGCTGCAGCCGGCGTCTTCCGGCGATTCGCCGATCGAGATGCGAACATCGCGCGTGCCATCACCATCGGCGGTCCCGGAGCTGTCCGTGCGTACGGCACCGATCGCGAGGACGAGGCGCGCGGTGTCCGGAACCGTGAACGCGAAGCTGACTTCGCTGGCGCCGCAGTCTTCGACGCCCACGATCCGGCGCGCGCCTGCATCGACGACATGAACGGCGGATGGTGCATCGGGACGCGACTCGCACCGCGAAGCGGCCGCGACCATCTCCGGATCGAGCTCCAGCGTCGGGTGTGCACCGGTCGCATCGACGAGCTCGAGCTGCATCGCGTGTGAGAACTCGGGCTCCGTCCACCGGATCGTGACCTCGTGCCGCGTACCGGGGACCAGGCGATCAGGTATGCCGTCGATCGTGAGGCTCGGGATCGTTCCACCCGCGTGGCAGACACTGCACGTGTAGCCGTCTGCCGGTGAGCCCGTGAAGTAGCGCCCTCCACCACCACCGGTCCCCGCAGACTCGGCGAACTTGGACAGATCTGAGAAGGCGTCGGCGGGATCCGCGCCCGCGATGACGACGCCGAACGCGAGGACGACCATCGACTTCACGGTGCCTCCGCGGTCGCCCAGAAGAACAGCGTGGCGAACCGAGCGTCTTGCTTCGTCGCGAACACGTTCGCTCCCCACGCATCCTCTCCACCATGCCCCGCGCCTCCGGCGGAGATCGCGAGCGGCTTGCGAAGCAACGGGGACCGCCGGACGCCTTCGGGTGCGATCAGCATCGATCGCGCGCGCGTGAACGAGAGCGCGAGCTCGTCGGGCGTCGCCGGATCGTACGGGGCGGTGTCCGCGGACAGGCGTACGCGACCGGGGCCGAAGATGGAGAAGAAGCGATCCTCGGTCCCGTGGCACGCCGCGAAGCCGCAGTTCGCGAGCAGGATCGGGTACACGTCGCGTTGGAACACCTGCGGATCGGCGACGGGGACTTCCAGATCGCCGGCGGGCGCGACGGTGCACGCGACGAGCAACGGTCCGATCGCGACTACCGCTCGGATCATGCGTCCACGTGGGTCCACAGCCCGTGTTGCATGCCCTCGGCGAGCCACCGCTGTGCGGCCGTCCCCTCGACGCCACGGTCTCGCTCGAGCGCACCTAACGCGTCGGCGATCGAATGCTCGCGCAGCAGTCTCAGCAGCTCCGCGTGCGCGGGCTCGAGTGCGATCGATCGAACCGCGAGAAGGCGCGGCGTGGGTGCGCATGGCCGGAACACGAGCCACGCACGACGTTCGTCGTGCGGTGCAGGAACGGGTGCGCGGTGCTCTCCGAGGGGTTCGGGGAGGGTGCGCCGGAGAGCGATCAACGGCCGGCGCTCGTCGACGATGCTGGCAGCCATCGACCAACGAAGCTTCGCGCGCGCGAGGCGAGGGGCATCCGCTGGAGCGAGGACGAGTGCGGTCTCGAGCGGCGCGACGAATGCGCGATAGAAGGCCGCGTCGATCGTGATCGCATCGACGAATGCATCGTTCGGTACTCGGGCGGCGGAGGCGTGCTCCGCGCTTCCATCGAGAGCGAACGCGGCGAGCGATGGAACGATCGCCGCGAGATCGTGGCCCGACGGCGGGTACGCCAAGAGGTATCGCTCGACGACGATGTTGAAGGCCCATGCGCCGACGAGCGCCGTCGTGAGCGGGTAGGCGTTCTGGAGGACCGTGAACAGGCGGAACCAGTACTGCCGGTTGTAGGTCGCGATCCGCTCGTCGGCGGTGACCACGCCCGCGCACACGGCTGCGCGCAGCTCGGCCGGGTACTGGACGGGCGTCGCCGCGAGCGTCCCCGACGTGCGGTCGAGCGGGCTCCGGATCGCGGCCGAGAACTGACGTTGGAATCGCTCGAGCGTCGAGGTCGCGTTGCTCATCCGACCCTCGCGAGTGGGGTGTCGGCGCGAACGATCCGCGCGCGATCGAGCTCGGCGATCACGTCGGCCAACGGAGGGATCCGTGCGTCCCATTCCACGAGCGTCGGAAACGGGCCGCGCTGCCACGCGTACCGATAGAGCGACCACACCTCGTCGCAGATCGCGTGATCGTGCGTGTCCACGACGAGCCCGCTCGGCTCGCGCGTGTGACCTGCGAGGTGCACTTGGACCACGCGGGAGAAATCGATCGCGTCGAGATATCGCTTCGGGTCGAAGCCGTGGTTCACGCTCGACACGTAGACGTTGTTGATGTCGAGCATGAAGTGGCAGCCCGCATCGCGAACGACCCGCGTGTAGAACTCGTGCTCGGTCAGGGTCGAGTCAGCGAACGCGACGTAGCTCGAGAGGTTCTCGAGTCCGAACGGGCGCCCCAACCGTCGCTGCACGTACGCGGCGCGCTCGGCCGCGAGATCGGCGATCTCTTCGGTGTAGGGCACCGGAAGCAGATCGTAGTGCGAGACACCGTGCGCGCCCGTCCAGCACAGGTGGTCGGTGACGTACGGCGCTTCGACGCGGTCCGCGAGTCTGCAGACGTCATCCAGGTACCGCTCGTCGAGAGGCTGGTGGCTCAACAGGTTCAGCGACACGCCGTGGAGCGCGATCGGATAGCGCGTCGCGAGCTCTGCGAGGTGGCGCGACGCCGGGCTCTCGGGATCGAGGTAGTTCTCGGTGATGATCTCGAGGAAGTCGACGGCGACCGGACTCGTGTGCAACGCCGCATAGTGCGGAGGGCGCAACCCGATGCCGAGTGCGGTCGCGTGGATCGAGCCCATGACGGATCACGACCGGTATCACACCGGTGCCCTCGACCACGATGTGCAATCTTTTCGCACCTCGGGTGCGAAAATATTTCGCACCCGATGGGCCGACGACGAGGCGTAACGTCGCCACGTGCAGCGTCTCGTGGCCGTGATCGCGATCTGCATGATCGCGAGCTGTGTCCGCGTTCGCGCGCACGAACGCGGGACGCTCGCACGCAACGACATGGAGCTCGGTGCGTTCTCGTCACTCGGCGCAGGCGAGGACCACGCTCGCGCGTATCGCGAAGGCTCGTCGGGTGGCGCACGCGGCAAGGCAGGAGGCTGCGGATGCAACTGAGGCCGTCACGATCGACGACGCTCGCCGTAGTGACGCTGGTGATCGCAGCGTGTGATAGCACGGGCTCGAAGGTCGACGACGCGGCACCGATGTCCGACGCGGCCACCGACGCAACGATCGATGCAGCGGCGGACGCACGGATCGACGCTCCGGGATTCTGTGACAACGAGACTCGAGACGACGAGTACACGCCCGGAATGATCAAGACGGGCGCGAACGGCTACGACGTCCTCCTCCTCTCGAGCACGCCGCCACCTGGCGCCAAGGGCAACGAAGCATGGTCGATCCAGGTTCGTGATCCGAGCGACGCGCCGCGCGACGGCTTGACGATCCAGGTCATCCCGTACATGCCCGATCACGGTCACGGCACCGCCGTTCAAGCCGTGGTCACGCCGAGCGCGAACGGGACCTACGGCCTCGACCCGCTGAACCTGTTCATGACCGGGTTGTGGACGATCACGCTCCGCCTCGTCGATGGAGCTCAGCTCGACGAAGTCGTGTTCACGTTCTGCGTCGATTGAGCGGCACCGGTCGCCGGCGCGGCTTCGCGCTCGCGGCGATCACCTCGTGCGCGTGATCGATCAGCTCGCGGATCAGCTCCGCGGGCACCGAGCCGTCGAGCCTGATCGTGTTCCAGTGATCCTTGTGCAGGTGATAGCCCGCCGTGATCGCGGGAAACGTCAACCGCAACATCGCCGAGCGTTCCGGATCGCACTTGAGGCTGACGACCTCGTTTCCATCGAGGTGACCGCACAGCGCGAACATCTTGCCCGCGGTCTTGTACACGTGGGGTCGCGGACCGAACGGCGTCGTGAGCACGGTGTCCGGCTTCGCCGCGCACCGCGCCTCGACGGCGGCGAGCGTCATGCGTCGCGTTGCCGTCGCGCGTTTCCGCGGTGTTGCCATCGGTCCACTACTACAACGAAGTCCTGATAGCGTCACCACGCATGGTGCTGCAACCCGATCAGCTGCTCCGATCTGCACCCGGCGAACGATCCGTCGTGCAGCGCGCTCGGAGCCAAGCCGTCGGGACGCAACCACAAGAAGCTCGATCTCGATCTCCACGCGCGTTCCGCGCTGAACACGCTCGCCCCCTCGGTGCTTCGCGTTTCGCCCGGCCATTGCTCTTCTCCCGGATCGCCTGACGAACGACCAGGAGAGTGCGTGACCATGAGAAGGTGCGAGGTCGGGATCGAATCAGATCCTCGTCGGTGGATGACGCGTCTGGCCGGCAGACCGGTGAGCCTACCGGGATCGCATGCACCCGGGAGAGGAGCAGGGCTCCCTTGATCGGCGCGCGTTGCGATGCACCCGCGAACGAGACCGACGACATCCAACGTCGCGCGCGGCTGTTTGTTGGCGCGGCCCCAGATCACGATGTCGGCGAAATCAAAGCCGCCGCGCAGCACGCCGCCTCGGCCACGGGCGCGATCCGTGCCTGAGCGCAAAAGGATACGGGAACCCCGCGTCGTCGGTCGCAGCGAGCGTTACGACACAACTCACCACAGCTGGCCTTGCGACGCCGGTCGGGAACCCGGTGCCTTCCTTCGTCGGCCGCAGGCTCGGTTCGTGCCTCGCAACGTCATTGCGGGCGCTCTCACGGGCTCGCACACGGCAACGTGTTTCGAACCAATCAAGATCAAACCTTGTCGGTGGTTCGTGCTCAGGCACGAGAGAGGAGCATCGTCCCGAGGATCGCCCCGTCGGACCGCAAGCATTCGTCGCGGCGGATCTCGCCGACCGTGCGCTCTACGTCGCAGAGGTACGGCGTCGGGGCGATGTGTTGGAGCCGGGAACCTCGAAGAGACTGATGAGCCCGTGCCTTCGCCAGCCGGTCGTAAGCAACCATGATCGTGGGTACCAGATCGCGATCGGCTCGAAGCCGTCGGGCGTGGGCGGCACGAACTCCAGGTCTGCTCGCTCGCGCCAGCCGCCGAACATCCAGCCCGACGAGAACCAGTCGTGCTCGAACGCAACACCCGGCCGCGCGGGCAGCGCGCGATCCTCGCGGTGTTTGCGCCAGTTGTTCAGCACGTACGCGAGTGCGTTTCGTGCCTGGCGCGGACTGGTGATGTACTCGGCGTAGTAGCGGTCGGTGAACACCTGACTGCGACGTGGTGTCTTCCACCGCAACGCGGCGTTTAGCCGCTTCGCGGCGGAGACTTGGAACGCCTTCATCCCGCGAGCGAGGGCGCGCTCGTCGTTCGCTTCGACGATCAAGTGGATGTGATCGCGTTGCACGGAGATGTGCACGATGCGGCAGTCGTCGTGATTCGTCGCGAGCGTGAGTGATGCGCGACGGAGTGCTTCGTACATGTGGCGCTTTCGAAGGCTGCCGATGACCGCCACTACGCGAAGAGTGACGTGGACGGGTGTGCCCAGCTTGAGAGGCGGCCGTCGCTTGTGCCGCGAGCTGGCGCGCGGGCCCTTCGGTGGGCGACCGGCGCCTCGGCGTTTCCCGCCGCGGTTCTCGATGGGTTTGGTTCCCGTGACATCGAGCCAGGTGGTTTGAAGATGGCGAGCGAGACGGAGACGCGGCATGGTCGCGATCTGAGCACGGCGGTCTGACAGTTGAATTCGCCGACATTGTATAGGATCGGTATCGAAGCCGACGGTTGTCCACTCCGAGCGAGAACTGTGTACGACGCTCGGCGCGTGATGTCGGGTCGTAACTCGAGCGCGCAACCGGCTGAACAGCCGCATGCGCGACGCACCGCGCGGTCCGTCGGTCCCGCGGATTCATTTCGCCGACATCCGTTCGACGGCGCGACGATCGTCGATGTCGTCGATGTGCCACGTGCCATACGAAACGCCGCCGTCACCGGAGGCCATGGGCCGCGCGGGCGTTCTGATTTCGCCGACATCGTCACGGAGCGATGCGATGGGACAACGCGTCGGCAATGTCGTGTTCTTGGTGTCGTCGACGTCGTCGATGTCATGGATGTCGTCGATGTCATGGATGTCGTCGATGTCGTCGGTGGAGATCGATGTGCACGTGCGAAACCGCCGATGTCATGCCATGGGCCGCGCGGGCGGCGACGCGGCGTTTTGATTTCGCCGACATCGTGAACGGCGCGAGCGATGCGATGGGACGAACGCGTTGCGCCATCCCACGCCGAGAGCTCGACCACGCTCCAGCCGAGCTTCTGCGTTGCCTCCTCGACGTACTCGATGACCGCGTCGTGCTCGCCGGCATTGATCAGCGCGCGAGCTTCGCGTTGTAGCGTGGGCGACCGGGCAGCGCGGTCGCGCGCGCAGGTGCTTCGTTGCCTCGGTGATGTCGCCAGCGCGGAACGCGATGCGGCCGAGCACGATGTGACCGCGTGGAGCCGCTCCGCTACGCGCGTGTCGTCGCCTTCGCAGGGCTCGATGAGCGATCGTGCGGTTGTCGCCCGCTATCGTCGGTCGCGAACAACGTAGCGTCCGGCCGGGTTCACGGGGATGGTGTTGTAGTACGCGAGCGCGCCACCGAAGTCGCCATCGACCGTCGGGTCGGCGTCGATCGCACCGCTGCCACCGTCATCACCATCATCGCCGTTGCCGTTCCCCGACTGCGGTGGACCTTCGCGCTGTTCGCACTTGATGGCATGACGGAGCGCCGTGAATGGCGAGCGATCGCGTGCGGATGCAGAATCTTCGCGACGGTTGACGTGATCGCTCCTCCTTAGAGGCATGGAGCTACAGGTCGCGGTCCCCGAATCCTGGTCCCTCTCGTCGAGCGAGCGGGGATGGACGACATACGTATCGCCGGATCGGTCGATCGAGCTCGTAGTTGCCCCGTTGATCGAGGGTGCGAAGCACGACCTGCAAACAATCGCCGTGCGCGGACTGGCTCGCGATGCGCGGCTCGACGAGCTCGTGTGCGAGTCGCTCGGGACGACGCGCGGCGGAAATCAGATGACCGCGACGACGTTCGGCGTGCTCGACGCGAGCGGGGTCGAGATCGAGCGCAGGTACACCGTCTCCTACGGGATCATGTGGCTCGTCGGCACCGTCATGTTCGTCGGTCATGCGGATGCGCTCGAGCGCCACGCCGAGCTCGTCGATGGATTGGTTCGCGCCGTGCGGCCGCAACTTCGGAGTCGGAGGCGCCGGCGGCTTCAATGGTTCTTTCCCGAGGACGTGTAACGGGCCGCGACTTCGTGCGACGGAACGCGCGCCGCCGCTCTTACGGAGCATGGCGTTTGACCGCTGTACGGCAGCATCCGTCTCCTCCAGGGAGCTCGACTGCGTGGCCGACGTCAGGCTGAAGTTTTGTGGCGCGGGGCAGAGTTGAACTGCCGACCAAGGGCTTATGAGACCCCTGCTCTACCACTGAGCTACCGCGCCGGTGGTGGGCGGAGAAACTAATGGGTAGAGCGCCTTCGGGCAAGACTTGCTAGACACCTTCTCGCTCGGCGCGATCGCGTCGAAGCCCGCAAGCTCCCAACGAAATCACGGACATGGGTGGCGCAGTGGAGGGAGATGAAGTATCGTGCCGTCCAAGCTCGGGGATAGTTCAATTGGTAGAACAGCGGCTTTTGGTGCCGTTGGTTGAGGGTTCGAGTCCTTCTCCCCGAACCAAGCCCGGACTCTGGAAGGGCCGGAAGAATTCATGAAGCTCGACAAGACCACGTCACTGTTCTTCGCGACGAAGATCGACAGCCGGCTGCGCGAAGGCTTGGCGTTGTCGAAGCCGGGCGACAAGAAGTACTTCGACGGCAGCTCGGAGGACTTCCTGCGTGTCCTCGAGATCGGTGACGAGAAGGACAAGGAGCGGTGGATCGGCAAGGTCATCAAGCCGGGACCGGCGGTGACCGAGGTCGATGACATCCAGCGCAACATCCTGTCGATCCTGCGGCGCGTCGCGCCGAACGCGAAGATCCCGCAGTCGGCGGTGAAGATCTTCGTGCTGCAAGGTGCCACGGCGTCGGCGGCGGTGATCGACGACGAGGGCGAGGGCGACGACGCCGACGAAGTGGTCGGCAGCGGCCCCTACATCACGTACTGAGTCGCGACCCGTGTCGCGATGCGACTGTCAGGCGGGGAGGACCGTCCGGATCCAGCATGAAGCGCATGTGGATCCTGGTCGCGTTGACGGCAGCGGTGGTCACGACCGGGTGTCGCAAAGGCGGCGAGACGTGTGACAAGTTCGTCGAGCGATCGCTGTCGTGTGATGGCGAGGACACCCAGAAGATGTCGGGCGACGAGAAGTCGCAATACAAGGTGATGATGTCCGGCATGTGCGAGGCCGCGTTCTCCGAGGAGACGGGCGGCGCGGAGGGCGAGACGAAGAAGATGATGCTCGAGATGTACGCGAACGTCCGCACGAAGGCGAAGTGCGTCGCCGACGCGAAGGACTGCGCCGCCGCGAAGGCGTGCGAGTCGTCGAAGTACGACTAGGACTCGAGCGCGAGCAGCGGATCGCCGGCGGTGACATCGGCTCCGTCGGCGACGAGGATCTCGCGGACCTTCGCGCGCTCGGGGAGGCCGGGGCCGCTGTAGGTGACGCGATGGAATGTCTTCATGACCTCGAGGAGGCAGACGGTGGCGTTCGGGCCGAGCTCGTCACCGACGGAGACGAACGCGGGCTTGCCCGGTGCGCTGCGCGAGTAGAAGCGGCCGCTGGTGGGCGCGCGGAACACGAGGCCGGTCGTGGCGATGGTGTCGGCGACGGACACCGCGGATGCGCCGGCGACGTGCAGCGACGTGTCGAGGACGACGAGCGCGTCGCCGTAGCTCACCGCGCGCGGTGACGGATCGCCGTCGACGATTCCGTACGCTTCCGGGGCGAGCAGGGTCGTGCGGCGACCGAGCACGTCGAGCTCGCCGATCGGATGCGACTTCGCGACGAGATCGCCGCGCACGACGCGCGGGAGGAACAGGCCCGTCGATGGAGCCTTCAGCGTGATGCGATCGCCGGTGCGCACCATCGCGACCTCGATCGTGCGCTCGTGCAGGCGCGTCATCGGCGACCTCCGACCAGCTCGCGGAGATCGTGCATCGACCAGATGCGCGGGTTCTTCACGCGGCGATAGCCAGTGCCCTGGTACGCCATCTCGACGAGCGCACAGAGATAGGCGCGCAGCTCGTCGATGCGGACGATCTCGTCGGTGTCGAGCTGCTTCGCGGCGACGAACGGATCCATGTCGCTCTCGATGCGCGCTTCCGTGTCGCGCATGCCCGCTTCGATCTTCGCGCGCTCGGCGGGATCGGTGGCCATGATCTGGAAGTTGTCGTCGAGCTTCGTGTTGAACGCGGCGATCGCCAACGTGCGGCCCTCCATCACGGACAGGCGCGCGAGCGATGTGGACAGCTGGACGATCGGATCGTAGGGCAGGCCGCTCATCGCGTAGTAGCCCGCGCCGGAGGCCTTGCGCAGGAGCACCGTGAACATCGGCGTCTGGTTCGTGGAGTTCGTGTAGATGAGCGACGAGCCGTACGCGAGCAGGCCATGCGCTTCGGCTTCGGTGCCGATGTCGAAGCCCGAGATGTCCTGCAGCCAGATCAGCGGGATGCCGTCGTCGTTGCACGCACGCGAGAACGCGCTGATCTTCGCGATGCCGCCGCGATAGAGGATGCCGCTCGGACGCTGGCGGCCTGGATGTTCCGGATCGCCGACGAGGCCCTGGCGGTTGATCACGAAGCCCGCGTAGAGGCCGCCGATGCGACCGACGCCGCAGATCATCTCTTCGCCGACCTCGGGCATGACCTCCCAGAACAGCGATTGATCGACGAGGCGCGCGAGCACCTGGTTCGCGTCGTAGGCCTCGCGGTGATCGGTGGGCAAGAGGCCCGCGAGCTCGGCGGCGGCGAAGCGCGGCTCGATCCCGCCGGTCGGAGCGAGTCCGCCCAGCTTCGTCTCGGGCGGACCGAGATCGCCGCGATAGAACGGCGCGGCGCTCGATGGGAGTCGCGCGACGTCGCGGCGGATACAAACGAGCAGCGTTTCGTCGTCGGGGACGCGCACGTCGGCGCAGCCCGATTGGTGCACGTGCACCTCGGGGCCGCCGATGTCGAGCGACGTCAGCTTCTGCGACTTCGCCCCTTTGATCAGCGCCGCGCCGGCGATGACCATGTACGCCTGCTCGGTCATGTACACGCGGTCGGAGATGATCGGCATGTAGCCGCCGCCCGCGATGCAGTCGCCGAACACGCCCGCGATCTGCGGCACGCCGGACGCACTGAGCAGCGAGTTCATCTTGAAGATGTGGCCCGCGCCGCGCGCACCCGGGAACGACTTGCTCTGCTCGGGCAGGAACAAACCGCTGCAATCGACGAGATACACCGTCGGCAAGCGCAGCCGCAGCGCCATCATCTGCGCGCGCTGGATCTTCTCGGGCGTCCGCGGCCACCACGCGCCCGAGGCCACGGTGTTGTCGTTCGCGATGATCATCACCCAGCGACCCTCGACGCGGGCGAACGCGGTGACCACGCCGGCGCCGGGGGACTTCTGATCCCCGGGGAACACCTCGCCGTAGTTGACGAAGGTGCCGGTCTCGAACGTGCGCGTGCCTGGATCGATCAGTCGGGCGATGCGCTCGCGCGCGGTGAGCTTGCCCTTCTTGTGGACTCGCTCGACGTACGCGGGGCCCCAGCCGGCCTCGACCTCGGCGCGGCGCATGTGGAGGCGATCCTCGAGCACCGCCAGCGCGGCACGCTGGTCGGATACGGTGCGCTCGTCGACGAGCTTGTCCAGCGGATCACCGATCGGGACGAGCGGAACAAACGCCATCGCGCGGTGACCCTACTACAAGACGGCGAGTAACGTGCGGCCGCGGGTAGCATCCAAGGGCCGTGTACACGCTGGAACGAACGCTCGTCGTGCCGCGCCCGATCGACGAGGTGTTCCCGTTCTTCGCGGACGCCGCGAACCTCGAGCGCCTGACCCCGCCGCTGGTCGGGTTCACGATCCTGACCCCACCGCCGATCGTGATGCAGACCGGGACGCTCATCGACTACAAGATTCGCGTCAACGGCATCCCGCTGCGCTGGCGCACGCTGATCGAGAGCTTCGATCCGCCGCACTCGTTCGTGGACACCCAGCTGCGCGGTCCCTACGCGCACTGGCATCACACGCACACGTTTCGCGAGGTGTCCGGTGGCACCGAGCTCGGCGATCGCGTCGAGTACGCGCTGCCACTCGGACCGCTCGGCAAGATCGCGCACGCGCTGTTCGTGAAGCGGCAGCTCCGAACCATCTTCGATTATCGCGCCCAGGTCATGCGCGAGCTGTTCGGCTGACACGCTCGCGTGGTCAGCGAACCACGATGCGCTCGCGGACGACATCGCTGCGCGGGGTTACGCGCGGTACGCGGGCTGCACACACGATCGTCGATGCGCTCGTCGATCGTTCGCCCGTCGTGGCTCGTGACTCATCGTCAGACGCTTTTGCTGAGCGTCGCGATCGTCGCGGGCTTTTCGTACATCGTGTGGCTCCTCGCCCTGCGACCCGAGCCGCGGACGATTCCCGTCTCGATTCCCGTCACCGTGCCCATCCCGGTGGTGACGCCACTCGCGCCGCCTGCGCAACCCGCGCCGGCCGACGTAGCGCAGCCGCGTCCCGGGACTCGTCTCGTCACGCCGCGCTTGATCGCTAGCTGCGAGATCCAGCAGCGCTTCACCGACGAGCCGCCGTGCGGTGAGACCGGTGTGCCGGCGATCTCCGAGGACGGATCGACGATCGCAGCGCTGTACTCGGAAGGCGAAGGCTCGCTGAAGGTCCGGTTCATCACGGCCGCGACCTCGAAGATCGTCGACGACATCGCGATCCAGATCCCAGCTGATACCCTCGACGAGCGCGGTCTCGCGACGCCGGCCACACGTGCGGCGATCGGGAAGCGGGTCGCCACCGTGCAAGCGAAGCTCGATGCGGGTCGCTACCGCGGGCTCGTATCGATCCAGCAGGTCGACCTCGGCTCCGAGGCCGTACACGGCGCGCTATCGATGCTCTACGATCCCAGCGGCGATTCGCCGGAAGAAGTCTCCGTCCTCGACGAGGATGCCGACCTCACGCTGTGGACCGATCGGTTCGTCGCGACCGAGCGCGGCTATCCCGCGCGCGCCAACGAGGCCGAGGTGGGCCCGGATTGCTATCCGAGCAAGACGAGCTCGATCGCGACGTGGTGGGACGCGCGCACGCGGACAATCTTGGCGCAGGTCGATTACATCGGCTGGGCGTGCGATTGCCCGACGTGGGCCACGCAGCACTACGTGCGCCACGCGGCGACGCCCTAAGCGGGCGGCCAGCCGGGAATGGATCGCGTGTCGTAGCGACCGGAGCGGAACGCGTCGCTGCGCATGATCGCGAGGTGCATCGGGATCGTCGTCGGGACACCGGCGACCTCGAACGCGGACAGCGCGGCGATCATGCGCTCGATCGCATCGGTGCGATCCGAGCCGCGCACGATCAGCTTCGCGAGCAGCGAGTCGTAGAACGGCGGCACCACGTAGCCCGCGGTGACGTGGGTGTCGACGCGAATGCCGTCGCCGCTCGGCGGATTCCACGCGGTGATCGTGCCGGGCGCGGGCTGGAAGTTCGCGCTCGGATCCTCCGCGTTGATGCGGCACTCGATGACGTGGCCACCGAACGAGATCGACTCTTGCGTCCACGCGAGCGGGCGCCCGGCGGCGGTCTCGATCTGCGCGATGACCAGGTCCTTGCCCGTGCGCTCTTCGCTGACGGTGTGCTCGACCTGCAAGCGGCAGTTGAGCTCCATGAACCGCAGTACGTTGCCCGCGGGATCCTGATCGAGGAGCAGCTCCATCGTGCCGGCACCGACGTAGCCCACGCTGGCCGCGGCACGCGCGGCGGCGGCACACGTGGCCGCGCGCAGATCGTTGTCGATCGATGGCGACGGGCTCTCTTCGATCAGCTTCTGATGATTGCGCTGCACGGTGCAGTCGCGCTCGCCGAGGTGCACGGCGTGGCCGTACTTGTCGGCGAAGATCTGGATCTCGACGTGCCGGCCGTCCTCGATCAATCGCTCGAGGAACACGCGATCACCACCGAACGCCGCGCGCGCTTCGGCCTGCGCCTCGGCATACGCGGTCTCGACGTGATCTGCGCTGCGCGCGATGCGCATGCCGCGCCCGCCGCCGCCGTTCTCGGCTTTGAACAGCACCGGGAAGCCCACTCGCGCGGCGATGGCCTTCGCATCGTCGACGCCGGCGAGCACGCCTTCGCTACCGGGAATCACCTGCATACCGGCGGCACGCATCGCGGCCTTCGCGCGCGTCTTGGAGCCCATCAGCGCCGTCACGTGCGGTGGCGGCCCGATGAACGTCACGCCGTGTTGCGCGCACGCGGTCGCGAGCAGCGGGTTCTCCGAGAGAAACCCCCAGCCCGGGTGGAGCGCCGAGCAGCGCGATTGCACCGCGGCCTGCACGACGCGTTCGACATCGAGATAGCTCTGCGCCGCACGACCGGGTCCGAGCACCACGACCTCGCGGCCCCGCGTGTACGGTGCATCGCGATCGGCGTCGCTCACCGCGAACACCGGCACGATGCCGAGGGCATCACACGCGCGCGCGACTCGAACCGCGACTTCGCCGCGATTCGCGATCAGGATCCGGTGGAACAGCGCGGGCGCCATTTACGCGCCGAGCTTGAGCATGCACGCGTCGGCGCCCGAGACCTCGAACTTGCCGGGCGCTTCCATCTCGACGGACGTCACCGTGCCGTCCTCGACGAGGAACAGGCCGCGCTTCGCGCGAAGGCCCATGCCGGGGATCTCGATATCGATGCCGAGCGCCTTGCTGAACGCGCCCGCGCCGTCGGCGAGCATCACGATCTTGCCGAGCGCGTCGTGCTGCTCCGCCCACGCCTTCATCACGAACGCGTCGTTGACCGAGAGGCACGCGACGAGATCGATGCCCTTCGCCTTGAGCGCGCCGAGCTCGGCGACGTAGCCGGGGAGGTGCTTCGACGAGCACGTCGGCGTGAACGCGCCGGGCAGCGAGAACATCACGACCTTCTTGCCCGCGAACAACGCGGCCGGATCGACCTCCGACGCGCCTTCCGGGGTGGCTTGCTTGATGGTGACCGACGGAATCTTGTCGCCCTTGTTGATCATGGCGATCGGATACCACGATCAGTGGTCGCGGTCCGGCATCACCGGGTGCAATGAACCGCCGCCAGCGAGCACGCGTGGACGAATCGGTTTCGGTCCGCACGCAGCGCCGCATCGGCGATCTCCCAGCCCACTTCCTGACACGTCTTGCTACCTAGCGTCTCGAGGAACCCAGCGCAGCTCTCGTCGATCCCGCGTGCGCGATCGATAGCGATCTGATCGACGCCGACGATCGCCCTGTAGCGATCGCCAACGCGCACGAACACCGCATCGATCGGCGCACCGTCGAGATCGACGACGTCGGCCGGCGCTTGCACCGGCAGCGCCCACCGCGTGCGCGCCTGGCCGCGCGTCAGCTCCGGATCTCCCGCGTAGTGCTGTCGCGTGATGATCATCGACTTCTTCTTCGCCATCGACGCTTCGAGCTGCGCCGCGATCGCCGGCGCCGCGGCGTCGAACGCGCGGACGTAGTCGTCGTACGCGTCGCGATACGGGTCGACGACCACCGTCCTCCACTCGTCGCGCGCGAGCTTCAGCTCGGCGACGGGGTGGTGCAGTGCCTCCGCGACCGACGGAGGTTCGCTGCGTCGAGCGCACGCGGCGAGCAGGAGCAGGAGCGCGAACCGCACCCGCGAACGATAGCGCGCCTACGACACCGTCGGAACGATCGGATCGCGCGGCCCGGTGCTCGGGCGCATCGTGCGCTTCGGCTCGCCATCGAGAGGCTTGGGCAGCGGAATCCCGACGAGCATCTTCACCGCGAGCGACGCGGCGGTCGCACCGAACACCGACGGCACGAACGCGACGCTGCCCTCGACGCGATGCTTGTGCTCGCAATCGTTGATGCCGTTCTGACCGCCCGGGCACACGCAGCGGAACGAGCCATCGTCGTACGCGAGCTCCTGCGGCTCGACGGGCGGCTCCTCGGAGTACACGGCCCAGATGCCGGTCGGCTTCGTGCAATCGAGGTCGTGCTTGCGGCGCAGGTTCCGCCGCAGATCGCGCGCGAACGGATCGATCCGCGTGTCGCTGAGATCGCTCACGCGCACCATCGTCGGATCGAGTCGCGCGGCCGCGCCCATCGACGACACGCAGCGCAGCTTCTCGCGCACGCACGTGGCGATCAGGTGCATCTTCGCCGCGACGTTATCGATCGCATCGATCACCACGTCGGGCTCCGGCACGAGCAGCTTCGCCGACGTCTCCGCGCTGTAGAACTCCACGCGCGCCTCGATGGTCGCGTCGGGGTTGATCGCGCGCAGCCGCTCGGCCATCACCTCGACCTTGGCTTTGCCGAGCGTGCCCTTCATCGCGTGGACCTGACGATTCACGTTGGTCACGCAGATCCGATCGTAGTCGACGAGGATCACGCGCCCGACGCCGCTGCGCACGAGCGCCTCGGCCGCAGACGAGCCAACGCCACCCACGCCGAACACGGTCACCGTCGACGCACCGAGCCTCGCGACACCAGTATCGCCGAGCAGTCGCGCCGTCCGATCGAACCTCCGGTGGGTACCGCTCATCGGGGTGATGTTTAGCCGACCCGGCCCAGCGCACAACAGCGAAAAGTGGCAGTGCGCGGCCCGCACATCGCAGCGTTTCGCTCGCGACGGGCGTGTCGCCCGCCGACGACTACTATTCCCGCGTCGTCGTCGACGAGGGCCACGCTCCGAAGATCCGCTGCGCGTTCGCGGTCGTGAGCGCTCCGATGGTTTCGGCCGTCACTCCGCGCGCCGCGGCCAACCCGGCGATCACCGCCCCCACGAAGGCGGGCTCGGACCGACCGCCTCGATGGCTTTGGGGGGCCTGATCGGGGGCATCCGTCTCGGCGAGCAAGAGATCCTCGGGAACCAGCCGGGCTGCCTCGACGGGCTTGCGCGCGTTCGCGTAGCTGACGGGGCCCGCGAACGAGAACGCCATCCCGAGCTCGCGATAGACGTCGACGAGCGCCGCGCCGCCCGAGTAGCTGTGGAGCACACCGATCACGGGCATCGAGGATGCGCCGACGGTGGACATCGATGTGCCCGCGGTGGGGGTCGAGGATGCGCCGACGGTGGACATCGATGTGCCCGCGGTGGGGGTCGAGGATGCGCCGACGGTGGACATCGATGTGCCTGCGGCGGCCGTCGAGGATGCGCCGACGGTGGGCATCGAATCGCGAGGGACGCGTAGCGTGCGATCGAGCTCGTGAACGATGCGCGACGCGCGATCGAGCTCTTCGCGAAGGATGCGCGGGGCGCGATCGTGAGCGCGCAGCACGTGGATCACGAGCGGAAGTCCCGTGATGCGCGCGGCGCGAATGTGCGCGCGGAACAGCGCTTCCTGGCGCGGCATGTCGTTGGTGCCGCCATCGAGCCCGCACTCGCCGATCGCGACCGCGCGATAGGCGATCGCTTCGCGCGCGACCCACGCCGCGATCGCATCGATGTCACCATCGCGCGGGCGTTCGCTCGCGATGCCCGTCCCGTCGCCGGCGCGCGTGCTCTCGCTCGCACCGCCGATCTCGTCGGGCGCGAGCTCGGGCACGATCTGCGGATGCACGCCGATCGCGAGGCGTAGTCCCGCGGCAGCATGCCGCTCGACGAGCGCGGCGCATGCAGCCCAGGTCGCCGGGCGCACCGCCGGTACGAGCATGCCGATGACCCCCGCCGCGGTGGCGCGGCCCACGACGGCATCGACATCCTCGGCGAACGCCGGCAGATCCAAGTGGCAATGCGTGTCGATCATGGGCGTCGGCATGCCGGCACGTCGATCGTAGCGCAGCCGTGGCGTAGGATCGTCGCGTGGCCATCAAGCTGGTTCGCCAGCTCATCACGTGGATCAACACGAGCGACTTCGTCGTGGCGCATTGGCTGCGCGCGGCACGCGAGGCGTTGCTCGGCGAGATGCCGATCCTCGCCGGTGGTACCGCGCTGTTCGCGATGATCGCGGTGGTGCCGACGCTCGCGGCTGCGGTGTCGCTCTATGGCGTCGTCGCCAACCCCGCCAGCATCGAGACGCAGCTGGTCGGGTTGACCGCCGTGCTGCCTCCCGACGTGGTGAGCTTTCTGACCGACCAGCTCCAGCGTCAGGCGCAGCGCTCGACGGGCGAGCTCGGCGTCGCGCTCGCGATCAGCACGTTCCTCGCGATCCTCAGCGCTCGCAGCGCGGCGCGCGCGTTGATCGATACGCTCAATCGCGCGTACCGCGTGCGCGAGCGGCGCAGGCCGGCGCACAAGCTGCTCGTGACGATCGCGATGGCGGGCGGGACGCTCGTCGGCGTGATGCTGATGTTCGGCGTGGTGGTCGCGCTGCCCGCGATCTTCGCGCTGCTCAGCTTGGACGACTACGCGGCCGTGCACTGGTTGCGCTGGCCCGCGCTGATGGCGGTGATCTTCGCGACGCTGCTCGCGCTGTATCGCTTCGCTCCGTCGCCCAGGCCGTTGACCCAGCGGCACCTGTGGCCGGGTGCGGGCATCTCGACGCTGCTCCTCGTGGTGGTCTCCGTCGGGCTCTCGCAGTGGGTGACGCGCGTCGCGACGTACAACGTCGTGTACGGCACGTTCGGCAGCATCATCGTCGTGATGCTGTGGTTCTACTTGTCGACGATCGCGATCGTCCTCGGTGGATTCGTCAACGCGGAGCTCGAGCGCCACGCCGGCGCGCCCGCCCCCGACCGATCCATGTACTGACCGAAACGACAAACGCCGCCTCTGTCGAGGGCGGCGGCGTTCGCGTACTGCGGGGAGAGCGAATTACATCTTGGTGCCGAAGAACTTCGCGGTCGACAGCGGAGCCGGGGTGCCGGCGTAGCCGAGCTGGCCCGTCCACACGCCGGTCTGGATGTCGTCCATCTTGCCGTCGTGATTCTTGTCGATGCCGCGGGCGGTGCCGAGGAGGTCGAACTCGAGCGCCGCGGTGTCGATGTTGTCGAGCGCGCGGTAGAACGCCGTGGACGCCGCGCGGAGGCCGGTGTTGCACGCGCTCTCGAACGTCGAGGCAGAGCCGAGGTCGATCGCCTCGAACACGTACTGGCCGACCTTCTGGCAGTTGACGGCCTTCTTGAGCAGGCCCTCGAGGTCGGTGACGCTCGGGTCGATGAACGGGATGATCACTTCGTTCATCGCGAGCTTCATCATCGCGCCGAACTTCAGCGGCACCTTGTGCTGCGCGACGTTCAGCTTGCCGGTCGGCTCGAGCGAGACGGCGAGGCCTTCGACCTTGACGTCGGCGATCGCGTAGTCGGCGAAGCGGAGGTCGATGTCGACGTTGTCGACGTTGAAGTGGAGGCCCTGGACCGTCTTCGTCGCGGCGAAGCCGAGCGAGGGATCACCACCGACCGACGGCGCCGGCGTGTTGCTGATGTCGAGGACTTCGATGGTGCCGAAGTGGTGCGCCACCTGGCCGAGGCCGTTGCCGACGTCGATGATCTTGTCGACGAACGTGGGGGCGACTTCGAGGAGGCGATCGTTGAGGTAGCCGGCGACGAACGGGATCGAGCCCTGGAGCGTGTTCTTGATCGAACCGTTCGGCAGCGCGTTGATCACTTGCTCGAGGATGAACTTCGTCGGGTCATCCGCTTCGTCGGTGGCAGCGATGAAGTAGTTCACCACCGTGCCGGCCGTGCCGGGGAGGTTGGTCGCGATGTCGAAGTCCGACTGCACCGAGAACTTGCCTTCGGGCGTCAGCGGAACCGGATCGGGATCCGGCATCATCGGGTCGTCGCTGCCGCCGCCGTCGTCGTCGGGGCCGGTAGCGTCAGCAGCGCAACCAGCAACGGTCGCGGAGGCGAGGAGGAGGGCGAGGGTCGTGGTCAGGTGGTTGCGCTTCATTTTCATTTTCTCCGTCGAGGATTGGTGATGAGTCGTTGTGCAGCGCGTGTGCCACGATGTGCGGTTTCGTGATCAGCTACTTGGAGCGCGAACGGCAACTCCTCTAGTCAGGACCAGCAACTCCTGTTGGAGACACATGTTCCCGAAATCGATCGGCTTCTTGGATGCCGACGAAGAATCGCGATTCCTCGTCGAGAGATCGCCGGACCGGCGGAGGCCGAAAATAGAACCGGCCGGAGCACCATTGCTCCGGCCGGCCAGCCATCCTCGACTTCCCGGGCTCACCACCCGATCCGTCGAACCGTTTGTTCAGGGCGTGAGGCCCATGCGCGATCCGTAGAACGTCGCGCCGGCGAGGGGCGCCGCGGTACCTGCGTACGTCGCGTTGCCGCTCCACGTGCCCGTCTGGATCTTGTCGATCTTGTCGTCGTTGTTCGTGTCGAGCGCGCGGGCATCACCCGTGAGTCCGAGCTCGAGCGCCGAGCCGCCGATCGCTTCGATCTTCTCGTAGATCTTCGTCGCCGCGAGGTTCAAGCCCGCGTTGCACGCGGTGGTCAGTGCACCCGAGAAGCTCGAGAAGCCGAGCGCGCTCGCCGCGTACGAGCCGACCGCTTGGCAGTCGACGAGGTGCTGCATCAGCTGGCCGAGGTTTTGCGCGGTCGGGTCGACCATCGGGATGAGCACGGCGTCGACGCCGATGCGGAGGATCTTGCCGTAGGAGAGCGGCACCATGTGCTGCGCGACGCCGAACTTGCCGTCCGCGGCGAGCGTCACGCCGACGTTCTGCACCACGATGTTCTGCAGGTTGTAGTCGGCGAACGCGTGGTCGCTCTCGACGTTGTCGACCTTGAAGTGCGCGCCGAGCACCGTGTGCGTCGACGTGTACGAGAAGGCGGTCGTCGCGTCGATCGTGTTGGCACCCGCGCCGGTAACGTCGAGCTCGTCGTTCGTGCCGAAGTTGGTGGCGATCTGACCGAAGTCGTTGCCGAGCTGGATCATCGTGGACACGAAGTCCGGCGCGTACTGCAGCAGGCGGTCGTTGAGGTAGCCAGCGACGAACGGACGCGCGTTGTTGAGGAGCGACTTGATCGTGCTGTTCGAGATCTGGTTGATCATCTGCTCGAGCAACCAGTTCGACGGGTCGTCCGGTGCGTCGGTCGCTGCGATGATCGCGCGGGTGACTTCGCCGACCTGGCCCGGAGCGTTCGTCGCGAGGTCGAAGGTCGACCGCATCTGATACTTGCCGGTCGCGTCGTCGCGCGAGATGGGCTCTTCCTCGTCGCCACCGCCGCCGCCACCGCCGCCGCCGCCACCGCCGCCGCCTCCCGAGGGTTCATCCGCGGCGCACGCCGCGAGCGAAGCAGAGAGAGCGAGGAGAAGCGAGAAAGTCTTTGCGGTCTTCATGGCTGATGGCTCCGAGAGATGGCGTTGGTGAGTAGCGGTTGGTGACCAAGCCGTTGTGCAGCGCATGTGCCGGATCCGAGGACCCGCAACTGTGCGGTCTCACGTCGGTTCGTGGATCGGTGGCAAATGGCGTTGCCAGGTCACACTCGTTTCCCGAGGGTCAGCTGACCTCCGCAGGAGCCTCTGCAACCGATCGGACACACTGGGGATCTCGTCGCCGAAACGAAAAACGCCCGCGCTCGGGGAGAGCGCGGGCTCGCAGACTAGGTGGCGAGAGCTACCAGCCGCAGGTCTGGCCCTTGTTCTGCTCCTCGAGCCACTTCTGGAGCGGCGCGAAGTACTCGAGGATCGCGGTCGCGTCCATGTCGCGCGAGCCGGTCAGCTCGGCCAGCGTGTCCTGCCACGGCTGGCTCGCGCCCTTCTCGAGCAGCGCCCAGTACAGCTTGCCCGCTTCCTTGTTGTTGTAGATCGAGCACTCGTGCAGCGGCCCCGTGAAGCCGGCCTTCTTGCACAGCGCGCGGTGGAACTGGAACTGGAGCACCGCCGCGAGGAAGTACCGCATGTACGGAACGTTCGCGGGCACGTGGTACTTCGCGCCGGGATCGAAGTCGGTCGCCGCGCGCTCCACCGGCGGCGAGACGCCCTGGTACTGCTTGCGCAGATCCCACCAGTGCTTGTTGTAGTCCGCGGGCGCGACCTTCCCGCTGAACACGTCCCACCGCCACTTGTCGACCAACAGGCCCCACGGGAGGAACGCGATCTTCTCGAGCGCCTTCTTCAT
The DNA here is from genome assembly GCA_044230415.1 of Kofleriaceae bacterium. Classification (GTDB taxonomy): domain Bacteria; phylum Myxococcota_A; class Polyangia; order Haliangiales; family Haliangiaceae; genus JABFXX01. The sequence continues at coordinate 81,745 of JBGARE010000019.1, forward strand.
CTGGCGGTTGATGACGATCTTCTCGTTCGCCTCGACCTTATCGAGCAGGCCCTTCTCCTTGAGATAGCCCGGCGTCATCGACAGGACGACCGTGTCGCCGATCGCTTCGTGGAAGCCGTCGTTGGCGCCGCCTTGGAACAGGATCGGCTTCTTGTAGTAGGCCGCGTAGTAATAGTTGTGGCCGAGCTCGTGGTGGATCGTGTCGAGATCCTCCTGGTTCTTGTTAATGCACATCTTGATGCGAAGGTCGTTGGAGAACGTGACGTCCCACGCGCTCGCGTGGCACACGGCCTCCTTGCCCTTCGGCTTGGTGAACATCGAGCGCTCCCAGAATGTCGCCGGTAGCGGCGGCATCCCGAGCGACGTGTAGAAGCCCTCGGCGATCTGCACCATCTTCTTCTCGTCGTACGCGCCCGGCTTCGCGAGGGCGGGCGTGACGTCGATCGGCGCTTGGCCCGGGAACGGCTCGAGCTCTTGATAGAGGTAGTCCCACGTCTGCGCCCACATGTTGCCGAGCAGGTGCGCCGGGATGGTCCCGTTCTTCGCGACGACCTTGTCGCCGTAGGTCTTGTTCAGCTTCGCGCGCGTGTAGCAGTGGAGCTGCGTGTAGAACGGCTTGAGCTGATCGAACAGCCGATCCGTCTCCTTCTCGAACGCGTCCTCCGGCATGTCGTAGCCGGACTTCCACATCGACGAGACATCCTTGAAGCCCACGCCACGCGCGCCTTCATTGGCGAGCCCGACGTACTTCACGAACAGATCGCGCTCGGCGTGGCCGACGTTGTCGTGCCAGCCCTTCCACGCCGCGAGCAGCTCGTCCGGCTTGCGGGACGTCTGCAGCACCTTGCTCAGCGCGTCGAGGTCCTTGCAGTTCTTGCCGTCGGGCTTGCCGCCTTCGCAGACCTTGCCCTTGCCGTACAGCGACGACATCTCCGTCGCGATCTTCGCGAGCTCGTCCGCCTTCGCCGGATCATCGGGCGCGGGCTGGCCGCCGAACTTGAGCAGCACCAGCTGGCGCTTCGTGTCGGGATCGAGCTTGTCGAGGATCGGCTCGAACTTCTTCGCCGCCTTGATCAGGCGCGTGATGCCCTTGGCCTGCTCTGCACCCGCCTTCGACGCGGCTTCCTCGTGCGCCGGCGTGATGTCGGTCTCGTTGGTCCACTGCGCCTGCGATGCATCGACGTAGAGCTTGCGCAGCTCTCCATCCAGGTCGGCGACGAACTTCTTCGCTTCCGCGATCAGCGCTTCGTCGTTGGCAGCCACACCGCCACTGCCTTTGTCGGCGCTGCCTTTGTCGGCGCTGTTCTTGTCAGCGCTGCCTTTGTCGGCGCTGCCGTTGTCGGGCGGGGGCGAGCTTTCGTTCGCTTTCTTGCAACTGGTGGCACCTAAGCCACCGACGAGGAGGGCGAGTGCGATGTGCTTTTTCACGCCGGGACCATACGCCGGTTCGGGAAGTGCCCGTCAAGCGCCGTCGCAGCGTGTCCCGGTCGTTCCCCGTGCACGTGTCACGTGCTCGAACCCTCAGGGTTCTTGCGGCACGGGCGCTTCGTCACCCTCGGGCACCGGCGCGGGCGCGGGCGCGCCCTTCTTTGCCTTTGGCGCCACGATGCCGCGCTCGGCCAAGAGATAGCGCGCCTTGTCCTGCTGCTTCGCGTCGAGGACGGCGAACGCTTTCTCGAGCGCCTCGTTGGTATTCGCAGTGCGCGCATCGTGCAGCTTGCCGGCATCCTTCGTCGTGCGTGTCGGCTGCGCACCCGGTGCCATGTTCGGTGCGGTCAACCGCGGGTTTTTCGGATCCTCTTCTTCGACCTCGGGCTTCTCGATCTCGCGCAGCTGCGTATCGATGCCCTCGTTGCGCGCGGACAAGCTGTCGTCGATCGCCTGGAGCTTCGAGACTTGATCGACGCTCAGCTCGAGCTGGCTCGAGTTGTCGATCAGATAACCGATGGGCGTCCCCGACGCGGGCGGCAGCGGTTGTTCTGCATACGCCGGCGGCGCCTCCTTGTGACAGGCCGCGGGTGCGAGCAAAGCGACGACGAGAACGAGGCGGAACATCGCGCAGAATCTGCCACGCCCCGGCGCGCATCGGGAGCCATTCGTGCAGACCGCTGCGGATCCCAGCATCGGGGCAGCGATCGTGGTCGACTGCACCGCATCCATGCGATCGTGATCGCGTGAGGGCTTCGCGGTTTTCGTGCGGTGTGCTCGTCCTCGCCGCAGGATGCCGCATCGGCTTCGACCCGATGGACTGTCATCCCGGAGCGGTGTTCTGCGACGACTTCGAGAGAACGGTGCCGATCCCGAGCTCGCCCACGCCGTGGGAGACGGTGAACTGCGACGATCCGATGGCCACGTTGGCGGTGGACGGCCGCCTCGCGATCGACACCCCGGCATCGGCATCGGCACTGCCGTGCGAGCTGACATCAGCGCCGACGATCGAAGGGTCTCGGTTCCAGCTCGCCTTCGATTTCGAGGTGGAGAGTGGCCTCGACGGTGACTTCGTGATCGTCGCCGAGCTCGACATGCGACTTCCGGCCCCCAACGCAGCCGGGATCCAACGAGAGCTGATCCAGCTTCTCGTCACGCCAGACCGACAGGCCAACCTCAGCCTCGTTCACTTCTATCCCGACGAAAGTCGTTCGCCGAACGGAATGTCGTTTCCCGGATACGACCTCGCTGACAGCGACGGTGCTCCATGGCTGTCCGGACCCTGTCGGGTGATGATCGACGTCGACACGATCTCCGGGCGCGCCGAGGTCCTCGGGGCGTGCGACGACGGGCTTCGCGCTCTCACGCGGCGAGACTTCAGCCGTCCCACCGGAATTGCCGGGTCGCCCGTCGTTTCATTCGGGTTGTACGATCTGGATCCTCCGAGCGTTCGCTGGAGCCTTCGCTACGACAACGTGGAGTTTCGTGCCGATCCGTAGAGCGCCATCGGTGGTTCACCGGCGCATCGAGAGGAGCAGCTGCACCACGTACCAGAACAGCGTAGCGATCGTGGAGAACAGCATCAACGCTGCAGCGACATACGCCGTGGGCGGAAACTGACTCAGGATCATGCTCGTCTGATAGAGGATGTACCCCGCCATGAGCAGCACCATGGCCCCCGCGAAGAGCGCGCCCAGCTGAAAGCCAAACAGCATCGCGGCGAGGACGACGCCGACGGCAGCGAAGCTCGCGACGACCAGGATGCTGCGTAGGAACGAGAAGTCCTTCTTCGTCACGAACACCGTCGAGGTCAGTCCGACGAAGATCGCGAGCGTGATGACGGTCGCCTGGAGGACGAGCGTGCTGGCACTTCCGGTCCCGAGCTTGGCGATGACGAGCCAGAGCAGGGGCTGCAGCAGCAACCCTTGCGCGATCACGCCGACCGCCAGCCCGAGGTACTGGAGTCCTCGAGAGGTCGGCGATGACGCCAACCGTTCGGCGCCGTACCCGACGAGCATGAAGAGTCCGAGCACGAGCAGCCAGTTCAACGTCCCGCCGAATGCCCAGCGGGAGAGCGCCAGGCTCGTCTCGGGAGCGAAGACCATCATGCCCGACGTGAACAGCGCGAGTCCGATCAGCGCGACTCCGAGAAGCGCATAGGTCCGCTGCAGGAACGCGCGCCGGTCGCTAACGCCCAGCGTTGCCGAGAATGCACGAATCGACGGATACGTTGTTGCGGTCACGAACTACCTCCTTCTGTGGGGTCCAGCGGAACGTGCGACCTCTTCACGCCAGGACAATTACAAAGAACGGAAGCGTCGCCGCCGCCGATGCGAAGTGTCGACGGCTCGACGGCGGCTCTGCGCGACTTGACGGCGCAGCTCGTGGACGCTGGCGAGCACGTCGGCGATCGTCGGCTCCGCACTCTCCTCGGCGAGCTCGCGCCGCGCCTGATCCAGATTCGACAGGACGACCGCGACGAAGAGGTTCACGACGACGAAGACCGCGACCAGGACGAAGCTGCCGTAGAACACCCATGCCCACGGCTCGGCCACCATGCTCGCGCGCTGGAGCTCGACCCAGCCTTCGAGCGTCAGGATCTGGAACAACGTCAGGAGCGCTACACCGAGGTTGCCCCAATGCGCAGGGTCTGCCTCGCGAAACCAATGGACGCCGAGGACGCCATACACGAACAGGAGGAGCCCGAGCAGGAGCCCCACGTGCCCGAGCGACGGGATCGAGCGAGCCATGGTGGCGATGATCAGGCGGAGCTTTGGTGACACCGATACGATTCGAGCGACGCGAAGGACGCGCGCGAGTCGAGCGACCGAGGCCAACGGTCCCACGGCGGGAACGAGCGAGGCCGCCAGAACGACGAGGTCGAATCGCGTCCACGGGTCCGCGAAGAACCGTCTCCATGCGCTGCCATGGGCGAGAAAGCGCACCCCGAGCTCTGCAGCGAAGAGAACGACGATCCCTATGTGGAAGAGTCGAAGTGCAGCCGCATTCTCGACGGCGATGCTCCTGTCCGTCTCGAAGGCGATGACGATGGTGTTGAGGAAGATCGTCGCGATCACGGCGCGGCTGAACCACGGCGATGCAACGACGCTCGCTGCACTCGCGGACGCTCGGGCGAACCGTGGGGGACGTTGATCGATGGGGGGAGCCATCGTCGTCATCGTCGTCATCGTCGTCATCCGTCGCGGCCCCACCCAGAACGCACACGATGACCGAGCCCGAGGGCCCGACGACGGTCGAAGCGATCCGCGGTCTCAGCAGCGGCTCTGTCGAGAAAACACGCGAGCTTCGCTGCGATGTGCCACTCGACGTCGGGGTCGCGCAGATCGGCATCGAGTTCGAACGTGCGGGGTCCGCATCGCGCCACGACGGAGACCGTGAGGCCGTCACAGGTGATCAGCAGTAGATCGCAGCCGCCCGACGTCACGTCCGCAAGCCGGTGGCGCACCCGCTCGACAACGGTGGCTGCGTCACCCTCGGAATCGTCGACCAACGTGTTCGACATCGGCAGGCTCGACTACTTCGCGCCGACCGCCACGCTCGGTGGCGTGTACGGAAGCGACGAGTGATGGAGCACGATGCGCAGGTTCCCGTCCGGGCCTCGACGGTAGCCGAAGCTCTTGTCGACCTTCACGCGTGCACCGGCCGTATCGGTCAGCGTGACGTTGCCCATCGCAAGTGCCGCGTCGCCCGAGAGAGAGACGATGTTGACGATCGCGGGCTCGCACGCAACCCACGGCTTGCGTGCGAAGCCACTGTCGTCGGGATAGAGCGGGTCGCCACCCACGAAGTAGGCCAGCGCGCCCTGCTTGCTCATGCGGAAGGTCTGCTGGCCGGACGTGAGGGTAGGCTTGAACAGCACGGGGCCTCGGTCGTAGTCGTACGCGGTGGAAAGCACCTGCTGTGCGATCGTCTTCGCGTCCCGATTCTTCTGTGACGCATCGCTGATCGAGAGCAGCGCGTCGCACCAAGACCGCTGCGCGATCTCGACCTCGTTGCGCTCGACGCTGCGCGTCGGAGCCGAGCTCCTTGCGGTGTCGGTCATCTTCGCGGCGCCCGAGGAGGCGCACGCCGTAGTAGCCACGAGAAACAGGAGAGGGAGTGGATGTTTGTGCATGGACCTCCCGTTGAGCACGCAGGACCCACTGGACAACGTCAAAAAACGCGAGGGTTGCTACCGCGCTGTCGAAGTGTCGCGCTGACGACAGCCGTCGACGGTGTGGATCGGAACACTTCGAGAAAGCCGCAGGATCGCGCTCGAATGATGTGAGAGACGTCCGGGACGAGCCGCCTTACGAAGGTGACAAGGAGATCACCATGAAGATCACGATTCGCACTCGCCACCTGATGCTCACGGCCGAGACGCACGAAGAGATTCGAGCTCGCATCCACCGCGCGTTCAGTCGGATCAGTCCGTGGGTGCGCACCGTCGATGTCACCCTGGCCGACATCAACGGACCCAAGGGCGGCGCCGACAAGCAGTGTCGACTGCGGGTTCGCGGCCCCGGCCTCACGGGCGTTGTCGTCGAGCACGTCGGGGTGGAAACGCTACCGACGATCTCGTTGGTGCTCGACCGCGCCGAGCAGGTGCTCTTGCGCAAGGTTGCCCGCCGTCGCTCGTTCGCGCCGCAGCTCGCATTCTAGCGGCCGGCGTTCCCCACCTAGCTAGCTTCGCCTTCTTCTCTCTCCAGCCGAGGTAACGACATGATGGTGCTGTACGCAGGATTCATCCTCTTCATTCTTGTTCTGCTCGCGCTCGACCTCGGCGTGTTCCATCGCAAGGCGCATGTCGTGTCGGTGCGCGAGGCGTTGGGCTGGTCTACGCTGTGGATCAGCCTCGGGCTCGCCTTCACGATCTTCGTCTACTTCGGGTACGAGCATCATTGGTTCGGGCTCGGCACCAGCCCGGACGCGACCTCGATATCTCCGGCGGTTCACGAGGGAGTGACGCACTACAACGACGGCGGCAGCGCCGCGATCAAGTACCTGACGGGCTTCGTGGTCGAGAAGTCTCTCGCGGTGGACAACATCTTTGTCATCGCGATGATCTTCTCGTTCTTGCGAGTCCCAGCGATGTACCAACACCGCGTGCTGTTCTGGGGAATTGTCGGCGCGTTGCTCATGCGCGGCATCATGATCGCGGTGGGCGCAGCGTTGATCACGAAGTTCACGTGGATCATCTACGTCTTTGGAGGCTTCCTGATCCTCACGGGCATCAAGATGCTCGTGGTCAAGGGCGGCGCCACCGACTTCGAGAAGAACATCCTCGTCCGGGGCGTGCGCCGCCTCTTCCCCGTCACGCAGCGCTTCCATGGTCAGAGCTTCTTCGTTCGCGCCGGTTCCTCGGAGAGCGTCGCTCCTGCCACGCCCGGGGCGCCTGTCGAGGAGGACAGCGTGGTCGCCAACGCGAAGCGCGGAGTGTTGCTCGCGACGCCGCTGTTCCTCGCCCTCGTGCTCGTCGAGTTCACCGATGTCATCTTCGCGGTCGACTCGATCCCCGCCATCTTCGCGATCACCACGGACGCGTTCCTGGTGTTCACCAGCAACGTGTTCGCCATCCTCGGCCTCCGCAGCCTCTACTTCGCGCTCGCCGGCATGATCGACCGGTTCAAGTATCTGCAGGTCTCGCTGTCGCTGGTCCTGATCGTCATCGGCGTGAAGATGATGACCCACGGGTGGTTGAAGTCCTGGCTGGGCGTCCACTTCAACTTCTACGTGCTGGCCGTCGTGGCGGCCATCATCGCTACCGGCGTCGTCGTGTCCCTGGTGGCGACGCGAACCACGGAGAAGCGCGCCGACACTCGCTTCCCGACGCAGGTCTAACCGACATCGCGCTGCTATAAAGACCGCGATGGAATGGCTCAACTACCACCACCTTCTGTACTTCTGGACGGTGGCCCGAGAGGGTGGCCTGGCACCCGCCGGGAAAGCGTTACGGCTCTCGCAATCTGCGATCAGCGGCCAGATTCGCCGGCTCGAGGAGAGCCTGGGGCAGTCGTTGTTCGAGCGACGCGGCCGCAAGCTCGAGATGACCGACACGGGACGCACGGTGTTCCGGTACGCGGAGCAGATCTTCGGCCTCGGGCGCGAGCTCCTCGACGTCGTTCGCGAGCGTCCCGTGAATCAGCCGCTCCGCCTCGTGGTCGGCATCTCGGATCTAGTGCCGAAGGTGCTCGTTCGAACGCTGCTCGCTCCGATCTTCCAGCAGGAGCAACGAGTGGGGCTCGTCTGCTACGAGGACCAGTTCGATCGTCTGCTCGGCAGCTTGTCGAACCACGTGCTCGATGTCGTCATCGCGGATGCGCCCGTGCCTCCGGACAGCGATCTGAAGCTCTACAACCACCTGCTCGGCGAATCGACCGTCACGCTCGTCGCGCCCCCGAGCATGGCCGCGACACTGCGGCGTGGGTTTCCTGCCAGCCTCGACGGTGCGCCGATCATGCTTCCACTCGTGGGCAGCACACTGCGACGAAACATCGACGCGTGGCTCGAACGCGAGAACACCAAGCCGGACATCGTCGCAGAAGCGGAGGACAGCGCGCTGCTCAAGGCATTCGCGGCTGACGGCATGGGCGCGATGTTCGTCCCGACCGTGATCGCGAAGCCCGTCACTCAGCGCTACAACGTCGTGGAGGTCGCCGAGGTCCCCTCGATTCACGAACGCTTCTACGTGATCACGGCGGAGCGCCGGATCATGCATCCGGGCGTGCTCGCGATGCGATCTGCGGCGCGCGCCGAATTGTTCGATTGACCACGAGCAACCACCGTGCGTCCGCGTCGCAGACGCCTCGCGAGCTCCTGCGCGCTTTGCTCGATCGCGAGACCGAGCGCGAGCATGCGATCGGGATCGACTGCGCGCACGGCGATCGGCGGTGCGCCGACGCCGTGCAGCTGCAGTTGGAACGTGACTTCGTTGCGCTGCTGCACGAGCTCGATGCGGGCACGTCGCAACACGGGACCGAACCGGGCGAGCGCGAAGCGAACGCGTCGCTCGACCTGCTCCCGCAGTTCGTCCGCGGCGGGCTCCCCCCGGACAAGAACGGACACGCGCATCTCGCGGCGCTCGGCAGCGTCACGTCGTGCTTCCTTCTGTCTCCCCATGATCGTCTCTCCTTGTTCGTGAACACCGTGCCGCCTCGCCGCGCACGGGACAATCTTGAAAACTGGTCGCGACACTTCGGTTCTTCGACACGTTCGAGAAAACAGAAGTCGGACGCCAAAACTTCGAGAGTGTTCCTGACGAACCCCGGCCTTACACAGGACGGGAGAGGAACCACCCATGAAGCTCTACAGCACGATCCGTGTCGATATGACCGAGCAAGACGTCCTCGAGCGACCAGGCCTGTTCGCGCGGCTACGGCGCGCACTCGGGGGCAGTCCAGATCTCTCCACCGGAAAGGTGCGTGCCGCCCTGGAGGCGGCCACACTCGTCGACGCCCATCGCCGAGCGCTTGCCGAGGTGGGGGCCACCGATGCCGTCGCGTTGGTGGTGGACGATCTCGTGTTGTTCGAGGACCGAGATCGTCGACCCGACGATCTGGGCGACATGTTCCTCACGTTCCACGAGTACGCGCCGGCGATCGACGCCGAGTTTCGAACGCTGCGCCTGACCGTCGAACACCGGGAGGCAGGTCTCCACTACGTGATCGAGCTGCAGGCTCGGCCCGAATATCCCAAAGGAGAAGCACCGGTTCGCGTGATCGTTTCCGGTCGCATCGAGCTCTTCGAACCGCGCCCCGGCGAGACCGCGGAGGCGTACCGAGCACGGGTCGCGCCCCATCTCGAAGATCCGGTTCTGCCCCAGGTCGCGAAGGCAGCCTTCGACAACTTCGTCACCCGCGTCCGCGACGCGATCGCACGCTCGATCCCCGACGCGCATGCAACGATCGCGAGCGCTGATCCGTCGGCGAAGAAGCGCGCGATGAAACGCGAGAGGGAGCAACGTCCCGACGACCCGAACTACGATCCTCACGAAGCCCACTACCCGAACCCGATGTTCGGAATGTTCGGGATGGCGATGCTCGGCATGGCCATGATGCCCGCGTTCGGCGATGCCCCCGCCGAACCAGAGAGCGACCCCGCCGAGAGTGAGCCACCCAGCGACGATGGTGGCGCATTCTTCGACGGAGAGTGGTGACGAACATGCTCGCGCTGATCTCGGTGAGTGGGGCGTCCGAGCGTCGCCGCCCGAAGGTGCACGCAGAGTCGGATGCCGCCATCGTGCTCGCGTCCGCGATCGTGCCGCTGCTCGTCATCGCCATCTTCGGCGTGGCGTCGCTGTTCCAGGCGTAGAGACGACGCATGTACGACCCACGCGCTGAAGACCCGTCTCTACTGACGAAGGACGATCCGAACAGTCTTGCCGAGCTACTGCAAGAGCTGCGGATCTTGCTCCAAGGTTCGCAGGTTCTCGCGGGCTTCTTGGTGGTGTTGCCGTTCAGCGAACGGTTCGCTCGCATCTCATCGTTCGAGAAGTGGACGTATCTCACCGCATTTCTCTCGACGCTGTCCGCGCTGATCTTGTTCAGCGCACCGGCACTTCACCACCGCCTTCAGCGGCCGCTCGCCAACCGCATCCAGTTCAAGAACTTCGCGACACGGATGATGGTCGCCGGAGCGGTTCCTCTCTCGCTGGGACTGACGCTCGCGACGCAGGTTGCGATGTCGGAGGTCGGCGGCGAGTTGTTCGGCTCGTTGGTAGCGGCGTTCGTCGGATGCTTCATCGCGTTCGCGTGGTGGATCTCTCCACGAATGTTCCCGAACCGACGTCCCGGCAGCGTCGTCGCCTGACGCTGGAGCAGCAGCCAACGGTCGTCAGTTCGGCACGAGCAGCATCGCCGTGCGCGGCGGCAGCGTGATGGAGCCGCTCTTCGTCGAGCCATCGAGCAGGTTCGTGTACTCGCCCGACGGCAGACCCGCGGCCGCTTGCGGCGCGTCGCCGCGGTTGAGTGCCACGAACACCGTGTCTCCCGCGGACGACATCTTCACGACGAGCGTGTCGGTGGTGACGCCGAGCTGTTCGCGCGCGCCACGACGAAGCGCGACGTGAGCCGTGCGTGCCTTCGCGAGTGCCGCGAGTTGATCGCGAAGCCAGGTCTGGTTCGCGGTGTAGTTGTCCCATTGCATGAAGCGGCGGTTGTCGGGATCGCCCGCGCCCGGCATGCCGAACTCGTCGCCGTAGTAGAGCATCGGGATGCCCGGCAGCGAGAACAGCAGCGTGTACGCGACGGCGAGGCGCTCGAACGCGCTCTTGTTCGTCGGCAATGACGGCTTGTTGCTCCACGCGCGGTCCTTGCCACCGTCCCACGCGCCGAACTGCGGCGAGTCTTCGGCGATGTGGATCGTGCGCGGGACGTCGTGGTTGCCGAGGAAGTTCGACATCACCGAGCCGCTGCCGTAGAAGCCGTCGTTCGAGGCGAGGAAGCCCGCGAGGTCCGACATCTGGCCATCGCGGCGGAGGATCGTCGACAGGATCGTGCCGCGCAGCGGGAAGTCGAACTGCCCGTCGAGCATCGTGTCCGCGTTGACGTAGCTCTTGATGAGATCGCGCGAGCCGTCGAACGTCTCGCCCACCATGTAGAAGCGCTGGTCGAACGCGACCTCCGCTTGGACGCGCGCGCGGATGTCGGTGAGCCACGAGGTCTCGAGGTGCTTGACCGCGTCGAGGCGGAAGCCGTCGATGCCGATGCGCTTGGCCCATTGGACCGCGTTATCGACGGACCAGCGGCGCGCGTCGCCGTTGCGGAAATCGAAGTCCGGCAGGAACGGATCGAACCAGCAGCGCAGTCGCTCGGAGTCCCACGAACAGCCTTGACCACACACGCAGTTGCCGCCGAAGCCGTTGTCGTTGGGCCAGAACCAGCCGTCGTTACGGTGCTGTTGATAGATCGGCGAGGAGTCGTGCACGTGGTTCATCACGTAGTCGACGAGCACCTGGATGCCGTGGCGATGCGCCGTGTCGACGAGCTGCTTCAGCTCGGCTTCGGTGCCGAGCTTGCTCTCGGCGGCGTTCAGGTCGCGCGGCCAATAGCCGTGATAGCCGGAGTACGCGTGCCCGTCGGAGCCGGGGTTCGAGTTGTCCGCGTTGTCGAGCGGCGAGGTGATCCACAGCGTGTTGATGCCGAGGTCGGTGAAGTAGCCCGCTTCGATCTTCTGGGTCACGCCGGCGAAGTCGCCGCCGAGGTAGTTGCCGGGTTGCTCGACGCCACCGACGGGCGCGTTGTTCCCGGGATCACCGTCGGCGAACCGATCGATCATCACGAAGTACATGATCGCGTCGCGCCAATCGATCGCCGCTCGCGCGGGACATTGATCGCAATCGACGCGCTTGACCGAGTTGAACATCCCGAAGCCGTCGGGCGACTTCCGCGGGTTGTCGGGATCCGCGATCCAGTTGCCGTCGACGACGAGCTTGTAGACGACGACCTGCTGGTCCTTGACCGGCAGCGTGACCTCGAAGTCGCCGTTCGCGTTCTTCGGCATGTCGATGCCGGTCGTCCAGCCGTCGGCCGCGAAGTCGCCGCGCAGCGACACCGAGCCGCCCGCGCCCTTGTACGTGATGGTCACGGTGCAGGTCGGGATCGCTTCGCACGAGCCACCGTCCTCGCCGACGCCGCCATCGCCAGGAGCGGCATCGTCGCCGCTCCCGGGGTTCTGCGACGACGGGCAGCCCGCGAGAGCGACAGCGATAGCGACGACGGCGAAACGCACGACCGAACGCGCATCAAGGGCCATGCCACGCGGCGGTGCGAGCGATCGGTCGCGCTTCCCACGATCATCGGTGGGTTACGCGTGAACGATCGCGAGCGCGCGGGGCATTCGTTGCAAAGGGCAACGCGAGTCGCCAGAGGGAGTCGACGATCGGGACGGTCCCCTTCGTGGACAACCCCCCGTTGCGTTCGGCAACCCGGCGGCGCGCGAGCGGGCCAGATGCCGAACATCACGTGTTGCGACGCGGGCATAGATCGTGCTCGTGTCCCGCGCCGATGAATCGCGCGGCATCGCATCGAGCAGGCTCTTCGATCGCGCTCGTGGTGTTCGCGACCGCACCCGCATGGGCGCAGGATCCAGCGCCGGCCGGTCCGCCCGACACGAGCCAGCCGCTCGAACAGCCGGCGCCGCCGCCCGCGCCCGCGCCGACACCTTCGGCGCCGCCCGAGGCACCGACCGACGCACCACAGGTCGATCCGAAGTTCCTGCCGCCCGCGGACCCGTGGCCACCCGTCGAGGCGATCGACGCGCAGTCGATCGGTGGCGATCAGGGCTTTCGCTTCGGCTCGTACGGCCGCTTGCTCGCGGGTACCGACCTGCACGGCGGCAAGCCGATGGCGGCGAACATCGTCGCGCACGGTCCGCGCATCGTCGAAGACAGCTACCTCGAGCTCGAGGTCTCGTACGGCTTCGTGACTCCGCGCGGGATGAAGCTGCGCCCGGTCGTCACGATCGCATTCGATGGGACGCTGTTCCACGACACCGGCGACTTCGACGCGCAGCCCGCGCTGCGCAACGTGTTCCTCGAGGCGCAGCTGACCAAGCACGCGACCGCGTGGGTCGGGTCGCGCATGTATCGCGGCGACGATATCTATCTGTTCGACTACTGGCCGCTCGACGATCTGAACACGGTCGGCGGCGGTCTCTACGTCCGCAAGGCCGAGAGCGAGTCCGGCAAAGGCGACGTGATCGAGCTCGCGACGCACGCGGGCGTGAACCGTCTCGCCAACGACTTCCAGTTCCAGGAGGTCGACGTTCCGGATCCGCAGCAAGGCGCGACGACCGCGGTGCAGCTGAACCGCCAGCGCATGGTGCTGTCCGGAACCGCGGCGTACACGCTGTCGGGCGACGAGGCCGATCCGTCGATCAAGGTGAAGGTGCACGCCGAGATCCACGCGCTCACGTCGGGCACGCGCGAGCGCACGGATGGGTCGCTCGAGGCGCTGCCCTCCGATCGCGGCTATCTGATCGGCGCCGAGGCGAGCCTGTTCAACCTGTCACGCGTGCCGCAGTTCCGCCGTCACCTGAACGTCTACGCGCGCTACGCGAAGGGCCTCGCCGCCTTCGACGAGCTCGCACCGCCGACGAGCTTCGGTCCCGACCTGAAGACGAACCGGGCGAACGAGCTCACGTTCGGCGTCGCGGGCAACTGGGATCATCGCCGGGGCAACGTGATGCTCGGCGTGCTGTCGCGCCGCTTCATCGACGCGGACACCACGTCGACGGATCCCGACGACGGGTGGGAGTACGCGCTCGACATCCGCCCGCTCGCGCGCGTGATCCCCGACGTGTTCGCCGGCGTCGATCTCTCGTATCAAGCGCGCTTCCCGCGCGGGCTCAATCCGAACACGCAGACGGCGGAGGATCCGGCGGTGTTTCAGATCGCGCCGATGATCGTGTACTCGCCGATGGGGCCGTCCGCCTACGATCGCCCACAACTCCGCGTGGTGTATCGCGCCGCGCGCCTCAACGAGGCAGCGCGCGACTTGTTCGTCCCCGAGGACGTTCGGCACGATCGCACGTGGACCCACTTCCTCGGCGTCCAGGCCGAGTGGTGGTTCAACAGCAGCACGTACCGGTAGCTACGGGACGCAGGTGTTGCAGCCCGGTGGCTGCGAGCTGCAGCGACCGAAGCCGATGCCCGGGCAGCCGAGCGGACACGTGTTGCCTTCGCAGCTCGCGGCGTTCGTTCCGCCCGCGCACGTGATGTCACAGCCGCACGAATCGGAGCAGTCCATGTCGCGACACGACGACTTGCCCGAGCAGGTGACGTTGCACTTGCCCTGACCACACGCGAGATCGCGACACGAGCTGGTGCCGCTGCACACGACGGTGCACGACTTCGCGTCCGTGCAGTCGATGCCCGACGCGCACGAGTTCGTGGTCGTACAGCCGATCGTGCAGTTCCAGCCGGGCGGACACACGACCTGGTTGTTGCAGCTCGTGGTCGCGCAGTCGATCACGCACTCGTGGCGGTCCTCGCGGCAGCTGGTGCACTGCGCCGGACACACGGAGCCGTCGGGGGCGCTGTCCCTGGGACCGTCGATCTGCGAACTGTCTCCCGGTGCGTCGATGGGGCCGCCCGAGGTCACGCAAAAACCGCCGACGCAGCTACGACCCGGGAACGGATCGCAGTCCGACGGAGCCGAGCACTCGTACTCGCTGCTCTTGTGATTGACGGAGCAGCTGCCCGACATCGCGACGGCGAGGACGAGCGTGGCGATCCAAGCGAAGACGAGCTTCATGGCGTGCTCCCGGTAATGGCGATGCCTGCACCATGATCGAACAGCGCGGGGCCGATCTGCGCTGTGGTCGATGCACGCTTGCGCTTGTTCTTGATCAGGTAATACGCACTGACGCCGCCGAGGATCGCACCGGCGAGGAACAGGAAATTGCCAGCGCCCGCATACGAGTCGGCCCGGCGCTCGAGCTCGCGAATCGCGTCGAAGTCAGCGCTCGTGTTCGCGGGCGCGTCGTCGATGTCGGACTGCAAGCTGCTCGCTTGTCCCCAGCACATGAAGCCGATCAGCACGAACGCGCCGCCCGTGATCGCACCGATCAGCGGAAGCGGCGAACGCGAGGGCGAGTCGACGACGAGCGGCGGCGGATACGAGCCCGGCGTCGGCGTTGGTTCCAGTGTCGGTGCCGGTAGCGGCGCGGGCTGCGTGGGCTCGGACACCGGCGGCGGGACCATCGGATCGGGATTCGTCGTCGGTGGCAACGTCGCCGTCGTGCTCGCGAAGAACAGCGGCGCGAGTCCGTCGAGCTTCTCCGCGGGCTCGCCCTTGAGGATCATCGACTTCGCATCTTTAGACACGCCACCGCGCGCGATCCGGTACGCGGTCACTTCGGTGCCACCGGGCTTGGGCCCGACGTTCGCGTAGACGATCTCGTCGACGGCGAGCATGCTGAGGATCTCGTCGCGACACGTCGAGGTGTCCGGCGTGCAGCCGACGGCGGCCGCGGCGTCGGTCATCGTGATCTCGCCGGGCGAGACCTGTGCGTCGGTGGTCTTCGCGAGCTTGATGATCGCGCCATCGATCTTTGTTCGCGTGGCGCCGTCGACGCGTCCCTCGCTCTTGAGCACGAGGATCTTGCGTTGATCCGCGAATGCGGGCGAACCGACGAGCGCCACGACGAGCGCTGCTGCAATGACGCGCCTCATAGCCGCGCCATCCGGTCGCGGATCTGCTCTGCATCACCCGCGGACGGCGAGAGCTGCAAGTAGCGCGAGAAGGCGCGCTTTGCCTGCGGCTTGTTGCCCATCTTCTCGTAGACGAGACCGAGCCCGCGATAGGTGGGCGGATAGCCCGGGTTCGCGGCGAGCGAGTCCTTGAACGTGGTCAGCGCACCCGAGGTGTCGCCGCGCACGTACTGCTGGAAGCCGGTCTTGTACGCGGCCGCCGGATCGACTTTCTTCGTCGGCTCGGCGTACGGATCGACCGGCGCGCTGTCCACTTCGGCGACGCGCTTCTTCTTCGCGGCTTCCTTCGCTGCTTCTTTCGCCGCCTTCTTCGCGTCGGCCTTCGCCTGCCGATCCGCGGCTGCCTTCGCCGCGGCGTCGGCCTTCGCTTGTTTCTCCGCGGCGGTCTCGGTCTTCGCGGGCTGCTTTGCCTTCGCCGCCTCGAGCTTCGCTTGCTTCTCCGCAGCGGCCTTCGCGGCGGCGTCGGCCTTCGCTTGCTTGTCGGCGGCTGCCTTCGCGGCGGCGTCGGCCTTCGCTTGCTTGTCGGCCTCGGCCTTCGCCTTCGCCGCGTCGAGCTTCGCTTGCTTGTCGGCGGCTGCCTTCGCAGCGGCGTCGGCCTTCGCTTGCTTGTCGGCCTCGGCCTTCGTCTGCTTGTCGGCGTCGAGCTTCGCTTGTTTGTCCGCAGCGGCCTTCGCGTCGGCGTCGAGCTTCGCTTGCTTGTCGGCGGCGGCCTTCGCGTCGGCGTCGAGCTTCGCCTGCTTCTCCGCGTCGAGCTTCGCCTGCTTGTCCGCTTCGAGCTTTGCAGCCTCGGCAGCTTTCGCGTCCTCGGCAGCCTTCGCGGCTTCGGCGGCCTTCGCTTCCTCGGCCGCTTTGATCGCAGCTTCGTCGGCGGAGCCCGAACCGACCGCCGGCTCCGTCGGTGTGGGCTCGGTCGGCGTCGGCTCGACACCCGCTGGCTCGGTCGGTGCCGTGGAGTCCGCGGCCTTCGCGGCGGGCTCCGGCTCCGGCGCCGTGCGCGAGGGTGCGTTGAGCGCGGCCTCGTCGATCTTCGGCTTGTCCTTCTTGGTGCCACCACCGCCGAAAGCGAACGCGATGATCGTGATCAGCAAGATCGCGCCGAGCGCGCCGCCGATCGCCATGAACAGGCGCTTGCGCTGCTTCTTGTTGTCGAGCTCGACCTCGTCGATCCCGTCGTCGAGCGCGGCGTGCGAGTCTGTCGATGACGCCCACTTGTCGAGCAGATCGCCGCCGGTCTCCGATCGCTTGCGCGGCATCGGCAGCGAGACCGCAGCGGCGGCCTCGGGCAGCTTCGGTGCCGATGGACGCATCGGCGCGGTCGATGCCGCCGTCGCCGGTGCGGGCATCTCCGGTGGACCATCGGGGTACTTCTTCGCGTTGTCCTTCGTCGCGAAGTCATCCGCGGCGACCGGCGGAATCGTCGCGCCGGGCGGCATCGCCGGCAGCCCCGCGATGTTCGCCGCGGGTGCGATCGCATCGCCGACCTGCGCACCGAGTGGGCGCTGCTCGCGGATCGTCATCAGCACGTCCGACGACGCGTAGCCATCGGCCGTCTTCTTCAGATCTTCTTTTCCCGCCGTCGGAACGAGGGCGGGTGTCGCGACGGTCTCGGCGCTCGCGATGCCCGGCTTCGCTTCGAGCTCGGCCTCCGCCTTGGCCACCGCGGTCTGCGCGGCTGCAGCGGCCGCGATATCGGCGGCGCTGATCGCGTTCGATCCGAACGGCAGCGTGCGCATCGGATCCGCGGTGAGCAGCGATGGTTGTGCGGCCGACGCGAGCGCGGCAGGCGTGATCGGCGCGGCGGGCGTGATCGGCGCGGCGGGCGTGATCGGCGCGGCGGGCGTGATCGGCGCGGCGGGTGCGATCGGCGTCGTGGTCGATGCGGGCGTGCTTGCTGCCGCCGAGGTGATCGGCGTCGCGACGAGACCGACCGCCGAGGCCGACGGTGCCGCCCACGGGGTCGACGGCGACACCGCGATGCCGGCCATCGATGCGCTCGCATCGACGGGCGCTTTGCTGAACGCGGTCGGACTCAAGCTCGACGGCTTGTTCCGGTTCGCCTCGGCCTGCTTCGCCTCGGCCTTCGCTTCCTTCTTACTCTTCTTGTCGTCCTTCTTCGCGTCCGCCTTCACATCGGGCTTCGCGTCCGCCTTCACATCGGGCTTCGCGTCCGCCTTCACATCGGGCTTCGCGTCCGCCTTCACATCGGGCTTCGACGCGGGTTGGGTCAGCTCGACGACCTTCTCCTTCGTCAGCGGGACTACCTCGCTCGCGGCCTCGCGGATCGGCGCCATGCCGAGGATGGTCTGGTTCAGCGCCTGCCTCGCGGCCTTGTCGGCTGCGGCCGAGGACGAAACCGCGGACGGTGTGGCCACCGAGGTCGACGGAGAGATCGCGGGATTCGATCCCGCCGGTGCCGCCGCGAGCTTGGCGGCGAGATCCGCACCGCTCGGCTTGCTCGGTGCGGCGAACGCATCGGCGAGGTACGACGCGATCCGATCGTTGTCCTCCGGATACCCCGCGTCCTCGAGGACGGTCGCGATCTCCGCGGCCATCACCTTCGCGCTCGGGTAGCGATCCGCGAGGCTCCTTCGACAGCGCCTTCTTGCAGATCGCGTCGAGCTCGGCCGGGACGTTCGCGTTGAACTCGGTCGTCGCGAGGTAGTCGCCGGGGAACTCTTCGTGGGTCAGCGCGGACCACAGGACCGCGCCGAGCGAATACACGTCGCTGCGCCGGTCGCCGGCCTTGCCCTCGCGCTTCTCGGGCGAGATGAAGTCCTTGTTCGGCGAGGCGGGCAGCTCGATCGAGATCCCCGTCCCGCTGACGACGATGGCCTCGGGGGCCACCGTGTGCAGCGCCTGCCCGTTCTTCTGCAACTTGTGAATGGCCTCGGCGGCTTGTTCGACGATCCGCGCCGTCGACAGCTCGTCGAGCCGTTTCTGCGCATCGATTACTTTGCGCAAGGAAGCGGCGCTCGAACCCATAGCACCCCCGCTCGTCGACGTGACGCGGCCTGCATCCCCAGTCGTTGACACGCGCCTAGTCTAGCTCCAATCCCCCACCGAATCCCGCCTGAGTGTGCAGGGGGTTGCGCAGCTTTCGTACACCTCGTGATGTCGACCGTTGACTAGAAACTGGAACTATCTAGTATGCGGGCCGTGGAACTGGTCCGCATAGGCGAGCTTTCTCGACGGTCGGGCGTCTCGATCGCGACGCTGAAGCACTACCTGCGCGAAGGCCTCATCGCGCCGGTGCGCAAGTCCGGACGCACGATGTCCTGGTACGACGCGTCGCTCGCGGTCCGGATCAAGACCATCAAAGAGCTGCAGAAGCGCCAGTTCCTTCCGCTCGACGTGATCAAGGAGACGATCGATCGCGCGGCCGAGGCGCCGGACGATCTCGCCGCCGCGGACGCGATCGCGAAGGTACTGGCGCGTCACGGCGGCAAGCGCTCGCGGTCGCGCGAAGAGCTCCTCGCACGCGGCGTGTCCGCTCGCGAGCTCGACATCCTCGCGGCTGCGGGGCTCGCCGTTCCGAGCAGCACCGATCAACGCTATCGCGGGGACGATCTCGCCGTGCTCGTGACGCTCGGCGCCGCGCGCAAGGCCGGGCTGTCCGCCGAGCTGTTGCCGTTCGAGATCATCAACGACTACCTCGCCGCGATCCGCGCACTGGTCGCGGTGGAGCTGCGCTTGTTCCGCGAGGGCGTCGTGCGACGCACGCCGAACGATGTCGGTCGCCTGACGACCGCTGCGACGAAGTTGTCCGAGCGCCTCGTGGTGCTCGTACGCCGAAAGCTGTTGCTACCGACCCTGACGAAGCTGATCGAGGAGGACGCCCGTGGTGCAGATGACGAGAATCGCGATCGCCAGCCTGATGACCATCGCCGCGTGCGGCGGCGAGCCCGGAGTGGAACCCGGCGTTGACGCTCCACCCGGAGGTAGCGACGGTTCGTTGACCGTCGATGCGATGCCCGGAACCGACGCGAGCGTCACGGGCGATCCCGCGCTCGATGGCCCCGCGACGACGACCTCGACGACGGTGTCGATCCCCGGCGCT
>JBGARE010000019.1:101460-106992 GCA_044230415.1 Kofleriaceae bacterium
CTTCGACGGTGATCACGCCGTCCACGCCGGGACCGCATCCGCTCGTCGTGATCTCGCCCGGCTTCCAGATGGCGCGCACGCAGTACACCTCCTACGCGAAGCACCTCGCGACGTGGGGCTTCGTCGCGATCCTCACCGACTACGCCGAGTCCGGCTTCTCGATCGATCACCAGCGCATCGCGAACGACGTCCCGGCGGTGATCACGTGGGCGCTCGCGCAACAGAACCTCGCGATCGATCCCGCGAAGATCGCCACGGCGGGTCACTCGCTCGGCGGCAAGGTCTCGATCCTCGCCGCCTCGGGCGATGCGCGCATCCGCGCCGTCGTCGCGTGGGATCCCGTCGACTCGAATGCACCGTCGGTGGCGCCCGAGAAGATGGGCGCGATGACCGCCGCGATCGCCGTGATCGGCGAGACCACGAACGCGACGGGCGGGTTCATGCCGTGCGCGCCGGCGGCGGACAACTTCACGCAGTTCTACGCGGCGGCGCCGAGCCCCGCGCTCAAGGCGACCGTCGCGGGCGCGGATCACATGGACTGGGTCGACGATCCGTCGTGCTTCGCCTGCGGGTTGTGCGGAGCGGGCAGCGCACCGCCCGATCGCGCGCGCACCGCGACCAAGCGGCTCGACGTGGCATGGCTGCGCAAGCACCTGCTCGCCGACGCGGCGATGGATCCGTGGCTCGCGACGAGCGCCGACGTCGCCGTCGTCACGCACTGAGGTTGCTCGTCACGCGCACGAAAGGCGCGTTATCGTCATCCCGATGAGCTCGCGCGACTCGCTCCTGGCGAGGCTGCCTCCCGCCGCGTCGAAGGCGATGGCGAAGCTGTTCGCGAGAGGTGCGAAGGCAACCGCGATCCACCGCCGCGACGCGCTCGTCGCCGCGTTCACCGCCGTCGGGTTTCCCGAGCGAGCCGCGGGCATCCCGCTGGCGTCGGCGCTCGACGACGCGCAGCGCGCGCTCGCGGAGCTGGTGCTCGAGGTCCCGAACAAGCCGGTCGCCGCGTGGGCGATCCCGACGGAGAATTGGAACATCCGGCGCTGGCTCGGCCTCGATCCTCCCGGCGCGCTCGAGACGATCGAGAACACGCAGCCGCTGTGGGTTCGGCTGCGCGAGACCACGGCGCCGCTCGCGAAGCTTCCGTTCCCCGAGCGGCTCGCCGCGTTCGTCGAGCTCGGTGCCGGCGGCTACGGGCTCGACACGAACCCCGATCTCGAGCTCCTGGGGACGCCGGCGGAGATCGAGAAGCACGCGGCGAAGGCTGCGAACGCACCGGCGCTCGCCGATTGGCTCCTCGCGCTGCGCGAGCCGAGGTTCATTCCCGAGTCCGTGCGGCTCGGCGTGTTCGCGACGCTCGTGTGTGGAGGATCTCCCATCGCCGCGCGGTGGGAACCCCTGTTTCCCGCCGGCTATCGCGATCACGCAGCGCTCGTGACCCGATGCGCGCAGGCGCTCGCACCTCGAGCGACGACGCCGCGACCGTCGTACGGACCGCTCGTCCTGCGCGCGCGCCGGCGTCCCGCGAAGCCGACGAAGCTCCTGCGCGAACAGCTCGCCGACGTGGTCGGCAGCGCGGAGCTGTATCGAGCGACCGAGCTGTTCGACGTGCTCGATGCGACGAACACGCATCGCTACGACATGTACCTGACGTCGGGCGACGACGGCCGCGTGTTCGAGACGGGCACGACGCGCGAGGTCGCGGTCTTCGCGCAGGGCGGCGCCGACACCGTCGACGATGCGCTTCGCGAAGCGCTCGACGCCGCGCTCGCACGATCCGCCTAGCCGGACGCGAGCTGCTTCGCGACCTGCGAGAACACGTGGCTCACGGCGCTGCGCACGTCGACACCGTCGAGCACCTCGATGTACGCGCGCGTGACGGCATCGCGATCGCGCAGCAGCGGTGTCTCGGGCGGCCACACCGGAATCATCTCGAGCACGAGCCACTCGGGCCGGATGACGCTGTCGGTCACCGCATCCATGATCGCGAGGCGCGGGTCGGTGGGCCGACGGTCTCGCAGGTCCCGATGCGGTGCACGTCGTACCCCATATCGCGCAGGCGATCGCGCAGCTCGGCCGCGTTGCCGTGCTGAGCCTCGCGCACGCCGATGCCGAGCAGCGCGGCGATCGTCGACGCGTGCCACGGATGCACGACGGGCTCGGGCAAGACGATGTGACCCACGCGATCCTGCCGCGCGCGTCGATCGATCACCTCGATACCGCAGCGGTGGCAGACCACGCCGCGGTACTTCACGCCGAGGAATCGCGCACACGCGCACGCGTACGAGCGGATCGGCCCGAAGATCTTCTGGCTCTCGAGGTCCGCGATCGTGCGCACCGCGCCGTACGACCACTCGCGAATCTTCTCGGGCGAGACGACGCGAGCGATCGCGGTGGCCGGCGTCGCGTCGCGCGTGAAGTACTCGGCGAACCCCTCGGGTAGCGCGCGCGTGAACGCGACGTCGGTCTCGGGCGGTGCGACGAACACCTCGGGCGGCGGTTCATCGGCGAGACCACGGCGTCGCCGGATGTCCTCGACGAGCGCTGTCACGTCGGCCTCGCCGTCGATGCTCGACGCGACCTCGTCCGCACGCTCGAGCAGGTCCGCGTCGAGGAGCAGCTCCGCGAATGCGTGGGTCGCGCTCGAGAGCAGCGCGCGATCGGTGCTCGCACGCGCGAGCTCGTACGCGCGCGAGGCATGGCGATGCGCGAGCACGGGATCGCCGCGCATGATCTCGAGGTCCGCGCGGATCACCGCGTCGCGTGCACCGGCATCGGCGGCGAGCTGGTTCGCGAGTGCGATGCAGCTCTCGAGTGTGTCCGGATCGGGGAGGGTGGTCGCGCGCGCGAACGCGAGTAGCTTCGTCGCGACGTCGAGTCGCTCGAGCTCGGTCGTCGCGAGGGCGTGCGCCGCGCGCAGGTTGTCCGCGATGAACGCGCGCTCGGTCCACGCATCGAAGACGGCGGCGATGGCCATGCGGACGCGGAGCTCGGTGGCCGGATCGCTCGCGTAGCGCTGCGCGAGCTCGGCGTGCAGCCGCGCGAAGCCGTCGTCGTCCAGCGCTTCGTCGAGATCGTGGGCGAGCTCGCACGCGACTGCGATCGCGATCTCGGGGGCACCCGTCGCGACGGCGAACGCGATCCACATCGCGCGCACCGCGTACTCGTCTTCGTACTTCTCGCGCATGGCCGCGGCGATCTCGCGACACGTCGCGATGGTCGATTCGGGATCGAGCCCGCTCGTCATCGCATCGACGAGCGCGTTCGCTTCGTCCCGCTCGAAGTCATCGACGAGCGCGAGCAGCTCGGGGAGCGAGGGATGCACGCACGCATTCTCGCGCGGATCGCGGGACCTACGGTTTCGAGATCGTATGAAACGCGGCCAGCACTTGCTCCGCCTGGATCGGCCACGCGACGCGCAGATCGAAGCCTGCGGCGCGGATCCTCTCCAGCTCGGAGGTCTGGTTCGACGCGCTGACAGCGATCAAGCGCATGCGCCGGAGCGTTTTCCCGCGACGCAAGCGCGCGGCGATGTTGAGCCCGCTCTGATCGGTGCGGTCGATATCGATGAACGCCGCATCGAGCGTCTGTCCGCGATTCGCGGTGAGCGCCTCGTCGCGCGCCGAGGTCTCGACAACGGTGGCATGCGGCCGCAACAGCTCCGCGAGCTGCGCACGCATCTCCATGCGTCCGCAAACCAGCACGCGCACGGGACGATCCATGTTCCTTGTCAGTGGGACCCGTGGTGAGGAGCGTCGCGCCGAGTTGGGGTACCCCCCAGGTAGCGACGATTCACGAACGCCCGCGTTGCGATCCGCAACACGGCGGGGCGGCGGCCGGTCCAATTCCCTTGATCCTCGACGGTGAGGTGGGGCACGAATCGTGCTCCTCGATGCCCCCGATGTTGCGCCTCGCGACCGCCGCCCTCCTTCTAGTAGCCGCGTGCGGTGGCGCGTCGGACTTCGATCACCCCGCCGACCGCCCCCACCAGGCCAATGCTGGGCTGGATTGGCGCGATCAGGTCATCTACCAGATCATGATCGACCGGTTCTCCAACGGGGATCCGAACAACGACATCAACGTCGCGCCGTCGATCCCCGGCCGCTATCACGGCGGCGATTGGCAGGGCGTGATCGACAAGCTCGATTACCTGGACACGCTCGGCGTGACCGCGCTGTGGATCTCGCCGGTCGTGAAGAACACCGAAGAGGACGCCGGGTTCGCGAGCTACCACGGCTACTGGACGCAGGACTTCCTGCGCCCCAACGCTCACTTCGGCGATCTCACCAAGCTGCGCGAGCTCGTCGACAAAGCGCACGAGAAGGGGATGCTCGTGATCCTCGATGTGGTCACGAACCACATGGGCCAGCTCTTCTATTACGACATCAACGGCAACGGCCAGCCCGACGACACGATCAGCGGCGGCGGCTTCTCGCACACGTGCTTGCAGATCTGCCGCGACAATCCCACGCAGTGCAGCGGCGACGAGATGACGTACTGCTCGAATGGCTCGGGCTACCTCGAGCGCATCATCGAGTGGGATCCGGACTACGACCCGCGCGGCGTGCAGGGCTGGACCTCGCTCGGCTTCTCCGGCAGCGCGGACGTTCGCTTCACCGACTGGCCCGACAAGAACCGCACGCCGCCTCCGCGCCCGCCCGAGTGGTTCAACTGGGACGAGAGCAAGCCGTGGTTCGACGATCCGAGCTGGTACAACCGCAAGGGTCGCGTCTACGTGTGGTGGCACGAGGCCGACTACACGAAGGACTTCATCCGCACGCAGGAGACCACGGGCGACTTCCCGGGCGGGCTCAAGGATCTCGACACCGACAACGCGGACGCGAAGGAAGCGTTGATCCGCGTGTTCGAGTACTGGATCGAGGTCGCCGACTTCGATGGCTTCCGCATCGATACGGTCAAGCACATCGATCGTCCGGAGGTCGCGCGCAACGTGCGTGGCTTTTGGGGCGCGTTTACCGACCGCATGCGCGCGAAAGCGAAGTCGCTCGGCAAGCAGAACTTCTTCATCTTCGGTGAAGGCTTCGACGGCAACGACGAGCTGATCGGCAGCTACACGTGGGGCGGCACCGACGCCGACGGCGCGTTCGGTCGCTTCGACTCGATGTTCTACTTCTCGCAGAAGTACCGCGGCATCGAAGCGGTGTTCGTGCAGAACCAACCGACGAAGAACCTCGAGTGTTTGTACTCGACCCGCATGGGTCGCCCGCAGGATCCGTGGTGCGCGACGAACGGCTATCCCGCCGGCCCGACGTGGGGACCGACCTCGCACGCGACCTCCGAGAACGGCGGCATCGGCCTCGCGCCGAACCAAGTGCTCGTCAACTTCCTCGACAACCACGACCTTCCGCGCTTCTTGTTCGACAAGTCGGATCCCACGGTCCTCGTGCCCGCGCTCATCTATCTGATGACGTGGGACGGCATCCCGTGCGTGTACTACGGCACCGAGCAGCTGTTCGCCGGCGGCGTCGATCCGAAGAACCGCGAGGACATGTGGCGCGGGAATCCCGAGGC
>JBGARE010000019.1:107064-114783 GCA_044230415.1 Kofleriaceae bacterium
TAACGTCGCGCTGCGCCGCGGTTCGGTGTCGCCGGTGTGGTCGACCACGCAGCCGGGGGCGCGCCGCGATGCAGGCATCTTCGCGTTCGAGCGGGCTGCGTCGGACCAGACGGTGCTCGTCGTGATCAACGCGAGCTCGCAGGACAGCGAGAGCTGCGCGCCGACGACGGACGGCGGCGCGTGCCTGCGCACCACGCTGCCCGCCGGGTCGGTCCTGAAGGACATCGTGCCGGGCGGTGGCTCGACGACGTTTACCGTGAAGGCCGACGGAACCGTGGCCGTGACCGTTCCGGCACATTCGGGCCGCGTCCTCGTCCGCCAGTAGCAGATTCGCGCTCGCGAGGCGGAGCGAGCTATCATCGACACGATGAGGCTCCTCGCGGCGATCGCGATCGTCCTGTGTTTGGGCGGAATCGCGGCCGGCGACAAGTCCGACGAACGTCGGACGCGTAGCAGCGCCGAAGGCGATGCGAAGGTAAGTGACAAGGAGAGCAAGGCGCGCGCGGACAAGCTGTTCGAGGACGGGCGCAAGTACCTCGCGGCGAAGGAGTACGCGCTCGCGTGCACCGCGTTCGAGCAGAGTCACGCGGCGGATCCCGCGATCGGCACGCAGCTCAACATCGCGCTCTGCTACGAGGAGTGGGGCAAGCTCGCGTCGGCGTATCGCGCGTTCCTCGAGGCCGAGCGGCTCGCGAAAGAGAAGAAGGACAAGCGCGCGGCCGGTGCACGCAAGAAGGTCGACGAGCTCGCGGAGAAGTCTCCGAAGTTCGTGTTCGATCTTCCCGCGAACGCAGATCCGAGCACGGTGTTGCTGTTCGACGACAAGCAGCTCGAGATCGCGAAGCTCGCCGACGATCTGCTCGTCGATCCCGGCGCGCACACGCTCGAGATCCGGGTGCCCGATCGCCCGGTGAAGAAACAGCAGCTCGAGGCCGTGGTCGGCGAGCGCAAGCGGATCCCGATCGAGCTTCCGGTCGCCGAGACGTCGAAGGTCGTGCTGCCGCCGAATGCCGTGGTCACGACGCCGCGCCGCAAGGGTCGGCTGTACGGCGGCATCGCGTTGTCCGTCGGCGGCGCGGCGGCGATCGGCATCGCGAGCATCGTCGCGCTCGCGGCGCGGCAGGACTACGCGAACGCGGCCGGTGATTGCCCGGGCGGTGCGTGTACGACGCGCGAGGCCTACGACGCGACACAGGATGCGCGCTTCAAGGCGAACATGATGACATTCGTCGCGGGCGGTGGCGTCGCGCTCGTCGGGGTCGGCGTCTATCTGATCGTGACGAGCGCGGGCAAACGCGTCGAGCAACCCGCACAGGTCACGCTGCGCCCGCTCGCCACGCCGGATTCGATCGGGCTCGCGATCGGAGGCTCGCTGTGAGAGCGCTCGCGATCCTCGTCTTGCTCGGAGGCTGCGCGAAGATCCTCGGCCTCGACGACACGACGTTCACCGAGGACGGCATGGTCGGCCCGGCGACGTGCCAGGGCGCACCGCAGTGCACGTCGCTCACCGGTCGCAGCGCGTGCGGTCAGTTGTACGGCACCGGTGCGGAAGGCGGCCAACCACTGCGGGTCGCGGAGCCGACGGGGATGTTGTGCTCCGCGCTCGGCTCGACGGAAGGACCGTGCGGATTCGGATTGTCCGCATCGCCGG
The DNA here is from genome assembly GCA_044230415.1 of Kofleriaceae bacterium. Classification (GTDB taxonomy): domain Bacteria; phylum Myxococcota_A; class Polyangia; order Haliangiales; family Haliangiaceae; genus JABFXX01. The sequence goes on from JBGARE010000019.1 coordinate 108,716, forward strand.
TCGCGGAGTTCTTCGCGGGCACCACCACTCCGATCGCGGGCGCGATCGACGATTGCGGCCGCTTCACGGTGCCCGATATCGATCCCGCGATCGTCGATGTCGCGCTGTCGTTCGCCGCACCCGCCGGCTTCGCGCAGTCCGCGACGCTCGTGTTCGCACGCGAGTCGACCACGGGGACCGACGAGGACCTCGAAGCGTTCGTCGTCAGCGACGCCACGATCCAGACGTGGACCACGGCGATGACGGTGAGCGCCGCACCGGATGTCTCGAGCGGCTATCTCGTTCGCTACACCGCGAGCACGACGATGCCGGTGAGCGGCGAGCAGGTCGCGAAGGACGCGAGCTCGCCACTGATGAACGAGCCGGGGACGGTGCCGTGGGCGGCGTACTTCGGTGTAGGTGCACCGTTCGGGTTGCTAGATCCCGCCATCAGTGCGACGGCCGCACACGGGACCGCGTACGCAAACCTCGGAACAGGCACGTTTTCGCTCGAGGGCTTCCGTCCGGGCGCTCGTTGTCGCGTCATGGGACTGCAACAGATCGCGAACACCTTCATCTTCGTCATCGCGAAGAACTGCTGAGCCGTGGGATGATGAGGGTGATGTCGGTTCGAGGGCTCTGCATCGCGATGATGCTTTGCGCGTGTCAGCTACCTGCAGCTGAACGCGGCGATGACATCTCGCCGAGCTCGTCGGTGTGTGGCGATGGCTTCGTGGGTGCGAACGAGATCTGCGATGACGGCAACACCGACTCCGGTGACGGCTGCAACGACACCTGCACGAGCGACGAGAGCTGTGGCAACGGTATCGTCGATGCGTCCGAGCGCTGCGATGACTCGAACGCGATCGGCGGCGATGGCTGCAGCGCGGACTGCACGAGCGACGAGAGCTGTGGCAACGGCATCGTCGATGCGATCAACGGCGAGACGTGCGACGACGCGAACTCGATCCCGGGCGATGGCTGTAGCGCGAACTGTCAGTCGAACGAGTCGTGCGGCAACAACATCGTCGATCCGCCCGAGGAGTGTGACAAGGGCGGCGGCTTCACGGCGATGTGCGATCCGGACTGCACGCTCGCACGCTGCGGCGACGGCATCCGCAACACCGCCGCGAGCGAGCAGTGCGACTCGAGCGGTGTGAACACCGCCGCGTGCGACGCGAACTGCACGCTGCCCGCGTGCGGCGACAACACGTTCAACCCCGCCGCCGGCGAGCAGTGCGACAACGGCGGCACGAACTCCGCGGGCTGCGATCCCGATTGCACGCTCCCCGTGTGCGGCGATGGCCGCACGAACCCCGCAGCGAACGAGCAGTGCGACGACGCGAACGGCTCGACGAGCGATGCGTGCATCGGTTGCCGCAACGCGTTCTGCGGTGATGGCTACGTGTACGCCGGCGTCGAGCAGTGCGACCCGAGCGTGAACGGCGGCTGCAACGGCAGCTGCCAGTGGGATCCGATCGTCTACACGATCCAGCGCGGTCAGCTGTTCGGCGTCAGCGCGTGCTACGACACCGACGCGCACGTCTACGATCCGTGCACCGGCGCGGACATCGGCTTTCAGTGGGCGGACAACGCGCCGTTCCAGCCGTCGCAGGTCGTCGTCGAGATCAACTTCGGCGTCGACTGCACCACCTACCTCGACTCGGTCACGACGTACTACAACCGCCCCACGTACTTGAACGGCGCGTACGCGGGCGACTACGGCATCCAGGCCGGCTACGAGTACTGCTCGTGCGTCCCGCCGACGAAGTACCTCGGCCTCAACCTGGGCGGCGCCGCAGGTGCGTACGTGCGCGGTGGCACGAATACGTTCACACTTCCGTCCTACCCCAACACCGGCGCGTACTGCACCGGCTTCTCTGACTTCGGCGGCGGCTACGCCCGCGTGTACGTCTACCCCTGAACATGGCCCGCTATCCGCAACCCGGCACGATCCTCCTCGGTAAATACCGAGTGCTGTCGCTGATCGGGGAGGGCGGCATGGGCGCGGTGCTCAAAGCGCGGCACATCGATCTCGACGAGGACGTCGCGATCAAGTGCCTCCTGCCGCATCACCTCGAGCGCGAGGACATCGTGCGTCGCTTCCTGCGCGAAGCGAAGGCCGCGGTGAAGCTGAAGGGCAAGCACGTCGCGCGCGTGCTCGATGTCGGTCGCCTCGAGACGGGCGTGCCGTACATCGTGATGGAGTACCTCGAGGGCGCGGATCTCAACGCGATCATCAAGCACCACGGTGCGCAGGATCCGGCGGTCGCCGTCGATCTCATGCTGCAAGCATGCGAAGCGATCGCGGAGGCGCACGCGATCGGCATCATCCATCGCGACATCAAGGCGTCGAACTTCTTCGTCTCGCAGCCCGAGAACCAAGCGCCGAACCTCAAGGTGCTCGACTTCGGCATCGCGACCGCACCGGAGGGCACGAGCGATCTCACGAACACGCAGTCGGTGATCGGGACGCCGGCGTACATGGCGCCCGAGCAGATGCGCAGCTCGAAGACCTCGGACGCGCGCTCGGACATCTGGTCGCTCGGGGTGGTGCTGTTCGAGCTCCTCGAGGGCTCGCGTCCGTTCCGCTCCGACGTCTACTCCGAGCTCTGCCTCAAGGTCGGCATGGATCCGCCGCTGCCGATCACGAACCCGAACGTGCCGGGCGAGCTCGTGCGCGTGGTCATGCACTGCCTCGAGAAGCGCGTCGAGGATCGCTATCAATCGATCGCGGAGCTCGCGTTCGATCTCATGCCGTTCGCCTCGGACCCGGTGTTCGCGCGCGCGTCCGCCGAGCAGTCGGCGCGCCTGCTGGGCCGCCGCTCGTACGGCGTGCCGGCGCAGTACATCCCGCACGGCACCGGTCCGATCACGCCGATCTCGCAGAGCGATCTGTCGGACGTCCGCACGCAGTTCACGCCGGGCAACCTCACGCCCGCGAACCTGACGCCCGCGCAGAGCGTGCCGACGCTGCTCGGTCGTCCGACGCCGATGCCGTCGGCCGCACCGAAGACACCGACGAGCATCCAAGCATCGAACGGTCAGCTCGCGTCGGTGGTCGAGGTGCCGAAGCGTCGCGGTCGCGGCATGCTCATCGGCGTCGTCGCCGCGTCGATGATCGCGATCGGCGCGGTCGCGATGTTCGCGATCGATCGCGGCGGCGGGACGACGGCTGCGAGCCAGCCCGCACCCGCGAAGGATCCGACGCCCGAGCCCGTGCTCGGCGCCGAGCCGACGGAGATCGCGACGCCCACCGAGCCAGCCAAGGTCGAGCCCGCCGACGACAAGATCGAGCCTGCAACCGCCGAGACGGCGAAGGCCGGCATCGGCACCGCAAAGACCGACACGACGAAGACCGACACGACGAAGACCGACACGACGAAGACCGACACCGTGAAGGTCGAATCCGCGACCCCCGAGCCGGTCGTCGTGAAGAAGACCGAGGTCGTAAAGAAGACGGAACCGGTCGTGAAGAAGACGGAACCGGTCGTGAAGAAGACGGAACCGGTCGTGAAGAAGACAGAGCCGAAGACCACGCCGGTGAAGACCACCGCGGTGAAGAAGGATCCGGGCAAGAAGGACCCTACCAAGAAGGATCCGGGGAAGAAGGATCCGCCGCCCGACGACGGCGACATCTACGGCAAGCGCGAGTGACCTAGGGCCCCGTCGTCGGGAAACAGTCCGAATGGCTCGGACTCCACACGCGGAGGATCGTGCCAGCGTACGCGTCGACGTACACGTGCTCTCGAGCAGCGCTGACGACGTGATAGACGAGATCGAACCGCTCGATCACGCCCTCGAAGTCGAGCGCGTTGCTTTGGGTGTGGCCCGGCCTGCGAACGTTGCCATGCACGGCATCGAGCTCGAGCGTGACGCTCGTCGCGGTGATCTTCGCGACGGCGATCGCGCGCTTCTTGCCGACGAGCGCGGAGCGGTGGATCGGTGCGGGCGGCACGAGCTCGCGCACGAACGTCGTACCCCAGCGAACACCGTCGTCGAGGCGGACCGAGATCGCGTCGGCGTTCTTCAACGGAACGCCATCGTAGGTGCGCTCCCAGATCCGGGTCGTCGTCTTGGTCGGCTTCGCGGTCGCGGTCATCGGTGCCTTCGCATAGCCCCGACCGGTCTGGGCGATGATCTCCGCGGCGGTGGGCTCGGCGTCGCTGGTGAAGCTCCCGGCCATGACCGTTCGTGTAGAGAGCGCCGCCACCAAGCACACCAGCCGCATCCGCATTGCTCGATGGTAGGACACGATCGGTAGTCGACGTCGTGATTCGTTCCCCATCGAGGGGAGTAGCCACCCAGCGTTGCGATCGGCAGCGTCCGCGCCTGCACTCTCGCTAAGCACCTGAATTCAGGGAGCGAGTTGGTGGCATGTCCCCTGCTGATCGCGGGCCTTATGAAGCGCCTCGCTTGGTTCGGTCTCGCCCTCGTCGCTGCCTCCTGCGCGGAGTCCGGGGATGGGGACTACGCCACGGCCGAGCCCGCGCCCCTCGTCGGCGTGGACGGCTCGAACGACCAGGCGGACCGCAACTGCCACGTCGTGCTTCGCCAGATGGAGCGCAGCGGCGCGGGCTTCACGTTCGAGACGGTCGGATCGAGCTGGGTCTGGGCGGGCACGATCGAGATCAGCGACGAAGCCGCGGCCGAGGGCTTGGTGCCGAGCGCGATGTATCGCATGGCGCCGAGCGGTGCGTGGTCGAGCGTCGACGCGACGCCGCTGGATGGAGCCGGCACGCCGGGCTTCCACACGTTCTCCGTGCGCATCCATCAGGGCCTGCCGGGTCCTGGGTGGAGCGGCACGTCGCTCTCGAACGCGAAGATCGAGGTCGTGCCGTACATGCGGCTCACCGGTGGTGGCCGCTTGTTCGATCACAATCGGTACTCGAACGACTTCGACAACTACACGATGACGTCGCCGGATCTCGCGATCTGGAGCAGCTCGACGGTGTGCCCGGCAGCAGCGGGCCCGACGCGCGCGCGCTTGGTGTTCGGCGCGGACTGGTCCGAGCATCGCGAAGGTGTCATCGCGCCGGGCGGCGAGATGACGATCGTCTACGACAACGCGCGCCTCACGCAGTGCCGCAACTGGCGCAACGGAAACGCGTTGTACGACATCACGGCCCACGTCGTGTTCTCGCCGGGCAACCAGCGCCGCGACGTCAGCGTGCGCGACACCTCGCCGACGATTCCCGTCCCGAGCGACGCGCGCAGCGTGACGCTGTGGTTCGAGAACACCGCGATCCCGGGATGCCAGGCGTGGGACTCGAACCTCGGCGCGAACTACTCGTTCGATGCCGCGGTGCCGCCGCAGTGGATGGGCGAGGTGCGCTCGCTGATCACGCGCGGCGCGGATGATCCGTGCATCGGCGGTGTCGCCGCGCAGACCGGGTTCTCGTTCGACACGTGGGCGCGGCAGCGCGCGGCGATCTCGAACCTGTGCTTCGAGGTCTACCAGCCGGGCATCACCGAGCAGGACGATCCGGGCCGCATCTGGCCGTTCCTCGACACGCAGCTGCACTATCGCTTCATCGGCGCGACGGCCTCGACGGCGTGGCAGACGCGTCCGGTCGATCTCGATCGCCGCGTCGGCAACAACACGCGCTACGCGCTCGACTGGCGCACGATCGATCCGCTCCGCAGCTATCACTGCCCGGAGGTCGCGCCGACGGTGACGCCTCCCGCGAACGGCGACGGCGGCCGCTCCGAGATCCGCATCGAGTACTTCATCACGGTCAACGGCGGCGAGCTGCGCCCCGCGCCGGGTGCCGCGTACGCGGGCACGTTCGTCGACTACGCGGCCGACGCGTGGCGCAACGGCAACTGCAACTGACCTAGAAGCCGCTCATCTTGCGCTCGAGCTTCTCGACGCAGTCTTTGAGCGCGTAGCAGTTGTTCGCGGCGTTGATGCACGTCGTCAGCTCGCCGAGGTTCGTCTTGTCCTCGCCGAGGTTCCCCACCATGCGGCGGCACTCCTTGCGAATGAACGGCTCGTCGGGAGCGCACACCTTCTCGATGCGCGTGCACGGGCCGGGCAGGGCGTCGTCATCGTCGCCGACCGCCTGACGGACTTCGCTCTTCACGCG
>JBGARE010000019.1:114811-115453 GCA_044230415.1 Kofleriaceae bacterium
TCGCCGAGGTGGTCCTTCATCATCTTCTTCATGCCCTTACCGAAGCCGTCGAGCTGGTCGATCGCTTCGTTGCCCAGGCCGCCGACCGCGCAGCCGACGTACTCGCCGCACGACTTCGCCGCCATCGAGCAGTCGAGAAACTTCTCGTACTGATCGCCCATCGCCTTCTTCGCCTTCGACAGGTCGTCACCGCAGCTCGCGATCTCGTCCTGCGCGTCGCACAGCTTTGCAGCGTGCTCGCACACTTTATTCTCCTTCCCGGACGTCCCACCACCACAGCCGACAAGCGCCAACAACACCACAGCACCCCAGCGTGTGTTCATCGTGGAAACGAGCATAAGCACGCGACGACGCGACGCAATCCCGTGAGATAGCATCCAAGCGTCGTGCCCGATGCCGTGTCTGGTCGGATCTACCGCGTCGTCGGCGCGCGGTCCCTGAACACGTTCGGTCGCTCGGTCATCAACGCGACGGTGCTGTGGGAGCTCTACGAGCGCACGCACTCGAAGCTCGTGCTCGCCGGTGTCGGTGCGCTGCAGATGCTGCCCGTCATCGCGCTGTTCGTGCCGGCGGGCGCGTTCGTGGATCGCACGGATCGGCGTCTGCTCACCACGCTCGCGGCCACGTTGACCGGCGCCGTCG
>JBGARE010000019.1:115491-119724 GCA_044230415.1 Kofleriaceae bacterium
GTGAGCGTCTATTACCTGCTGCTGCTCGTTCAGGGCATCATCGCGACGATCCACGCGCCCGCGAGCGGCTCGCTCATGCCGATGATCATCGAGCGCGGACACCTCGAGCGCGCGAACCGCATCGGCGCCACGATGCAGGAGCTCTGCGCGATCATCGGCCCCGCGCTGGCCGGGCTCGCGCTCACCATCGTGGTGCCCGCGGGCATCTATGGCTTCGTCGCGATCACCGGCGTGTCGTCGGCGATCCTGTATCGCTCGCTGCCCAAGCCGCGCGCTGTCGTTCACGCACCGAACGCCCGCAAGGACTGGCGCGTCGGTCTGCGCTTCATCTTCCAGTCGCCGCTGCTGCTCCCGGCGCTCACGCTCGACATGTTCGCCGTGTTGTTCGCGGGCGTGGTCGCGCTGCTCCCCGCGATCGCGACGGACATCCTCCACACCGACGCGCTCGGCTACGGCATCCTGCGCGCCTCGCAATCCACCGGCGCCGTCCTCATGGCCGTGATCGGTGGGCGCATTCCGCCGTGGAAGAGGCCGGGGCGCGTGCTGCTGATCGTCGTCGCGTTGTTCGGCGTCGCGACGTCGCTGATCGGCCTGTCGACATCGCTGCCGCTCACCGTCGCGCTGCTCGTCATCTGCGGCGCGCTCGACAACATCTCCGTCGTGATCCGGCTGACGCTCGAGCAGATCGTCGTCCCCGACGCGATCCGCGGCCGCGTGAGCTCGGTGCACTACGTCTTCATCGGCATGTCCAACGAGCTCGGCGCCGCGGAGTCGGGCTTCGCCGCGTGGCTCGTCGGGACGGTGCCCGCGATCGTCGGCGGCGGCGCGATCGCCGTGCTCGTCACCGGTGTCGTCGCGCTCGTGTGGAGAGAGCTCGCCCGGATGCCGCCGCTCTCGGAGCTGAAGCCCCCGGACGTGTGATCTGCGAACGCTCGAGGTTCGCGTCGTGTGCCAGCTCACGCGATCCGTGCACGACTTGCGCAGCGAGCGAACGAGCGTTTCCAAATAAGGACTCGCGGTCGGGCGGCGTCTCTCGCTATAGCGTCCGCATGATGACTCGGTACGAATTCCTCCGCTCGTTCATCGGTCTCGGCCTCGGCCTCGGCGTCGGCGCATCGGCGCTCGCGGCGTGTGGCACGGACACGGGGACGGGCGATCCAGGCGGCGATCCGTCGCCGGATGCCAACGCGGGCACGCCCGTCGACGCGGGCAACAACACGAGCGCCGACGCAGCGACGCAGACGCCGCTCGATGCACCACCGACGACGACGTGCAGCGCGACGAACGTCACGATCGGCTCGAACCACGGCCACGCGATGACGGTCGCGCCCGCGGACCTCGATGCGACCACGCCGAAGATGTACGCGATCCAAGGCACGTCCCTGCATCCCCACACGGTGACCATCACGCCCGCGCAGTTCGCGATGCTGCGCGCGAATGGAACACTGAGTGTCACGTCGTCGACGAATAACGGGCATCCGCACACGATCACGGTGACGTGCGCGTGAGACATGGTGCCATGCTGAATCGCCAGGAGTTTCTCCGCAGCCTCTGGATGACGAGCCTCGGCGCGGCCGTGCTCGCGGCGTGCGGCGACGACGGCACCGGGGATCCCTCGCCGGCCGACGCGAGCGGCAGCGCCGCTGATGCTGCACCCGCCGATGCGTTCGCGGGCACGTGCGCGACGAACAGCGTGACGATCGGTACGAACCACGGCCACGAGATGACCGTCGAGCCGGCGGACCTCGAGTCGACGTCGGCCAAGGTGTACGCGATCCAGGGCGGAGCGGATCATCCGCACAGCGTGACGATCACCGTCGCGCAGTTCGCGGAGCTGAAGCAGAGCGGATCGATCATGACCACGTCGACCAACGTCAGTGGCCACACGCACTCGATCCGCGTGCGCTGCACGGCGTGAGCTAGCGTGCTCAGTGGATGCGCGCGCTGATCGCGCGATGCTCGAGGATGTCCGCTTCGAGCGACGCGAGCTCCGCGGCGCGTGCGCGCCAGGTCGCCGGATCGGCGTCGCGCGCGAGCCCGAGGAAGATGTCGCGATGGCGCACTTCGGCGGTCGCGAGATCCGCGTACAGCGCACGCGACTTCGGATCGTCGAGAGCGCCGGCGAGGAGGCCGAGGCGCTCGGCGCTGCGGCCTTCGATCACCGCGAACACGAGCAAGCGATCGAGGAGCCGCGCGGGCTCGCCCTTGCGGATGTGATCGCGCAGCGCCTTCGCGTAGTCATCGCCGAAGTCGTACGCGGCGGGCTGACCGCGGCGCGACATCAGCTGGCTGACCTGAACGACGTGGCGAGTCTCGTCGTGGGCGAGGCGCGCCATCGCGGTCACGAGATCCGTGCGCTCGGGATACGAACGGATCAGCGACAGCGCCGATTGCGCGGCCTTGCGCTCGCAGTGCAGGTGATCGGCGTGCACCGCATCGAGATCGTCGAGTGCGATGGGCAACCACCGCGGATCGGTGGCGACCAGCGGCAGTGCATCGCCCAGATCGGGGACAGCGTCGTCCATCTCGCAATGATGTTACGTTCAAAGTCGTGAACAAGGTCGAGAGCACCGATCAGTTTCGCACCGACTGCCTCGCAGGCCTCGAGCGCGCGAAGACGCTTCGCCCGACGGTGAACAGCCTCGAGCGCTACAACGAGCTGCTGATGGCAGCGAGCGCGTCCAATGCGTTGGCCGGCCTGATGTCCGAGGTCCACCCGGACGAGGCGATCCGCGATGCCGCGCGCGATTGCGAGCAGCAGGTGTCGAAGTTCTACTCGGCGCTCGCGCTCGATCGCGAGATCTACGACGCGCTCGCGGCGGTCGACGTCAGCGCGGCGGACGCGGAGACGAAGCGGTTCCACGCGCTCACGCTGCGCGACTACCGGCGTGCGGGCGTCGACAAGTCGCCCGAGGTTCGCCGCCGTCTCGAAGAGATCGACGAGGAGCTGACCAAGCTCGGGCAGCAGTTCAGCAAGACGATCGCCGAGGACGTCCGCACGCTCGAGGTGCTCGACGCGAGCCGCCTCGCGGGGCTGCCGGCGGACTTCCTCGCCTCGCATCCGCCCGATGCCAAGGGCGTCATCCGCATCACGACGGACTACCCCGACTACAACCCGTTCATGACCTACGCGGCCGACGACGAGCTGCGGAAGAAGCTGTACATCGCGTTCCGCAGCCGCGGCGACGGCGGCAACGAGGACACGCTGCGGCAGATCCTCACGCTGCGCTCGGAGAAGGCGCAGCTCCTCGGCTTCGCGAACTGGGCCGACTACATCACCGCGGACAAGATGATCCGCACCGGCGATCGCGCGGCGGAGTTCCTGGAGCGCGTGTGGAAGCTCGCCGAGCCGCGCGCGAAAGAGGACTACGCGGAGCTGCTGCGGCAGCTGCGCACGATCGATCCCGACGCGACCGCGGTCACCGACTGGCAGAAGATCTATCTCGAGAACCTCGTGAAGCGCGATCGCTACCAAGTCGATGCGAGCGAGGTGCGCGAGTACTTCGCGTACGCGAAGGTCCTCGACGGGCTGCTCGCGATCACGAGCGAGATCTTCGACATCACCTATGTCCCCGTCGCCGACGGAAACCCGTGGCACCCGAGTGTCGTCATCTACGACGTGATGCGCGCGGGCGACAAGCTCGGCCGCATCTACCTCGACATGCATCCGCGCGAGGGCAAGTACAAGCACGCGGCGCAGTTCCCGCTGCTCGACGGCGTGCGCGGCGCGCAGCTGCCCGAGGGCGTGCTCGTGTGCAACTTCCCGCAGCCGACGGCGGACGATCCGGTCGCGCTCCTCGAGCACGACGACGTCGTCACGATGTTCCACGAGTTCGGTCACCTGATGCACCACGTGCTCGGTGGACACCAGAAGTGGATCTCGCAGAGTGGCGTCGCGACCGAGTGGGACTTCGTCGAAGCGCCATCACAGATGTTCGAGGAATGGGCGTGGAGCCACGACACGCTCGCCCGCTTCGCGCGCCACGCGAAGACCGGAGAAATCATCCCGGCGGACCTCGTCGACAAGATGCGCCGCGCCGACAAGTTCGGGCTCGGCACGCAGACGGTGCAGCAGATCTTCTACGCGGCGATCTCGCTGCGGTTCCATCGCGCGGATCCGGCGACGCTCGATCAGCTCGCCGAAGTGCAGGCGCTGCAGAAGCGGTACACGCCGTTCGCGTACGTGAAGGGGACGCGCTTCCACGCGTCGTTCGGCCATCTCGTCGGCTACTC
>JBGARE010000019.1:119923-134500 GCA_044230415.1 Kofleriaceae bacterium
TTCCTCGCAGGCGCTTGAGGCTCGTTCGTTTCCGTCTCCACGGAGGCTTCTCCGTGCGAACGACGGTTTGTCCTCGCGAGAAAACAATTGTCGCCGATTGTCGCGACGCGCGACTTCATCGACGACGACTGCGCGACGATAGAGTTCAGTGCGTTTCTCGATCGCTGTTCTCGGATGCCTTACAACAGACGCCTCACTCAACAGAGGGACCCAGAGAACACATGAAGAACCTGACGATCGCATTCCTCGCTACTGCTTCGCTCTTCGCCGTTGGCGCCTGCAAAAAGAAGGGCGGCGGCGACGCCGGTGAAGCCGTCGCGAAGATGACGGAGTTCAAGGATCAGATGTGCGCGTGCAAGGACAAGGCGTGCGCGGACAAGGTCCAAGAGGGTATGACCAAGTGGTCGACCGAGATGGCGGCGAAGGCCGGCGACAAGAAGGACCAGAAGGCCGACGAGGCCACGATGAAGAAGATGACCGAGGTCGGCCAGGCCTACGGTGAGTGCATGACCAAGGCGATGTCGGCTGGCGCGGAGACCCCGCCGACCGGCGGCGGCTCGGGCTCGGACTCGGGCTCGGCGGCGACTGGTGGCGGCTCGGGTTCGGACACGGCGGCGGCCCCGGCCGCTGGCGGCTCGACGGGCATCCCGGAGTGCGACGACTACAAGGCGGCGATCGACAAGCTCGCCGCGTGCGACGCGATCCCCGAGGCGACTCGCAAGACGATGAAGGACGCGTTCGACCAGGCGTCCGGCGCGTGGGCGAGCCTCCCGGCCGAGGACAAGGCGGCGGCGGCGACTGGCTGCAAGGCCGGCGCGGACGCGGTCAAGCAGGCTGCGGCGGCGTGCAAGTAAGCACTGCCTACTAGCTCGAGTTTCACGTCACTAGACTAGGAAGCCCGGCATCTCGCGATGTCGGGCTTTCTTCATTTCGGGCAGGCTCGCGATCTCTATGGGAGGATCGCGTGATGAGGCTTGTCGCGGCGATGCTGCTCGTGGTCGCGTGTTCGTCGCCGAAGAAGAAGGACGATCCCGAGGCCGCGCTCCTCGCGCGGCTGACCGCGTTCAAGGACGAGATGTGCAGATGCACCGACGCGGCGTGTTCGGAGAAGGTGCAAGCGGGGTTGTCTGCATGGTCGCGCGAGCTCGCCGCGAAGACCACGCCCCACAAGAACGTCGAGGTGGCGAAGAAGATGCAGGTCGTCGCCGAGGAAATGGCGGCGTGCATGTCGCGCTCGATGGCGGCTGGATCGGCGCAGACAGAATCGGCGAGTGGCTCGGGTGGCGTCACGTCTCGCGCGATCCCCGAGTGCGAGGAGTATCGGAAGGCGGTCGTGGACTACCAGTCATGCGAGAAGATTTCCCCCGAGAGGCGAAAAGCGTCGTTCGACGCATACGTCAAGTCCGCATCCTCGACGGCTCTCCTCGACGAGAGCACGCGTAGGTCGGTCGCGATCTCGTGCAAGAAGGCGGCGGATGCGACGCGCCAGGCGGCCTCTATCTGCAAGGAGTGACGCGAAGGCATGCCAGGCGTATGGTTCGCGATATGAAGACGATCCTCCTCGCCGCCGCGCTCCTCGTCGTCGGTTGCAGCAAGAAGAGCGAGCAAGCGAGCGGCGATCCGTGCGCCACCGCGATCAACTCGGCCGTCGACAAGATGATCTCGGCGCGCGGCAAGGACGCGCCGCCCGCGATGACCGAGATCGCGAACAAGCTGCGCGAGCTGATGACGCAGCACTGCCGCGACGACAAGTGGTCCGCGGATGTCATCGCGTGCTTCTCGTCCGCGAGCGATCAACCGAGCATCAAGAAGTGCCGGCAGCAGCTGCCGCAGGAGCAAGCGCAGAAGCTCCAGACCGACATCATCAAGGCGATGAGCTCGGGTGCGCGCGAGAACGCTCGTAACCGCGGCATGGGCGGCGGCGGGATGGGGGGCGGCGGCATGGGGGGCGGCATGGGCGGTCCCCACGGCGACATGGGCGGCCCGCACGGCGATATGGGTGGCGGTAGTGGCGGCGGAGCCGGTGGTGGTGGTGGCAACGCCATCGGTAGTGGCAGCAGCGCAGCGCCCGCGGGCAGCGCCGCACCGGCCGGCAGCGCGCAGTAACTCGAATTCGCGGGGCGCGATCGTCGCCCAGTATCGAGCGAGCCAGTTACGGGCGCGTGAGATCGCGCGTGATGTTCTTCTGGTGCGCTTCGAGCGTGCCGCCGCCGATCTCCATCAGCTTCGCGTCGCGCCAGAACTGCTCGACGCGATACTCGGTCGCGTAGCCATATCCGCCGAGCACTTGGATCGCGTTGTCGGCGACCTCTTTGGCCGCCGTCGACGTGAATAGCTTCGCGGCGTCAGTGCCGAGGCGGTTGCGCTTGTCGGGACCGGTCGTCGCGGCGACGTTGTAGACCAGCGCGCGCATCGCCTCGACCTTCGCGAAGCTCTCGCCGATGTAGCGCTGGATCTGTCCGTGCTCGTGCAGCGGCTTGCCGAAGCTGCGGCGCTCCGTGGTGTAGCGAACCATCACGTCGAGGCAGCGACGCGCGATGCCGAGGCTCATCGCCGACAGCCCGAGGCGCTCGATCTCGAGGTTGCGCATCATGTTCGTGATGCCGCCGCCCTCGCTGCCGAGGAGGTTCGCGGCGGGGACATGCATGTCCTCGAAGATCAGCTCGGACATCGACGAGGCGCGCATGCCGACCTTGGGGATCTTCGCGCCGGAGGCGAAGCCCTTGAACGAGCGCTCGACGACGAACGACGTGATGCGCTCGTCGAGCTTCGCGTAGACGAGGAACACGTTCGCTTCGGGGCCGTTGGTGATGAACGTCTTGCGCCCGTTCAGCACGTAGCCATCGCTCGTGCGCCGCGCGACCGACTGCAACCCGAGCACGTCGGTGCCGACCGCGGGTTCGGTCATGCCCATCGCGCCGACGAGCTCGCCGGTCAGCGTCTTCGGCAAGTAGCGCGAGCGAATCTCGGCGCTGCCCGCGTAGTAGAAGTTGTTGACGAACAACAGCGCGTGCGCGAGGTAGCCGAGCGCGAAGCCGGGATCCGCGTACGCGAGCTCGTCGTGAACGATGCACGACGCGGTGGCGTCGAGGCCCGCGCCGCCGTCGGCCTCGGGGATGGTCACGCCGATGAGGCCGAGGCCACCGAGCTCGCGCAACAGGCCGGCGTTGAACTTCTGAGCCTGATCGTGCTCTTCGGCCTGCGGTTCGACGCGCGTTTGCACGAACTGACGAACCGTCTGGCGCAGAAGCTCGTGCTCGTCGGACACCGTTGGCGCGGACACGCGTGGACCTTACCAGGTTAGAGTTGCCACGTGAGCCCTGGTTACATCGAGCGCTGGGCTGCGGGACAACCCGTCATCCTGTTCGCGAATCCCACCGCGCAGAGCGGCAAGGCCGCCGATTGGATCCGCCACGCACGCGCGCTCCTCGACGAAGCGCACATCGCGCATCGCTTCGTGCCGACCGAGCCCGAGGGCCGGACGATCGATCGCGTGACCGAAGTTATCGACAACGAAGGCGTGCGCGCCGTCATCTATATGGGCGGCGACGGCACGTTCGCCGAGGTCGCGAAGGGGATCCTCGCATCGAAGCACGCGGCGTCGTGCGCGATGGGAATGCTGCCGACCGGGACCGCGAACGATCAGGGGAAGTCGTTCGGGCTCGAGTCGGGCCCGGGGGCGCTCGAGCGCAACGTCGCCGTGATCGCCGCCGGCGCGACCGTGGGCTGCGATGTCGGGCGGCTCGTCGTCGAGCGGGATCAGAAAGAGATCCATCGCGACATGTTCTTCGATTCGTTCAGCGTCGGCCTCGGCGCTGCATCGCTCGCCACGCGCAACCGCGATCGCGAACGCGTGGGCCTCATCCCCGGTCTCGGCATGCTGTATCGCGATCAGCTCGTGTACGCGGGCGCGATCCTGCAGCGCCTCGCGGAGAGCTACATCGTCGACGTGAAGTTCGATCTCGAGGCGGTGGTCGACGGCAAGGTGTACTCGTTCGACAACCTGCTCGACGTCATCATCAAGAACACGCAGATCTTCGGCGGCGAGTGGGTGTTCGATCCGAACATCGAATCCGACGATGGCTTGTTCGAGATGGTGCCCGTCACGGGCCGCCGCGATTTCGGCGCGAAGATGCTCGGCTCGTTGCGGCGCAGCCCCGTCGGTGTCGACGATCTCTCGATGCTCGGGTTCACGCACGACAAGCCGGTGACCGGCGCCCGGTTCGAGCTCGACGTGCGAGCGCGGCCGCTTCCGTCGGCGCAGTGCGACGGCGAGGAGCTCCCCGCGGGAGATCGCTATCGCATCGAGGTGTTGCCGCGCGCACTGCGGTTGATCGTGCCGCGCGAGCACGTCGACCCCGCGAACGTCGACGCGAGCGGTCGCTGGCAGCAGGCCTAGCAACCACCTTCGTCGAGCCGTGTCATAGTCCCGACGTGCGGCGCGCCCTCCTGATTGCTCTCGTCGGTTGCAGCAGCCCTGCGGCGCCGCCACCCGCGAAGCCCGCGCCGGCCGTGCCGATCGCGACCCCGATCACCGAGCTGCCGAAGACGTGCACCGATGCGGCGTTCGGCATCGATCGCGCCGCGAAGGATCTGCACCCGCCGGAGCAAGAGGTCGTGCCGCCGATGCGCGCGCGATGCGCTCGCGACGAGTGGTCGCAGAAGGCGATCGAGTGCTTTGCGAAGCTCGCGTCGGATTCGCCGTCCGACGGCACGTCCGAGCTCGCCACGTGTGTCGGCCAGCTCCCGATCGAGCAGCGCGCGTCGTTGCTCGTCGAGATCAAAGGCGCCCAGCCCGATCAGTCCGCGGAGCTCGCGGAGGTGGTCACGAAGCTCGGCGCGCTCCAGGTCGGGATCACCAGCTGCGATAACTTCGTCGCGGCGGTCACGCGCATGATGGACTGCGCGACGCTCGACGCGGACGCGCGAATCCAGCTCGGGACCGAGACGATCGAGGCGTGGAACCTGCCGATGCACAAGGTCTCGCTGCAGGACAAGGCAAAGCTTGCGGGGGCTTGCGCGCAGTCCCTCGAGTCGTTGAAGCGCCACGCCACCGACCTTGCCTGCACTCTGTAGTTGGTCCACCCTCCGCCTATCTAACGGAGAGGTGTTTCATGGCTGACGTCTTCATTTACGACGCACTTCGTACGCCGCGCGGTCGCGGCAAGGCCGGCAAAGGTGGACTCGCGAACCACCACCCGCAGGAGCTGCTCGCGCAGACGCTCAACGCGATGGCCGAGCGCAAGAAGCTCGACAAGTCGCTCGTCGACGATCTCGCGGTCGGCTGCGTCACCCAGGTCAAAGAGCAAGGCGCGTGCATCGCGCGCGTCGCGCTGATCGCGGCGCAGTGGCCCGAAGAGGTCACCGGGTTCACGATCAATCGCTTCTGCGGCTCGGGCCTCGAAGCGGTGAACTCGATCGCCGCGAAGATCGGTGCGGGCTTCACGGATAGCGGAATCGGCGGCGGCGTCGAGTCGATGTCGCGCGTGCCGATGGGCTCCGACGGCGCGATGCTCGACGGTCTCAACGAGAAGCTGCGCAAGCGCATGTACCTCGTGCCGCAGGGCATCTCGGCCGACTTGATCGCGACGCGCGAAGGATTCTCGCGCACCGACGTCGACACGTTCGCGCTCCACAGCCAGCAGAAGGCGGCGCGCGCGATCGAGGAGAAGCGCTTCGCGAACGGCATGTTCGCGGTGAAGAACGACGACGGTTCGATCGCGCTCGACCGCGACGAGCACCCGCGCGCGGACACCACGCTCGAGGGTCTCGCGGGTCTCAAGGCCGCGTTCGCCGACATGGGCGGCATGGCGATGGGCCCGAACGGCGAGACGCTCGACCAGCTCGCGCTCGCGAAGTACAGCGACACCAAGGCGATCGATCACGTGCACACCGGCGGTAACTCGTCGGGCATCGTCGACGGCGCGGCCGTTGTATTGATGGGCTCCGCGGAGTGGGGCAAGAAGGCGGGCCTCAAGCCGCGCGCTCGCATTCGCTCGATGGCGACGGTCGGCGCCGAGCCCGTGATCATGCTGACGGCGCCGGCTCCGGCGTCGAAGAAGGCGCTCGATCGCGCGGGCATGTCCGTCAAGGACATCGACCTGTGGGAGATCAACGAAGCGTTCGCGACGGTGCCGATGCAGACGGCGCGCGCTCTCGGGATCGATCCCGAGCGCATCAACGTCAACGGCGGCGCGATCGCTCTCGGTCACCCGCTGGGCGCGACAGGCGCGATCCTCCTCGGAACGGCCATCGACGAGCTCGAGCGTGCGAACAAGTCCACCGCGCTGATCACGCTCTGCATCGGTGGCGGCATGGGCATCGCGACGATCGTCGAGCGCGTCTAGCCGATCGGCGACACTGCACCCGGCGTGGTACGAACGGGTGTGGCTCGTCGCATGTTGCTGCTGGCGCTGATCGCAGCTTGCGAAGCGCCCGCGCCACCGGCGGAGCCACCTCCACCGCAGTGGGTCTATGCGCCCGCTCCCTCGGGCTGGCCGGTCAGCGCGCCGAAGGGCCGCTTCGGTCGCGCGCAAGCACCCCAGGCAATGGCGTCGCTCGGCATCGCCGGGACGCAGAAGGTCCCGCTGCGCCTCGCGACGCTGTGGGAGGTCCCCGGCGAGAAAGCGCGGGCGGCGGCGTATGGCTACGAGGGCGTGCGCGCGGCGGTCGAGCTGATCGATGTCGATGCGGGCCGCGTGATCTGGCGCGACACCACCCTGTGCACCGGGCCGATCGTCGGCGTGACCGAGAACGCGATCGTCTGCTCCGACGGGACCGGCGTGCGCGGCGTGACGCTCGACGGAAAATCCGCGTGGAAAGTCGAGCTGCCGTTCGTCGCGATCACGGATGACCGCGTCGTCGTCGCGTCGGATGGGCAGGCGGTGATCCTCGACTCGGCGAGCGGCGACGAGCTCTCGCGCGTGAAGCTGCCGCCGACGGTCGTCGCCGAGACGATCGTCGCGAGCTGCGGCGATGCGGGACGCGAGCTGTTCGCATCGACGGTCGATCGCAAGCTCCAACGCATCGCCGACGTGAAGGGCAAGCCGGCGGTCACGTGGAGCGTGCCGCTCGGGCAGGTCACGGCGGTCGACGCGTGCGCCGGGGACCACATCGTCGCGCACGTCGATCAGAGCCTCGTCGCGTTCGCGCGCGGAAGCGGTGCGCAGACCGGGCGCGTCGATGGCGTGCGCGGCTTCTGGCCGGCGCGCGATGGAAGCGCGCAGCTCGAGATCGCGACGATCGCGGGCGTGGCGCGGTGGACTCGCGATCTCGCGACCGCGGGCACGACGGTGCTGCTCGTCCCACTCGGTGCGCTGGTCTCGTCGCGCGGCGAGCGCCGGCTCGTGCGCGTGACACCGTCGACGATGGTCGTGCTCGATCGAGCGGGCGTCGCCAACTACGTCGCGCTCGGTGCGCAGGGCGCGGTGCTCGGGGATGCGGCGATCGTCGCGTCGGATTGGGATGGCTCGCGCGCGAACACGATCGAGCGCTTCGCGTTGCCGGCGCGCTACTCGCGATCGCTTCGCGTGTCGATGCCGGCGAAGGGCGTGGCGGTCCCGACGGAGCTGCGCGATCTGCCCGCACCGAAGCCGCTCGACACCGCCGGTGCGATCGAGAAGGTCGATACCGGGACCGAGAGCGTCGGACCGATCGCGATCGATCCTGTCGCGTCGAACATCGTCTACATCGCGACGGCCGGAACGCCGATCGATGACGACACGTCGCGCGCGATCGTGGCCCTCGATCTCGCGACGAAGACGTGGCTGTGGGAGCGATCCGACGCCTGCGGTGGTGGCGTGGTGAAAGCGATCGCCGTCGGCGACGACATCGTCGCGTGCGGAACCCAAGGCACGCGCCCGGGCACCGCGCTCGTGCGCGCGACCTCGCGCACGGGGCAGACGCGATGGGAGTGGGAGGGCGATGGCGTCGACTCCATGACCGCGAGCGGCGCGCTGCTCGTCGTCGCGTCCGGCGATCGCGCGTACGTTCTCGACGCCGCGACGGGCCACACGCGCCTCACGCTCGCCGCCGCCGATGGCGTCGCGCTGGTCGCGATCGTCGACACCGCCGAGTGGGGACGCATGGTCATCGCCGCGCAGCACGGCCGGCTCGTCGCGCGCGCGGCGAAGCTCGACATGCGGCCCGTATGGACGCTCGCGATCGACGGCGTCGCGACCGCGGTCACCGCGGCCGGCGATGGCGTGCTCGTGCAGCTCGAGGACGGCGACGCGTATCGCATCGTCGCGAAGGACGGGACGATCATCGGCGTGCCGGGGATCGGGCTCGAGTGGCACGCGGGCCCGGACCTGGTCGCCGGTCTCACGGCGGGTGGTGCGCTGTTCGGTGCGCCGGTGCCGCGTCCGCCGGTGCCGGCGATCCACAGTGCGGCGCACGAGCTACTCGTGCCGGACGATCCCGAGCTGCCGAAGCTGTGGACGCCGATCGCTCCGCCGCCCGTGGTGGGCGCGGGACAGCAGCTGACGATCTACGAACCGACGGGTGGTGTGCGTGTGCGCGCCGAGTACGATCTAGGCCAAGGTGTGAAGGGTGCGAGGTGGCAGCCGCGTGGGCCGTCGGGGAGCGAGATCCTCCTCGTCGGAGACGCTCCGGACGGCCCCGACACGCTGCTCGTGATCGATCCGCGAACCGGCGATCCGACGCGCCGCGTGACCGTCGGCGATGACGCGGTCGTGTTCGCGACGATCGTCGAGGGCTCGCCGGTCACGGGCGCCGTCGTCGCGAAGCCGCTTCGCGTCATCCTGTTCTGACCCCGAACCCAACGATTTGACGGCGTTGCCAGCGACGGGGGAACGGTGCCGCGCTATAGGATCGACACATGGCACTTCCGCTCCGCGCCGCGCTCCGTTCCGCAGGCCGCTTCATGATGAAGAACCCCACGACGATGCTGAGCATGGCGCGCCACGCGCTCGGCATGCGCATCGCGGTGCCGCTCGATGCGCTTCGCTGGTTCATCTCGAACACGCCGCCGTCCAAGAAGGCGCCGCAGGACGTCACGATCTCGCCGCGTCCACCGGCGATCGGACTCGGCGCGACGATCGATCTGATGGGCACCACGGTCCGCGCGGGAGCATCGATCCGCGTCGACAAGATCGAAGTCAGCGACACCGAGTTCAAGGTGACGCTTCGCCTCTCCGACGTGACGATGAAGGTCCTCGGCGAGTCGTTCACGCCGGTCGCGGGACTCATCAAGAGCGGCGCGCTCGATCTGAGCAAGCCCGGCAACCTCGCCAAGTTCATGCCGAAGCGCCCGCCGGTCCTCGTCGAGGCGCACGACGACATCATCGTGCTCGACCTCATGCAGGACAAGAAGTTCGCGGAGAACGATCGCGTGCGCGGCATCCTCGGAACGCTGACGCCGGTCGTGAATGTCTCGGGCCTGTCCACCGAGGGTGACTTCCTGATCCTGCAGCTGCGCGCGTCGCCGTTCGGCATCCCGCGCGCGCTCAACGCAGCGCG
The DNA here is from genome assembly GCA_044230415.1 of Kofleriaceae bacterium. GTDB lineage: Bacteria > Myxococcota_A > Polyangia > Haliangiales > Haliangiaceae > JABFXX01. The sequence continues at coordinate 129,404 of JBGARE010000019.1, forward strand.
TGCGCTCGCCGCGGGCTGAGCGTTTGTCGACACGGTCGATCCTCGCTGTCGTCTCGCTCGCGCTCGTCGCGTGTCAGGGACAGGGCCGGGGCAACACGTCCGGCAGCGGCAGCGCGCCGGTGCCGGGTGACACCGCCTCGGGATCCGATGCGGTGATTCCCGACGACGCCGACGTCGCGCTTCCGTCGGTCGATGCGCCGAACAAGCCGGAGGAGCCCGAGCCTCCCGATCCGGGAAAGGTGATCGCGGATCTCGGCGCGATCAGCGCGTGGCAGTCGGTGATCGATCGCGCGCAGTACCTCGGCCGGCGCAACCAGCGCGGCGTGGTCTACGGTCGCGTCGGCCCCGCGATCCTCGAGCCCGGTCCGCCCGTCGCCGATGCAGGGCCGCCGCCGCTGATCGCGACCGGCTATCACTGGCTCGTCGACGACACCGAGGGCAACGGCTCGCTGGGGATTCGCGTCAAGCTCGACGGCAAGGCCAAGGAAGGCGACCGTGTCGCGATCGGTGGCGCGTGGGAGCTCGACGACCAGAAGCGCTGGTTCTGGCGCGTCGATGCCGTCGAGCCGGTGCCACCGCCGCCGCCGAGCGATCTCAAAGATCCGCCGGCAGCAATCCCGTCGCACGCGATCGTCAACGGCGATCTCCCGTCGGGCGCGCGCACGATCAGCGTCGCGCGCGACAACGACGCGGTGTACTTCCAGATCGTCGGTCCACCGCCGGTCACCGAAGGCGATGGCTGGCTCGTCGCGAACGAGCTCGGCGATGTTCCGTTCGCGTTGCTCGCGCTGCCCGGCGAGCGACCGTCGTACGGCGGCCAGGACATGCGCGCACCCGACGAGCGCTGGCAGCTCAAGCGCGGTCAGACGTACTGGGTTCGCATCGGCAAGATCCGCAAGCGCGGGACACCCACGGATCCGAAGCCCGCGTTGATCAACGCGCGCACCGCTCCCGTTCGCGTCATGTGATCAGTACGCCCAGGTTCGCATCGCGATCCAATCGTTGGCCCACAGCCACACCGAGAAGCCCGTGAACACGATGCCGCACAGCATCGGGACCGCGAGGGCGTACCAGCGCAGTCGCTTCCACCATCGGAGCGATGCGCCCAGCGTGACCACCGACGACACCGCGAGGACGATCGAGGCGCCGCAGAACGCGATCGTCCATGGATGCACGATCCCGATCACGGCGCGGTCGAACGCGGCTTCGAGCAGGTGGGGCATCGCGAAGCACGACAGTCCCGCGATCGCGGGCGGGAGCACGAGCCAGCGCGACAGCGAGCGTTCGCGACGAAGCCCATCGAAGATCAGCACGCCGAGCGACCACAGCGGCGCCAGCGTCAGCAGCAGCAGGGCGAATTCGAACGCGAGGTAGCGAGCCTTCGCGATCCAGTACGACGCCGCTTCGCCGTACATGAAGCTCATGAGCACGATCGGGGTGCCTTCGCGATTGTTCGTGAATCGAATCGAGGTGCCGCTGTCGCTGCCGAATCGATACCCACCGTCGGGCGCGGCGTGGAGATCGAACTCGATGCCGCCGATCGTGCGCCCGATCAAGCCATACGACGTCTCGAAGAAGCGCCAGCCTTCGGTGACTCGCTCCATGAAGCCGGAGAGCTCGCTGCGCGGATTCGCGAGTGCGTAGTAGTCGGCAGCGGGACGCTCGCGCACGTTGCGCGTCGGCGGCGAGAGTGTGCGGCCGCGCGTGAGATACGCGTAGAGGAGCGCGCGCAGCCGGACGTACCCGCGAAACGAGTAGTTGCCGTTGAGCAGCATCACGTAGCCGACGCCGAGATCGGAGAAGTAGCGATAGCTCGCGTGAAAGCCGGGCATGCCGCCGTCGTGGCCGTGCGACAGCGTCGGGTGCGAGACGTCGACGTAGTTCGCGAGCCCGTACTCGTTGTCGATGTGGGGATAGGGCAGGGTCTGGCTGCGCTCGATGCGAGCGAGACCGGTCGCGGACACGATCGGCGGATAACCGTCGCCGCGCCGGATCCAGAAGTGGACGAACTTGACGAGATCGGCGGCCGATACGAGGAGCGATCCGGCGCCTCGATGCGCGAACGGATGAAACGCCTGGGGTTTGCCGTCGCGATAGCCGGTCGCGAGGCGCGGCGTGATCGTCGCGGTGCGCCCGAAGTCCGCATCGCCGATGCCCATCGGCGCGAGGATCTCTCGTCGCAGATAGACATCGAACGGCTCGCCACTCGCGACCTCGATCGCGCGCGCGGCGACCGCGTAGCCGACGTTGGAGTAGCCGTGGCGCGTCCCGGGTCGCCAGCGAACGACGCGGGATCGTGGGTTCAGCGCCAGCGCATCGGCGACCGGCATCCAATCGTCGTCGGCGAAGATCTCGTTGAACCGCACGTCGTCGAGGCCGGCGGTGTGCTCGAGGCACTGCGCGATCGTGACCGGAGCGGTCGCCTCCCACGGGTTATCGACGAGACCGGGCAAGAGCTCGCGCAGCGGAGCGTCGAGATCGAGCTTTCCTTGATCGACGAGCCGCATCACGCCGAGCGCGATCATCGACTTCGTCAGCGAGCCGACACGGAACACGGTGTCGGGCTGCATCGGCGCCTTCGTATCGACATCGCGAAGACCGATACCGCCGACCCAGATCGGACCGCTGCGATCGACGAGCCCGATCACGGCGCCGGCCACGCGTTCGTAGCGGAGCACGTCCGTGATGCGGCGCTGGAGCTCTTCGATCGAGTCGGGTGCATCCACCACGGTCTGCTCGACGCGCGGCATGTCCTCGTCGATCGGAGCGATGCGCGGCGAGAGCGGCGCGCAGTGGACGTAGATGAATGCGACGAGGAGGACGATCGGAAGCAAGACCCGCCGCACGTGCACGGGCCTACTCTATCAGGGGTTGCGATGGACCCCGTCGAGAGCTTTCGCGCGGCGGGTCACCTTCACGAGCGCGCTGACGGCTGGATCGCGGCCGCGGGTGTGGACCTGTTCGTCGACGACGGTGGTCTCGGCGCCGAGGACCACCTTCACGACTTCGATCGTGTATCCCGCCGTCTCGAGCACGTCGCCGGCGCGGAATCGTGCGAGCGAGCGATCGTCCCACGACGGGAAGCCATCGTTCGAGTCCCACGCGGCCGCGCTGATCCATCCGCGCGGCGACTTCGTGCCGGGGTCTTGCTGCACGGCAGGAGCGAGCCCGGCCGACACCGCGAACGAGAACCGCGCGACCTGGTCGTACCAGTGTCCGGTGCTGAACGAGTACGTGCGCGTCGCTTCCGTCGAGACCCAGAACGTCTTGCTCTCGTTCGGAGCGAGGGGCGCGTGGACGTACTCCTCCATGCAGCCGAGATCCTCGACGATGGTCTCGACGATCGTGCCGGCCTTGGACTTCGTCACGCCCTTCACGCTGATCCGGAACGTCCCGATGCGCATCGGATCGTAGCCGTGCTGGTCGACGCTGTTGCGATAGCTCGGCCCATCACGATCGACATCGGGGAGCAGCTCGGCTTCGAGACCCGGGAGCCACTCACCTTCGGTGGAGCCGACGCGCGCGGGCATGAAGTGCGCGGTCGCGAGCAAGCGCAGGTTCGGCGTGACGAGCTTCTTGCCGGCGACGAGCTTGTACGTGCCGACGAGGCGGGGGCCGCGAGCGAGGGTCGTCGACAGACCGTTCTTCGCCGTCGGATCGATACAGCTCGGCGGTGCATCTTGCGGTGGCGGATCGGGCTTCTCGTCAGCGTGCGCCGCCGTCGCGAGGCAGCCCACGAGGAGGAACGTGCGGAACAGACGGTTCGGCATGTGCGTACATACGCAGCACGGGCGCCGTCGTGTCTGTGCCGGATTTGCGACAGCGGGCGGATGTAAGTGCCCGCGTCAGGCGGGTGTCGACGCGAGGACGACGACGTAACCATCGGGATCGCGCAGCCAGAGCTCGAGGTGGTTCGCGCCCGGGTTCTCGTGCACGTCCTCGAGGACGGTCGCGCCGAGTGCTCGCGCCCGCGCGACCGCCGCTTCGAAGTCCGCGACCTCGAACCACAGCACCGCGCCGTTGCCGACGGGGACCTCCGGATCCCCGAGGTGCTGATGGTCGTGCACGTCCCACGCGTGGAGCTGCAGGACGAATTCGTCGCCGACCATCACGCGCTCGTACTCGGGACCACCGTGGCCGCTCGTCGCGCCGAGCAGCGTGCAGTACCAGCGCGATGCGGCTTCGACATCGCGAACGACGATCAGGGGCTGAGAGGTGACGCTCATCTAGGTTTCTCCTCGGCAAATTCGCGGAGCGCGGTCGCGAGCGCGCCCCACCACCGTGCCATGTCACCGATGAACTCGACCACGGGCTTCTTGTGCCGCACCGGATGATCCGGCCGCAGGCTCGCGAAGCCACGATGCTCGAGGATCACGCGCGTGCCCTCGGCGGCTTCCTCGAACCAGACCTCGACGGTCGTGTCCGCGTCCGAGTCCTTGAAGTTGATCCCGCGCCAGGTGAACGCGAAGTGCGCGGGCGGATCCCACGCGGTGATCCGACCGATCTCGTGCAGGCGCTCGCTCGACGGGCCGTACTGCTGGAACACGCGCCCACCGAGCACGGGCTCGAGGTGCATCGGGCCGGGATGCTTGCCGCCGACGCGATACGCGGGGCCCTTGCGCCACCACGCGTCGAGCTCGAGCGTGAACACGTCGAACGCATCTCGTTGCGGCACGCGCACGAACGTCTGCACGCGGACCTTGTCCCCCACGATCGTCATTTGCGCTTCCCGCGGGTCTTCTCCGCGTGCTGCGCGAACGCATCGAGTTGGAGCTCCCAGAACCGTTCGACCTCGTCGAGCCACGAGCGAAGCTGCATGAATTTCTCCGGGCGAAGACGATAGATGTTCGCGCGCGCATCGTCGTCGTCGAACGCGCGCTCGACGAGCCCCGAGTCGCGCAGCACGCGCAAGTGCCGGCTCATCGCCGGGGCCGAGAGTCCGAGCTCGTCGGCCAGCTCGCCGGCGCGCCGCGGCTTCTGGCGCAACAGATCGATCGCTCCGCGTCGCGCGGGATCCGCGAGCGCGACGAACGTGTCATCGAGCGTCCGCATCACCCGCGCAGTCGCTGGCAGAACCACCAGTAGTGGCCTTCGGGA
>JBGARE010000019.1:134671-154235 GCA_044230415.1 Kofleriaceae bacterium
TTCATCGGTCGATCTTTGTCGCCCTGCCGGCGCTCGTCGCCGACGAAGAACAAGCCTTCGCCGTACGTGAGCTCGCTGTGCTCGACGATGCCGCCTTCGCCCTCGATCTTGAGGCGCACCTCGAAGCCGAATGCTTTGCACAGCCAATCGATCGCCGCGTTCGCGTCCTGATAGAAGGCCGAGCTCGTCAGGCGCGGCCAGCCCTTCGGTGTTGGTTTCATAATGAGAAAATAGTTAACGCACTCGTTAACGATCGTCAAGGCATACTCACAGCATGTTCCGCTGGCTCCGGCGCCTGTTCCGCTCATCGACGACGAGCACTTCTCGGTTCGACGCGGGCGAGCCCGACGAATGCACGTGCGCGTGTCACCGAAGTCCGATGATCACGCACTACGCTCCGTGCTGCACGACGTGCGATCGGTGCCAGGTCCGCTTCCGCGCGGGACTGGCGAAGCACCGCGCGACCTGCGTGTGACTCACGAGTGCCGTCGTCTCTGGAGCACGATCGCGAGCACGACGAGCGACATCGCGATCGGCGAGCCGGGCGTGGTCTGCGCTCCACAGCAGCCGGCGCGCGACGATCGCGGCTCGGGTGCGCCACCGCGAGGTACTCGCGACGGCTTCGTGCCGATCGCCGAGTCGGCGCTCGTGGTGGCAGGATCCGCGGTGATCGCGCAGTTCTCGTCGAGGATCGCGATCAGCGGTTGCACGCGCGTCGCGCCGCCGGGCGTGACCTTCACGCGGCATGCATCACCCTCGCGCTGCGCGGTGATCGTCGCCAGGCCGCCCAGCTCGGGTGCATCGAGGACCACGTGCGTTCCCGGCTTCGCGCGATAGGTCAACGCGCCCGGCTTCGTCGGCCAGATGATCGATGCCGCGCGCGGCGTGGTGAGCGCGAGGCCCGCGAAGGTCTCGCCGGAGAGCGGCGTCGACGACACCACGGGTGCGCGTTGATCGACCACGCCGATCACGTGGATCGCGCTCGGCGAGGGCCCGGCGAGCTCGACGCGATAGTCCGATGCTTCGAACCGCGCAGCGTCGCAGCGGCCCTTGATCGTGTCCTTCGCGAAGCAGTCCTTCTGCGATGGTCGCCCGACGACGGCGCGGCCCGACGACCGCGTGCCGGCGATCGATAGCCGCGTCGAGCCGAACGTCTTCTCCGCGCGATCCTCGGCGAGCGTGAGACCGCCCGCGACGCGGAAGCGCAGGTTCATCGCGGAGGCGCGCGCGCGATCGATGACGACGAGCGCCGCGTCGGTGCCGGCGGCATCGGGCAGCAGGATGAAGTCGCGCGTGGCCTCGGCGATGTCCGACGCGTTCTTCTGGAGCTGATACGCGCCGGCGTAGTCGCAGCGCGCGGCGACGACACCCGAGCGAGTCTGCGTCGAGAAGTCCCAGGTGGTGCGCGTGCTCCAGTTGCCCTGCGAGGGCTTGTACTCGTCGGGGAAGTGCGGCGAGACGACGGACGGCGCATTCGATGTCAGCGACGAGGCCGAGCCGTACGGCGATGGATCCACGATCGCGTCGTCGGCGCCGCGCGAGAGGACGAAGTTGCCGGCTTTCGGTTGACGATGATCGACATCGAGCGACCGGCCGCACTCGGCGACGAACCACACGGCGCGCGCATCCCAGCGCGTGCGCGCGTAGATCGTCCCGGTGTTCGTGGCCGTGTACATCGTCGGCAGCGTCTCGCGCGCGATCGCGATACCCGCGTTCCCGGTCGCGAGCGCGTCGTAGAGGAAGAAGTCCTTGTCGGCGATCCGCAGGCGCGACAGCTCCGAGCGAGCCTGCGCGCGGACCTCGGGGGTCGCATCGCCGAGCGCGATCGCATCGAGCGTGAGCACGTGCGGCGCCACGTTCGGCGTCTCGGACTCGGTGTCCTGCGCGACGTAGAGCTGATCCGCCGGCGAGAGCGCGTACGTGTGGCGGCGAAGGACGGACGCGAGCCAGCGATCGACACCATCGACCGGAATGCCCGCTCGCTTCGCCGCACGCGCGGCGAGCGAGTAGTGCGCGATCGACAGCGGGCCGTACTGCCAGCCCTCGGGCCAATCGCCACCGTCGAGGATTCCGCCCGGTGCGAGCGCGGCGGACATGTCCTTGCCCCACAACTCGTCGGCGACGAAGCGCCATAGCTCGGGGCCGCGCTGCTCGGTCGCCTCGCCACCTTGTGCGATCGAGATCAGCGTCGCGGCGGCGAGGAACCCGGCCTGGTAGTTCGTGCCGGGCACGCGCGCGCGATAGCCCTTCTCGCGATACCAGCCGAGCCACGCTTCCCACCGTTCGCGCGCGCGCTGGCGGAGCGCGGGCGGCAGTTGATCGTGGAGCCAGTCGTACGCGATCGCGGTGTACACGCCGAGGTTTCGCAGCGCGTAGCCCGAGTCGCGGCGCGCGGCTTCGGTACCGCCCGAGCCGTCGCCGATCTTGTCGAGGTCGTCGATCAGCGCGGTGAAGAACTTGATCGCGGTCTTCGCGTGCTGGGGCTTGTCGGTGGCGACGTACGCGACGAGGCACGCCTGCAACACGCGCGACCACTCGCTGCCCATGTAGATCGCGCGATCGTGCTCCTGCGTCTGTCCTGACTCGCACAGCGCGATCGATCCCGCGATCGGCCCACGCTCCTGGGTCGCCAGCGCACGCCACGCCGTCCGCACCTCGTTGTCGAGGATGATCCGCGGGTGCGGGCCCGTTGGTTCGGGCGGCGGTGGCGCAGCGTGCGCGAGCGATACGGTCAGAACGATCAGGAGGGGCGCGCGACGCATCGCCCCGGGACGTAGCAATCAGCGAGCCGCGCTGCGTCCCGTCAGCTGCATCGTGCGCTCGACGAGTGAGACCAGCTCACGGCGGTCCTTGTCGTCGCCGGCCGCGCGCTTCGCCATGTCGCGGATGTCGGCGAGCGACCAGTGCTCGGACTCCGTCGAGCCACGGAGCACGTCGGCGAACGCCGCGGTCGCGAAGGCGAAGCGAAAGTCGACGGAGGAGTTCGCGAACGACGCGGCCACGCCGCCGATCATCGGGAACGCGGCCTCGGTCGCCTTCTCGGCGTTCGGCGCTTTGTGGCGGATGCGAACGCCGCCGAGCGGAGCGTTCGACTGCTTGCCTTCCGCGGTGAGCTCGATCTCGTACATCGCGGTGACTTGATGGCCCGCGCCGATCTCGCCGGCGTCGACCTTGTCGTCGCGGAACGAGTCATCGGCGATGTCGCGGTTCTCGTATCCGACGAGGCGGTAGCGCGCGACCATCTTGGGATCGAAGTCGACCTGGAACTTCGCATCCTTCGCGACGACCTCGAGCGTGGATCCGATCTGCTCCTGGAACACCTTCTTCGCCGCGTCGATCGAGTCGACGTAGAAGTTGTTGCCGTTACCCTTGTTCGCGAGCTGCTCCATCGTCGTGTCTTTGTAGTTGCCGAGACCGAAGCCGATCGTCGACAGCGTCACGCCTTCCTTCACGCGACCCGCGATGATCTTCAGGATCTCCTCGTGCGTGTGCGCGCCGACGTTCGCGTCGCCATCGCTGAGGATGATCACGCGCGAGATGCGACCCGGGCGCAGGCCCTTCATCGCCTGCTGGTACGCGAGGTCGATTCCCGACGCCATTCCCGTCGAGCCGCCGGACTGGAGGTCGTCGAGCGCCGAGAGGATCTTCGCCTTGTCGCCGGTCGGCTCGAGCACCACGCGCGTCGATCCCGCGTAGGTCACGAGCGAGACCGTGTCGCCTTCGATCAGGTTCGCGGTGAGGATCCGCAGCGCCTTCTTCGCGAGCCCGATGCGATCCTCGCCGGACATCGATCCCGAAACATCGACGAGGAACACGAGGTTCGCCGGCTTGCGCTCCTGCGCCGACTTCGCCGCCGTCGACACGCCGACGCGCAGGATGTGCCGGCCGGGCGACAGCGGCGACGGCGCTGCATCCATCACCACCGCGAACGGGGAGTCTCCCGGCGGTGACGGAAACGAGTACGAGAAGTAGTTCACGAACTCTTCGACGCGGATCGCGGCCTTCGGCGGCAGCGTGCCTTCGTTCAACATGCGGCGCGCGAGCGTGTACGACGCGGTGTCGACATCCGCCGCGAATGTCGACAGATTGTCCTTCGATGCATCGATCCACGGGTTCTGCCCGTAGTTCTTGAACGCGTCGCTCGTCGACGGCTGTTCGGCCTGCGGGGAGGCGGGCTGGTTGTAGGCGACGGTGCCGTTCGTCGCGGAGCCCATCGCGACGGTCGTAGACGCACCCGAGCCCACCGCGGCGGATGCATCGGCGCCGATGCGGCCTCTGTCCCCGGAGGACTGAGCGACGGCCCCCGTTTCGTCGACGTGGCGCCGGGCCTCGACCGCCGCCATATCGGCGTTCTTGCTACAGGCGGGAGCGAGCAGGGAGCAAAGCAGCAGGGACGCCAGGGTCTTACGCATAGAGACGGATCCTCCTCGGGGTCGTGTCTGCGCTTGCACGGACGTCGGGGCGGTTTGTTCTGCACGATCTCGTTCTTCTTTGTCGTGAAGGAACGACAACATTTCACCCAAGGCCGGCATGTCGATTGCTGTTCGTCGACGTATGCAAACCGAACCGACGACGCCGTCGACCTCCAACGGTCGTATCCATTCAGTGGGCGAGGACATCGTGACCAAGCCGCGGGCGCGGCTGCGCTTTCGCAAGGGGCTGTTCGCGGGAGCGCTCGCGGTCCTGCCGGCCGCCATCGGCAGTGGGGTCGGAACGCTCGTGCGATCGAAGCGTGCGGGTGCGCTCGCGGGCGGTATTGCAGCGGGCGCTCTGGCACTCGTCCGCTGGCAGCTCCAGCGCTTCTTCACGGACGAACCCGCCTACGAGGTCGAGCGCCGGATCGGTGATCTCGAGCTCCGCACGTACAAGCCGCTCGTGATCGCGCGCGCTCACACGATGCTGCCGGACTTCGACAAAGCCCAGCAGCAACTCTTCCAGCGCCTCGCGCACTACATCTTCAGCCACGAGCTGGCGATGACCGCCCCTGTCGAGATGAGCCGCGAAGGGCAAGGCCACACGATGTCGTTCGTGATGCCGCCCGGGCGTTCGTTGATCTCGCTGCCTCGTCCCGACGATTCGCACGTGCGTCTGCTCGAAGTGCCGTCGCGCCGCATCGCGGTGTTGCCGTATCGCGGTCGTTACCGCGGCGATGTCGTCGAGGAGAAGGAGCGCGAGCTGCTGCGCCGCGTCGCAGACGCGGGCTTGTCGGCGAAGGGTCGCCCGATGTTCGCGGGCTTCGATCCGCCGTCGACGCTGCCGCTCGTTCGCCGCAACGAGATCTGGATCGAGATCATCTAGTCGGTCGCGTTGGTCGGGGCGATCGTCGCGGTCGCGAGCACGCGCTCGACGTCCGTCTTGTCGTCCGAGTCAGCTGTTGCGGGGCGATAGCTCGCCCACCACTCCTGCGCGCGCTGCTCGGACCACGCGTGCTCGTCGGGGATCTCGATCGCGCGTAGCCGGTCTGCGAGCTCGCGTGCACTCGCGGGGCGATCTTCGGGGTGCTTCGCGAGGAGCGAGGTGACGAGCATCTCGAGCTCGGCCGGCAGCCAGCCATGGACGTGCATGCGCAGGCTCGGCACCGGCAGGTACAGATGGTTGCGCAGCGCTGCTTTTCCGTCGGGGCGGGGGAACACTTCACCGCGCACGAGCAGCCACCACGCGACGCAGCCGAGCGCGTACAGATCGCTTCGCGGATCGAGGCGCTCGCCGCGCATCTGCTCCGGCGCGATGAACCCGGGCGTTCCGACGAGCGCACCTTCGCGCGTCAGCTTGGTCTCTGGGGTGCTCCGCGCGGCGCCGGCGGTGTCCTCGGGTGCGTCGATCGAATGCACGATGCCGAAGTCGAGCACCTTCACCACGTCGACCTCGTCGGCCGCGCGGCTGAGGAAGAGGTTCGCGGGCTTGATGTCGCGGTGGAGGAGACCCGCTTCGTGTGCTTCGCCGAGCGACTGACACGCGCCGATCAAGATCGCGATCACGCGCGCTGCGGGGAGTGCCCCCATCTCGCGCACGAGCTTGTCGAGATCGACGCCGTCGAGTAGCTCCATCACATAATAAAGATTCTCGCCGTCGTCGGAGACACCGTAGTCGTAGAGCGCGATCGTGTGCCGCGACTTCATCTGCGCGAGCGTCTGCGCCTCGCGCTTGAATCGTGCGCGCGCCTTCGTGCGGCCATCCTCGTCGGCGATGGTGTCTTCGCGCACGATCTTCACTGCGGCTTCCCGAGCGAGCAATCGATGCTGCGCGCGCCACACCTCGCCCATGCCGCCCGCGCCGAGCTTGCTGATCAAGCGATACGCGCCGAGCTCGCGGATCCTCTCGTTCGCCGATTGCTCGCGCGCCTTCGCCTCGCTGACGTCGCGCCGCATGCGCATCACGTTCCACGCGAGCATCAGCGCGATCCCCAGCGCCAGCATCAGCGCGGCACCCGATGCGATCAGGCTCTTCGTCTGCATGCGCTTCGTCGGAGCGAGCAGCGTTGCCTCGGGCACGAGCGCGGCGAGGTACCAGTCGAGCGGTGCCTCGACGCCGGCGCGTCGACCACCGACGGGCGTGATCGACGCGAGGTACGCACCGTCGCTCGCGGAGACCTCGAGGAACTCGAGGTGTGTGGGCGCGCGACCCGCGAGCTGCGCGATCAGCGCGACGAGCGCGGGATCGCGATAGTCCTCGGCGCGGACGAGGCGGCCGCTCGCGGCGGGCGGGACGGCGGCCGAGGGAAACGCGAGGATCGCACCATCGCGCGAGATCACCGCGGTGCGCGCACCGGGCAGGGGCGAGTGATCGATGAACCGCGACAGCGTCGCCACGTCGAAGTCCACGGTGATCACCGCGGCGAGCTCGCTCTCGCCGCCGTAGATCGGCTCCACCGCCGAGACGCCGGTCGCTTTCGACGTGAAGTACACGTGCGGCGGCGTCCACGAGCGGACCTTCGTCGAAGCGGCGAGCGTGTAGTGCGGTCGGGTCCGCACGTCGTAGTCCGTGGTTTGCGAGCTGGTCCTGCGCAGCTCGCTGCCGACGACCTGGTAGTTCGTCCGCACCGTCGAGCCACCGACGATCACGCTCTCTTGCACGTGGATCTCGCCGGGCGCCGCGGGCGGTACGAATGTCCCGCGCATGAGACCCGACGGAAACCCGATGCTGACGTTGGCGACGCCGGGCCGTCCGACCATCAGCTCGACGAGGCGCGGGGCCACCGCTTCGATCGGCAGCCGCGGATCCGCCATCGCACGCAATCGCTCCAGCATCGGCCCCGCCTGATCCAATGCGAGCGCGACATCGCGCTGCACGTCGCCGGCTTGTGCCGCGAGCTGCTTCCTCGCCAACCCATCACTCGCCTCGATCGTCGCGCTGCGTCCGAGCAGCAAGACGACGATGCCCGCGCTGATCACCAGCACGGGCACCAAGATCAGAAGGCGCGTGATCACCGCACCGGACTATAGATGGCTAGCGCGCGACGGTGTTCGGCGAGCCACGCAACGCGCGCGCTTTCTCGACGAGGCCGACGAGCTCGGTCCGCTCCGCGATGTCACCGGAGGCCTCGCGCGCGACATTCGCGATCTTGTCGAGCGACCAGCCCTTCGCTTCGTCGGCGCCGCGCAGCACGTCGGCGAACGCGGCCACCGCGAACGCGAAGCGCAGATCGGCGGGCGCCGCGTCGAACGAGGTCGCCGCCTGCGCCGTCATCGGGAACGCGTTCTCTGTCGCGGCGTCGCCGTCGGGTGCCTTGTGACGGATGCGCACCACGCCGAAGCCCGCGTTCTGCGCGAGACCCTTCGGCGTCAGCTCGAGCTCGTACATCGCGGTCACCTGGTGACCCGCGCCGATCTCGCCGGCGTCCACGGCGTCCTTGCGGAAGTCGTTGTCGGCGATGTTGCGGTTCTCGTACCCGATCAAGCGGTACTTCGAGACGATCGCCGGATCGAAGTCGACCTGCAGCTTCACGTCCTTCGCGACGACCTCGAGCGTCCCGCCGAGCTGCGTCTCGAACACCTTCTTCGCCGCCGACAGCGAGTCGATGTAGTAGTTGTTGCCGTTGCCCTTGTTCGCGAGCTGCTCCATCTCGCTGTCTTTGTAGTTGCCCATGCCGAAGCCGATCGTCGACAGCGTCACGCCCTTCTTCGCGCGCTCGGCGATGATGCGCAGGTGCGCTTCGTGGCCCTGCGGTCCGACGTTCGCGTCGCCGTCGGACAGCACGATCACGCGTGCATTCGCGCCGGGCATGAGGCCCTTCATCGCCTGCTCGTACGCGAGGTCGAGGCCCGACGCCATCGCCGTCGATCCGCCGGCCGACAGCTGATCGATCGCGGTGAAGATCTTGTCGCGGTCCTCCATACCCGTCGGCTCGAGCACCACGCGCGTCGAGCCCGCGTACGTCACGAGCGACACCGAGTCTTGCGGCCCGAGGTTCTCCGTCAGGATCCGCAGCGACTGCTGCGCGAGCCCGATCTTGTCTGCAGAGCCCATCGAGCCCGACACGTCGACGAGGAACACGAGGTGCGCGGGCTTGCGCTCGGCTTGCGTCTTCGCCTTCGTCGCGACACCGACGCGCAGGATGTGATGACCCGTGCCGAGCGGTGACGGCGCCGCGTCCATGATCACGCTGAACGGCGAGCCCGGCTGCGGCGCGGCGAACGAATACGTGAAGTAGTTCACGAACTCCTCGACGCGGACGCTCTCCTTTGGCGGGAGAGTGCCTTCGTTCAACTTGCGTCGCGCGATGGTGTACGACGCGGTGTCGACATCCGCGGCGAACGTCGACAGGTGATCCTTCGACGTGTCGACCCACGGGTTCTTGCCCCAATCCGTGTAGCTCTCGCCGCTCTGCACGTCGGCGGCGGCGATCGCATAGGGAGCGGGCGAGCTGACGTACCCGCCGGTGGGCGCGTAGGAGTGCGACTTGTAACCACCACACGCAGCGAGAAGGACGAGAGCGACGGACCGGAGATGGCGCATGCCTAACCATCGCGAGCAATCGCGCGGGCTTACACGTGTAAGTTTCGGCGAGTCAGCGCGTTGCGCTCAGCCGAAGCGACCGGTGATGTAGTTCTCGGTTCGCTCGTCGCTGGGGTTCGAGAAGATGCGCGCGGTCGCGTCGTACTCGACGAGCGTGCCGGTTCGCTGATCGTTCTTGGAGTCGAGCTCGGCGGTGAAGAACGCCGTGCGATCGCTGACGCGCGCTGCTTGCTGCATGTTGTGCGTGACGATCACGATCGTGAAGCGATCCTTGAGCTGGCGCATCAGCTCCTCGATGCGCGCCGTCGCGATCGGATCGAGCGCGCTGCACGGTTCGTCCATCAGCACGACCTCGGGCTCCACGGCGATCGTGCGCGCGATGCAGAGGCGCTGCTGCTGACCACCGGACATGCCGAGCGCGGAGTGGCGCAGGCGATCCTTCACTTCGTCCCACAGCGCCGCTGCGCGCAGCGACTTCTCGACGATCGCGTCGAGATCCTGCTTCGACTTCACGCCGTTCACGCGCGGGCCGAACGCGATGTTGTCGTAGATGCTCTTCGGGAACGGGTTCGGCTTCTGGAACACCATGCCGATGCGGCGGCGCACCTCCGTCGCGGACACGTCGGGGCCGTAGAGATCGACGCCGTGGTAGTGCAGCTTGCCGGCGACGCGCGCGCCCGGGATCACGTCGTGCATGCGGTTGAACGCGCGCAGCATCGTGGTCTTGCCGCAGCCCGACGGACCGATGAACGCGGTGATCTGGTTCTTGTGGATCTTCATCGTCACGTCGTGCACCGCACGAAACGCGCCGTAGAAGACCTCGACGTCCTGCACGTCGAACACGACCGGTGTCTCCTCGAGAGCCGGCGACGAGCGTCGTTCTTGGACCATGATGCGATTCGGGGACCTCTTGCGTTCGACCGAAGGCGATGGCGACGACGGTTCTTGCAGCTTGGGTTCGATCACGACGTCCTCCTCGGAGTGAACAACGTGCGGGCGATGAGCGTGATCAGGAACGCGACGATCATCAGCGTGAGCGCAGCGCCCCACGCGCGGTCCTGGGCGGCGACGAACGACGAGGTAGCGTTGCCGAAGATCTGCACCGACAGCGCGGTGTTCGCTTCGGTGAACAGATGCGGGTTGTAGGCGGTGGCGGCGCCGACGGCGAAGAGCAGCGGAGCGGTCTCGCCGGCTGCGCGAGCGATCGCGAGCAACGATCCGCTGACGATGCCGGGCAGTGCCGCCGGCAACACCACGGTGAGGATGGTGCGGCTCTTCGTCGTGCCGAGCGCGTACGCGGCTTCGCGCAGGTTCGCGGGCACGAGGCGCAGCATCTGCTCCGTCGAGCCGATGACGACGGGGAGCATCAAGCAGGCGAGGGCGAGCGCGCCGCCGAACGCCGAGTAGCCGAACCGCATCGTCCACACGAGGTAGATGAACAGGCCCATCACGATCGACGGCACGCCGGTCATCACCGTCGACATGAAGCGGACGAGCTTCGCGAACCACGAGCGACCGCCGTACTCGTGCAGGTACACCGCGCCGAGGATGCCGAGCGGAACCGCGATCACGGTCGCGCCGAGCGTGACGAGCAGCGTGCCGACGATCGCGGGGCCCATGCCCGGTCCCGCGCGCCGCGAGACGAGTGGGATCTCTTTGGTGAAGAAGTCGGGGAACGCCTTCAACACCGTTCCGCCGCCGCGCGAGACCACGGAGTAGATCACCGCGACGAGCGGTACGAGCACCGCGATCACGGCGAGGATCATCAGGCCGGTCATCAGCACGCTCTTCGTCGAGCGCCAGCTCGGCTTCGCGCGCAGATCGAGCGTGGTCTCGGCGGGAATCATGTCGTCCTCCCGCGGCTGCGCTGCATCGAGCGCTGCACGATCCACGTCGCCACCAGGTTCACGATGATCGTGATCAGGAACAGCGTGACCGCGAGCGCGATCAGCGCCGACTTGTGAAGCTCGTCGGCCTCGCCCCATTCGTTCGCGATCACCGCCGGCATCGAGTTGCCCGACGCGAACGGGTTCAGCTTGATCTGTGCGGCGGAGCCGATGACGAGCGCGGCGGCGATCGTCTCGCCCATCGCGCGTCCGAGTCCGAGCATTACCGCACCGACGAGCCCGCCCTTGCTGTGCGGCAGCACCGCCGCGCGGATCATCTCCCAGCGGGTAGCGCCGAGCGCGAGCGCGGCTTCCTTGTCCGATGCGGGCGTTGTCTCGATCACCTCACGCGACAGCGACGTGATGATCGGCGTGATCATGATGCCGAGGATGATCCCGGCGGTGAGGAACGAGCGCCCGAGGCCGAAGTGCTGCGACAGCACCAGCACGCCCCACAGTCCGAACACCACGCTCGGCACCACGGCGAGCAGATCGATCATGTAGACCATCGGCTTCTTCAGCCAGGGCGGCGCGACGTTCGTGATGAAGAGGGCCACGCCGAGGCTGACCGGCACCGAAATGACGATCGCGATCGTCGCGGTGAACAGCGTGCCCCAGATGAACGGCAGCGCGCCGTAGATGCCTTCGGGCGCGGACCACTTCTCGGAACCGAAGAACTCGACGCCCATCTTGCCGAGCACGGGCGCCGCGCGGCTCGTCATCACGATCGCGATGAGCCCGAGGACCACGAGCACGAGCGCGCCCGCGCCGATCGCGATCCAACGGAACGCGGCGTCGGCGGAGTCACCCTTGCTGCGAAGGTCGAGAGCCACGTTAGGGGACCTGCACCTTCTCGATGTTGGCGAGCGCCTTGTCGGCGAGCGACTTCGGGATCGGCGCGAAGTCGATCTCGGGCAGCAACGCCTGCGCGTCGGTCAGCATGTACTTGAAGTACGCCTTGATCGCGGTGCCCTTCGCCTTGTCGGTCTGCTTCTCGTAGACCATGCACCAGCTCTGCGCGGTGATCGGATACGCGGCATCACCCTTCGCGTTCAGCGCGGTGAAGAGCAAATCGTCCTTCACCTCGATGCCGTCGCCGGCGGCGGTCGTCGCGGCCACCGTCGGCTCGACGTACTTGCCCGCTTGGTTCTTGATCGCCGCGTAGGTGAGCCCGGACGCCTTCGCATCGGACAGATCGACGTAGCCGATCGCGCCCTTCGTGGACTTCACGATCTGCGCGACGCCGCCGTTGCCGTTGCCGGCTTGCGTGTCGTTGGGCCACGCGACCGTCGAGCCGCTCGCGAGCTTCCAGCCCGGCCCGCCCGCCATGGTCAGAAACTTCGTGAAGTTCTCGGTGGTGCCCGAGCCATCCGAGCGGCGCGCGACGACGATCGCGGTGTCGGGGAGCGTCGCGCCGGCGTTGTCCGCGGCGATCGCCGGGTCGTTCCACTTGGTGACCTCGCGCTGGAAGATCTTCGCGAGCGTCTCGGCCGAGAGCTGGAGCTTCACGCCGTCGAGGTTGTAGCTGACCGTGATCGCGCCGAGCACGTTCGGGATGTAGAAGAAGTTGCCGCCCTTCGGGGGCGTGCTGCCTTCCTTGTACGGTGCGTCGGTACACGCGAAGTCGACGACCTGATCGGCGAAGTCTTGCCGGCCTTTTCCGCTGCCGCCGCCGCCGTAGTTGATCTTCGTTCCCTTGTGCGCCTTCGTGTAGCCCTCGATGGCGACTTCCTGGAACGCCTTCTGGAACGTCGCACCGCTCGCGTTGAGCGTCACGTCTCCCGACGGCGCTGGAGTGTTGCCACTTCCTTCCGTCGTCTTGCCCGTTCCACCACCGCCGCCGTCGTCCTTCTTTCCGCAGCCAGCAAACAGAACGAGTCCCAGGAGCAGCGCCTTGTTCATATGCCGGCACCGTAGGAAACCCACGTAACGGACTTGCGGCCCATCTGTGACGGGACGGTGACGGCGACGATTTGCCGTTAATTCGCCGAGTGGATCGGCCGGTGGCGCACGTCGGTGGCCTTGACCATGTAGATCACTTCTTCGGCAAGGTTCTTGATGTGATCGCCGATCCGCTCCAGGTAGCGGCAGACCGAGGTCAGCGGCAGAACCCGGGTCACGGTGGCGGGATCGGTCGCGACGTGCGCGATCAGCTCCGCGAACAGGCTCGCGTTGAGCTTGTCGATCTCGACATCGGCCGTGATCACCGCGGTCGCTGCTTCCGCGTCCTTCTTCACGAAGGCGTCGAGCGCGGCGTGCATGTTGCGCTGCGCGAGCGTTGCCATCTTGTGCAGGTCGACCTTCGAATCGAGCGGCGGTAGACGATTGAGCTCGAGCGCGCGCTTCGCGATGCCCGCCGCGAGGTCGCCGATGCGCTCGACATCGATGACGAACTTGAGCGACATCGTGATGAACCGCAGGTCGGACGCGACGGGCTGGCGCGTCGCGAGGATCTGGAGCGCGAGCTCGTCGATCTCGTTCTCGTCCTTGTCGATGGTCGCGTCGTTCTTGATCACGTGACGCGCGAGGTCGTCGTCGCGATCCGCGAGCGCCTTCATCGCGAGCGCGATCTGCTCCTCGGCGCGCGTGCCCATCGTCGCGAGCTTCTCGCGCAGCGTACGCAGCTCTAGATCGAACTCTTTGCTCGTGTGCTGTGCGGTCATTTGCTCACGCTCCTCAACCTAACCCAGAAAATGCTCCCGTTTGGAATGTTCGGCTCGACACCGACCTCCCCACCCATGCTTTCGACCAAGTGTTTCACGATCGAGAGCCCGAGTCCCGTGCCACCTGCTTCCCGCGAGCGGCTCGGATCGGCGCGGTAGAACCGCTCGAACACGCGCTCGCGATGCTTGTCCGCGATGCCGGGACCGTCGTCGCGGACCTCGACACGGACGCGATCACCGTCGGGGCGGGCCTCCACCCACACGTGGCCGCCGGCCTTCGTGTACTTGACGGCGTTGTCGATCAGGTTGACGAAGATCTGATCGAGCGCCTTGGCTTCGCCCTTGACCATCAGCCCGTCGGGGATCTGGACCTTGACCTCGACGGCGCGCGCGGCGGCCTGTGGCTCGATCGCGGTCAGCGATTGCTCGCTGATCGACTTGAGCGACACAGGCGCGAGCTCCATGCGGTACTGGCCCGCGTCGAGGCGCGATAGATCGAGCAGGTCGGCGAGGATGCGGGCGAGGCGCTCGCTGTTGCGGTGAATCGCATCGATCAGCTTCGCGCCCATCACCGGGTCGTCCTTCGCACCGGCGAGCAGCGTCTCCGCGTTCGCGCGGATCACGGCGACCGGCGTGCGCAGCTCGTGCGAGACGTTGGCAACGAAGTCGCGGCGCATCGTCTCGAGGCGGCGCATCGCGGTCACGTCTTCGAGGAGAAGCACGCGGCCTTCATCGTCTTCCCACTTGCGACCGACGCGGATCAGCGTGCGCGGACCGTTCGGCAGCTGCACCTCGGCCTGCGCGGCTTCGACGGAGTCGATGAGCTCGAACGCCTGCGGGACGCGCATGAACTCGATCAGCGGCATGCCGACGGGCGTCGACGACACGCCGAGCATCTTGCGCGCGGCATCGTTGAGCAGCTCGATGCGATGGTCCGCGTCGACGGCGATCACGCCTTGGTTCAACGTGTCGGCCACCGCGGCGAGCAGCGCGCGTTCGCGAGCGAGCGCGTGGTGGCTCTTCGTCGCATCGTCGGCGAGGAAGTTGACCCACTCCGATAGCTCGCGCACCTCGTCGCCGGGCGGCGCATCGCCGATCGGCACGCGCCGCGTGGTGTCGCGCACGACGCCCTTCGTCGCGGTGATCACCTCGCGTAGATCACGCCGCAACACGAGGTACACGCCCGAGCCCGCGATCATCGCGATGACAAACGCGAGGATCATCAGCGCGAGCACGCTGCCGCTCATCGAGAGCGCGGTGAGGTCGGTCACGAACAGCGCGTACAGACCGCCGGCCACGAGCGAGAGTGCGACGGCGACCAAGAGGAGCCGCGCGCGCACTCGGAGGATCAAGCGGTCGCCTCTTCGGGGGCATCCTTGAAGCGATAGCCCACGCCGCGCAGCGTCTCGATGTACAGCCCCGCATCACCCAGCTTCTCGCGCAGGCGCTTCACGTGCGTGTCCACGGTGCGCGTGGTGACATCGGCCTCGATGCCCCACACATCCGAGAGCAACGCATCGCGCGTCTGCACGCGGCCACGACGCGAGACGAACGCGTGCAGCAATCGGAACTCGAGAGCGGTCAGCCCGATCTCGGCTTCGTCGACCCACGCGCGGTGTGCATCGCGATCGATCTTGAGCCGGCCGAACTTGATCAGCGAGGGCTCGCCCTCGACGCGGTTCGCTCGGCGGAGCAGCGCGCGAATGCGCAGCACGAGCTCGCGCACGCTAAACGGCTTGACCACGTAGTCATCGGCGCCGACCTCGAAGCCGACGACGCGATCGATCTCTTCACCCTTCGCGGTGCACATGATCACGGGGATGTCCCGAGTGCGCTCTTGATCGCGCAGCCGTCGGCAGATCTCGGTGCCCGAGAGATCCGGCAGCATCAGATCGAGCACGATGATGTCGGGAAGTGGATCAGCGGTCGCGCTCGCGAGCCCCTGTCGACCGCTGTGTGCGAGACGGACCGTAAACCCCTCAGCGCGGAGGTTGTACTCGACGGTCGTCGCGAGGTCGACTTCGTCCTCGATGACTAATACGAGCATGCGCAAGCCTTAGCACGGGGCGTGTGACGGGGAAGTGACGGGCCAGGGAAGGGCAGGTAACGGGTGGCGAGATCTGCTGACGGTCGATCCTGTCGCAACGGCGTCACGATGTCGTCACCAGAGATGAGTTACTCGAAGCACAGATGAGCCGCATCGCCCGGTCCCTCACGTTCCTCTGCCTACTTAGCTCGGTTGCCCTCGCTCAACCTGCCCCCGATGGGGCGGCCAAAGCGGCGGAGCCCCCCACCGCCGAGCCGCCGGCGGGCGAACCGCCGCCCAATCCGCCGCCGACCGATCAGCCCCTGATCCCCGAAGAACCAGCGCCCGTGGTCGCGGAGAAGAAGCCAACCGCCGGCTTCGACAAGGGGTTCTTCTTGCGCAGCGACGACGAGAAGTACGCGCTCAAGATCACCGGTCGCTTCCAGCCGTTCTTCAACTACTCCTACGTGAAGTCCTCCAAGGACTCCCGCCCGCAGCTCGAGATGCGGCGTATGCGCCTCGTGCTCGAAGGCAACCTGCACGGCAAGAACCTCCTCTACAAGTTCCAGTCCGATTTCGGCAAAGGCGTCCCGAGCGTGAAGGACGCGCACGTCGATGTCCGCTTGTCGGGCGACACCTGGTTGCGCTTCGGTCAGTGGAAGCGACCGTTCTCGCGCCAGCAGATCAACTCGTCGGGCCGGCTCGAAATGACCGATCGCTCGATCACCGACAAGGCGTTCGGCGCGGGCCGCGATGTCGGCATCGCCATCCGCAACGACTACGAGAAGTCGCCGGAGATCGAGTGGACGCTCGGCGTGTTCAACGGTCGCGGCGAAGCGCCGGCGTTGAGCGGCACGGTCACCGTCGATCCGATGACGGGCATGGGCACGCTCGGCACGACCACGAACACGAACGTGCCCGCCGAGCTCCGGCCGGCGGTCGTCGGTCGCGTCGGCTACAACAAGAAGGGCCTGAAGGGCTACAGCGAAGCCGATCTCGAGGGCGGTCCGCTCCGCTACGGCGTGGCGGCAAGCGTGTGGCTCGAGGGCGACTTCGATGACAACGCCGTGTCCGATCAGAAGGTGCAAGCGGACTACATCGTCAAAGCCGAAGGCTTCTCGACGACGGGCGGCGTCTACTTCATGACCGCGCAGGATGGCGACAGCATCCTCGACCAAGCCTCGTCGCTGTTCGGCTTCCACGCGCAGGCGGGCTACATGCTGACCAAGCAGTGGGAAGCGGTCGCGCGCTACGGCTACGTCAACGACGTGACGCTGAAGAGCAAGACCCCTCGTGATCAGCAGGAGATCAGCGTGGCCGCGAACTTCTTCGGCGTGGGCCACGACGCGAAGTTCCAGGGCGGCATGCGCCTGATCAAGAACGGCGCGGGCTCGTTCACGGACGTGTTGCTGTTCGAGCTCGGCGCGAACATCGGTTGGTAGGCCCGAGACACGCTCGCTCGTCGAGCGCATGACGATCGTGTCGAGCTCGTCACGTGTCGTCGTCACGCATCGTTGGGCGCGGGCACGCCGAGCATGGCGGCATAGCTCTTCGCGAGATCGCCCCAGCCGAACAGCTTCGCCTCGGCGCCGACGATGCGACCGAAGGCATCCCCGTTGAGGGCGTGGTCCATCACGTCGAGGCACATGTGCCAACCCGCCGTGATGCGCGAGAGCCAGCCCGCATCCTCGACGGTGTGGCGCAACGTGAGCCGCGTGCCGGTGGCGATCGGCTCGAGCTCCCAGCGCAGCAGGTCATTGCCCCACGTGTACTCGAGCAGGCTCGGTCGGTCGGCGCGCTTCACGACGATCGCCGACGTCTCGCTCGAATCGCCGGTGCCGCCGGCCATCACCAACGTGGCGCTGCCGGTCGTCGCGAGGCCGCGGTTCGCATCGAACGGCGCCCACTGCGTGATCTTCGCGGGATCGGTCAGCGCAGCCCACACGCGCTCCGGCGGCGCACGAAGCTCTCGTGCGAACACGAGGGTGCTGGGCTTGTCGATGCGGGCGTCGCCGAGCGGACTCGGTCGAAAGTTCTCTCGCTTCATGCGGCCTCCGTAAAAATGCAACCGTAGGGTTGCCAATACCGCGATACTGGCTAATATGCAACCCAGAGGTTGCCAATGAGTAGCGATCGCATCGAGAAGCAAGTTGTCCTGAAAGCGTCCCGGTCGCGCGTGTGGCGCGCGGTCACGGACTACAAGGAATTCGGGACGTGGTTCAAAGCGAAGATGGAGAACCCGTTTGTCGTCGGACAACGCTCGCACGGTCAGGTCACGCACCCCGGCTACGAGCATCTGAGGATGGATGTCCTCGTCGAGAGAATGGATCCCGAGCACACGTTCACGATTCGCTGGCACCCCGGCACCGAGAATCCCAAGCCCGGCGATCCGACAACGCTCGTCGAGTTCAAGCTCGAGGAAGTTCCCGAGGGCACGCGCCTCACGGTGATCGAGTCCGGGTTCGACAAGCTGCCACCCGAGCGTCGCGCGGAGGTGTTCCGCGGCAACGAATTCGGTTGGATCGAGCAGATGAAGAACATCGAGGCGTACATCGATGGCTGATTGCATCGCGACCACGTGTACCCGGTGCACGCACGAGCACAGCCCGCGCATCGTGGGAGGCCCCGATGTCGCGTAGCGCGCTCGCGACGGCCGCGATTCGCGATGCCGCGCCCCTGTTCGCGGCTCTCGGTGATGCAACGCGACTCCAAGTCCTCGCGCGGCTATGCGCCGAGGGACCCGATTCGATCGCCGGCCTATCCGAGCACGCGCACGTCACGCGCCAAGCGATCACCAAGCACCTCGAGGTGCTCGCCGATGCCGGGCTCGTGACCGGCACGCGCAAAGGCCGCGAGCACATCTGGAGCTTCGTGCCCGAGCGATTCGACGATGCGAAGGGCTACCTCGATCGCATCAGCGCGCAGTGGGACAACGCGTTGGCGCGGTTGGCCAAGCTCGTCGAAGACGACTGACCAAGCTCGTCGAAGACGACGGATCGACGGGACCGACGCGTTTCCGCGGAATGCGAGTGCGAAGTGCGAAGTGCGACCACGCTGATCCGAAGAGGACGGCGTCTGACGACGGATTCTGACTGACGCGTTTCCGCGGGACGCGAGTGCGAAGTGCGACCACGATGTCCGAAGACGACGGCGTCAGACGCCGGAGCGCGAGTGCGCGAGTTCTTCGTCGAAGACGACAGATCCGGACCGACGCGTTTCCGCGGAATGCGAGTGCGAAGTGCGAAGTGCGGCGAAGTGCGAAGTGCGACCACGCTAATCCGAAGAGGACGGCGTCTGACGACGGATTCTGACCGACGCGTTTCCGCGGGAACGCGGGAACGCGAGTGCGCCGTCGTCGAAGACGACAGATCTGGACCCACGCGTTTCCGCGGAAACGCGACTGTGCGAGGAACTGGGGACGGACCCCGGTTTCCTATGGAATCACGCGCGGGGACGGAACCCTACGGAATCACGCGCGCCGCGCGCTCGTTGCACAGCCCCCATAGCAGCGCGAGCTCTCGATCCACCAAGACTCGCGCCTGTGTTGAATCCACGCGCCAACCCCACGCGTCCGCCGTGTCCAATGCCGCTTGCACTTCCGCGGCACTCCCTTGCGCCATCACATAGAACCGTCGGCGATCGCGTCCGGCGCGCTTCGATCCCTCACGCACGTTGAGCGTGACGCTCGTCGCCGCGCGCGTGACCTGATCGGCGAGGTTCGAATCATAGGTCTTCAATTGCTCGACCACCGGAACCAACGCCCGGATTAGATCGAGTGCATTCGTGTACGCGTGAAACATAGCTGCAGTCCTTTCAGTGCTTGTTGACGTTCCCCCGGGCCGAGGGCGCCGTGCGGAGGGTCTCAGCCCGCACCAGGACGGGCGCAGGAGCCGTGACGACCGCCCTCGCCTTCACGCGTTCGCGTTCCGGACGAAGTTCAACTTCGCGGCCCACGTGGGCGCCACCCGAACGCTTCGGCGGTCGGCACGGCTCGTCGCGCACGGACTGGTAAGGGCGACCCTCCGCACGCCGCC
>JBGARE010000001.1:0-318562 GCA_044230415.1 Kofleriaceae bacterium
TCCTCCGAGGGATACAACGAACCCGCGTCGTCATCGCGCCTTGCCAGGAACTCGCATCCAACCCGACTTCTGCATCGAACTTTCGAACCACCCCACTGGCGAACTCCGCATGTCCGCGCCGACGATCCGCGCACTCTCAGTCGTCCGATTGTTCGTGACTCGACACGTCGTCCTGCAGGACCTCGGGCTGGATCTCGAGGCTCGCGAAGTACGAGAACCACATCGACGCGCCGAAGATCTCCATCAGCGCCTGATTGACGGGCTTGCCCTGCTCCTGCGACAGCACCGGCGCGATGTCGTTGACCTTCGCCTGCAGTGCTGCGGCGCACTCGTTCAGCTTCTGGCGGCGGAACGCCTCGTCCTTGCGCCAGGTCTCGACGGTCTCCACCCCGAACGCGGCCTCGGGCGCGCGCTCGAGGTCGAAGATGTCGGGCCAGCGATCGACGGGTGCGAGCGCGAGTCCCTTCTCGAGCGCGCGAATCAAGCGCGCGGGAACGGCGCTGCGCGGCGCGCGTGGGCGTGCCTTCATCGCCGCGCGCAATTCGTCGACGGTCTTGCCGCGGAACGGTCGCTCGCCGAACAGCGCTTCCCACAGCGAGACCGAGAACGCGAATACGTCCGCGCGCTCGTCGACCTCGCCTGCATCGAGCTGCTCGGGGGCCATGTACGCCGGCGTGCCGATCGCCGCACCCGTCGCGGTCAGGCGCATCACGCGATCCGCCAGCGAGCTGAAAGGCGAGCAAGTACCCTCGGGGTGAGTCCCGTGCGCGAGCGGACCACCGCCGGGGATCGTCGCGGCTGCCATCGACACGACATCCATCGCGATGCCGAAGTCGGTGACGACGATCTTGCTCGCGTCACCCTCGACGAGAACGTTGTCGGGCTTGAAGTCGCGATGCACGATGCCCGCGGCATGCGCGGCCGCGAGGCCCGCACCGGCACGCTCGAACAACGCGGTGATCTCGCGCCACGCCGGCCGCCTGCGCGCGAGGTACGCACCGAGCGTCTCGCCGCGAACGAGCTCCATCGCGATGAACACAGCATCGTCGTCGGTGCGGCCGACGTCGTAGACCGTGATCACCGACGGGTGCTCGACCTTCGCCATCAGCCGCGACTCGCGCACCAAGCGATCGGCGAGCGATGCGGCGCCGCGCGCGAGCTCGGGATGCAGCACCTTCACCGCGATCTCGCGATCGAGCTCGGCGTCGTACGCCCCGTACACCTGGCCCATACCACCGGCACCGAGCAGCGAGCGCAGCTCGTAGCGGCCCATGCGCGTACCGACCAGCGAGCGCGACGTGATCGCGGGCAGGTGCAGGCTCGGCGTTCCGCGCGCGAGCCGCGGTTTGTCACGGACGGCCGCGATCACGATCTGCCGGCACGCATCGCACTCGTCGAGATGCGAGACGACGCGCGACGCTTCGTGATCGTCGAGCGCGTGCTCGACGTGAGCACCGAGCACGTCGTCGGAAGGGCAGTCAGTAGCAGGCACCGGCGCGGACCGTACGCACAGACGGAGGGTGATCCAACGAAATTCTCCGACATCGTGCGACATCCCAGAGCCGCCGGCATCTAGGGCGCATGATGCTGAAATCGCTTTGCCTGGCCGCCGCCCTCGCGGGAGCGGGGTGCGGGTTCGGGGATAACCACGGGGTCACGCGGACCGCGACGGCCGTGTGCGGTGACCACGTCGTCGATGCCGGCGAAGGCTGCGACGACGGCAACACCGACGACGGCGATGGCTGCTCCGAGACCTGCGCGGTCGAGGTCGCGAATCCGACGTGCGGCAACGGCACGCGCGAGACCGGCGAGGCCTGCGACGACGGCAACGCGACCAGCGGCGATGGCTGCTCGGCGACGTGCGCTGTCGAGAGCGTGTGCGGAAACGGTCAGCGCGAGACCGGCGAAGCATGCGACGACGGAAACCTCGCGAGCGGCGATGGCTGTTCGCCGACGTGCGAGGTCGAGAGCGCCGCTGCGTGCTCGCTCGTTCCGCAGAGCGGATGCTCGGGCGCGACGCCCGCGTGCGATGTCGGCGGCATCGATGTCACGTCGTGTCGCGCGGTGACCTCGCAAGGCACGAGCAACAACCACTGCTCCGTCGCGACCGCGTGCAAGTCCGGCTACACGTGCATCGGCGACGATGACCTCACGCACACCGCGTGGTGCGCACGGTTCTGCCTCGCCGACGGCGATTGCACGGGCACCGGCTCGCGCTGCGTGACCGGCCTCGTCGACGAGAACAGCGATCCGCTCAACGTCACCGTGTGCTCCAACGCGTGCAATCCGGTCACGCAGAGCGGCTGCCCGACGGGAATGGGCTGCGTCGCACGCCACGCGACGGCCGGCGACTACACGGACTGCATCTATCAAGGCACCACGCCCGATGGCGACACGTGTGTCACGCGCGCGGATTGCATGGAGGGTTCGACGTGCGTCGAGAACGGTGGCGTCGCGACGTGCCGTAGCTACTGCATCGTCGGCGATGACTCGACGTGCGACATCGGCGAGCTGTGCCGCTCGCTGTCCAACGACATCACCATCGGCGCCGTCGAGTACGGCATCTGCCGCTAGAGGATCCCATGCGCAAACTCCTGCTCTCGCTTCTCGTCGTTCCCGCGATCGCGCATGCCGATCGCCGCGTCGAAGTCGGCGTCGCCCTCGGCGGCCATGCGTTCTCGTCGAACACCGAGCTCGGTGTCGACGACGAAATGACCGAGCCCGGTCCCACGTCGAGCGGATTGCTCGGCCTGCGCGTCGCGGTTCCCGTGATCGAGCGGCTCGCGATCGAAGGCGAAGCCGTCGTGATCCCGACCGACGACGACGTGCTGCGCGACGAGGTCGACGTGTTCGGCCTGCGCGCGCACGTACGCTTCGATCTGCTGACCGGGCGATTCAAGCCGTTCCTCGTCGTCGGCGCGGGCGCGCACGTCGTGCGCAGCGATTCACCGCAGATGGATGACGACACCGATCGCGCGTATCACTGGGGCGGCGGCGTGCGGTTCGCGATCACCGACAAGATCGACGCGCGCATCGACGTGCGGCACCTGATCGTCCCCGATCGCACGACCGACGGTGCGACGAGCGATGTCGAGGTGACGGCGGGCATGATGTATCGCTTCGGCGGCGCGAAGCCCGAGCCGCTGCCACCACCCGTCGTGGTGATCCCCGACGAGCCGGAGCCCGCGCCGCCGCCACCACCGCCACCGCCGCCGCCGGTCGAGGTGATCGCCGAGCTCGCGGGCATCGGCTTCGAGCTCGACTCGGCGAAGATCGATATCGCGTCCGCGCCGATCCTCGAGAAGGCGTACGTCCTGTTGCGCGACAAGCCGGACATCACGATCGAGATCGCAGGTCACACGTCGAGCGACGGCAATGCCACGCGCAACATGTGGCTCTCGCTCGAGCGAGCGAAGGCCGTGAAGGTCTACCTCGTCGGTCGCGGCATCGACGAGGGGCGCATCCAGGTCATCGGCCACGGCTCCGACGAGCCGGTCGCTCCGAACGACACGGAAGAGGGCCGGAGCAAGAACCGCCGCATCGAGTTCCGCATCATGAAGGAGTGAGCTACTCGACGTCGGCGGGCAACAGCTGCGACAGGCTGACATCGAGCTGGCTGCGCACCATCGCGTTCATGCGATCGAGCTCGGTGTTCGACAGCTCGAGTCGCTCGACGAGGAGCTCGCGCGTGCGAGCGAAGACCTCGTCGCACGCCTTCTGGATCCAGCGCGCCGCGGTCGCGCGATGCACGACGTAGACGGCGCCGATCTCGTCGATCGAGAGCCCGTCGACGAACGACATCTTCAGCGTCGACTTGAGCCGCGGCTCGAGCTCTCCGACGGCATCGCGCAGCGCCTTCGAGAATGCATCGGCGTACTGGCGCTTCAGCAGATCGAGCTCGGGGTTGTTCGTCGAGATCATCGCGAACGAGCTCGTCCAATCGTCTTCGCCGAGGACTTCCTTTGCCCGCTTCTGCGAGCGCTTCATCATCAGCGCCGTGCGCGCGGCGGCGATGCCGACCCACGCACGCAGTGGCCCGCGCCCCGCGTACTGCAACAGCCGTGGCGCGCTGTTGTCGCCGACGAGCATGCTCGTGCGCAGGCGTTGCAGCGCTTCATCGATCATCTCGCCGCGCCCATCGATCGCGCCGATCGCGCCGCGCGCGGCGATCAGCACGTCACGATCGAAGATCGCGAGTGCGTGCGGATCGTTCGCGAGGCACGCGGCCGCGAGGTAGAGGTCCGCGGGATAGCGGCTCGCGTGCGCTGGATCCACGGCATCGACGTGCGCTTCGTAGCGATCGCGTTCGAGCGCGATCTCCGGCCACGCTGTCTTGCCTGCCTCCCAGTCGCTCACGGAACGCTACGCGCCGCCGAGCTCGTCGAGGAACTGCTGCGCGTCGGCGAACGCCGGATCCTCGCGCAGCGCCTTCTTCGCCCACAGCTCGGCCTTCGCGCGGTTGCCACGCGCGTGCTCGATCTTCGCTTCCCAGAGCAACGCCATCGGCCGCGTCACCGGCGTCGGGTTGTCCATCAGCGTGATCGCGCGCAGCGGCTTGAGCGCGAGCTCGTAGTCGCCGATCTCCGTCGCGAGCTGTGCGAGCTCCGCGGCGACTTCGGCGTTCTTGCGATCGACATCGAACGCCTTCTTCAGCCAGTTGAGCTGACCGTCCTTGTCGCCGAGCATCGCCGACACGCGGCCCATGCGCTGCTGCAACACCGCGAGCTCGGGCGTGCGCTTCTTCTGCGCTTGGATCGCCGCTTCGAGCGTGCGGCCCGCGTCCTCGAGCTGATTCGAGGAGATCAGCACGTCGACGTTGAGCATCAGCGCGGCGTGATCGTCGGGCTGCAGCTCGAGCGCCTTCGCCGCCGGACCTTGGGCTCCGGCTGCATCCTCGAGGTGATAGAGGAACAGCTCCGCGGCGCGCTTGTAGTTGCTGTAACGCATCGCCGCGTCGGTGCTGTGATCCGCGTCCGCGACGAGGATGCCGGCGAGCAACTTGTACTCGCCCGCTGCCTCGTACATCTCGCGCAGCTTGTCGCGCAGCACCTCGACATCGGGCTGTGCTTGATGCACGACCTCGAGGACGGGCACAGCTTCGGCGGGGCGGCCCGCTTGCGTCGACGCCGATGCAGCGCGCAGAGCGGCCTGCACCTGATCTGCACCCTCGGTGATGTACGCGAGTCGCGTTGCCGCGGCCGCCACACCATCCCAGTGCTGGATCGATTCGTCGAGATCGCACAGCATCACGAGCGGCTCGATGTCGCGCGGATCGCGTTCGATCCATGCGACGAGGAAGCCGCGACCGCGCTCGAGCTCGCCGTGCTCGTTGAGCAGCGATGCGAGCTTGAGCGTAGCCGTGCGCTCCGTGGGCAGATCGCCATCCCGTTCGGCGCGAGAGCGCAGCCGCTCGAGTCCGTTGACGAGCTCCGCGATGCGCGACTTGTCGAGGGTGTACGCCTCGTCGAGGTCGGACACCGCCGATGCATCGTCGCCGAGCTGCTGGCGGAAGTTCGCGCGGAGCAGCAGCAGCGTGGTGCGGCCGTCGCCGGTCACCGTGGCGAGTGCCTCGCCGATCGCGCGCTGTGCCGCATCGAGCTCGCCCGCCGCTGCGAGTGCAGCCGCGTGGTCGGTCACCAGCTCCGGCAGGTGCGGTGCGCGTTGCCGCGCCTTGCGCAACACCTCGGCCGCCTTCAGCGGTTGACCGAGGAAGCCGGAGTACGTCGACGCCGCTTCGCGCAGACGCTGGACCGCCTGGTCGTCGGGGAGACGCTCGGCATCCTTCGTCATCAGATCCGCGAGCTCGGACCACAGCTCGTTGTCGCGGTACCACTTCTCGAGGCGGTCGTGGATGTTCTTGTCGTTCGGTGCGCTGCCGTGCGCGAGCTCGAGCGTGCGCTGCACGCCCTTCATATCGCCCGCCGCTTCCCACATCGTCGCGAGCTTGCCGGCGAGCTCGGGCGCACGCTCGGGCGTCTCCACCGCGAGCAAGCGCTCCATGAGCACGGCGCCTTCGCGCGGATTGTCATTCTCCCCGAGCTGCTTGACGACGCGACGGAGGATCTCGCGATCGTCCGGCGCGATGATCAGCGCTGCGCGATAGACGCGGATCGCGTCCGGGTTCTGGTTCTTCTCGAGGAGATCACCGAGCCGCAACGCGACATCGACGGTCGAGTCGCGATGGCCGCGGCGCTGCGCGTCCTCGAAGCGAGACCACAAGAACTCCGCGATGCCATCGTCGTCGCCGAGATTGCGCAACGTGGACTCGTAGAGCTCCGCGGCTTCGAGGTTGTCTGCATCGTCCGCCAGCGCGTCGCGCAGCACGTCGAGTGCGTCGTGGTAGCGCTTGAGGTTCTCGATCAAGAACTTCGCATGCTCGAGGCGCAGCGCGTTCCGCTCCGCCGGCGTGATCAGGTTCGGTAGCGTCGACGAGATGACGCTGCCGAGGCGATCGCCATCGCCGAGCTCGCGATAGATCGTGAGCAGCGGTTGCCACACCGCGCGATCGCTCGGGTTGCGTTCGCGCAAGAACTCGTAGACCTCGGCGGCGAGATCGACGCGGCGGTGGGCGAGGGCGCGGGTCGCGATGCGCATCGCGAGGCCATCGATCTGCTCCGCCTGATCCGCGTCGACGATCGGCGCGATCTCGTACGTGAGGTCGCGCGCTTGGTTGAGATCGCCCGCGGCGAGCCGGCGCTCGGCGAGCGACAGCACGGCCCACGGTGCGGAGCCGAGACCATCGACGGTCTCGCGTGCCGCGGCCACGGCGCGAACGAGCAGCGCTTCCGCGCGTTGGTCCTGGCCCTGATCCACGGCGAGGTCGACGGCTTCGCGGATCTGCGCCGGCGTCGCCGACGCGAGCGATGCGCGTCGCTCGAGGAAGTCGAGCAGCAGCTCGCCATCACCGCCGTTGCGCGCGACGCGTTCGTACATCGTCATCACGCGTTCGTCCTCGGAGCTGTGCGTCGCGGCTTGCTTGAGCAAGCGTCCCGCTTGGCCCCAGCGCGGCTCCGCTTGGAACGCGCGCTCGAGGAGATCGAAGCCCTGCTTCCGCCGCGCTTCGCTCGAGAGGAAGATCTCGGCGAGGCGATACAGCGCATCGACCTGCGCCGGCGTCGGCTCGGTGTCCGTACCCGCGAGCTCGAACATCTTGTCGAGCGTGCGCGCTTGCTCCGTGGTGTCGCCGAGAGCGGCGGCCACACGAGCCTGTGCGTAGAACGCCTCCGCGAGGCGCTCTCCGAGGATCTCGACGCGGCGATACAGCGCGGCCGCGGCCTTGAGGTCGTTCGCGTCTTGTTCGAGCGCCTCACCCGCGCGCATGAGCAGCGCCGCGATGAGCGGCGGATCGTCCTTGCGGCGCAGTCTGTCGACGACGGCGTCCACCGCATCGACGAAGCGCTTCGTCTGGCCGAGCTTCTTGCTCAGCTCGCGCGCACGCTCGTGCAGATCGGTCCGCGTCGGCATCACGTTGATCGCGCGGATCAACGCGTCGAGCGCTTCGTTGCCGCGATCGAGGAGCGCGAGTGCTTCGGCCATGTCGCTGAGCAGGCGCGCCTGCGAGTGCGGCTCGGGGTTCGTGCCGAGGCGCTTCTCGAGCACCTTGAGCAGCAGCTCGCCCTCGTCGTGCGCGATCAGCGAGCGGCGCAGGCGGCGCACTTCGGCGTCGGACTGGATCGCTGCCTCCATCGCAGACTCGAGGAGCTCCTTCGCCTGATCGGCTTCACCGCGCTGCGCCGCGAGCTTGTGCAGCTCGAACAGCACTTCGGATGCGCCGACCGCCGCTTCGTCATCTCCCGGCGGCTGCCGGCGAACGACGAGGAGCAGCGCGCGATACGTGCGCTCGGCTTTGTCGAGCTGACCCGCGGTGCGCGCCATCTCGGCGAGCTCCTTCTGGATCGCCGCGTTCGACACGTCCATCTTCGACGCCGATTCCATCTCGGACATCGCTTCGTCGATCTTGCCTTCGGCTTGCGCGACGCGAGCGAGCTCGACGTGCAGCGCCGCGCGCTCGGGCGAGCGACGACGACCGAAGTCCGTGATCAGCTCGGCGAGTGCAGCGCGCGCTTCCGGCAGCTTGCCGGCGACGCGTTGGCCGATCGCGAGAGCCGTGCGCAGATCCTTGTCGGTCGGATCGAGCGCGAGTGCCGTCTCGAGCGCGGGGATCGCCTTCGCGGGCGAACCGAGGCGCGTGAGATAGATCGTCGACGCTTCGCGGGCGAAGTCGCGCGCGAGCTTGTCGTCCTTGAGCAGCGGCAGCGATCGCGTGAGGTGTCGCGCGAGCGGCTCCCACTGTTCGCTCTTGCGGTACAGATCCGCGAGGAGCGTGCGGAGCTCGAGTGCGGGCTCCTTGTCGTCGAGGTTGACCTCGATCGCGGTGATCGCGCGATCGGGCTGATTCGCCGACAGGTGCGCCTTCGCGAGCTGGCTCACGACCATCAGGCGCTCGCCCGCGGACACGGTGCCGAGCAAGCTCTCGAGCCACGGCACGGCTTGGCCGGGCTGGCTGCGCTCGAGGTTCAAGCGCGCGAGTGCGCGCAGCGACTCGCTCGTCGGTGCGAGAGCGACGACGCGGCGGTGACCGCTGATCGCACGCTCGACTTCCTTCGTGTCGGTCTCCGCGACCTGCGCGTAACGAGCCCACAGCTTCGCAGCGCGCGGCGTGTCACCGGCGGCTTCGAGGCGCTGCGCTTGGCCATCGAGCAGATCGACGAGCGCGCGATGCTGGCCCTTGCTCGAGAGCAGTTCGGCCACGGCATCGATCGATGCCTCGTGACCCGGGCGCTCCTCGAGGTTTGCCTTGAGTGCGTCGAGGCGACCACCGCGCTCCTCGACGATGCCGACGAGCTTCGCGAGCTCGAGGCGGAGGTGCAGCTTCTTCTCTGGATCGGCTTCGAGGCCGAGCTGGATCTGGCGCAGCGTCAGCAACTCGGGGACCCGATCCTCGAGGCCGAGCAGGTGAGCCAAGCGCTCGATGACCTCGAGGTCATTCGGCGAGCTCGCGAGCACGCTGCGGTACATGTCGATCGCCGCGGCGTTGTCGCCGAGCTCCACGGTCGCGAGCTGTGCTGCACGCAGCCGCATGTCGCGGCGCGTGTTCTGATCGAACGGCAAGCGCGCCGCTTCGATCAGCGTGTCGACGGCAGCGCGGGCGCGGCCACCGGTTCGATAGAGATCGACGAGCGCATCGATCGCCCACTTCGCGACCGCGTCGACGGAGCGCGCCGACTTCACGTTCGCCGTGCCGCGCCACGCGGCGGTCGCGCGACCGAGCACGGCCGAGAGGATCTGCAGCGCCTGCTCGCGATCGCCGAGCTTGCTCGCTACCTCGGCCGCTCCGACGAGCGAATCGAGATCGCGGCCATCGGCGTCGGACAGACGGCGCAGCGCTTCGAGCAGCGCGGGCGTCGAGCCCTGGTCGCGCTCGAGAGCGACGAGCTCGCCGAGCGAGTTCGCGCGTTCGCCGCCGAGCTCGAGCGCCTTGCGCAGCGCCTTCGTCGCGGCCGGCTTGTCGCCGCGTTGATCGCGGTGCAGCGTCGCGAGGCGGTGATAGAAGATCGCGCCGACGGACGACGGCAGCTTGTGGCCATCCAACGCCTTCTGCAGCGCGGTAGCGAGCGCGTCATTCGCTTGCTTCTGCGCAGCACCGACCTCGAGGATGCCGAGCAGCTCGTCATCGAACGCTTCGCGGATTCCCGCGTAGCGCACGACGGTGGCGGCCGCTTCGTCCCATCGACCGAGCTGCGTGCCGAGTCGCGCGAACGCGTGGACCGCGCGGCGATTGCCGGGCTCGACGGTGGCAACCTGCGAGTACGCGTCGGCGGCGCCGGGAGGATCGTCCAGGTGCTCCGCGACGAGGTCCGCGTACGACAGCTTCAGCCGTGCCGCTTCGCGCGCGTCGTTCGCGAGCGCATCGATCGCTTCGCGGTACGCGAACGCGGCCGTGAGGTAGTCGCCTGTCGACTTCGCGAGGGAGACGAGCTGGTTCTCGATCAGCTGATCACGTGGAGCGAGCGGGAACGCCTTCGCGAGATCCTCGAGCGCGCCCTTCGCATCGTGCTTGTGCTCGAGGCGCAGCTGCGCCGCTTCACGCAACAGCGCGAGGCGCGTGCGATCCTCTTTCGCCTCGGCGAGGCGAGCAGGCAACAGATCCAACACGCCGCCGAGGTCGCCGTTGATCCGCATCGCCTGCGCGAGCGCATCGGCGGCACCGAGCCGCGTCGTCGAGTTGTCGAGCAGCGCGGTGAGACCCGCGCGCGCTTCCTTCGACGCGGGATCGATCGCGATCGCATTGCGATACGCGGCGAGTGCGCGGCCGGGAGCGTCGAGGTGCTGGCGCAGTGCATCGCCGAGGCGCACGAGGCGACCGACGGTGCGCGTGGTCGCGCGACCCGATGCGCTCTCGAGGAGATCGGCCATCTCGGCCCAGCGATTGGTCTGCGAGAGCAGATTCGCCAGCGCGGTGATGCCTTCTTCGTCGTCCTTGTGCTCGCCGACGACGCGTTGCCACGCACCGATCGCTGCATCGAGATCGTTGCGCTGTGCTTGGTGCACGAGCGCGACGCTGACGAGGTCCGCGCGGCGCTGCATCGAGGAGCCGGCTTTGTTCGCGCGGCTCTCGAGGGCGGCGACGAGATCATCCCAGCGCTGCTGCGCCTGGAGAATTCCGATGCGCGCGTCGAGACCCGAGGTGTCGCTCGGGTCGCTATCGATGCGCCGCTCCCACAGCGAGAGAGCGCGCTCGGTGTCACCGAGCGACTCGGCGAGCTTCGCGGCTTCGGACAGGATCGAGCTGCGCGCGCCTTCGTTGGCTTCGAGGTACGCCTGGCGCTCGAGGACGGCGAGGCGTTCTTTGGGCCGATTCGTCTGCGCGTACAGCGCGGCGAGCTTGCGTGCCACCGACAGCTGCTCGTTCTCCGACGCACCGTTGATGCCGCTCGCTTCGACGAGCAGCTTGATCGCTCCCTCGACATCGTGCGCGCGATCCAGGCGGGTGCGCGCGGACTCCGCGAGTAGCTCGACCTGACGCGTGGGATCCTTGGCCTGGCGCGCGGCGTTCGCGACACCTTCGGCGTAGCGATCGTGCAGACCACCGCGCTCGGCGAGCGCGCGCAGCTTCTCCTCGGTCGCTTGCGACTCGGGCTGCATCGCGAGCAGCGCGGCGTAGTGATCCATCGCGGCGGGAAGGTCCTCGACCTCCGCGAGCCGACCACCGGCCTCTTCGTGGAGCGGTCCGCTCTTCGCGGGATCCAGCTCGATCACGCGCTTCAAGATGCGGATCACCTCGCGCGGCTTCTGCGCGGCGTCGTAGTGCGCACGCAACAGATCGAGCGCCTGATCGCGCACCGTTCCGCCGGAGTTGTCGGCGCCGATGATTCGCTCGAGGAGCGACGTGGACTCCTTGTCGTCGTCGGCTTCGGCGAGCAGCGGTCGCGTCGCGGCCAACGCGCGACCCGGATCCTTCAGCGAATCGAGCCACACCGACGCGATGCGCGCACGGCTGCGCTCGCGCTGACTCTTCGATTGCGAATCGATGCGGCTCTCCCACAGCTCGATGAGATCGGCCCAGCGCTCGTGGCGCTCGAGCAATCGTTCGAGACCTTGGCTGACCTGCGCGTCATCGGGGGTGAGCGGTAGGAGCTGCTGGTAGTAGGCGATCGCTTTGTCGGGCTGATTCGCGACGTCCTTCGCGAGCTGCGCGGCTTCGCGGAGCAGGCGAATGCGTCGCGAGCGATCCTTCGTCGACTCGACGGCACGATCGTACAGGCCGAGTGCATCGGCCCAACGTTCGGCGACCGTGTAGATCACCGAGAGTCGCTGGAGCGCGGTGTCCGACGACGGCGCCAACGAGGTCACGCGCACGAGGATCTTCTCGAGCACGGACGGATCGTCACCGAACCATTCGTCGCAGAACCCACCCGCACGTTCGCCGATCATCTCGGCGACCTGCGGCTCGACCTTTCCCGACAGCGCTTCGTTGTAGAGCGCGACGATGTCATCTGGTTTATCGAGATCTGCGGCGAGACCTTCGACTTCTTCCCACGCACTCACCGCATGCGGCGAGTGTTTGACGGCAGCGGCAGCATCCTGAAACTGAGACAGATCAGCCATAGCTCCTCTGGAGCTCGAAATGCGACCCCGATCGCGTTCGAGCGGAAAAATGGTAACGCGATCCTCCCGGGAGTGACGGGTACGGGAGGGGCTAAAAAGCCCGGCGGATGCCCAACATCGCCGATAGTGGGCTCTGGAACCCGAAGGGCATCCCATAGCCCGACCGGCGGATGGCCGGCTGCTCGCTCGTGGTCTTCAGGAACACGAGATCCTCGTAACTGCCGCCCTGGATCGGGCGCACGAAGCTCTCCGTGTAGAGCTCGTCGATACCGGTCCCCTCGTCGCGGTCGAACACGTTGAACACGTCGAGGGTCATGTCGAACCCGCGCCAGGTCGCGCCGAGGCGGACGTTGGTCTGCGTCAGGAGCGGCGCATGTCCGATGGACCCGCGCTCGATCAACGAGAAGTAACCGACATCGGTCGCCGCGAACGCACTGCGCGGGCGTCCAGTCGCGAGCGTCATCCGGGTGCCGAAGTGCAGCGTCACCGGGCCGACCCGCCCACGCCGCGCGGCCTCGATGTAGACGCGCTGGCCGACCTCGGTCGGGAGGTGGCCCATGTCCGTCGCCGTCGAGAACTGCGTGTCGAACTCCTCGCCGTCGTAGAGGGTGGTGCCCTGCTGTGGGTCCCACGGGCCGGTGAAGTTCCCGATCGTGCGGCCGGCGGTGTAGCCGATGCGAACCGTGAGCTGCGCGGTGGGCTCGGTCGCGATCTCGATGCCGAGGATCTCCGACGAGCGGCGGGCGGGGAGTCCCTCGACGTGACCCGGGTTGACGAAGTCGGTGTTCGTCGTCTCGAGGCCGTATCGCAGGTAGCGACCCTGGATCCACGCCGTGAGGCGGAACGCTTTTGCGAGGGCGACCTCGACGCCCGCGGTCAGCTCGTCCTGCGACATCGGCTCGACGTAGCTGGGCACCTCGAACACCGCGCCGCGCTCGCGGTCGCGTGCGTGACCGCCGAGGCCCGTGGTGATGTCGTGGACGATCGCGTCGCGCGAGATGATCGATGCGCCGAGGCCCGTCGGCAAATAGGCGAACGTCCGGGCGCCGGACGTCCACAAGCGCGAGCGCCCCTTGCCGAGGAAGTCCCACGAAATACCTCCCCGCGGTGCGAGCTGCTTCGAGAAGTGCAGCTGCGGACCGACCCACATCAGCTCCCAGCGCATGCCGCCGTCGACGCGGATCGCCTCTTCGGGCGACCAGGTGTCCTCGACGTACGCCGCGGTGTAGCGCGTGCGGTAGCGCAGCTCGGAGACATCGCGCGTGTCGCACGGATCGAGCGGGTTCTCGCCGCACAGCCCGCCGGTATAGAAGCGGGCGACGTCCTCGTGCCCGGGGAACAAGCTGCGCACGAGCGAGCCGCCCGTGTAGCGCGACTGCAGCACCAACCGCGCGTCGTCGAAGGTGGCGCCGGCGCGGAGCACGTGGTTGTCCTCGCGATGCGCGATGTCCGCGGTCGACGTGGTGCGATCACCGACGGAGCGGACGAGCAGGCCCGCACCCGCGCTCGCGAAGTAGCCCTGCGGGACGGCGCACTGGTTGATCTGTGGATACGCGTTGTCGTTGCACGCCGCGGCGAGCGCCGGATCGTCGGCGAGCATCTCGGGCACGTACGCGCTGAGAAGCTGCGGCACGTTCGCCGCGGGATCGTGCGGCGACTCGTCGCGATCGCTGCGATGCCACGACAGTTGCAGCTTCGCGCGCGTGTTCTTCCACGTCCCGCGATACGTGGCGATGCCGGTGCCGACGAGATCCGTGCGATCGACACCCGAGGCGCGGATCGTCGCGTTTCCGAGGACACGCGTGGTGGTGGCGCCGTGACCGACGAGCGTCAGATCGACCGCGTGCGGCCCGCGATCCCAACCGACGCGCGCGAGAAATGGAACGAGCCAATCGGTCGTGCTCTCGGTGTCGCGCGAGATTCCCTCGAGCGCGAGCTTCGGAAACCCGTCGGGGAAGCCGTCCTGATTGCGATCCGTGATCCGCGCGGCGATCCACTCGAACGATGATTCGCCGAGCGTCGGCGCGATGCCGGCCGCGTACCACGCCTTGCCGCCGGCGAGCTTCGCGAGCGGACCGGTCGCGACGACGGTGGCGTTGACCTCGGGACCCACGTCGGTGGTCACGCGACGGACGAAGTAGCGCCCGTCGGCGAGCACGCGTTGTCGAGCGTCCGCGGACAGCCCGCCGAACGCGGCGGTGCGCACCTCGTGCGTGTCGCCGCCGCGTACGAGCGTGGCATCGATGGTGCCGCCGAGGCCCACGCGATCGCGCGCGGTCCACCCACCGGCGCCGATCGTGATCGTGTCGACGAAGAGCAGCGGTAAGCGAATGTCCGATGCGTTCGCGCGGATCGAATCGACAGGGGAGCCCTCGATCGTCCAGCGATTCTCGAGGCCGGTGGCGCCACCGAACACCGGTCCGGTCTCGTCGCGACTCGCACCGAGCGCCCAGTGCGCCACGCTATCGACCGTGGTGTCACCGACGGGCAGCCGCTGCAGATAGGCGGCGGTGAGGTGCGTGACGAGGCCGAACGGCGACACCGGATCGAGAGGGTCTGCCGGCTTCGCTTCCTCGACGGGCTTTGTTGGTTTGAGCCCGAACAGATCGTGCGGATCGTCGGCGTACGCCGGAGTCGTGCCGATCGCTCCGAGCGCGACGACGACAGCGGTCATCCGATGCACGAACCGACGGTAACACGGGTGCGTAACCGTCACCGACAAGCGACCATCGAAGACTCGTGCGCGTCACAGCGGTCAACTCGGCACCGGTCGCCTCGCGCGGCGCCTACGTCCTCTATTGGATGATCGCCGCGCGCCGTGCGAGCTGGAGCTTCGCGCTCGACCACGCGATCGCGCGCGCGAAAGAGCTCGAGCGACCGCTCGTGGTGTTCGAGCCGTTGCGCATCGGGTATCGCTGGGCGAGCGATCGCCTTCACGCATTCGTGCTGCAAGGCATGCGCGACAACGCGGCCGCCTTCGCGAAGGCGAACATCACGTACCTGCCGTACGTGGAGCGCGCGGCAGGCGAGGGCAAGGGGCTCCTCGCGGAGCTCGCGAAGCGCGCGTGTCTCGTGATCACCGACGAGCAGCCCGGGTTCTTCCTACCGCGCATGGTCGCCGGCGCCGCGTCGCTGCCGGTGTTGATCGAGCAGGTCGACGGCAACGGGCTCTTGCCGTTGCGGGCGAGCGATCGCGCGTTTCCGAGCGCGGCGCTGTTTCGGCGACACCTGCAGAAGACGCTCGCGCCGCATCTCGTGACCGTGCCGAAAGCGACCCCACTCGCGCGGTTGCCGAGCACGCTGCGCGACGGCGAGGTGGCCTCCGCGATCACGAAGCGCTGGTCGTTCACCACCGATGTCGATCTGTCGTCGCTCGCGATCGATCACGCGGTGTCACCCGCGCCGATCATCGGCGGCGCCGTCGCCGCTCGTCGCGTGCTCGACGACTTCATCGCCACGAAGCTCCGCCGCTATGGCGATGGCCACAATCACCCCGACGACGATGCGGCGAGCGGCCTCTCGCCGTGGCTCCACTTCGGCCACGTCTCGGCGCACGAGGTCGCGTCGCGCGTGTGGAGCGACGCGACGTGGGATCCGTCGCGCCTCGCGGATGCGAAGGTCACCGGATCGCGCGAGGGGTGGTGGGGCTTGCCGCCATCGCACGAGAGCTTTCTCGACGAGCTCGTCACATGGCGCGAGCTCGGCTACGGCTTCTGCTTTCACCGCGCGGACTACGATCGCTACAGCTCGCTCCCCGACTGGGCGCAGAAGACGCTCGGCGACCACGCGACGGATCCGCGGCCCGTGGTCTACACCCCGAAGCAGCTCGAGGCGGCGACCACCGCCGACGAGGTGTGGAACGCCGCGCAGCGACAGCTCGTCGCGGAGGGCCGCATCCACAACTATCTGCGGATGCTCTGGGGCAAGAAGATCCTCGAGTGGTCGCCGACGCCGCAGAGCGCGCTCGCGACGCTGATCGAGCTCAACAACCGCTACGCGATCGACGGGCGCGACCCGAACTCGTACAGCGGCATCTTCTGGACGCTCGGTCGCTTCGACCGGCCGTGGGCTCCGATCCGCCCGATCTTCGGGGCCATCCGCTACATGTCCTCGACCAACACGGTCAAAAAGCTCCACATCAAGAAGTACTTGGCCCGCTGGTCCGCCCAGCCGCGCTTGCTGTGACGAATTTCGGGATCAGATCGACGCCTGCGGCGACTCCTCCCGCATGCGCTGGCTTGTCCCTCTGTTCTTGATCGCCTGTTCCACCCCGTCGCCGATGGAGGCGGAGCCCGATGCTGCCGTCGAGGTCGACGCGGCCCCGGTCGCCGACTTCTGCAACGCGACGGATCCGCGCACGATGCCCGTCGAGGTCCACGCGACGCCCGAAGCGGGTGAAGCGCCGTACGTCGACGCCCTCGCGTCCGCGCAGCACTCGATTCGCGTGCAGGTCTACCTCATGGGGTACGGCGGCATCCTCGACACGCTCGAGGCGAAGGCGCAGCAAGGCGTGAGCGTGCAGGTGATCCTCGACCGCGCGAAGATCGACACGAACCAGAAGTACTTCGATCAGCTCGTCGCCGCCGGCGCGGAGGTTCACTGGTCCGATCCGCGGTTCACGTTCCAGCACGCGAAGTTCTTCGTCGTCGACGATCGCGTCGCGGTGATGTCGACGGGCAACTACTCCAAGCAGTACTCGATCGATCTCGAGCGCAACTTCGCCGTCGTCGATCGCGACCCCGCGGACCTCGTCGATCTCGTCGAGCTGTTCGATGCGGATTGGGCCGGCACGCCACCGACGACGATGCCGTGCACGCGCATGGTGGTCTCGCCGATCAACGCGCGCGAGCGGATCCTGGCGCTGATCGCGAGCGCGCACGAGACGCTCGAGATCGAGTCGATGCAGTTCGCGGACACCGAGGTTCGCGCCGCGGTGAAGGCGCGCATCGACGCCGGCGTGGCCGTCCGCATCCTCCTCGCAGATCCGGGCTGGATCGACGCCAACGCGAGCGCGGCGACGTTCCTGCGCGGACTCGGCGTCGAGCCGAAGATGATCCCGCACCTGCACACGAAGGCGATCATCGCCGACGGCGCGCGCGCCTACGTCGGCTCGGAGAACCTGTCGTGGACCTCGCTCGACAAGAATCGCGAGGTCGGGGTGATCGTTACCGAAGCGACATCGATCGCACCGCTCGCCGAAACGTTCGACGCCGACTACGCAGCCGGAGTCGCGTTTCCCTAGTGCTTGTGGTCGTCGTCGTGGCTGTGCGCGTGGGCCGCATGATCGTGGCCCGCGTGATCGTGGCCCGCGTGATCGCCGTGGTCATGGTCATGGTCGTGATTGCAGTCGGGACCATGCTGGTGGTTCGCGATCGACTCCTTGACCTTCGCCATGTCGAGCTTCTTGGCTTGACCGACGAGCTCGTCGAGGGCGGCGGGCGGGAGCGCGCCGGACTCGCGGAACAACAGCACGCCGTCGCGGAACAGCATGAGCGTGGGAATCGCGCTGATGTTCGCGGCACCCGCGAGCTCTTGCTGCGCCTCGGTGTCGACCTTGCCGAACACCACGTCGTTGTACTTCTCCGACGCCTTCTCGAAGACGGGTGCGAACTGGCGGCACGGGCCACACCACTCCGCCCAGAAGTCGAGCAGCACGATGCCCCCCTTCTCGATCGTCTCTTGGAAGTTGTCAGTGGTGATTTCGACCGTCGCCAT
The DNA here is from genome assembly GCA_044230415.1 of Kofleriaceae bacterium. GTDB lineage: Bacteria > Myxococcota_A > Polyangia > Haliangiales > Haliangiaceae > JABFXX01. Next base: position 17,824 of record JBGARE010000001.1, read on the forward strand.
CCGCGCACCATGACCGAGCCGCCGTTCGGCTGCAAGAGGGACTCGCAGAACAGGGAGGTCGTTTCCGGGGCTCTGGCACGTGCGTTGCTGATCTCCCAGGTATGACGACGCAGCATCCCGTAGTTGTCGGCTTCGACTTCAGCCACTCCGGCGAGGCGGCGCTCGATCGCGCGGTGAAGCTCGCCGGCCGCGCGCCCGAGCACGTGCTCCACGTGGTGTGCGTAATTGACCCGAAGCACGCGCTGCCGTCGATCCCCGCGAGCGGCGAGATCGACTACCTCTACGCGGCGCACGTGCAGGAGTCGCTGGCGGCGGTCGTTCACGCAGCGCTCGAACGCGCCACCGTGACAACGCGCGTGAGCTTCTTCGTTCACGCGCGCATCAACAAGAACACCGCCGAAGAGATCCTCGAAGTCGCGCGCGAATTCGGGGCCGAGCTGATCATCGTCGGCAGCCACGGTCTCACCGGACTCGAGCGACTCGTGCTCGGCTCGACCTCGGAGAAAATTGTCCGCGAGGCACACTGCACCGTCGAGGTAGCTCGCCCCACCACGTACCCCGAAGCGACGATCATGGACGTGGTCGAGGTCGCCGCGCACGACCACACGTACGTGCCGCCTCATCGCTACGAATACGACGACCATCGCGTCATGCTGCGTCCGAACGACTGGCCGCTTTGGTGACGCGCGCGTGCTAGCGTTGAGGCGTGCCCAAGCTGCGAGTCACCTATAACGCGCCGGTCGTCCTGACGTTCGCGCTCCTCGCGCTAGTCGTCACGTTCCTCCCGCTCGATGTCCGCAAGCACTACTTCGCGGCGCACAACGACTTCTACGAGTGGACGAGCTACACGGGACTGTTCCTCCACACGCTCGGTCACGCGAACTGGGAGCACTACATCGGCAACTTCATGCTGATCCTGCTCATCGGGCCGATCCTCGAGGAGCGTCACGGATCGATGAAGCTCCTGATGATGATGGCGATCACCGCGCTGGTGACGGGCCTCATCAACGTCGCGTTCGCGAATCAGTTCCTGATGGGGGCGAGCGGCATCGTGTTCATGATGATCCTCCTCGCGTCGACGGCGAACATTCGCTCCGGCGAGATCCCGCTGACGTTCATCGCGATCGCCGTCATCTATCTCGGCGGCGAGATCTATCGCGCGGTCACGAGCGACGACAACGTCTCGCGCATGGCCCACCTCATCGGCGGCATGTCGGGCGCGGTGTTCGGCTTCCTCGGCGCACGCGGCCGCGGTGCCGAGAACCCGATCAAGGTCGGTGGCTTGCCGACGGCGAGCACCACCGAGCTCCAGAAGACCAAGCCGAAGCCGAAGATCTCGGCGTCGCCTTAGATCTGCCTAGATCTGGTCGACGAAGAAGTCGGGGAACAGCTGCGCGCCGGGCACCATGTTGTACTCGGACAGATCGGTCTTGCCCTCGGCGCGGAGCACTTCGTCGTCGATGAAGAAGTTGCCGGTCACCTCGCGCGAGCTCTTGTTGAAGATCGCGTAGGCGGCGTCCGCCATGATCGCGGGGCTGCGCGAGCCCTTCATCACCGCGTCACCGCCGAGCAGGTTCTGCACGGCGCTGGTGGCGATCGTCGTGCGCGGCCACAGCGCGTTGAACGCGACGCCGTGACGGCGGTACTCGCCGGCCATGCCGAGGACGCACAGGGTCATGCCGAACTTCGCCATCGTGTACGCGGTGTGCGGCGCGAACCACTTCTCCTGCGTGATGCTCGCGAGCGGCGGCGAGATGTTCAACACGTGCGCGTTGCCGGTCTCGGCAGCCTTGCGCAGGTGCGGCGCGCAGACCTTGGACACGAGGAACGTGCCGCGCGTGTTGATGCCGTGCATCAGATCGTAGCGCTTCATGTCCGTCGCTTCGGTCGTCGTCAGGTTGATCGCCGATGCGTTGTTCACGAGGATGTCGATGCCGCCGAACGTGTCGACGGTCTTCTGCACCGCGGCCTGCACTTGCTCCTCGAAGCGGATATCGCACTGGAGCGCGAGGCCCTTACCGCCGGCGTCGTCGATCTCCTTCGCCGCGGTGAAGATCGTGCCGGGCAACTTCGGGTTCGGCTCGGCCGTCTTCGCGGCCACCGCGACATTGGCGCCGTCGCGCGCAGCGCGCAGACCGATCGCGAGTCCGATACCTCGGCTCGCACCCGTGATGAACAACGTCTTTCCTCGAAGCGACATGCCCGGGTCATATCATCTACGTTAGTCACGTGGTGCGCAGGGATGAGGACGACGTAGGTTCAGCTCGCACGGCCGTTGTCGCGATCAGCGAGACGGTCGCGGCATCGCCGGAGTCGGTCGCGCACAGCGCCACGATGGCGTCAGCCGCCTCATCGGCGGAGTCGGTCGCGCACAGCGCCACGATGGCGTCGGCCGCCTCCAGCCTCGAGGGAATCGGCCAGATCACCCCGGAATCACTCGCGGTGGTGCCGCCGTCCGTCTACCTCCAGCTCGACGAGTTCGCGCGCGGAGGTCTCGGCCGGATCATTCGCGCCAAGGACACGCGCACGGGTCGCATCGTCGCCATCAAGGAGATGCTGTCCTCCACCGAGGATGCCGCGCTCCGCTTCGCACGCGAAGCGATGATCACCGCGAACCTCCAGCACCCGGCGATCGTGCCGGTCTACGAGGTCGGCCGCTGGACGAACGGTCAGCCGTTCTATGCGATGAAGCTCGTCAGCGGGCGTCCGCTCGATCAGGTGATCGCGACGACGAAGACGATCGACGATCGCCTCGCTCTCGTCTCGCACGTGCTCGCCGTCGCCGACGCGCTCGCCTACGCGCACGGCGAACGCGTGATCCATCGCGACCTCAAGCCGCACAACGTGCTCGTCGGTGCGCACGGCGAGACCGTCGTGATCGATTGGGGCCTCGCCCGCAAGCTCGACGAGAAAGACAACCCGGCCGCGTCGCATCGCGTGATCAGCGCGGTCCCCGGCCAGACGTACGTCGGCGCCATCATGGGAACGCCCGCGTACATGCCACCCGAGCAAGCGCGCGGCGTTCGCGTCGACGAGCGCGCCGATGTCTACGCGATCGGGGCGATCCTCTATCACCTGCTGGCGGGCAAGGCGCCGTATGCGGGCAAGACGCTCGACGAGCTGCTCGCGCGCGTGAAGGAAGGGAGGCTCGCGAGGCTCACCACCGTCGATCCCTCGATTCCCGCCGACCTCGCCGCGATCGTCGAGCGCGCGATGGCGCGGGAGCCCGCCGACCGCTACTCGTCCGCCGCGGATCTCGCCGCCGATCTACGGCGCTTCACGACCGGCCAGCTGGTCAGCGCGCATCGCTATACCCGCATGCAGCGCATCGCGCGCTTCGTCGGTCGCAATCGCGCGGCGGTGGTGATCGCGTCGGCGGCGATCATCACCGGTGCGGTCGGCGGCACGATCGCGGTGCGCAACATCATCGTCGCCCGCGATATCGCCGACGCCGAGAGCGCGAAGGCTGTCGCGGCGCGCGAGGAGGTGCGGCAACGCTTGATCGCCGCACAGGTCGATCGCGCACGTGTCGAGCTTGCCGCAGGTCACGATGATCTCGCGCTGGCATTCACGATCGCTGCGGCCGAGGGCGGGGGACTCGATGGCCGGCTGCGGTTCATCGCCGCTCGCGCACTCGCCGGATTGCCGAGGACTCGACGGCTCGCCGGCGGCGGTCTCGTGACCTCTGGCGATTTCGCCGCGGACTCCCACGATCTGATTATCGGCAGGAAATCGCAGGTCGTTCGCTGGGATCCCGAGACGAACCAGATCGAGTGGACGTACGACGTGCAGTCCACGGGGTTGTTGATGAGTGAAGGCTCGCGGCAGGCTGTCGTCGCTGGGCCGAATGGAATCCAATGGCTCGATGGCAACACCGGCGCGATCGTCGGTCGAGCCGAGCCACCCGCCGGCAAACGGCTCGTCGGCAATCTCGCGACCGATCACACGCATCGATCGATGGCGATGAATGTCGAGGGTGGTGGCTTGCTCGTCCACGATTCGACCACGAGCCGCAGCGACCTCTATCCGTTGCCTGCAGGAATGGAAGTCCAGGTGCTCTCACCGGACGCCACGCGGTTCGTGGTTTCGATCGCGCTCCCGAACGGCGGCACGCGTATGGCGATCGTCGATCGCAAGGGAAGCGAGATCGCGAGTGTCTGCGCCTCCTGCATGCGTATCGAGACCATCGGTGACGATCTCGTCGTGTCGGAGACCGCCCCTCCGTACGCGGTTCGGATCATCACGTGGTCGGGAAAGGTGCTCACCGAGGTTCGTCCCGTCACGAACATGCAGGCAGTCGACATCGCACCTGATCGGGACTCGCGACGGTTTGCGCTGGTGACGAGCGATGGGTCGATCGAGATGCACGATCGCTCCGCCGGTCTACTCTGGTACCAGCGCGTTCAAGATCAGATGTACGGCGTCAACATCGATCAGCTCGGTCGAGTCTGGTCGATCGGCCTGTTCAATGGCGTCGACGTCTTCGATGGTGCGACGGGCGTGCATCTCGTGAAGTGGCCACAAACGGGAGGCCTCCTCTGTTTCGTGTCCCAGGATGGTGCATACGCGGCCTCGGTCTCGCTGCGGGACGGCACGATCGCTTGGAGAGTGCCTCCGATGCCGGTGCGCGCCGTTGCTCCGACGAGAGATCGGGTTCGCAGGCTCGCATTCCTCGACGGAGATCGCTTCGTGTCCGCCAGCGACAATGGATTGGTCGCGCTGCACGAACGAGACACGTGGAGAGAGATCGGCAAGCACGATCAACGGATCGTGAACCTCGAGATCGTCGGCGGCGACAAGGTGCTGACGTCGAGCCGGGACAACACGGCGGTGCTGCGCGATCTCACCGGGAAGGAGATCGTTCGAATTCCGGCCGGAGCGCTGCGCGCGACCGCAGCATCCGACGGAACGATCGCGATCGGGAGTGTGACGGGTGCCGTCGCGATCTGGGAGCGCGGAGCAGCACGCCCGCTCGGTGACTTCGGTCGCGAGGTGTCAGCGCTTCGATGGTCGCCGGATGGCGCGCTGCTCGCCGCGATGGACGACGAGGGTGCGATCGTCGTCTGGCGACGAGACGGCGCGAAGATGCGTGCGATCCCGAAGCGGGGCAAGTCCGGTCTCGACCTGACGTTCTCGCCACGCGGGACATGGCTCGCGGCGTCGGATAGCCACGAAGGGCCAGAGACGCTCTATTCGATGACGGGGGGAGCCGATCGGATCCTGGAAGGAGCGACGACGGACGAGCATCTCTCGCTCGCGTTCGCCTTCTCTAGCGACGAGCAGCGCGTGGCGATCGCCGGCATGGGGATACTTCGGACGTGGGACATCCCGACGGGGCGCTCGCTCGATCTGCGGCCGGTCGCCGACTCGACCGGCGCTCTGTTATCGCGTGACGGAACGTTGCTGTATGTCGGCAGCCTCGACAGCAAGGTCCTCGTGCGCGCTGCGGCGACCGGCGATCCCATCACGTCGATCACGGCATCGACCGCGGTCTACGGTCTCGCCTCGAGCGCGGACGAGAAGCGCTTGGGAGTACTCACGCTCGGGCCGGCGCTCGTATGGGATACGTCGTCGTTCGCGGGCGACCTCGCGGAGTTGAAGCGCCTCGCGGACTGCCGGATCGACGTACGGCTCGCCGCGGGTTCGATCGTGCGCGACGGCGGCGATCGATGCAGCGAACGCTGACGGTACCGAACGCGCACCACAACAGCACAGCACGAGTCATGTTCGCTACCGCGTGGCGAGCAGGCGTTCGAGCGAGACTTCGACGCAGCTGGTGACGAGGGCGACGATCGAATCGACCTGACTCTCGGAGATCGCGAGGCGTGTCGCGAGCCGAGCCCGAATCGCCGCCCCTAGCTCGGCGTGAGCGTTGCCCACCCAGCGGTGCGCTGTCGACCGATGAACGCCATACCGCTCGCCGATCTGATCGATCGACCAGCCGTCGAGCTGGTGGTATCGCAGCACCGCGCGAGCACGATCGCTGAGCGTCGCGAGCGCTTCTCGGAACGCTGCGTCCACGTCGGCACGATAGCGCTCGCGAAGCAGAGCGACTTCGGGATCGAGCGGCGAGATCGCATCGATCAACGTGTCGCTCGCCTCGGTCTCGCGTCGCTCCTTCTGCATGCGCCGAACGAGCGCGCGCGCCGCGATCACGCGCGCGTACCCGCGCAGGTCGCCGCGCCCGGAGAAGGTCGTGATCGCGGCGGGCCGGTCGTCGTCGCTCGTGAACAACAGCCGGCGGAGCTCGGACCGAATGTCCTCGGTGGCAGAACCACTCGCGCGGAGCCGTTTGGATGCGAAGACCACCTCTTGGTCGGCGATGCGATCGCAGTGTCGGGCCGCGGTCTCGTTGCCGTCGGCGGCGGCGATCACGAGGTAAAGGTCGGTGTGTAGCTCGCGAGCGTTGTCGGTGGTCGCGTCATCGCCGAGGCGCCGCGCGACGTCTTCGGCGAACCGATCGGACGCGAGCGCGACGTCCGGCCACGCGGCGGCGCCCTGCGCGTGCAAGGCGTCCAGGGCAGCGCGATCGACCATGCGATACGCTAACACTGCTACGCTCGAACCGTGGGGTGCGCGACTGCCGAGACGATCGGCCGCTTCGAACGGGGCGAGCTATCGGTATACGAGCGAGGAGAGATGCTCGACCACGCTGCGAGCTGCGAGAGCTGCCATGCCGCGATCACCGTGGCGATGTCGGCGGCGCCGGCGGGGACGGCCACGCCCGCCAACCGCATCGATCGGTACACGCTCGGTCGCGTGATCGGTCGCGGCGCGATGGGCGTGGTGCACGTCGCGAATGATCCGGAGCTCGGGCGCGACGTGGCGCTGAAGATCTTGCGCCCACTCGGCTCGCCGGAGCGGTTGCGGCGAGAAGCACAGGCGCTCGCGAAGCTCACGCACCCGAACGTCGTGCGCGTGTACGACATCGGCGAGGACGCGGGTCAGACGTTCATCGCGATGGAGCTCGTCGACGGCGAGAACCTGCGCGAGTGGCTCGCGTCGCCACGGACGGTCGACGAGATCGTCGCGGTGTTGGTCGCGGCGGGTCGGGGGCTCGCGGCGGCGCACGCTGTGGGGCTCGTGCACCGTGACTTCAAGCCGGACAACGTGCTCGTCTCGCGGCGAGGTGATGTCCTCGTGGGCGATTTCGGGCTCGCGCGGATCGCCGCGCCTCCCTCTGAAGATGGCCCCGCCGCGACGAGCGCGCTCTCGCTCTCGAGCGACGAGCTGACGGCCACCGGCGTCGTCGTTGGGACGCCGGCGTATATGGCTCCCGAGCAAGTTCACGGTGATGCCCACGCCGCATCGGACCAGTACGCATTCTGCGTCACGGCGTGGGAGGCGTTGTTCGGTCGCCGCCCGTTCGACGGGGCAACGCTCGCCGAGCTCCGTGCGAACGCGCGTGCGAAGCGCATCGTGCGCCCCGCCGAACGCGATGTTCCGCGCGAGATCGAGGCGGCGCTCCGGCGCGGGCTCGAAGAAGATGCCGGTGCGCGATGGGCGTCGATGGACGCGCTGATCGCGGCGCTCGATCGAACGCGACGCGGATCGCGCCGTCGATGGATCGCGGCGGGAGCGGTGGTCGTCGCTCTCGGTGGCGGCGGTGCTGCGTGGTTTGTGACGCGCGAGACGGTGATCGATTGCGATGCGACCGCCGCGCTGATCGAACCGGCGTGGAGCCCGTACATCGAGGGCGTCCTGCGCGGTCGTGTGGATAGCCGGATCGCGACCACGTTCGGTTTGTACGCGAAGCAATGGCAACAAGCACGCGTCGCCACGTGCGCTGCCACGCACGTCCGGCACGAGCAGAGCAGCGAGACACTCGATCGCCGGGTTGCGTGTCTCGATCGCGCTCGCGATGCGCTGCGCACGACGGTGTCTGTCCTCGTATCGAATCTGCAAGACATCCAGCACCCCGATTCAGTGGTGGAAGCCCTTCCTCCACTCGAGCGTTGCAACGCTGCGCGGGTGCCTGTGGCCGCGGAGAACGATCGACCGGCGATCGCATCGCTCGAGACCGAGCTCACAGAGCTCGAGGTGCATCTCGCGGGCGGTACCCCATCGCTGTCGCTTGAAGAGACCGCCGCGCTTCGCGAGCGAGCGGACAAGCTCGGATTCCCTCCGACCGCGCTCCGCGCTCGCATCTCGGAAGCGCGTGTCGCCAAGTGGGACGGTGACAGTGCCGCCGCCGAGGCGATCCTGCGGGACGTGATCGTGCGTGCGGAGCGTGCGAACGACGACTCGGTGCGAGCGAACGCGAACGCGCTCCTCGCGGTGATCGTCGCCACCTCCCATACCGACGAGGCGGCTCAGCTCGCCGCCGCAGGTCGTGCGGCACTCGCTCGCTCCGGCGGCGACCCGCAGATCGAGGAAGCGCTCATGACCGCCGAGGTGGAGGTGCTCCGCGCGCGAGGTGATTTGCGTGGCGCCGCAGAGCTTCAGGAGAAGGTCGTCGCGCACATCGAGGCGCGGATCCACGAGCCCACGCGCACCAAGCTCGGTGCGTACAACAGGCTCGCCGAGCTCTGGGGATTGGTTCCCGATTACGAGAAGAGCCGCGCCGCGAACGCGCACTCCCTCGAGCTCTCGAGCATCGTCGAGCCCATCAAGGATCCCGAGCAGCTCTTTCGTCACACACCGCTCGACTTCAGTCTCGAAGGAGATTTCGAAGGTGCCGTGGCGCTCGGTCGCCGGCAGATCGCATACCTTCGATCGCAACCGGATCCGCCCGCGCGCTTGATCGGGTACATCCTCGGTCAGATCGCGGGGGCACACGAGTTCGACCTCGACAATCAGCGATGCATCGACGTGCATCGCGAGGCCGAGCAAGCGTGGAGTCTCCCGCTCGAAGCGTATCGAACAAAGGATGAACCTCCGAGCGCCGCCGAGATCACGTATCGACGTGTCGACGAGGCGTTTGGACTGGCGGGCTGTCTGCGGAAGCAGGGGAACAATGCGGAGGCGCTGAAGGAGCTGCGACGCGCGCGCGAGCTCGCGGTCGCGGGTGGAAAGGGCACCGCCGAATTAATTTCGGACCTCGATCGCAACATCGGGATCGTCCTCGTCGAGAGCGGTGATACCCGCGGTGGGAAAGCGTTGCTCGATCCGTTCGTGCCCGCGCTCACCGACGGGAGCATCACGCCGTACTCGCGCGCGCTGTTGCGGTTCGCACTCGCGCGCGCGGTCTGGCTCGAAAGCGGAACCAGCGAGCGCCCTCGCGCTCGCGCGCTGGCGGAGGACGCAATTCGCGACATCGACGATGCCCTCGGCACCAAGGAGTTGACGACGGGGCCGATGCGGAAGTTGCCGATCCTGCTTCGCGAGTTGCGCGTGGCCGTCGAGAAGTGGCTCGCCGCACATCGTCTCTGACGATTTCGATAGGGCGATGCCAGATCGCCCGACCCTCAGTACGAGTCGGGATTCATCGCGCCGTCGAGCAGATCGGGATCCACCGGGCGGATCATCTTCGCGGTCATCTGCGCAGCGACGATGCCCGCGACGAGCCCGCCGCCGAACGCCCAGAATCCGATCGACACGCCGACGAAGCCGGGGCCGCCGGGCTTGGTGGCCACGAACACGCACGCGGTGATCATGCCGACCATCAGCGACAAGAGCGCGATGCTCGGCGGCGAGATCGGCAGCTCGGGTCGCTTGTTCTGATACGTGACGAACGCGCCCCACAGCAGCGCGAGCCCCGCGAGCAGCGATAGACCGAACGTGACCCATCCCATCGGCGCGAACGCACCGGACGTGATGCGCTCCGCTTCCGTGCCGAGCTGCTCGCGCATCGCCGAGATGAACTCGCCGTTCGACAGGTTGCCGGACTTGCCGACGACGAGGCCGCAATCGTGGCAGCCCATCGGGCCAAAGCCCACGCCGCCGAGGCCCGGACGTTCGACCCAGCTACGCGAGAACGCGCTGAAGATCAGGAGTGCCGCCGCGGCGATCGCGAGTCCGATCGCGAGCTGACGGTTGTCCTTCTTGGGCTTCGGGTTCAGGTCGAGATTCACGGGGTACCTCGCAGATCCGGACGGATACACCCTGCACCTAGTCGCGGGCTACTCGATCTTTTCCCACCACTGGCACCACCACTCGCCGCCGACGAGGATCCGCAGCTTGGGATGCCAGCAGTAGGAGATGCCCTCGTCGGGGTTCAGGTAGAAGAGGCAGTTGTCACACTTCTCGTCGCCGTACGGTTTTCCCTTGAGAACGTTGTCCTCGATCATGTGCTTGAGGAGGAGCGCGTTCTTTTCGTCGATCTCTTTGGGCTCGGGCTTGGGAAGGTCATCGGCCATGTCACGCGCATCGTAACACTGCAGACGATCGCGAGCGATGCGACGGCGTGGTCAGTCTGAGCTGGCAGCGGTCTTCGCGCGGGGCGCTCGCTTGCGGAGCCGGTGCGCGAACCACGTGACGGTCTCTTCCATGCCGTCGCGGATCTGGTGCGTCGGCGCGTAGCCGAGCGCGGCGATGATCTTGTCGATCGAAGCCTGCGAGTGCGGGATGTCTCCGGCGCGGGGCGGTTCGAACACGGGCTCGACGTTCTCGAGGGACGGATCGTCCTTCGCGAGATCGTCGCGGATCATCGCGAACAACTCCTTGAGATCCGTACGGCCGTTGCAACCCGTGTTGTAGACGGTGCCGGTGGCCTCCGCGTCGGGCGTGGTGCCCGCGAGGAGGTTCGCTTGTACGACGTTGTCGATGTAGCAGAAGTCGCGGCTGTTCGATCCATCGCCGAAGATCACGATGGGCTTTCCATCGAGCAGCGCCGAGATCCAGCGCGGGATCACGGCCGCGTACGGGCCGTTCGGATCCTGACGGCGACCGAACACGTTGAAGTAGCGCAGCCCGATGTTCTGCTGCCCGTACGTGTCGTGGAACACGCGTGCGTAGAGCTCGTCGACGCGCTTGCTTACCGCGTACGGCGACAGCTGCTTGCCGATCTTGTCCTCGATCTTCGGCAGCGTCGGATGATCGCCGTACACCGACGAGCTCGACGCGTAGACGACGCGCTGGATGTTCGCGTCCTTCGCTGCGACGAGCACGTTCAGGAATGCATCGACGTTGTGCTGGTGCGTCGCGAGCGGATCCTTGATCGAGCGGGGCACCGAGCCGAGCGCGGCCTGGTGCAAGATGATGTCGACGTCGCGCACTGCCTTCGCGGCGACGTCCGGATCGCGTAGGTCGCCTTCGATGAACCGAAACTGGAGGCGTTCGTCGGGATGGATCGCGAGGACGTCGTCGAGGTTCTTCTTGTGCCCCGTGAGGAAGTTGTCCACGCCGACGACGGACTGCCCGAGATCGAGCAATCGCTCGAGCAGCGCGGACCCGATGAAGCCGGCGACGCCGGTCACGAGCCAGCGGCGCGGGGCGTTCACCAGGTCTTCACAGACTTCGTCGTAGCGCGAGCGTTTCATAGACTCCAAAGCCGGATTCCGCGCGGCGGCTTGATGGACGTCGGAATCGCACTCTTCACGTCGATCATCGCGCCGCCATCCTTCACCCTCTCGAAGATACCGTTGATGTTGTCGATGTAGTCCTTGTGCGCGACGGCGAGGATCAGCGCGTCGAGCTGCTGCATCTTGTCGAGCGAGGTTAGCTCGATCTTGTACTCCTCGTGCGCCTCGCGTGGGTCGCCCATCGGATCGTGGACCATCGCGTCGATGCCGTACTGTGCCAGCTCGGCGACGATGTCCGGAATCTTCGAGTTGCGCAGATCGGGGACATTCTCCTTGAACGTCAGGCCGAGGATGCCGACCTTCGCGCGGCGCAGCGAGACATCTTGCGCGGTGAGCATCTTCACGCACTTCTGCGCGATGAACGGGCCCACGTTGTTGTTGATGCGGCGACCCGCGAGGATGACCTCGGGCAGATAGCCGAGCTCCTGCGCCTTCGTCGTCAGGTAGTACGGATCGACGCCGATGCAGTGACCGCCGACGAGGCCCGGCGAGAAGCGCAGGAAGTTCCACTTCGTGCCCGCGGCCTCGAGCACGTCCGCCGTGCGGATGCCCATGCGATCGAAGATCAGCGCGAGCTCGTTCATGAGCGCGATGTTGAGATCGCGCTGCGTGTTCTCGATGACCTTCGCTGCTTCGGCGACCTTGATCGACGGCGCGCGGTGAACACCAGCGGTGACCACCGAGCCGTACACGCGAGCGACGCGCTCGAGCGACTCCGGCGTCTGGCCCGAGACGACCTTCATGATCTTCTCGAACGTGTGCTCTTTGTCACCGGGGTTGATGCGCTCGGGTGAGTACCCGAGGAAATAGTCGGTGCCGTTCGACAGGCCGCTCAGCTGATCGAGGATCGGTCCGCAGACCTCCTCGGTGACGCCCGGGTACACCGTCGACTCGTAGACGACGATGTCGCCCTTCTTGATGTGCGGTCCGATCGTCTTACTCGCGCTGATCATCGGTCCGAGATCCGGACGATTGTTGCTGTCGATCGGCGTCGGCACCGCGACGATGAAGAACGTGCAGTCGGCGAGCTTCGTTGGATCCGCCGTCATCTCGAGCTTCGTCGCGCCGGTGAGCTGATCGCTCGTGACCTCGAGGGTCTCGTCGTGGCCCTTCTTGAGCTCGTCGATGCGGCGTTGGCGAATGTCGAATCCGACGGTGGGGAGCTTTCGTCCGAACGAAAGCGCGACCGGCAGACCAACGTAACCAAGGCCGATGACGGCGATCTTCTCTTGCTCTAGCGTGGGCATCTGTTTCGACGAGGACATCACGATCTGTAACCTCCATTCAAGCTTCAAGCGGGTATCAGCCGACCAGCAACACTCCGAGGAATCGGCCGCGCGGCATGAGTCGGGCGAGTCGTGCGAGCTCGGCATCGCGCGACGATCCAACGCGACCGACGATCGCGACCGCGTCCATACACGCGGCCGCGGTGGCGTGCTCGCCGAGGAGCTCGAAGCCGGTCAGATCGACGAGAACGTGGCCGAACAGGTCCGCGCACTCGAGCAACGCGCGCGCCAGCTGCGGCACGACACAGCCCGCGCGTTCTGCATGCGGTGGCGTGAGCAGCGCGAGCGATCCGCGCAGCCAGCGAGTCGAGAACACCGTGCTCGCGAGCGCGGGCGTGCCCTCGTCGATCGCCGGCAAGCCCGGATAGCGCACGTTTGCATCCACGACAGCAACGGTGCTGCCGGTCAGATCACACAGCGACAGCCCCATCTGCACGAGCAGCCCAGGTACACCGACCTGCTCGTCGCTCGGGACGAAGCCCACGACGCGCGCTCCATCGTCACGCAGCTTCCGAGCGATGCGAGCACACGCGGCCGCGACCTGTGCGTTGGCGCGCACTCCTCGATGCGCGGCGATGCCCAGCTTCGCGAGCAACTGCTCGTCGGTCGCGGAAGTTTCGGATTCGGGCATTCGGCTCGGCGCTTGCCTGTGCAAGCACCGTGCTCTCTATCGTTCATGTTCTGTCTAGCTTCGGAGTCGGCGGCCAAGAGCGCGTCGCGCTCGACCTCGCGATCGGCCAACTCGCCCGCGGCCATCGCGTTTCCGTGATCTCGCTCGCACCCGCTCCCGACGGCCCGCTCGCCGCCGAGTTCGCCGACGCTGGAGTCGCCGTCCATCGCGTGCCCAAGCACGGCGGTCTCGATCCGACGCTCGTCCCGCGCCTCGCGATCGCCTTGCACCGTCTCGGTGCCAGCGTCGTTCACACGCACAACCCGCTGCCGCTCATCTATGGCGCCCCAGCCGCGCGGCTCGTGGGCGCTCGCGCGATCCACACGAAGCACGGCGTGAACCCCGGCTCGCGCGCGCATCGCTATCTCCGTCGCGCGGCCGCGCAGCTCGCGCACGCTTTCGTCGCGGTCAGCGACACCACCGAAGCGCAAGCGCGCGAGCAACACGACGCGCCGCTCGATCGCCTATCGACGATCCCGAACGGCATTCGCCTCGATCGCTATGCACCCGACGCCGCTGCTCGCACCGCGGTCCGCGCCGAGCTCGGCCTGGGCGACGCGTTCGTCGTCGGCACCGTCGGTCGCGTGGATCACTACAAGAACCAAGCGATGCTCGTTCGCGCGATGGCACCGCTCCTCTCGTCGAGCGTGCGCCTCGTCATCGTCGGCGATGGCGATCATCGCTGGCAGGTCGAGGACGCGATCCACGAGCTCGCCGATCCATCCCTCGTCGTCATGACGGGCCGCCGCTCCGACGTGCCGCGCGTGATCCAAGCGTTCGACGTCTTCGCGCTCCCCTCGAAGTCCGAGGGGCTTCCGCTCGTCGTCCCCGAAGCGATGTCCGCGTCGCTGCCGATCGTCGCCACCAACGTCGGCGGCTTGCCTACCGTCGTCGATCACATGCACACGGGCTTCCTCGTCGATGTCGACGAGCTCCAGCTCCGCGCCGCGCTGTCGATGTTGGTCAACGATCCGCCGCGCGCTCGCGAGATGGGGACGCGCGCACGTCACGTGGCGCTCTCGCGCTACTCGCACGAGCGCATGGTCGACGCGTACCTCGCGCTGTACACCGGCTCGTCGGCGAACCTCGACGAGCGCCGCGCGCGGACCGAGTCGCACGCAGCGGGACCTCGCACGCCGAGCGCGTACGCGTAGCGCCTAGCGCGTCGGAAGATCGATCGCGTCCCAGCGCGTCGAATCGACGAGCACGCGCGCGGCCGCGTACCACTGCTTGCGCACCGCCTTCTCGCGCTCCATCACGTACTCCGCGAGGCGATTGAAGTCGCGTCGCGCACCGGCGACCAAGCGATACCCCGTGCGGCGAACCAGGCCCATCGGCCCGCCCGACGGTGACTTGTCCTGCACGACCACGTCGTACGTCGCCGCGCCCTTGGCCCACATCATCTCGTCGATCTCGGGAATCTCGAGCTCGAGCTGCACCTCGGAGCGCGTCCCGCCTCCGACGTACGGACGCTCGATGCGAACACCGTGTGTCGAGAGATCGAGCGAGATGCTGCCGATCTCTTTTCCGTCGACGATCTCCCAACAGAACGACTCGACGGACACGCGCGGGCTCGAACGACGCCAGTGAGCGGGATTCCCCATCCAAAAATTGTCCCGCGGTCTTCGAGCGCGGGGCCAGTTTCCGGCTAGTCGGCGTCGTGCCGACCTATATAGGCGAACTGCGGGACGGCGATCTGCGTCAGGAACATCGAGTTCGAGATCGCGCGATCCAGCGACAGCCGCCGCACGTCGTACCGATCGAGCGGTGCGAGACCCCGCAGCGACGAGGGCCACAGCCGGTTCACGCCGCTGCCGTTGGTGAGCCCGAGCTGGTAGCCCGCGGTGACGAGCGCGTCGCGGATCCACTTCGCACCGCGACCGAGGCGGCGACCGACGGGATACGCGATCGCGCGGACCGGCCGGCCGAGCTGCGCTTCGATCTCGGAGCGCGAGCCGGCGAGCTCGGACTGCAGCTCGCCGGCGGACAGCGTCTGCAGCACGCGGTGGCTGCGCGAGTGCGACTCGACATCCATGCCCGCCCGCGCGAGGGAGCGGATCTGGTCCCACGTCATGATCAGACCATCGGCGTGCTTCGCTTCGATGTCGGGTGACCACTCGACGCCCAGCGCGGTCGCCACGTCGGCCAGGAAGCGATCGACATCGAGGTTCGGCGTGTCCTTGATCGCGTCGTCGAGGCGGCGCCGCGTGGTGCCGTCGCGTGGCGAGATCGACATGCGCGTCGGGTACGTGATGGTGCCGGTTCTGGTCGCGTGGGCGACGAGCATCGAGACACGCTCCCACCAGAACAGGCGCCGCTCGCTGACGTGCGCGGTGGAGATGAAGAACGTCGCGCGAATGCCGACGGCCCGCAGGATCGGCAAGGCGACGTCATGACAGCTCGCGTAGCCGTCGTCGAACGTGACCATCACGGGGTTGCGAGGGAGCGGAGCGCCGTCGACGGCGGCGAGGAGCTCGTCGATGCCGATCGGCGTGCAGTACTTCGCGAGCGTCTCCATCTGCCAGCGGAACTGAGTCGCCGTTGCATCGGCGATGTCTGGATCGTGCGGATACGCCGGGCCGGGATCCGCGATGTGGTGGTAGGTGAGGATGCACAAGTTCGACACTGGTGCGAACGGGCGCACTTTTATGAGCGCCTGTAGCGCACCCGCTCGGTGCAGAAGTCCTGCGATTCGTTCGCGCATGGTGGTTACGTGCGGCACCGCTATCGCATTGCACGCAGCCCACCAACGTGTTCGCGGTCCCCGGCATCTGCGCTCTCATCATCTTCATCCTCGCGAGGCCGCAGGAGTTCGTGCAGGTCTTGCAGCGCGTTCCGCTGCTGCACCTGTTCACGGCCCTCGCGGTGTTCGGGTGGGTGATCGACGTGCGCCTGCGCCGACTGCAGCCGATCGCCGCACCCACATTGCCCTGGGTCATCGCGTTGTTCGCGTGGGCCGTGATCGGCGTCGCCGTCGTCGTCCCCGAGAAAGTGCTCGCGATCGGGGTGGAGCTCGCGATCTTGTTCGCGCTGTACGGGACGATCGCGCACGGGATCCAGCGGTTCCGCACGTTCCAGATCGTCGCGGGAGTGACGGTCGCGACGTGCCTGTTCATCACCGCGATCTGCTTTCATCAAGGGCTCGCGCCGCTCGAGTGCGTCGAGTCGGACGTCGGTAGCCTCGGGATCGACGGCCAGTCCGATGGTCGGGCGTGCGCCACGAGCGAGGACTGCCTCGGTCCCGACGCGATTCCCGGCAAGGAGTATCGCTGCGAGCACATCGGGCTCGTCGGCACGCACTCGGTCGAGGAGCGCGTGCGCTATCGCGGCGAGCTCCACGATCCGAACGAGGTCTCGCTGACGATCAGCGCGGGCGCGCTGTCGCTGTTGATCGCGTTCGCGCTGCGCAAGCGCACCGTGGGCAGCATCGTGTTCTGCACGCTCGCGATCGGCGTGGTCGTCGCGACGATCCTGATGACCAAGTCACGCGGTGGATTGATCGGTGGCCTGATGGTTCCGGGGCTCTACCTCGTGCGCCGCTATCGGTTGAAGGCGCTGATCCCCGGCGTCATCCTCGCGATCCTCGTCGTGTCGCTCACCGGGCGCAGCGGCGAGAACGCAGAAGTGTCGACGGCGCTGCGCTACGAGGCGTGGTCGGTCGGGCTCGAGATGTTCGAGCACTCGCCGATCTTCGGCGTCGGTGCGCGGCAGTTCACCGAGCATCACTACCTGACCGCGCACAACTCGTTCGTGCTCGTACTCGCGGAGATGGGCTTCGTCGGGTTGTTCCTGTTCATGGGGACGCTCTACATGTCGTTCAAGACGCTGATCGTCGGACTGCGCGAGCTCGCGTTCGTTCCCGGCGCAGCGGCCGTGCAGACGTGGGGCATGGCGCTCCTCGCGTCGCTGTCGAGCATCGTGTTCCAGAGCAACACGCTGTCGTTCGCCTATCACTCGGTGCTCTGGATCTTCCTCGGGCTCGTCGGCGCCTGGTACTCCGCGATTCGCCATCACGCGGATCTGCGTATCCGCTGCGGATGGAAGGACCTCGTCGCGATCGCGGGACTCTGCGTCGTCTACGCGTTCGTGTTTCTGCCGATCTTCCTTCGCTACAAGGGAGAGCTGTGATGCGCGACCGTCGTCGCGCGCGCAGCGCCGATCACGTGCTGGCGAGCGTCGTGGGAGCGCGCCGCGCGATCGTGATGTACCCGCGCCCGTTCGCGGTCTCGGAGGCCCTGCGTTACTTCTTCTTCGCCGCGGGCTTCGCGGGAGCCTTCTTCGCCGCCGCCGCCGGCTTCTTCGCCGGAGCCGCGGGCTTCGCGGGTGCCTTGGCCGCCGGCTTGGCAGCAGGCTTCGCGGGCGCCTTCGCCGCGGGCTTGGCCGCCGGTGCGGGCTTGGCCGGCGCGGGTGCAGGCTTGGCCGGAGCCGGCGCGGGCGCAGGTGCCGCCGGTGCGGGCTTGGCGGGCGCGGGCGCGGGCTTGGCCACGGGCGCCGTCGGCGTTGCCTCGGGAACAGGTGCAGGCGCGGGCGCAGGCTTGGCCGGCGCGGGCTTCGCGGCCGGCGTCTTGGCAGCCGGAACCGGCGGTGGCGGGACCGTACCCACGACCGGGATCCCCGGCACGGGCTTGCCCATCGGGAGCGGCTTCGGCGGGCGCGGCGGCGCGGGACCTCGGCGCGGACGGTCCTCGCGGTCGATCTCGTCGTCGTCGTCGACGGTAGCCACGGCATCGCCGTCGTCGTCGTCGTCGTCGTCATCGACCACGACCTTCTTGGCTACCTTCTTGTCGTCGGCGTCCTCGTCGTCCTCTTCTTCGTCCTCGTCCTCGTCTTCGTCTTCGTCGTCCTTGGCCGACGTCGCGCCGTCCTCGTCGTCCTCTTCTTCCTCTTCCTCGTCCTCGTCGTCGTCTTCCTCGTCCTTGCCCCACGGAGGATCGGATCCGTCGCGCCAGCCGCCGACTTCCGCGTCCTCTTCCTCGTCCTTGTCCTTCTCTTCGTCGAGCTCTTCCTCGTCGGCCGCCCAATCGTCGCCGGCCGCGGGTGTCACGGCAGCGTCGTCTTCTTCGTCGTCGACTTCCTCGTCGTCTACTTCTTCCTCGTCGCCTTCTTCGTCCTCGTCTTCGTCATCATCCTCGCCCGCCTCCTCTTCGTCCTCATCGTCATCGTCGCGATCGGCGCGACGAGGCGCCCCCGCG
Organism: Kofleriaceae bacterium; assembly: GCA_044230415.1. Taxonomy (GTDB): domain Bacteria; phylum Myxococcota_A; class Polyangia; order Haliangiales; family Haliangiaceae; genus JABFXX01. The sequence continues at coordinate 36,434 of JBGARE010000001.1, forward strand.
GCCCATGGAGAAAACATCGCGTCGTCGAGGAGTTCACTGCGCATCGATGGCTGTCCTTGTTCGGATTCTAAGCATGCGTGGTGCAAGGTGTGTCAACTCGCGGCGTGCGGATTAACGATCGTCGGAATCCTGAGCATCGGAGTTGCTCCCGCGGCCGCAGATCGCGCGAGTTACCACGCAACGGCCAATGGGGACATCGCCTTCACCGATAACGTTTTCTCGGAACAACGCGGACAGCAAGACGGCGATCTATTTACGCAGATCCGGCCCGGCTTGCGCTTCACGTATGGCATGCCACGCATGATCCACGACCTCGAGCTCGAGGCCGAGGTCACCCAGTACGCTCTCCACGGGCACACGCCCTCGCTGTCCGGCCGCGCCGGGTGGCAAGGCATGTTCATCCCCGGTCCTCGATCCGAGGTCATCGTCGCCGCGAACGCCTCCACCGGCGTCCTCAACGCGATCACCGCGCGCACCCCACCCGATCAGACCGCCATTCAGCTCACGCCGCTGGGCAAGGTCGACTACCGGACCGCCGACGCGAGTCAGTACGCGTCCTACATCTGGAGCCGCGACTATCGCCTCTCGGAGCGATTGTTCGCGCGCGCGAGCTCGACCGACGACAACCTCGAGGATCCCACGCACGTCACCTCCGCCGAAGCGGGCGGCACCGTCGGCGTCGAGCGCACGTTCCGCAACAGCACGCTCGGCCTCGAAGCCGGCGCGTCGATCGTTCGCATGGAGCGCGTCGCTCCGGAGAACGCTCCGATGGGCAGCCGGCTCGATCGCCAGTACAACCCGCGCGCTCGCGCTGCATGGACCTACGACATCGATCGCCGGTTCAGCCTCGTGCTCGACGGCGGTCTCGTCTACGTGATCCCGTACGGCACCGATCCGTACAACCCCGACGACACCTCGCGCACGCCCGGTCTGTTCCCGATCGTCGGTGGCCAGGTCTCTCTCGTCGATGTCTGGGGCGTCGCCACGCTCGGCCTCCGTCGCGACGTCACGCCGAACCTGCTCGTCGCGCAGAACACCGTGAACGACATCGCCACGATCTCGGGCGCCGTTCCCCTCTCGTGGCGCGGTGAATCGCGCCGTCGGTCACCGAAGCTCGTCGCGCTCGGCTCCGTGCAGGCCATGCGCACGCAGCTGATCGATCCGATCACCTCCGACGTCGATAACTCGTTCGGCCTCGCTCGCCTCGACGCGGGCCTCCAGTACCAAGTGCGTCCCGGCTTCACGTGGACCGCGCGCTACGAGCTCATGCTGCAGACCAGCGGCAAGGACGCGATGGGCCAGTACGTGCCGGGCTTCTTCCGCAACACGCTGTTCTTCTCGTTCAAGATCCGCTGGCCCGAAGACGTCGCCGTCTCCGTCCCCACGCGCCGCCAAAACGCGGTCCGCTCCGATCGCAAAGACCTGATGCCGATCGGCGCGGAGCCCGTGATCCCCGATCTGCAAGACGGCGCCAACGGCGACGACGATCGCCGCTAGGTGCTCGCGGTAGACTGGCGCGTGGTCTTCGACTGCCAAGCATGCGGCGCGTGCTGCGTGAACCTTCCGTCGAACCGCGAGATCGGCTTCGACACGTGGGTCGAAGTCGCGACCGACGACGCGATCCTCGCGGACGCGAAGCTCGCCACCCAGCACGTCGTCTACGATCCCGAAGGCGTCCCGCACCTTCGCCTCGCACCCGATGGACGCTGCCTCGCACTCGACGGCACCGTCGGTGATCACGTCTCGTGCACCATCTACGCGAGCCGTCCCACCCCGTGCCGGTTCGTCCAACCAGGCGATGACCTCTGTCACCGCTATCGTCAAGAGCACGGGCTCTAGCCGGCAACTCGAGTTGCCTCCTCTCGCGTGTTCGCACGCTTAGCCGCGCTCGATCAGGTCCTCGATCTTGCAGCCATGCCCGGCATGCGCTGCGTGGCCCTCCTGCTCGCCCTGTCCGCCTGCGCGGTCCCGGTCGACGACGTCGACGACGACGAGGTCAGCGATGGCAAGGGCGACCGCGCGGGCGGCTCGCGCTTCGACGAGGTCGATCCCTCGCACTCGACCAAGACCTTCCGCACGTACATCGACAAAGCGCTCGACAAGCTCGAGGCGCACGACTCGCAACTCGCGCGGCTCACGCTGTGGTCGATCGAGTCCGGCTTCGTCAAGATCGACGAGCTTCGCGATCTCACCTGCGCCGACTTCGAGCGCGTCCGCGCCGATCTTCCCGACGCGAACCTCGAGCCCGCCGATCGCGACACCCTCCACGCGCGTGGCTCCGCCGCCGCCAAAGCGATCGAGAACGAGCTCGATGGCTACATGTGGAGCAACCGCATCTACGTCTCGCGCGGCCAGACCGCGCAGCGCCTCGCGGCGACGTTGATCCACGAGACCAACCACGTGCTCAATCGCTCCGAGGTCGGCTACTACGACGACCTTCCCACCTCGGCGTTCATCCACGAGTACCGCGCGTTCTACGCCGAGAGCTTGTTCGATCCCGACGAGTACGAAGGCATCGATCTCGTCGACTACGTGATCGAGAACTACGAGCTCGATCGCTCGAAGATCAAGCCCGCGATCCTCGCGACACCGCTCACGCCGAAGCTCCTGCCCGATCCGAGAGCGTGGAAGGTGCGCAACGTGCGCGCTGATCGCGAGACGTTGCCCGACGTCTGCCGCTAGACGATCGCGATATCCGCCGCAGGCACGCCGCCGAAGCTCGTATTCCACGCGAGCGCGTAGCCGGTCACGCCGCGCAGCACGAACCGCGCGCCCTCGTCGAGGCTCGTCGGTGCGATCGTCCACTCGCCGATGACATCGTCCTCGTAGCACGTGGCGCCGACGACGAGCGCGTTGCGTCCGGTGCCCGCATGCGGCGCGCTGCCGACGAGCTCGACCTGGCTCCACCGCAGGTGACAGCTACGCGAGAGATCTACGACGCGCAGCGATCGATCCGCGAGCTCCCGCGCGACGACCACGCGCCCGCAGGCGAAGCCGGCCTCGCGCGCGATGGCTCGCCCCGGCTCGACGATGATCTCGATCGGTACCGCCGCGCGTAGCTGCGCGAACGCGCCCTCGAGATCCGCGATCGCGTGCCACGCACCGCCCACGTCGAGAAACCGGGGTTCTACGCCTGCCTCGCGCGCGAGATCGAGCACCGCACGCGCTGTCGCGACAAATCGCTCCGCGCTCGTGGCGGTGACGGGACCATGGTGAACGTGCAGACCCACGGGCCGACCCTTCGCAGCGCGGGCCATCGCGCGGAGCTGGTCGAGAGTCGCCGGCGACGCATCGAGGCCGAAGCGCGAGCGTCGATGGCCGCTGCCGTCGAGCACCGCGCCGATCGCGGGATCGCGGCCCGTGATCGACGCGGAGATGCGAATCGCGATCTCGGCGTGCGCGGGGGCGGCTTCGACCTGCGCGATCGTTTCACATCCAACGATCAATCGACCCTGGTGGCCTCCTGAGGCGCCGTGGGCGCGACCCGTGGGATCGACGATCGACAGTACGCGTGCCGCTGGCAGCGCGGCAACCTCGCCCGTGCTCGCCGCGTCGAAGCCATCGAGGTGCTCCGCCGCCATCGCCCACACGTCGGGATGCGGGAACGACTTCGCGGCGAACAGCGCCGTGATGCCGTGCGCACGCGCCGCCGTCGCGAGCTCGCGCAGGTTCGTCGCGATGCGCGCGCGGTCGAACACCAGCGTCGGCCGCGTGCACGCGTCGATCGCGCGCGCGATTCCATCGGGGAGGTCGGCTCGCACGCGTTACGCCTTCTCCATAGCGAGCGCGTGGCTCGCGAACCACTCGCGAAACTCGTGCGAGACCTTCGCGCTCGGCTCGAGCCCCGCTCCGAACGTGACCACGTTCTCGAACACCGAGGTCGCGAGCACGACGTACGCGGTGAGCATCACGGTGAACAGCGTGTCGCGATACGTGGCGTCGGGCTCGTCGCGCAGCCGGAGCGCGTGCGCCATCTTCGCGACCATCGCGATCGGCTTGGACGTCTCGAACGAGGTCAGATCCTTCGGCGATTCGTTCGAGAGCGCGAGCATCGCGAGCAAGCGGCCGTGCCCTTCATCGGCCATCACCTCGAACGCGCGCTGGAGCAGCACGCGCGACGCGGCGAGCGGGCCATCGATCACGCGCAGCGCGCCCGCGAGCTCCGATTCGAACGCATCGATCGCGCGCTTGACGACCGCGGCCACGAGGCCGTCGCGACTCCCGAAGTGATGGAGGATCGCTTGGTGCGAGATATCGAGCTCCTTGGCCAAGCCCGCGAGCGTGACCGCGTGCACGCCCTCGGTCCGCAGATGTGCGAGCGCGGCATCCATGATGCGCGTGCGCGCTTCCTCGCCGGTCAGGCGCCGTCGCGTGGGTTCGGCAGGCTTCGCAGGAACACTCGAACGACGGCGTGCAACGGGTTTACGAGCTGGCGGCATCGGAGGGCTTGACTATACGCAACCCGAGAGCTACTTACAGAGCTGTAAGTAACGAACCAGCGAGGAGACCCCCATGGCATCCGCTCCGTTTCGCCCCCTCGAAGCCGTCAAAGCCCTCCGCAAGCTGATCGAGGACCCGACGAAGACCGAGGAGGCGTTCCGCGTGGTGCGCAGCCTCGACGGTCCGTTCTTCGGCCGTACGTTCCGTCGCTTCAGGAGCGACGCGACCGGTGCGCGGCTGTTGGCGGCCAAGAGCTCGCTGCTCTCGGCGCTCCGCGATCGCGCGGCGCTCGAAGCGTTGCCCGAGGGCAGCCTCGGTCGCGCGTACCTCGCGTTCTGCGATCGCGAAGGCATCACGCCGGGCGGGCTCGTCGAAGCCAGCGACGCGGTGCCGATGGCGCCCGGCCTCACCGAGGACGAGCGGTGGTTCATCGATCGCATGCGCGACAGCCACGATCTGTGGCACGTGCTCACCGGCTTCCGCACGGACCTCGGCGGCGAGCTCAGTGTCCTGACGTTCTCGCTCGCACAAACGTGGGGGCCGGGCCTGACGCTGCTCGTCGCGGGTGGGCTGATGGAGACGTACAAGAGCGGCGAGATCGGCGCGTACGCGCGCAAGCTCGTGCGCCACGCGTGGCGCGTCGGTCGCAGCGCGAACTGGTTCCCGCTCGCCCCGTGGGAAGAGTGGCTCGCGCGGCCGCTCGACGAAGTTCGCGTCGAGATGGGCGTGCTCTCGATCCCGGTCTACACGCCGGTGTACGTGACCGACGTCGTCGGAACGGGCACGGCGATGGGCTCCGGGATGTCGATGGGCACGCGGATGCAGTCGCTCAATAAGGTCGCCTGATCCGTCGGTCGATTGCGTCGACGATCAGCGGGCTGCTCGGCCGGATAGGTCGGGAGCTGCAGCCCGACGACCTGCCGTCGCTAGAACGGTAACGTCTTCGGAAGATCGTCGGAGTGGCCCGAGCCTTCGTCGCCTGTCGTCGCGTTCGAGCCCGTCGCGTTCGAGCCCGCATTCGAGCCCGCGGCATTCGAGCCCGCGGCTGTGCCATTCGAACCCGTCGGCGTACGCGGCTTCATCGCGAAGCCGTCGTCGGGCGAAGCCGAGCCGACCTGCGGTTCTTCCCGCGCCGTCGGTGACGGTGCTTCCGGCGCCGCGACCTTCGTCTTCGCGCTCGCTTCGTTCGCTTTGTTCGGGCCGCCCGACAGCACGACATACGCGAGCGGAACAGCGACACCGAGGCCGATCAGGATCGTCCCGCGCCACTTGAGCCCGAGCTTTCCTTTGATCATGAAGATGCCGCTGATCGCGAGGTACAGCAGCATGACCGCGTAGATGTCGGCCATGTACGTCCACGCCTTCTTGCCGCGGTTGTAGTGGAGCCAGTTCGCGACACGGAAGAAGAAGCGCGACGAGCGCTCTTGCACCGTGATCTGCGAGCCGATCACCGTGACCTGCGAGCCACCGGAGTAGGACAAGCGGATCTCGTCGCCCGCGCGATAGACATCGTCGGGCGTGCCGGTGCCCGTTGCTGCGAGCACGCGCTTGACCGCTTCGTCGTCGGGAAGCTCCGCGGGGATCGGTTCGATCGTCAGCGAGCGCTCGCTCGCCTTGAAGTTCGGATCCCAATCGGAGATGTGATTGATCGCGAGTCCGGACAGCGCGTAGATGATCGTGAAGCCGACCGCGAGATAGCCGAAGTCGCGATGGATCGCGCGGAGCCAACCGCGCCAGCGTTTCTTGATCGTCGCGAGGATGCCGGGGGCCGTGTCGGCCTCAGGCATAGCGCTCCTCTTTCCAGGGGTCCGCGTGGTTGTGATAGCCGCGCACTTCCCAGAAGCCGGGAACGTCGTCCTTCACGAACCGAACGGCGGTGATCCACTTCGCGCTCTTCCAGAAGTACAGATCGGGCACGAGGCCACGAACGGGTGCGCCGTGCTGCGTCGCGAACGGCTTGCCGTTGAGGCGATACGTGATCAGCGCGTAGTCCACCGTCGCTTCGCGCAGCGGGATGTTCGCGGTGAAGCCGTGCGCGCTCTCGAGGATCACGTGCTTGGTGTCGCCCTTCATGCCGGCCTTCTCGGCGAGCATCGAGATCTGCACGCCCTTCCACAGGCCACCGAGCATCGACCATCCGGTGACGCAGTGGACATCCGCGGTCTTCTCGACCTGCGGCAGCTTCAACAGGCCCGCGTAATCGACGGTGAACGGCGTCTTCACGTTGCCGTGCACTTTCAGCGAGAACTTGCGTGGATCTGGATCGCCTTCGTCACCGCCCATCGGGCGCAGGTACTCGAGCGTGCGCTGACCGGGCGGCAGGCGAGGGCGGCCATCGGCGCGCTTCTCTCTCGCGATCGCGGATTGCTCCGCCGACGCGATGCGCACGAGCGAGCCGCCGACGGCCATGAACGTCGTGCCGACCGCAGCTGCCTTGAGGAACTGGCGGCGGTCCCAGGCTGCTTGCAGCTCGGGGTAGCGATCGAGGTCGGGACGATTTGCCATTCGGGAGCTCCTGGAAGCGTAGCTGAGATACGCGGGAAGGACCCCTTGGTTACGACTCAGCCGCGGCCGTAGACCGGCACGAGCGTGCCCGTCGTCAGGGTGTTCTCGGGGGAGGCCAGGAATGCCACGGTTTCGGCGATCTGCGCCGGTGTAGGCCACTTCGTGAAGTCGGCCTTCGGCATCGCTGCGCGATTGGCAGGCGTATCGATCGTCGAAGGCAGGATCGCGTTGACCAAGATGTTCGCGTCGAGCACCTCGGCCGCGAGGCACTGCGTGATCGACGCGACCGAGGCCTTGCTCGCGGTGTACGCGATCTTGTTGACGCCACCCGCGGGCTCCAGCACCGGACGCGCGGCGACATTGACGATGCGACCGCCACCGCTCTGCTTCATGCGCTTCACGGCTTCGCGACACGTGAGGAAGCACGTCGCGGCGTTCAATCGCCACTGGCCTTCGAAGTCCGCGAGCGAGGTCTCGGTGATCGAGGCCATCGCGAATCCACCGACGAGGTGGATCGACGCCCACAGCTCGGGCAGCGCCGCGTAGTACGCGACCGCTGCATCCTCGTTGTCGAGGGAGACATCGGGGCGATCGGCGACGTGCACGATCGCGCCTCTCGAGGAGAGCAGCTCGACGACGCCTTTTCCGAGCGCGCCGCGACCACCGGTGACGACGACATGCTTTCCCTGCATGTCGCCGAAGCTAGCAGACTAGAGAATGATGCCGCCGCAGGCGCTCTGGAACTTCTCGATCACCTGCTGCAGACCCGACGTCAGGTTGCCGACGCAGATCGACGAGAACACGCCCTGCGTTCCCGAGAGCTGCACGAACTGCTGGAGGCGCGTTGCCGCCGCGGCATCGCCGAAGCTCGACGTGCACGCCGTGGGGCCCGCGATGACACCGGCGGCCCAGCGCGAACGATTGCCTTTGACCGCGTCGAGCGTCGCGACCAGGTCCGGCGGGTTGTAGTCCGTCGTCGGCGTCGCGCCGTTCGGGTTCGACAGCGACACCGTGATGTCGATGTGATCTTGCGTCGTCGAAGAGTCGTCTTCGTCGGTCAGCATGACAACGCCGAGGAGAGCGTCGTCGCGCAAGAAGCCGGCGTTCGTTCCATCGGTCACGCGATCGACGAGGGCGAGCTTGGTCGCCATCATCGGCATCTCGGTACCCGGTCCGCTCGTGCCCACGTTCGCGCGGCAACCGAGTGTCGTGCCGAGGCCCGGATCCGTCGGCTCGAGATAGCTGCGCGCGACATTGCAGTTCTTGCGGAACGCGCCGTTGTCGCCCGTCTCGGTCAGTGTCTGCGTCTGCGGAGGGAAGCCCATTCCCAGATCCGTCGTGATGTTCGTCGTGACGGTCTTGCCCGTCGTGGTCACCGCGACGCGGAAGTCGATGTGCTCGCCATCGCCGTTGACGTAGTTGAGCAGCAGGTCGGCGAACATGGGGAAGTTCGACGCGAGGTTGCCTTGCTCCTCGGCCATCGATCCCGAGTCGTCGACGACGAAGACGATGTCCATCTTCGTGCAGCGTCGAGCTTCACCGGATCCCGAGCCGGAGCCAGAGCCCGAGCCAGATCCGTCGTCGCCGCCTCCGTCATCACCACGCCCGTCAGGAGCGCACGCGACCAGACTCAACGCGGAACCCAAGATTACTGCGGCAGTAATGAGCTTCATGAACTTCCCCCTCGAAGTTGTGCGGCACGTTAGATCAGCCCCGAAACGCCGAACAAGCGATTTCGTGCGGCCCCGCGAGTCGTAATGCGCTTTGCGCAACTCGTGCGCGACCGATCGCAATCGTGTGTCTCGCGCGCACGCTTCCTCTGCCCACAGCCGTGCGCACTCGGCCAAACCACAGGCGGATTGGCCCGTTGGGCATCGCAACAACATCACAACAACGCATCTCGTCAGAGCGCCCGTATCACGGTGCAATGCGAATGCGGGCCCCGTCGCTACCGAGGGTCGAACAGGTCGTTCAACACGCACCGAGCTTCCCCGACGTGGCGAAGACTCCGGGGGCCGGTGGAAGCATCCCGATTCCGTATCCCAACGTCGATCTCGAGTCGCTCCGTGGATCGGCGCCGGCGATCGATCGCGACTCGCTCCGAGGACCGGCGCCCGGGACAGCTCACACTGGCGCGTTCGGTCACTTCGCCGAAGGCGGCTTTGTCGGAGCGAGCAGCTCGAGTGGGCCGTTCACCGGGTCCGTCGGCGCGAGCGGATCAGCGTCCGCGGATGCGAGCGCGCGACGCTTCGGGGGATCCGCTGCAGGCGACTTCGGTATCAAGGCGCGACTCGAGAAGGGGGCCGTCGAGGGCCACGAATTCCTCGGCGGTGAGGGTGGCATCGGCGGACACGCGGGGAGCGGCGGTGTCGGCGCGGATGCGAAGGCGTTCGTCGGCGCGAGGGCCGGTGGATCGATCGGTGGTGGCGCGCGCGCTGCGCACGGACGTATCGGTGCCGACGCGATGGTCGGCGTCGGTGGCGATGCGGGCGCGCACGTGGACTTCGAGGACGGCGGCGTCACGATCGGAGGTCACGTCGGCGCGGCCCTCGGTATCGGTGGCGGCGTGAACGGCGAGGTGCATCTCGGATCGGGCGGAACGTCGACGGGGCCGAGCGTCTCGGACGTCGCGAGCGGTGTCGGTCATGGCGTACGCGATGGTGTGCGCGGCGTCGGTCGAGGCACGCGCGATGTGGTGAGCGGTGTCCGCGGAGGCACGCGCGATGTCCTGAGCGGTGTCGGTCGAGGCACGCGCGAAGTCCTGGGCGGCGTGCGCCACGGAGCTCGCAGCGTCATCGACGGCGTCGGTCATGGCGTGCGCGATGTGGCGAGCGGTGTCGGTCACAGCGCGATCGATCTCGCGAGAAACGCGAGCGGCGCGTTCGGCCACTTCGCCGAAGACATCGCGACGGGAACCGGCAGCATCGTCGATCGCGGCACCGGCGTGGCGCGCGATGCGATCGGGAGGACGAGCAACCTGGTGGAGACCGGCGCGGGCCGCGTCCTCCCACGCGTGATCGACTTCGTCGGCAACACGATGGGGTTCGGTGGGAATCGCGTGCGCGACACGATCGGTGCGGTGCGCGGCGGCGTCGATCGCGGGATCGACAACGTCGTCGGCGGTGTGTCGAACGTTGGAGGGCGCGTGGTCGACGGAGCCCGTCGCTCCAAGGATGCAGTGGTCAGCGGAACGGTCGACGTGCTGAGAGGCGAAGCAGCCACGATCGAGGACGGCCTCGACACCGTCGACGGTGCGTCGAATGAAGCGGCGAACGATGCCGCGAACGCGGCGACGGATGCAGCGAGCGAGGCGGCGAATGCAGCGGGCGAAGCAGCGAACGCGGCAGGCGATGCGGCAAGCGACGCGGCGAGCGCCGGCGCCGATGCGGCGGGTGACGCGGCGAACGCAGCGGGTGACGCGGCGAACGCGGCGGGTGACGCGGCGACCGATGCTGCCGGCGAGGCGGGCGACACTGCCAGCGAGCTGTTCGACACCGTCACCGATAACGGCGGTGGCGGCGGCTGGCCGTTCTAACGGCGAGCCGTGCTAGAAGCGCCGCATGGGCGCGCAATGGAAAGCTGCCGGCAAGGAGAAGAACGCGGCGGCCAAAGGCAAGATGATCGGCAAGCTGTCGAAGGAGATCATCCTCGCGGCGAAGGGCGGCGCCGATCCGTCGATGAACGCGAAGCTGCGCGCGGTGGTGGAGGCGGCGAAGAAGGCATCGATGCCGAAGGATGCGATCGAGCGCGCGATCAAGAAGGGCTCGGGGCAGCTCGATGACGGCGTGACGTTCGAGACGGTGACGTACGAAGGCTTTGCACCGCACCGCGTGCCGGTGATCGTCGAGTGCTTGACGGACAACAAGAACCGCACGGCGACGACGATCCGCGTGCTGTTTCGCAAGGGCCAGCTGTCACCGTCAGCGTGGGACTTCTCTCACGTGGGTCTCGTCGAGGCCACGCCGCCCGACGGCGCCGATGTCGAGGAGACGGCGATCGAGGCGGGCGCGCAGGACTTCGAGCCGGGTGAGGAAGGTGCGACGCGCTTCTACACCGAGCCCACGGATCTCGATGCGGTGAGCAAAGCGATCAGCGCGCGCGGCTGGACGGTCGCGGCGATGCGCCTCGGATGGCGGCCCAAGAACCCGGTCACCGTCGAGGACGCAGCTGCGCGGGCCGAAGTCGAGGAGTTTCTGGCCGCGCTGGATGAAGAAGACGACGTGCAGTATCTCTACGTCGGATACGCCTAGCGATCGCGCTATCGTCGTGGGGGCGTGAACACGGCCGACGACACCCAAGCGGATCCGCACGATCCGACGGAGGAGATAGGCACGCAGGCCGCGGGGCCGCGAGCGATGGCGATCATCGTCGAAGCGAGCGCGAAGTCTGCGACGGGCGCGAAGGGCTCGAATGCGGGCGTGTCCAAGCTGCAGCCACCGACGGCAGCGCAGGCGCTCGATCACGCCGACCTCTCGCGCATGCGCGTGTTCCACGTGTTCGGCATCACCGCGCCGCTCGCGGCGGGACTGCTCGCGCTCGCGATCGGCGGCGATCGGCTCGCGCAGATCTTGTTCTGGATCGGCGTCTCGGTGATGTCGCTCGCGAACGTCGGTCTCGTGTGGCTCGCCGCCAAGCCCGAGCGCTGGCAGCCAACGCCCGTCGGCATCCTGTGGATCGTCGCGACGTTTGGCGTGCTGCCGATGCTCTATTACTTCGGCCCGTTCTCGGCGGTGGTCATGGTGCCGATCCTCGGCATCATCTTCATCTCGCTCGGACGCAGTCGATGGATCTCGACGTCGATCATCGTGATCTGCGTCGTCGCGCACCTCGCGCTCGCGATCCCGATGATCGTTGGCTGGATCCCCGACGTCGGCGTGATGGCATCGAACGGCGTCGCGCTGCACCAGAAGATCTTCGCCGAGGTGCTGATCATCGCATTCCAGTTCTCGGGCTTCGCGCTCGGCCGGTGGGCACGCTCGGCGAACACGACTGCGGTCGCGGAGCTCCAGAGCGCGATGCAGATCATCGGCGATCAGCAGCAGGTGCTCGCGGAAGCGAAGGACGACGACGCGCGCGTGCGCAACGCCGACGAAGGCCGGTGGAGCGGGCAGCAGATGGGGCGCTGGAAGATCGGTCTCGTCCTCGGCCGCGGCGCGATGGGCGATGTCTACGAAGCGTCGGGTCCCGACGGACGATCGATCGCGATCAAGATGCTCAACGCACGCACGACGGCGAGCCCGAACCTCGTCGAGCGGTTCCATCGCGAGATGGACGTCGCCGCGCGCCTAGAGTCGCCGCACATCGTGAAGGTGATCGAGATCTCGCCTCCCGATGCGCCGGTGCCGTTCCTGGCGATGGAGCGCCTCTACGGCACGGACCTCGCGACGCGACTGCGCTCGGAGCCACGCATGCCGAGCGACGAGCTCGGCGTGATGCTCGATCAGGTGTCACGCGGCCTCGAGGTCGCGCGCGTCGCCGGTGTCGTGCATCGCGACATGAAGCCGCACAACCTGTTCCTGCACGAAGGCTCGACCTGGAAGATCCTCGACTTCGGCGTCGCGAAGCTCGTCGGTGGCGAGGGCACGCTGACGGGCGACGGCGTCGTCGGCACGCCGCAGTACATGGCGCCGGAGCAGGCGTCCGGTGGAGCGGTCACGCACCTCGCGGATGTCTACGCGCTCGGTGCGATCGCGTATCGCTGCCTGACCGGACGCTCGCCGTTCAAGGGCAAGGACCTCGCGGAGCTCGTGTATCAGGTCGTGCACACGCCTCCCGTGCGGCCCGGCGTTCTCGGCAAAGTGAGCCGCTCCGTCGAGGACGTACTCGCGGTGGCGATGGCCAAGGATCCGCGCCGGCGCTTCTCATCGGCGGTGTCGTTCGCGCAAGCGTTCATCGCGGCTCGTCGAGGAAAGCCGATCACCGTCGACGTTCCCGACAACGCGTGGACGTAGTAAAGAGCGTCGTGCCGAACGACTCGAAGTTTCAGATGCCCGCCGAGTGGGTGCCGCACTCGGCGGTGTGGACCGCGTGGCCCCACGATCCCGAGCAATGGCTCGAAGGCGTCGAAGCGCCACAGCGCGCGCTGATGGCGATGTGCTCCGCGATCGTCGACCTCGACGGAACCTCGCCGCGCGGCGAACGCGTAGAGCTCCTCGTGCGCGACGACGCCGACGAAGCCGCCGCTCGCGCATTGCTCGGCGCCGCTGCCGCCGGGGTGCGCTTTCATCGCGCGCGTTACGGCGACGTCTGGCTGCGCGACACCGGCCCGATCTTCGTCACGCGCGCGGGCGAGCTCAGCGCCGCACGTTTCCGCTTCGACGGCTGGGGCGGTAAGTACGTCATGCCCGGCGACACCGAGGTCAGCACGCAGGTGATGCAATGGGCTGGCGTACGCGGCGCGGCCTTCGACTTCGTCCTCGAAGGCGGCGCGATCGAAGTCGATGGCGCAGGCACGCTGCTCACCACCCGCCAATGCATGCTCGGCGGCGCGCGCAACCCCGGTCTCGACGAGCGCGCCCTCGAAGCACGCCTGCGCTGGGCGCTCGGTGTCGAGCGCATCGTGTGGCTCGATCGCGGCCTCGAGAACGATCACACCGACGGTCACATCGACACGCTCGCGCGGTTCGTCGCGCCCGGCGTGGTCGCGTGCATGGAACCCGCCCCCGGCGACCCGAACCGCGACGCGCTCGCCGGCATCATCACGGACCTGCGCGCTGCCAAGCTCGAGGTGGTGACCACGCCGTCGCCCGGCGAGGTGCGCGATGCGAGTGGGATGCTCATGCCCGCGAGCTACATGAACTTCTACATCGCGAACACCACGGTCGTCGTGCCGACGTACGGCGTCGGTGCCGACGAAGCCGCGGTCGCCGCGATCGCGAAGCTGTTCCCGACTCGCCGCGCGATCGGCCTCGATGGAAAGACCGTCGTCGTCGGTGGTGGCGCGTTCCACTGCTCGACGCAACAGCAGCCACGCTGAGCTCGCGTAGCCACCGCGCGCATCGCCGGTCCAGCGAGGAGTGGGGCGCAATGCCCCAGGAACATTCGCCGATTCGCGTCGGTTGAAGCGGCATGCACGCCGGCCGCATCTTGTTCGTCGACGATGATCCGGCGCTGGCCGACATCGCCAAGAGGGCACTCCACCACCACGGCTTCTCGGTCCTGACCGCGACGACCGGCGAAGGAGCACTCGCGCTCATGCGCACCGAGGAGCTCGACGCGGTGATCACGGATCTGCGGATGCCCGAGATGGACGGGCTCCAGCTCGTCGAGCGCATCTCGCAGCAGCGCGCGGGAGTGCCGGTCATCGTCGTGACCGCGTTCGGCAGCATGGACACCGCTGTCGCGGCGCTGCGTGCCGGCGCGTACGACTTCGTGACCAAGCCGTTCGCGCTCGATGTCCTCGCGCTCGCGGCCGCGCGCGCCGTGCGGCATCGGCGACTCAGCGAGGAGGTGCTCCAGCTCCGCGCGCGTGTGGCGACGGGACGCGGTGGTGCGCTGGTCGGCGAGAGCGCGGCGATGCGCGAGGTGATCACGTTGATCGATCGCGTCGCGGACACCGACGCGTCGGTGCTGATCACGGGCGAGAGCGGCACGGGCAAGGAGCTGGTCGCGCGCGAGATCCACGCACGCAGCAAGCGACACGAGGGAAAGCTCGTCACGATCAATTGCGCCGCGATGCCGCCGTCGCTCCTCGAGAGCGAGCTGTTCGGTCACGTGAAGGGCGCGTTCACCGACGCGAAGGTCTCGCACCCAGGACTGTTCGCCGCGGCCGACGGCGGGACGCTATTCCTCGACGAGATCGGCGAGCTCCCGTTGGCGCTGCAGCCGAAGCTGTTGCGCGCGTTGCAGGAGCGCGTGGTGCGGCCCGTCGGCGGTGATCGGGAGATCCCGTTCGACGTCCGGCTGATCACCGCGACGAACCGCGATCTCGAGACCGCGATCGAGGAGCGCACGTTTCGCGAGGATCTCTACTACCGGATCCACGTCGTCCACGTCCCGTTGCCCCCGCTGCGTGCGCGAGGCGCCGACATCATGCTGCTCGCGCAGAGCTTCCTCGTCGACGCCGCGGCGCGCTTCGACAAAGAGGTGCGCGGGTTCACGCCCGCCGCCGCCGAGAAACTCGCAGCGTACGCGTGGCCGGGCAACGTGCGCGAGCTCGCGAACGCGATCGAGAGCGCCGTGGCACTGGCTCGCTTCGTCGAGCTCGGCGTGGAAGACCTGCCGCCAAAGATCCAGACGTACACGCCATCGAAGATCGAGCTCGCCGGAAGCGATCCGACGGCGCTCGAGCCGCTCGACGACATCGAGCGCCGCTACATCATGCACGTCCTCGAGGCGTGCGGCGGCAATCAATCGCTCGCCGCGCAGGTGCTGAAGATCGATCGCAAGACGCTGCACCGCCGCTTGAAGAGCTACGCGATGCGGAACCTTGCCCCAGCCGCGGAGGGATGACCCGGCGTCGACCCACCACGCGCACGTGCCGCACGGAGTTAGCGCGGCGCGCGGCATGCACGGAGGCACATCATGCTTGTCGATCCCGATGAGGAGCCGACCTCCCCGCACCAGAAGCTCGCGCGTGCTCGCATTCTCGTCGTCGAGGACGATCCACGCTTTCGCGGCCTCGTGTCCACGCGACTCGATCGCGATGGCTACGACGTCTACACGGCCGCGTCCGCCGAGGAGGCGCTCGCGCTACTTCGCTTCGTCCACCAGGGCTGGCCGACCGACAACCTCGAGCTCGTGATCATCGATCACCACCTCCCCGGCGGCAGCGGACTCGAGGTGCTGCGCCAGTTGCGCGCCGAACACGACGCGACCCCCGCGTTGCTCATGACCGCGTTCCCCGATTCGCACGTGATCGGCGAGGCCAGCAAGTACGGCGCCGCGGTGCTGCTCAAGCCGTTCTCGCTCGACTACCTGTGCGACGCGACGATCGAGGCGATCCTATGCGCACGTTGATCGTCGCCGACGACAACGCGCACATGCGTTGGCTCGTTCGAACGACGCTGCGCGATCAGTTCGATGACATCGTGGAGGTCGCCGATGGTCGCGAGCTGTTTCGTCAGCTCCTGCACTTCTCGATGACGCGCGAGGCGGGCGACGTCGTGGTGGTCACCGACATCCGCATGCCCGCCTACACCGGGCTCGAGGTCCTCGCGACCTACGACGATCTCGGCTATCACCCGACGACGATCGTGATGACGGCATTTCCCGACGCGGACGCGTATGCGCTCGCCGAGCGCGCGGGGAGCATGTTGATCCCGAAACCGTTTGCCACCGCGGAGCTGTGCGCGGTCGTGGAGCGAGCATGCGCGCGTTGAACCCACCGTCGCTGTCTCGGGCCGGCGCGATCGCGATCGCCATCGGACTCACCGTGCTGATCGCACTCGGCGATCAAGTGACCGGTGCCGATGTCGCGTTCACGTTGCTCTACGCGGTGCCGATCGCGCTCGCGACCTGGTACGCGGGGATTCGCGGCGGTGCCTGGCTCTCTCTGCTCGCGACGCTGTCGTCGATCGGCAACGCACTCCTCGATCATCGCTCGTGGGCCACAACGACGTGGAACGAGGCTGGCGTGTTGTTGCTGTTCCTCGCGCTCACGTACCTCCTGCATCGCCATCACGAGCACCTCGCCCACGAGCGCGCCGAGCACCGGCTCACCGTGGACCAGCTGCGCCACGCCGATCGGCTGAACGTGATCGGAACACTCGCCGCCGGTGTCGCGCACGAGATCGGCACGCCGCTCAACGTGATCTCCGGCAGCGCGGAGCTGATCGTTCACGCGAAGACACCCGCCGAGCGCGACGAGATGGCGCTCGCGATTCGCGAACAGACCGAGCGCATCAGCGCGATCATTCGCCACCTCCTCGATTTCGGGCGGCGCGCGGGCACGAAGACCACGTCCGTCGATCTCGGGGACGTCGCGCGCTCGGCGGTCGCGCTCGTCGCGCCGATCGCACGCAAGAAGTCCATCACGCTCGTCGTCGAGCAGAACGACCAGCCGGTGATCGTCGCGGGCAACGTCGCCGAGCTCGAGCAGGTGCTGTGCAACCTGATCCTCAACGGTGTCCAGGCGATGCCAGGCCGCGGGACGATCACGCTGCGCACCGGCACGAGCGGCTCGATCAGCGTCGAGGATCAGGGCCCCGGAATCCCCGCCGACGTGCTGCCCCACATCTTCGAGCCGTTCTTCACGACGAAGGGCGTGGGCGAAGGCACCGGACTCGGGTTGTCCGTCAGCTACGGCATCGTGTCCGATCACGGCGGCACGATCGAAGCGGAGAGCACCCGCCGCGGCGCGCGGTTCATCGTCCACCTGCCCCTCGCCGGCATGGGCGAGCTGCTACCTTTCCCGCATGACACAGGTCACCGTCGCCGCGTTGCAAACGGCGCTGTCGGATGACGTCGCGACCAACGTCGCGCGCGTCGTCGAGCTCGTGCACGAAGCGGCCGGCAAGGGCGCGCAGATCATCCTGCCGAGCGAATTGTTCGAAGGTCACTACTTCTGCCGCACGCAGCTCGAAGCGGACTTCGATCGCGCGCGTCCCGCGGAGAATCATCCGACGCTCGAGACGTTCCAGGCGCTGGCCAAGCAGCTCGGCGTCGTGATCCCGGTGTCGTTCTTCGAGAAGGCCGGTCCCGAGTTCTACAACTCGATCGTCGTGTTCGATGCCGATGGCACCGACCTCGGCCTCTATCGCAAGAGCCACATCCCCGACGGGCCGGGATATCAGGAGAAGTTCTTCTTCAAGCCCGGCAACACCGGCTTCAAGGCGTTCGCGACGAAGTTCGGGACGATCGGCGTCGCGATCTGTTGGGATCAATGGTTCCCCGAGGCGGCGCGCGCGATGACGCTCGCCGGCGCCGACGTGCTGTTCTATCCGACCGCGATCGGCAGCGAGCCCGAGGAGCCGGAGCTCGACAGTCGCGATTCGTGGCAGCGCGTGATGATCGGCCACGCGGTCGCGAACGCGGTCGGTGTCGTCGCGGCGAATCGCATCGGCACGGAGGGTACGGGAACGGAATCGATCACGTTCTACGGCAGCTCGTTCGTCTCCGATGCTCGCGGCGACAAAGTGGCCGAGCTGCCACGTGACGAACAGGGCATTGCCCTCGCCACGCTCGATCTCGACGCGATCAGGCGCGTGCGCGCCAGCATGGGGTTCTTTCGAGATCGACGACCGTCGCTGTATCGTCGCCTCGGAGAGTGAGCCTGGCGATCGCGTGCGACTGGGAGCCCCGGGAGCGCGTCCGGACCGAAGTATCGGTTGAAACGGGACGCTATCCAGCGTTGTCTACGCCCTGCCCATGATCCGTCGTCACGTCTTGGCCGCCCTCGCAGCCGGCATCGAAGCCGGCGATGACGACGCCGCGCGTGCGCACCTGCGCCGAATCGACTACATCATTCGCCGCCGGGCGCGGCGCCGGCTCGAAGCAGCGTTGATCGACGCCGCGCTCGCGACGAACGAGCTCGACTCGACGAACCCCGAGGCCGTCCGGCACGTACAACGCGTGGCCGCGCTGTCGATCGCGAAGCGCGGGCTGCCCGAGGACGTCACGGATCGCGAGCGCATCGCGGCGGCGTATCGCGCGTTGCCGATCGCGCGGGCGGGTGGAGCCCCACTGGCGACGATCCTCGCGGGCGTCGTCGGTGCGATCGCGATCGCGGGCCTCGTGCTCGTGATCGCGCTGCGCCCGCCGAAAGCGAAGCGCGCGTATGCGCGACCGCTGCCACCGCCGGCCGCGGGGGCGTTCAAGGACGGCGGAGTTCCGCTACCGGATCCTGCCATCGAGAAGCTGTTCAAAGACGAGCTCACGGATCTCGTGCTCGAGTCCGATCGCGATCGCCAGAGCGGCGGCATGGACAAGGATCGCAAGGCGCACTCCGATGCGCTCCTCGCTGCGCCGGCGATCACCGCGAAGGGCCCGGCGCTGACGAAGGCGTGGACCGACATGCTCGGCATGCTCGATCGCTGGGTCAGCGTGCCGATGGCGAGCAAGGAGTTCGAGACCATCGCTCGCGACTTCCGCCACCGCGTGCGTGACGTCAGTGATCAGCTCGCCGCGGCGGGCATCGGCTACTACCTCGAAGGCGACGTGATGATCCGCGGCAGTGGCGCCGCGAACGCGTTGGTCTACTCGTATCGCGTCGAAGAAGTCGTGTTCGTGAACGCAGGGACCCAGCCGCGTCGCGTGCTCTCGCTGCGTCGGCTCGATCAGATCAATCTCGTGCACACGCTGCTCGGCATGCAATCGACCGAGCTCGGCGATCCGGTGCTGCTGCTCGATCAGATCGATCAGCACGTCGCGACGCAGGTGCTCCCGGTGCTCGAGCCGAACGCGCCGTATCAGCTCGGTGACGACGCGTTCGCGACCTCCGAGGGCATGAAGCTGTCCGCGCTCGCAGGCAAGGCGATCCGCGACGAGCTGTCCGCCGCGCTCGGCAAGGACGCCGAAGGCGCGCACGCGATCGCGGCGTTGCTCGCGGAGCGCGCGAAGCTCGTCGAGGAATGGCGCGAGATCATGGATCGCAAGGGCTGGCGGTTGGCGCGCACGAACAACCTGTTCCTCCCCGACGGCCTGATCGACAGCGTCGAAGGTGACGTGACCAACGCACAGCGCGATCGGGCGCGTGCGATCGAAGAGGAGCTCGCGCGCATCGAAGCGCCGCGCATCGCGTCGCGAGTTCATCAGATGGTCGCGGCCACCGTGCGCCGTCACGAAGCGCAGCACGGCCTCGACGACGATCGCCCCGAGCCATTGCGCTATCCGGCGCAGCTGAGTGAATTCCTCGGCGACAAGACCGAGGACGAAGATGGCGAACCGCTCCGCTACGTGGAGCACGGTCGCGCGGAGCTGTCCGCCTACGTGAGCCAGGTCGCGAACGATCCGACGACGACGCACCTCTCGCTGTGGAACGTCGCGCGCTTCGCGTTCGACGACGATCAGGTCAACTCCGCCGAGTTCTACGCGGGCGTGTTGCTCCTCGAAGGACTCGCGCGTCACGCAAAGATCCCGAGCCCCGGCCCCGCGATTCACGATCGCCGTGTCGATCGCGCGCGGCTCCTCGAGATCGCGACGCCGCTCGTGACCATGACCGGCGAGCAGCTCCGCACCGCCGCCCGCGCGCTGTGGAAGGAGCTGTACGGCGAAGAAATCATCGCGATTACCGACCGCTGATCATTTGCTACGATCGGGGTCATGAACTTTTTCGCCAAGGCAGTCATCACCGGCTTTGCTCTCTCGCTCGGCGGCGCGCTGTTCAAGAAGGTCTCGAAGCAACTCGGCCTCTCCGACGACAAGGACAAGGAGCAGGAAGAGGTCCGCAAGCAAGAGGGCGCGACCGATCCAAGCCTGCAGAATCAGCCGGCTCCCGCCAACTGACCGAGGGGTCGGGCCACGGGCGTTTCTCCGCCGAAGCGTGGCGTAAATCGCTAGGGCTGCGCGCCGAAGTGCGCAAGACTTGAGGTCTCTCGTGGAGTCGAGCAACCTCGCCCCCGGCCTGCTCTTGGCAATGCCACAGCTCGCCGATCCGAACTTTTCGCGGGCGGTGGTGCTCATGATCGAGCACAGCGACCAAGGGTCGTTCGGGCTCGTGATCAACCACCCGAGCCCGATCAAGGCCAGCGAGCTACTCGACAGCCTCGAGATGAGCTGGCGCGGTGACGATCGCGCCGTCGTGTGGGCCGGCGGTCCCGTGAGTCCGAGCACGGGCTGGGTGCTGCACGAACCGGTCGGGATCTCGCCGCCCGGGCAAGGCACGATCGCGATCACGTCGAGCATCTCGCTGTCGACGTCGCCCGATCGCCTCCGCGCCATCGCGAATCAACCGCCGCGCAACATTCGCTTGCTGCTCGGCTACTCGGGCTGGGGCCCCGGTCAGCTCGCGCAGGAGATGGCGCGCGGCGCGTGGCTGCACACGGACGCGACGCCGAACCTCGTGTTCGAGACGCCGCCCGACATGATCTGGGACACCGCGATGCGCTCGCTCGGGATCAATCCGCGTGATCTGTTCACCGGCGGCGGCGTAAACTAATCGTCCATGCGCGCGCTGTTGATCGCTGCTGTCCTCGCGGCTTCAGGAACTGCCCACGCGCGCGGCGCGGTCTCGATCACCTTCACGAGCTCGCAGGCTCCCAATAGCAACTACGCGCCGAACAACGTGCTCGCCGTCTGGATCGAGGGCCCGGGCGGCACGTTCGTGAAGACGATCGATCGCCAAGCGCTCGCGCGCGTGCAGTACCTCGTCGCGTGGCGCGCGAAGGCAGGCACGAACGATCAGGACGCGGTGACCGGCGCGACGCGCGTCGGCTACGCGGCGCAGACCGTCAAATGGAACCTGCAAGACAAGAGCGGCCAGGTGGTTCCCGACGGCACGTACACCATCCGCATGGAGCTCGCGCAATCCAACGCGAGCGCCGCGGGCTCGAACAACCAGGGCACGTTCACGTTCGTCAAAGGTCCCAATCCGCAGACGCAGAACGGCCTCGCGAACGGCGGCTTCAGCCAGGTCTCGATCAGCTACGACCCGACGGCGCCTGCGTGTAACGACGGCATCCTCGACGCACCGGAGATGTGCGATCCGGGAATCCCCGCGGGCCAAGCGAACAGCTGCCCGACGACGTGCATGGCGAGCGGCAACGCGTGCATGCCGAATCGCAAGAACCCGGATCCGGCGCAGGCGTGCACGATGGCGTGCATCATCCAGCCGATCATCGAGTGCAAGAACTTCGATGGCTGCTGCGCCGAGGGCTGCACCGAAGCCAACGACAGCGACTGCGTCGCCGGCGCGAACGACGCGGGCCCGAGCGGGGGCAATCCCGACGGCGGCACCGGCGGGGGCGGTACCAACATCGACGGTGGCTGCGCGACCTCGAACGGAACGACGCTGTGGGCGGGCCTTCTCGGGATGTTGGTTGTGTGGCGGCGCTCGCGTTTGCGCTCCGCCCGATAGCCCAAGAGGTGTGCAGAGTTGGGACAGGGGTCCCGGCAGGCATCTTGCTCGTGTGTGGTGCCGATGCGAGGCACTCAAACGTTCGCGTTACTTACCGGGGTGATGTTGGGGATCGTGGCGCCAGCGTGGGGGGAATCGCTTCAGGTCACGGTGACCACGACACCGGGCACGGGGAACTATGCCCCGCGCAATATCGTCGCCGTGTGGGTCGAGGACTCGAGCGGCGCCTTCGTCAAGACGATCGGTCGCTGGGCGAACACGCGCAAACAACATCTCGTCGCGTGGCAGGCGAAGGCCGGAGCGGCGGACGCGGATGCCGTGTCGGGCGCGACTCGGCAGAACCACACCGCACCGCTGACCATCACGTGGGATCTGAAGAACAAGGCGAACGCGATCGTCCCCGACGGGACCTACACGATTCGCATGGAGTCGACGGATCTCAACGCGAACCAAGCGGCACAGAATCACCAGGGCACGTTCACGTTCGTGAAAGGTCCGACGGCGCAGATGCAGAGCGCGCTCGCGAACGGTGGCTTCACCGCCGTGTCCATCGCGTACAGCCCGCAGGCCGCGTCGGCGTCGTGCAACAACGGTGTGGTCGATGCGACGGAGCGCTGCGATCCATCCGTCGCCGGAAGCTGTCCCTCGACGTGCGCCGAGAGCGGCGATGCGTGCCGGCCGAGCGTGCTCGTCGGCGTGGCCGCGAGTTGCACCGCCGAGTGCGCCACACAGCCGATCACCACGTGCATCGACGGCGATGGCTGCTGCGCGGATGGCTGCGACGTCAGCACCGACGAGGACTGCGCGGATGGGGGCGGCAGCGGCACCGAGATCACCGGCGGCTGCTCGACCGGAGGCGGCGCGTCGCTGATGTTCGCGCTCGGCCTCCTCGCGCTCGTTAGTCGTAGTACTCGGCGCCGAGGTGCGTGATCAGCTCGTCGCCCTTGGTGTAGCGCAGCGTGTTCTTCAGCTTCATGAGCTGGATGAACAGATCGTGCTCCGGGTACAGACCCTCGGGCGTCATCGGGCTCTTCCAGTAGAACGAGAGCCACTCCTGGATGCCCGACATGCCCGCGCGATTCGCGAAGTCCATGAACAGCGCGAGATCGAGGACGATCGGCGCCGCGAGGATCGAATCGCGGCACAGGAAGTTCACCTTGATCTGCATCGGATAGCCGAGCCATCCGACGATATCGATGTTGTCCCAGCCCTCTTTGTTGTCGCCGCGCGGTGGGTAGTAGTTGATGCGGACGACGTGCGAGATGTTGCCGTACAGCTCGGGATAGAGATCCGGCTGCAGGATGTGATCGATCACGCCGAGCTTGGACACTTCCTTGCTCTTGAACGATTCCGGATCGTCGAGCACCTCGCCGTCGCGGTTCCCGAGGATGTTGGTCGAGTACCAACCCTCGAGGCCGAGCAAGCGCGCCTTGAAGCCGGGCGCGAGGATCGTCTTCATCAGCGTCTGACCGGTCTTGAAGTCCTTGCCGGTCACGGGGAGCTTCTGGATGCGCGCGAGCTCGAGGAGCGCGGGCGTGTCGAGTGAGAGGTTCGGCGCGCCGTTCGCGTAGGGCACGCCCATCTTGAGGCACGCGTACGCGTAGATCTGCGACGGCGCGATGTCGTCGTGCGAGTTGCGAAGACCTTCTTCGAACTTCGCGAGCGACGAGTGCACGTCGGTCGGCTTGCGATAGACCTCGGTAGAGCCGCACCACACGGCGACGAGGCGATCGCAGTTGTTCGTCGCCTTGAAGCTCGTGATGTCCTCCATCAGCTGCTCGGCGAGGTTCATCTTCGAGGGGCCCTTCTTCACGTTGGGCCCGGTGAGCTTCTTCACGTACGCCTGCTCGAACACGGCGGTCATCGGCTTGATCGCTTCGAGCTCCGCCTTGATCGGCAGCAGGTGCTTGTGGACGTCGAGGACGCCCGCGCGAATCGCGGCTTCGTAGGCGTTGTCGGGGAAGATGTCCCAACCGCCGAACACGATGTCGTCGAGCTTCGCGAGCGACACGTAGTCCTTGATCGCCGGCGAGTTGTTTTCGGTGCGCTTACCGAGGCGGATGTGCCCGAGTTGCGTCAGCGAGCCGATCGGAATGCCGATGCCTTTGCGGATCGCCAGCACGCCCGCGATGAACGTGGTCGCGACGGCACCCATGCCGGGCATCAGGATTCCGAGCTTGCCGGACGCCTCTTGGACTGTGACTGCTTTCTTGAGCGGCATGGTTCTCCGACGGAGGTAAGTGAGCAGAAATTGCCGCACACAGGTGATGCTGGCAACGGGCAGGGGATGGCAATTCGGCTGTAAACGTCTCCGACACTGTCGCTCGCGCGAGCAGCTTTCGTCGGTCTCGTGTTCAGGACGGCGGGAACAGTGTTTTCATCAGGGCAGGATCGTTCGTCATGATGCCATCGGCACCGAGCGCGAGCAGGCGCTCCGCCTCGTCGCGATCGTCGACGGTCCAGAAGTCGACGCGCAAACCCAGCGCGTGGCACTTCGCGATGAACGTGGGGCGATCGAAGCGCACGGGACCTTGGGCCACCGGCACCTGTGCTGCATTCCCCGTACGCGGCAAGGCACGCCAGAGTGGCGCGGGCATGCCCAGTAGGGCGACGACCTCGCCTTGCGAGAGCGCGGTCTCCCCAGCATAACCACGGCGACGAACGTCGATCGCGATACGGGTCTTGAAGCTGGCGATCGTCACGCGATCGACCGCGCGTTTGGCCTCGAGCAGCCCGAGCATCGCGCCGATCGCGCGTTCGTCCTTCTTGATGTCGACGTTGATCCGCACGCGCGGGAACGCGTCGAGCACGTCGGCAAACAGCGGCACGCGAATGCCCTTGCCCGCGAACGGCCGCGTGCCGTCCGCGGCGACGAAGCCCCAGCCGACATCGAGGCGCTGCGCGTCGACGAGATCGATCGAGCTCCACGCCACGGGCGTCGCGGCCATGCGCATCCCCGTATCGTCGTGGGCGACGATGAGCTGATCATCGCGCGTGAGATGGACGTCCATCTCGAGCGCGTCGACACCGATCTCGACGGCGCGCTCGAACGAAACGAGCGTGTTCTCGGGGCGCTCGGCAGCGGCACCGCGATGTGCGTAGAGCCGCCGCTGATGCACCTAGAGCTCCTCCGTGCTGGCCACGAGGTGGCCCGTCCTCATTTGTCTTCTTCGAGCTCGAGCACCGCGTCGGCGGGCGGTGGCGGCGGAGCGGGAGGCGGCGGGCGAACGCCCACGACCTCGACGGCGTACTTGATGTCCTTCTCGGCGAGCGGATGCACCAAGCGGACGTCGACCTCGTCACCAGAGACCTTCTCGATCTTCATGATGACGTTCATGTCGTTGACGCCCTTCGCGACCAGCTTCTCGCCGATCTTGAGGTCGAGATCCTTCGGAAACTCGGTCCGCTTCATCTTCTTCAGCGGGTGCATCGCGGGGTTGCCGAACGCGTCCTTCGCCTTCAGCGTGCCCTCGCGCTTCGCACCCTTTTCGAGGCCCAAGAGCACGGCCTCGAGGCCGCTCAACATGGCGCCCGAGCCGTAGACGAACTCGACTTGGTTCTTCTCGAGCTGCTGCCCGCCGGCGACGGAGAGGTCGACCTTGAGCGTGACTTTCATGCCCTTCGCGATCTTCACTGAACCAGGCTACACGGGTGCCATCCACGACATCAACGTCCGGGGTTGTGAACCGTTGCTCTCGATCTGTCTCTGTTTCCGACATCGAGTGACGTAGTTCCACAAACTTGCCCGCTGGCATGGAAGCCGCACACGATCGTGGAGTCGTCATGCCACGTCTCGCTGTCGCTCTTGCCCTCGTCGTCGGAATCGCCGTCACTGCGTGCAGCGCCGCGCAGACACCCTCGGTGCGAGTTCTCGGCGTTCACGAGGCGCAGCGCCGCGAGGTCGTGTTCGTGCAGGTCACGAACCCCGCCAGCAAGCCCATGCGGCTGACCCGGCTCGATTACGTGTTCGCGTCGTCGCAAGGGACGGTGTCCGAGGGCGCGGTTCCGCTCGCGCGCGAGCTGCCGGCGAACTCCGCCGTGGTGCTCGAGGTGCCGTTGAGTGGTGATGCGCCCGATGGCGAGATGATGACGCTCTCGGGCAAGCTGACGGCGACCGTCGATACGATCGTGAAGAGCTTCTCGGTGAAGGCCAAGATCGAGGCCGAACCGACGAAGACCGAAGTCGAGTAGCCGTCGACTCCGCGTCGATTGGCTGGCGGTGGTCGACATGCGTGGTCGTGCCGGAGTCGCCGCGAGGTCCCAGCGGCAAGACGGACAACGGAAGCTTTTGCCGAAGTAGCTTTCGAGCTAGGGTCCGCGCCGATGTCCACGTGGTCCGCGCTCGCCGACTCCGTCCTCGCCGGAACTCCCATCACGCGTGAAGCAGCGCGCGCGATCCTACACGCGTCTGCAGACGAGACGCTCGCGCTCCTCGATGCGGCGTTCACGCTGCGCAAGGCGCACTGGGGCCTGCGCGTCTCGCTCCACGTCCTCGAGAACGCGAAGCTCGGCGCGTGTCCCGAGGACTGCGGCTTCTGCTCGCAATCCTCGAAGCACCAGACGACCTCGCCGTCGGGGGAAGCGCCGATGAAGTCGGTCGACGAGCTCGTCGATGCCGCTCGCCGCGCTCACGCGACGCGCGCCAAGCGCTACTGCATGGTCACCGCGACGCGCGGTCCGTCGCAGCGCGATCTCGACACGATCTGCGAGGCCGCGCAGCGGATCAAAGCCGAGATGAACATCGAGCTGTGCGCGTCGCTCGGAATTCTCACCGAGGCCAAAGCGCAGCGCCTCGCGGCCGCGGGCGTCGATCGGTTCAACCACAACCTCGAGACGTCCGAGCGTCACTACGATCAGATCGTCTCGACGCACACGTGGCGCGATCGCGTCGCGACCGTGCAGTTCGCGAAGGCCGCGGGCATGGACACGTGCTGCGGTGGCATCGTCGGCCTCGGCGAATCCGAGGAGGACCTCCTCGATCTCGCGTTCGCGCTGCGCGACCTCGACGTCGACAGCGTGCCGGTCAACTTCCTCGACGCGCGCGAGGGCACGCCGCTCGCGGGATATCCGCTCGTCGAGCCGGCATTCGCGCTGCGCGCGCTGTGCATGTTCCGGTTCGTGCACCCGCGCACCGATCTGCGCGTCGCGGGCGGTCGCGAGATCACCCTGCGCGCTCTGCAGGCGATGGCGCTGTACCCGGCGAACTCGATCTTCACGCAGGGCTACCTGACGACCGGCGGCGCGACGGCCTCGGCCGATCACCAGATGATCAAGGACGCCGGGTTCACGCTCGAGCTCGCGTCCGGCGAGACCGTGCCCGCAGATCCCGAAGCAATGCAGCGGGTTACGCGCCGGCCGTCGCTCCCGATCGCGCATTGAAAATTCATTGTCACTGACGGAGGGGCCGTCGCGTTGGTCGGGTGAAAGGACCCACCACCCATGGTCATGTCGCTACCCTCGCCGTCTCGTATCGTGAGCTCGCTGTTCCCCACCACCAAGACGGGCGCGTCGTCAGGCGCCGAGCTCGTCACCGCCGACGGCCGCACGCTCGCGCTGACCGCGGCGCTCTTGCACGTCGATGCGCGCGGCGGCATCGCGCGCTGCGTGCTCGAGCAGCGATTCGAGAACAAGTTCGACGAGCGGCTGCACGTGACGTATCGAATGCCGCTGCCGGCAGACGGTGCGGTCAGCGGCTATTCGTTCACGATCGGCGGTCGCGTGGTGCGCGGCGTCGTGGATCGGAAGCACAAGGCACGCGAGCGATTCGAGCAGGCGATCGTCAAGGGACACACGGCAGGACTGCTCGAACAGGAGCGCGCTGACATCTTCACGCAGTCGCTCGGCAACATTCCGGCAGGCGAGGGGATCTCGGTGGTGATCGAGATCGATCAGCGACTCGTGTGGCTGCCCGAAGGCGAGTGGGAGCTCCGGTTCCCGACGGTGATCGGCCCGCGCTACATCAGCACCACAAACACGATCGAGGACGCGCGCGCGACGCACGTGAAGGTGACGACGCAACCGCTCGGCGTGCGGGTCTCGGCGCGGATCGAGATCGGCGATGCGATCACCGGTGGACGCCGTGCGACGAGCCCGACGCACTCGCTGACGCCCGTCGACGGCGCGCTGTCGCTGGGTGGTGGCGTGCGGCTCGATCGCGACATCGTCGTGCGCTGGCCCGTCGCCGCACCGAGCCCTGGCTTGTCGCTCGCGACAGCGCGGCCCACGAAACAAGGAGACGAGTCGTTCGGTCTGCTCACGATCGTTCCGCCTGCGCGCGATGCGAAGGCGACGCCGGTCGCGCGCGATCTGATCGTGCTCCTCGACACGAGCGGCTCGATGGACGGCGGTCCGCTCGAGAAGGCGAAGCAGGTCGTGTCGCTGCTGATCGATTCGCTGCACGAGCGCGATCGCTTCGAGCTGATCGAGTTCAACTATCAGCCCACGCGCTATCAGGAAGCGCCGGAGCACGCGACCGCCGCGGCAAAGAAGGCGGCGATCAAGTGGGTCACGTCGCGCCGCGCCGACGGCGGCACCGAGATGCGCGCCGGCGTGCTCGAGGCGCTGAAGACGTTGCGCATCGGAGCGCAGCGCCAGGTCGTCGTGGTCACCGATGGCTACGTCGGCGGCGAGCACCAGATCCTGCTCGCACTCCAGCAGCGGTTGCCCGCGTCGTGTCGCTTGCACGTGCTCGGCGTCGGCTCGGCGGTCAACCGCTCGCTCGCGATCGCGCTCGCGCGCGTGGGTCGCGGCGCGGAGGTCATCGTCGGCATCGACGAGGATGCGGAGCGCGGCGCGAAGCGACTGCTCGATCGCACGACGCTGCCGATGCTGACGAACGTGACGATCAGCGGCGATGCACTCGTCGCGCATGCACCCGAGCACATCCCCGACGTGTTCGAGGGCTCGCCGTGCGTCGCGGCGCTGATGCTGTCGACGGAGGGCGGCGAGATCATCGTGCGCGGCGAGACCGCGAGTGGCACGTGGGAGCAGCGCACGCGCGTGCAGCCGCTGCGCGCCGGCGAGGGCAACCAAGGCATCGTCGCGCTGTACGGACGCGAGCGCGTCGCGGATCTGGAAGCGCGCACGATGCTCGATCCCGCGGACGCTCAGATCGAAGAGATCGGCATGCGGTTCCAGATCGCGACGCGACTCACGTCGTGGATCGCCGTCGACGAGACGCGTGTCGTCAAAGGACCCGAGCGCACGCAGAACGTGCCGCAGGAGCTCCCGTACGGCACGAAGGCGCAGTCGTTCGGTCTGCGCGGCTCGTCGGGTGCTCTGCTCGCGGGTGACACGGCGCGCATGCAGGCCGCGACCGAGGGTGTGCACGAGATGGAGGAGGAGTCGGCTCGCTCGTACTCGATGGATGCGCGCTTCGAGGCCGGCGCGGCGGGACCGTCGTTCGACGAGCTCGCCACGAGCGATGGCTACATTCCGGCACCACACAATGCGCCGCCGCGTCCGGCCGCTGCGCGTCCCGCGCCGATGATGCCCGGCGGAGCTCGACCTCCGGCGTCGGCACCGCCCGCGATGAGGTCCCCCGCACCCTCGCGCTCCGGTTCGGTGACGCGTGCAGGTGGCATCGCTCCGCCCGCCGACGATGATGCTGATGCGCCGTCGGACGTCGACTTCGAGGCCGCGACCGGCGAGTTCGCCGTGCCGACCTTCGGGGCCGCCGACGAGCCCGTGCCGGCGCCGGTGATGCAGCCGCAGAGCGTGGTGCGTTCGGTCGAGGCCGCGCCGATGCAGAAGTCGATGTTCTCGCTCGGTTCGGCCGCGCCGTCGCAACCCGCGGCCGCGCCGCCCTCACCCGCAGCACCGGAGCCCGCGCCCGACAAGACGGCACGCCGGCGCGCGACGACGCTGACCGGCGTGGCAGCGCCGCAAACGAAGGACCTCGCGCAGTCGATCGGGTCAGCGTCGATCGAGCCCGCTGCACCACCGTCATCGCTCGCGGCACCGCACGCGGCGCGCAAGACACAGGGCCCGGCGCCGTACAAGGCACCGCCACGGTTCGCGCTGTGGCTGATCATCGCGCTCGTGATGGCGATCATCGCGGCGCTCGTGTGGTGGTTGGCGAGTTGATGAGAGGCTAGCGAGACGAGATGGATCACGACGTTCATCGAGCAGCGATCGCAGGCGGCGATGCCGACGCATTTGGCCAGTGGATGGCCGCGTGCGAAGGCACCGTGCGCGACACCCTGCGATCGTTTGCTCGCGTGATCGACGTCGAGGCCGTCTTGCAGGAGACGCTGCTCCGCGTGTGGCAGGTCGCGCCGCGCTTCGAGCCGGATGGCCGGCCGAATGCGCTGCTGCGGTTCACGATCCGCATCGCGCGCAACCTCGCGATCAGCGAAGTGCGGCGCACGAGAGCAGCGCCCGTCGAGGCGGAGACGATCGAGAACGCGCTCGCCGCCGTCGACGAATCGCCGATCAACGAGCCGGATCCGCTGCTGCGCAACGCGATCGCGGATTGTCGCGACAAGCTGCCACCGAAACCCCGTGAAGCCTTCGACGCGAGGCTCGCAAATGCGGGCGGAGACGACGACGACACGCTCGCGACCTCGCTCGGGATGCGCCTCAACACGTTCCTGCAGAACTTCACGCGCGCACGCAAGATGCTCGCGGACTGTCTCGGCACCAAAGGCATCGCGCTATGACGAACGACGACAAGGAGCTGCTGATCGAGCAGGTCGCCGGTGCGTGGCGTCCCGACGCGGGCGACGAGCTGCAGTATCACAAGGCGTGGCACGACCTCGACGGGGATGGCCGCGAGGCCGCGTTCGATCGCGCGCGCACGCTCCGCACGATGGAGGCCGCGCTCGATAGCGACGGGCTGTCGACGACCGCGCGCGCGGTGCTCGCGAAGATCGCGCGCGCAGCGCACTGAGGTCCGATCGCGTGCTACGCCACGCCCATGCGGATCGATCGCGTGTACACCAAGGGTGGCGACAAGGGCGAGACGTCACTCATCGGCGGCGACCGCGTCGGCAAGGACGACCCGCGTCTCGATTGTTACGGCACCGTCGACGAAGTCAACGCGACGCTCGGTCTCGTCAACATCGCGCTCGAAACGTCGGCGGCGGGATCGCATCTGTCGCCGATCATCGTGCGCGTGCAGAACGAGCTGTTCAACCTCGGCGCCGAGCTCGCGACGCCGGATGCCGAGCGACGCACGAAGCTGCCCCGAATCGAGCAGCGCCACATCGATGCACTCGAGCGCGACATCGACGCGGTCAACGATGACCTGCCGCCGCTGACGTCGTTCGTGTTGCCGGGCGGAGGCGCGGCGTCGGCGGCGTTCCACCTCGCACGCACGGTGTGTCGTCGCTGCGAGCGGCTCGTGGTCGGGCTCGCGAAGAGCGAGGATATCGGCGGGGAGCTGCCGATCGTCTATCTCAACCGCCTGTCCGATGCGCTGTTCGTGTGGGGACGGTGGTGCTCGTGGAAGGATCAGCAACCCGAGGTACTCTGGGACTCGAAGTCGACATGACCTATCGCGATCGCATGCTCATGTGCCCGCATTGCGGGGCTGCGCTGGACCGACCGAGTCGCGGGCGCGACACGTGGCCGTGCAAGGCATGTCACGGGATCGCGCTTCCACGTGCCGAGCTGCATCGCGTGCTCGCGCGCTTCTCGGAGACGGTGCCCCGAGAACTGCCGCTCGTCCTCACGGTGCGGGCGAGCTCCGCGCCGCCTCGTGCGTGCCCCGCGTGCAACGAGAAGATGACGCCGGTATCGCTGCTCGACGTGCCCGTCGATCGCTGCGCGAAGGATGACCTGGTGTGGTTCGATCCCGAGGAGCTCGAAGCGGCGATTCGTTCGGTGATCGCCGAAGACGATGCCCGCAAGGGGTGGTACCGGAAGCTGCGCGAGCTCCTGTTCGCGAACTGACGCGGACCGAGGCCTCCGAGGCGTGAAAGCCACGGTGATTCGCGACATCTGCGTCAGAGATCTGTGGTCCCACACACGGCAACATCGCGAGATCACGCGGCGACGCGATTGGCGCGAAGCGTGCTCGGGGTGTTGCAACCATGCGCGTTCTCGCCGCCGCCGCGTTCCTTGCCGCCCTGACCTCGACGGCTCTCGCCCAGCCGGGCATGACCCCGCCGACCTACGGGAGCCCCTACTCCCCGCCGCCTCCTCCCCCGGGAGCGCCCGCGCCACAGGGGCAGCCGATCTACGGCGGAACCTATGGCGGTGGATACGGCGGGTACCAGCCGCAGTACGCGCAGCAGCCGCAGCAGCCGATGTTGGACCTCGAGCTCAAGAGCTCGGGCACCGCGATGCTGTGGGCGGTCGGCACCACGGTCGCCGGCATCGCTGCGATCGGGGCGGCGTTCGACGAAGAGAGCGAAGGCCTGTTGCTCCTCGGCGCGGGGCTCACGTTGATCGGCCCGTCGGCCGGGCACATCTACGCCGGCGAAGGCACGCACGCGGTGAAGGCGAGCCTCTTGCGCGCGGGCGGCGTGGTCGTCTTCGCGCTCGGTGCGGTCGCGAACGAGAACGCCTACAACGACTGCTACGACTCGTACTACTGCGAGGACAACACCAGCGATGGCGAGGCCGCGATGTGGATCGGCGGCCTGATCGTCGTCGGATCGACGCTGTACGACCTGTACGACGCGGGTCGCGCGGTGAATCGCTACAACGATCGCAAGCGCAAAGCGGCGAGCTATCAGTTCTCGCCGACGATGATGTCGAAGGCCGGCGGCGGGATGACGCCGGGCGTGGGCGTCACCGGCTCGTTCTGAGTCGACCGAGTCTGCGCAGCTCGTCGCGGCCGATCCAGTAGGCGACCGCGAGCGCGGGCAAGCACAGGAGGTCCGTGGGGTCGAGAGAGACCGAGGCGGGCCGCACGACCGACAGCGCGTCGACGAACCACGCGGACGCGCGGGGCCACAGCTTGATCGCGGCGAACACGCTGCCCGTCGCCGCGATCGCGATGACGAGGCGGCGATGTGTCAAGTACGGGTCGACCCGCGCACCGAGCGTACGCGCGGCGAGCAGCGCGAGCCCGACGAGCGCCGTGAGTACCACCGGCGCCGCGACGAGCCCCGAGATGTCCGAGAGCTTCCCCGCGAGCACGCTAGGACCGAGCCGCGGCTTGAGGATCCAGTCGTTCACGACGAGGACCACCAGCGAGACGAGCGTCACCGGGTGCAGCGCTTCGCCGATCGGGAGCACGTTGGCACCGTCGCCGCCACGCAGCGATTGGCGCGTCCGCTCCAGCCAGCTCATCGCGTCTAAGGGTAAGCTGCCGCCGTGTCCGAGTCTGGAAAGAAGTCAGAGACAGAGAGCCAGAAGCAGCTCGCCGCCGCCGAGGCGCAGGCGAAGGAGCGCTTCGAAAAGGCGATGACCGAGCTACGCGAAGGCGCGCATCGGTTTGCCGCACGCGCCCGCGAACAGTCCGAGCTGATCATCGAGGAGCTGATCGATCCAGAGGGCGAGACCGTCGCATCCCTCGCGGAGCACGAAGGCGAGCCCGGTGCGCTCGCGCTATCGCAGTCGCTCGAGCTGATCACGTTCGACACGTGGCTGTTCGGCCAGGTCGGCGACAAGGACGAGCTCGATCTCAAGTCCGAGGAGCACTGGGACGTGTGGTTCACGTTCGGTGCGTGGATCGGCGAGACGATGCGCCGCCGTCACGGCGGACACTGGCTGATGATGGGCGACGATCCGCACGCGTGGCGGCTCGGGTTCTCGAAGATCTTCCTCGAGATCGCGCCGTTCGTGTTCTCCGAGCAGCTGCTTCGCATGGGCAGCGGCGCGACGAAGAAGATGGTCACCGAGATCGAGCGCATTCGCGTGCTCCACGATCCGGACGAGGGTTTCAAGATCCCCGTGACCGTCCCGTTCGCGGCGAACAAGTCCGAGGTTCCGGTCGAGGCGATGCCGATGCTCGAGGAGATCGCGCGCCGGCTCAACGAGGCGTCGTGGGTCGATGTCGTCGAGGTCATCGGCCACGCCGACAAAGAGGGCAACGAGGACGCCGCGCATCGCCTGTCGAAGACTCGCGCCGAAGAGGTCATCAAGCACCTCGTCACGAAGGGCGTGAGCAGCAAGCGGCTGGTCGCGAAGAGCGCCGCCGAGACCGAGCACGTCGCCGAGAGCGGCGAGTCCGGGAACGACGCGAACCGCCGCGTTCACTTCGAGGTGACCGAGGAGCGCGAGCGTCCGCCGATGCTCGATCGCTTCCTCGCGCAGCACTACATCCGGCTGCACACGGTGCCGCTGGGCCAGTGGATGTCGATGGACTTCGCCCGCCTCGCGAAGCTGTGGAACGAAGCGCCGACGAAGGATCTCGTCGCCGCCGTTCGCGAAGCCGGTCCGCGCCTCGGCCCGAGCAACATGCAGGTGATCGAGCAGGTCGTGCAGGCGATCTCGCGCGCGAAGCAGGAAGAGCCGATCGCGAAGCAGACGAACGACCGCGGTCTGTTCGAGGCGATCGCGCAGATCGTCGCGCTACGCAGGGCCACGGCGCCGATCGCGATCGACATCCTCGAGCGCGTCGTGATGCCC
Organism: Kofleriaceae bacterium; assembly: GCA_044230415.1. Taxonomy (GTDB): domain Bacteria; phylum Myxococcota_A; class Polyangia; order Haliangiales; family Haliangiaceae; genus JABFXX01. Next base: position 70,854 of record JBGARE010000001.1, read on the forward strand.
GCGCTGCACGTCGGCGTGCCCGAGAAGTTCCCGCCGCTCGACGAGGACGACATCGGCAACCTGAACAAGGGCATCGAGATGTTCGCTTTCTTCGTCGAGGTGAACCCGCACAAGTTCCAGGCCGACGACGAAGGCTTCCTCGCGACGATTCCGCACGAGCAGCTCACGACGCCGTACGCGGATCGCAACGTGCTCGAGATCGGCAAGGGCGATTGGGTCGTCGTGAACCCGGCGCACTTCGTCCCCATGCTCAAGGACTTCGAGCCGCAGCAACTGCTCGAGAAGTTCGACGAGTTCGTGACGTACGTGAAGACGTTCCCGGAGGCGCCGAACCGCCGCGACGACGGTCGCATGCTCGCCGAGACAGCCGTCCGCGCCCTCGCGGATCTCAAGATCTGCGTCGCCACCGCGGCACAGAACAACGACGCGCTCCTGTTCCGTCTGCTCCCGCCCCCGGGATAGCGATACGATGCGGTCGTGCGTCTCCTGATCGCGATCGCGAGCGTGGCGTTGACCGCGTGTCGCGTCAGCGGCGCCTTCACGTGCGAGACGAGCGAGCAGTGCCGCGCGTCGACGGGGCAGGGCGTGTGCGAAGCCGCCACCGGGTTCTGCACGTTCGCCGACGCGGACTGTGCCTCGGGGACTCGCTACGCCGACAACGCGGGCGATGATCTCGCCGGACATTGCACCGGCGAGACCACGCCGACCGATGGAGCGATGATCGATGCACCGCCGTTCGACACCACCGTGTGCCCGGCGAAGTTCGATCAGACGATCGCGTCGCAGGCGAACGCGAAGTTCTGGCTCATCATCGACGCCGGCAACTACGGCGTGAACGCACAGCGGTGCCTCGACGCGTTGCCGGGCGCGACGCATCCCGCGAACGTTCACAGCGCCGCGCAAGCGACGGAGATGGCGCAGCTCGTGTTCGGGGGCGGACCCGCGTGGGTGTACGTCGGCGTGATGCAGGATCCCGCGGCGACGACTCCGATCGGGGGCTGGATCAACTTCGATGGCTCGGCGTTCGACGCGACGCTGTGGAGCAGCGGCCCGCCCGTCGAGCCCGACGACGGCGACGGCAACGAAGCGAACCACGTGCAGCAAGCAGCCGCGGTCTCGTACCAGTACCAGGTCGGCGACTACGCACACGTCCAGGCGGTCCCGATGCTCTGCGCGTGCGACGGCATTCCCGTCGCCGCGCAAGCGATGACGTACCTCCTCGACAACACGTGGGCGAACTGAAGTAGGTCAGCTCTCGCGCAGGTAGCGCACCATGCTCGCGTCGAGCCGGCTCTGGACGAGGCGGATCACGCTGTCGATCTCCTCGACGGGCATCGACAGGCGCTTCGCGAGTTGTTCGCGCGTGGCGGCGACGAGCGCGGCGCGTGCGCGTTGCAGCCAGCGCGCGGCGGTGGCGCGATGGACTCCGAACGCGGCGCCGATCGTGTCGATGGGCAGCTCTTCGACGATCGATTGGCGCAGCAGCATGCGGTCCTCCGCATCGAGGGAATCGATCGCTTCTTTGAGCGCGCTCGCGAACTCGGCGCGGTACTCGGCCTTGAGCTGCGAGAGCATCGGATCGTCGGATGCGCCGAGTGCTTCGTCGAGCGAGCGCTCGATCGGCGTCTCGCGCTTCTGCTTCTTGAGCTGCCGGATCAACTCGCGCGTGGCGGTGATGCGCACCCAGCCGCGCAGCGGGCCTTTGCCCTTGTAGCCCACGATGCCCGGCGGCTTGCCGTCCTTGGGGACGAGGAGCTGCACGCGCAGCAGTTGCTTGACCTCGTCGACGACGTGCTTGGGCGCGCGCGTGGACGCACCCGCGGCATCGACCTCGGTGAGGATCGCGTCGAAGGCGGCGTGTGCGGTGGGCTCGAGGGAGGCGCAGGCGGCTGCGATCGCGAGGTCACCCGCGGGTGCAGCGGCGAGCGCGGCGGCGAGGTCATCGCCCTCGACGCGCACGGCGATGAAGTCGGCGAGGGCAGTCTCGTCGAACTTCACGGTCGGCCACGCACGCTTCGCACCGTCGAGGATCGAGGCCCACGCGGCGGCGGCGGCCGGACGCGAAGGGATGCCGAGGTTGCTCGCCTTGGCCAAGCGGTCGACGACGTCCATGCGTACATATCGTGTCACAATGCGCGGCGTCGGATGGAGTGCCTCGACGCGAACGTCGTGCAGGACCTCATGGCGGGTGCCCTGGACGCCGATGGGCGGGCTGCCGCGATGGAGCACCTCGACGGCTGCGTGGATTGCCGAGACCTGATCGAATCCCTCGCGCGCGAAGCGAGCCAGGACGCCGCGAAGGACACGCTGCGGGACACGGAGAAGCGGGCGCCGTCGATCGCGATGATGGAGACCGTCGGCAGCGACGCGGGGCTCCTCGAAACGGCGCACGCGTCGGAGGTCGGCGCCGCGCTCGAATCGACCGTCGGCCCCGATGACTCGGTCACCAAGGCGGTGCGCGTCCGCACGAGGGCGTCGTCCATCGGGCAGCAACTCGGGCGGTACAAGCTCGTCGAGCGGCTCGGCGCGGGTGCGATGGGCATCGTCTATCGCGCCGAGGATCGCGAGCTCGGTCGCGACGTCGCGCTCAAGCAGCTGCATCGACCGGATGAGGAGCTGACCGATCGCCTCGTGCGCGAAGCGCGATCGATGGCGCAGGTGAACCACCCCAACGTCGTCGCGGTCTACGACGTCGGCGTGCTCGACGGTGTCACGTACATCGCGATGGAGCTCGTCAGCGGCCAGAGCATGCGCGCGTGGCAACAGCTGCGCTCGATCAAAGAGCTGATCGAGGGCTACTGCGCCGCCGGGCGCGGACTCGCGGCGGCGCATGCCGCGGGCATCATCCATCGCGACTTCAAACCCGACAACGTGCTCGTCGGAAAAGACGGTCGTGCGCGGGTCACGGATTTCGGATTGGCGGCATCGCGTCCGTCGGAGACCCAATCGGCGGCCCCGTCGCGCTCTCTCGAGGACATCAACCTGACCACCTCGGGCTCCGTCCTCGGGACGCCCGCGTACATGGCACCCGAGCAGTTCACCGGCGGCAACGTCGACGCGCGCACGGACCAGTTCAACTTCTGCGTCGCCCTCTACGAAGCGCTGTACGGCCAGCGGCCGTTTCCCGGAAAGACGTTCGACGATCTCGCCGACAACGTCTGCGAGGGGCGCGTCCGTCCCGCACCCGCGAAGTCGCAAGTCTCGGGCGCGTTGCGCGCGATCGTGCTGCGCGGGCTCTCGGTCAAGCCGGGTGATCGCTATCCGACGATGGATCACCTCCTCGAGGATCTCGGGCGCGATCGTGCGCGGCCGTGGCGCCGCACGTCGCGCATCGCGACGCTCCTCGCGGCCGCACTCGCGTTGGGCCTCGGGAGCGATTGGGTGATCCGCGATCGCGTGCTCGCGCAAGTGGAGCAATCGTTCGAAGCCACCGCGCGCCAGACCGATCGCGCGATGCGCCTCCTCGCGTCGCGCTTCGATGCGATCTCCAACCAGGTCTACTCGCTCGCCGTCATGCGCGACGTGACCGGCCACCACGATCAAGCGGACTTCGGCCTCGGCACGCCCGAGGACGATCGCGCCGACCTCGACGAGATTCACGCGAAGCTCGTCGCGCAGGACTGGAAGTACGCGCGCGAGATCGCCGGCAAAGAAGAGCCCGCGATCCTCGCGATCTCCGACTACAAGGGCCGCCTCCTGTACACGTCCGCCGCACCCGACACGTGGGGCACCGACCTGATCCAGCTCCCGTGGATCAAGCGCGCCTTCGATGCGGGCGCGGGCAACTCGATGACGCTGCAGCGCTACGACGATCCGCGCCTCGTCGCCACCAAGGTCCTCGGCACGTCATCACCCGCGGGCCTCGCGGTCCTGTTCACGCGCACGCTGTCGGTCGGCGAAACCGCGCGCAGTCAGTTCCTGCAGATCGTCGCCGCGCGCCAGCTCCTCGAGGACATTCGCCTCGACGAAGAGACCCAGCTCTCGCTCGTCGCACTCGACGGCACCGTCGACGGCGCGGTGTCTCGCGAGATCGCCACGACCTCCCCCGAGGGTTACCAGGTGCAGTCGATCGTCCTCGCGAATCCCTTGGTGCAAGGCGGCGAGCCGATCGGCCGGCTCGTGATGGCCCGCCGTATCGACAGCGTGCTGTCGCTGTTCCCGCACGCGCGCACGGTGTTCGCGCTCGCGACGCTGGCCGCGATCCTCGTCGCGCTGATGACGGCGATGCGAGCTCGGCAGATCACCGGCGCTCGCGCGGCGTGATCATCGCTGCGATCACGAGCGCTCGCGCGGCGTGATCATCGCTACGATCACGAGCGCTCGCGCGGCGTGATCATCGATACGTGTTCGGCGTACCAGAGCGGTACTTCTCGCCGTACTTGTTCAAGTGCTCCGGCTCGGCGCCGCGCTGGATCGCCATCTCGATCTTCGTGTCCGCCCCCGCCGTCACGGTCACCTTCGCGTTGACGGGCTTGGCCGCGCGCCGCGTGTACGCGAACACGGTCCACGTTCCCGCCGGGACACCGTCGAGCGTGAAGCTCCCGTCCGCCGCCGTCCGCGTGTGGCGCTGGTTCGGCAGCACGAGGATCGTCGCCGCCATCTCCGGGTGGATGTTGCAGTACACGTCGACCACGCCGGGCGACGGAAACTCCTTCGTCTTCGCCTCGCCCTTCTTGAACGAGCCGAGATCGAACTTTCGCGAGCTCGACTGCGAGAACACGTTGTGGAGAAACGCGTCCTCGTTGGGAAACGTCACCTTGCCACCGAGCGTGACCGCGACGAGCTCGGGGACGAACCTCCGCCCCTTCTGCTTCACGGTGACCGGCGCCGCGCTCGCCGGCTCGGTGAACCCGACGACGTACACGATCACCTCGACACCAGCCGCCGTCGGCTTGCCATCCGCCTCGGTGACCGTGACCTTCCCCGTCACGCGACCCGTAGGTCCCGCCGCCGCACTCGACGACGCGAGCGCGACAGCGACGATGCACGACAACGCGCGCATCAAAACATGATCCCCCACACGGCGCGCGGCGCCGTATCGATCTGATAGACGCCGATGCCGAACGACGCCGAAACCCACATGCGCCCCTGCGTCCACGCGGCGTTCGGACCGACGACGACGTAGCGATCATCCGCGTTGTCGACATTGATCGACGCGAACACCTCAGCGCCGAGCCGGAGGTCGCCGACCACCTTGAAGCTGACACCCGCACCGGGCCGAACCTCGTGCTCGGTCTCGGCACCGAGGAAGTTGCCGACGTAGCCGATATCGACGAGCGCGTGAACGGAGCCCGACTCGGTCGTCGTCGACGCGACGACATCGGCTTCGACGACCAGCGTGTCGCGCACGAGAACATCGCGCTTCACGCCGAGCCGGAGCAGCGGCGCGAACGGTGGCGCATCCACCGGATCGCTCGACACGAGGCGATAGCGCGCCTCGATGCCGAACTGGCGGAACGAAAACGACGGCTCCGATACCGCGCTATCGCTCCACACGAAGTCCATCGGAAACGCGATCGTGAGCTGGTCGGTCACGCCGACCTCTGCCGAGAAGCCCCACGTCGTCCAGTGGACATCGGCCGCACCGGCGAACCCGTTCTCCTCGTCGATGGTGTTCGTGATCTCGACGCCGCGCTCCGGCACGACCTCGGTCCCGTACAGCCAGCCGTAGAACGTGCGGCCCGCGTGGGCAGTATCGGGAGCGCTCACCAAGACCAACGCGACAACACCCGTGATTGCAGTTCGCACGCGCGCAGTCTACTCGAAGCCCTACGGTCGCCGGTATCGTTCACCCATGATCGATCACATGGGCCTGTTGGTCTCCGACATCGAGCGCGCCCTCGCGTTCTACACGAAGGCGCTCGCGCCCCTCGGCTACGAAGTGATCATGCGCTTCGGGCCGCACGCGGGGCTCGGCGCGAACAAGAAGCCGGACTTCTGGATCTCGGGCGCGGCCGCGCCGACCGACAAGCTCCACGTCGCGTTTCGCGCGCCGAGCCGCTCGGCCGTGAAGGCCTTCTACGAAGCAGCGATGGCGGCGGGCGGTCGCGACAACGGGCCGCCCGGCGTTCGCGAGATGTATCACCCCGACTACTACGGCGCGTTCGTCCTCGATCCCGATGGACACAACATCGAGGCCGTCTGCCACGAGCCGTACCTCGGCTAGCGCGGAGAGCTCGATCTCCGAGCTACGGTGAGGCGGACAGCCTTCGCGTTTGGAAAACTGACCTGCACAAGTCTCGTGTCGATGCGCCGCCGCATTTTGCGGCAGAACGACGTCGAGATTGATGCGAGCACGCTTCGAGTGCTTGTTCTGGTCCTCCGAAACCTTTAGACGGGAGAAGGTCTCTCGAGTTGATCGAGACGGCTCAAACGTTGGCGGAGGTATCCGTGAACAAGCTCATGTTCGTGGCTCTGGCGTTGGTGATCGGTTGTGATGGCGATGAAGACGAGCCAACGCCTCGCCTCACACCGTGCGAACAACTTCGCGATCACCTCATCGATCTTCGGCTCGCCGACGCGATGCACGTCGACAAGGACGCGCACCGCGAAGCGTTGCGAACTGCGATGGGCGCAGACTTCCTCGCGGGCTGCTCGAAGCTTAGCGACGACGCGATCCGCTGTTCCCTCGAAGCACCGGACTCCACCACGGCTTCGTGTGCGCCAGCAAGAAGACGGAGACTTCACGATGAAGAAGCGCTCGAGCTATGAGTAGAAGCGACGTGGCACGCGTCGTCCAACAGGCGGACGTTCTGGAGCAGGATGGCGACTTAGACGGAGCGCTTGCCGTGCTCTCCAAAGCCATCGACACGTTTCCCAATGAACCGCGACTCTGGGCACGTCGAGGCTTCTTGCTACGAAGCCGGCAGCGATGGAGAGAAGCGATCACGGATTTCGATTCCGCCTTGTCGCTGAAGCCGAGCGCGCCCACAGCATTATTCCTTAGGGGCACTTCCCTTGCGATGGTCGGAGAATTCGACCGCGCCGTGACGGATCTCGAAGAGTGCGTGCGACTTCAGCCCGACGCCGCCGATGCTTACTGGCAGCTGGGGACAATTCATAGTTTTCGACGAGATCTCGAGCGGACGATAGCAGCGTACGAGAAAGCGTTCGCGTTGGATCCGAAGGAGTACTCGGGGCTTGAGGAGGAACTGGTGAAGCTCAAGCGGCAAAGGACACTTCTGTCTGAGGGATCCCGCGAATAGTGCAGACGGGATGCGTGGCGCGTAGGGTCGTGTTGCAGGGCCATCACTCTTTCAGAGAAATGATCGGCGCGCCTTCGCTGCGATCGACGAGCGTGCCGATCTGCGCCGCGGGCAAGCCGGCATCGCGCAGCGCAGCGACGCACGCATCGGCGCGATCCGCCGGCACGCAGAGCAAGAGACCACCGCTCGTCTGCGCATCGCACGCGAGCGACGCGAGGAATTCGCGCTCGCTGTCATCGGCGGGCTCGGCGGTGAAGGCAGCGCCGTCGCTCCAGCGGACGAGCTCGGCGACGAACGCGCGGTTCGCTTTGCTTCCGGCGGGGCAGAGGTTCGCGCGCAGGTGCATCAGCGCGTCGGGCAAGAGCGGCAGGGCGCCGAGCGAGATCCGCGCGGACAGCGGCGTCTCGCGGACCAAGTTGCGCAGGTGGCCGAGGAGGCCGAAGCCGGTGACGTCGGTGGCGGCGGTCACGCCGTGCGCGTGGCCGATGCGCGCGGCGATCATGTTGAGCGTGGTCATCGATGCGATCGCGGCGGCGGCGGCCTCGGGTGTGGCGACGCCCTTCTTGATCGCTTGACCGAGGATGCCGGTGCCGAGCGCCTTGGACAGCACGAGAGCCTGCCCAGAGCGCGCGGAACGATTGGACCACAAACGATCCGGGGCGACCTCGCCGGTGACCGAGAGCCCGAACTTGAGCTCGGGATCGCGCACGGAGTGCCCGCCGACGATCGCGACGTTCGCGGCGGCGCAGGCGCGCGCGGCGCCGCCGAGGATCGCGTCGAGGACGGACAGCGGCAGTTGCTCGTCGGGAAAGAACACGAGGTTGAGCGCGAAGCGCGGCTCGCCGCCCATGGCCCACACATCGGACATCGCGTTCGTCGCGGCGATCGCGCCGAAGGCCTCCGGATCGTCGACGAGCGGGGCGATCACGTCGGCGGTGAGCACGAGATCGCGACCGGCGGTGTGATGGACGATCGCGGCGTCGTCGGAGAACGTCTGATCGACGACGATGCCGGCGGCGTCGCGCGGCGCGGTCGAGAGCTGACCGAGCACGTGCGTGAGCGCTCCGAGCCGGAGCTTCGCGGCGCAGCCGCCGCCGCGGGCGAACTGCGTGAGACGGATGGGATCAGTCATGGCGTGAAGATGTTGTGGAGGAAGAAGTCGTCGCCGACGGAGCCGATCTGCGGATCCTTCACCATCGCGGATTGCTGGATGTGGAAGATCACCGCGACGCGATAGCCGGGGCCGATGAGCACGGTGCCGGCTTGGAGTGCGACCTCACCGCCAACGTTGCCTTGGAACGCGACCATGCGACGCTGCTTGCCCGCGACGATGCCGCTGTCCTCCTTGAGGATCGTCAGGTTGTTCTCTTTCGCGTACGCGCGCGCGAGCTCGGAGACATCGTCGGAGCCCGGCGGCAACGCGGCGATCGCGATCGCGAGCCCGCGCGAGACGTCCGCGGCGGCCCACTGCTCGGGCGTCGATTGCACCACCGTGAAGCCCGCGGGGAGCACGACCTCGACGCCTTGCACCGTCGAGACTGCGTTCGATGGTGCGGTCGGCGTGGGATCCGTGTGGCCACCACCGCCGCCGCCGCCACTCCAGGGATCGCTCGCGCTTCCGGGATCGGGTGGATCGGGGTCGGGCGGATCGGGCTTGTCGGTGTCGTCGCCGTCGGGCTCCGTGTCGCTGCCCGGATCGGTGCCCGAGCCCGCAGCGGTGGCGTCCTTCCGGATCGCGCCGAAGTAGATGCCGGCGCCGGTGCCCAACAGCACGATCGCGCCGAGGACGATCCACACCGCGTTCGACTTCTTGTCCGCGCGAGGTGCTGCAGGCACGGACGCTTGCCGGCCCGCGTACGGATCGTAGGGAGGTGGGTTGCTCTGCGGGACGTAGCCCGAGGGTGTGGGAACGAACCTTGGAGGAGATTGCGGAGCGAACCCCGCAGGAGGCGGCCCGCCATGCGGCGACGCAAACCCCGGCGAACCTGGACTCGGCGGCGAACCGAACCCCGGTGCGGCGCCCGGTGGTGGCGGTGCACTGGGTGCGAACCCGGGATGCCCCGTCGGCGCGAGTCCCTGCGGCGGCGGCGTCGGCGTGGTCATCGCGCCGCTCTGCGCGACGACCTGCGCGGTTTGCTCCTGCGTTCCCACGGGAAGCGACGCGAGCATCGCGTTGATGCGATCGCCCATCTGCTCCATCGTCGCGGGCCGCGCGTTCGGATCCTTCGCCATCGCGGACAGCACGAGCTGATCGATCGCGGGCGGGAGCTGGAGCTCGGGCCGGCGCTGCGACGGCGCGACGATCTGCTCGAGCAGGTGCTTGGACAGAAGCGCCATCACCGTCGGCGCTTCGAACGGCAAGCGCCCCGTGATCATCTCGTAGAGGATGCAGCCGAGCGCGTAGACATCGGTGCGCCCGTCGATGTGCTCGGCGCGGATCTGCTCCGGCGCCATGTACTGCGGCGTGCCGAGCATGTCGCCGGCTTGGGTCATCGCCATCTGCGTCTGGCGTCCCTCGTCGCGCAGCTTCGCGATGCCGAAGTCGAGCACGCGCACCACGTCGCGCTGCTTGCCGCGCTCCTGCAGCATCACGTTGTCCGGCTTGAGATCGCGATGCACGATCGACGCTGCGTGTGCATCCGTGAGCGACGCCGCGATCTGCGATGCGATGTTCAGCGCGCGCCGCAGCGGCAGCGGTGCTTCGGTGTGCACGAGCTGGCGCAGCGACTTGCCCTCGATGAACTCCATCGCGATGAACAGCGTCCCGTCGCTGTCCTGGCCGAAGTCGTAGATGTTGACGGTGTTCGGATGCGAGAGCTTCGCGACCGCTTGCGCCTCCGCGTTGAATCGCGCGAGGAGCAGCTGGCTCGACGCGACCTCCGGCCGCAACAGCTTCACCGCGACCGTTCGCTTGAGCGACATCTGCTCGGCCTTGTAGACCGCGCCCATGCCGCCCTCGCCGAGCTTCTCGCGCACGCGATAGCGACCCGCGATCTCGCGCCCGATCAACGAGGGCGCCTCGGCCGTGCTGCTGCTCGGTTGACCCGCGTGCGAGACCTCTTGTGTCGACGAGATCGTGCGCCCGCACGCTCCACAGAAGCGTGCGCCATCGGTGATCGCGACGCTGCAATGCGGACAGTTCATTGCGGTGCCTCGTCGGTCAATGCGTAGATCGCGTAGAGCGGACCGGATCCACCGCGCAGCACGCGAACCTCGATGCGATGGTGATCGTAGAGCGCGATGAGGGCGAGCGCATCACCGCGCCCGTCGGCGATCGCGACGAACGCGAGGTACACGCGGAGCGGCGACCCCGAGAACGTCATTCCCGCGAGCGCATCCGCTTCCGCGCCGGGCACCGTCGAGACAGGCGCATCGGAGACGAGCCCTTGAATCGAGATCGTGCCGGTCAGCCCGTGCGCGTCGATGTCTTCGATGAACAGCGTCGCGCTCGTCGCTTGCGGCGCACCGACCTTGACGACGTCCGCGGTGCCCACCCTCTCGCCGTCCCACACGCCGCGGAAGTCGCGCAGGTCGCTGCACGCCACGGCGAATACCGCCGCGATGACGACCAGCGTGGTCCAGCGCACGGTCCGACGGTAGCACCCGCCAGGATGGGTGCGCTACGTTCACTGCTAGATGTGGCTTTGGCGACTGATGCTTGTCGCGTGCGTGGTGACTGCGCACGCACGGGCGGCATTTGCGCAAGGCACGGAGCCCGCGGACGCGCAGTCCGCGGACGCGCAGCCCGCGAACACCACGGGCGCCGAGTCCACCGATGCGAGTCCACCCGCCGCGCCGACCGACGACAGCGGCACGTTGCCGGTGGCAGGCGTCGAGGAGCCGCTGTTCAAGGATGACTCCGAGTTCGGCCCGCTGATCCTGATCGAGTCGATCGATGTCGTCGGAAACACCGCGACGCAGACCGAGCTGATCTTGCGCACGCTGCCGCTCAAGCCGGGCGACGTGATCCACGCGAGCGACAAGCGCTTGCGCCAAGCGCGGTTCAAGGTGCTCGCGCTCGGCTTCTTCCGCGACGTGACCTTGGCGATGCGCAAGGGCACCGCGCGCGGGCAGGTGATCATCGAGGTGCGCGTCGTCGAGCGCGGCACGATCGTCCTCAATCGATTGTGGTTCGGCACCACGGATGTCTCGCCGTACTGGATGGGCATGGACATCGGCGAGCGAAACCTGCTCGGGCTCGGGATCGCCGTCGGTGCGGGCATCATCTACGCGGCGGATGGCGACGTCGCCGGTGATCGACCGCAGTGGGCCGCCGAGCTGCGCGCCGCGGATCCGTCGTTGCTCGGCACGCGCTGGGGCGCGAACGCGGCGCTGACGCTCGTGCATGGCAGCGAGGTGTATCGCGTGCAGGGCGATCCGCTCGACGTGAAGACCGAGGACCTCCGCGCGTTTCCGTATCGCCGCTTCGGCGTGCGCGCGGGCGTGACGTACGACGTGACCGCGCTGTCGCGGATCTCGGCGGGGTTGCGCGCGGAGCAGATCAACACGCAGCTGCCCGTCGCTCCGACGCAGATGCTGCCCGACGGTCGCGTGACCGCGCTCGATCTGCACCTCGATCCGGGCACGTCGCGCGTCGTCGCGGCGGGGTTCTCGTTCGATCGCGATACGCGCCCCGATCCGATCCTGCCGCACCAAGGCGGTCACATCGCGTTCGCGGCGGAGCTCGGATCATCGCTGCTCACCGGCGACTACGAGTTCGCGACGCTGTTCGCGCGCTACGAGCACTACTGGCCGCTGTTCCGCGAGAAGCACGCGATCGGCCTCAAGCTTGCGGGCGGCGTGGTGATCGGCGATGCCGCGCGCTTCGATCGCATTCACATCGCCGACGTGAATCGCATGCTCACGCCGCGCGCGCTCGGCCTCGTGCTCAGCGCCGCGGAGCCGCTGGACCTCCTCGGGACGCGACCCGACAAGCCGACGTACGGCGATCTCGGCGGCAGCGCGAACCTCGAGTACGCGTTCCAGTTGTTCCGCGGCTCGGGGAAGAATCGCGTGTACGGCGGCGATCTGTATTTCGGCGTCGGGCTGTGGGGACTCGGCGAGCAAGCGGATCTGCGCGCGCGCGACGCGAGCCTCTCGAACGCGGTCCCGATCGACCTCTACATCGACGCCGGCATCCGGATCGATACCGACATCGGCGTGTTCGAAGTGACGCTCGCAAACGCGTTGGGGCGATTGCGGTGAAGGCACCTGCGGTGAAAGTGCTCGCCGCGCTGCTCGTACTCGCGACGAGCGCGATCGCGTTCGCCGACGACGACGAAGAGGGTGTCATCGTGCAGAAGGTGCGCTTCGTCGAGCGCGGCGCGCTGCTGCACGTCGCCGCGCCGGCGAAGTCGCCACCGGGCCCCTCGATCAACAAGCTGTTCGATCAAGCGTCGTACGAAGCGCTCGACTCGGGCTTCACGTCGACGGTGATCGTGCGCATGTGGGTCTACCCGCGGGACTCGACGGAGCCGGTCTCGTTCGTCGCGATCCAGCGGCAGGTGCTCTACAACCTGTGGGACGAGGTCTACGAGCTGAAGTTCGACGAGCCGAGCGGACGCAAGGTGTTCAAGGAGAAGCGCAAGGCGGAGGCATTCCGCAAGCTGACGAGCCTCGAGGACATCGCGATCGCGCGGCTCGCCGATCTGCCGTACGAGAAGGTGTACCTGCTCGCGATGGAGATCGAGCTCAACCCGGTGTCCAAGGAGACGCTCGCGCAAGTGCGCCGCTGGTTGTCGCAAGGCAACGGCGGAGGGCTCGATCGCGGCGGTGCCTTCTTCGGTTCGTTCGTGTCGGTGTTCGTCAACCCGAAGATCGCGGAAGCCGATCGCGTGCTGCGCATGCGCTCGCAACCGTTCTACAGGCCCCGCCCATGACACCCGCCACGCCGCGCAAGCGCATCCCGCTGCAGCTCAAGATCTCGATGCTCGCCGTCGCGATCGTGACGATCCCGCTCGTCATCGCGTACTTGCTCGTCGGCCAGATCGGCAAGACCGCCGCGAACGTCGCGGCGAGCGACGCGGCCGCGCGCATCGAGGCGATGGACCGCGCGATTCACCACTACTACGAGCTCGTCAACACGACGAAGCGGCTGCACGCCGAGATGGCCGAGCGCATCGCGAAGCGTCCGGACGTCGCGTCGCTCGATCCCCAGACGGATCTCGCGGCGATCATCGCGGATCCCGCGCAGGCGGGCCTCCGTGCGCTCGCGCTGTTGCGACCGGATGGAACGGTGGTCGCGGAGGCGTCGCGAAACCTGACCGGCGTCGACTGGCGAGACAAGGTGCTCGATCAACAAGTCACCCCCGACGGCGCCACGCTGCGCCTGACGTTCGAGGTGTCGGCCTCGCTGCAACAGGATCTACAGGAGCTGAAGTCGGCGATCGATGGCACGCGCACCGTCGCGCAGATCCGCACGGCGCTGCCCGAGAGCTATCAGCGCACGTTCTTGATCCTGATCGGACTCGCGGGTGCGCTCGCCGCCGCGCTGGCGATCTTCTTGTCGACGACGATCACGCGGCGCATCGATGCGCTCGTCGCGCTCACGCGCAAGATCTCCGATGGTCAGCTCGACGCCCGCGCGAACCTGCGGGGCGGCGACGAGATGGCCGAGCTCGGTGGCTCGCTCGACACGATGCTCGACGATCTCGACGAGACTCGCCGTCAGGTCGAGTATCTCCAGCGCATGGGCGTGTGGCAGGACGTGGCGCGGCGGCTCGCGCACGAGATCAAGAACCCGCTCACGCCGATCCAGCTGGCCGTGCAGCAATGCGTGAGCGCGTATCGCGGCGACGACCCGCGCTACAAGAAGTTGATCACCGATACGGGCGAGATCGTCGAGGAAGAGATCGAGGGACTGCGTCGCCTCGTCGATACGTTCCGCACGCTCGGTGCGCTGCCGAAGGTGGAGGCGGCGCCGATCGAGCTCGCGGAGGTGATCGAGGAGCTCAAGCTCGATCCGACGGTCGCCGCGCGCCTGTCACTGTCCGCACCCGCCACGCCAGTGACCGTACGCGCCGACAAGCTGCTGCTGAAGCGAGTCCTCGCGAACCTCGTCGAGAACGGCATCCACGCGGGGCAGGAAGCGGGGACCAACGGCGACGTCACCATCAGCTGGAGCGGTGACGCGCGCACGAACGTCGCGACGATCACGGTCGATGACCACGGGAAGGGCGTGGCGGAGGCAGATCGTGCGAAGATCTTCGAGCCCTACGTGACGACGAAATCGACAGGCACGGGCCTCGGCCTCGCGATCGCGCGCAAGATCGCCATCGAGCATGGAGGCGAGCTCGCGATCGCTCCCGACCGCGCACCTACTGGAGGCGCGCGTTTCGTGGTTTCCTTGCCCCTGCGTGGGCCGGAGAGCTCTCTTGCATAAGTCGATGGCGGCGATCGTGGCCGTGGCGCTCGCGGCATGTCCGAAGCCCGCACCCACCGAGACCAAACCGCCGGAGCCTGCGGTCGATCCGGACGCCGACGTCGTCGCGCACACGTGGCTCGTCGTCGAGCATCTGCGCGTGAAGGGCGCGTCGATCGCCGAAGCGGATGCGAACGGATTCCACGGCCGCACGATCGTCGTGGTCCCGAGCGGATTCGCGAGCCCGTGGCAGCCGGGCTGCGAACACGCGAAGCGCGAGAAGCGGACGCGCGAGATGAACGAGCTGTTCGAGGAGCTCGAGATCGAAAAGGGCGGACCGAGCAAGGCGGCCGCGTTCGGCATGACCTCGGACATCCTCGAGTTCCGCATGACGTGCGCGGATCGCGGCACGCCGCTCATCATCTGGGTCGGCGGCAAGCACGCGATGACGTGCTTCTCGGGCGCGTGCTACCTGATGAAGCGCTTCGAAGACTAGTACTGGCAGACGTAGCCGTACGCGCCGGCGGTGCCGGTGACCACGCACGGTCGATCGTCCCACGTGCCCATGCGCGCACCCTCGATGATCGCGCAGTCCTCGCCGTTGGTGCCGCCGTTGTTGGGCTCGCCGGCGCGCCAATTCGTGAAGCCGCCGTTCAGCGGATCGGCCGCGTTGTCGAGCCAGAGGAACGTGCCCTCGGTCGTGCGATCGGTCGCGCCGATGAACGCGTCCGTTGCTCCGACGAGTCCGAGGACGAACGTGTTCGTCTGCGCCGACTTGATCACCGCGAGCTTCGCGGCGATCGCGGTGCAGGCCGCTTCGGCTTGCGCGTACACGAGCGGCGCCGTGAAATAGACGAAGCACGACCCGGTCGATGGATCGGTGCCGCGCGCTTGTCCCCCCGCGCACGGGCGCGCGTCGATCGCCATGTCCGCCGGCGCCGCATCGATCAACGGTGCCGTGTCTGCGGTCGCGGCGTCGAACTGCGAGTTTTGCGAGATTCGCGGATCGGCGAGCTCTGCATGGCACGCTCCGATGAGCGCGACCCCGAGCATCAGCCGCCGCATACCCCACATTGTGCCCAAACTCGTCGGACACATCTACGACGAATCCAACGTCCCGGCGGTCTCGGTGTGTTTAGTGCTAGTTTCCGCCGACATGAGTCGTCAAGCGCCACTGGTGTTCATCATGGCGGCCGGGCTTGGAACGCGGATGAAGAGCGAGACCCCGAAGGTCCTCCACCGGGTCGCGGGTCGTCCGTTGCTGCATTGGGTCGTCACCGCCGCGCGTGCTGCGGGCGCAGCGCGCGTGGTCGCGATCCTGGGCCACAAGCACGAGCTGGTGAAGCAATCGCTCGACGCGAGCTTCGGTGCCGGCGCGGTCGATGTCGCGCTGCAAGCAGAGCAACGCGGTACGGGGCACGCGGTGCAGTGCGCGCTGCCCGCCGTCGCGAACGAACCCGACGATCGCATCGTCGTGATCCTCACGGGTGATGCACCGATGCTCGCGAGCGAGCGCATCGCGGAGCTCACCGCTGCGTGTGCTGCGAGCCCGGCCGGAATGGCGCTGCTATCGACGGTCCCACCGCGTCCGATGCCGTACGGCCGCTTGGTGCGCGACGCGAGCGGCAAGCTCGAGCGCATCGTCGAGCATCCCGACGCCACCGAAGAGCAGCGGCGCATCCAAGATACGAACGCCGGCTTCTACGCGATCCAGCTCGGGCACCTGCGCAAGGACCTCGCGGCGCTCCGCGCCGATAACGCGAAGAGCGAGCTGTACTTGACGGACCTCGTGGCCCACGCGGCGGCGCGCGGTGGCGCGACGTCGATCGACGCGCCGTTCGCCGAGGTCGCGGGTATCAACGATCGCGTCGATCTCGCGGCCGTCGAAGTCGAGGCACGTCGCAAGATCAACGAGGGGTGGATGCGCGCGGGCGTGACGATGGTCGATCCCGCGAGCACGTACATCGATGCGGACGTCGGGCCGCTCGGAAAAGACGTGTGGCTCGGCGCGAACGTCGCGCTGCGCGGCAAGACCAGCGTGGGGGACAACGTCCGCCTCGATCACGGCAGCGTCGTCACCGACGTGCAGATCGCCGAGGGCGTCTACGTGAAGCCGTACTCCGTGCTGACGGAGAGCACGGTCGGACCGCGCGCGCAGATCGGCCCGTTCTCGCACCTGCGGCCCGGCTCGCGCATCGACGAGGACGTGCACCTCGGCAACTTCGTCGAGACGAAGAAGACGCACATGATGGCGGGTGCGAAGGCGAACCACCTCGCGTATCTCGGCGATGCATCCGTCGGGCAGAAGGCGAACGTCGGTGCCGGCGTGATCACGTGCAACTACGACGGCGTCGGCAAGTACAAGACGACGATCGAGGCCGGCGCGTTCGTCGGCTCGGATAGCCAACTCGTCGCCCCGGTGACGATCGGCCGCGATTCGTACGTCGGCTCGGGCACGACCGTGACGAAAGACGTCCCTCGCGGATCGCTCGCGTTGACGCGCGTCAAGCAGGTGAACGTCGAGGGGTGGGCGGACCGATTTCGCGAGGCGCAGGCCAAGCGAAAGCAGAAGCCCGACGGCGAATAGCTGATACGCTCGCCGAGCGGCATGTATTGCTCGCTCGACAAGATCGATCTCGCGGCTCACATCGCCGGACGGCTGGTCGCGATCCAGACGGATCATCGAGCGCGCGCAGAGATCGAGCGAGAGCCCGAGCTGAGCGTTCTGTTCGCGCTCGCCCGCGTGCTCAACGCGCGCGATCACATGGCGGAGCAAGGCGAGCCCGGCGCGGCGATCCACTACGTCGTCAGCGAAGATCCGCCGGCCGTGTTGCGCGAGGCGCTCGCCGCCGTCGGGGCAACGCTCGAGTGGCACGACGATCGACGCGAGGCCCTCGGTGCACCGTCGGAGAGCGCGGCGAACGAGCTCGCGGACCGCATGTTCGCGGCGCTCGCGCACAAGACCGCGGCGCGCGTCGGCACGCGGGATGTCGGCATGGCGCTGCGCATGCTCGAGGATCAGACGTGGACCGCGCCGCCGACGCGCGACGACGAACGCGCCTATTGGGAGCGCGTGCTCGAGCTCGCGGCGCTCGCGGGCGAGCTCTTGCGCGCGAAGCATCCCGACACGGGGCGCTGGGTGCATACGGATCGCGCGGTCGTGCCGTTCGGCTTCCAGGTGTCCACGGGTGATAGCGCGACGGTGATGTTCCCGACCAATCGCGCGCAGCGGCTCGTCGAGGACGGCCGCGACGAATCGCTGTTCAAGCTGCTGCTCGCGGCGCAGGAAGCGCTCGCGTCTCCGCCGGATGCATCGACGGGGCGCCTCATGCCATCGCTGCGCGCGCGCAACACCGTCGAGACCGAGGACGCGATCTGGCGACCGCTGCTCGTCGACGATCTCGCGCGCGCGGATCTGCCGATCGTGGTGTGTGGTGTGGATGGCGAGAACACGTTCGGCATGATGCGCAAAGAGGCGCTCGGTCCTTCGCCCGACGCCGCGATGGCGCGCGCTCTCGAGAACCTCGCGACCGAGCCGGTGGACACCGAGGAGTTGCACGCCGACGGCATGATGATCCTCGTGGTCACGGGCGGCTTCTACGCGGCCGAGAAGCTCCTCGACGAAGCGTTCATGCGCTCGCTTCACGACGAGCTCGGCGCGTACATGTTGGCCGCCGCCACGCCCGCTCGTGGGCTCTTGCTCGTGACCGACGCGGGCGAATCGACGCACCTCGCTCGGTTCGCGCAGATCGCGAAGCTGCGCTACGACGACAGCGGTGGACGCGCGATCTCGCCCGCCGTCATGCTCGTGACCGATGGGAAGGTGACGGGCTGCGTCTCCGAGGAACGTCCGGACACCGGGCAGCTTCGCGCGGACACCGAGCCGAGCTCGCCGCGGCGCGGGATCCTCAAGCGATTGCTCGGCCGGAAGTGATGCGGGGCGGATCGAAATGACGGGATCCTCGCAGCGACAGGCGCGGCGGACAGGCGAGGGGGCATCGCGGCGACGGGCGCGGCGGACGAGCGCGGAAGCCCCGCAGCGACCGGCGCGGCGACGGGCGTGGCGATCGATCGCGAGCATCGCGTTCGCGATCCTCTCCGCGTGTAAGGGCTCGCCGAAGACCGAGCCCGCGCCGGTCGACAACGCGACGGGCTCCAACGCGACGGGCTCCAACGCGACGGGCTCGAATGGTTCGAACGTGACGGGCTCGAACGGTTCGAACATGGCGAACGGTTCGAACGCGACGGGCTCGAACACGGGGTCGAACGCGGGCTCGAACGTGCCCGACCCGTGGGCAGCGCTCGCGGAGCTACCGCGGGTCACCCCCGCGCGGATCATCACGATCCCCACGCGTCCTTCGCTGCCGCGGTTCACCGTGGGTGGTCCCGTGATCCGGCGCGAGCTCGCGGTCGTGTCGTCGTCGCAGTTCGGCTTCGCGGCGGTCGACTGGCGGCGCGGTGCGCTCGTGTGGACGAAGCCCGCCGGCATCAAGGTCGCTCCGCCGGTGGTCAACGGCGACACGTTCGTCCTGATCGGGGACTGCGTCTCGCCACCCGAGGTGCCCGAGGGCGAGATGCTGCTCGGTTGTCTTCGCGTGGTCACCGCCGAGGGACTCGACCAGGCCTACATCGCCATCCACGGCGCGTCCAGCGCGATCGAAGCGTTCGCGGGAGCGCCCGGTGAACAGCAGGTGTGGATCGAGAACTACCCGGACACCGCAGCTGCTCGGTCCGGCAACGGCGCGAGCAAGGCCGTTGCAGCCGGCGGCACCTCCGGGGTTGCGGCAGGCGACAAACCGGGGTCGGCCTCTGCTCCGTCCGGCGCCGTCGATGGTGAATTCCTGCGATGGCGTCGCGGCGACCAGATCGTCCGCGTAAATCTGCTCTCCGGCACCGCAACCCCGGTGCGGGGTGGATCCGAGGCCAAATCACTAACCCCGGTGCGGGAGGCGCCCCCCGTGGTCGTCGAGTACTCGAAGCGCCGATGGGAAATCGAGCACATCGATGGCAAGGTCGTCGCCTTCGAACGCGGCAAGCGGGCGTGGGCTGCACAGACGGAGGTCAACGCACTGCTCGGGGCCGTGTGGTTGCCGGGGCAGGGACCGATGGTCCGGATGGTGAAAATCGGCGGTGGGGGAGGGACGTCCGAGGTGCGGATCCTCGATATGGACGCGACGGGATCGATGAACGGGACGGCGTCGTGGACTCCCGTGCCGGGCATCTCGCTGCTCGGGAGGGCGATCTCGCCGGTCGGCGACGCGGCGCTGGCGGTCCGGCTCGACGCGACGATCAAGCACGACTTCATCGCGGCCTACGCGGCGAGCGCGCTCCTCATCTATGTGTTCCCGTTGCCCGACGTGCTGCGCGCAGATCCGGTCGGGCTCGCGATCGCGCTCGACGATGATGGCCACGCGGAGGCCGTCGTCGCCTTCTACGACGGTGATCAGCTCGCCGTCCTGCCGAACGTGTTGGCGCCTCCTACGGCTCCCGGTGCGACAGCGGGTACGTTGGAAAAACCGACACCGTAAGCCCGCGGGATCACGACAGAGAGCGCTGGTACGCCGCCTGCTCTAAGGATTGGCATGTCGCTCACCAAGTCGCTTGCCGCTCTCACGCTCGCTACCTCCCTCGTCGCCTGCATCCAGAAGGACGAAACGCCGACGGAGTTGCGTCGCGCGATTCCGACGGCGGACCAGGTGAAGATCGAGCTCCCCGAAAGCAACGCACGTGCAGTCGGCGATCTCGCCGAGTGGTACGTCGCCACGCGCAACGTCACGCGCACGTTCAACGGCGGCTCCGCGTGGGTGCTGATCCTCGTGCACTCGATCGTCCAATACCCGGTGACGTCGGTCGACAACGACACGTACACCTGGGGCCCGTGGAGCGACGCGCTCGATCCCGCCGAGTACAAGCTCGACGTCGTCGACAACCTCGACGGCACCTACTCGTACCAGCTCTCGGGTCGCTCGAAGACGGAAGCGAACGCGAGCTTCGAAGTGGTCATCGATGGCTTCGCGGATCCGCGCCTCGGCGACGACAAGGGCAACGGCAGCTTCACGCTCGACTTCGATGCAGGTCGCCGCGTGAACCCGATCGACGCCGACGCCGACGCGCGCGGCACGATCACCGCGGGCTACGACTTGTCCGCGCGCCACCTCGATCTCGCGATCGACTCCACCGACGACAACGGCGCGCCGGTGATGGCGGACTACGAGTACAACCGCACGCTCGACGGCGGCGGCGACATGGTGTTCAGCGTCAACGGCGACGCGGGCGGCACGTCGGCGCAGGAGCAGATCACGCTTCGCTCGCGCTGGCAGTCGAACGGCGCCGGCCGCGCGGACGCTCGCCTCTCCGGTGGTGACCTCGCGACGAGCGCGATCGCCTCGGAGTGCTGGAGCACGAGCTTCCGCCGCACCTACTACACGGACAACGTCAACTTCCAGCCGACCGAAGGCGCCGTCGCCGATTGCGCGTTCGGCACCGCCGACCTGCCTCCTCAGTGAGGTCTGTGTGGGTGAGGCGCCGGGGACGTTTTTCGGCCGGCAGTCAGCATTGACTGTCGAACGACCCCCGCGCTATCCACACCGTCGGAGGAAACACGATGGCCACGATGCCCAAGGACGCGCAGGACCTGTTCGATAACCTCGTCCCCCAGGGACTCCAGCAGTACCCGGACAAGGCGCGCGAGCTGAACGCGATCTACTGCTTCAAGATCTCGGGCGAAGGCGGCGGTGAGTGGACCGTCGACACGACGGCGAACCCGCCGACGTGCACCAAGGGCGACAGCGGCAAGGCGCAGTGCACGGTCGAAGTCGCTCACGAGGACTTCAAGACCATGCTCTCCGATCCGAACGCCGGCATGCAGCTCTACTTCCAGGGCAAGCTCCGCGTGTCGGGCGATCCGATGCTCGCGATGAAGCTGCAGCAGCTGTTCGAGATCGCCCGCCCGAAGTGATCTCTCTGCGATGATCGGCCCGATGGGTTCACCGTCGACCTCCGCGTCGATCTCACCACTGGCCGACGCACTCTCCGGGATTCGAGTCCTCGATCTCTCGAGGCTCTTGCCCGGACCATTTCTCACGATGGTCCTCGCCGATATGGGCGCGGACGTCGTCAAGATCGAGGACCCGCGGCTCGGCGATTACATCCGAGCGTTCCCGCCTGCGAAGGGCGGAATGAGCGGTCGCTTCCTCGCCGTCAATCGCGGCAAGCGATCGATCGCGCTCGATCTCAAAGCGCCCGCCGCTCGCGACGCGTTCCTCGCGATGGTCGAGAAGGCCGACGTCGTCGTCGAGAGCTTTCGCCCCGGCGTGATGGCCAAGCTCGGCCTCTCGTACGAGACGCTCGCCGCACGCAACCCGCGCATTGTCGTCTGCTCGATCAGCGGCTTCGGCCAGACCGGCCCGTACGCCGAACGCGCAGGCCACGATCTCGGCTACCTCGCGCTCGCCGGCGTGCTCGCGATGGGCGGCACCGCCGACGGCACACCGTGGACCCCCGGTGTCCAGATCGCGGACCTCGCCGGCGGCGCACTGTGGGGAGCCACCGCCGTCCTCGGCGCCCTCGTCGGTCGCGTACGCACGAACAAAGGCGCGTACCTCGATATCTCGATGACCGAAGGCGCCCTCGCACTCCTCGCCGCCGAGCTCGGCAACATGGACTGCGGCGCGAAGCCCACGCGCGGCGTCGAATCGCTCAACGGTGGCCTCGCTTGCTACGGCATCTACGAGACCGCCGACCATCGCTATCTCGCCGTCGGCGCGCTCGAGCCCAAGTTCTGGATCGCGCTGAACACGGCGATCGGTCGCAAGCCCGATGTCTCCGAGGTCGTCGGCAATCCGGCCGCGCAAGCCAAGACGCGCGCCGATCTCGCGGCGATCTTCGCGACGAAGACGGCCGCCGAGTGGAACGCGATCCTCGGCGCACACGACTGCTGCGTCGAGGTCGTCACCGAGCTGACCGAGCTGCCCGCGCACCCGCTGCACACCGCGCGTGAAGTCTTCTTCACGATGGACGGCGGCCCCAGCGTCGGCCCGATCCAACAGACGCGTACGCCGCTCGGCCGCCCGCGCGATCCCTCACCGCCGCCGCGCCTCGGCGAGCACACGAAGCAGGTGCTCGCAGAGTACGGCTTCACCGACGATCAAATCGCAGCACTCGCGACGTCGTGAGCGACGACGAGCGCCCCATCCACGCGCTCGCGAATGGCAGGATAGGCGCGTGCGCTACGTCGGCAAGCTCTACCGTCCGCCCTCCGAGGCCGACGCGCTGATCCTGCAGGCGACGATCGGCTGCTCGTGGAATCACTGCACCTATTGCGACATGTATCGCGACAAGCCGGACTTCCGCGTGCGGCCGCTCGCGGAGTCCCTCGAGGATCTCGCGCGCGCCGCTCGCGACGCCGCCCCTCTCGTCGAGAAAGTCTTCATCGCCGACGGTGACGCCCTCGTCATGGACCTCGCCCACTGGGAGCCGATCCTCGAGGCGTGCACGCGTCTGTTCCCGAAGCTGCGCCGCGTGAGCTGCTATGCGATGGCGCGAAACGTCCTCGCGAAATCCGATGCGGAGCTGCGCCGCTTGCGCGAGCTCGGGCTGCGCCTGCTGTACATGGGCCCCGAGTCCGGCGATGACGTCACGCTGAAGCGCATCGCGAAGGGCAGCACCGCCGCGGAGCACGTCGAAGCCGCGCAGCGCGCACGCGCCGCCGGCATGGAGCTGTCCGCGATCTTCTTGCTCGGCGCGGGCGGCATCGAGCGATCGGCGGAGCACGCGGCGGCATCCGCGGAGCTCGCGACGGCGATGGATCCGCACTATCTCTCGGCGCTGACGCTCACGGTCGTGCCGACGACACCGCTCGCGACGCTGTCCGCCCGCGGGACGTTCGAGCTGCCTGCCGTCGATCGCTTGCTCGGCGAGCTGCGCACGTTCGTCGATGGTGCGCGGCCGACCGATGCGCTGTTCCGGACGAACCACGCGTCGAACTACCTGCCGCTCGGTGGCCGCTTGCCCGCGGATCGCGAGCGCATCGTGCAGGTGATCGATCGCGCGCTCGAGGGCGCGATTCCACTGCGACCCGAACGTTCGCGGGGCCTATGACAAAGAAATCGACGGAGCGGTCGACGCGGCAGCGCAACGGGGAACGCGTTAGGCGACGACGAGCTGCACCGCCGTGCCGTACGCGAGCACCTCGGTGGTACCGTTGCCGAACTCGGTCGCGTCGTAGCGCATCCCGATGATCGCGTCCGCGCGGACCTCGGTCGCGTGCCCGATCATCTGCTCGTAGGCCTCGTGACGCGCGGCTTCGCAGACCTCGCTGAACTCCTTCACGTTGCCAGCTTTGAACGATCGGAACGCGCCGACGAAGGACTTGCTGAACCCGGGCGAGCGCACCACGATGCCGCGTACGATCCCGAGGTAGCCGGCGATGCGGTAGCCCGCGACATCGTTGCCGGTGGTGACGATCACGCGCTCCGTACGCTCGTAACCGGTGCGGTAGGGATCCGGGGCGGGCTCGTTGGTTGCCATCGGCGAGTGATACCGCGACGATCCGGCAAGCGGTGTCGCGCGTACGACTCCCGATGCATCGCCTCCTCGTCCTGCTCGCGGCATGTGGTGCGACGCAACCCGCGCAGCACGTGCAGAGCTCGTCGACGGCGGGCGTGTTGCCCGACGGGCGAGGCGTCCGCATCGACATCGCGGGCGAGACGATCGCGGCGGTCGAGGCCGCCGATGCGAGCGGCTGGCTCTGGCCCGTGGTCGTCGACAGCCACGTGCACCTCGCGTATTGGGACGTCGCGAGTCAGCTCGCGGCGAGTGGCGTGGGTGTCGCGGTGGATCTCGCGGCGCCCGAGCGCGACGCGGCGCCGAAGGATCTGCACGTGCTGTCGAGCGGCCCGATGCTCACGCACGTCGATGGGTATCCGCTCGACGCGTGGGGCAGCGATGGGTACGGCATCGGCTGCGACGACGCCGCGTGCGTGCGGACGGCGATCGCGCGACTCGCGGCAAGGGGAGCGAGCGTCATCAAGGTCGCGCTCGATGGCGATGGGCTCGCGCCGGCGCTCGTGCCCGCGGTGGTCACCGCGGCTCACGAGCGTGGGCTGCCGGTCGCCGCGCATGCGCTGTCGAATGCATCCGCGCGACTCGCCGCGACGGCGGGCGTGGACATCCTCGCGCATACGCCGACGGAGTCGCTCGCAGCGGACACCGTCGCCGTGTGGAGCGGACGCACCGTGATCTCGACGCTCGCGGCGTTTGGCGGAGCGGACAGCACCATCGAGAATCTGCGCCGGTTGCGCGCGGCGGGCGCGACGGTGCTCTACGGCACCGACCTCGGCAACACGCGCGACGCGGGGCCGAGCGCACGCGAGATCGAGCTACTGCGAAGCGCTGGCATGGACGATGCCGCGATCACGGCGGCGATGACGACCGCGCCGCTCGCGTACTGGAAGTTGCCGCTCGCGACGTTCGCGACGGGCGCCGAGGCGACGTTCCTCGTCGTCGACGCGGATCCGCAGGTCGACGTCGACGCATTGGTGTCGCCGCGCGAGGTGTGGATTCGCGGCCAGCGGTTGCGCTAGCGCGATTTTGCGCAGGAGTTGCGCGAATCGAGGGCACCGACGATGGATCTGCGCGACCTGCACGTGAGCGCCGCAGAAATCGCGGACCTCGCATGCCGGGCGCTGGCGCACGGAATGAAGGGATTCGTAGGTGATGAAGACGTTCTCTAGTCCCGTTTCGACCGTGATGACCAAAAACGTAGCGACGATCAGGCCCGACACGATGTTGCCTCACATCGCGCGCGAGCTCGACGAGCGCCAGATCTCGGCAATGCCAGTGGTCGATGCCGATGGGGCATTGATCGGCGTCATCTCGCGTACCGACCTCTTGCGCACCGGCCGGATCCAGGCGGGATCGCATCGCAAGGCATCGGTCCTCACACTCCCCGAGCGGAGCGCGACCGAGCTACTGCGCGAGAAGGGTCGCGCGCCGATCGTCGTATCACCGACGACGTCGCTGCGCGATGCGTCGCGTCTGATGCGCGACGAGCGAGTCCATCGCTTGTTCGTTGTCGACGGCAAAGCCGTGGTCGGCGTGATCAGCACGCTCGATGTCATGCGCGCGGTAGGCGATGCCAAGATCGATCTCCCGATCACCGAGATCATGTCGACGCCGCTGTTCAGCATCAACGCGCACCAGCCGCTGAGCGCCGCGGTCGCTCGACTCGAGCAGGCTCACGTCACGGGGCTAGTTGTTCTCGACGATGACTTCCCGGTCGGCGTGTTCACGCAGCTCGAGGCGATGCAGTCGCGCGATCTACCGCGCGACACGCGCGTCGACGAGCAGTTCGATCCGTCGATGCTGTGCTTGCCCGTGACCACGAAGATCTATCGCGCGGCGGAGCAAGCGGCGCGCATGCAGGTACGGCGCATCATTCCGTGCCGCGATCGCGAAGCGGTCGGAATCGTGACGGGGTTCGACTTCGTGAAGCTCGCCGCTCGGGAATAGTCGATCCGATCGCGATCGCGCCTCGTACGGCTGTGGACGCTGCTAGCGTCACGTCATGCGGATCGCGCTTGTCCTCGCGCTCGTGGTCGCCTTCGGCGGCGTCGCCGGCGCGCATCAAAGCTCGATCAAGTACGCGGACGTTACCGTCGATGGCTCACGCGCGATCGTGCGCATGACCATCGCACCGAGCGATGTCACGCAGCCGCTCGGGCTCGAGGAGGCCGCGAGGCCCACCGTCGTCGAGGCGCTCGCCCCGGCGACGCTCGATCGCGTGACGGCGTTCGTCGCGAGCTGGGTCGCGCTGCGCACGGCCGATGGAGCCGCGTGCACGATCGCGGGGCTGCGCGCCGCCGCCGACGCCGACGGGAAGTTCATCGATGTCACGTGGGACGCGACGTGCGGCTCGCACGTCGACAAGGTCGTCCTCGACTTCACGCGGTTCTTCGCGCTCGACCAGCGACACGAAGCGATCGTCAGCGTGCACGCGCCCGGCGAGCAGGTCGAGCCGACCGTCGTTCGCATCTCGGATCCCGTCCTCACCGTCACCCCCGGTCAGAAAACGTCGCTGCTCGGGTGGATCCGCCACGGCATGGACCACATCTACGGCGGCCTCGATCACATCGCGTTCGTGCTGACGCTGCTGCTGATCGTCGCGATCCAGCGTGTCGGCGGCCGAGGCGGTGAGTGGAAGCTGCGGAGTCCGTGGATGGCGATCAAGTCGACCGCCGTCATCATCACGGCGTTCACGATCGCGCACTCCGCATCGTTGATCGCGGCATCGCTCGGCTACGTGTCGCTGCCGTCGCGGTTCGTCGAGAGCATGATCGCCGCGTCGATCGTGTACACCGCGCTCGAGGACATCATCCGTCCCGACGTTCGCTGGCGGTACGCGCTCACATTCGGGTTCGGCCTTATCCACGGCCTCGGTTTTGCCAGTGTGCTCGCCGAGCTGTTGCCGAAGGAGCAAGTGATCGTGCCGCTCCTGACCTTCAATGTCGGCGTCGAGATCGGTCAGCTCAGCATCGTTCTGGTCGCGATTCCGATCCTGTGGGGCATCGCGCGCCTCGTCGGAGCCGAGCGGTATCGACGCATCGTGTTGCCTGTCGCAGCTGTCCCGCTCGTTCTGATCGGCCTGAAGTGGCTGATCGAGCGCGTGTTCGAGATCACCACGATCAACATCCTCGGCATGTAGGCAAACGGGTGCCGACCTGCGTCGAGGGGCGCGGGGCATCCCCGACTGCGATCCCCTTCACACGGCGAGGGAGCCAGCCGATACTGGGTACACATTGGCAGTCGAAGCGGAACCGCCGCCGCCTGATGAGGCTGGCAAGCCGATCATCGTGTGTGTGGACGATGATCGAACAAACTTGAACGCTCTCGGACGCGTGCTACGCGCGCGGTGCACCGTGCTGCTCGCTTCGAACGGACTCGAAGCGCTCGAGCTCGTCCAAGCACACCCCGACGTCGCGTGTGTTCTCGCCGATCTGCGCATGCCCGGCCTCGCCGGTCCCGAGCTCCTCGCACGCGTCGCGCAGGTCCGGCCGCATTGTCGCCGCGCCGTCGTGACCGGCTTCCCCGAGTCCGACGATCTGATCGCCGCGATCAATGCAGGTCATCTGCATTACGTGATCACGAAGCCGTGGAAGCTGCAGGACCTGTTGCAGGTCGTCGAGCAGCTCGTGACGACGTTCCGCCTCGAGCGCGACAACCATCGCCTGATCCACGAGCTGTCGTTCGCGAACCAAGCGCTGCGCGAGCACGAGCGCGTGCTGACCGCGCAGCTCGAGTCGCGCGGCCAGGAGATCTCGATCGCGACCGAAGCGCTCGCGCAGATGTATCACCAGCTCGACGCGCTCACCTTGCGCGACAACCTCACGGGTCTCTACACGCACCGCGCGTTTCAAGAGCGACTGCGTGAAGAGATCGCTCGCGCGCTGCGCTACGGCCAGCCGATGTCGCTCTTGCTCGCGGACATCGACGGCTTCGCGCAGGTCAACTACGACCTCGGCTATCAAGTCGGCGACGAGATTCTCCGTCGGATCTCGAGCGTGTTGCAGGAAGACGATTCGCCGGACCGCGGCCGCACGAGCGACGTCCTCGCGCGCTACTCCGGCGAGGAGTTCGTGATCCTGTTGCCCGAAACCGCGAAGGCCGGCGCGCTGACCAAGGCCGCGCGACTTCGCGATGCCGTCGCCGGCGCCGAGATGCCGGGCGGTCGCAAGATGTCGATGTCGATCGGCGTCGCGTGCTTGCCCGAGGACGCGGCGGATCCCGAAGGCCTGCTCACCGCGGCGGAGTCCGCGCTGCGTGGTGCGAAGCGCGGCGGACCGGGTCGCGTGCAGTACTTCTCTGCCACCGAGAGCGGCGGTGTCGCGCAAGGCCGCTCGGCGACGCGGCCGTTTCACAAGCCGGAGATCGATCGGTTCCGTCCGTACCAAGAGCGCATGCACGAGGTCACGACGATCCTCACGCGTGACCGCGCGCTGTCGTGCTTGATGGTCGACCTCTCGCGCTTGCACAAGGTCGAGCTCGAGCTCGGCGTCCAGCATCACTCGGAGATCTACGATCACTGCGCGGCCGTCCTCGATCGCCTGCGCGGCGCCGTGCTCGATCCCGCGGACCTCGTGTGTCGCTCCGGCGACGGCGATGGCTATCTCGTGATCCTCGCGCCGCGCCCGCCCGGCGTGCGCACGGATCTCGAAGCGCTCGCACAGAACATCGAGCGCGCCGTCGAGGAATCGCTCGCGCCGATGGTCAAGGACGTGCTCCGCGAGCAGCCGCGCATCACGGTGGGATCCGCCCGCGTGCTCGGAAACTCGCTGATCCGCCCGGAGCGCCTCGCCGCGCGCATGATCGCCGAGGCGCAGGACAACACGCGCAACCTGCGCGAGCGCAAAGCGCACCGCGATCGCTCGACGCTTCAGGACATCATCCTCGGCGAGGGACTGTCGTCGGTGTATCAGCCGATCGTCGATCTCGGCACCGGCGACATCTTCGCGTACGAAGCGCTCACGCGTGGTCCCCGCGGCAGCTCGCTCGAGTCGCCGGCCACGCTGTTCGCGATCGCCGACGAAGTCGATCTCACCGTCGAGCTCGATCGCGCGTGCTTCCGCGGCGCACTCCGCAACGCGAAGACGCTCGAGCCCGTGCATCGCCTGTTCGTGAACCTCTTGCCGATGTCGTTCTACGACGCTGCGTTCATCGAAGTCGAAGTCGGCAACTTGATCAGCGCGGCCGGCCTCACGCCCGCGAACATCGTGTTCGAGATCACCGAGCGACTCGCGATCGAGAACTTCGCGTCGTTCAAGCGCGCGCTCGCCGCGTACACGGCGATGGGCTTCGGCGTGGCGATCGACGACGTCGGTACGCGCCACTCGAACCTCGAGACCGTGATGTCGCTGCGGCCGCACTTCATCAAGATCTCGGACGTCCTCGTGCGCGGCATCGCGCGGTCGACGGTGAAGCGCGAGATGCTGCGCTCGCTGCGCCACATCGCCGAGACCATCGACGCGGTGATGGTCGCGGAAGGCATCGAGCACGTCGAGGACGTCGTCGCGTTGCGCGACCTGGGCCTGCGCTACGGTCAAGGCTATTACATGGCGCGTCCGGCGCCTCCGTTCGTGCAGCTCGAGGACAAGGTCCGCGCCGAGCTGCGCAGCGTCACTCCGAGCAACACGCCGTCGCCGATGTCGACCGCGAACGACGACGACGACGACGAGGATCGCGATCTCGCGGTCCCGCTCGCGAAGCCGTCGCCGAGCAAGGTGTTCGGCACCGGCTCGCAGAACGCGATCCCGAAGAACGCGTTCGGGCGCCCCGAGGACGAGATCACGAGCGACTTCCAGTTGCCGGGCGCGCCGGCCGAGCGCTCGCGCCCACGTGCATCCGAGCCGCCCGCTGCGACGAGCGAGTCTGCTACCCCATGGCAACCGCTCAGCGATGACGAAGCCACGGGCGAGGCATTGCTCGAGAGCTTGCGCAAAGAAGGTGCGAGCGAAAACTCGCCAGAAGTGGGCGCGGGACAGCGCGGACCCGGGCGACCGGGTTTAAACTGACTCGCAAGCCCTCATGGATCGTAACGCGTTCCACAAGCTTCTCGCTTTCGGCATCGAGCGAGGTGTCTCGGACATTCACTTCGAGGTCGGGTACCCGCCTCACTACCGCCTGCACGGAGAGCTGCTCGGCGCGATCAAAGTCCCGCCGCTGACCGCGCAGGACACCGAGTCGATCGCGAGGATGATCCTCGAGGATCGCAACATCACCGTCGACTTCACGCGCCGGTTCGCCGAGATCGATGTCTCGTACTCGCTCGCGCAGCGCGGTCGCTTTCGCGCGTCGATCTTCCGGCAGCGCGGTGCGGTCGGCATCGTGATGCGTCTGATCCCGATCCAGGTGCTCTCGATCGAGCAGCTGAACCTGCCGCCGGTGCTCGCCGAAATCGCGGACTCGCGCCGCGGCCTCGTGCTGATCACCGGTGCGACCGGTAACGGCAAGACGACCTCGATGGCGGCGATGCTCCGCTACATCAACGAGACTCGGCACGCGCACATCGTGACGATCGAGGATCCGATCGAGTTCATCCACGAGCCGCAGAAGTGCATGATCATCCAGCGCGAGGTCGGCGCGGACACCGAGTCGTTCCGCGACGCGATGACCGCCGCCATGCGCCAGGATCCCGACGTGATCATGGTCGGCGAGATCCGAGATCGCGAGACCGCCACGATCTGCCTCAAAGCGGCAGAGACCGGTCACCTCGTGATGTCCGCGCTGCACACGCCCGACGCCGTCGGGACGATCCAGCGCATCGTCGGTTTGTTCGAGACCGACGCTCAAGACGTCATCCGCGATCGCCTCGGCGATTGCCTCCAAGCGATCGTCTCGCTGCGTCTGCTCGCGTCCAAGGACGGGCGTCGCCGCTTGCCGGCCGTCGAGATCCTTCGCGTCACGCGCACGATCCGCGAGTGCGTGCGCGCGGGTCGGCTGACGGACATCCCCGAGCTGATCCGCAAGGGCCGCGACCTCTACTCGATGCAGCTGTTCGATCAGCACCTGATCGACTTGGTGAACAGCGGGCTCATCTCGATGGAGACCGCGATCTACGCGAGCTCGAACCCCGAAGAGTTTGAACGGGCCCTTCGCGTCGAGTAGCTCCCCGCGTCGAGTACGCCGAAACGAACAAACCCCGGCGCCGTGAAGCGACCGGGGTCTTTTCATTCGTGCGAGCGCGTGACTAGCGCGAGCCGCCCTGGCGGAACGGCTGCGTCTTGCGCGGCGCCGGCGTAGACGGCGGCGGTGGCGTCGTGCGTCCACCACCGACTGGATGCGCGGTACCGCGAACCGGCGGCGGATTCGTCGTCGTCGGACGCGGGCGCTCGTTCGTGGTCGGAGGCGCGCCGCGCTCCGGCGGACGCGTTCCCGACGGAGGCGGCGTCGTCGTCGGACCGATGGGGTGCGCGGTGCCGCGAACCGGCGGCGGTCCACCACCGAACGTTTGACCCTGGCCGCGAACCGGCGGCGGGTTGCCACCCGACGGAGGCGGTGGTGGGTTGCCACCGAACGTGTTGCCCTGACCGCGAACCGGCGGTGGTCCCGGCGGCGTGCGCGGACCCGGCTGCGTGCGCGGACCGCGATCGTTCACACCTTCGGTGGGACCGTTCTCGGGGAAGCGCGTGCCCGACACGGGAGGCGGACGGCTGTTGTCGCCGCTGTTGCCACCGATCGGCGGCGGCGGACGATCGGTTCCCGACGGAGGCGGGCGATCGTTTCCACCAACGGGAGGCGGACGATTGCCACCGTTCCAGTCGTTGTTTCCACCGACGGGCGGAGGACGCGTTCCACCGGTCGGATACGAGCCACCACCGACGGGAGGCGGACGCGTTCCACCGGTCGGATACACCGAGCCACCACCGACGGGCGGCGGGCGATTTCCGCGCGGCGGTACGACGACCGTCGGGCGACCATCGCGATGATCGCGAACGTCCCAACCGCGCGGCGCGCGATCACGCGACGTCCAATAGCCCGGCGTGTAGACGTACGACGAGCCCGAGTAGTCGTAGTAGGGCTGCACGTAGACGTAGTTGTCTTGGCTCTGTTCCCAGCGACCGCCGATCCAGACCCACTCGTACGAGTTCCAGTGCCAGTAGCCGTCGATCCACGCGTAGCCGTAGCCCGGCGAGACGGACATCTGTTCGTACAGCGGCTCCGGCGGCATGCTCGACACCGTGTATTGCGACGGTGCGCCGACGGAGACACTTGCGGTTGCGCCATAGCGCGGGCCGTAGCCGTAGCCGTACCCCGAGTTCACGGGCGTGGTCTCGCGAACGACACATGCCTGCGTCGCGAGTGCGAGGCCGAGGGCGCCGATGGACCGAGCAAAGGTTCTAAACCGCATAGTGCCTCCTAAGGCTTCGTTTCGACTGTGAAGCCACCCAAAGCCTTCACAGCATATTCGACGGTAACAGTAGCTACAAGTTGCAAGGCGGAGGCCACCCGGGTACCTACATCCAACACGCGTGGGTCTCGCTCTAACATCGCGACGTTCGACGGTTGCTGCCGTGGCCAGCGCATTGGCAGCAATGGCTGTAGCTGCTGCAGTTGCAGGTCGTAGTTGCCGTGTTTCACAGCCTGGACCCGAGGTCGCGGTCCGGGAGATGCTGCAAGCGGCGAAGACAGGCGATCGTGAAGCGGTGTTCTCGCTCCTGTCACCCGCCACCCGTGAACGGCTGGAATCCGAGGCCAAGCGTGCCACCGACCTCGTAGGTGCCGCACGTAGGTACACGGCGAAGGATCTTCTCAGTATCGGAAGCTCGGAGGGCGTTGCCGCACCGACCGACATCACCGTTGTCGAAGAGCGCGGCGATCACGCGGTGGTCGAGGTGGTCTCTCCGGCGGGGCGGTCGCGCATCGATCTCGTCAGAGCGGAAGGTCGCTGGAAGATCGACCTCCCGTCGTACGGCAACCTGTAACAGCGTCTGCGTCACCAACGGGTCGCAGTGGATCGTCGCGTAGCGCGAGTGTTACGACACCCGGCATGCGCACGCTCCCCGTCGCCCTCCTGTTCGCGGCCGCTTGTGGTAGCTCGTCACCTCCGACGATGTTGCCAGTCGATCCGCCTTCGCCGAAGGTCGCGCCCGAGCCCGTGACGACGAACCCCGAGCCGGTCGCGCCGAAGCGTGCGTGGCCCGCGACCAAGAAGGACGCGATCGTCGAGACCGTCTACGGCAAGCAGGTCGCCGATCCGTATCGCTGGCTCGAGGACGACAAGAACCCCGACGTGCAGGCGTGGATGAGCGCGCAAGATGCGTACGCGCGCGGCGAGCTCGCGAAGGCGCCGGGTCGCGACGCGCTCTCAGCGCGGCTCAAGGAGCTGTTCTATTACGACTCGATCAGCGCGCCCTCGCATCGGAAGGGTCGCTACTTCTACGTGCGGAAGCACGCCGACAAAGAGAAGTCGATCGTCTACTGGAAGCAGGGCGAAAAGGGCGAGGAGAAGGTGCTCTTCGATCCGAACGCGTGGAGCACCGACGGCACGAAGGGGCTCGGTGGATGGGTGCCGAGCTGGGATGGCAAGTACGTCGCGTACGCGGTGAAGGAGAACAACTCCGACGAGACGACCACGCACGTCATCGACGTCGCGACCGGCAAGGACTTGCCCGACGCGATCGAAGGCACGAAGTACGGCAGCACGTCGTGGACGCCCGACGGCAAGGGCTTCTATTACACGTGGGTTCCGCCCGTCGGGACGAAGTCCGGTGGTCGCGACGTGACGATCGCCGAGCGTCCGGGCTTCGCCGAGGTGCGGTTCCACAAGCTCGGTGACGATCCGTCGAAGGATGCGCTCGTGCATCCGGCGACGGGCAGCGCGAAGACGTTCATCGCCGGTTACATCTCGAAGGATGGCCACTGGCTCGTCGTGACGATCTCGCACGGATGGAACTCGAGCGACGTCTACATCAAGGACGCGCGCAAGAAGGACGCGGCGTTCACGCCGATCGTGAAGGGCGTCGACGCGTTGTTCGATGTCGAGGTGTGGAAGGACCAGCTGTACATCACGACGAACGACGGCGCGCCGCGGTACCGCGTGTACAAGACGCCGGCGACGAAGCTCGATCGCGCCGCGTGGAAAGAGATCATCCCGCAGGGCGACGCGACGTTGCAGAGCGTGAACGTCGTCGGCGGCCAGCTCGTCGCGACGTACCTGCGCAACGCGGCGTCCGAGGTCGAGGTGCGCAGCCTCGAGGGCACGCTCGTGCGCAAGGTCGCGCTGCCGGCGCTCGGCACCACGGGCGGCATCGGCGGTCTGCCCGACGAGGACACGGGCTACATCTCGTTCACGTCGTTCACCGAGCCGAACATCATCTACAAGACGTCGATCAAGACCGGCAAGGTCGACGAGTGGGCGCGGATCAAGCTGCCCGTCGACACCACGCAGTTCGAGACGCAGCAGGTGTTCTACCCGTCGAAGGACGGCACGAAGATCTCGATGTTCATCATGGCCAAGAAGGGCACGCCGCGCGACGGAACCGCGCCGACGATCCTGTACGGCTACGGTGGGTTCAACGTGAACATGACGCCGAGCTTCTCGTCGTCGCGCGCGGTCTGGCTCGAGCGCGGTGGTGTCTACGCGATCCCGAACCTGCGCGGTGGCGGCGAGTACGGCGAGGAGTGGCACCGCACGGGCATGCTGCTGAACAAGCAGAACGTGTTCGACGACTTCATCGGCGCGGCGGAATATCTGATCAAAGAGAAGTGGACCTCGTCGGAGCACCTCGCGATCAGCGGCGGCTCGAACGGCGGCCTGCTCACCGGCGCGACCGTCACGCAGCGACCGGAGCTGTTCAAGGCGGTGATCATCGCGGTGCCGCTCCTCGACATGCTGCGGTTCCATCTGTCGGGCTCGGGCAAGACCTGGGTGCCCGAGTACGGATCGGCAGAGGACCCCGAGCAGTTCGCGGCGATCTGGGCGTACTCGCCGTATCGCCGCGCGGTGGATGAAGGTCCGCGCGCGTATCCTGCGATCCTCTTCGACTCGGCGGATCACGACGACCGCGTCGACCCGATGCACGCGCGTAAGCTCGCCGCGCAGCTCCAGGCGGCGCAAACCGCGAACGCGCCGGTGCTGCTGCGCATCGAGAAGAACTCGGGGCACGGCGGCGCGGACATGGTGAAGCAGCAGGTCGAGCGCGTGACCGATCAGCTCGCGTGGCTCGAGTCGCTGCTGAAGTGATCAGCGAGCCGCGCGGGCGCTCGACAATGTGATCGGCGCACGTACGGGAAGGAATCCCGCACGGGGCTCTGTTATCACCGCAGCATGAAACTCCTGCTCTCGCTCGCGGTGCTCGCCGCATGTGCTGGTTGCCCGGGCGGCAACACCGGTCAGAAGCGGCCGTACGCGGAACCGAACGCCGACGAGGTCGTCGGGCGTCTCGCGAAGCAGCGCGAGGCGCTGAAGTCGTTTTCGGCCGAGAGCAAGATGGACTACTGGCTCGGCGATCAACGCGTGAAGGGCGACGTGCTCGTGATGGGCACGACCGGCAAGAAGGTTCGCTTCAACGCTCTGTCGCCCGCGGGCGGTGACGTCCTCGTCGACATGGCGTGCGGCGGAACGAACTTCGCGTACGTCGACAAGCAGAATAACTGCCAGCTCGCGGGCCCGTGCGATCGCAGCTCGATCGCCGCGATGTTGCGCATCGAGCTCGAGCCCGACGACTTCCTCCATCTC
This sequence comes from Kofleriaceae bacterium, assembly GCA_044230415.1. Classification (GTDB taxonomy): domain Bacteria; phylum Myxococcota_A; class Polyangia; order Haliangiales; family Haliangiaceae; genus JABFXX01. The sequence goes on from JBGARE010000001.1 coordinate 106,651, forward strand.
GCGATGGGCACGCCGCCGATCATCGAGGGGACGAAGACCATCGCGTGGGATGCCTCGCGCAGCCTCGAGAAGATCGAAGTGAAGGGACCCACGGGCACGCAGACGCTAACGCTCGATCTGCGGAACGGTCGACTCGACGTGATCGATAGCGAGCTCAAGGACGCGAGCGGCAAGACGGTGTGGTCGGTGAAGAACACCGACTTCGAGACCTCTCCCGATGCCGCCGGCGGTGATCATCGCCTCCCGACCAAGACGCAATTCAAATCGCCCAAGGAGAAGGCGGATCTGGTCGTCGAGTGGGGGCAGCGCACGATCAACCCCACCATTGACGATGCGAAGTTCGTTGTTAGCGTCCCCGACGGTCTCCCTCGCTGCGGCGCCAAGTAGCACCCCTTCGCAGCACGAGCCATAGCGCCCGGCGACGAGCAGGCGTACGTTTGCAGGCGATGTCGTCGTCGCTGGCCGGTGTGCTGCTCGGGCTCGCAGTGGGCTTGCGCCACGCGTTCGAGCCCGATCACCTCACGGCGGTCGCGACGCTCGCCACCGAGGCTCGCGATGCCAAGCGCGGCGCGATCCTCGGTGCGATGTGGGGCCTCGGCCACACGCTCTCGCTCGTCATCGTCGGCATCGTGTTGATCGCGATCGGCGCCGCGATGCCCGTGCGCCTCGGCGCGTGGTTCGAGCTCGGCGTGTGCGCGATGCTCGTGGTCCTCGGCGTTCGCGCGATCGTGCAGGCGCGCCAGCTCGGTCCGCGCGGCCCGGTGCACGTGCACTCGCACGGCGAGCACATGCACGTCCACGCCGCCGCCGATCCACACCTTCACGTGGGGCGCGGCATCTTCGCGCTGCGTCCGCTCGCGGTCGGTCTCGTCCATGGCCTCGCAGGATCGGGTGCGCTCACCGCGCTCGTGTTCGCGGAGCTGCCATCGACGAGCGCGCGCCTCGGCTACATCACGCTGTTCGGTACCGGATCGATCGTCGGCATGATGGCGGCATCGGCGCTGGTCGGCGTGTCGCTGCGGGCGGTCGATGGCGCGCGGCGCGGCATCACGCTCGTCGCGGGCGTGGTCTCGATCAGCCTCGGCATCGCCTGGTCTTTACCTTTGTGGTCGCTTACTTGAGCAATCCGATCCACGAAGGCCAACGAGTCGTAGTATGTGGGTGCCGATGAGGAGGACATACGCAGCACTGCTCTGCTTCGTCTGGCTCCTCGGAGTGGAGGTGCTGCCGAGCGTGCATCTCGCTTCCCACGCGACGGCGAGCGCTCACGAACACGCGCCCGACGGCACGGTCGTCACCGTCACGTTCGATCGCGATGCCGAGCCGCATCGACACGATGATGGGACCGTCCACGCAGGACACCCATCAGACCAGAAGGTCTCGACCACCACCAAGAAGCGACCGCCGATCGGCGTCCTCGCATTCAATCGCGTGCCCGATCTTCACGTCGCGTCGGGACTCGCACACCGTGCTCTCGCGCTTCATGGCGCGCCACTCACGCTCGTCGATACGATCGTCGTGGATCGGGTTGCCACCGACATCATCGATATCGCGCGCGGGCGCGACACGCTCGCATTCGTCGCGACCGCAGATGCGCGCGGTCCTCCGCAGACCTGAGCCGATGCCTCGCTGTCGCTCGCGTACCTGCTCGACCTCGTGTCGAGCGCGTTCGCTTGTCGTTCGCCTTGTCGTTCGCTTTGTCGTTCGGGATCACTCGTGCGCGCACTCATCATCGCGACCATATTCATCACGCTCTGCGGGCAAGCTCGTGCCGACGGTCCTCCCACCGTCGTCGCGGATCTCGATGCGGAGCTGCGTGGATACATCGAAGCGGACATCGTGAAAGCGAATACGCGCTCCGAGACGATCGTGATCGAGGACGACGCGAGGCCGATCGACACTCCGAGCGCTGGCGTTCGTGTGGTGACGGCGAGGGAGCTCGAGCTCACGCCGCACAAGAACGCGGACGATCTACTGCGTGTCGTTCCCGGGCTCTACATGAGCCAGCACGGCAGCGAAGGCAAGGGTCAGCAGTTCTTCCTTCGCGGATTCGATGCCGTGCACGGCTCCGACATCGCGATCCGCGTCGGTGGCATCCCGATCAACGAGATGTCGAACGTGCACGGGCAAGGCTACGCCGACCTCGGGTTCGTGATCCCCGAGACCGTCGGTGGCCTTGTCTCGCGCAAGGGTCCGTTCGATCTCGAGCAGGGTTGGTTCGCGACGGCGGGCTCGATCGATCTCGATCTCGAGATCGCCGAGCATCGCGGGCAGCGCATCGGCTACGAGATGGGATCGACCAATCGTCACCGGATCGTCCTCGTGGACGCGCCGAAGGACGGTCCGGCCGCTCAATTCGTCGCCGCCGATCTGATGCACGACGACGGGTATGGCCAGAGCCGTGGCACCGAGCACGGCTCCGTGATGGCGCAGACCGAGATCACGTCGGGGCGCTTACGCCTGCGACCGATCGTCGTCGGATATTGGGCGAAGTTCGGCGAGCCAGGCGTGATCCCCCTCGACGACATCGCGACGGGTACGTTCGACCGCGACTCGGCGCCGGCAGGTGCTCTCGAAGGGCGGTCGCGACGCTTGCTCACCGGGATCGGTATGCATTGGACAAGATCCGCGAACGAGATCGCGGGCACCACGTACCTCGGTTGGCGTGGCCTTTCTCTCGACGAGAACTTCACGGGGTTCTTGGTCAACGAGGAGCTCGGTGATGGCCGCCGTCAGATCCATCGCGCGGTGACCGGCGGCGGACGCATCGCGTGGCGGCATCGCATCACGCCGTGGTTGCGCTCGTTGTCGGGCGTGGAGGTGATCCGCGATCAGCTCGATCAAACCGAAGAGCGGATCTCGACGAGCGGCATGGTGTACGCCAAGGAGCGGTCACTCGAGGCGGCAACTACGAGTGGCGGGATCTGGGCGGGCCTCGAGGCAACTCACCGTGGCTTCACCGGCACTGGGGGCATCCGCGTCGAGGGCGTCGGCGTCGATGCGACGGATCGCCTCGATCTCGCGCGCAGCGGCTCCGGCATGGCGACCGCCGTCTCGCCACGTATCGCCGTCGGTTGGCGTGGACAAGTCGGCTCGGTTTCGATCGCGGCGGGACGTGGTCAACGGCCGCCCGAAGCACGCGCGTTCACACATCGGCCGTCGCGCGAGAACATGGACGCCGAGGTCTACGACGGTGGCGATCCGGAGGTCACGACCGCGGATTCTATCGAGACAGGTGGTGAGCTGCGCTGGGATCGAGTGAGCGTCGGAGCCACGACGTTCGCGACATGGATCGACCGAGAGTCATTCTTCGATCACCTCTCGGGACTCAACGTTCTCCTCGATGGCAGTCGTCGCGTTGGCGTCGAGGCGTTCGTAGAAGCGCGTCCGTGGGAATGGCTCGCGGTACGCGCCGATGCGACGGCTGTCGATGCTCGATTCGCGGTCTCCAAGAACCCCGTGCCCGGTGCGCCCCGATTGCTCGGCAGCGTCGAGGCGCGTCTTTCACGAGCAGCGTGGAGCGCGGGCCTCGCGGGCCGCTTCCTCGGTGCGAGGCCGCTGCAGAACGGTGCAACGGCCGCATCCTCGACGGTGCTCGACGCCGTTGGTAGTTGGACGCACGGGCGATGGACGCTCGCGCTCCAGATCGACAACCTGCTCGCCTCCGATTGGAACGAGGGCGAGTACCACTTCGCATCGCGGTGGGACACCACCAGTGCACGCAGTGATCTTCCACGCGTGCACATCTCGCCAGGTCGTCCGTTCGGCGGACGTGTTGGCGTGACGCTGCAATTCTGAAAGGACACACCATGCGTTGGCTTCTATTCTCATTCGTCGGCATCGCCGCAGGGGGATGTACGGACTCCGAGGAGGCGGCTCGTGTCGAGCTCCCCGTCAACACGGCTGCTGCGGCATTTGCTCCGGCGACAACCGATCTCGGCTACGTCGTCAGTGTCGAGGAGATGCAGGCAGCCGTCTCGACGATCCAATTCACGATCGAGGGCGAGATGCATCAAGACGTCACCACGCCTCCCGGCACGATCGCACATCCCGGGCACTATGCCGGTGGAGAGGTCACGGGCGAGCTACCCGGGGACTTCATCTTGAACTGGAACGGTCAACCACACGATCCGCTCGGCATGGGCACGCTGATCGTCGGCGACTACAAAGGCGCGAACTTCTCGTTCCGCACCGCGATCGCAACCGATAACGTACCGACTCTCACCGGACACGCGATCCATCTCGCGGGCACCATCGCGAAGGATGCGACCACGAAGCCGTTCGATCTACTGATCGACGTCGAAGTCGACACTGCCATCGTGGGCGCCGTGTTCGAAGATGTCATTGCGAAGACGTCTACGGAGACGTTGGCGATCACGTTCTATCCGACCGATCCCTACGAGAACGACACTCCATTCGACGACGTTGACTTCTTCTCGCTCCCTACCACTGCCGCAGGTGCGATCGAGATTCGTCCCGGCAGCGAGACCCACAACATCATCCGACGCGTCCTCACGACGCACGATCACTACGGCGTTAGCGCCATCTAAAGGAGACTCCAATGCGCAACATGATCATCATCACCTCGATTCTTCTTGCCGCGTGCGGTGAGGACTCGGGAAGCATCACCTCTACGGCGTACGGCGAAGAGTTCATCGAGGAAGGCATTCCCGCGGACGTCTTCAGCGACGGCTGGTCCATTTCATATGACAAGTTCCTCGTTTCCGTCGGCAACGCAAAGGCACAGGCAGGCCATGACAGTGAAGAGGTCGGATTCGACGGGTTCTATATCGTCGATCTTCACAAGGGCTCGAACGGCGAAGGGCAGGAGCTCGAGACCTTCGATGCTCCCGGTGGCACATACGATCACTACGGGTATCAGATCCTCGCCGATGCGAATGCGATCAACGTGAACGCAGACGAAGCCGACGTCACCGCGATGAAGGCGAATGGCTACGGCATCTGGCTGAAAGGGAGCGCTACGAAGGGCGCCGTTACGAAGACGTTCGAGTGGGGCTTCGCAGCGAAGCTGACATACGCGCACTGCGAGGCTGGAATGACGATCGACGGAAACAACGTCGTGATGCAGACCACCGTTCACGCGGACCACATGTTCTACGACGACGCAGTCTCCGACGAACCAAACGTCGCGTTCGAGATCTTTGCAGCCGCGGACGCGAATGCGGACAACGCGATCACGCTCGACGAGCTCGCGGTGAAGGACATCAGAGCGGAGTCTCGGTATCAGGTCGGATCGACGCGGGATGTGCAGGGCAACGAGATCACGAACCTTCGCCAGTATCTCGAACACCAAGCCACGACCGTCGGTCACATCAACGGCGAGGGCCACTGCGAGGACACGATCGCGACGCTTTAGCTACCGGCATACCGCTTACCGCGACGCTGAAGGCCGCGTATACGTTCTGACCGCGAACACCGCCGCGCCGATCGCTGCGAGCGCGGCGCCGGCGATCGTCGAGCGGAGTGGAAGCGACACGGCGATCGCGACGCAGCCGACGAGGCCGAGCGCGGCGATCGCCGGCGTCCATCGACGCTCCACACGTGACAGCGTGAGCGCACAGGCGTTCGCGATCGCGTAGTAGAGCAGCACGGCGAACGACGAGAAGCCGATCGCGTCGCGCAGATCCGCGAGCAGCACGGTCGTCGCGACGACGACACCGACCGCGAGCTCGGCGCGATGCGGGACGCCGAACCGCGGGTGCACGGCCGCGAGCGCGTGCGGCAGATCGCGATTGCCCGCCATCGCGAACGCGGTGCGGCTGACCGCCGCGATCAGCGAGAGCAGCGAGCCGAGCGCGGCGATCGCAGCGCCGACGGCGACGAGGTGCGGATCGGCGATCAGCGAGAGCGGCGTCGTCGACGCGGCGAGCGTCGCGGCACCGAGAGTCGCGAGCAGCGTGGTGCCGACGACGATGTAGATGACAAGCGCGATCGAGAGCGCGATCGGGATCGCGCGCGGGATCGTGTGCTCGGGTCGCGCGACCTCCTCGCCGAGCGTCGCGATACGCGCGTACCCCGCGAACGCGAAGAACAGAAAGCCCGCGCCTTGCAGCAGGCCGCGCGGGCTCTCGGGCACGAGGCTCGCGTTGCGCAGGTCCGGCGCGCCCGAGCTCCACGCGGTGACGACGACGATCGCGAGGATCGCGAGCACCGCGACGAGGATCGCGATCGTCGCGGCGACCGTCTTCTTCACGCCGGCGTAGTTCACCGCGACGAGCACGACCACCGCCGCCGCGGCGAGCGTCCGCGCGTAGGCCGGGGCGACGTAGGTGCCGAACGTGAGCGCCATCGCGGCGCAGCTCGCGAGCTTGCCGATCACGAACATCCACCCCGCGAGAAATCCCCAGAACGCACCGAGCCGCTCTCGCCCGTAGACGTACGTGCCGCCCGATGCGGGATACATCGCGGCGAGCTGCGCCGACGACAGCGCGTTACAGGCGGCGATCACGCCCGCGAGCACGAGCGCGACGAGCACCGCGCTCCCGGCGGCGTGCGTGGCCGGACCGAACGCGGCGAACACGCCGGCACCGACCATCGCGCCGAGGCCGATCGCGATCGCATCGACCAAGCCGAGGCGACGGGCGAGGCGATCGGTCATCGCCCACTGCAATAACGCGGCATCGCCCGCGCCGACAGACGATCCGGTCGAATAGCCCAGCACCTCCAAGCGTTCGTCGGAGATGCGGCGCGTCCTCACCATGTTGGCGTTCCTGGTCGCGATGTCGGGCATGGTGGTTGCGGGGCCGCGGCCCGGCGCCAATCACCACGCGGGCGATGACTCGTTCGTCGAAGCGTTCGGCCGAGCTCCCGACGAGCGCGACAGCGAAGAGCTGCGCATGCACACGCACCTCGCGTGGATCCGCGCACGGCTCGGTGCTGCTGCAGCGACCGCGCCGGCACTCGAAGCTCGGCGCGCGGAGCTGCTCGGATATCTCGACGACTACATCGCGAAGGGCGTGACGCCGCAGAACACGTACGTGCCGTGGCGCTCGCCGGTGTTCATCGATCGCGCGGGCAACATCTGCGCTGTCGGCTATTTGATCGAACGCAGCGTCGGTCGCGACCTCGCCGAACAGATCGCCGCGGCGCATCGCACGAGCTTCCTCGAGGACATCGCGGCGGCGGAGCCCGCCGTGCGCGATTGGATCGCAGCGTCGGGCTTCACGCTCGACGAGCTCGCGACGATCCAGCCCGCGTATCAAGAGCCCGCGATCGAGACGTGGAAGATCTGGGCGGAGAAGTACCGCCCCGACGGCGCGTACAAGGTCGATGCGGTGAGCGGCACGGGGACGTTCCGGAATCGCCACATGGAAGGTGCGTGGAAGGTGATCGACGACGCCGGCGCCACCGTCGGCAGCGGCGCGATGACGCACGGACACGGAGCGTGGACGAGCTTCTATCCGAACGGCGCGAAGCGGGCCGAGGGGCGCTACTCGCACGACGTCGCCGAGGGAAAATGGCGCATCTATCATCCGAGCGGCAACCTCGCCGCCGAAGGTCGCTTCGAGAGCGGCGTGCGCGTCGGCACGTGGCGCCTGTATCACGACACGAAGACCCCGACGCTACTCGCGCGCGGGCGCTTCGGCGCCGACGGTGCGGTGATCGGGCGCTGGAAGCACTTCGATACGGAAGGCACGCTCGTCGCACGAACGTGGGAGGAGACGCCGAAGCAATGGAACGATCACACGCTGTCCACGACCGGCGGTGAGGGCTTCACGATCTCTGTCGTGCCGAAGGATGGCTTCACCGAGCGCCATCACATCGGCATGCCGCACGCGCGCCTCGTGCACACGATGCTGCTCGCGAAGGGCGACGACACGCTGTTGACGTTCGAGATCGAAGGCCAGCGATGGATGTTCGAACCCGACGGGACATTGCTGTCGCGCGACGACGACGGCGCGTGGACGCAGCGGCGCTGTCACTGGAGCGAGCGGCGCAAAGCGGTCGCGCGCAGCGGTGATGTCGCTCGCTTGTCGGGCCTGCTGTTCAACGACTACGCGCGTGTCGCCGACGGCAAGCTCGACGATTTCGGCGGCGGCTACACCGGCGACTACGAGCCCGCCTGCGAGTCCGCGAAGACGGCGCTCGCCGCCGATCGCGTGACGACGTACGAAGCGTTGCTCGCCGGCCGCGCGGCGGTGCGTGCGCCGGTGGCGTTCACGCAGGTGATCGAGCGCGATCCGAAGATGGAGCCGTCCGACGACGAGGTCGATCCCGACACGAGCGACGAAGAGAAGAACGACGCGATCGATCTCGTCGATCACCTCGTCCGCGGCGCGGCGATGTACGCCGAGTGGAAGCACATCGACGGCATCTTCGAGGGTCTCTACGAGACGATTCCGGGTCGCTACACGCACCACTGGGCCGGCGGAAACCCGGAGACGGACTTCTTCGAGCGGTAGCTATTTCGTGATCCCGTCGCGCGCGAGCTCGGCGTCCGTTGCTTCGGTCGCGAGGGTGCCTGCGGGCGGTTGGTACCAACCGGGATCCGCGTTGCCGACGAGCTTGTCGCGCACCTTGAACAGCGTGAACATGCCTCCCATGTCGATCACGCCGTGCGGCCCTTTGCCGGGCAGCATCGAGATCGAGTTCTGCGGCTGTTGCATCTGCATGTGGCTCATCTCGCTCATGCCGCTCGCGCCCATCGTCATGTAGCCCGGTGTGCTGCGACCGATCTTGTCGTCGAGCCCTTTGGTGTCGACGCCGATCAAGTTCGGCGCGTCGTGGCCCATCTGATTCATCGCGTGATGAGTCATGTGGCAATGCAGCGGCCAATCGCCGGGGTTGTCGGCGACGAGCTCGACGGTTCGCGTGGTGCCGACGGGAACGAGCACGGTGGTCTCCGGCAAGCGAGCCGCTGCCGGCACGGGACCACCGTCGGTCGCGACGAGCGTGAACGCGTGACCGTGTAAGTGGACCGGGTGGTGATCCATCGGGCCGAGGTTCGCGAGGCGGATGCGGACGAGATCGCCGGTCTGTGCAACGAGCGGCGCGGTCTCGGGGAACGACTTGCCGTTGAACGTGAGCTGGTTGAAGTCGTTCATCGCGAGCGGATCCGGACGTCGCGTGCCGATCGGGATCTTCATCTCGTGCGTCATCAGCGCGTAGTCGCGCACGCGTCGGTTCTCCGTGCCGCGCGGATGCACGACGATCATGCCCATCATGCCGAGCGCGATCTGCGTCATCTCGTCGGCGTGCGGGTGATACATGAACGTGCCCGCGCGATCGAACGTGAACTCGTAGCGGAACGTCATGCCCGGCTGGATCGGCTTCTGCGTGAGGCCGGAGACGCCGTCCATACCGTTGGGTACGAACACGCCGTGCCAGTGCACGCTCGTGATCTCGGGCAACTTGTTCGTGACGTAGATGCGGACGCGATCACCGACGGTGGCTTCGATGACCGGGCCCGGTGTCGAGCCGTTGTAGCCCCACGCCTGGATGACGAGGCCGGGGGCGATCTGGTGCTCGATCGGCTCCGCGACGAGATGGAACACCTTCACGCCGCCGACGGTCTTCCACGGCGCGACCGAGCCGTTCGGTACGATCACGCGCGATGGTGTCACGCTACCGCCGGTGGCCGGAGCGGATTGCGGTGAGGGTTGTGCGGAGGTGGTGCCCTTCGCGAGGAGCGATGCGCCGGCGAGCAAGCTGCCGGACAGCACGGTGCGGCGAGAGATCGTCATGGTGCTCCTTAGTGATGCGAGGGCTGCGAGCGCGACGGCATGCGCGCTTCGTCGGGCTCGGGTGGGTTGATCGACGTTCCGCGAACGAGCGCGGTCACCGCGGCCATCGCATTCCAGTAGCGACGGAGCGCGTCGACCTGTTGGTCTTCCGCGTCGGCGAGCTCGCGGCGCGCGAGGAGCAGCGAGAACGTGTCCGCGTCCATCGCGTTGTAGTGCTTCAGCGTCTCGTCGAGGATCTGGCGGCGCAGCGGCAACACGATGTCCGTGATGTGTCGCGCTTCCTGATACGCCGCGAGTGCGGTGATGCGCGCCGAGCGCGCGGTCGAGCGCAGCTCCACGGCACTCGCGGTCACGAGGTGCTCGGTGCGCGAGACCTCCGCGTTCGCACGCGCACGTTCGCCGCTCTTCCAATCGAACAGCGGGATGCCGATCGCGACGAGCGGACCGATACCGGTCGCGTGGCCATCGTCGTGGAAGCTCACGCCGACACCGAGCTCGGGCAAGAATGTCCGCAGGCGCAGATCTGATGCGTGATTCTCCGCGGCAACGCGACGCGCACCCGCGGCCTCGAGGTCGAGGCTCGCGGCGACCGCCGTGGACTCGAGCGAGTCGAGCGATGGCGCTGCGGGGGGCAAGGCCGCGAGCTCGCCGGTCGCGGTCCACTTCGTGTCCTCGCCGGACAGGCCCATCAGCGCGGTCAGCGTCTCGCGCCGCAGCTCGAGCGTGGCCTCGGCGCGTGCGACCGAGATGCGTGCTTGCTCTCGCGCATCGCGATCACGAGCCTGCGCGAGCTGCGTGGTGTTGCCCGCGGTGAACATGCGCTCGCGCAACGTGGCCGCGGCATCTGCGGCCTCGAACTGCGCGCGGCGCCCCGCGAGCGATGCCTGCGCGGCGAGTAGATCCGTGAACGCGATATCGACGCGCGCGGCGAGACCGAGTGCCTGCGAGGCTGCCGTGGCGCGCGCCGCACGCACATCCGCGCGCGCCGCGGCTCGACGGCGCGGTGCGCTGATCAAGCCGACGAGGTTCTGGATCACGTCGAGCTCGTACTCGCGATGACTCCCGAACCGCATCGTGCCGTGGAGCTCGAGAGGTCCGAGGCCCAGCGCGGCGCCGAGCTCACCGCCCGCGATCCCGAGCTCGTCGAACGTCGCGGCGAGTCGTGCGTTGTTCGCGATCGCGATCGCGGTCGCCGCTTGCCGATCGAGCGGCCTGCCGAGGAGCGCGCGGACGTCGAGCGTGACGCCATCGCCGATGCGCTTCGCGACGAGCACGTCGACCGGACCACGCAACTCGCTCGTCGTCGGTGCGCAACCGATCAGCACGAACGCGAGAGCGGTGAAGCGATTCACGGATGATGATGGTGATGCGCAGGCGCCGGTGCCTGCGTCTTCGGAACATCGGGATACGCGATGACATTGGCACGCAGGCTCGCCGGTGCCGGCGCGATGCGGCCCGTCGGTGCCTTCGGGTTCGCGGGGTGATCCGCCGACAGCGCGGCGGGCGCGGATGCGCAGCCGGCGACAGAGATAACGAGAAGGAATCTCATCATGACCTCTCACGCCCGATACGACGAGCGAGAGCGTGGCGCATTACATCTTGCACGAGCTCGCGCCCGCGAGATGGCCACCGTGCATGCGCACCTCGTCGCCGACCTCGGCGTTCGTCGCAGGTGCGGTGGGCGTGAACGTGACGCGCACGCCGCCGTCGATATCCGCCGCTTTCGCCGTGGATTTCGCAGAGAACATCATGCCGAGCGACTCCGGCGAGCCCGTGCGATCGTTGTGCATCGCAGCGAGCGCCTGCCCGCGCGTACGGACCTGCGCGACATCACCCGTGGTCACAAAGACAAACGCCGGACCATCGGCCGTGTCCTCGACGCTGACGCTCGTACCCGCCACCACGAGCGGACACGATGGATCGTCGATCGCAGACTCGGCCGGGGTGGGCGTGGTCACCGGCGGCTTCGCGGGAGAGCTACACGCACCGAGGACAAGACCAGCGAGAAGGACAAAGCGGGTCACGGCGGCCGGTATATCACGCGCAAAGATCACGCGGCACGAGGGTCATGTGGGGCTGGCCGAATAACCGGCGTCATGCACCGCCTCGACGAGCGCCTCGACGGGGCCGTCATGAACAACTTTCGCCGACCCCTGCGCCAAGTTCACCTCTACCGCCGAGACGCCCGGGACACTACGGAGGGCTTTGTCGACGTGCTTCACACAGCCATTGCAGGTCATTCCAGACACGGCCAAGGTGGTGTTCACGTCGAGAACGCTAGCATGCAGACCGCGCTGACCACCGTCGATCTTCCCGTCCTGGGAATGACATGCGCTGCCTGCGTGCGACGCGTGGAGAAGGCGGTCGCCGCGATCCCCGGCGTCGCCAGCGCTGACGTCAACCTGGCGTTGTCGAGGGCGCGCATCGAGCTCGATCCGCAGCGCACCGACGCAAGAATTGCGGTCGCAGCCATCCGCCACGCGGGCTACGAAGTTCCAGCGGACGTCCTCGACACCACGTCTACCGGCGCGTCGCGTCTCGCAGCAATCGAAGACGCGACACGCGAGGACACGCGCACGCTGCGCCGCGACGCGATCATGGCCATCGCGCTGACCATCCCGCTGCTCGCGATCGCGATGTCGCACTCGCTCTCGGGCGTGCCGATCGTCGTCGCCGAGCTCGTTCTCGGCTCGCTCGTGCTGCTCGTACCGGGTCGCCGATATTTTCGCGCAGGCCTCGCTGCAGTGCTCCACAAGAGCCCCGACATGAACACGCTGATCGCGCTCGGTGCGGGCGCAGCGTGGCTATCGTCGACGGTGACCTCGATCCGCTGGCTCGCGAGCCCGCAGCACCACATGCCCTCGCTCTACTTCGAAGCGGGCGCCGCGATCATCGCGTTCGTGATGATCGGCAAGCTGCTCGAAGCGCGCGCACGCGGTCGTCTCGCGGATGCCGTGCGCGGAGTGCTCTCGCTCGCACCCGTCACCGCGCACCTCGCCGACGGTCGCGATGTCGACGCTGCCTCGCTCGACGTCGGCGCCTCGATCCTCGTGCGCCCGGGCGAGCGCGTTCCCGCCGACGGCACGATCACCGAAGGCACCTCCGCGCTCGACGAAGCGATGCTCACCGGCGAGTCGCTGCCCGTCGACAAATCCGAAGGCGCCCCCGTCTACGCGGGCACGCTCAACCACCACGGCGCGCTCACGATCCGGGTCGCCCGCGCCGGCTCGGACACCGCGCTCGCTCGCATCGCGCGCGTCGTCGAAGACGCGCAGGGCCAGAAAGCCCCCATCGCGCGCCTCGCCGACCGCGTGTCCGCGGTCTTCGTCCCGATCGTCCTCGCGCTCGCGACGATCACCTTCATCGCGTGGGCGATCGCCACGGATCCATCGATCGCCCTCGAGCGCGCGATCGCCGTGCTCGTCATCGCGTGCCCGTGCGCGCTGGGCCTCGCCACGCCCGCCGCGGTCGCCGTGGGGACCGCGCGCGGCGCGGAGCTCGGCATCCTGTTCCGCTCGGCCGGCGCACTCGAGCGCGGCGCATCGATCGACATCGTCGCGCTCGACAAGACCGGCACGCTCACCGCGAACACGCCGTCCGTCACGCGTGTCGTCGGCCACGACCGCACCGGCGACGACGCTCTCCGCTTCGCCGCCTCCGCGGAGCGATCGAGCGAGCATCCGATCGCGCGCGCACTCGTCGCGGGCGCGGCACACCTCTCGCTCTCGTCGCCGACCGACGTCGCCGCCGAGCCCGGCCGCGGCGTCGTCGCCACCGTCGACGGCCATCGCGTCCGCGTCGGCTCGCGCGAGGCGCTCGTGCTCGCAGGCGTCGATCCATCGCCGCTCGACCACGCGGTGCCATCGGGCGCCACGATCTGCTACGTCGCGATCGACGACGCGCTCGCCGGCATGATCGCGATCTCGGATCCGCCATCCCCCGACGCGAAGCCCGCGATCACCGCACTTCGCGCGATGAACATCGAGGCCGTGATGATCACCGGCGATCGCGAGGAGGTCGCGCGCTCGCTGGCCACCGAGGTCGGCATCCAGCGCTTCCACGCGGGCGTGGCGCCGACGGGAAAAGCGCTCCGCATCGACGAGCTCCGCGAAGGCGGCGCACATCGTGTCGCGATGGTCGGCGATGGCATCAACGATGCGCCCGCGCTCGCCGCCGCAGACCTCGGCGTCGCGCTCGCGAGCGGCACGGACATCGCCGCCGCCGCCGCCGACGTGACGCTGCTGCGCGGCGGACTCGCGTCGCTGCCGACAGCGCTGGCGCTCGCGCGCGCGACGATGCGCACGATTCGCGGCAACCTCGTCGCCGCGTTCGCCTACAACGCGATCTGCATTCCGATCGCCGCGGGCGCGCTGTACCCGCTCACGGGCTGGCTGTTGTCGCCGGTGATCGCGAGCGCCGCGATGTCGCTCTCGAGCGTGTCGGTGCTCGCGTCATCGCTGCGGCTGCGGCGCTTCGCGAAGAGTTGACTCACGCGGCGGCGCTCGACGAGCTCGATGCGAGCGGCGCGAACGGAGCCATCATCGGCTCCGCGGCCGACGGAGCGCGCGAGGCCATCGGCGACTTCGGTGCTGGGCAGTTCGCTTGCCCCGAGGACGAGATGCTCGACGACGACGAGGTCGGCGCCGCGGACGGTGCGGCGGTCGGCATCGGTGCGGCCATCGGAGCAGCGGCGGCAGACGCGAACGCGGATTCGGAGGAGGACGACGACGACTGAAGAAAGGCGGGCAACATGGAATCTCCTTGAGGATTAGAGGGCGCAGGCAAATGCAGCGGGCAGGATCTTCGGCGTGGGGATCAACGCGCGAAGACGAGCCGCTTCGTGAAGAAGGAGCGAGAGGCACTTCGCGGTGAAGCCGCTCGGTGCGCAGCCGTAGCGAAGCTCGAGTTGCTCGTCGCGAACGGCGAGGGCGCCGACGACGAGGCTCGACGCGTGGGCGAGCGTGTCATCGGCCGGGAAGATGTCCGTGCGGCCGATGCGCGTCGACACGGTGACGTACGGCGAGTCACTCGCGTTCGCGATCGCGAGCTCGAGGGCGACGCCGTCGGCGGCGCGCACGACGATCGCGCCCGCGTCGCCGGAGACGGAGACGTTCGCGTTGGCCGCCGTCGCGATCGAGCGCACGTGGTGCCATGCGATGAGGTCATCGCAGTCCGCGGTCCACACCATGCCGTCCGTGCGGGCGAAGCCGAGCTGGCGCGCGACGTCCGCCTTCGCGGCGGTGGCGCACACGAGCTGGAGCCACTGGAGCTGCGAGGTGCGCGCGGCGAGCTCGGCGACGACGGCGACGGCTTCCGCGGCGTGGCCGGTCGTGGAGTACACGATGCCCGCGCGGCGCGGGCCGCTGGGGACGATCTCGATCGCGCCGAGCGTGTCGCCGGCGTGGGTGCGAATCGCGTAGCGGATGCCGTCGTCGCTCGGCTCGGACGACAACACGAGGTTCGCGGTGCGAAGCTCGGCGGGCGGTTGCGTTGTCCAGCAGAAGGGGTCCATGCAGAGACCCACGCAGTCGGCGGACAAAGACTGCAATGCGCGCTAAGTGGGCGAAACGGCCCGGATTGCGCTAGGCTGGCCGCCAGGAGATGGCCGAGCCGTTGCTCGAGATCCGGGACCTGGTGACGGAGTTCCGCACCGATCGCGGCGTCGTGCGCGCGGTGGACGGTGTGTCGTTCGAGATCCCCGCGAAGGGCACGCTGGGCGTGGTCGGCGAGTCCGGCAGCGGCAAGAGCGTGACCGCGCTCAGCGTGATGCGGTTGATCGCGGGGCCGCAGGGAAAGATCGCGAGCGGCAGCGTGAAGTACGCGGGCAAGGAGCTGCTGACGCTGTCGCCAGCGGAGATGCGCAAGATCCGCGGCAATCGGATCGCGATGATCTTTCAGGAGCCGATGACATCGCTGAACCCGGTGTTCACCGTCGGCGATCAGGTGGGCGAGGCGGTGCGATTGCATCAAGGGAAGAGCAAGGCGCAGGCGCGGCAGATCGCGATCGACATGTTCAAGCTCGTCGGGATTCCGTCGCCCGAGGAGCGCGTCGACGCGTACCCGCATCAATTGAGCGGCGGCATGCGGCAGCGCGTGATGATCGCGATGGCGCTCGCGTGCAAGCCGGATCTCTTGATCGCCGACGAGCCGACGACCGCGCTCGACGTGACCATTCAGGCGCAGATCCTCGATCTGCTGCGCACGTTGCAGGGGGAGATGGGGACGAGCATCCTCTTGATCACGCATGACCTCGGGGTCGTCGCCGAGACATGCGACGAGGTCGTCGTGATGTACGCCGGCCGCGTCGTCGAGCGCGCGCGTACGAGCGTGTTGTTCGGTGCGCCGAAGCACCACTACACCGCCGGCCTGTTGCGCTCGGTGCCATCGTACGAAGAAGGCACGGTGCGCAAGGAGCGGCTCGTCGAGATCAAAGGCATGGTGCCGTCGCTGTACGACCTGCCGAAGGGATGCAAGTTCGTCGATCGGTGCCCCGCCGCGCAGCAGCGCTGTCGCGACGAGGAGCCGGCGCTCGTGGACAATCGCGGGCATTGGGTGCGCTGTCACTTTCCGATCGACACGCCGCTCGGAGGTCCGGTGGAGCGCGATCCATGAGCGAGGTCGATCGCCAGCGCCAGATGCTCGTGCGCGTCAACGGCGTGTCGATGCACTTCCCGACGAAGATCGCGTGGAAGAAGACGGACGCGGCGTCCGCGTTCCAGCGCGCGTTGACGCGCCGCTCGACGACGGTGCAAGCGGTGACCGACGTGTCCCTCGAGATCCAGCGCGGCGAGACCCTCGGCCTCGTCGGAGAATCGGGCTGCGGCAAGAGCACGCTCGGCCGCACGATCCTCCGGCTGTACGAGCCGACGAAGGGTGCGATCCACTTCGAGTCGACGGATGTCACGCGTCTCTCGCAACGCGAGCTGCGCCCGATGCGGCGCCGCATGCAGATGATCTTCCAGGATCCGTACGCGTCGCTCGATCCGCGCATGAGCGTGGGCGCGGCGATCGCCGAGCCCCTCGAGATCCACGAGCTCGCGAAGACCGCGGACAAGGAGCGGCGCGTGCACGAGCTCCTCGAGCGAGTGGGGCTGCGCGCCGACGCAGCGAAGCGATATCCCCACGAGTTCTCCGGCGGTCAACGCCAGCGCATCGGCATCGCGCGCGCGCTCGCGTGCAAGCCATCGTTCGTCGTGTGCGACGAGCCGATCAGCGCTCTCGACGTGTCGATCCAAGCGCAGATCGTGAACTTGCTGGAGGACCTCCAGGCGGCCGAAGGTCTGACCTACCTGTTCATCTCGCACGACCTCAAGATCGTGCAGCACATCTGCGACCGCGTCGCCGTCATGTACTTGGGCCGCATTGTCGAGCTCTCCGACGCGAAGACGTTGTATTCGAGTCCGAAACACCCCTACACGCAGGCGCTCCTGAGTGCGGTTCCGCGCATCGACCTCCACACCGCGAATCCCGCCGCAAAACGCGACAGGATCATCCTCCAGGGGGACGTCCCGAGCCCGCTGGACCCGCCCAAGGGATGCCCGTTCCACCCACGTTGCCCTGTCAAGGACAAGCCGAAGGCGTGCTTCGATGAGCTACCCAAGCTTCGCGTGCTCGCGAATGGATCTCGGGCGGCCTGCCACGTCGCGGAGTGAGAGCGTCGCGTTGTAGACTGATGCGTCTATGGGATCGCGCTCGGGGGAGCTCGCCATGCGGCCATTGCCCGCGGTGCTGCTCGATCTCCACGAGGACCTCGCCACCGGGCAGTTGGTCCTCAAGCGCGGACGTGTGTCCAAGACCGTCGACCTGTTGAACGGCAATCCCGTCTCGACCGCATCGACGCCGCGCGACGAGACCCTGGGACACTTTCTCGTCTCGAGCGGTGTGATCAGTGAAGAGGATCACCGCGAAGCCGTCACGCGCACCGCGCAGATGGGCGGCAAGCTCGGCGAGGCTCTCGTCGCGTTGCGCGTGCTCACCGTCGAGCAACTGATCGATCAGCTCGGCAAGCAGGCGCGGCACAAGCTCGTGCAAGCGCTGCGCTGGCCGCAGGGAGCGTGGCGATTCGACGAGTCGTTCGATCCGATCGAGGGCATGCAGCTCCGCATGGTGGAGGTCGTGCTCGGCGGGTTGCGCGAGACCGCCGTCGAGGATCTCCAGCGGCTCGCTCGCCTCGACGGCCTGTCGTTCGAGCTCACCGAGCGCGGCAAGCGGCTCAGGCCCGAGCTCAAGCGCGTGTTCGGCGAGCGCGTGTGCTCGCTCCTCGCGACGGGATCACCGATCGCGGAGCTCGAGCGCGCGTTCCCGGATCGCGCCGCGGGTCGCCTCGCGATCGACGCGATGATCCTGTGCGATGCCGTCACGGCCATCTCGGCCGCGGTGGGCCTCGGCATGGTGCCGGTGCCCGCAGGCCTCGCGCCGTTGCCGGTCGTCGCGCGTGCACCGACGCGTCCACCGGCCGCGGGCTCCGAGCTGTTCGATATCCTGTTCGACGACATCGGCATCGCGCCCGACGCCGACGTCTCCGACGGTGCCGCGCCCCTCGAGTTCCCCGATGTCCCCGAAGAGGTGCTCGACCCCGAGGACTCGGGTGTGGTCTCGATGAGCGAGCTCGATACGGTCAGCGTCGATCGCGATCAAGCGACCGGCGCGCGCCAGGCGATCACCGCCGAGCTCCAGCGCATCAAGGGCGCGGACTTCTACGCGGTGCTCAAGATCAGCCGCAAGGCCGCGGCGCTCGAGATCGAGAACGCATACATCGCGCGCACCGGCGAGAGCGATCACTCGGCGGTGCTCAAGGATCCGCGCGACAAAGCGAAGCTCGACGAGCTGAACGCCGCATACTCCGCGGCGCGCGAGGTCCTCGTCGACGAGCGCAAACGCATCGCCTACGATCGGGAGCTAGCCGGGGGCGAGCTCGTGCAGGTCGCGCCGGCGATCGACACCGAGCTGTCGTTCCGCACGGCCGAGGAGCTGATGGCCCGCAAGCAGTGGGACCAAGCGATCGGCCTGATCAAGACGGTGATCTCGCGCTCGCCGAACGAAGCCGACTATCACGCGGCGCTCGGGTGGGCCGAGTGGAACGCCGGTAGCGAATCGCCGCAGGCGGGCGACACCGCGCGCGGACATCTCAACCAAGCGCTCACGATCAACCCGGACCATCCCGCCTCGCACTTCTACAAGGGCAAGATCGAGGCGAAGCTCTCGGCCGACGATACCGAAGCGCTGTTTCACCTCGAGCGCGCGATCGATCTCGAGCCCACGCGCGTCGAAGCGCTCGCGGCGATCGAGTCGCTCCTCGTCGGGCGCGGCGAGCTCCGGCGCCTCGAGCGCTCGCTCAAGCGCGTGCTGTTCCGCCTGCGCGGCAAGGGCAACGTCGCCGAGGCCAAGGCGTGGGCGCGCCTGTCGCGGCTCTACCTCGATCACCTCGACGATCCGGCTGCCGGTGCCGCGGCGGCGACGACCGCGCGCAAGATCGCGCCGAAGGACTCCGACGTGGCGGCGCTGATCACGCGCACCGAGAGCACGCGCCGCAACACGCTCGAGCCGATCCGCGCGGGCTGGCGTGAAGCGCTGAACGATCCGAGCTCCGGTGCCGCGCTCGTCAACAACACCGCCGCGAGTGGTCACGCCGACGCCGCGTTCCTCGCCGCGTCGACGATGGTGGCGCTCGGTACTGCCGACGCGACGATGGCGGCGCTCTACGAGAGCCACAAGGTCACCGGCGCGAACCTGCCGCAGAAGCCGCTCGGTCGCGATCAGTGGGCGCTGCTCCGTCACAAGGACGACAACGTCGAGCTCGGCGGCCTGATGGAGCTCGTCGCACCGGCGATCCACACGCTCGCGCCGATGACGCTCGCCGACTCCGATCTCGATCCATCGATGCAGCTCACCGAAGCGGACATCCCACCCGCGTTCAACAAGCTGCGCGCGAAGTTCGCGATGCTGCTCGGCGTGCAAGTGCCGCTCGTGTATCCGAGCGTCGAGCTCGGGAAGCAGATCCATGTCGTCGCGTGCGATCCGCCGATCCTCGTCGCCGGCGACGACGCGCTGACATCGCCCGATCGCCCCGAGCTCGTGTTCCGTATGGCGCGGGCGATGACGTTCCTCTGGCCGGGCCGCGCCGTCGGTGCCTCGCGTCCGGGGCGCGTGCTGCGCGCGATCGTGATGGCGATCCTGCGCGAAGCGTCGGGCTCCACCGTCGGCGCCGAGGATCCGCTCGCGAAGCCCGCGGCCGACGCGGTCGCGTCGCTGCCGCAGAACGCACGCGTGCAAGCGCGCGCCGCGGCGATGCGCCTGCTCTCGCGCGGTGGTGCGTTGAACCTCTCGCTGTGGGCGCGTTCGCTATCGCGCACCGCCGATCGCGCCGGCATCCTGTTCTCGGGCGACGTGCCGGCCGCGTTCGCGGGCGCCTCGGAGATGGGCGAGCTCGATCGCGATCTCCAGGAGTTCGCGTACAGCGCGGCGCACGTGAATCTGCGGACGCAGCTCGGTCTGTCGCGCGGCTAGAGCGCTCTCGCGCGCGGCTGATCCGCTCGCGAGGATTCGTGCGCGCCGAGTCGACGCTGCGGCTATAGTCCAGGCGTGGACAAGCCTTCGCACTTGCAGCCTGCGGATCCGTCGGCGGGCTCGTGGCTCGTGTCGCGGCCGGCCGCCGTCGTGGCCGCCGTGCTCGGCTTGATCGCGTTCATCGTCGTCGCGGTGGCCTCCGGCGAGGTCGGCGCGACGCCCGATCCGCGGATCTCCGTGCCCGGCTTCGTGCTGACCTCGATCGCCGCGATCTTCTCCATCGCGCGCAAGGAGCGCGGTGCGTATCCGTTGTGGCTGATCGGCCTCGGCTTAGCAGCCGCGTCATTGGTGCTCGGGTGGTTCCTGATGGTGGCGATCGTGATCGGAGCAACCGTCGTCGCTGTTCTGATCCTTCACGCCATTTTCTGAGGTAGAGAGGTACCCATGCCCGCCGCGACCGACCACGAGCTGATCTACGACTGGAACTCCGTCGAGAAAGTGGCGCCGCTGTCGCCGAAGCGCCGCATCCAGTTCCTCGACGAGACGCTGCGCGATGGCATCCAGTCGCCGTCGGTGGTGGATCCGTCGATCGACGACAAGCTCCGCCTCGTCGACCTCGCGAACGACCTCGGCATCGACACGATGGACATCGGCCTCCCCGGCGCCGGCAAGCGCGCCGTCGAGGACTGCACCGTGATCGCCGAGCACATCAAGTCGCAGAAGCTGCGCGTGAAGGCGTCGTGCGCCGCGCGTACGCACCTGAGCGACGTGCAGGCCGTCATCGATGTCTCGCAGAAGGTCGGCATCGAGATCGAAGTGCTCGCGTTCATCGGCTCCTCGCCGATCCGCCAATACGCGGAGAACTGGGACCTGGCCAAGATGCTGGATCTCACCGCGACGTCGATCGATCTCGCGCGCAAGTACAACCTGCCCGTCGCGTTCGTCACCGAGGACACCACGCGCTCGCGTCCCGAGATCCTGACGAAGATGTTCTCGACCGCCGTCGAGCACGGCGCCTCGCGGTTGATCCTGTGTGACACCGTCGGTCACGCCACGCCGGACGGCATCAAGAACCTCCTCAAGTTCACGCGCAACATGCTCGACGGCCTCGGTCGGCACGACGTCGGTATCGATTGGCACGGTCACAACGATCGCGGTCTCGGAGTCGTGAACTCCATCTTCGCGATCGAGTACGGCGCGGATCGCATCCACGGCACGGCGCTCGGTATCGGCGAGCGCGTCGGCAACGCGGCGCTCGATCAGATCCTGCTCAACCTGAAGCTCCTCGGCGAGCTGCCCGATCACGATCTCACCAAGCTCGTGCTGTGGTGCAAGACCGCGTCGATCGCGACGAAGGTGCCGATCCATCCGCAGTACCCGCTCGTCGGCGCGGACGCGTTCCGCACGGCGACCGGCGTGCACGCCGCGGCGATCATCAAGGCCGAGAAGAAGGGCGACTCGTGGCTCGCCGACCGCATCTACTCCGGGGTTCCCGCCGGCATGTTCGGCAAGGAGCAGGAGATCGAGATCGGTCACTACTCGGGTGAGTCCAACGTCGTCTACTACCTGAAGAAGCGCGGGCACGAGCCCACGCCCGAGCTCGTCGCCGCGGTCCTCGGCGCTGCGAAGCGCGGGAATCGCGTGCTCTCCGACGACGAGATCAGCGCGGTCATCAAAGCGCAACGCGCGTCTTCGTAGCCATCCCGAGGGCGAAAAAACCGCCCTGCTGGAATAGAGGCTAAGTCTTCGGGATGGTTTACGAACCGTCCCGAAATATCGCTTGGGCCCCGAAACAACATCGACGAAACTGCGTCGGTCGTGAGCGAACACTCGTCTGATAGAGAGATGCCTACGCCGCCCGAGTCCGAGCCGTCCGCGCCCCCCGAACCCGCTCCCAACGCCGCCGAAGCGTTGCGTGCCCGGTTGCGGGCGATGGCGACGGCCGAGCAGTCGAAGCGCGAAGCGCAGGCCCCTGCGGCGAAGCCCGATGCGATGGAATCGTCGGGGCTGTGGGACGCACCGAAGCCGCAGGTCGAGGAGCCGATCTCTCCATTCTTGATCCCGATCGACGAGCCGCTCCGCCCGCACGAGCGCGTGCAGGTCGAGCCCGTTCGTCCGGCCGCGTTGCCGAAAGCACGTGTCGTCGCGATGCCCGCCGACGAGCCGAAGGTCGAAGACGAGCGCGTGTCGCTCGAAGCGCACGTCGAGACGGTGCTCACGCTGCTCCGCACGAACGAGCTCGACGAAGCGATCGCGAAGCAGGACACGCCGACGTTCGACGCACCGAGCCCCGTGGTCCGCACGCGCTGGCAGCTCACCAAAGAGCTCGTCGGTGTCGCGAAGTCGCTGCCGCCGCGCGTGGTACAGGTGCTCGCGACCGCGATCGGACGCGACAACCTCGAGGGTGCGAAGGGCGAGCTGACGTTGTTCCGTCAGCAGAATGCCGGTCCGGCGAAGGAGGCCGATGTCGTGCTGCGCACGCGCGCGAAGGGTATCCAGCGCGGCGTCGCCGGTGCGCTGTACGTCGAGCCGGCGGTGTACACGCCGCCCGCGCAGTTCACGCCGACGCCGTCGTACGAATCGCCTCGCTCGAGCGGCGCAAACTTGTGGTGGATCGCCGTCGTCGTGGTGCTCGGCATCATTCGCATCGCGCTCCGCACGAGCAGCCACAGCTCGTACGACTACGACTACAACTACAGCCCGTCGTACAGCAGCTCGTACGACGACTACCAGCGCGCGGCCGCGCTGATGGAAGCGATGGAGAAGAACCGCCAGGAAGCCGTCGCCGCCGAGCCGGCGATCGTGCCCGCGGGCGCGTACGAAGAGCCGGTCGAGTTCGACAAGAATGCGTCGCAGGAGCAGTTGTCGTCGGAGATCGAGCGCTCGCTGTTTGTCATGCGCGAGAACGATTGGCTCAGCGACGCGCAGAGCGAGAAGCTGACCTCGTTCTGGGTGACGTCGCCGTTCTACACGGAGTGCACCGAAGCGCGGACCACGCTCAAGGCGTTCGAGAAAGAGAAGATGCTGAAGGGCGACGACGTGGCCCTCGCGAAGCGCCACATCAAGGCGATTCGCACGCGCATCGACACGCTGTGCCCCGCGAAGAAAGCGGCGACGAAGAAGAAGGCCAAGCCCGCCGCCGAGAAGATGGAGCTGACCGACACGCCGCCGGTCGAAGCAAACTAGGCAAACTAGGCAGCGTTCGCGATCGGCCACTCTGCGCCGGCCGCTTCGAGCACGAACGCGTCGCCGCGCTCGACGATGCGCTCGGCGATCGCGTGATAGGCGGGGCCGGCGATGCGACCGCGGAGCGAGCCGCGCGCCGTGGCATACAGCGCGTGATCCTCGGCCTGGCGCAGCGTCGCGTAGACGAGCTCGTCTTCGTGCTCGTCATCCCAGAGGATGAAGCAGCGATCGCCATCCCACCGCGCCGACAACGCGCGCAGATGCGCGTCCTCGACGTCGACGTACGCGTAGCGCTTCTCGTCGAGCCGCACGATGTCGCGACCGTCCTCGGGGCGAACGTCGAGCCAGCGCAGCAACGCCTGGCGCAATCGCGGATGCGTGACCGCGACGCCTTCGTGCCAGAAGGTGCCCGCGCGATCGAGGCGCAGGCCGATGGCCCGCATCTTCTCGATCTGCTCCGGCGTGAACTGCACGCCTAACTGTGATCGACCCGAACCGGAATTACGAGAGTCGCGCGATGCGGTCTTTCGTCAGGAGCTTCTGCTTCTTGAGTCGCGACACTTCCGCTTGCTCCGTGGGAGTCAGCGATCTGCGGCGCTCGAGCTGCTGCACTTGTTCATCGAGGCGGCGGTGCTCTGCGGTGAGCTCCGCGAGGAGAGATTCCTTCGACGCTTCGGTCAATGTGCTCAAACGAGGCCTCCAGGTAGTTCCAACCCTGTTCAAGCCTAGACCCGCGATTCGCGACGAGCAACCGCTGATCTACATTCAGGGCTTGCGAAGTGCGCCTGGCACGCCGTCGGGATACATGACCTCGGCCTCGGACGGACGGATGTACGTCGGTCCACCCGTGACGAGAACGTCGACGCGCGCACCCGCGAGTGCGAGCTGCGCCACGGAAATGCCCGACGGTGTCGTGCGATGCCAGGTCGCCGCGAGCGCGCCGAGCTCGTCGGGAAACACGTCGATCGCATCGCCGACATACGAGACGAGTCGATCGCCGGCGTGTGACGCGACCCACGCTGCGAGCTCCCTCGGGGCGAAGACGCGCTCCTCGGCGATCAACGCGTCGTTCGCATAGCAGCCCGCGAACACCTCGTTGCGTCGCGCATCGAGCACGGCGACGACGACACCATCGAGATACGGGAACAGCTGCTCGTTCGCGAGGTGCGTGCGTCCGTCGTGTGCGAGCGCGGCGAGCGACGACACGGCCCACAGCGGCTTGTGCGCCGCGAACGCGATGCCCTTCGCGGTGGCCATGCCGATGCGCAGCCCGGTGAACGAGCCGGGGCCCGCACCGACGGCGATCGCGTCGAGCTCCATCGGAGCGATGCCCGCGCGTTTGCACACGTCGTCGAGCGTGACGAGGAGATCGGCGGTGCGACCGCTCTGATCGTGGCGCGCGTCGGCGAGCACGCGATCGCCGTCGACGATCGCGATTCCCGCCGTCAGCGTGGAGCTATCGAGGCCGAGGACACGCATCAGCGGAGGAAGAAGCGCATGACGTCGTTACGCAACGCGAGGATGGTGATGATGCCGATCAACACGAGCCCCGCGAGCTGGAGTCGCTTGTGCGTCTCGGCGGTGAGCTTGCGGCGACGAATTGCTTCGATCGCGAACACGAGGAGGTGGCCGCCGTCGAGCATCGGAATCGGCAGCAAGTTGATAAGGCCGAGGTTTACGGAGACGAGCGCCAGCATGAGCAGGAAGGAATCCCAGCCCTGGTTACCGGAGACGGTCGCTGCCCGCCATAGCGTCACCGGACCGCCGAGCGCGAGGATCTGGAAGAAGCCGCGCGTCATCGTGCCGATCGTCTCGCCGGTGCGCTCGAACGCTTTGCTCATCGCGTAGCCGACGCGACCTTCGATCGGCACCATCGCGCCGTGGCCACGATCGATGTCGTTGCCCGCGCCGAACACGAGGCGCGACACGGTGTGATCGTAGTCGTCGAGGCGCTGCCGGTGCACCTGCGTGACGTCCGCGGACATCGTCTCGGTCTTGTCACCGACGGCGCGCTTCCACGACAGCTTGAACGTCTTGTCGGGCTCGGTCTGCAAGCGCTGATCGAGGTCGTGCCAGTGCTGCACCGGTTTGCCGTCGAGCGCGACGACGAGATCGCCCGGGCGCAGACCCGCGGTGTCGGCGGGCGATCCTGCATCGACGCGCGCGACGAACATCTCGGCGTGTTCGAGGCCCGTGTAGCTGTGGCGCTCGAGCGTGTCGGCGACGCGAGTCTCCGGAACGAGATCCGCGAAGCCGGGCGCGAGCAGCTCGACCTGCGGCACGCCGGGCACCTCGGCGCCGCGGAAGTACACGAGGCTCGTGCGGCGAACGAACTTGCCGAGCGCGCGCTGGACATCGCGCCAGTTGGTGACCGCTTGCCCGTCGATGCTGATGATCAAGTCGCCGGTGCGAAGCCCCGCTTTGGCCGCGGGCGATTGCCCGTCGACGACGCCGACGATCGGCACGAACGGCGCGTGCGTGATCCCGGCCCAGCCGACGCGTCGCGTCTGGCCGTCGCGATCGTGGACCGTCTCTTCGATCGGCGTCACGTACCGCTCGAAGGTCTTGCCATTGCGCGACACGCGGAGCCGCAGCTCCTTGCCCGCCGACGAGCGCACCGTGTCCTCGAGCTCTTCCCAGTAGCGCACGGTGCGGCCGTTGATCTCGAGTACGCGATCGCCGGGCTCGATGCCCGCGCGCGCCGCGGCGCCACCGTCGAAGACGTCGCCGATCACGGCGGCCGGCAGCGTCGTGTGCCCGGCGAAGAACACGAAGTAGATCGCGACCGGGAGTAAGAGATTTGCTGCCGGACCCGCGAGCACGACGACCAAGCGCTGCCACAGCGGGCGGCTCGCGAAGCTGCGACCGGCATCGGCCTTCTGGCTCGGATCGTCGACGGCGTTGCTCTCGATCCCGAGGATACGAACGTAGCCACCGAGGGGAAACGCGCCGATCTGGTACTCGGTCTCGCCGAGCTTCACGCGCACGATCGGACGGCCGTAGCCGATGGAGAAGGTCAGCACCTTCACGTCGAGCAGCTTCGCGGCCACGAAGTGACCGAGCTCGTGAATGAGCACGAGCACGCCGACGAGCAGGAGGAAGTAGAGGACCGACATGATCGGCCGATTAAGGGCCGACGACGCTATAGCAGAAACTGCTATCCTCCCGTCACGTGGCGTTGAAGTCCTCTCAACCCGAGGCACCCAAGGTCGACATCGAGGAAGTCCTCGATTACGTCGACAAGACGCTCGATCGCGTGAAGGTGCTGTACGAGCAGTACTTCCTCGGGATGCAAAAGCAGCCCCCGACGCAGATCCACACGGACGTCGAGCGCCGCCTGCGCGAGCTCCAGCAGCTCAACATCCGCAACACCGGCTTGCGCTACCGGTTTGCGACCCTCCAGCAAAAGTTCGGCTCGTACAACTCGTACTGGCGGCGCACGGTCAAGCAGATCGAGAACGGCACGTACATTCGCAACCTCGCGAAGATCAGTCGCCACGCGGCGCTGACCGGCGAGGAGGTCCCGCCGGAGATTTTGGCCGCGATGCCCAAGCGCATGCGCGAGCAGGTCAAGCGCGATCGCGAGCAGGCCCTCGCGATCAGGCGACGCCGCGCCGAGGCGGAGGGTGACGTCGACGTCGACATGGGCGACCTCGACGACGAGGCCGCGGTGATCAACAGCTCGCCGCCCAAGATCACGCGGCCGCCGCCGATGCAGAAGGGCACGCACGCCGTGCTCGGCGACGAAGGCGACTTCGACATCGAAGCGTTCTTCGCGTCGGTCACCGACGAGAAACCGTCGCAGCCGGGCGCCGTCGAGAAGGACGAGGACACGCAGCCGAACGCGCCGGCCTACGCCGAGCCAGCGGCGCGGCCCTCGGTACGCACGATGCCGATCGCGCGCGTGGCAGCTGCCGCGGCGATGCCGCCCAAAGCGATCCCGCGCATCGTCGAGGACGATCCGACCGGCGTGCACGAGGCGCGTACACCGCGGCCCGTCGAGGACGAGCCCACGGGCGTCGTGACGCCACCACCGCGCGCATTGCCGGGATTGCCGACGCGAGCGTCGTCGGTGCCGGGCGTGACGAACCTCGTTCCGAGCGCGAACCCACGTGGCTCGACGGCGACGCCAGCGCCGGGAACGCCGCAGATGCGTCCAGCGTCGGTGCCGGGCGCCACGCGACCCGCCTCGATACCGGGCGCAGCGGCGACCACGCCGGGACCGCAGACGAACCCGCCGGCAGCGCCGCAGACACGCCCGTCGTCGGCGCCGGGCGCAACCGCGACACCGGGAACACCGACGGGCGCGGCGCGACCCGCCTCGATCCCGGGTGCAGCACGTCCACCGTCGATACCCGGTGCGCGTCCACCGGTACCGGGTGCGCGTCCACCGTCGGTGCCGGGTGCAGCCGACGAGGCCCTCGGGTTTCAGGAGACGCAGGCGATTCCACCGATCGCCGCGCCGCGCGCTCCGACCATGCCGGAGCAGATCCGCACCCAAGCGGTGCCCGTGGTTCCGCCGCCGCGCGCGGGAACACCGCCGCCGGGCGCACGCCCATCGACACCCGCGATTCCGAAGCCCCCCTCGATCCCCGCCCCACCGCAACGCACGCAAGCGATGCCCGTGGTGCCGATGCCGGCGAGGCCGGGCGCCGCCGGGGCACCGTCGCAGCAATCGCGGCCAAACCCGATCGCACCGGGCTCCGCCAGCGGCCGCCAATCGATCCCCGTGCAATCGATGCAGGGTCCGTTCGAACGCACGCCGATCGCGCCCAAGCCCGCGCCGACACCGACGCCTGCGCCCAAGCCGCAGCCCGCCGGGCAGCGTCCGCCGCCGGGGATGAACGACGCCGACGTGAACGCCCTCTACGCGAAGTACGTCAAGGCGAAGGAGATGGTCGGCGAGGAAGCGGGGCCGGGCGCGTACTCGAAGCTGATGAAGACGATCAACGCACAGGCTCCGAAGATCATGGAGCAGTACAAAGCGAAGGGCGTCGAGTTCTCGGTCGTCGTCAAAGACAACCAGGTCATCATCAAAGCGAAGCCCAAGACGTGATGCGCTTCGTCGCCGTGATCGCGTTGACACTGTGTGCGTGCGATGACGAAGGACGCTCGCCGAGCTGCGAGTACAACGGCACGACGTACGCGCGTGGTGATGTCTTTCCCGCCGGCGACGGTTGCAACTCGTGCAGCTGCGAGGTGACGGGGATCGCGTGCACGGAGATCGCATGCGTGGACGCGGGGGTCGACGCCAACCCGGCGAGCTGTGCGCCCTCGAGTGGCTGCCCGCAGGGACCTGCCTGCGGAAGTCTCTGTTGCGGGGTCGGCGAGAAGTGCGTCGCGGGCACGTGTCAGTGCGGAAGCGCACCGGCCTGCGGTGCGGGAGATTCGTGCGAAGCCGCGGGACCTATCGGCACCGATTCCTGCGGTTCGATTTGCTGCGGCTCCAACGGTCCGTGTCCGCTGTAAGGCACGCTAGAGTCGTCGGATGTTCTCGGCGGAGTTTCGCTGCATCGCGGGCTGTCACGGAGGCTATCCGCTCGATCAGGTCATCTATCGCTGTCCTGCGTGCGGCGATCTCCTCGAGGTCGTTCACGACATCGCCGCATTGAAAGAGCGACCGGCCGCGGCGTGGATGAAGCTGTTCGAGTCGCGCTGGCGATCGCCGAACGCCGACGAGCCGTGGGGCTCGGGGGTGTGGGGCAAGCACGAGTGGGTCGCGCCGCAGCTCGAACAAGCGAACATCGTGTCGATGCTCGAGGGCGGCACGCACCTCACGCCGGTGCCGCGCTTCGCGAGCGCCCTCGGGCTCGGTCGCGTGCGCGTGAAGCAATGCGGCACGTCGCACTCGGGGTCGTTCAAGGACCTCGGCATGACGGTGCTCGTCTCCATGGTCAAGCAGATGATCGCGCGCGGCAAACCGATCGAGGCGATCGCGTGCGCGTCGACGGGCGACACCTCGGCCGCGCTCGCGGCGTACGCGGCAGCGGCGGGCATTCGCTCGGTGGTGATCCTGCCGCGAGGAAAGATCTCGACGGCGCAGCTCGTCCAGCCGCTCGCGATGGGATCGCTCGTGCTCGCGATCGACACCGACTTCGACGGCTGCATGCGGCTGGTGCAAGAGCTGGCCGAAAAGGAGGGCGTGTACCTCGCGAACTCGATGAACTCGCTGCGCCTCGAGGGACAGAAGACCGTCGCGATCGAGCTCGTGCAGCAGCTCGGATGGCGCGTGCCCGACTGGGTCGTGATCCCCGGCGGCAACCTCGGCAACGTGAGCGCGCTCGGTGCGGGCTTCGAGATGTTGCTCGCGCTCGGCATCATCGAGAAGCGACCGCGCATCTGCGTCGCGCAGGCCGCGCACGCGAGCCCGCTGTACGAGAGCTATCGTGCGAGCTGGGCACCGCTCGCGCCGGTGAAGGCGCAGACGACGCTCGCATCCGCGATCCAGATCGGAAACCCGGTCAGCTTCGCGAAGGCAGTGCGCGCGCTCAAAGCGTTCGGCGGTGTCGTCGAGATCGCGACGGAGGCCGAGCTCGCCGATGCATCGGCGCACGCGGACCGCGACGGATTGTTCACGTGTCCCCACACCGGCGTCGCGCTCGCGGCGCTGACCAAGCTCGCGCAGCGCGGCGAGGTCACTCGCGATCACGAGGTCGTGGTCATCTCGACGGCGAGCGGGCTCAAGTTCGCCGACTTCAAGGTCGGCTATCACGAGGCGACCCTGGCGGGGGTGCCGGCGCCTCGATATCGCAACGTCCCCGTCGAGCTTCCGGAGTCCTACACCGCGATCCGCGACGCCCTGAAACGCGGTCTCGACGCCCCCGGGCCGTCCGCGTAGACTGGTCGTAATGAAGCTCGCGGAGACCGCTGGTAGTCGTTGGGTCCTCGCCGTGGTTTCGGTCGCATTCGGCGCCAGCGCGATCGTCGCGGCATCGAAGACCTGCCACAAAGCCGCTGCGGCAAAGACGATGGTCGCGACGCAGATGAAGCCGTGGCGCGGGTGCCATCAGCGCAAAGCGCGCCCGCAGCCTCCGGCG
Source organism: Kofleriaceae bacterium (assembly GCA_044230415.1). Classification (GTDB taxonomy): domain Bacteria; phylum Myxococcota_A; class Polyangia; order Haliangiales; family Haliangiaceae; genus JABFXX01. The sequence continues at coordinate 137,084 of JBGARE010000001.1, forward strand.
CCCGCACCGCACGTGACGTCGGGCTCCGACTATCGCGACGTCTTGTTCGCGGCGAAGCCCGCGTTCGAGCGGTGCACCGCCGGTCAGCCCGCGGGCGTCACGTACGAGATCCGCATGCCGCTCGGCGGCGATGGCCACGTGATGTCGGTCGAGGTTCGCGGCTCGAGCGCGGACCTCTCGAAGGTCAGCATGAAGGTCGTGAAGTGCCTCGAGACCGCGGTTGCGAAGCTGCAGTTCCCCGCCACGGGCGAGCGCACGTTCGTGTCGACGAACATCCACACCGAGTAATCTCGGCGAGTTAGCGCTCGGCGCAGATTCGTCGGAACTTTTGCCCTCGCGCCGGGTGATACCGGTCTGGGATGCCTGCTGCAGCCATGGCGCGCCGGTTCGATCAGCTCGACGAGCTGACGCTGCGGCGTGCGCAGCGCGGCGACGAACGCGCGTGGCGTGACCTCGTCACCTGCTATCAGAGCGCGGTGCACTCGCTCGTGTGGCGATTGCTCGTCGGTCGCGCGCGGCATCGCGTCGAGGACTTGGTGCAAGAGACGTTCGTGCGCGTGCTGCGCGCGCTGCCGTCGTTCGATCCTGCAGGACCCGCGACGCTGCAGACCTGGATGCTCACGATCGCGACGCGGCTCGCGCTGAACGAGCTGCGGCGCAAGGAGCACGAGGCGCTCGTCGCCGAGCTGCCCGCCCGCGAGCGCACCGATGCGAACGCCGAGCGACAACGACTCGGTGCTGCGATCGCCGCCGGGGTCGCGGCGTTGCCCGACGCGCAGCGCGCGGTGTTCGTGCTGCGCGAGTATCACGAGCTCGACTACCACGAGATCGCGAACGTGCTCGAGATCGACCTCGGCACCGTGAAGTCTCGACTCGCACGTGCACGCGGCGCGCTGCGCGACTACCTGACGGCCGCCGGTCTCGGAGTACGACATGGATGATCTCGACGACAATCTGCTCGCCGACTACGACTTGTCGGCGTGGGAGGTTCCGCCGCCGGCCGCGGGGCTCGCGGACACCGTCGTGCGCCGCGCTCGCGAGCCGGTGGTGGGTGCGGCCAAACCGCGATCGCTCACGCCGTGGATCATCGGCGCGGGTTCGCTCGCGGCGCTCGTCGCCGTGCTCGCGATCGTGATGTGGGGCATCGAACGTGCGCCGAAGGATGGCGGCGGCGTCATCTCCGCGACCGGACCGCGCACGCTCGACCTCGGTCGATCGACGGCGGAGCTCGACTCCGGAGCGCAGCTCACGTGGACTCGTCGCGGCGGGAACGTCGCGGTGTCGCAATCGCGAGGCGCCGCATCGTGGCGCGTCGCCGACGAGGACAGGCTAGTCATCGATGCCGCGGTGGCATCGATCGAGGCGACGGGCGCGAGCCTGCGCGTGGAGGTCGAAATGAATCGGTCCGATGTGCGTGCGATGGGAGTCGGAAGTGCAGCCGCCGTCGTCGTGTCTCTCGTGACAGTGATCGTCTACGAGGGCCACGTCAAAGCGACGAGCAATGGCCAGACGGTGAACATCCAGCCCGGCGCATCGATGCAGTTCGGCCACGAGCCACCGGCGCCCACGCCGACGCCACCCGAGCAGCTGAACGTCGGCGGGACGCCCGAGGATCAAGCGCGCATCAAGGAGCTCGAAGCAGAGGTCTCGCGGCTCAAGCTGGAGCTCGCGGCGCGCGACAAGGCAAAGAAGGACAGCACTCCGCCGGCGCCGTCCTGCGACGAGGTCTCGTGCGTGCTGAACAACTACGACGGCACGTGCTGCGACAAGTTCAAGAAGAAGACCGCGACGAAGACGTGCGACGCCGACGCGTTCACGGACAAGGGCGACGACTATCTCGCGAACGGGATGGATACGGCAGCGCTGGCGCAATTCGAGAAGGCGCTCGCGTGCGGCGAGGATCTCTCGATCACGAAGAAGGCGCTCCTCGCGGCGTGTCGCGCGAAGAACGTGGCGAAGGCGAAGAAGCTCTTCCCCGACATCCCGGTCGCGCTGCAGTCGAGCTACTCGCAGATCTGCCTGCGCTTCGGCATCTCGCTCGACACGCCCACCTGCGACGCCGCAGCCGCGAAGAAGAAGGGCGACGACTATCTCGGCAACGGGATGGATACGGCGGCGCTCGCGAAGTACGAAGAGTCCCTTCGCTGCAAGTACGACTCGACCCTCGTCAAGACGGCATACCTCGCGGCCTGTCGCTCGAAGCAAGTAGCGAAGGCGAGGCTGTACTTCTCCAAGCTGCCACCAGACGCGAGCGCGAACTACCAGCAGCTCTGCTTGCGCTTCGGCATCGATCCGTCCGCCTCGTCTTCGAGCGCCGTCGAGAACACCGGGACCTTGCGGCTCCAATCCAAGCCGCGCGCCGAGGTCTTCCTCGACGGCAAGGCGATCGGGACCACCCCCGTGACGACCACCGCGACCGCCGGCAAGCACAAGGTCACGTACGTGATCGACGCCAACAAGTACACGTTCGCAGTCACCGTGAAGGCCAACGAGGTGACCAACTTGGTCAAAGACCTCTCGGTCGATTAACGAAGTTCTCCGTCGCTGCCGGCTGCGTGATATGCACGCGGCCATGGGTGTAAAGGGACTCCTGGCCGTCACCGCTGCGTTCTCGCTCCTCGCCTGCGGCGACGACAATCCGGCGACGCCCGATGGCGGCGTCACCACCGAGCATTGCGAGTACGAGCCGCTGCCTTCGACCGCGAATGCAGGCGGCACCGTTACCGCGGGCGCGCTGACGGCGGGCGCGGCGGAGCGCACACCGGACATCCCGGTCGGTACGGCGCTCGGCGGATACACGAGTCGCGCGGCGTTCCTCGGCGATGCGCCGGAGATCGATACACGCGACGTGAAGATCAGCGGCACGTTCAACGCGTCGATGGGCATCGAGCTCGCGCCGCGCGTGAAGGCGGTCGCGCTCACCGCCGGCGGCGAGACCGTCGTGCTGCTCAAGATGGACGCGATCTTCGTCTACGAAGGCATGCTGTTCGATCTCGAGAATCGCCTCGGCCCCGAGTTCCACGGCAAGGTGCTCCTCGGTGCGTCGCACAGCCACTCGGCATGGGCGCAGTTCACGGGCCACGCGCCGCTCAAGCTCGGCGCCGGCGAGCTCCGCGACGTCGTGTACACGCGTTTCCTCGACGCGCTCGAAGGCGTCGCGCGCGATGCCCTCGCCGCACGTCAGCCCGCGAAGATCGGCGTGTTCACGACGACGAACTTCGATCCCACGAATCAGATCAATCGCGATCGTCGCGATGACAACAACATGATCCCGAACGGCAACAAGGACGACGACATCATGGCCCTCTTGCGCGTCGACTCGACAGCAGGCGCGCCGATCGCGATCGTTCCGATCTTCGGCGGTCACCCGACGCTCAACGACGACGACAACCCGTTCGCGTCGGCCGATGCCGTCGGTGCGCTCGAGCGTCAGCTCGGCGAGCAGTTCGACTCGAAGGTGATCGTGATGCAGCTGCAGAGCGCCGGTGGCGATGTCTCCGCCGTCGGTCACGGTCGCCTCGACTGCAACAACCACCCGGGCAAGCCGAGCGATCCGTGCTTCTCGTGGACGGCGGAAGAAGGCCACGGCCGCGCCGCGGTCCCCGAGCTGATGGCCGCGTGGACCTCCGCCGGCACCGGGATGCGTGACTCGATCGAGCTCGAGATGATCACGCGCTCCGTCGAGACCGGCCCGCATCCCGAGACGTTCACGATCCGCAACGGCGCGATGAGTTACGCACCGTTCGATCTCGAGCGCATGCCCGATGGCGTCGTCGGCGATTCCTCGACGGGCGGCACCATCAACTCTCCTGTCGACGAGTTCAACGCACCCGTGGGCGCCGCCCTCTGCGAAACCCCGCAACCGATGTTCCCGGCCGCCGCGATCCCGGGCACCGAAGGCGTCCTCCCGTATGGCTCGTGTCTGCGCCTCGACGTTGCCGGCGAGATCCTCGGCCCGATCTTCGATGTCGATTTCGGCGTCACCGAGAATCATCCGGTCTGCGAGACCACACGCACTTCGATCTCCGTGCTGCGCATCGGCGAGTACATGATCGGCACGATGCCGGGCGAGCTGACCACGCTCCTCAAGCGTCACATCCTCGAGACCGCGCCCGATCCGAACAAGACGATCATCGTCGGCTACTCGCAGGGTCACGTCGGCTACATGCTGCGCCCCGAGGATTGGGTGCTCGGCGGTTACGAACCGAGCGTCACGTTCTGGGGCCCGCTCGAAGCCGAGATGATCGGCGAGAAGCTCGTGCAGATGATGCCGCTCGCGATGACCCCGATGCGCGAGGACGGCGCGAGCGACAGCGCGACGAAGGTCGCCACGCGCCACATGACCGACAACCTCGACAAGGACGAGCCCGCGATGATGCGCGGCACCGTCCCCGCGACGGTCCCCGATCAAGTCTGGGGACGGACCGGCAAGCCTGCACAGGCGCAGCCCGCGTCGACGATTCCGCGCATCAGCGGCATCGCGCAGTTCGTGTGGATCGGCGATGACCCGCTGACCAAGACCCCGCGCGTCACGCTGCAGAAGCAAGGCGTCGCCGGCTTCGCCGATGTCACTCGCCGCAGCGGCCGCACCGTCGAGGACGGCGAGATCGTCCTGGCATACACGCCGACGCCGCTCCAGCGCTCGGGACCGCAGACGCACTACTGGGTCGCCGAATGGCAAGCCGTCCCGTGGGTCGGTGCCCCGAACGTCGACGCACTCGACGCACGCGGCGGCCTGCCGACGGGCGTCTATCGCTTTCACGTCGAGGGCTCGGGCTGGACGCTCGACTCGGATCCGTTCACCGTCGTCGAAGGCGGCGTGATCCTCACGCAGACCACGCGCGCGGGCGGCAACGTGAACGCCACGGTCCATTGGAGCGCACCCAAAGGCTGGCGCTTGATGGACGACCAAGCGGGCCTCTCGAATCAGCCGCTCCCGCTGCGCTCCCAGCAAGTCACGGTGCAGTTGCTCGACGTCGCGAACATGCCGATCGGCGGGGCCTCCACCGTCACCACGAACGGCTCGGGTGTCGCCTCCGCGCCCGACGTCGGCGGCGCGACCCAGATCCGTGTCACCGATCGCTTCGGCAACATCGCGATCGCCCCGCTCCCGTGAACCTACATCGACCCCGTCAGACCCCGTCAAGCTGGGGTCACATTGTGAACGGTACGGGGTCCCGAATCCCGCTTTGATCCCAGCGCTCTCGCGGGGTTACAATGTCGCCGTGCGGGTCTCGCACTTGCACGATTGGACCCGTCCATGCGTACGTTGCTCATCCTGCTCGTCCTAGCTGCCATCGGCGGCTACGTGGCGTTCAGGCATTTGCCGACGGGAACCGCGCAGGCCAACAAGCCCGAGACCCCGTCCCAGCAGATCCAATCGATCTCCATCGACGGCGGCCGCGGCCTCCCGCTCGCCGCTCTCCGCGCGGTCCTCGTCTCCAAGCCGGGCGAGCAAGTCGACGACGCGAAGCTCGAAGCCGATCGCATCGCCCTCGGAGCCGAGCTCGCCTCCCGCGGCTACCTCGCAGCGCTCGTGCGCCCCGCGGTCGTGACCTACTCGACCGGCGCCTACGTCGTCTACGAGATCGACGCGGGCGACGTGTTCAAGATCCGCGACGTGAAGGTGATCGGCGCCTCCGAGAAAGACGCGGTGATCACGATCTCCAAAGGCGATGAAGCCCTCGCCTCGCGCATCGAGAGCGCGCGCCAGATCCTCGCCGAGAACCTCGAGCGCCACGGCAAGAAGCACACGGTGACGGTCTCGATCGAGCGCGACATCGCGAACCACGTCGTCGACGTCACGCTGACGACAAAATAGTCGATTGGTTCGCGCGCCGGCACCCACGGTCGCACGCGAAACATCGCCGTCGGCTCATCCACAGGAGACGCGTTTCGCGAGGCAATGCGGTGGTCTCGCGACCGCACGCCGGTGCACTGACGACGTCAGTGTTCGGGAGGCTCGCCGGTCGTTGGTCGTTCACGGGCGCTCGCGATCGCAGCTACCTGTCGATCGCGAGCCGTCACAGCGAGGGAGTTCGATGACGTCGTCGTCGTTGTTGTCCATATACTCGGGTCCAATACAGATGCGTCTGTTACGTCACCTTCGATAATGTCGGCGAAATCAATTGTCAGACCGCCATGTTTGAATGGCCGGACCATGACGCGACTCGCTCCCCAGCGAAGTCCGCTGCCTCGCGCGGTGATAAGGAACGAGACATCACCGACGCGATTGCAGGCTCGGGTCGCGTAGCTGCGATCTCGAACGCCCGTGACGTACCGATCGACCGCCGAGCCTCCCGAACACGAACGTGGTCAGTGCACCGGCGTGCTGTCGCGAGACGACCGCATAGCTTCGCGTAGCGCGTCGCCCGTGGATGAGCCGACCGCGATGTTTCTTCTTGTTGGCGTAGCGACCACGAGCTCCCGTGCGGCAGTTGTTCGATTTGGTTGGGAGGGTGCCAGACGCCGTGCGTTCGATTGATTTCGCCGACATCATCGAAACTAGTGGGAGATTCACGCGGCGCGCTGACACGGAATGGGTCGAAGATTTCGCGCAACCAGCCCAAGGCACCGCAGATAGGCCCGCTCCATGCCGGAGCTGGAGACTGCGAAGACCTCGGATCACGAAACAACTCACGGGCTGCGCGGCCCCACCACCGGAGGCGGCGCGGCGGACCCGCCTTCGGGGATGCAGGACTGGTGGAAGACGCCGCCGTCGCTGGTCCCGCCACCCGCGGTCGACCCTGCGATCTACGGGATCGAGCCGAGCGACGTCGGCGTCGAAACTGCGAGCCACGGGATCGCCGGAATGCTCGCTGCGCCGAAGCGGCACGGTGGGCCGTCCTCGGGGCCGCACACGATCGTCGATGACGTCGCCGCGGATGTCGCGAGCGAGCACGCGGAGCCCGCGAGCTTCGACGCGCTGATCGGCACGGAGGCCGCCGCGTCTGCGGGTACGGGCACGAACCCCGAGCTCCAAACGCACCTGATGCAAGCCGATGGCGGACGCGCACACGCGATGAAGGACCAGCTGCTGATCGCAACGAAGAACATCCAAGCGATCACGAAGAAGATCTACGACGCTCTCGCTGCTGCTTCCAACGTGGATGAACGCGGTCACGCGGGCGTCGTCCTGCAGCTCGAATCGCTCATCGCAGAGGCTGATGGCGAGCGTGGCAAGATCGTCTTGGTGACGAATCAGAAGTTCCCTGACCCCGACGTCCAGAAGGGAGCACTGTACGTGTCGCGCGCGAGCTACGAGTTGACACAGGCGATGCGCAAGGCGAAGCAATACGCCACGAGCCATGGGCTCGCTCTCGATGACAAGAAGGTGGCCGTCGTCGATCGCGTGCAGCGCGATGTCGGGGTCCTCGAGGGGCAGCTTCCGAAGCAGGACGCGACAGCGACGGTTGGCTTGGCGCCCGTGACAGAAACCAAACAGCAGCTCGAGCAGCATTCCCTCGACGAGTCGTTGGACGGTCTCTGGCACAGTACGCAGGCGCTCGGCCTCGCAGTGGGAGGCTCCGATGCGACCGCTGCAAAGACCGCGATGAACAACGTGTTGCCCGGCCTGCTCTCGAACCTGGCCATGCTCGAAGCAAGCATGGTGGGCGGAGTCACCACGACTACCAACCAGCGCAAAACGCGACGGTACATCGCCGACGGGGTTGCGACGGCAGTGCGTGATGCTCGAGGTCTCGGGCTCGACAAGGACAGCAACCTCGCGCGCGTGGACGCAGGAGTTCCTACGGTGCTCAAACGATTCGACCAACTTCCAAAGGGGAAGCAGTGAAGATCCGCGCGGTCTTGACCCTTCTTCTCATCGCGTGTCGACCGAGTTCGCCGCCGACGAGCCCCACGAACGAGGTCGCACAGCCCGCTATTCAATCTGGTGATCGCGAGCTCGCCCGAGGGCTCGAACTCGACTTCCGTGGACCCATGCGAGCAACGGATCGCGAGAAAGCCCATCGTCGTGCGTACGCGACCTACAAGGATGTCTGTCTACGCGGCGATCGCGGCGCCTGCCTGCGTGCGACGCCGTCCAACTGGAACGACAAGGACCTCGTCGCTCGAATCGAGGCGAACTGCCGAGTTGGCGATGATCTCTCCTGTCGCTACATCGCGTGGCTTCACGACAAGGAACTCGAGCTTTCGGAGACCGAGCTGCACCGAGGCTGCGCGGCCGGTGTGTACGGGGAGTGTGACCGACTGAACAATTCCGCGTCGGTGTCCGAGCGTCGATACGCTGCCGAGGCGAGCTGCACGCGGGGTAGAGACAACCTGCAATGCGTGTTCGTGGCCGAAAGCTATCTTCAAGACGAGCCACGCAACCCACTTCGCGCCCGCTACTTCTTGGAGCTGGCTTGCCAAAGTCTCGATATCGACACGTGTGACCGCCTCGCAATCGCGTATCAGAAAGGTCAGCTCGCAGAGCCAGTGCCGGGACGCGGAAACGAGCTCCGACGATTCGTCTGCCAGGCTCGAAGAGACGAGACCTGTTCGAATGCCAACGCGGAGATGGAGAAGCCCGCTCCGTGATCTTCACGCAACTGTCGTGCGCGAGCTCGGATAGGGCCGCGCATGAAGCGCCATCTCGTCCTCGTTCTCGTTCTCGCCGCTTGTCGGCCGGCCACGCCCATCGTCGATGCTCAACTCGGTGCCTCTCGATCGTCGTCACTTACGAACGCCAGCGCTGATACTGCGGAACGCGAGTTCGAACGAAGCCTCGAGCTCGACTATCGACGCCCGATGTCTGCCGTCCCACGTGCTGATCAAGTGCCCCACTACGTCGAACTCTTTGTGGCGAAGTGCATCGCAGGAGACCGAGCAGCGTGTCTCCGCGCGACGATGCGAACAATCGACCCGGGCAATCTTCTCCCGCAGATCAAAGCCAATTGTCGCGCTGGTCACCAGCTCAGCTGTCGAAGCGTCGCCGGCTACGAGAACGGAATCAGGCAGAACTACCCGTTCGTGTTGTCCGTGGCGGAGCAGCGTATCGGGTGTGCAGCGGGGCTTTGGGTCGAATGCGATCTGCTATTCGAATCGGAGTCTCCTCTCGAAGTTCGATACAGCGCGGAGATCAGCTGCCTGTATGCGCGTCGCGACTGCTCCGTTGCAGGAAAGAGCTATCGCGATGTTGAACCTCGTAACCTCGACCGTGTTCGCTATCTACTCGAGCTCGGCTGCCAATCAGCCGATCTTGGTTCGTGTCTGGATCTCGCATACGCATATGTCGAGGGTGACCTTCAAGAGCCCGTGCCGGGACGAGGTCGAGAGCTCATACGCTACGTGTGCGCGAGAGCGCCCACGAACGGATGCGAGCCGGGCAACGTTCCGTGGAACCCTCCGACGACGGACTAGCGTGTACGACCTAGTTACGAACTAGTCCCCCGAGCGGATCGGCCCTATGCTTTCGACGTGGGAACGGTCGATCAGACCATGCCAGCGCTGTTCGCGCCGGCAGGCGAGGCGTCTGACACGACGTTCGTTCCACTCGCGCAGCTAGGCGCGGGGCCCGATGGCGTCTGCGTGTTGGGCAAACGCGGCGAGAAGCTCGTCGAGGTCCATCAGCTCTCGTTCGATTCGAAGGCTCCGCGCTGGCACGCATTCGAACAACGCATTCGCGCGATCGGTGCGATCGATCATCCCGCGGTGAGGCCGGTGATCGCGCTCGAAGAGAGTCCACCGATGGTGGTTCTCGAGGGTGATAGCTTTCCTCCGCTCGCGGAGCTGATCGAGCAGAGCAGCGTGGACATGGTGCGCGCGCTGCGCATGCTGCTCGAGCTCGTGCGCGCGATGAGCGCCGCGCATCACGTGGGCGTGGTGCATGGACGGCTGCATCCGTGGAGCGTGTGGGTCGGCGCGGGTGATCGGCCGCGCTTCGAGCTGACCGGGTTGGCGACGAGGCCGAGCGCGCATCCGTGGGCAGCGCGGTGTCGGCCGCCCGAGGCGGAGGATGGGCTGATGGCGCCGGATCCGGCGGCGGACGTGTTCGCGGTGGGCACGCTGTTGAAGCTGTTCACGACGGAGGCGGGGCGAACGGCGGACGAGTTGATCGCTGCGGTGATTCGAGAGGCGACGGCGGTGGATCCTGATCTGCGGCCGTCGATGCCCGAGCTGCTGCGGCGGCTGCATGCGGCGGCGGCCGGTCGCAACGGGCGGCCGACGCTGCAGGATGACGAGGACAATCGGCCCGCGCGGCCGGCGATCGGTGCGCGCGTGGGGCGATACGAGCTCGCGAGGCAGCTCGGCGTTGGTGCGATGGGCGAGGTGTGGGAAGCGCGCGATCGGACCGGTGGCGATGCGGTGGCGATCAAGTTGTTGCGGCCCGAGATCGCGAGCGACGCGGAGCTGCTGCGGCGGTTTCGCAAAGAGGCGCGCGTGTTGGCGAAGGTGGGCAGCCCGTACATCGCGAACTTCATCGATCTCAACGAGGATCGCGGGCTGCACTACTTGGTGTTGGAGCTCGTCGTCGGTGGGAGCGTCGGTGGGGCGCTGAAGAGGCTGAAGAAGATCCCCGAGCGATTGGCGCTGGCGATCATGGGTGACGTGTGTCGCGCGCTGGCGGAGCCGCACCGGTTGGGCATCGTTCATCGCGATCTGAAGCCCGACAACATGATGTTTGTCCGGCAGGGCATCGAGATGGAGAGCAATCCCGTCGGGCAGATCGTGAAGCTCGGCGATTTTGGAATCGCACGGATCGCCGAGGATGCGGCGCACGCGAATAGTGCCGAGGGCGCGACGAGAGAGGGCGCGGTGTTGGGCACGCCCGAGTACATGGCGCCCGAACAGTGTCAGGGCGGGCAGGTCACGCCGGCGACGGACGTGTACGCGGTGGGCTGTTGCTTGTTCGCGCTGATCTCGGGACGGCCGCCGTTCCCGGTGGTCGATGACAATCCGATGGGCGTGATCCTGCAGCAGATGCGCGAGGTGCCGCCGCGGCTCGATGCGCTCGTCAGCGAGGTGTCACCGACGGTGGCGGATCTCGTGGCGAAGTGTCTGGAGAAGGATCCGAAGAATCGGCCCGCGGATGCGACAGAGCTCCTCGATGCGGTGGACCGCATGTGCAACGGCGAGGCGGCGTTGATCACCGCGCATCCCGCGCCGCCCGTGCATCGCGAGTCGCGGATCATCGAGTACTCGTTCGAGTGGGAGCTGCAGAGCACGCCGGAACAGCTGTGGCCTTTCGTGTCGAACACCGAGAAGATGAATCGCGCGACCGGATTGCCGCCGGTGAAGTTCGAGATCGAGAGCATCAAGAACGATACGCGCGTACCGACGGGACCGAACACGACAGGGCATCAGCGGATCGCGGGTGTGAAGCTGCAGTGGAAAGAGCACCCGTACGAGTGGATCGAGGGCAGCCGGCACGTGGTGCTGCGCGTGTTCAACGGTGGGCTCGTGCGCTGGTACGTCGCTGAGGTTCAGCTCGAGCGCATCGCGGGTGGTGGCACGAAGCTGCGGAATACGGTGCGCATCGAACCGCGCAGCTGGCTCGCGAAGATCATCTCCAAGTTCCAGACTGGCATCGTGTACAAGCGCAACCTCGATCGCGTGTACAAGCGCCTCGATCGAATTCTCGCGGCGGGGCCCGCGCCGGGCATCGACCCGATCGAGCCCGAGATCGAGCTGTCGGCGGCGGCGCGCGCGCGATTGCAGACGGCGAGCGAGAAGCTGCTCGCGGTGGGAGTCACGCCCGCGGCGGCGGATGCGCTCGTGCAGTTCTTGAGCAGCGCGTCGGATCAAGACGTCGCGCGCATTCGACCGCTCGAGCTCGCGGCGAAGTTCAACGTCCCCGAGGACGCGATGATCGAGGCCGCGCTGCATGCGGCGAAGCAGGGTGTGCTCGGCATGGTGTGGGACGTGATCTGCCCGTCGTGTCGCATTCCGTCGTCGGTGGTGGAGTCCCTCTCGAAGATCGAAGAGCGCGCGCGCTGCAAGACATGCAACATCGGCTTCGACGTCGATTTCTCGCGCGCGATCGAGCTCGCGTTTCGCGCAGCGCCTGATGTTCGCGACGTCGAGACGCAAACGTTCTGCATCGGTGGGCCGGGGCACTTTCCGCACGTGGCGGCGCAGGTGCGGCTCGCACCGAACGAGCGGTTCGCGCTGCCCTTGTCGTTGACGCCGGGCTACTACGTGATCCGCAGCGCGCAGCTGTCGCGCAATCACGAGGTTCGCGTCACCGCGCAGGGCGGCGTGCGGCGCGTGGACATCGCGCTCGGGCAACCGAGCGAGGTCGCGTTGCTCACGGCAGGCGATCAGTTGTTCACGCTGCAGAACACGGAGCGTCGCGAGATCATCGTGCGCATCGAGCGTGCGGGCGATCGAGCGTTCGCGTTGACGGCTGCGCGCGCGATGGCGACGGCGTCGTTCCGCGAGCTGTTCCCCGATCAGTCGCTCGCGCCCGGTCGGCTCATGGCGGTGACCCAAGCGACGCTCGTGGTCGCGCAGATCGACGACGCGCAGCGAATGTTCGAGGAGCTCGGCGACACGAAAGCATTTCCCGTCGCGGCGCGGTTCTTCGAGATCTGCGGCAACCTCGCGCGCGAGTACGGCGGGTCACTCGTGAAGACGTTCGGTGGTCTCGCGATCGCCGCGTTCGAGCGGCCGAATCCCGCCGTCGAAGCAGCGCTCGCCCTGCAATCGGCGATCGATGCGGATGCAGTGACCTCGGGCATTCGCTTGCGCGTCGGCGTGCATCGCGGACCGATGATGGCGCTCACGCAGGCGGGACGACTCGACTACTTCGGGCAGAACGTGGAGCTCGCCCTCGCCGCGTCGTCGGGGACGCCGCCCGCGGCCGTCGGGATCACGCAGCCGGTGTGCCAGGACGTCGCGGTCGCGGAGCGCGTGAAGTTGGTGCCCGATCCGATCGGAATGCAGCCATTCGGCGCATCTAGCTGGGTGCTACATGTCAGCGCGCGACGGTCGACAGCGCGTGCGCTCCCCGCACCGCCACCAATTTTGGGCGACGCCGCGACGATCGTGCAATAGCGGGAGAGGTCGCGGCGTCCTGGTGTCATGCAGAAGACCTCCGTCGCGGCGTTCTTCGCCACCATCCTCGTCGCGGTACCTGCCGGCTGGCACCTCCTCGGCGCAAACATCCAGACGGACGGTCCCGCGATGCGACCGCCGAAGGAGTCGTTCTCGGTCGACGGCGTGACCGTCAGCGTCGAGATCGATCGCGGCATCTCGACCGCCGGCGGACAGGTCAAAGCGATCCTCGTCGCGTCGAGCGACACGCCGAAGGAGATATCGCTCGACGTTCGCGCGCTCGAGGACAACGGCTACGGCGAGGAGCGCGTGTCGAATCCGCCGACTGTCGTGACGAAGCGTCGCGTGAAGGTGAAGAGCGCGCCGGGCGGTGGCGCGCCGGTGGAGGTCGCATTCAACCTCGGCACCACGCGCCACAAGGGCAGCGTGCAGTGGTTCGACATCGACGTGATGTCGTCGAAGACCCACTACATCAAGAACACCGATGTGGAGGGCGCGGACGATCCGCGCGACGCGCGCTACTACGAGAACGAGTTCGGTCCTCAGAATGCGGCGCGCGTCGGCTTCGCCGTGTGGGGTGGCAACGCGATTCCGATCTCGTTCGTGCCGGCGGCGCTGCCCGCGAGCGGACCGTTCGAGATCGCCGTGAAGGTGAAGAATACGAAGAAGAAGGCGATCGACTGGTTCGAGGTCGACATCGGCGACCAGGTCGGACTCGAGGGGCTGTCGAGCGAGCTCATGGTGTCGGCCTATGGTGACAACACGCCCTACGAGGTCGAGCGCGTCGACAAGGGCGGCGAGGACGAACCGCTCGCGGCCGGCGCGGAGCGGACCTACACGTTCAAGATCACGCCGAAAGACGAAGCGACGAAGAAGTTCACCTTCATGGCGCACGCGCATGGCAACAGCACGGGCGCCGTGGAGGTGATGTCGTTCGAGCGTCCCGCTGTCGACGCGAAGCCCGCGGTCGTCGGGCTCGTCAACGCGAAGTGAAGATCATCGGCGCCATCGCTGCGGGGCTGCTCGTGAGCGCCGCGATCGTCACGGTCGGCGCCGTCGCGCGCGATCGTCGCCCCACGACGCGGCTCGTCGCCGAAGATGCGAGTGCGCCGCTGTCACGCATCGCGATCCACTACGCGCCCGGCAACGATCGCGTCGCACTCCCCGTGTGGAAGCAGCTGTTCGAGACGCTGCCGCCCGAGGTGACGATCGATGTCGAGGTCGAGACGAGGGCGGACTTCGATCGCCTCGTCGCGAAGATGACGAGCGCACGCGTGGGCCACCTCGCGCGACTGCACCCGGTGATCGTCGGTGCGCCGATCACGACCTGGTCGCGCGATCGCTACGCGGCGCTCGTCGACGACGAAGGCCGTGGCTCGATCCTCGCACCGCCGAAGATCGAGACTCCGTTCCGGCGACGCGCGGGCGATGCCGAGTCTCCGAGCGCGATCTCTCGCGCGCTGTACGGCCGCGACGCGCGCGTGTCCTCGATCGTGTTCGAGGGTGGCGACCTCGCGGCGACACCGAACCTCGTGTTCGTCGACGCGAACCTCTCGAACCGCAACCTCGGCCGCACCGATGCGAGCCGCGGCGCGATCGAGCACGAGCTGCACGGCCGGCTCGCGCAGAGGCTCGTCTGGCTCGGCAGCGAAGCAGGCGAGGTACCTCGCCATCACATCATGATGTACATGATGCCGCTCGACGATCACACCGTCGCGGTCGGTGACGTCCGCGCGGGCGTGGCGCTCCTCGGTCCCGAGGACAACCTCACCGTCGACGATCTCGAGGATGTCGCTACGGAAGCGAAGCGCTTCGATCGTGCCGCCGAGTTGCTCGTCGCGCAGGGCTTCGCCGTCGTGCGCGTACCCGCGCTCGTGCTGAAAGGCGCGGGCAGCTACGTGACGTACACGAACGCGCTGTTCGATCGCCGTGGTGCCCAGAAGATCATCTATCTGCCCACGTACGATCTGCCGGCGCTCGATGCCGCGGGCGAAGCGTTCTGGCGCTCGCACGGCTACGACGTGCACCCGATCGACGTGTCGACGATCTACAAGCTGAACGGCTCGCTCGGCTGTCTCGTCAACGTCACTCGCAGGGCAGAGCGGCCTTGAAGATCCGCAGGTCATCCATCCGTCCGTCGACGTAGGCGGCCTGTGGATTCCAGATGCTGTTGCGCCCGAGGCGAATCGGGTACGAACTCGGGTTCGAGCCGGCGGGGATCGGGACCTCGAACAGCTTCGCGCCGTCGACGCAGACCTTGACGATCGATCCGCTCTGGACGACACGCATGAAGTGCCAGCTGAGGTGATCGGTGAACGCGTGGTTCACGAGGTTGTACTGCACGGGCACCATACCGTCGGTGCACGTGCCGACCTCGATGGCCGGCGTGCCCGCGTTGTCGAACAGATCGATCACCAAGCCGCCGGGCGATAGATCGTCGAGATCCATGTCGGACACGAGGATCGTCGCCTGTACGCCGAACTGGTCCAGCTTGAACCAGAACTGCGTGGTGTTATCCATCGAGCGATCCACCGACACCATGGAGTCGAAGTGCGTGCCCTCGACGAAGTCTGCGGCCATGCCGGACTCGGCGAACGGGCCGGCGGCGAACGTCGGCGGTGTCATCACGTCGGACGGCCCCGAGTCATTCCACGTCGTCAGTGGCGTTCCGGCGCACTTGTTCGTGAGCGAGTTGCCGATCGCCGAGGCTGGCTCGAAGTCGAGCCCGATCTGGCAGAACTTCGGGAACACCTCTTCGGTGTCGCTCGCGAATAGCTGCACGGCGACGTCCGTCTGGCCACCCGCCGTGGGCGCGAGCGCGAACAGGATGCGCTCGCCGGGGAACGCGTCGATGACGACCGATGTCTCCAGCGTTGTTCCGACCTCGGCCGTCCCCGTGAACAGCACGTCCTCGCGCGCGGAGCGGTAGAGCCGTACGACCTGCGCCTTTCCACCCGCCGGGACGTGCACACGTAGCGAGAGCTGCACGACCTTCGTGTCGGCGAGCGTGAGCTCGATCGCGGGATCCTGCAGGCTCGTCGCGCCCGTCGACGATACGAGCAACGCGCCCGGAAGAGCGGTGCAGGCCGCCGCCGAGCTACCCGTATCGCACTTCGCGATCTTGTTCATGCCGGCGCCCATCTTCGTCGTGGTGCCCGTCATCGGCGTCCACACGTGGCGACGGTTGTCGTCGAGGTAGCGCCACTTGCCGTTGGATCCGCGATCGCTTCCGTCGAAGTCGCCGCTCGCATCGCCGAGACACGGCGCGGTACACGATGTCTGCACCGGCGGTCCGTCGATGCGGGAGTCCACGCCGCCATCACCGCCGGGCGTGTCGTCGCCGCCGGTGCCGTTGTCGAACAGCGATTTTCCGCAACCTGCGCCGAGAGCGGCGACGAGCGCGACGACGACGAATCGGATCAGAACCACAGCTCACCTCCGAGGAACGCAGGAACCGTGGTGCCGTGAGCTTTGCCGGCGAAGCTCGCGAGTGCTTCGAGGCGGAACGACAACATCGGGGTCGGGCGGTAGCGCAGTCCGAGCCCGGCGGCGCCGGCGACGAACGTCGACGACATCTCGCCTTCGGGAAACACGATCGGCATCGCCGCGATCGCGTGGACGCTGAACGCATCACCCGCGAGACGGACGCGCAGCGACGGCATCACCGCGTACGCGACGATGATCGCATCCGCGCCGATCGTGAGCCGCGAGCCGATCGCGACACCCACGCCGATCGATGGTGCGCCGGTGTCGCCGAGCGTATCGCGCAAGTCGAGACCGAACCCAGCACCGACGGAGAATCGCCGCGGGCGCGGGGAAGCGTCGTCGACCGGTGTCGGCTTCGACGTATCGTCTTTGCCCGGATCGGGCTTCTCCCCAACGGACAGCTCCGTGGTCTTCAGATCGACCGTCAGCTCGTCGCCCGATGCGACGCGAACCACGCGCACGGCATCCGTACGTCCGACCATGCGCGCGACGAGGCGGTGCTCGCCGGGCGGCAACACGATCGGCATCTCGACGAGCGTGCCGAGCTCCTGATCGTCGACGAGCAGTGTCGCCCCGTCGGGCGAGACGGTGACCGTCACACGCGCGATGCGAGCGAGGATCCCGTCGAGCTCCGTCTGCGCGACGGTGAGCTTCGCGTTCGGCACCTGGCCTTTGCCCTCGGTGACGAACCGCTTGTAGAACTTCACGGCCTGCTGGTAGTGCGACAGCTCGCGGTGACAGACCGCGATGTTGTAGAGCACGAGCGGGTGCGGCGAGATCTCGTAGGCGCGCTCGAACTCCGCGAGGGCCTCGGTGTACTTCTGCTCCTTGTACAGCTCCACGCCACTCTTGAAGTGACGGTCCGCTTCCTTCTGCTCGCCGCTCGGGACCTTGTTCGGCGGATCCGCCTTCGGATCCGCTTTCGGATCCTTTTGTGGCTCCTTCTTCGCGGGCGCCTTCTTCTTCGGCTTCGCATCCGCGGGGACCGCAGACGCTATGACCACCAACGATAACGCTGCACAGAAAAGCTTCATTGATAAGGACTCGTCGTGTCGATGCGGTCGGTCTTCCCGGGCTTGCCCGGCTTCGTCGGCTTCGTCGGCTTCGTCGGCTTTGCCGGCGTGGTCTTCGCGACGATCTTCTCGAGGTTGATCGAGAACCGCTGGCTCTCGTCGAACACGATCTCTTCTTCGTGTGGCGTGAAGTTCGGAGCGGTGATCTTCAGCGTGTGCTTCTGATCATCGGCGGGAACCGTGATCTCGCCGTGGGGCTGCGCGACGTCGTCGATGAACACGTTGGCATCCGCGGGATCGAGCGTGAACTTCAGCGTGATCTTCTTCGGCAGGGCGGGCTTCGGCTCCTCGACCTTCGCTGCCTGGTTGCTGCCTGTCGTCGGCGCGACGGAGGGCTCGGTCTTCGCGATCGGCGTGGGTTCGGTCGGCTTCGTCCCGCCGCGTGACACGAGGACCGCCGCAGCGATGCCTCCACCGAGTAGCACCACGAGAAGCGCGCCGAACAGCGGAGCCTTCGACTTCGCTTTCGGCATCTGCGACACGGGCTCGAGCTGGCTCGCGAGCGGTCGCATCGGCGTCGGCACCGGCGACGCTTGCACCGTGCGATCGGTCGCGAAACCGCCGCCGCTCGGGTTCGGCAATTGACTCGCCATCGGCGGCGGGGTGGTGCGGTTGACGAGCCTTGGTGCGGACAGGCGCTCGATCGTGTGATCGCGGAACGTCGACCGGCAGAACGGAAGCAACGCCTGCTCGAGCGCGGCCGCCGACGGAGGTCGCTGCTCCGGCGCGATGTCCATCGCGTTCAGGATGATCTGCTCGAGCTCGACGGGAATCTCGGGACGGAGCGACCGCGGTGGCACGTAGTCGCCGGTCATCACCTTGTACATGAGCTGGTTGTAGTTGTCCGCGTTGATCGGAACCCGACCGACGAGCATCTCGTACAAGATCACGCCGAGCGCGTAGATGTCCGCGGCGGGCGTGATGTTCGTGTCACCGCGCGCTTGCTCGGGCGACATGTAATACGGCGTGCCGAGCACGAGGCCGGTCGTCGTCAGCCGGAACTCGCCCTCGAGTCCTTGTGCGCGCGAGATGCCGAAGTCGAGCAGCTTGACCATCTCGCCGCGGCTCTGCCGGACGAGGAACACGTTGTCCGGCTTGAGATCGCGATGGACGATTCCGGCCGCGTGCGCGGCGCCGAGCGGCGACAGGATCGAGCACGCGAGCTCGGCAGCGACCTCGACCGGCAACACACCGGAGTTGCGAATGCGGCCCGCGAGGGATTCGCCTTCGAGGTACTCCATGACGAGGAACGGTTCGTTCGCGGCGCTCGTGCCGATGTCGGTAACCTGCGCGATGCCCTCGTGACCTATCTGCGACGCGGTGATCGCTTCGCGGTGAAAGCGCTCGATCATCTGCGGGTTGTTGAGCTGCGGGTTCAGCACCTTGATCGCCACGCGCTTGCGAAGCTGCGTGTGCGTGCCGAGATAGACAGCGCCCATACCGCCGACCGCGATCAGACTCTCGATCCGATACTTCCCGTCGAGCATCGTGCCCGGGTCGAGCTGGCGCGGTCCCCCCGCAGCGGCTTCCACGCACCAAGGATAAGCCACCCATCACCACTTTTCACGTCGGCGCCCGATGCACGTGCGAAATGGCCTGTTGCGTTCGCCGTCCGCACACCTACCTGTCGCCACGGCCTCCGCACGCGCCGTGGCCTCGGTGGGCGCCGACTAGAGCGGCTCTTTGCGCGCGGGCAAGAGCGCGGTCGGTCGTTCGCGCTCGTCCTCGGCATGCACGAAGCGGCGGAATCCGGTGTCGCGCCACCATGCGGCCCAACGCTCCGCCGCCTGATCGCGTTCGCGTCGGGGTAGATCGTGGTGATAGCCGAAGTACTCGCCGGTCAGGCGGCGCAAATCGTTGATGGCCGCCTCGCGGATCGCGTCTTCCTTGTGAGCGAGGCCTTCGATCAGCCACTCGATGCGATGGCGCTTGCGCGCACCATCGAACCACTTGCGCCACTTGCGTTCGCTCGAGCCGAAGTCCTGCGCGGTCAGCGCGACGAGAGCGCGACGTGCGTGATCGCCGGCGCGGTCGCTGCGCTCGATCGCTCCGATCAGATCGGGGATCGATTCGACGTCGGCGAGCGCGACGATCGCGGCGGTCGCGGCGCCGACGACCTCGGAGTCACTGGAGTGAACGGCGCGGCGCACGCGGGCGAGCGCTGACACGAGGTCTGACACCGGGTAGCCCGCGAGCGCTTCGATCGCGCAGGCGCGCACGCCGAAGTCCTGATCGAACAATCGTTCGGCGAGCGCGTATACCGCGTTGCGGGGCCGCAGCTCCGCGGTGCAGATCGCGGCGTAGAAGCGAACGTCGCGTTGCGGGGACGCCATCTTCTCGATCAGCAGGTCCGACGCGACGGAGCCGAGCCGGACGACGAGCTCGAGGAGACCGCCGTACTGCGCCGCGCGCAACGGTCGTCCCGTGACCGCGAAGCGATCGACGCGCAGCTTGCCGGGAAAGCGCCGATTGAGCGCTCCGAGCGCCTCGCCCGCGCGCTCGACGGCGTCCGCGAGATCCGCTTCCGCGTGGCCTTCGCGCGCGCTCTCGATGTGATCGAGGACGAGCTCGATCGGCTCGATCGGCTCCTGCTGGTACCCGAGCTGGACGATCTCCTCGATCAGCGGTGCTTCCGGCTGCGTGACCTCGGACCAATCGCCGTCGTCGAACTTCGGCGCGCCGAGCTTCTTCGTGAGGACCTGCTCGGCCTCGATCGGCACCGCAACGATCTCGCTCGCAGCGCGATAGCCGGCGGACTTGTGCTTCACGATCAAGCGTCCGATCGCATCCGACGCCGCGTGTGCCATCGGCAACAGCTCGGTGACGTCGGACAGCCGCAGATCGCTCTGCACGCGATGCGCGACGACGATCGCGACCACGCGCTCGCGCAGCACGACCGGCATGAGCAGCGCCGAGGGCGGCATCACACCGCCCAGTCGCAGCGCCATTGCATCGATGCCCGGATCACCCGAGACGAGCGGACCGATGTGCGGCTGATGATTCGACACGACCGCGCGGAACGGCGACAGCGCGTCGAGCGGAATCAGCACGCTGGTCACGGCTTTCGTATCGAGGCCCGGCTCCGCGAGCGCGACGCGACCGATCGCCGCGCCGCCTTGCACCGTGAGCAAACCGGCCCACCGCGCACGCGAGCGCGCGGCACGCAGCAACGTGAGGAACACGCTGTCGCGATCTTCGGCGACCGCGAGCATCTCTCGCGCGCTGATGATCGGCAGCGGGGAATCGCGGCCCTCGGTGGTGATCGGTTGCGTCGCGGGCGAGCGAGGACGCACCTTCGCGCTCGGGCGCGAGGTCGGCGTGCCGCCATCGTTGATCACCTTGGGGATCGGGCCCGAGCTGGAGAACGAGACGATCGGCGGAGGAAGCGGATCCTCTGGAAGGCCATCGCGGATCGGCGGTGGGGCCGGGGGGCGCGCTCCGAGTGACGCCATGCGGTCCGTGATCGGCCGCGACGCCGCCACGCCGACGATCGTGCGTCGACTCGATCGCAGTGGGTTCGCGCTGGAGTCGGGCGGAACGTCGGCGACGATCGTGTCCGGATGGGTCTGCGCGCGTAGCGGGGCAGGCGGGCGCGTGTCCGACGGCAGCTTCGTCGTCGAGTCCGCCATCGTCGCGGTACGCTCGGTGACCTCGTCGTAGACGGGTGTCGTGGGGACGCCACCGCTCGGCTTGTCCTCGACGATGACGGACTTCGCGCGGCCGACGACGGGCGGCGCGGTCGAGTCGACATCGAGCGATCGCGCCAGCGTCGTGAACCGCGCGGGCGGATCGAGCCCGTACGCGGCGGCGTACACGAGGTGCCAGCGATACTCGGGCGCGATCAGCGGCTGGAGCGGGCGATCGAGCTGGTCCGCGAGATCCTCGAGCTCGTCGATCTCGAGCGGCGAGCACACGAGGATGCGCACGGTCTCTCCGTCGAGAGCGAGCGGCACCGCGCGGCTCTTCTCGGCGGTTTCGCGATCCACGATCGCGATCGCGGCGGGATCGAGCACGCGTCCTTCATCGCGCGCCGCGGGCGGCAAGCCCGATGCGAGCGCGAGGTACTGCGTCAGGCGCTCCTCGGGGACGAGGTTCATCTCGAGGAGGATCGTGTCGAGGCTGCCGCCGTAGATCACCTGGCGCTGGAACGCCTTCTCCATGCGCTTGACGCCGACCAGGCCGTCGCGAACTAGCAGGGAGCTCAGACGCGATGGCATCGCAGTCGCCTCATGCTCGGATCACGTAGGTCCCGGCGATCCAGTCCTGGAGTCCGCGCTTCTCGCTGTCGAAGCCCATCCACAGAAACCCGAGGAACAGCGTCGCGACGCTCGCGAGATAACCCGCGCAGCGTGCGATGCATCGTCCGGGGCTCGGACGTTCGCCATACACGTCGATGATCTTCATCTTCAAGAGCCGCATTCCGAGCGTCCGTCCGAGGACGATCTGAAACACGAGCAAGTAGGTCATCCCGATCGCGAGGATCATCACGATGCCCATGACGAGCGCGGGATCCGTCGCGAGCACGAGGTCGATCCACATGTCGACATCGAGCAGGCCCATGTTGCTCGGCGGCAGATGCACGCCGCCGATCTTCGACGCGACGAACGTCACGAGCAGCGCCGCCGGGATGACGATCGCGAGATCGATCGCCGCCGCCGCGAGGCGCTTCCAGAACCCCACCACGTACACCGCCGCGGCTTCGCGCTTGCTCGGGCGCGGCCCGGGCTCGATCTTCGTCAGCGGACGCGCAGCGGATCGCTCCTCCGCCACCGTCGGTGCGCGCTCGATCTCGTCATCGATCGCAGCGGCGATCCGGGCCGCGGACTCGCGTGCCTCGGTGTTCGCGCGAGCCACGGTCGGACGCGTCGCCGGCGTCTCGACCTTGCTGGTCGAGTCACCCTCGATGGGCTCGGGCCCCAGGAGGGTCGGTTCGCGCTCCGCCATCCCCCGTTGATAACGTGCCGGGGCTACTGGGGGCAAATCCGCGTACTTGCTTAGAGCGCGTGCCAGGTACGTCTGCCCCGACCCCGGCCTCCTCGACCTGCTGATGGGGCCGCCCGCGGGGGCGAATCATGTACGTTCGCGCGGATGACCCTTCGCCGACTCGTGGTGGCTCTCGCGCTGTGTGGCTGCAAATCATCGCACGACACGCCGAAGGCCCCCGAGGTTGGCAGCGGCAGCGCCGTCGCGGTGAGCGCCGACGCCGCGGTCGCGCCGCCCGACGCGGCCGAGGTCGCGCCCGTGGTCGTTCCGGTCACCGAGCCCGCGCGCCGGCTGTGGACTCACGAGCTCGCGGACAAGGCCGCGTTCGACGCGTACTCGACGCTGCAGGGCGGCGAGCAGTTCGCGAAGTTCGTGATCGACCTCAAGAGCGACACCATCTACTACTTCGACGTCGACGTGTACAAAGTCCACAAGGACTTCATCTTCGGCGAGCTCTACAAGAAACCGAAGACGCGCGAGGCCGTCCGTGTGTTCGACAAGAACTACACGGAGAACAAGGTGGACTTCATGATGTGCTACCTCGTCCATCACGTCTCGCAGGACATCTGGACGTTCGCATTCTGGGACGGCGATCGCGCGACGGCGGCGCACGTCACGCGCGCGTACGAGAAGATGAAGTCGACGTTCTTCGCCGGTGACAAGGTGAAGTTCCGCCCGGACTCGACCTACCAAGAAGCGGTCGCGAAGAAGTTGAAGGATGTCCCGTTCATCCTGAACGATCAGATCTATCAAGCCGCACAGTACGTCGCGTTCAACCAAGGCGATGCGATCGGGACGCTGCGCATCGTTCCGCCGGACGCGAAGTTCGAGGACCTGACGTTCGATCCGGCGGAGATCGTGATCCTCACGGCACCGCTGCCCGACATCACGCCGGTCGCGGGCATCATCAGCGAGCAGTTCTCGACGCCGCTCTCGCACGTGTCGTTGCGTGCGCGTGCGTGGAAGATCCCGAACATCGGCCTGCGCGACGCGCGAACGAAGCACGGCGCGCTCGATGGCAAAATCGTCCACTTCGTCGCGAAGGGCACCGAGTACTCGATCACCGAAGCGACGCCCGAGGAGGTCGCCGCGAAGGTCGGCGCGAAGAGCATGGCGGTCGCGATCCCCGAGGCCGACGTCGCACACACGGAGCTGTCCCCGCTGTCTGCCATGCGAACAGCAGACATCACGAAGTTCGGGGCCAAAGCAGCGAACCTCGGAGAAATCACTTACGGCAAGGTGCCGGGCTTCGAGGTGCCGCCGGGCTTCGGGGTGCCGTTCCACTACTACGCGAAGCACGTCGAATCGCTCGGCCTCGACAAGCTGATCGCCGCGCTCCCCACCGACGCCGCCGCTCGAAAGGCGAAGCTCGCGGAGATTCGCGACACCATCATCAAGGCGCCCGTCTCCGACGATCTGCGCGCGAAGGTGACCGCCGCGCTCGCGGCGCTGCCCGGCGCCGACGGTGGCGTGTTCGTGCGCAGCTCCGGCAACGCGGAGGATCTGCCCGAGTTCAACGGCGCGGGCCTCTACGACACGATGGCGAACCAGCGCGGCATCGATCAGGTGCTCGACGCGATCAAGAAGGTGTGGGGCAGCACGTGGAACTTCACCGCGTACGAGGATCGCCATCGCGCGGGCATCGATCAGATGAAGACGATGAGCGCGGTGCTCGTTCAGATCGGCGTACCAGCCACCTCCGCCGGCGTGTTGCTCACGGAGCACCCGACCGATCCGCTCGACGAGAAGAACTACACGATCAACGCGAAGAGCGGCCTCGGCATGTCGGTCGTCGACGGCAAGAAGGTGCCCGAGAGCCTGATCGTGTCCTGGTACAACCACGGCATCCGCATCCTCAGCCGCTCCGCCGAGGACACGATGCTGATCTTCGACGCGAAGGGCGGCACCAAGGAGGTGCCGAACCCCAACAAGGGCAAGGCCGTGCTGACGAACGCCATGGCCATTCTTTTGGCCGACTCGGCCCGCAAGCTGACGAAGCTGTTCGCCAACGATCACCTCGACATCGAGTGGGTGTTCGTCGGTGACAAGCTCTACATCGTGCAAACTCGACCCATCGTTCGGTGATGTTCTCGCCTCCGGCCAGTGTTACCGTCGGGGGGATGAGGTTGTTGTTCATCGCCATCTCCGTGGCCGCGGCCGCCTGTGCGTCCGCCGGTAGCGAAGCACCGGGCACCGGCGACGACACCCCGATGGCCGACGCGATGATCGAGATCGATGCGTGCCTCGACACGGATCTCGATGGCGTGTGCAACCACCTCGACAAGTGCCCCGGCGCCGACGACGCGGTCGACACCGACATGGACACCGTCGCCGACGGTTGCGACGACTGCCCCGGCCTCGACGATCGCATCGACGGCAACGGCAACCAGATCCCCGACTGCACGGAGCTGATGACGAAGACGATCGATCTCAAAGTCGTCGGCTCGAATCGCTGGCGCGGTTGGTACAACGCGAGCGGCTCGCACACGAGCGTGAACGACAACACGATCACGGGCCTCAACGGCAGCCTCAACTACAACTCGTACTTCGTGTTCACGCTGAACTTCACGGCGACCACGGTCCAGTCCGTGACGTTCGAGGTCGAGAAAGAGGAGTACTCCTCGGGCGACGCGACCGAGACGATCTCCGTCTGGGACGTCACGACGCCGCCATCGACGCTCGAAGCGAACGCGGCGAACGCGACGATCGGCACGCAGACGCACAACGATCTCGGCAGCGGCACCACGTACGGCACCGGCACGATCGCGATGTCGGCGGCCGCGGGCAGCGTGATCTCCGTGCCGCTGAACGCCGCGGCGGCGACGGCGGTGAAGGCCGCGATCGGCAACGACTTCGCGATCGGTGTTCACGTCGACACGCAGCCGGGCTGGGTTCGGTTCTCGATGTCGACGGAAGCGCGCGTCGCGCGGCTCGTGATCAAGTACCTGCCGTGATCACGGCGCGTCGTGAAAGATCACGCCGAGCGTGTGGCGGCGTCCCGCGCGGATGCGGCTGACGCCGTGGCGCATCGTGACGCGGTACGTCCCGCGCGTGCCGTGCACGGGACGGTGGTGCACCGGGAACACGACCGCATCACCGCGGCCTAGCGGGACGACCTCGACGCGCGACTGCATCCGCGGGCGCTGCTCGGTCAGCACGAATTCGCCGCCGTCGAAGTCGCGACCCGGCTCCGCGAGGAGCACGGCGACTTGCAGCGGGAACACGTGCTCGCCGTAGAGATCTTGGTGCAGGCAGTTGTAGTCGCCCGCTTCGTACGCGAGCAGGAGCGGCGTCGGGCGCGTCTGGCCCGCGGCGTGACAGCGCTCGAGGAACGCGGCGTGGTCGGGCGGGAACGCGGTGGCGATGCCGAGCGTGGACTGCCAGCGATTCGCGATCGCGGCGAGCGGCGGATACAGCGCCTCGCGCAGGCTCGCGACGAGCGGAGGCAGCGGGTACGCGAAGTATTTGTACTCGCCGCGCCCGAAGTTGTGGCGCGCCATCACGACCCGGCTGCGATACGCGGCGTCGTCGGTGTAGCCCACGATCAGCGCGTCGCAGTCGGCGAGCGAGAGCAGCGACGGCAACACGGCGTAGCCGCGATCGTCGAGATCGATCGTGGCGCGCGGCCAGTCGATCGTCCTGTCGATCGCCCCGTCGATCGCCCTGTCGATCTCGGCGCGCGGCCTGTCGGTCCGGACGCGTGCGGTCACCATCCGCGCGCCTCCACGTCGATCGCTTCGCGCTCGAGCAGCGCGCGCTTGCGCTCGATGCCCCAGCGATAGCCGGACAGCGAGCGATCGCCGCGCACGACGCGATGACACGGGATCGCGACGGCGAGCGGGTTCGCGGCGCAGGCGGCGGCGACGGCGCGCGCGGCGTGCGGCCGACCGATGCGCGCGGCGACCTCCGCATACGACACGGTCTCGCCCGCGCGCACGGACTGCAGCGCTTGCCACACGCGCTGCTGGAACGCGGTGCCGCGGATATCGAGCGGCAGCGAGAGCGCAGCCGTCGGCTCGTCGACGAACGCGATCACGTGCGCGAGCCACTCCGCGAGGTCATCGGCGTTCGCGAGTTGCGCGTTCGGGAAGCGCTCGCGTAGATCGCGCTCGAGCTCCGTCGTGGAGTCGCCGAACAGGATCGCGCACACGCCGATCGATGTCGCGGCGACGAGAATTGTCCCGAGCGAGCACGCGCCGATCGCGAAGCGCATCGCGACACCGGCGCCGCCCGCGCGAAACTGCGTCGGCGTCATGCCGAGCACCTTCGGCGCTTCGGCGTAGAAGTGGCCACTCGATTGGAAGCCGGCGCCGTAGATCGCGCTCGTCACCGACGGAGAGTCGTCGAGCTCGTCGCGAACGCGCTCGGCGCGGCGGGCGGCCGCGTACGCGCGCGGCGTGACACCGGTGACGTCCTTGAACATGCGGTGCAGGTGATAGCGGCTCGTGCCGACGGCGTGCGCGAGGTCCGCGAGCTCGATCGGTGCGTCCGCGTCGTCGAGGATCCGGCACGCGCGCGCGACGATGTCCGCGCGGCGCTGCTCGAGCGGCGCGTCGTTCGGGCGACAGCGCTTGCACGCGCGAAAGCCGGCGGCTTCGGCGTCGCGGCACGAGGCGTGGAACGCGACGTTTCCGCGCAACGCGAGCCGTGCAGCGCACGAGGGCCGGCAGTACACGCCGGTCGTGCGCACGGAGTAGTAGAAGTCAGCGGTCGCATCGCGCGCGATGACGGCCTGCCAGCGAGGATCGAGAGTGTCGGTGGTTTGCATGCGGCCACCATGCGCGCGGTTCGCCATGGCCACACTCTGCCGCTTGCTCTGGAATTCGCTGGCCGGTTCCGGACATCACGGCGCGAGCAGGACGTCGTCGACATCGCGGTCGACGTTCCAGTGCCACAGAAAGCTGAGGCCGATCACGCCGTCGTCGCCGGTGGCGAGATCGTCGCTGATCACGACGTGGACGTTCTTCGCGGAGAGGGACCCGACGGTCATCTTGTCGACGCGCGCGGGCTGGCCTTGGATGCGGACTTCGCTCCATAGCGTCGCGGTGGTGTCCTTGGACGTCGGGACGAGGCCCGCGCGCTCCGCGACGTCGCGCGAGAGGATCGTCGTGCCGGCGCGCGGATCGAGCATCAGCTCCGCGGTCGTAGTTCCGATCGTGACCTTCAGCTTCTTGTTCGCGACGAGCTTGCCGCGCCCCGTGCCGCGCTCCGGCACGCACGTCTTCGCGCGATCGAGCGCGGCGAGCAGGTTGCGCGCTTCGTCGTCGAGCGTGCCGCCGAGCGACCGCTCGTAGAACCGCCACGCGCGATCCGCTTCGCACTCCGCCTTCGCGGGCTCCGCGGCGTACATGAACTGCCGTACGACGAGCGACGACTTGTACCAGTAGTACTGATTCGCGAGCGATTGGCGGAAATCGACGAGCGCGAGCTCGTGTCGATCGCGATAGCGCGCCGCTTCACCGTGCCACCACCAGTACGCGGCTTCGCGCGGCGCACGCGCGATCAGCGCATCGATCTTCGTCGACGCATCGGCCCAGCGATGCAGCTGCTGCAGGCACGTGATCACGTGCAGCTCGAGCCGATCGATCTCGCCGCAGTCCTCGGTCGCTTGCTCCGCGATCGCGAGTGCGTCCTTCCACCGCGCGTCGCGCATCAGGTGCTCGACGAGATCCTGGATCGCCTTCTTGTCGCACTTGTCCGCGGCGAGCCGCTCGCGCTTGTACTTCTCGAGCAGATCGACCTCGGGCGGCGGCGGAGGCGGCGCCTTCGTGGGCCGCGTCTGCAGGTAGAACACGATCGCCGCGGTGGCCGCGATCACGCCTCCCGCGACGATCAGCGCACGCGCGCGCGCCGTCGTGAACCGCGCGCGCTTCGCGCAGATCTCGCACAACCCTGGTTGTGGGATCGCGTGGGCGAGGCAGACGGGCGGGCTCATGACGTCGGGCTACCAAATGGTCGGACGTTTCGTCAACGCCGACAGTCGCACCCGGCTACGGCGCGTCGGGGTCGCCGTGGTAGCGCCACACGTGCGCGATCGCGTTTCCGCTCGCGGTGTCCTCGACCCACGCCACGATCGGGCGGCCCGCACCGTCGACGGTCAGTGACGGCCACGAGCCGGGCGTCGCTCCGCTCGCACTCTCGAGACGCCCGCGCCCCACCGCGCTGCACCCGCCGGGAGCGCAGCGATAGACATAGACGCCTTCCTGTCCGGACGCATCCATCTCCGTCCACGCGATGTACACGAGGTCCGGTCCTCCGACGACGATGCTCTGCGGATACGGATGCGTGCTCTGGCCACCGACGGTGCCGGGCGTCGCCTGCACCATCTCTCCCCAGTACGTCCACCCGGTCGCGTCCCAGCGCGCGACGTAGATCCCGTTCTCCGTCCCGTTGCTCGACGTGAACATGATGATCGGCCGGCCGTTCGCGTCCGCGGTCATGCTCGGGTTCGCCTGGCTGCTCGCCGCGCGACCCGCGACGATGATCGGGCTGCCGCCGAACGCTTCCCACGCACCGCTCACGGCGTTGCGCTTCGCGATGCGCACGCCGTTCTCCGTCCACGACATGAACTGCGCGCCGCCGCCGATCGCGATCGTCGGCGCGAGTGCACCGCTGTTCGTGCTCGTCGCCGAGATCGATTGGCCGCGTTGGTACACGTTCGCGCCGAGCAGCGACACGACGAAGATCCGCATCGGCGCGTTGATGTCCGTCGTCTCCGCGTACGCGATCCACATAGAGCCATCGACGTCCGTCGCCGCGGTCGAGTGCGGCACGAACGAATACGCGCCCGCGGTTCCGAGCACGGCCGCACCGGGCGG
The DNA here is from genome assembly GCA_044230415.1 of Kofleriaceae bacterium. Taxonomy (GTDB): domain Bacteria; phylum Myxococcota_A; class Polyangia; order Haliangiales; family Haliangiaceae; genus JABFXX01. The sequence continues at coordinate 166,443 of JBGARE010000001.1, forward strand.
CGGCACCCAGCTCCCGTTCGCGGCGCGGCGCACCGGGCTCGACATCGCGCCCGCGGACCACTCGGGCCACACGACGGACAGTCCGTCCGCGCTCGCGATCGGCGTCGGATCGTAGGTCACCGCGTTCGTGTCCGCGGAGTGACGCAGCGGCGAACCGATCGGTGTCCACGTGCTGTCGTTCTCGTACGCGAGCACGTGCACGTACTTGTCCGCGGAGTACGCGACGACCGGTGCGCCGTTCCACATCGCGACGCGCGGCGAGCTGACATCGCCCGTCATCGCGCCGGGTGGCGATCCGAGATCGACCCAGCCGCGGCGAGGATCCGCATCGGGCAGTGGTCCATCATCGGCGGCGCCATCGCGGTCGCCGCCATCGACACCGGGCTGATCGTCACCCGCGTTGTTGTCGTGACCCGCCGATGCGCACGCTCCGAGAAGCAGCAGGAAGCCCCATCGCATGCGCGGACCGTCGCACGCACCTCGATGTGCTCGCGCCGCGAAGTCGCGGACGGCGCGAAGTATCGAGGCGCAAATTATCGGCGTCAGCTCATCGTGAGCGCGCGGACGAGCGCGACGGCCATCACCGGCGCGGTCTCGGCGCGCAGCACGCGCGGGCCGAGACACACGGGCTCGAATCCCGCGAGCAGCGCGTTCTCCTCGGGCGCGAGGCCGCCTTCAGGACCGCTGACGAGCGTCACGGACAGCGAATCGTCGACGGTGAGCGCTGCATCGGTCGCCGGATCGAGGACGAGCTTGCGCCCGTCGAGCTTCTCGATCGCGCGCGCGAGCGAATCGGCCCACACGACGCGCGGGATCTGCGGGCGACCCGATTGCCGCGCGGCCGCTTGGACCGCGAGCTGGAACTTCTCGATGCGCGTGTCGCGGCGATCGGCATCGAGCTTCACGACGCTGCGCGCCGCCGGCCACACGACGATCTCGTCGGTGCCGACCTCGACGAGCTTCTCGAGCGCGTAGTCCATGCGATCGCCTTTGATCAGCGGCAACAGCACGCGCACGAACGGGATCGCGGGCTCGATCAGCACCGGTGCTTCGACGCGCACCGTGGTGACGTCGTCGGTCATCGCGATGATCCGCGCGTCCGCACGCCGCCCTTCACCGTCGACCAGCTCCACGGCGTCGCCGACCGCGGCGCGGCGCACGCGACCGAGGTAGTGATGCTCGTCGCCCGTGATCGCGAGATCGCCCGCGACGAGGGCCGTGGGCGCGACGAAGATCCTCATCGGCGCAGTGTGACGGACGACCACTGCGGATCGTCGGTGCTCGGCCGCACGCTGACGATGCGCATGCCCGCGGCGACGAATTCGTCGGCGAGCGGCTGTGCTTGCGGCGTCAGCAGCCCCGACAGGATCAGCGTGCCACCCGGCGCGGTGCGCGCGACGAGCGCGGACATGAGCAGCCGCAGCACGTGCGCCTGGATGTTCGCGAGCACGAGCGGGAACGCCTCGGTGAGATCGCCGCACGGCGTGAGCGAGGGTTCGATGCGATCCGCGACGCGATTGATCGATGCGTTGTCGAGCGTCGCGTCGATCGCGAGCTGATCGTTGTCGACAGCGACGCACGTGGCCGCCGGCCAGCGCTTCACCGCGGCGATCGCGAGGATGCCGGAGCCGCAGCCGACATCGAGGATGCGTGCCGGCGAGATCTCGCGATCGGCGAGCTCCTGCAGCTCCTCGAGAACGAGCCGCGTCGACGCGTGCGTGCCCGTGCCGAACGCCATCCCGGGATCGAGATCGATCACGACCTCGGAGTCGTGCGCGACGTAGGTCTCCCACGATGGCACCACGACGAACTGCCGCGTGAGCCGGCTGACCTTGAAGTACTTCTTCCACGCGTCGCGCCACTCGGCCTCGGGCAACGCGCTCGCGATGCGGACTTTCGATGCATCGAGATCCGCGCCGTTGCCGGCCCAGCGACTCGCGGCATCGCGCGCTTCGGCGAGAGCGTCCGGTGCCGCATCCTTCGCGACCCAGAACACGACTTCATCGCCGCGCTGTTCGGTACCTGCGGACGCGGACGGCACTTCGGCCGCGACGAGCGCCGCGATGTCATCGACGTCGGCGGCTCCGACCGGGATGACGATCTCGACCCATTCGGTGTCGGCCATGCCGCTTACCTATCACGTCCCGAAAATGAAAGAGCGCGCCGTAAGCGCGCTGCGACGAACGAACGTTGCGAAGGAGAACTAGCGAGCCGGCGGCGGGGAGACCCGACGCTTCATCTCGCGGCGAAGGCGCTTGCGAGCCTCGCGCGTCTTCCGCTTCTTCTTCACGCTGGGCTTCTCGTAGAAGCGGCGGCGCTTCAGCTCCTGCAGGATGCCCTCTTTGGACATCTTCTGCTTGAGGATCTTCATCGCCTTCTCGAGGCTGTCGCGAACCTCGACTTCAACGGGCTTTCCGAACGAGTTCTCCATAGGGAGGGGAGTGGGTACCTGATCGCCAAAGCCCGGTCAAGAGCGGCGGCAGGATCCACCGTCGGACTAGGCCTTGTTGTGCTTGTAGAAGAGCGTGATGGTCAGGCAGTGGAACTCGGAGTCCGAGCTCTGCGTGACGATCTTGTCGACGATTTCATGGTCCGGATGGGACCGAATCCAGTCCGTGATGAGCTCGCCCAGGAGCTCGCGCTCTTTGGCCTTCGTCGCCGAGAACACCTTGACGCCCGTAACGTCGATCATCCGCCCATCCTCCTGAGAACCTGTTTGCATGCGTGCCACGACAACCACCTTCGTTTGCGACCATCGGGCCGCGTTGATTGATCGCACTCTGGGCCACGAAGAGATTCCAGTCAACCGGTACTATTCCGATATCGGTGAACTCCAGGGTAAGGGAAACCCCGAGTTAGCAGGCGGCAACCGTAAGTGCGCGAAGCTCGGTCCGATCTCATGGCAAGCCCAGTTCGGCTTGGTAGTGTCCGCGCACCGTTCAAGGAGAAGCCATGCTCCGCCTGCTCTCGATCGCGTCTGTAATTTTAGTCGCGACCAGTACTTCCGCCGTTCTGGCGCAAGCTCCGAAGCCCGCCATCGCGAAGCTTCCGACGATCGAAACCTTCACGCTGTCGAACGGGCTGTCCGTCGCGGTCTTGCCCACCGACGTCGCTCCGGTCGTCGCGGTCCAGGTCTGGTACCACGCCGGCAGTAAGGACGAGCAGCGCGACCGCCGCGGCTCGGCCCACATGTTCGAGCACATGCTGTTCAAAGGAACGGCGCGTGTTCGGCCCGAGGCGCACGCGCAGTTCCTCAATGGCATCGGCGGGTACGTCAACGCGACGACCGACGAAGACGCCACGCACTACATCAACACGGTCCCGTCGGACTACCTCGACTTCGCGCTGCAGCTCGAAGCGGAGCGCATGCGGAATCTTCTGTTCCGCCCCGAGATGATCGATGGCGAACGCGAGGTCGTCAAAGAAGAGATTCGCCAACAGGAGAACTCGCCGATCGCGAAGGGCTTCCTGCGCTTCCTCGAGATCGCGTTCACGAAGCACGCGTATGCGTGGACCGCGGGTGGAACGCTGAAGGATCTCGACGCGACCACCATCGAGGATCTGAAGAAGTTCTACGACGCGTACTACCAGCCGAACAACGCGATGCTCGTCGTCGTCGGAAAGACGACCGCGGCCGACGTGAAGAAGTCGGCGGAGAAGTGGTTCGGTGCGATCCCGAAAGCAGCGGAGCCCGCGCGCCGCGCACAACCGACGGATGAACCGAAGCAGACCGCGCAGCGCAAGGAGACCGTCGAGCCCGGACAGATCGGGCTGACGCTCGTCGGCTGGCACATCCCGCCCGCGAAAGAGAAGGACGTCTACGCGCTGCAGGTCGCGTCGATCATCCTCGGTGCCGGCGAGTCGTCGCGGCTCAAGGTGCGGCTCAAGGCGGTCGATCCGAAGACGAAGCGTCCCCTCGCGCTCGATGGCGGCATGGAGTCGCTCGTCCGCGAGCATCCCGGAATGACGGTCGCGCTCGGCGTGTACCTCGATCCCGCGCAGGCCGCGCCCGTCGAGGCCGCGCTCCTCGACGAAGTGAAGAAGCTCGGCACGACGAAGGGGCCGAGCGCGGACGAGCTGCGCAAGGCGAAGAACCAGGTGCAGTCCGGTTTCGTGTTCTCGCTCGAGAACGTCCAAGGTCTCGCCGAGGCGATCGGTCGATCGTGGATCCTGACCGGAAGCCCGACGTCGTTCATGGGCGATGTCGATCAGATCGAGAAGGTCACCGCCGCAGATGTCCAGCGCGTGGTGAAGACGTATTTGACCTCCGACCTCGCCACGATCGTGGTGATTCCGCCGAAGGGGCGCTGAGTCATGCGCGCAATTCTCTCTCTCCTCGTCCTCGCCGCTGCGTGTGGTCCCAAGCCGGCGCCGGCGCCTGTCCCCGTGTTGCCCGGCGATGGTGACTCGCACACCGCGAAGCCGACGCAACCCGCGAAGCCCGCGGGCAACGATGCGTGGGCCGGCAAGACCGACCTGATCCAACCGCCCGCGGCCAAACCGCCGGCGCCGGTCACGCTGCCGAAGATCGACGAGCTCACGCTCGCGAACGGTCTCAAGGTGTTCGTGATCAAGAGCGATCGCTTGCCGGTCGTGTCGATGCAGCTCGCGATCAAAGCGGGCCGCATCCACGAGCCGCGCGCGCGCCTCGGTGTCTCCGAAGCGACCGCGACGATGCTCGTGAAGGGCACGAAGAAGCGAAACGCGCTCGCGCTCGCGAAGGCGATCGATTTCGTCGGCGGCACGATCGCCGCGGACTCGACGTTCGAAGCGACGCTCCTCTCGTGCAGCGCGCTCGCACGCAACACGTCGACGTGCCTCGAGCTCTTGCCGGAGATGATCACGCAGCCGACGTTCCCCGCCGACGAGCTCGCGAAGGTGAAGGACTCGATGCTCGGTCGGGTCCGTCAGCGCCTCGACGACGCCGGAGCACTCGCTTCGGCGCATGTCCAGAATCTGTTGTGGGGCAACGATCACGTCCGCGGTTGGTTCGATAGCGAAGGATCGATCGCCGCGATCGATCGCGAGGATCTCGTCGCGTGGCACAAGAACTGGTTCGTACCTGCCAACGCGATGCTCGTCGTCACCGGCGATGTCGACTCCACGAAGCTGAAGGGCGATCTCGAGCGCACGTTCGGTAAGTGGGCCAAGGGCCCGGTCCCGCCGGCGCCGCAATACAAGGAGCCGAGTCTGTCGGGCTCGCGCATCCGCCTCGTCGACAAGCCCGGACAGACGCAGACGCACATTCGCGTCGCGCAGTTCGGCATCAAGCACACCGATCCTCGCTTCTTCGACACGCTCGTGTGGAACTATACGCTCGGCGGCGGCGCGTTCAGCTCGCGCCTCATGAAGGTCGTCCGCGTCGAGGGCGGCAAGACGTACGGTGCGTCGTCGAGCTTCGATCGCAACCTCGACAAGGGCAGCTTCGTCGCGACGACGTTCACGCGTAACGCGGAGGCGGTCGCGACCACGAAGCTGCTCCTCGCCGAAATCGCGAAGATGGCGAAGGGCGGTCCGACGCAAGCGGAGGTCACGCAAGCGATCTCGAACATCGCGGGTGGCTACGGCCTGCGGTTCCAGAGCGCGTCCGATGTCGGCGCCGCGCTGATCGGTGCCGAGCTGCACGGCTTCGGCAAGGAGTACCTCGCGAACTATCCGATCGCGATCGGCAAGGTCGACGTGGAGTCCGCGAAGCGCGCCGCCGCGGAGATCCTCGATCCGCGTGCGTACGTCGTCGTCATGGTCGGCGATGCGAAGGACCTCGAGCCGCTGCTCAAGAAGGACGGCTGGCGCTACGAGAAGGTGTCGTTCGCCGAGCCGGTCTCGCCCGAGATCAAGCAGCCCGAAGCGCCGGTGGATCCGAAAGCGGTCGCGGCCGCGCGCAAGCTCGTCGACGAGGCGCTCGCTGCGAAGGGCGGCAAGGCGAAGCTCGCCGCGATCAAGGGCTTCAAGCAAGTCGCGTCGGGAACGACGTCGTTCGGACCGCGGACCGTTCCCGTCGAGACCGAGCGCGTGTACGTCCTGCCGGACAAGCTGCAGATCAACGCGCTCGTCGATGCGGGGAACCGCGTCGTGATCACGACGATCGGCGCCAAGGGTTGGGTGCAAGCGACGGATCAGAAGTCGGGCAAGGTCGCCGTGCAGGATATCGGCGCGGCGGATCAGCAGCAGATCGAGTTCGAGCGCTGGCGCGAACCCGAGTTGATCCTGCTCAAGGCGGCGGACCCCGCGTCGAAGTTGTCGCCCGGCGCTGACGAGACGCTGAACGGCGCACCGCACAGCGTGGTCAAGCTGAAGACTCCCGACGAGCGGATCACGATCTCGCTCTACATCGACAAGAAGACGAAGCTCGTCACGCGCATGTCGTACGACGCGGGCGGAAGCTCCGAGACCACGGATCTGTCCGACTATCGCGTCGTGGGCGGCATCAAGGTCGCGCACAAGCAGAAGAGCAAGGGCACGGGGGCGCAGGCGCGCGCGACCGAAATCGAGATCAAGAGCTTCGAGTTCGATCCGAAGATCGATCCGAAGGTGTGGGAGAAGCCCGCGGCTCCAGCTCCAGCTGCTCCATGAAGCGCGTGCTCGCGGCGATCGTCGTCGTCGCGAGCGTGTCGCATGCGCGTGCGGATCTGCGCTTCGCGATTCGCAACGACGTGTTCACCGAGCTGATCCCGCCGATGGACGACGTCGGGTTCACGAACGATCTCGAGCTCGCATTCTGGCGGCCGTATCGTGGTCTCGTGCTCGGTGGTCGCTGGCTCGATCGCCTCGTGACGGAGGGCTATCGCGATTTCGGTCCGGGCGATCGCCGGCAGGATCTCGTCGAGATCGTCGGGACGATCGAGAAGACGTGGGGCGCATCGCCGCTGCACTCGCTGACGATCACGGGGCGCGCGGGTTCGGTCGCGACCGGAAACTGGGGCGGGCGCTACTACCAGAACGGCTTCCACACGCTGTGTCACTGCGGTCGCTTGTTGTCCGAGGGACTCGCGAGTCGCTATCCCGAAGAGCGCGCGTACGGAGCGCTCGCCGGTGCGCGCGTCGTCGCGAGTGAAGGCATCGATCACGTGCAGGCGTATGCGGCGCTCGATGGCCAAGCGTCGATCGGCACGGGCGTCACGTGGATCGATGCAGCGATCGGCGGTCGCGCGCGCACTCGCGTTCGCGGCACGGAGCTCGGAATGCACGCGGAGATCGCGGCGATGCGGTTTCACGTGCTCAGCGACGCGCTCGCGATCCCGAGCGGATACGGCGCGGGATGGCAGCTCGGGTGGCGCGTCGGCGTCCACGTCGCGTGGAGTCGCGTGCGCATCGACTACGAGTATCGCGCGAACGAAGGCGGGTCCGGCGAGCCGATCGGAATGGTTGCTCTCACGGTCAAACAGGCCGGCACGACGTACTAGCGCCGAGACATCGCGATCACGTGTTCGAATTCGAGGTGTGAACGCGACGTCATTGTCTCGGCGTCTGCCCACGACGAACATGCGATTCTCGATGCTTAGCGATAGGCACGGTTGCTGCTGTGACGAGCCGCATGGCAATTCGAGGATCGCTGGTTGCTCTCGCTCTGCTCGCCGCCTGTGACCCGCCGCCGCCGTTGAACGACGCCGATCCTGGCTCCCTCGAGCGCGTCGCGACGTTCCCTGCAGCGCCGCGACCGCTGGACCTGATGCTCGTGATCGATGACTCGCCGTCCATGTTCGACAAGCAGGTCGCGCTCGCGAGCACGTTTCCGCAGCTCGTCGCGAAGCTCGCGTCGTTCGACGGTGGCTTGCCCGATCTGCAGATCGCGGTGGTGTCGACCGACATGGGCACGTGGTCGAGCGAGGATTCCACGCCGGGCGCAGCGATCGGAGCGATCGGACAAGGCGGCTGCGCCGGCCGCGGCAAAGGCGGCAACTTCGCCGTCCAGCAGGGCGTGCTGCGCTCGACCTCGACGAAGAACTTCATCCAACATCCGCGCGGCGGCGAGCCGAACTACCTTGGCACGCTCGAGACCGCGCTGTCGGCGCAGGTCCGCCTCGGCGCGGGTGGATGCGGCTTCGAGCAACCGCTGTTGGCGATCAAGGAGTCGCTCGAAAACACCGGCAACACCGGGTTCGTGCGCACCGAAGCGAGCCTCGCCGTCGTGATCCTCTCCGACGAGGACGATTGCTCGGCACGCCACATCAGCTTGTTCTCGCCGGACAGCGTCGCGCTCGGACCGCTCCAGTCGTTCCGCTGCTTCCGCTTCGGCGTCGAGTGCTCGCCCGACACGGTGAACGAGGTCGGCACCAAGAGCGCGTGCAAGCCGCGCCGCGATGCGGATGCGCTGCTCGATGACGTCGCGCCGTATCGCGATGCGCTGCTCGCGGCGAAGGGCAACGACGAGCGCAAGGTGATGCTCGGCGCGATCGTCGCGCCCGCGGACTCGGTCGCCGTCGAGGAACGCGCGCAGCCCGGCTCCGGCACGCTGCAGAACAACGTCAAGCACGCGTGTACGTATACGAGCGCGACGAGCGAAGAGGCGGTCGCCGATCCGGCGGTGCGGTTGTCCGCGCTCGTCGATAGCTTCCCCGGCCTGCACGTCCGCGAGACGATCTGCAGCGCGGATCTCGCCCCGGCCGCGACCTCGATCGGCCTCGAGCTCGAGCGATTGATCGTCGGTGATCGCTGCCTCTACCGCGCGGTCGCGGCGAACGAAGACTGCACCGTCGTCGACGAGACGGGTGACGAACCGGCGGTGGCGATCGCGAAGTGCGGCGGCGGCGCGTCGACGTGCTGGGAGATCAAAGCGGACGCGGCGTGCGGCTCGGGGTTCCGTCTCGACGTCGCGCGCACGCAGCCCGCGCCGGCAGACACGTTCACGACGCTGCGCTGTCACCGCTAAGCGGTCGTGCCGCGGGTCGCGAGCTGCAGTTGCAAGAGCGAGCTGTTCAGTCGGTGCGCTGCACCCGCCGCGCTGCCGATGCAGAATACGTGGAGCAACAGGCCCGGCAAGAACAGCATGTAGCCGACGCCGACGAGGATGAACCACAGGAGCGCGGACGCCGGACGTCCCGCATAGAGCTGCCCGGCGCCGGGGAGCAGCAGGCTGAGCACGGCCGCGAGACCCGGGCTCGCGAGACGACCATCACGGATCGCGTACGGGACGTGCGCCGGTGTGATCACGTCGAAAACGACGCCTTCGTCGCGCGGCTCGAGCTTGTGGCGATCCGGGATCAGGTAGACGATCGTGCCGTCGTCCTCGATCTCCATGCGAATGCGATCGCGTTTGACGAGGTTATCGAGGACGTCGGTCGCAGCTTCGATCGAGCACATCGCGTAGTACGCGAGCGCAGGTGCCGTGATCTTCGTGTCCGTGGTGTAGGCCATGTCGAGCAGTCGCTGCTCGATGATGCCGGGGTCGTCGGTGCGCTGCATTCATTCCTCCTCGTCGCGCTCGAGAGCGCGTAGTCGGGCCGCGGTGATCGACTGCTTCACCGTGGACATCTCTCGCCATGGATCGCGAACGTTCGCGAGACGAGGCGGAACCGTTCGGATCGTGAACTTCGCCGGGTCGACTCCGCCGGCGAGCTCTTCCCACGAGATGGGGACGGCGACGGGCGCACCCGGCCGCGCGCGCGGCGAGTACGGTGCGATGAACGTCGCGTTGCGACCGTTGCGCAGGTAGTCGATGAAGATCTTCCCGCGGCGCGCCGCCTTGCTCGTGTTCGACGTGTAGGCCGATGGATCGTCCTTCACCATGCGCTCGGTGATCAGCCGCGTCGCGTTCTTGAACTCGTCCCACGCGAGGCGCGGCGTCACCGGGACGACGACGTGCAGACCCTTGCCGCCGGTGGTCTTCACGAAGCTCGTGAGGCCCATGTCGTCGAGCCGGCGGCGCAGCGCGAACGCGGCGAGCGCGACGCGATCCCACGGCAAGCCGACATCGGGATCGAGATCGAACACCATGACGTCGGGCTTCTCGACCTTGTCGATGTGCGAGCCCCACGTGTGGATCTCGAGCGTGCCGAGCTGTGCGAGGCCGACGAGCCCGGCCATGTCGTCGACGTACATGTACTTCTCCGTCGAGCCATCGGCTTCCTCGAGATCGAACGTGTGGATCGATTTCGGCGAGCCCGGAAGCAGCTTCTTCTGGAAGAAGCACGGCTTGCCTTGGCCGTCCGGACACCGGACGAGCGTGAGCGGGCGCTTCGCGACGTGCGGCAGCAAGTGCTCGGCCACGACCGCGAGGTACGCGATCAGCTCGCCCTTCGTGAGGCCTTGATCCTCGTACAGGACCTTGTCGAGGTTCGTGAGCTCGAAGCCGAGCGGCAACTGCGCGAGGAGCTGGTGCAGATCGTTCGAGTTCGCCGCCGCCTTCGGCTTCGCGTTCGCGATCCGCGCGGCGCGCGTCTCGGCGACCGTGGGCTCCGCCGCGCGATTCGAGTGCCACACGCGCCCGGGGTTCGCGGCGATGTCCTCGACGGTGCGGCCCGTCACCACGCTCTCGGGACGCTCCTCGACGATGTCGCGCTTCGCATCCGCCGCATCGTCGCGTCCCTTGAACAACAACCACCCCTCCTGCTTGCCCTGCGGCTTCGTCTTCACGAGGTGCCAGCGCCCGGTGAGCTTCGCTCCTCGAAGCTCGAATGTGAGGCGGCCGTTGGCGAGCATCGCGCGCGCGCCTTCGAGGCCACCCTCGGGTTCCCACGTCCCTCGATCCCAGACGACGACCGTGCCTCCGCCATACTCGCCGTGCGGGATGACTCCCTCGAAGTCGCCGTACTCCAGCGGGTGATCCTCCATACGCACCGCCAGGCGGCGCTCCGTCGGATTCAGGCTCGGGCCCTTCGGTACGGACCACGACAAGAGCACGCCATCGAGCTCGAGCCGGAAGTCGTAGTGCAATCGCCGCGCAGCGTGCTTCTGGATGACGAACGAATTGCCGGCGGTGGATGGAGCTCTCTCACCAGTGGGCTCCTCGGTGCGCGTGAAATCGCGCATCGAGCGGTACTTCGCGAGCTTGGTCGCGGTGGTGCTGCGAGCCATGCGACAGACTGCTGCACGCTGAGTGCCACCGACGCTGTGCTCACCCGCTCAGGCAGGGCGAACGATCGCGGCGAGCTCGTCGGGCGGGAGCGCGTTCAGGACCTGAGATCTTCTGATCCGGGCCCGCCGCGCCATCGCGACGGCGTACTTCGTCATCACGAGCGCGCGCGCGGAGTGTGCATCGCTCGATAGGAAGAACTTGATGCCGCGCGACGCCGCCTCGCGTGCGTGCGCGGGATCGAGATCGAGGCGATGGGGATCGCCGTTGATCTCCATCGCGCAGCGCGACTCCGCCGCCGCGTCGAGCACGTCGGCGAACCGCAGCTTGATCGGATCGCGGCGCAACACGAGGCGGCCGAACGGGTGGCCCCAGATCTTGAAGAACGGCTGGCGCATCGCGGTGACGATGCGGTTCGTCATGCCGTCCTCGTCGAGCTGGAAGCGTTGGTGGACGCTCGCGATGATCACGTCGAGCTCGCCGACGAGCTCTGCGGGTACGTCGATCTGACCATCCGCGAGGATGTCCGCTTCGGTGCCGCGCAGCACGCGCGCTTCCGGATCGACGAGGCCGGCGATCTCGGCTGCTTGTTCTTGGAGCTTCGCGAGATCGAGTCCGCCGGCGTAGCTCGCGGCGGCCGAGTGATCGGTGATCGTGATCGCCTCGAAGCCTTGCTCCGCCGCCGCGCGCACCATCTCGGCGACGGTGTTCTTTCCATCGCTATACGTGGTGTGACAATGCGTGGCGGTCGTCAGGTCGTCGAGCGTGATCAGATCGGAGAAATCATCGCCGCCGAGCGCGGCGCTGACTTCGTCCGTTCCGTCGCGTACCTCGGGCGGCATGTACGGCAACCCGAGCGCGCGATAGACGTGAAGCTCGTCCTGCGCCTCGAGCTTCGTCATGTCCATGCCGCGCTCGCGCGCTCGTTGCTCGAGGAGCGCGACGTGCTCGGCGGATCCGGTCGCACGGATCATCGCCCACCCGAGCTTCGCTGGCGACGCGAGATACAGCTCCGCGCGCAAGCCACCCGCGAGGTACGCGACGACGGGATCGCCTTCGGCCGCGCGCGCGCGATCGACGCTCGTCACGAGACCGAACGACGCGAGCCGATCGATCACCGCATCGGGCGCGTCGGTCGCGATCGCGTACGCGAGGTGATCGATGATCTCGACCCAGCGCCGGATCGGACCGCAGGTCTCGACGGTCTTCGCCGCCGGATCCGCGCGCAAATACGCCGCGAGCGACAGCGCGTTCGGTTCGGCATCGAGGTGCAACACGCGCGTGCCCGCGATGCGCCGCTCTTCGATCGCCTGGAGGATCTTCTGCTCGCTCGTCTTGCCGAACCCCGCGATCTCCCGAATCGCGCCGTTGCGCGCCGCTGCCGCGACTTCGTCGAGTGAGGCGGGCTTGAGCACTTCGTAGAGCTTTCGCGCCTTCGGAATGCCGAGCCCCTTGAGCTGCGTCATCTCGATGACGACGGATGGCCACTTCGCGCGCAAACGATCGAGCACCTCGACGGTGCCGCGGCGCGCGAGCTCCGCGATCACGCGCGCGATGGACTGCCCCACACCGGGCAGCTCTTCGAGACGACCCTCGTCGAGTAAGCGATGCAGCCCGTTCGCCGCGCCGACGCTATTCGCGGCGCGCTGATACGCGAACGCGCGATGACGATCGCCGTCGAGCTCGTAGTAGACAGCGAGCTCCCGCAACTGAGCGGCGATCGTCGCTGGCTCCATCCCCACGGTTTACTGCCGAAGCTTCCCCATCGTCCACTACTGCTGTGGCCGGTCCTGCGGCAGCGGCGTCGTCGATGGTGGTGCGGGCTGCGGGATCTGCGATTGCGACGCGCCTGGCTGATTCTCCGAGGGCGGCGGCGGCGAGAACACGCCCGGCTGCTGTTGATCCGAGGTCGGCGCTTGCGTCGGCGTCTGCGGCTGACGATTGGACGGTTGGATCGGAGCGTTCCCGATCGGCGCTTGGATCGAGTAGCCGGGGCTCGGCTGTTCGTAATCGGCGGCGTCGGGCGGAGGCACCGTCGGATCCGTCGGTGCTTGCGAGACATGCGTGTCGCCGAGTGGTGGACCCACATGGCTCGGCCGGTGGTCGCGGCCGCCACACGCGGCCATCACGATGCTCACGCACAGACCGAAGCCGGCCTGGACGATCGTGCGCCCGCGGCTCGGATGGTCGATCACGGCGCGATCGGGATCCGCGTGGCTCGCGGGTGCCGCCACGGGCGCGGCATCGATGGACGTCGCGGGCGCGGCATCGATGGACGTCGCGGGCGCGGCATCGACCAGCTCGTCGAACGTCGCGGGCGCGAGCTCGACGAAGTCCTCGTCGAGGAACGTCTTGACCGGCGCCGTTGCCGTCACGCTCGCGGTGGTCAGCGCACTCGCGCTTGTTGTCACAATCGCCGGCGCTGTCGAGGTCGTCGTCGCACTCGCGCTCACCGCGCGCTTCTTCGCCACGTCGTCTGTGTCGGGGTGATCTGCGATCGCGGACCGTCGAGCCGGAAGGACCCACGTCTTTGCAGGCTGGAACGTCCGCTTCGCGGGTTTCATGTCTTCGCTCTCGCTTCCACGCTTCATAGGGGCCTCTTCTTCGCGCTGTGTGCGTGACCTTTCAGTTGCGACTCGCAGGCCAACTAGGGGTTGCGGCGCGGGGCTGCGTCGGCGGGCGCGGGCAGCGTGGCGTCTGCGCGCGCACTCGCGTCGTAGATCATCGAGTCCGCCGGCATCACGTCGCGCGCCGTCCCTGCGTCGCGCATGCCTGCATCCACGAGCTGGTAGCGCTCACCGCGAAGGTCCGGGATGGGCACTTCTCGCGAAGAGATCGGTCCGGGCTCTTTCGGCTGCGGGCCGGGCGGCATCGGTGCGCCGCCATCCTCGGTGGGAAAATTCGGACCCGGCGACCCGGGGTCATCGGGCGACGTCGGACCACTCGGGACCGGCGACGAGGAGGGCACGGTCTCGGGCGCCGGAGCGAGCGGTGGCGCCTCGGGCGAGGTTGCACGACATGCGACGACGATGCCGCCGATGCCGATCGCGGCCACGAACAGGTGTTTGAGGGACGTGAGACGAGCCATTCGAATCTCCTGCGCGATCCGTGTGCGAGGTGCGTGCCGAAATGTAGGGGCGACTCGCGGGACAGTGATGTGCGCTCCTGCTCGGCGTGCGGGGTTGCCTCGGGCGGCGTGATGAATCTATATTCATTGGCGTGAATCTGGATTCAGCACGGCGCAAGGCAGGCGGTCGCAAGAAGCAGACGGCCTCCGCAGCACTCCGCAGTCAGCTGCGCGAGACCGTGCGTGCCACGATCATCGACGCTGCCGAGGAGCGCATCGCCGCGCAGGGGCTCCACGCCACCTCGCTCGTCGAGATCGCGAAAGCGGCCGGTGTGGCGGTCGGTACTCTCTACAACTACTTCGAGGACCGCGACGCGATGGTGCGCGCGCTGTTCGAGACCCGCCGCGCGACGCTGCGTCCCAAGCTCGAAGCCGCGATGACGGGTGGCGCGGACCTCGCGTTCGAGCCGCGCCTGCGCCGGTTCATGCGCGAGCTATTCGAAGCGTTCGAGTCGCACCATCGCTACATCCAGGTCGTGTTCCAGGCGGAGCACTTGAAGCCCACGGGGTCGCACTCGGATCTCATCAACGCGCTCGACGAGATCGTCGCGGCGGGCGTGCGCGAAGGCGTGATCGCGAAGGCGACGGAAGAGACGCTCGGGCTCGTGCTCGCCGGATCGATCCGCGCCGTCCTCATGCGGCGCAGCCAACGCGGAGGATCGTTCGCGCTCGATGCCGAGCCGATCTGCTCGCTCGTTCTCGATGGAGCACGGAGGAAGTAGATGGCCGAGCCTCCGCCGCTCACGCCTGCCACCGCAGGAGCACCACCGATCGGCAAGTGGACGGTCGCCGTGTCGATCGCGTTCGGTTCGCTGATGGCGACGATCGATACCTCGATCGTCAACGTCGCGATCCCCCAGATCCGCGGTCAGCTCGGCGCATCGCTGCAAGAGATCACGTGGGTCACGACCGCGTACATGATCGCCATGGTGCTCGTCATGCCGCTGACGGGCTTCCTCGGCTCGTTCTTCGGCCAGAAGCGCGTGTATCTCGCGTCGCTGATCATCTTCACCGTGGGTTCGGTGCTGTGCGGCACCGCGCGCTCGCTCGAGATGCTCGTGTTGTGGCGCATCGTGCAAGGCCTCGGCGGTGGCGCGCTGCAACCGACGCAGCAAGCGATCCTTCGCCAGACGTTCCCACCGGCGGAGCAGGGCATGGCGATGGCCGTGTTCTCGATGGTGATCATGGTCGGTCCCGCGGTCGGTCCCGTGCTCGGTGGCTACATCACCGACAACATGTCGTGGCCGTGGATCTTCTTCGTCAATCTCCCGGTCGGCATCCTCGGCATCTACCTCACGTGGCGCAATGTCCACGAGCCCGCCGATGTCCTCGCGCAGAACCGTGCGCGCGCGGCCGTCCAGCGCAAGAACCTCGACTGGGCCGGCATCATCCTGATGGGCATCGCGATCGGCGCGATGATGTTCGTCCTCGAAGAAGGCGCCGGCGACGATTGGTTCCAGTCCGAGACGATCGTGATCATGACGTTCGTCGCGGCGGTCGGGATGATCGCGTTTGTCATTCGCGAGCTCACCGCGGTCGCGCCGGTGATCGATCTGCGCATGTTCCGCGATCCGACGTTCGCGTCGGGCACGGCGATCGGCGGCGTCGTGTTCGCGATGCTCATGGGCTCGATGTTCCTGTTGCCCGTGTTCACGCAGGAGCTGATGCACTTCTCGGCGACGCAGTCCGGCGTCGTGCTCCTCCCGCGAACGATCGCGATGATGGTCGCGTCGCCGCTCGTCGGGAAGCTCTACAACAGCGTGCGGCCGGCGTGGCTGTGCGCGTTCGGCCTGATCCTCACCGCGCTCGGCTGCTGGATGCAGGCGGACATCAGCCTGCAGACCTCGAGCGGTGATCTCGTCCTCCCGCTCGCGATCACCGGCGTCGGCTTCGCGTTCTTGTTCGTGCCGATGACCACCGCCGCATTGTCGAACGTTCCACGCCACGAGCTCGCGGGCGCTGCCGGCGTGAACAGCTTCATCCGTCAGATCGGCGGATCGATCGGTCTCTCGATCTTCGCGACGCTGTTCTCCCGCTACTCGACGCAGGCATCGGTCGGCATCGCGAGCAACGTGACGCCGCTGCGCCCCGAGGTGGCCGCGCAAGCGATCGCGCTCAAGGCACAGCTCGTGGCGCGCGGCATGTCATCGGACCTCGCAACGGCGATGATGCAGAAGAGCTTCGCCGGCCGCGTGCTCTTGCAGGGCACGGTGATGGGCTTCGACAAGACGTTCATGCTGCAGACGATCGCGTTCGTGGTCGTGCTGCCGCTCCTGTTTTTTCTCCGCGTGAAGCGCAGTGAAGAGAAGGCGCACGTGGAGCTAGCCGCGGAGTAATTCTATGGAAGCACCAAGCAAAGACACCGCTCGCAGTCGACGTGCCACGCGCGCGTACATGATCCTCGCGATCGTGGCGACCACCGTCGCCGGAGTGTGGTTCGTCCACCGCTGGATGACCAAGGGCAAGCAGTCCACCGACGACGCGCAGGTCGAAGCCGATGTCGTTCCTGTTTCGTCGCGCGTCGGCGGCGTGATCCTCACGGCGAAGGTGCACGACAACCAGCTCGTGAAGGCGGGCGACGTGTTGTTCGAGATCGATCCCGCGTACCTCGATGTCGAGGTCGCACGCACCGCCGCCGAGCTCGAAGCTGCAAAGGCGCAGCAATCGGCGGCCGACGCGCAGGTCGCGATCGTCGAGAAATCCTCGACGGGCGGACTGACCTCGGCGCAAGCGCAGCTCACCGGCGCCTCCGCCTCCGTGCGCAGCGCGAGCGACGCCACGCGCGCGGCCGAAGCTTCTGTGGCGCGCGCGAAGGCCGACCTGACGCAAGCGACGACGGAGCTCACGCGCACGCAAGGCCTGCTCGCGAAAGGCGCGGTCACGCGCCGCGAGCTCGAACACGCAGAGCAAACACACGCCGTCGCGAAGGCCGCGCTCGACGCGGCGACCGCGCAGCTCGATGTCGCTCGCGAACAGCGCGCGCTCTCGCAGGCACGCGTCGCCGAAGCGCAGGGTCGCGTCACGCAATCGGGGCCCGTGGATCAACAGATCACCGCGGCCCGCGCGGCGGCCGCCCTCGCCGCGGCTCGCGTCAAAGCGGCCGAAGCAGCGGCCTCGCGCGCGCAACTCGATCGCGGCTTCGCGCGGATCACCGCTCCGGCGGAAGGCGTGGTCTCGCGGCTCGGCGTTCACGTCGGCCAGATGGTCACCGCCGGCCAAGCGCTGCTCATGCTCGTGCCGACCACGACGTACGTGATCGCGAACTTCAAGGAGAACCAGGTCGGCGCGATGCACGCCGGCGATCCGGTCGACATCGAGATCGACGCGTACGAAGGCACGTTCCACGGTGTCGTCGAGACGCTGTCGCCCGCGACCGGCGCGCGCTTCTCGCTGATCCCGCCCGATAACGCGACCGGCAACTTCGTCAAGGTCGTCCAGCGCGTGCCCGTGAAGATCCAGTGGACCAAGCCGCCGCAGCTCGCGATGCGGCCGGGCCTGTCCGCCGAAGTGACCGTGCACGTCGAACACTGAAGCCCGCAGCGTCTGCACGCGTCCTATCGGTTCGCGCGGCTTCTGCGCGAATCGCCGTCCGGTTTCTCGATGCGTGCGTGACACGCGGCGCACGTGACGAGGAGCTCTCCGTACTTCTGCGCGCGCTCGTCGAGCAAGTCCGTTGGATGCTCGTCGATCGCCTGCTTTGCTCGCTCGCGCAGAGCTGCTTCGAGCGCGGGAGCGTCGGTGGCCGCCGACGGCGGCGTGGGCGTGAACGCGAGCACCGCGAGACCTGCGCGCCAGCGTTCGTCGGAGTTCGCGATCAGGCTCTCCCACAGACGATCGACCGCCCACTGATGGCGCGACATGCGAGCCGCGGGCGTGGAGTAGTCCTCGGGCGGCTTCCCGATCTCCGGGAATCTCGGAAGTTGCTGTGATTCGATATGACAGTCCGCGCACGCCGTCGCGATGCGGACTTCACGATGGAGCGCCTCCGCGAGTGTCTTGGCCTTCGCGAGCTCGCGCGCAGCACTCGTCACCCGCGCAGTCTCTGCGCTCCACGCGGCGGTCCCCGCATCACCTTCGCGCACCGACAGGAAGTACGCGAGGGCCTTCGCATCGTCGAGTCGGCCTGCGACGAGCCGACGCTCGATCGTCTTCAGGTCCTGGAAATGTTGCCGCATGTGATAGCGCGCGATGCTGGGGCGATCGAAGCGCACGCGTGGCGGTGGCTCGTGCTCGGGATCCCGATTCGGCGCGCTCTCGGCGCGATCACAGCTCGCTCCGGCCAGGGCACCGACGAGAAGTAGCGGATAGCGGAGCGCGGTCACGCTCGGTGCTACTTCAAGTCTGGAGCCAATCGCGCGCATGCGCGTGGCTCGCCCGATGCAGTAGCTCGTGGGCGAGGCCGCCATGACGTACCCCGTCCACTACCGCATCGAGCCACCGAACACGCTCTCGCCCGTCGAGCTGTTGATCCGTCTGGTCGCGTTCTGCGTCCTCGGCTTGGTGGGCGTCTCGTTCGGAGGCCTGTTCGGGCTCGCGTTCATCGCGTTGCCGTTGCTCGCCGCGGTCCGGACCTCGGGAGGTGGATCCGAGTCCTACGCAGCGATCGACGGTCCGCGTATCGTCGGCGTGCTGCGCTGGTTCGCCGCTGTGTCTGCGTGGTTCGGCCTCGTCTCCGATCGGCTCCCGTCGCGCACGCCCGAGGAGACGGTCTCGATCGAGGTCGAGGGCGTCACGAACCCCACGCCCGGATCGGCGATGTGGCGCATCGTCACCGGTATCCCGAGCGCGCTCGTGTTGTTCGTCCTCGGAGCGATCGGAGGGTTCGTCTGGATCTGGGCCGCGCTGTCGATCTTGATCACCCGGCGCATCGGACGCCGTTCGTTCCACTACCTCGCCGGTCTGCAGCGATGGAGCATCCGATTGCTCGCATATCAGGCCTCGCTCGTCGACGAGTACCCGCCGTTCTCGTTCGCGGACGACGCGTCCCACGACGCTCGCACGCACGCCTTCGCGTGATCCGCGTGCAACAAACCGAGTCGGACGTGCGTTGATCGATCACATGCGCTGGATCGCATCCGCACTTGCTCTCCTGATCCTCGCCGCGCGTCCGGCGCACGCCTGCGAGGACCACGTGTTCTCGCGCACCGTCGACGGCATCGCCGCGGATGGCTCCTTCGTCTACACCGAGCGCACGTTCGGCGGTCGCGTCCTCGAGTCGGTCAACGTCGCCAACCCGAACGGCAAGCGCGTCGCGTGGTGCGAGCTCGGCGAGACCGACGCGGGCCCCGCGGATGTGTGGCAGTGCCATGGCGATCGTCGCTTTCGCGCGACTCGCGGCGTCTCTGCGGATCGCGTCGCGAAGGCGTGGACGCAGATCCTCGGACCGACGACGCCGCTCGTCGATCTCGACACCGCGCCCGAAGGTGTCGCGCAGGCCATCTGCGCCCGCGTGCCATCCGTGTGGGCCGGCATGCGCATCGACTGTGCGCCGTCCAACGCGGAGCCGCTCGAGAATGCGAGCTCGCCGCTCGTGTTCCTGCGGTTTCGGATCAAGCCGATCAAGTTCTGCGGGAGCACGAGCACGCACGACGAGATGACCTGGGTGACCAAGCCCGATCTGGCGGCGCGCCTCGCGAAGCGCGGTTCGATCTTCACGTCGCGCAAGCAGCCGCAGCTCGCGTTGCGCGCGCTCGAAGCGCTCGTCTGGCTGACACCGAACGATTCCGCCGCCGAGGCCGCGCTCGAGCGCGCACGCGCGGCAGTCCAGCGCTGAAGCAACCGAGCTGGCGACGCGTTGTCCTAGGTCGGTGCGTGTCGCCGTCGCGGTCCTACTCTGTGCATGCCGCCATTCGGACGTGGTCGCGGATCTCGATCCGCTCGCGACGCCGTCGGCGGAGCTGCCGTCGTGGTTCGGCATGCCCGACGTCCCGGAGCGACGGATCGCGGGCTACGTCGTCGACGGTGATCGCACCTTCACCGGCACCGTGCACCTCCGCATCGATTCCCCGGACGCGACCGTGTGGGCAGGACGCGATCTCGAGACGAGCGACGGAACGTTCGACTTCGGAGTGCTCCGCGCCGGGCAGTACACCTTGTTCGCGACCGGTCCCGGCGTGACCTCGCGCATCCTCGGCGTCGATACGCGGATCTCGAACCGGGGCGCGTTGCCATTGTTCGTGTTTCCGTGCACGCCGCAGTGGCGCGCGGTGCTCACGACCGGCGGTTCGCCGATCGCGGGCGCGCGGATCGATGTCGCGGGAACGGTGATCGCGGAGACGGACGCCAATGGCGCGTTCTCGGTCTGCGCGAACGCGGAGCGGCTTCCCCTCGTCGCACGCGCGGCGGGGTTCGCGCCCGTGATGCTGCGCGTCTCGAACACGTGGATGCTCGAGCACTTCGATCTCGCGCCGAGCATCAAGCTGCGCGGGCGCGTCGTCGGTCCGCGAGGGGAGTCGCTGGCGGGTGTATCGGTGCAACCGGTGTATGTGGATCAGGTGGATGCGGATCATTACGATCCGTATGACCCGATTCCCGTCCAGGTCGTCACCGACGACGATGGGCGGTTCGTCATGCGCGGGATCGCAGAGCTCGATCGCGAAGCGCAGATGTTCGAAGAGGGTCCGGTCGTCGCGAAGTATCGCGTGCGCGTGGTCAGGCAGAACATGGAGTTCGAACCACGCGCGATCCTCGATGCGCGCTCGCGCGAGGAGGTCGTGCTGCAGACACTACCGGATCAGCCCGTGAACTCGATGATCCTCCGCTCGGGATCGCTCGAGCCGATTCATGGCGAGCGGCGCGAGGGCACGATCACCGGTGTCGTCATGTCACGCGAAGTGACCCGTGTGCGCCCGTCGGGCGCGCTCGAGCCGTTCCACGGCGAGCTCCCGCAGGGCACGAGCGCCGGCGCCTTGATGTTCCGCGAGGTGCCCGTCGTCGACGCGGAGGTGTGTCAGATCGAGCCGATCCGCGGATGCGTGAGCTCCGCGCGGACACGCGCCGATGGTCGCTTCGACCTGCGCGTGTCGGGGTATCTCGAGACCGCGGCGACGTTTCACGTCGATCTTCGCATCCAGCACGCGAGCGGGCTCACCGGTGGCGGGCACGCGAGGGTGACCGCCGGGACACCGCTCGACATGCCGCCGATCGAGATCCGCTAGGGAACGACGGCGACGCGCTTCAAGAACGGCACGACCTGGCGCGCGGTCACGTCGTCGGCGACGGCTTCGATGCAGTCGCGCACGCCGCCTTCGATATCGCGCTCGCGATTGCCCGTGGTCGCCTTCGCGCTGCCGCTCGCGGACGCGGCCTTGTTCGCTTCCCATTTTTCGCCGCCGTCTTTGCCCTGCCACGGAGCGACACGGACGGTGACGGTGCAGTTGATCTGCGTCTGCGTGCCGGCCTTCGTGATGTCGACCTTCTTCACGGTCGAGGCGACGATGAAGGCGCGCGAGCGCGACGACGACAGCTCCGCTTGCGTGGGGAGCCCGCCGGGCCACGACGTGGCGTAGCCCGTGCGGTCGACGTTGCTCTTCACGATCTTGTTCACGCGCTCGCTCGCGTCCTTCGACAGGCGCTTCGATTGATCGATCGTGGGATCGACGTTGACGAACACCGGCGGCTTGTTGCCGCTCGATTTCCTCTTGCGATACGCGGACAGCGCTTTGAGCGCGATCTCGGCGGTCGCGCGAACCTTTGCGTCCTTGTCGAGCGTGGACGCTTGGTTCAGCGCGTCGATGCCGAGCTCTTTCGCGTCGTCGGGTGTTCGCGCGTCGATCATCTTTTCGAGCGCGAGGGCAGCGACGTGGGAATGGTGCCATCGCTGTCATTGGAGAGCGCCGATGCGAGCGCGATGATCGCGCGTGGATCTTTGGACTTCGACAGTGCGAGCGCCGCCGCGAGCCGGACCTTGTAGCTCGAGCTGCTCGATCGCAGCTGGCCGACGTTATTGTCGACGGTATCTGCAACGGCTGTTTGCGCGAACAGCACGCAAGCGGCGATGACCGCCAGCAGACGCCACATCGTGTGAAAGGTAACGCGCGAACACCGTGCTGCGCTAGCGCGCAACGACAGCCGGGTTCGTCACCACATGTGGGAGAATGCGTGCGATGTCGATCCTCGATAGCCTTCGCGTCGTCGGCGCGATGGCCCGTGTCACCGCACCGTCGCTGTTCGAAATCGTGCGCGGAGATCTCCGCCGCGAGGTGGTCGACGAACGTACGCGTTGGTTCGGGAGGCGCGTCGTCGAGCTGCTCGATGTTCGTCTGCACGCGTCAGGCGCGGAGCGCGTTCCGCTCGGTCGCGCTTACGTCTACATGTCGAACCATCAGAGCCACCTCGACATCCCGATGCTGTACGCGACGCTGCCGTCGCCGACGATCCGGATGCTCGGCAAGAAGGAGCTGTTCCAGATCCCGCTGTGGGGACGCGGGCTCCGTGCAGCCGAATTCATCGAGGTCGATCGAAGTGACCACGCTTCGGCGATGAAATCGATCGAGTACGCGAAACGGCTCGTGCGCGATGGTGTGAGCATCTATCTCGCGCCCGAAGGCACGCGGTCGCGCGACGGCCGGATCGGCTCGCTCAAGAAGGGCGGCTTCCACCTGGCGCTCGGAACCGGGGCGCCGATCGTCCCCGTCGCGATTCGCGGCACCATCGACATCCTCCCGAGGGGTGCGCGTTCCGCACGCTTGGGCCGCGACGTCTTCGTGACCATCGGAGCCCCGATTCCCGTCGAGGGCCGCGACATCGACGGACTGTCGAGGGAAGTCAAAGATTTCCTGGTCCGACATGTCGAGCAACCGTGATCGTCCTGACGCGGCTAACAGGTCGGCGCTGAAGGCAGAATCAGGTATCCTACGGCCGTGACCTGGGTTGTCCCGTTGGCACTCGGGGGCCTCGCCATCCTCTTGATGGCGGTGTTCACGATGTTGTCCGCCCGCAAACGCCATCACGAGATGGTGCAACCGGCGATGACAGTCGGACCTCGGATCCTGGTTCACGACATCAACGATGATCGCTGCACCGGTTGTGATGCATGCGTCGCCGTGTGTCCGACCAACGTGCTCGATCTCGTGTCGAACAAGAGCCGCGTGCTCCGGTTCCAGGACTGCATCCAATGTGAAGCATGCATGTTCGCGTGCCCGACCGAGGCGCTCGTCATGTTCCCCGAGGGAAGCGTTCCGCCTCCGCTGAAGATCCCCGAGATCGACGAGAACTTTCAGACCGCGGTGCCGGGCCAGTACTTGATCGGCGAGGTCGCCGGCAAGCCGCTCGTGAAGAACGCGGCGAACTTGGGCCGCGCGGTCGTCGAACACATGTGTGCCTCGGGCCTGCGGAGCGGCATCCTCGGCCGCAACGAGACGACGGTGGATGTCGTGATCGTCGGCTCGGGTCCGGGTGGCCTGTCGGCGGCGCTCACCTGCATCCAGCGCGGGCTGTCCTACGTGGTGCTCGAGAAGGAGCAGGAGATCGCATCGACGATCGCTCGCTATCCCAAGGGCAAGCTCGTCATGGCAGAGCCGTACGACACGTTGAACCTGTCGTTCCTGCCGGTGTTCGATTCGTCGAAGGAGCAGCTGATCCCGATCTGGCGCGAGCTGATCGAGCGCGTCGGCCTCAAGATCCGCCAGGGCGAGTCGGTCGAGACGATCGGTCGCGGCGGCGACGGCGCGTTCGAAGTGCGAACCACCGTCGGCGCGTATCGCTCGCAGCGCGTGGTGCTGTCGATCGGTACGCGCGGCAAGCCGCGCACGTTGCAGGTGCCCGGCGAGAACCTCCCGAAGGTCTTCTCGCTGCTCGAAGATCCAGACGAGTGGCGCGGTCGCGCGGTGCTCGTCGTCGGTGGTGGTGACTCGGCCGTCGAGGCCGCGCTCGCGCTCGCCGATGCCGGCGCGAAGGTGATGATCAGCTACCGCGGTAAGGGCTTCAATCGCTCTGCACCGAAGAACAAGCAGGCGATCGAGAACTACGCGCGCGAGGGCCGCATCAAGGCGAAGCTCGGTTCGCAGGTCCTCCAGTTCGACGCCGATAGCGTGACGCTCGCCCTCGGTGATGGATCGCAGAAGCGCTATCCGAACGAAGGCGCGTTCGTGCTGATCGGCGCGGATCCGCCGGTGCAGTGGCTCGAGAAGATGGGCATCCGCTTCGTCGAGCGCCCGCATCAACATCAGATGGGCAAGAGCGACGACATCGTGCGCCGCTTGAACGGTCGTGCGATGGGGTGCGCCGAGGACGCAGCGCGCGCAGCCGCGGCGATCCTCGGTGGTTCGACGGGAATCCAGCCGTCGAACCCGGCGCCCGCGCGTCCGGAGCTCGCGGTGTCGTTGCCGATGCCGATGGGCGATCAACAGGTCAGCGGTCCGCGCAAGTGGCTCCGTTCGGCGACGAGCATCTTCTCCGCGAAGTCGCACACGAACCCCAGCATCAACATGAACACGGGCTCGTCGAACACGATGCCGCGCGCGCAGACGCCGGGCCTGCCGCCGCCGTCGCCGGGCACGCGTGGCAAGAAGCTGCCCGCGCCGGTACCGCTGTCCGAGTTCGCGATGCGGAACAAGAGCAGCGTCAGCACGCAGAACCCGAACGACTCGTCCGGGTTCGGTCCGCGTGCGAACACGAACCACACGGGAATCCATCGCGGCGATGGTCGTCGCGATGCGCTGTCCGCCGGCGAGCGTACGCGCATCCTGCGCATGCTCCGCGATGAAGGCGGTCGCCTCGCCGACGAGGACTCGCAGGTGTTCATCGGTACCGCGCCGAGCCCCTCGCAGTACGACTTCGACTTCGAGGATGACTCTCCGGTCAACCCGCCGCCGCCGATGGTGCGCCCCGACGTGCCGGCGAAGCCCGCGGTGGTCGTGGGTCTCGCGCAGGCGCAGGCGGGCAAGGCCGCGCGCACGAAGCGCTCGACCGCAGCGCCGCCGCAGCCGCAGCGCCCGGCGCCCCCGGCGACGCGTCCACCGCTCCCCGGCAGTGCACCACGCCCGGCGGGCAACACGCGTCCGCCGCCGCGCCGTCCGGTTCCGCAGCCGTTCAGCGACGAGCCCACGCGTCAGGTCGACAGCGATGTCATCGCGGCGCTGCGCAACGACGAGTCGCCGGTCCGCCAGAAGGCGCCCACGTTCTTGCCGTCGTCGCTGCCGCGCGTCGAGGAGCCCACGCGCATTGCGAACGTCGACGCGCACCTGTTCGACGACAGCCCGTTCAACGACGACAACCCCGATCACGCGACCACGCTCGATCCGCACTTCGACAAGTTCATGAAGTCCGCGCCGAAGACGGACATCCAGCAGAACAACATCCCGTCGACCGGCTTCGAAGAGAACGAAGCGACGCGGATGGCCAACGTCGACGGGATCGCGGCGATGGAGCGCGCTCGCAAAGCGAATCAGCTGCCGCCCGAAGAGAGCACGCGTGCGGTGAACATCCGCAACGATCGCCCGATGTCCGACGTCGATTGGGATCTGGACTGACCCCGTGAGCTCAGCTGGCAAGTCCGACGAATGTCGGACGCGCAGCAGCGCCGCAGGCGATGCGCAGGTAGAAGACAAGCCGGCGCCTAGCGGCATGTCGAACAAGCCGATCCCGAGCGGGATCGAGGACACGATCGCCGCGCCACCGAGCGGGATGCCGGATCCGTCGACGCCGGATCTCGGCGACACGCTGCCCGCGCGCGACTCGCAGATCCCACCCGAGCCGATGCTGCGATCGTCGCGCTCGTCGATCCCACCGACACCCACGCATCGCTATCGCCACGGCGACGAGCTCGGCCGTGGCGGAATGGGTCGCGTCGTCGAGGCGTACGACACGCAGCTCGGCCGCACCGTCGCGCTCAAGGAAGTCAGCGTGCGCGGCAACAGCGTCGCGCGGCGCTTCGTCCGCGAGATCGAGATCACCGCGCGCCTCGAGCATCACGGCATCGTGCCGCTCTACGACTCGGGCACCACACCCGATGGTCGCCCGTTCTACGTGATGCGCCGCGTGACCGGGAAGCCGCTCGATCAGGTGATCCAAGCATCGCGCGATCTCGACGCGCGCCTCACGCTGCTCCCCGCGATGCTCGCCGCGATCGATGCGATCGCTCACGCGCACAAGCGCGGCGTGATCCACCGCGATCTCAAGCCGACGAACATCCTCGTCGGAGAGCACGGCGAGACCGTGGTGATCGATTGGGGCCTCGCGAAGGTCATCGATGCTTCGGGAGCGAGTGACGACGACGCGCTCGACGCGCTCGAGCCGGTGATCCCCGTGGCATCGGACAGTCTGCAGACGCAAGTCGGCTCGGTGTTCGGAACGCCCGGGTTCATGGCGCCGGAGCAAGCCCGCGGCGAGGAGCTATCGGCGTCGACGGATGTCTACGCGCTCGGTGCGACGATGTACCAGCTGCTCGCGGGCAAGCCGCCGATGACGGGCAACAGCGCGACCGAGGTCATCGGCAAGACGCTGATGAACGAGATCAAGCCGCTGCCCGAGGTCGTCGAGGGCGTGCCGCCGGAGCTGATCGCGATCGTCGATAAGGCGCTGTCGTTCGACGAGAAGGTTCGCTATCGCAATGCGGGCGAGCTCGCGGACGATCTGCGGCGCTTTCTCGACGGACGCCTCGTGTCCGCGCACGACTACACGCGGCGGCAGCGGCTCGCGCGCTTCGTTCGCAAGAACCGCACGATCCTGTCGGTGATCGCGCTGGCACTCGTCGCGGTCGCGGCCCTCGCGTGGTTCAGCGTGAGCCGCGTGATCGAGGAGCGCGACGCGGCGACCGAAGCGCGCAAGCAAGCGCTCGTCGAGAAGAGGTCGGCGGAGCAAGCGCGCGATCGCCTCGCCGAGCGCAATGACGAGCTCGTGATCACGCAGGCTCGCTCGCTGCTCGAATCGAATCCGACGCAGGCGATCTCGTTGCTCACCGAGATCGCGCCGACCTCGAAGCGAATCGCGGACGCGCGCGCCGTGGCGCAATCGGCCGTCGTGCGCGGCGTGTGGTGGGGCATGCAGGGCCCCGACGCGATGACCATCCGCGCGGAGCTGTCGCCCGATGGCAAGCAGCTCCTGCAAACGACGCGCGACAACGTGGTGCGCGTGTGGGATCTCGAGCGCAAGCGGCTCGTGATCGCGCGGCCGTATCCGATCCACGTGAACGCGCGGTGGGTGCGCGAGAAGCGCGTGCTCGTGTTCACCGAGGACGGACCGCCCGAGCTGCTCGACCCCGCCGGCAACGCGAGCACGAAGCTCGGCACGGAGCCGATCGCCGAAGCGAACACGTCCGATACCGGCGGCGTCGCACTCGTGGTCGACAAGGCGGGTGCGGCCGCGCTGCTCGATCTGTCGACGGGCGCGCGCACGCCGGTGTGGCCGGGGCACGTCGTGACCACTTCCGAGATCGCGCCGGACGGATCGTGGTTCGCGCTCGCCGACAAGAGCAGCGTGGTCGCGATCGCCACGAACGGACCGGAGCTCGTGCATCGCGCGATCACGCAGCAGCCGCTGCTCGTTCTGTCGCCGAAGGGGCGGCTCGCCGTGATGGAAGGCAACCGCGCGTTCGAGATCGCGGTGCAGGACGGCCAGTGGATCGAGATCCCGATGTCCACGCCGGGACAGATGCGCATGATCGCGAGTGCGATCTATCGCGAGGACGTGCTCGACGTGCTCGTGTTCGGTGGCGAAGTCCTCGGCTGGTCCAACGGCAAGCTGTTCTCGCGCGGCATGCAGATCGAGACGATCACCGCGGGCCTTCGCGTCGCGGACAACGATGTCCTGATCGCAGCGAGCGCGGAATCGAAGCTGCAGTTGCTGTCGAGCACGATGAAGCTGACGCTCGCGTTTCCGACCGCGATGAGCCACATCCGCATCGTCGCGCGGCCGGGCGCGAGTCGGATCGTCGTCGTCGGAGACGGTCTGATCACGGGCATCGAGCTCGCGAACGTGTTGCCCGCGCAGCTGCCATTCCCGGTCGGCACGAACATGACGTTCGCGAGCGACGACACGCTGTTCACGTGGCGCAACCTGAACGAGCTCGCGTGGGGCAGCGTGCACGGCGAGCCACCGACGAAGATCTCCATCGACGACATGTCCGCGACGACGCCCGTCGCGCTCGACGCATCCTCGGGGCGCGTCGCGATCCGCCAGGAGAACGCACGTGGCATTCGCATCCTCGTGATCGCGAAAGACTCGTCGGCGCCCGAGGAGATCGTCGCGGTTCCCTCGGGTCACGAACCATGGGCCACGCTGCTGCGCGGCAACGCCATCATCTTCGGCAAAGGCGAGACGGCGTCCGATGGGCGCATCTTCGCGCAGATCGGAAGCGCCGACGCGCGCGAGGTCGCGAAGCTCGACGGCGCGGTGATCGGCAGCGCTCCGATCGGCCCACTCGAGTTCATCGCGATCAGCGCGAACGGCGAGGTCGTCCGCGGCAACATCTCCACCGGCGATCTCCGGCGCGTGAACGTCGCGGCGGGCAAGACGATGTTCGTAGCCTCCGATCTCGGCTCGCGCGTCGTCGTGGTCGTCGATTCGCGCCTGTACCTGTGGACGCGTGACGTCGTCGAGGTCACTCGCTTCGACAAGGCGATCCAGCGCGTCGATCTACTGCCCGATGGCACCGCGATCGTCATGCTCGTCGATCGCGACACGCTGCGTGTTCCGCTCGTGGCCGGCGCGAAGCCCACGCGCCTCCTCGGACCGTCGCAGTACGACTCCGTCCTCGACTCCGACGGCACGATCCTCGCGGGCATGATGACGGGCTTCCAAGTCGGGATCATCGATCTCGCCTCGGGGGCGCGCTGGTCGTTCCCCGCCGCGCACGCGGGACGGCCCTCGCTCACGCTGTCACCGCACGGCCGCTATGTCGTGCAGGACACGTTTGCGGGGCTGGTCGTGTGGACGCTGCCCAACCCCGACGACGATCTCCCGGCGTGGATCGACGAGCAGACCACGGCGCGCATGGTCGGCGGCGTGCTCACCTGGCCCTGGCAGAGTCACTAACCGTCGAGCACCACGACGTCGGTCGTGAAGCACTGAAGTGCCATGAGGCTGCGCCGCTGCCAGCGCACCTCGGGGTTCGACACGAACCGCAGCCGATAGCGCTGCTCCTCGGGCCCGTCGAGGATCTCGGCCACCCAGTTGACGAACAGCTTCATGCACGCGGCGTTCATGAACTCGAGGTCGCGCAGATCGATCTCGATCTCCTTGGCCGACACCCGGACCAGCTCGGCATGGAGGCGGGCCATCAACTCCCGAAGTGGAGCGATCGCATCGATGTCCGCATTGCCCGTGAACCGCGCGCGGCTCTTCGCCGTCCCGATCTCCGACGCGACGGCGAAGTCGCGGTTCTGGAAGCTCAGCGATTCCAATGCAGCCTCGTCATCTTCATCCTAACGCCGATCGCGATAGGATGGCTTCGTGCTCGCTACCCAGATCCGACAGAAGGACAGCGTCTTCTACTTCTGCGCGTACCCGGTCGACGACATCCTCGACAAGGCGCGGTTCATCAGTCGGTTCTACGCGGAGGGCATGGCGAGCCTCCCGGGCGACGAGGTCGCCGACGACGACGAGGTCGCGAAGTTCATCGCGAAGATCGAGTCGAGCGATGCCGCGTTTCAGCGCCAGCTGTCCAAAGCGAAGGTCAGCCAGATCCAGAACTTCTACGAGACGGCGGTCAGCCAGCCGCCGATCCCCGGCACGGTGCTGCTGTTCACCGACGAGAAACTCAAGTTCGACCCGGTCAAGCCGTTCACCAACGTCGGCAACCTGTCCGAGCCGAAGGGCAAGTACCTCATCATCGACGGCCAGCACCGCCTCGCCGCGCTGCACTTCTTTCGCCAGCAGCGCCCCGACGACGCACGCTCGATCACCGTCCCGTGCGTGATCTTCGACGGCAAGAGCGAAGACTTCGCGACCGAGATGTTCGTGATCATCAACTCGACGCCGACGCGCATCAACAAGTCGCACCTCGTCGACCTCTACGAGAAGGTCTCGTGGGCCGCGCCGGACAAGAAGTTCGCGGCGCGCATCGTCGACTACCTCTACCGCGAGGGCGATTCCCCGCTGCGCTACAAGATCAACCGGCTCGGCGGTCGCTCCAAGCAGGAGAAGTGGATCCTCCAGGCCGAGCTGTTCAACGAGCTGCACCGCTGGGCCTCGGCCGACTGGAAGAAGCTCGGCAAGAAGCAAAACCTGCCGCGCGAAGCGGAGCGCTACTACGAGATCGTGCGCGACTTCCTGCGCGCCGCCGAAAAAGCCTGGGGCGACGCGTGGGGCCACGCGAACTACATGATCACGCGCCCGGTGACCATCAAAGCGATGCTGCGCGTGTGCGCGGACCTCGCGGCCGTCGACGCCGAGCCCAAGGACGAGCGCGTGAAGCGGTGGACCCGCCGGCTCGCACCGTGGGAGGACCTCGCTCTCAAGCAAGAGGGCTTCTACGAGCGGTTCCCGGCGAAGGGGCAGGTCGAGCGCGTCGCGCGGATCCACAAGGAGCTCGGCGCGGCCGCGAAGATCGAGCGCCGCGGCAAAGACAAGAGCGACGACGACGAGTAGGTCGCTCGTCGACAGCGGTCGACGACAGCGACGACCGATGCGCACATCGACCGAGCAACCGTCGACGACAGCGACGTCCGATGCGCACACCGAGACTCCTGGTGCAAACGCTCGGGGCGTCCGGTATTCATGAACGATGCGTCAGGTGGTGGTGGTGGCGGTCTTGGTCGGCGCATGCCGCTCGACGAATGTCACGCCGGACACCGCGCCGCTCGTCGAGCCCGCCGCAGATCCGCCGCCGTGGTTCGGTGCCGCCGGGACGCCGCGGATCGCCGGCTCGCTCGTCGACGCGACGGGACATCCGCTCGCGGGAACGATCCACCTTCGACTGTCCGCACCGGACGCGACGATCTGGGCGGGCATCGATCAGACGGTCGGCGCCGACGGACACTTCGCGTTCGCGGCGCCGCGGGCGGGGGGCTACACGCTGTTCGCGACGGCGCCGGGGGCCACCTCGCGCGTCGTCGACGTCGACGCGCGGACCGGCGATGCGGAGGTCACCGTGTTCGCGTTTCCATGCTTGCTGCAGTCACGTGCCGTGCAGTCGGCGAGCGGTGATGCGATCGCGCATGCACGGATCGATATCGCCGGCACCATCATCGCGCACACCGACAACCGCGGCGGCTTCTCGGTCTGCGCGAATCGTCGGCCTCTCGTCGCTGCGATTCACGCGTCGGGGTTCGCGGCGACGACACGACGGATCGCGACAACTCCCGACGCGGTCACGCCGTCACGCCCGCACGTTCTGGACCGCGGGATCGTGATCCGCGGTCGGATCCTCGACGCCGCGGGAAACCCGCTAGCGAACGTCGGTGTGCAACCGCAGTTCGTCGACCGGCCGCGCAGGACCCACGCGCCCCCCATGCCCGACGTGCCGCTCGTGGTGACCTCCGATGCGGATGGCAGGTTCGTGTTTCGCGAGCTGTCCGAGACGGATCCGGAGACATCGAATGGGGCCGCGTACACGGCGATCTCGTTCCAAGGGGACGACATCGAATATCACTTCGGCGCGTTCATCGGAGCCCAGGTGAACGACGAGCTCGTGCTCCGGCGCCACCTCCAGCAGCCAGACCTAGGACTCGATCGGATGCTCCAGGACATGCAGCCGGTCCGGTGGACGGTTCGTGGTCGCGTGACCCGCGACGGCCAGCCCGTGCCCGATGCGGAGATCCTTCGCATCGAGAGAAACATCACGCCTCGAACGATCGGCTACAGCCGAGCGGATGGCACCTTCGAGGTAGACATCGTGGACCTCGGACGACGCGAGCAGCGTCGCGCGACGCTAAAGGTGGTCGACGCCGCCGGGCACTCACGCACCTTCAAGCGCGCCGAGGGTGAGGCCGACGCGGTGTTCGAGCTTCCCTGACCCAGGTCGACCCGCGGATTGGGCATACTCGCCGAGCGAGGATGGTGTGACGGAGCAGCTCTACTTCACCTGGCCGGATCGACGCTTTCGCTACGAATGCCGCGGCTGTGGTGCGTGCTGCAAGGGACACGGCATCGGCATCGATGTCGCCGCCGGGCAGCTCGTGAAGCTCGTCGCGCGCCGGCCGGAGCTCACCGCGTTTCTGCGCCGGCGCGGCGATGCGATCACCGCGTTCAACCCGCGCGATCGGTGCTGGTTCCTCGCCGATGACGGCTTGTGCCGCGTCGAGATCGAAGATGGTCGCGACGCGAAGCCCGCGTCGTGCCGGCTGTTCCCGTTCAACCGCGTGTTCCGGATCGGCGCGTATACCGTCGTCGATTTTAACTCCGTGATCTGCCCGCTCGTCGTGGGTGATGGGGAGGGCGTCGCGCATGCGGACGTCGCCGGCGAGATCGCGAGCATTCAGGATCCGACGATCATCGGCACGCGCTTGCCCGCGCAGAATGCGGAGAGCGAGGGCAAAGCGTTCGTCGAGGGCGAGCGCGCGATCGCGCAGCAGCTGTTCGCGCAGCCCGCGGATCTCGCGAATGCGTGGAGTGCGCAGGCGGATGCGGCGGCGTACGCGCGCGAGTGCGAGCAGGCGAGCGCTGCGTTCGAGGCGATCCTCGGGCACGCGTGGCGCGCGCCGTCGGAGGGCACCGCGGCGAACGCCGTGTGGCTCACGCCATCGATGCGGTTCAACGAGCTGTACGGTCCGCGCCAGTACGCGCCGCGCTCGTCGATGTCGCCGGTGCTCGCGCGGATGTGGCTCGCGTGGCTCGGGTTCGCGGCGCTCGGAGAGCAGCTCGCGCAGCGCGCGCTCGGGCTGCAAGAGCTGACCACGCTGTGGTCCGAGCAAGCGCCGCTCCTGCATGCGGTCGCGCGGTGGGGCGAGGCGCCCTCGCTGAAGCCCGGGCCCGTCGAGTTGCCGGGCGTGGATCCCGGCGGCGTGGTCCGCGCGCTGGGGCAGGCGATGATCGAGAACCGCAAGGCCAAGCAACCGCTCGGCGCGCTCGTCGGAAAGCTGCCCGCGGATCATGCGACGCGGGTGACGGCGCTCAAGTCGGCCGAAGCGATGATCCGCTCCGGCTTCGCGCGTTAGCGCTGGCCGATCGGGCGCTGGAAGTCGCTCGAGTGGTCGCGCTGCGCGGAGTCGTCCGCCGTGCGCTGGATGGTGGCGCCGCGGCTTCCACCGCTGCGGCCCGCGCAACCAACCGCGACCATCAGGACCAGAGCGACTGCAGCAACGCGCTTCATGCGGCGAACCCTATTCGAAATGCGTCGTCGTCCGCGACGCACCCCGACGCACACCTACCAACAGGGCTGCGAGGTCTGCGTCGCGACCTCGAGTGGGCATCTACGATCGCCCTCGGGTATCGGGCCAATCCATTGAAATGTCAGGGTTCGGATGCTCACGGCCACAACGAGCAGCGCCCTGCGCGATCGCTACCAGACAACGCAGGCCTTCGCGGGCGTCATCTTCGCGCCCATCTTGCAGCGGAACGCGCGCGCGAACTCGGGCGTCGCTTGGAGTGCACCGTTCACGCGCCACTTCGCGGGCGAGTGCACGTCGATCGTAGCCATCATCTTCTCGAAGTCCGGGCGGAACTTCGCGCACCACGCCTGGCCAAAGCCGAGGAAGAACTGCTGGTCCTCGGTGAAGCCGTCGGCGACCACGGTGTCCGCGGCCGACGAGCGCAGCGCGCGATAGCCGGCGAGGGCGAGCTTCACGCCGCCGATGTCCGCGATGTTCTCGCCGACGGTGTTCGCGCCGTTGACCTTGCCGCCTCCGACGACCTCGTACTTCGAGTACTGGTCGATCACGCACTGCGTGCGGCCCTTGAACTCCTTCTGCGTCGAGGGCTCCCACCAGTTCTTGAGGTTGCCGTCGGCGTCGAACTGCGAGCCCTGATCGTCGAAGCCGTGAGTCAGCTCGTGGCCGACGACGACGCCCATCGCGCCGAGGTTCACCGGGATCGATGCATCGACCGAGTAGAACGGCGACTGGAGGATGCCGGCGGGGAACACCATGCCGTTGCGCGACGGATCGTAGTAGGCGTTGACCGTCGGCGCGGAGATGTACCAGTCGTCGCGATCGTCGGGCTTGCCGATGCGGCCGAGCTGCCGCGCTTGCTCGAACTTCTGGGCGGCGAGACCGTTCGCGCCGAACGACTTCGCGTCGACCTTGAACGTGTACTCGCGCCACTTGTTCGGGAAGCCGATCTGATAGGTCATCGCCTCGAGCTTCTTGAACGCGCGCTCCTTCGTCTTTGCATCCATCCACGGCAGGCTCTCGAGGTTGGCCTTCATCGCGGTGCGGATCGCGCCGATCTGCTCGAGCGCGGCTTCCTTGCTCTTTCCCGCGAACTTGTCGGCCACGAACGCCTGGCCGAGGTAATCGCCGAGCGCACCGTCGGTGAACTGCACGCAGCGCTTCCAGCGCGGGAGCTGCTCCGCCTGACCGGTGAGCGACTTCGTGAACTCGAACGTGATGTCGTAGAGCTTCTTGGTCAGGAACGCAGACGACTTTCCGATCGTGTGGAACGTCAGGTACGCGCGCCAGGTCTCGGGCTTCGTCGACTTGAACAGCGGCTCGAGTCCCTCGAAGAACTTCGGTGCACCGACGGTGATCGCGTCACCGGTGACACCCGTCGTCTTCCAGAACGTCGCCCAGTCGAAGCTCGGCGCGGCCTTCGCGACGCCCGCCTTCTCGAGGCGGTTGTACATCGTCGTCGGATCGCGGCGCTCGACCTTGTCCTTCGCGACCTTCGCGAGCTCCGTCTCGAGCGCGATGATCGCCGCGGCTTCGCTCTTCGCGACGTCCGGCTTGCGACCCGCCTCGACGAGGATGCTCGTGACGAGCTTCTCGTATTCGGGGCGCAGCTTCTTCGATTGCTCGTCGTCCTTCAGGTAGTAGTCGCGATCGGGAAGGCCCATGCCACCCTGATCCATGCTCGCGATCACCATCTTCGCGTCCTTCGCATCCTGCGTCGGGGCGAAGGCGAACAGGACGCCGATGCCGGCGGCGTGCAGCGTCGCGACCGCGGCCGACAGCGACTTCGTGTCCTTCACCTTGTCGATCACCGCGCGCAGCGGAGCGATCGGTTTCAGGCCGGCCTTCTCGATCGCCGCTTCGTCCATACACGAGCCGTAGAAGTTGCCGAGCGCGGTCTCGATCGGCGTGCGCTTGGCCTTCGTCCTCAGCTTCTCGAGGAGGTCGTGCTCGTACGCGAGGTTGCGATCCTCGATGTCGACGAAGCTGCGCATCGCGAGCGGCTTGTCGGCGTCGATCTCGCGGGTCTTGATCCAGTTGCCGCACGAGAATTGGTAGAAGTCCTCGCAGGGATCCGCGGCGCGATCGATCGCGTTCGGATCGAGTCCGATCGCGGCGAGCGTCGAGTTCGTCACCGGCTTCGACGGGCCTGCCGGCGGCGCTGGATCGGGTGTCGCGACAGGCGGCGCGGGATCGCCGGTGGGTGGCGGCGCGGGCTGCGTGCTCGGTGGCGTCGACGAGCCGCAGGCCGCGAGAAGGAGCAAGGCGGGGAGGATTCGCATGGCGAGGCCGGGCGTACCACGCCATTTGGCGAGGAGCTATGCGGCGTTAGCGGGGTCGCAGCTGTCGCAACGGGGCAGGTCGCCCCCGCCATCACCCTCGGACATCCACTGTCTTGCGACGCCGGAGGCACGCGTGCTAGATCCGCCCCTCCTCGGATGTCCCGAGGAACTACTCACCGCGTTCGAGATAACGGGCCGTGCCACCTAGTGGTTCCCGGAGTCAGTGACAGCGCGGGGTGCACCAACGGAAAGGTACTGACAATGGAAACGATGGCAGAAGCGACCGGGCAAAACCCGATCAGCATGCGCGCGCTCCTCGAAGCGGGCGTGCACTTTGGACACAACACGGGTCGTTGGAACCCCAAGATGAAGCAGTTCATCTTCGGCGCGCGCAACGGCATCCACATCATCGATCTGCAGCACACGGTGAAGCTGTTCCGCCAGGCGTTCCAGGCGGTCATCGACACCACGTCGCGCGGTGACACCATCCTGTTCGTCGGCACGAAGAAGCAGGCGCAGGACGTGATCGTCGAAGAAGCGACGCGCTCCAACCAGCACTACGTGACGCAGCGTTGGCTCGGCGGCACGCTCACCAACTTCAAGACCGTGAAGGGCTCGCTCGAGCGCCTCCGTGGCCTCGAGAAGATGGAAGAGGACGGCACGCTGTTCGCGCTCACCAAGCGCGAGCAGGTGATGATCCGCCGCGATCGCGAGAAGCTCATGAAGTCGCTCGGCGGCATCAAGGGCCTGTCGAAGGTCCCGGGCATGCTGTTCGTCATCGACCCGCACAAAGAGCACATCGCCGTCGACGAGGCGCGCAAGCTCGAGATTCCGGTCGTCGCGATCACCGACACGAACTGCGATCCGGATCAGATCGACTACGTCATCCCCGGCAACGACGACGCGATCCGCGCGATCAAGCTGTTCGCGTCGCGCATCGCCGACGCCGCGATCATCGGCAACAAGGTCTACAAGGAGACCGCGCGTACGCGTGGCGCCGAGAAGCAGGACGAGGGCGAGCGCGTGATTCACGTGTCGTCGGGTGGCGATGGCCCGCGCGTCGAGATGTCGACCGGCGGCAGCATGTTCAACCCCGAGGCCTCGGCCTCGCCCGACGAGCCCCAGAAGTAAGAGCGAGAGGAGAGAGCCATGGAAGTCACAGCAACGCTGATCAAGGATCTCCGCGAGCGCACGGGCGCTGGCATGTCGGACTGCAAGAAGGCCCTTGTCGAGGTCAATGGCGACATGGACAAGGCCATCGACTACCTGCGCGCGAAGGGTCTCGCGAAGGCGGCCAA
This sequence comes from Kofleriaceae bacterium, assembly GCA_044230415.1. GTDB lineage: Bacteria > Myxococcota_A > Polyangia > Haliangiales > Haliangiaceae > JABFXX01. The sequence goes on from JBGARE010000001.1 coordinate 203,366, forward strand.
GAAGGCCGGCCGCGAGGCGACCGAGGGCGCGGTGGTTAGCTACATCCACGGCGGCGGCCGCATCGGCGTCCTCGTCGAGATCAACTGCGAGACCGACTTCGTCGCTCGCAACGAAGACTTCGTGACGTTCACGAAGGAAGTCGCGCTGCAGATCGCGGCGATGAACCCGATGTTCGTCCGCAAGGACGAGGTGTCGGCCGACGTCGTCGAGAAGGAGAAGGCAGTTCTCATCGCGAAGGCGAAGGAGAGCGGCAAGCCCGAGGCGATCGCGCAGAAGATGGTCGACGGTCAGATCAGCAAGTGGATGAAGGAAATCTGCTTGATGGATCAGCCGTTCGTGAAGGACCCGGACAAGACGATCGAGCAGATCCAGCAGGAGCTGGTCGCGAAGATCGGCGAGAACATCAAGATCCGCCGCTTCGTTCGCTTCGAGCTCGGTGAGGGTCTCGAGAAGAAGAAGTCGGACTTCGCCGCCGAAGTGGCCGCGCAGGCCGGCATGGCGCCGAGCTGAGCTAGCTGCTCTCGTTCGCGATGCTGCCGCCCTCGAGGCGGCAGTTTTCGTTTCGGCCACAGGTCGGGCTACGGGCAGTCCGCGGGACAGATCGCGAGGTCCTCGATCGCCGAGCACTCGCCGTCGCCGCACCGCGGCCCGGTACAGTTCGCGAGCTCGATCGTGATCGGACACGACGGCGCACAGCGCCACCGGCAGTCCGGATCGTCGCAGCCCACGAAGCCATCGCGATCGGCGTCCGCATCCGCGAGCTGGCAGCGTTCGTTCGCGTGCAGGGCTTGGTCGTAGCTGAGGCGCGCGACCTGTTGGGTCATGTTCAACGCATTCGACGCGGTATCTCCGCCGATGAACACGAGACCACCGGTGCGATCCGGTGCGAGCGCGGCGCCGGCGCGCGCTTCCGGTGAGACCAACGCGGGAGTCTCGATCCACGACGAGCCGTTCCATCGCCAGACATCGTCGAAGCGAGCCACAGGATTGGAGCGGCCACCGGCGAGCACGAGCTCGCGCCGCCTCGGATCGAACGCGAGTGCGTGATCGAAGCGTGCGGGCGGTGAGGGCGATGTCGCGTGCTCGGTCCACGCACTGCCATCCCACGTCCACGTGTCTCCCAGAGGGGGGCCACCAAGACCCTCGCTCTGTCCTCCAAACAGCATCGCGACTCCGTGCTCGACGTCGAATGCGAATGCCGAGTTCACGCGCCCCGGCGGGAGAGGTGTTGCATCGACCCGTGTCCAGACGCGGGTGTTGCACGGACCTGCGAGCTGCCACATGTCTTCGAGTGTGTCGGTGATCGAGACGCTTGCTCGCCCGCCGACGAGGAACGTCGCGTGACGGATGGGATCGTAGACCATCGAGTGAAGGACACGCGCAGGCGGCCCGGCGATCGGAAGCTTGGTCCACGCGCCGTCGAACGTCCACGTCTCGCTGCTCGACACGCCTCCCGGCAACAACCCGCCGAACAGCAGTACATCGTCACAGGTCTCGTCGAACACCATCGCGGACCCGGTCACGTTCGGGCTCGGCGACGCCGGTGGGGCCAGCAATCGCCACGCGCTGCCATCCCACGCCCACGTGCCGGTGAGCCGCTCGAACAGGATCGTGCGCCCGCTCGCTGGAGCGTAGGTGACGTGCGCGTGCGTCGTACCGCTCGGACGCGAGTGCGTCGTCGCGGCCCACGTCGTTCCATCAAACGCGAACACGCTGTTGATCTGGCTATACGACAACGCGTTCAATCGCCGTCGCTTCTCGTTCCAGGCGAGCAGGTTCTGGCCGACCACGCTGGTCGTCGCGACCCAACCGGTCGCGCCGTACTCGTGGATCGAGCTCGCTGCGTTCGCGTAGATCGCGCTCTCGGTCTTCTCGTACGCCGCCGACACGGTCGTCGGCGTGGCCGGTAACTGGGTGCCGGTCTTCTCGATCCAGTGATCTGCCGAGAGCTCCCAGGTGTCGATTCGTGCGGAACCGGATTGGTGGTGACCACCCGCGAGGATGAAGACGCCGTTCGCGGTGTCGTACGCGAGACCCGCGTCGAGACGTCCGGGCGGACCCGCTCCCTGCATCTGTGTCCACGTGGCGCCGTCCCACGACCAGGTCTCCGCATCGGCGGCGGAACCGACGGAGCCGGTATCGCCGCCGAACAGCACGCACGTGGTCGGCGAACACGCGAAGCTCGCCGACGCGCGTGGCGAGGGACGAACGGCAGGCGTGCGCTCGATCCAGCGGACCCCGTCGTACTCCCAGGTCGTGTCCGTGCGCACGCCGGCGCTATCGAACCCACCGAACATCACGACCACGCTGCGACGCTCGTCGTACGCGAATGACATCAGCGTGCGTCGCGGCGGCGTGATCGGTGGCGAGACCTTTGCCCATGTCGAGCCATCCCACTCCCAGGTCTCGTCGTAGCTCGCGTTGTGATTCGATCCCGTGCCGACCGCGCCGCCGTAGAGGAGCACGTTGCCGGTCGGGCTCGTCGTGAACGCGACGCCGAAGCGCGTGGCGATCTGCGCGGGCGTGACATCGCGCCAGAACAGATACTCGACCTTGCACTGCGAGCTGCAGCCATCGCCCGAGATGCCGCGCACGCCGTCGTCGCACTGCTCGTTGGCCGCGAGATCGACGACGCCGTCGCCGCACTTCTCGTTCGACAAGCAGTTCGCCGAGCAGCCATCGCTGCCGGTGGTGTTGCCGTCGTCGCATGCTTCGTTCGCGTCGACGATTCGATCGCCGCACACCGCGACGATGCACGCGTCGTCGAAGCACGTGCCCGGGCGCCCCGCGAGATCGCACGCGCTACCCGGTGCTCGTCCCTCGCACGCGCTGCCTTGCTCCGGCGACGCGCATGTCATCTCGGGGAGCGCCGGATCGCTGACGCAGCGAAACCCGGCGGGGCATGCGATGCCGTTGCACTCGACCAGGTCATCGCGAACGCACGTGACGGCCGCGACCACCGTCGAGGCGATGACGACGACCGCGACCCAGCGCTGCCTCATTCTCGCCATGATAACGGACATGGATGTGAACGGGCGTGCCGAACTCGATACGGAAGCTGGGAGAAGAACGCCGACGGAGGTCGTGCCACACTCGTAGCCGTGACTGATCCGCTCCTCGGGACCGACGTCGGCCGCTATCGCATCGAGCGCTTGCTCGGCGAGGGCGGCATGGGCGCGGTCTACCTCGGCGTGCAGCCGATGATCGGCAGCCGCGTCGCGATCAAAGTGCTGTCGCAGGAATGCGCGCGTAGCCCCGAGCTGCTCGAGCGGTTCTTCGCCGAAGCGCGCAGCGTGAACCTGATCCGCCACGAGAACATCGTCAGCGTCCTCGATCTCGCGCAGCTCCCCGACGGACGCCCGTACATCGTGATGGAGTTCATCGAGGGCCAGACGCTCGGCCAGATCATCCGCGCGACGATCGCGCAGGGCCAGCGCGTGCCGATCGGCGGCATCGTGCAAGTCGCGACCGAGATGCTGTCCGCGCTCGGTGCCGCACACGCGCTCGGCATCATCCATCGCGATCTCAAGCCCGACAACGTGCTCGTCACCGCCGAAGGTCACGCGAAGGTCCTCGACTTCGGCATCGCGAAGCTCGCGCCCGGCCTGAACCAACACTCGCCGCGCACGCGCACCGGCGCGCTCCTCGGGACCCCCGCGTACATGGCGCCCGAGCAGATCAGCGGCACGGGCTCCGTCGATGCGCGCACGGACATCTACGCCGCCGGCGTGGTCCTGTTCGAGGCGATCACGGGCACACAGCCGTTCGCGGGCGACACGCTGTTCGACCTCATGCGCGCGCACATGGAGCACGCGCCACCATCACCGCGCGAGCGCCGTCCCGAGATGCCGCTCGGCTTCGAGCACGTGATCCTGACGGCCCTCGCGAAGGATCCGGCGCATCGCTTCCAGTCCGCGGGCGCGATGGCGCAAGCGCTTCGCCAAGCGGCGAACGAGCTGCACGGCGAGCAATGGCGCTCTCTCTCGGGGCGCTCGCTCACCGGCGGGCGCATCTCGCTCGAGCAGTTGCGCGTGCCGACGCCGAACAGCGATCCGGCGCGCAGCCCGACGCACCTCGCTACGCCGATTCCGTCGCCACACCGCGACGCCGCGAAGACCGAGCGCACGCCGCCGTCGCGCAAGGGACTCTACGGGTCGATCGCCGCGATCGCGATCGTGGGATCGATCGTCGGCGCGATCGTGCTCGCGACCGGGAAGCGGACCGCGGATCGAGTCGCGGGGGTATCGGGAGAGAACGCTGGCTCGGGGACCGCAGGTGACCTCGGAGGAATGGGCCCCGGAGGGACGATCGATCCGACGGGCACGACAGGTTCGACGACGGGCACGACGAATCCGACAGGCTCGACGACAGGCACGACCGGCCCGACAGGCACGACGACGAACCCGACGAATCCGACGGGAACGACGAATGCGACGGGCTCGACGACCGGCACGACGGGATCCGCCGCGGGTTCGACGAATCCGACGGGCTCGACAGGATCGACGTCCAACCCGACCGGGTCCACGAACCCGACGGGCCCGACGACGAATTCGACAGGCACGACGGGAGCTACAGGTGCGACGGGCTCGACGAACCCGACGGGCACGACAGGATCGACGCCGCCCGCTGGGTCTCGAGGCTCGACCGGTTCGACGACGAATTCGACGGGCTCGACGGGCTCGACGGGCGCGACGACGGCGCAGGGCTCGACGGGCTCGACGAACACGAACGGCCCGACGATCGTCGGCGGAGGCAGCGCGGCCGATCACGGCGTGCACGTCGGACCAGGTGTCACGATCGGTTCGGGCGTGACGATCGGTGGCAACGCGCCACCGCCGAGCATCCCGGGACGCGTGAAGAAGCCCTTCGATCAGGGCAACCCGAAGAAGTTCGACGCGATGGCCTACGCACCGAAGGCATTGGCGCTCGCGCGCACCGTCTATCCCGACGCGGGCTTCACGCGGATGGACACGTACAGCGTGTTTCCGACGGGGCTCACCGACCTGACGATCGGCGACGACGACACGACGTACTGGTTCCGATCGCCCGCGCACTCGGCGCGGCCCGCGGGGATCCCGAAGAATCAGGAAGTCGACATCTACTGTTATGTCGAGGTCAGCGTCAGCGCGAAGGAGATCGAGGTGTGGGCGCGCGAGATCAACATCGATGCGAACTGCAAGGCGCCGATCCGGCCGCTGCCGAGGTGCACGCTCGCGGGCGTGTGGGCGCAGGCGAAGGCGCAGGGCGCCGAGGCAGACACGATCGCGAAGATCGGCTTTCTCACCGACGGAAAATGGTTCTTCGACAACGATGGCGATGACTACGAAGGTCTGACCGAGTCGTTCGCCGACAAATGCCCCTGATTGCGGTATGCACGGCGGGCCCCGATGAGTAACGCCAACGCCAAGCCGCAGACCGCGATCACGCCCACCCGCGCCGATAACTACCAGGACTGGTACCAGGAGGTTATCAAGGCCGCCGACCTCGCCGAGAACAGCGATGTTCGCGGCTGCATGGTGATCAAGCCGTGGGGCTACGCGATGTGGGAGCACATCCAGCGCGTCATGGACGGGATGTTCAAGGCGACGGGGCACGTGAACGCGTACTTCCCGCTGTTCATCCCCGTCAGCTTCCTCGAGAAGGAGGCCGCACACGTCGAGGGCTTCGCGAAGGAGTGCGCGGTCGTCACGCACCATCGCCTCGAGCTGCGCGACGGCAAGCTCGTTCCGACGGGCGAGCTCGAGGAGCCGCTCGTCGTGCGGCCGACGTCCGAGACGATCATCGGCGCGTCGTTCGCGAAGTGGGTGCAGAGCTATCGCGATCTGCCGCTGCTCATCAATCAGTGGGCGAACGTGGTGCGCTGGGAGATGCGCACGCGCCTGTTCCTGCGCACCGCGGAGTTCCTCTGGCAAGAGGGCCACACCGCGCACGCGACGAGCGAAGAGGCCGTCGAGGAGACGATGAAGATGCTCGGGGTCTACGCCGAGTTTGCCGAGCAGACGATGGCGATGCCGGTGATCCAGGGCGAGAAGACCGCGGGCGAGCGCTTCCCCGGCGCGGTGCAGACGTTCTGTATCGAGGCGATGATGCAAGACCGCAAGGCGCTGCAGGCCGGCACCTCGCACTTCCTCGGGCAGAACTTCGCGAAGGCGAGCGGCATCAAGTTCCAGAGCGAGAAGGGGCAGGTCGAGCACGCGTGGACCACGTCGTGGGGCACGTCGACGCGCCTCGTGGGCGGCATGATCATGACCCACGCCGACGACGACGGCATGGTCTGCCCGCCGCGCCTCGCGCCCGAGCAGATCGTGATCATCCCGGTGATCCAGAAGCCCGAGGATCGCGATCGCGTGATGACGTACTGCAAGGCGCTCGAGAAGGAGCTCGAGGCGCTGACCTACGCGGGCACCACGATTCGCGTGCACGTCGATGGTCGCGACATGCGCGGCGGCGACAAGGCGTGGCAGTGGATCAAGAAGGGCGCTCCGATCCGCCTCGAGATCGGACCGCGTGACCTCGAGAAGGACTCGGTGTTCATGGGCCGTCGCGACAAGGGTCCCAAGGAGAAGTCCGGCATGCCGCGCGCCGAATTCGTGGCGAAGGCGCCCGCGCTGCTCCAGGAGATCCAGGACGCGCTGTTCGCGCGGGCATCCGCGTTCCGCGCCGAGCATACGAAGACGATCGACACCAAGGACGACTTCTACTCGTTCTTCGCGGATCCCCCGAAGAAGAAGGAGAGCGATCCCACGCCGATCCACGCGGGCTTCGCGATGGCTCACTTCAACGGCGATCCGGCGCTCGAAGCGAAGATCAAAGAGGACCTGAAGGTCACCGTGCGTTGCATCCCGCTCGCCGAGGGCGAGCCCGGTACGTGCCCGTTCACGGGCGAGCCGAGCAAGAAGCGCGTGGTCTGGGCGAAGAGCTACTAGCTCTACTCGCTCGCGCGTTCGGAGCGAGCGTGGCACGCTGTGCGAGATGAAGTGCCCCGTCGATCAAACACCGCTCGAAGAAGCGGGCCGCACGATGAAGTGCGCGACGTGTGAAGGTGCGTGGGTGCGCGAGGACGCGCTCGTCGCGATCCTCGAGCAACGCGCGTCCACGCTCGTCGAGCTGCCGTGGATGGCTCGCGAGGACAAACCGCGACCGTGCGCCGAGTGCGCGACGCCGATGCAGACCGTGAACCTCGGGTCCGTCGCGCTCGATCGCTGCGCTCAGCACGGCGTGTGGTTCGACGCGAACGAGATGACCACGCTGCTACGTCAGGCGAAGCGGTTCAAGACGCAGCAGGGAATCGTCGAGGATCATCGCGAAGGCCTCTTGCAGCGCCTCGCGAAGCTGTTCTAGCGACGAGTCGGAGGCGGATCACCCGGCAGCGGCGTTCCAGTGCCGTAGTCGAACGTCGCGGTCACGTTCATGTTCGACGTCACGTAGAGCCGGCACAGACCGGTGCCGCTGCACGCACCGCCCCACCCCGTGAACACCGTCGGTAGGGTGGAGAGCGGCGTGAGCGTGATCGTCGCGCCGTACGGGATGGTCGCCGTGCACTGCGTGTGGCCCTCGCCGCAATCGATGCCGGGCCAGTTGCTGATCACGCGTCCCATTCCGTTCCCTCGGAGAGAGATGGTCACGCCGATCGACGAGGTCGTGAACTGCTGCGTCGGGCCGTAGAACGAGCCACCGCCCGTCTTGTTGAAACGGACGCGCCAGTAGTAGATCGAGTTCGGTGTCAGCCCACCGAGAGGCTGGGTTCCGTTGATGCCGTAGCCCGTTCCGACGTTGACGGGGCTCGTGCTCGATCCGAGCTGCGGCGTCGTGCCGTACTCGATCGTCGTCGAACCCGCCGCGTAGAAGTTCGTCATCGAGAAGGCCGCGGTCGCACTCGTCGCGGTGATGTTCGTCGCCGACTGCGAGGTGAACTGCGGTGCGTAGAGGACGGTCATCGGTTTCACCGGCAATGGCGGCAGCGCCCACATGTTGTGGACGCGTCCGCCGAAGCTGTCCGCTGTGGTACCGGTCAGCTCGCGCTCGAGGAGCACGGGAACGCGAATGTCGAGCGATTGTCCGGGCGCGAGGCCGGCCGCCTCGGGGGTCGTTCCCGTGTACACGAAGAAGAAGCCATTGTTCGGCCCGACAATCGGGGTCTGCCGACAGTTGATCGGCATGAGCTCACCGGTCGCCTTCTCGTGTCGGCAGAACACCGGGTTCGCCGGGCTGATGGCGAGGCTTGCACCCGGAGGTAGGAACATCTCGATCGACACCCCGTCGAAGCAGGTGAGATTTCTCGCGAGCACGTGGATGTACGTGATGTCACCGGTGGTGACGGGATCCGCGGGATCGTACCAGTAGCCGGCGAAGGCTTCGGTCTGCGCGGGTCCGACAGAGCAGGTGCCGGAGTGGAACGTCGATGGACCGTTCACCCACCCAGGTGCTGCGTGAGCGGCGGTCGGCGCAGCGATGACGGCTACCAAGAGGCTCGCGAGAATCAGCGGAGATGTTTTCATGACAGTCGAAGGAGTGGCCTCCCACGACCCGTCGCGAAGAAACCCGCCGCCGCTGCAATGCGAGGACTTCGTTCAGCTAGTTAGCGTCGTCGGGCCCTGCATCACACTGCGCGCAATCGTTGTAGAGCACGCCCCACGTCGCGTTGCCGTCGTCATCCCGTGTGGGGAAGCAACACTCCCACGCAGCACCACAGACTCCCGTGCACACGGACTCGTAGCTCGAGCACTCCAACGCCGTCGCGACGGTCTCCTCGCACGAGTACGGCGCGGGGCCCCGATCCTCGTTGGCATCGGGTTCCCTCCCCGGATCGGGTTCTCCACCATCACCACACGCGCCGAGCGCGATCACCACGACCGAGGCCATGCGAAGCATGCGGCGTCGTCGAGCAAGCGGCGTGCACGCGGAACTATGCGTCCGAGTGTACGCCCACGCGTGTCGGGTGTACGAACTCTTCACGCTGGCGACTCCCCCTGTCATAGCCAGTGGTCCCGTCGCATTGTCCGCGCCTCGCTGCGGCGCTAATGTCCCGCGGACATGTCGTCCGACCGAAAACCCTTCAAGCGCATCCTCCTGAAGATCTCGGGAGAGGCCCTGATGGGGGATCAGAGCTACGGCATCCAGCCCGAGGTCTTGAAGGCTGTCGCACGCGCGATCGCGGGCGTGGCAAACCGAGGCATCGAGGTGGCCGTTGTCGTGGGTGCCGGCAACATCTTCCGCGGCGCGCAGGCGCGCGGCATGGATCGCGCGACCGGCGACTACGTCGGCATGCTCGCGACCGTGATGAACGCGGTGACGCTGCAAGAGGCGATCGAGCGCTTCGGTGTCACCACGCGCGTGCAGTCCGCGATTCCGATGTCACAGCTCGCCGAGCCGTACATCCGCCGTCGCGCGATTCGCCACCTCGAGAAGGGGCGCGTGGTGATCTTCGGCGCGGGCACCGGGAATCCGTTCTTCACCACGGACACCGCGGCGGCGCTGCGGTCGATGGAGATCGGCGCCGACGTGCTGCTCAAGGCGACGAAGGTCGACGGCATCTACGACAAGGATCCGAAGAAGCACGCGGACGCGAAGCGCTACAAGACGCTGACGTTCACCGATGCACTCAAGGGCGATCTGAACGTGATGGACGCGACCGCGTTCGCGCTGTGCCGCGATAACGAGATGCCGATCATCGTTTTCAACATGACCTCGCCCGACAACATCGGGCTCGTGCTGAGCGGCGAGGCCGTGTGCACGCAGGTCGTGCGAGACACCGAGAAGACCGAATACGCCTGAACCACGCGAGGGGATCATGATCAACGACATCACTAGTGACTCTGAAGACGGCATGAAGAAGGCGGTCGATTCGTTCAAGCGCGACCTCCAGAAGATCCGTACCGGCCGCGCGAATGCAGCGATGCTCGACACGATCAAGGTCGACTACTACGGCACGCCGACTCCGGTGAATCAGGTCGCTACGGTGCAGGTCGTCGATGCGCGCCTCATCACCGTGAAGCCGTGGGAGAAGAACATGATCGCGGTGATCGACAAGGCGATCCGCGCGAGCGACCTCGGCATCAACCCGGTCGCCGACTCCGAGCTGGTCCGCCTGCCGATCCCGCCGCTCACGCAGGAGCGCCGCAAGGAGCTCGCGAAGGTCGTCAACAAGCAGACCGAGGAAGCGCGTGTTGCCGTCCGCTCGGCCCGTCGCGATGCGATGGACATGATCAAGGATGCCGAGAAGGACAAGCAAATCACCGAGGATCAGCGCAAGGACGGCGAGAAGAAGATCCAGGACCTGACCGACAAGTACATCGCGATGGTCGATGACGTCGCGAAGGCCAAAGAGAAAGAGATCATGGAGCTCTAGGCGCTCCTGGCCGCAATGACGCGCGGAGGCTCCCTTCGCGGTATCATGCTGGCCTAGATGTCCGGAATTCCGGCGGGAGCCGGGTCGCTCCTGGGAAAGCGACTCGGCAAGTACGAGATCTTGGCCCTGCTGGCTCTAGGCGGGACGGCCGAGATCTATCTCGCGCGAATCGGCGGGGCGGCGGGGTTCGAGAAGTACGTGGTGGTCAAGTGCCTGCACGACCACCTCGCGGACGACCAGGAGTTCGTGAAGATGTTCCTCGACGAGGCGCGGCTCGCGGCGCACCTCGATCACTCGAACATCGTCCAGACCATGGAGCTCGGCGAGCACGAGAATCGCTACTACATGGTGATGGAGTTCCTCGCGGGGCTCTCGCTCGCGATGATCGTTCGCCGCGTCGGCGAGCGCATGCCCGGCGGTCGGATGCCGGTGCCGCTCGCGCTGAACATCCTGGCGCAGGCGTGCGCGGGTCTCCACTACGCTCACGAGCGTCAGGTGAACGGCAAGTCGCTGCACATCGTGCATCGCGATATCTCGCCGCAGAACCTCGTCATCAGCTTCGAGGGCGTCGTGAAGGTCGTCGACTTCGGCATCGCGAAGGCCGAGCTGCGCGAGACGAAGACACGCTCGGGGACGATCAAAGGCAAGTTCGCGTACATGTCGCCCGAGCAGTGCGTGGCGACGAACGTCGATCGCCGGACCGACGTCTTCGCGCTCGGCGTGATCGCGTGGGAGCTGCTCACCGGCAAGCGGCTGTTCAAGAAGAACTCGCCGTACGAGACGTACCAAGCGGTCATCGACTGCAACGTGGATCCGCCGTCGAAGCACAACCACGAGCTCGATCCGGCCGTCGACAAGATCGTGATGAAGGCGATCGCGAAGCACAAAGAGAATCGCTACGCGACCGCGGAAGCGTTCGGCGATGCGCTGCTCGGCTATCTCCATCACCGCGGCAAAGGCTCGGGCCCCGGCGATGTCGGTCGGTTCTTCGACACGGAGTTCGCGCAAGAGATCGAAGAGCACGGCGCGCGGATGCGCGAGCTGATCTCGGGGCAGGAGGACTTCTCCGTCGACACCGGCGTCAAGTGGAGCGAAGAAGACGAGCGAAACGCAGCGGCCGCGGCGGCGGCCGAGGCCGAGAACGTCGACATGACGCGCGATCTCTCGCGCAAGAAGCCGCCCGAGGAGTCGATCTCGTTGTCCGCGGCGGATCTGCAGGCGCTGGATCGTCCGAGCTCCGGTGGCTTGTCCGACGTGATCGGATCGTTCGAGTCCGATCCGCCGACCGGCGAGGACGGCGACATGCCCGTCGACAGAACACGCATCGAAACGAATCCGCTCGAGCGCCTCAAAGAGATGAACATCGCGGCAAAGACAGCGACTCCGGCGAAGGGAACGCCGGTGCTCCAGCCGCGCCAACCGACAGTACCCGCGGGTCCCGCCGCGAAAGCCGAGCCGCGGCGGACCACGCCACCACCGCAGGTCGTGCTGCCGAACCAAGCGCACAAGATGCCGCCGTCGGGACCGCTACCGTTACCCGCGCCACCGACGGGACCGATCGTTGCCGGGCCGGCTACCGCGTCGCCGAACGTGCCGACGCAGATGGTGCAGCTCGGCGCGCCGGTGCCGAGCAACGTTCCGCCACCGTCGGGACCGCCGTCGCGTCCGTCGGGATTCCCGAACTTCTCGCACTTGCCGACGATGATCGCGGACGAGTCGGCGGTCGAGCAGCCCGCCACGCAGCTCGACCAAGCCGCGTATTCCAACACGCCACCGCCGGGCGCCCTGTCGATGCCGAACGGAGCGCGTCCGGCGTCGCCGTCGGGGCCACCGCAGAACCTTCCGACGGGATACCCCGTGATGAACGCGCAGCTCTCGAACGCGATGCAGCGCAGCGGCGACGTGTTCCCGAGCGCGATGCCGGGCTATCAGCAGCAACAGATTCCCGACAGCGGTCAGTTGCTGCACATGGCGTCGCCCGTCGGACCGCAGTACGGCCAGCAGGTCGATTGGGCGCAAGCAGCCGCGGCGCCGGCGCGCGCGATGCCGAAGTGGCAGCTCGTCGCGATGTTCGTCGGTGCGATCCTCGGTGCGCTTCTGATCACCGTGATCATCGCGAAGATCGCGGGCTGATCTACTTCTTCGCCGGCGGAGCCGCGACGCCACCGGGCTGCGCGGGATCGAACTCGGCCTTCGAGACCGGCAGGCCACGCAGCACGAGCGTGAGCACCGTGCCCGGCGCACCGACGTACGTCTTCGGGAGGAACAGGAAGTAGTTCTTCACGGTGTCCTCCGGCGGCGGCGTACCGTGCTTCTCCGTCGCGGGATTTCCGGTGCACATGCGCATCTTCTCGCCTGGCTGCAACACGAAGCCGGGGTCGATGATGCCGAGCAGCGACTTCTTCGCGGAGCCGCGCTTACCGACGGTCATGCCGCAGCCACGCGTGTTGAAAGGAGTCTTTCCTGCGTTCTCGAGGATGACCCACTCGGAGTTGAGTGCTTCCGCATTTTCTGCGGGCTTGATCTCGACGATTCGGACCGCCATGGGTCGGGCAGCATACTCGACGCGAGCATTGCAATCCGACGGAAAGCACAGATAATCGCGGCGATGGGCAAAGAGGTGATCCGTGTGGTGGCCGCCGTGATCGAGCACGACGGCCGTTACCTGATCACGCAGCGGCAGGGGAATGCCGTGCTGCCCGGCCTCTGGGAATTTCCCGGCGGACGCGTCGAGCCCGACGAGAGCGAGACTGCCTGCCTCCTGCGCGAAGTGCGCGGACGCATCGGCGTCGAGGTGATCATCGGCAACAAGCTCGGCGAGCACCTGCACGACTACACCGGCTACCAGGTTCACCTGACGATGTACTCGTGCAAGCTGCCGTCGGAAGCGCGTCCCTATCCGGCCACGGTTGCTGACTTGCGCTGGGTCACGTCGCGCGAGTTTCTCGACTACGACTTCCCGCCTGCCGACGAGAAGACGATGTCGAAGTTGCTCGGCCTCGTTCGTAACTAGCTGTGGCGCGGCAGTGGCGAAGCGTCGGTCTCCAGACCGACCTCGAGCTCGCTGCGACACGCGGCTCGGTCACCGATCGCGATGACTACTCCGTCGTCGTGACGCCCGACGATCCGTCGTACTACACGGGGAATCAGCTCGTGTTACCGGCGGCGCCGCAGGTGGGCGAAGTCGCGTACTGGACGCGCAAGTTCGCCGCGGAGCTCGGGCGCGATCCGGAGATTCGCCACGTCGCGCTGCGCTGGGATGGCATCGCCGGTGATGTCGGCGCGCGCAGCGAGCTCGAGGCTGCGAGCTTCACGATCGATACGGGCGTGGTCATGACCGCGCCGCGAATCACCGCGCCATCGACGTTGTTCGAGGTGCGCCCGCTCGCCGTGCGCGAGATGCAGGCGACCGCAGAGCTCGCGTTCGCCGTCGGCGATCGCCACGACGAGACGATGCGGACGTTCCTCGCGCGGCGGGCGGCGTGGCAGCAGCAGCTCGTCGGTACGGGGCAAGCGATGTGGTGGGGCGCATTCGATCGCGTCCACGGACGGCAGACGCTCGTCGGTAGCCTCGGCCTCGTCGCGCTCGGCGCGCGTGCGCGCTATCAGGACGTGCAGACCGCGGCGTCGCATCGCCAACGTGGGATCGCGAGCGCGCTCCTCGTAGCGGCGGCGAACGCGCTGTTGCCGTCGGTCACGACCCTGGTGATCGTCGCCGAGCCCGACAGCGCGGCGCAGCGCGTGTACACGCGCGCGGGCTTCACCGTGATCGAGACCGTCGCCTCGGCGTGTCGCTATCCAGCGCGCGACTAGTCTTCCTGGATCGCGTTCGCGTCCCAGTCGACCTTGATGATCTTCACTTCACCGGACTCGACGGTGATGTTGCGAACCTTCGACTCGAAGTCGGTGAAGATCTTCACCTTGTGCTTGCCGGCGGAGAGCTGGATGCTCGTCGGCGCCGCCTTCTTCGGGCCACCGTCGACGGAAACCCAGCCCGACGGATAAGCCATCACGCGGAGGAAGCCCACGTCTTCGGACGGCTTCGCGGACTTCTTCGGCGCGTCTTCATCGGGATCGCGATCGCGACGCGAGCTCTGACGCGACGATGGCGCCGGCGACACGCGCGCGGACGTCTTCTTCTTCTCGGCTTCCTTCGCCGCTTCCTCGGCCTGCTTCTTCGCGACCGACTCGGCGTCGGGCGCCGTCGTCGACGGGTCGGTGAGCTTCGGGAGCTCGCCCGGATTCGCCGCGACTTGCGGGTTTGTCGGCGCGACCTGCGGGTTCGCCGGCGCGACCTGTGGGTTCGCCGTCGCGACCTGTGGATTCGCCGTAGCGACCTGCGGGTTCGTCGGATTCGTCGGAGCGACCTGCGGGTTCGCCGTCGCGACCTGCGGGTTCGGTGTTGTCGTCGTCGCGACGATCGGCGCGGTGTTCGCGGTGAGATCGATCGGCGCGTTCGGATCGACGGGCGCCGGCGGCGTCGTCGGAGTCGTGGTTGGAGTCGCGGTGGGCTTCCCCGCGGGATCCGGCGTCGCGCTGCGATCGTCTTTGCTCGCGACCTCTTCGGTCGTTGCCTGCTGCTTCGTGCGCGTCTGCATCACGATCGCAGCGACTACGCCGAGCACCGCGGCGAGTGCCATCACCGAGATCGCCCACTTGTTGCTGCGTGCATCGCCCGCGGCGACGCCGGTCTGTCCGCCGTGCGCCGAGACCGCGGTGCCACCATGCACGCTCGCGAGCTCCTGCTGCGGTGCGGGCTGGTTCTGCCCGAGCTGCCACTGCGGCATGCCGGCGGCGTTCGCGTTGAAGATGTTGGGCATCTCGAGGAGCTTCGCCATCACGGCGCCTTGCCCCTGCGGTTGCGCCGGCGGCGGTGGCGTCTGCTCGACGATGACCGACGCGCTCGCCGACTTCGAGAACGACTCATCGGTGTCCGCACCGGAGTCCGCAGGAGCGAACGCGCTCGCGCTGTTGTTCTCGACCTGCGACGAGCTGCGGCTCGCCGATGCAGATGCCGACAGGTTGCTGTGGCTCGCGCGATCCGGAACCTGGTTCTGGCTCGGGCGATCCGAGACGCGCGGCGCGGACCGGCGGCCGCCTGCGGGCGTGACATCGATCAGCGAGCGCGTGAACAGCGTGACGGGACGATCGGTCACCATCGTGCGCGGACCACCGGGAGCCGCGACCGCGGTGCCCGTGCCGAGCGCGGACGGTCCGACTTCGGCGATCATCTTCGCGAGATCGGAGGCACCTTCACGCCACTGGTTCGTGAAGCGCTCGTCCATGATCGCGTCGGCGAGCTTCTGCATGCTCGCGTAACGCTCGCGTGGATCGTGCGCGAGTGCGCGCATGCAGATCGCATCGAGTCCGTGCGGAACGCTCGGCTTCACGATGCGCGGTGGGATCACGCGCATCTGACCCGACTCGCGCTCCTCGGCCGTCACCTGTCGACCGAAGGGGTGCGCGCCGGTGATCAGCTCGTAGAGCACCACGCCGAGGGCGAACACGTCGGAGCGCGGCGTGAGCGGCTCGCCGCGCGCCTGCTCGGGAGCCATGTACGCCCACTTGCCCTCGACGACACCCCAGCCGCCGCCTTCGCGACGCGCGATGCCGAAGTCGGCGACGCGAACCTCGCCAGACGTGGTGAGCAGCAGGTTCGACGGCGAGATATCCGCGTGGATGATCGCGCCGCCCGGTCGCGCGTGCGCGAACTCGAGACCCGAGCACGCGCTCTGTACGATGAAGCTCGAGATGCCGAGCGGCAGCGGCTTGGATCCGCGCGCCTTGAGGAGCTGGCGCAGCGACGGACCGTCGACGAAGTCCATGACGAGGAACACGTCCTCGCCATCGCGCGCGAGATCGATGACCGACACGACGTTGCCGTGGGTCCAACCGACCAGGAGCTTCGCTTCTTGAATCAGCCGATCGACGAAGACCTTGTCGTTCGCGAGCTCGGGCAGGAGCCGCTTGATCGCGACCGGCTTTTGAAACCCGTGATCGCCGAGCGAGTGACCCGCGAACACCTCGGCCATGCCGCCGCGACCGAGTAGATCGCCCAGGACGTAGCGGCCCGCCTGGCGCTTGCCGCTCAGGTCCGCCGACGATCGGCGAGCTCGTTCTGGTTCGCTGGTCCCGGCCATCGACAAGTAACGGTACTGCAACGGATGTACCGGGGCCAACCGATCTCACATCCACGGTTTTCGTTGTGGTTATTGGTTAGGCATACTTGCGCCTACATTGTGGATCCGGGGCCCACCCCCCACACCACGGAACTACTCCCCCACGACGGTAGCGAACGATCCCCAAAGCGTTCTACTCCAGTCTCACGAATGCAGGCCCCCTCCCCGGAATCACAACGGATCTTCACGCGCGAGACGTTGCACGATCAGGTCGCGATCATCACCGGCGGCGGGTCGGGGATCGGCCTCGCGACCGCACGTGAAATGGTGCGGATCGGAGCGCGTGTCGCGATCTGCGGACGCACGCAAGACAAGGTGGACGCCGCGGTCGCCGAGCTGGGCGACAACGCGTTCGGCCTGACATGCGATATCCGCGAGCCGGCGCAGGTCGAAGCGTTCGTCAAGCGTGTGATCGAGCGCTTCGGTCGGCTCGACATCCTCGTCAACAACGCGGGCGGACAGTTCCCGTCGCCCGCGCAGATGATCTCGCCGAACGGATTTCTCGCGGTCATCAAGAACAACCTCGTCGGCACGTTCCACATGTGCCGCGAGGTCGCGAACCAATGGATGATCCCGCAGAAGGGCGGTCGCATCGTCAACGTGATCGCGAACATCTATCGCGGCTTCCCCGGCATGGTGCACACGGGCGCGGCACGCGCGGGCGTCGAGAACATGACGATGACGCTCGCCGTCGAGTGGGCGCAGTTCGGCATCCTCGTGAATGCGGTCGCGCCCGGCATCATCATTTCGACGGGAATCGCGCAGTATCCGCCGCAGTTGTTGGAGATGGGCAAGCGCGAGACTCCGCTCAAGCGCGCCGGCACGTGCGAAGAAGTCGCCGCGTCGATCGTGTTCCTCGCATCGCCCGCCGCGCAGTTCATCACCGGCACCACGCTGCGGATGGACGGCGGTGCCTCGCTGTGGGGACACACCTGGGAGATCCCGTGAACCTCGCGCTCGCCGACAAGCTCTGTCTCGTCGCGGGCGCATCACGCGGAATCGGGCGTTCGATCGCACTCTCGCTCGCACGCGAAGGCGCGCGCATCTGCGCGATCGCGCGCAACGCCGACGGTCTCGCGGCCCTCGAGCCCGAGCTCGCATCCGCCGGCGGCGGCCCGCACGCGACGATCGTCGCGGATGTCGCGACCGCCGAGGGTGCACAGCTCGCGGTCGATGCGTGCGTGGCCGCGCTCGGTGGCATCGACATCGTCATCGCGAACGTCGGCAAGTCGTTCGCGCGCGACTCGCACGACATGACCGACGAGGACTTCACCAAGTCGCTCGACATGAACCTGTGGACATCGGTCCGCGTCGCGCAACGCGCGCATCCGCATCTCGTCGCGCGCGGCGGCGGATCGATCACGATGATCTCGTCGGTGTGGGGCCGCGAGGCCGGCGGTGCACCGGGCTACAACGTCGCGAAGGCCGCGGTCATCTCGCTCGCGAAGGCGCTCGCGACGGACTACGCGCGCGACAACATCCGCGTGAACTCGATCGCGCCCGGATCGATCCTGTTCGACGGCGGTGGCTGGGATCGCCGCGTGAAAGCGGATCCTGCTGCGATGGCGGAGTTCGTGAAGCGCGAGCTCCCGTTCGGTCGCTTCGGGACGCCCGAGGAAGTCGCGGATGTCGTCGCGTTCATCGCGTCGCCGAAGGCGTCGTGGATCACCGGCGCGTGCATCACCGTCGACGGCGGCCAGGGTAAGAGCTTCTAACGAGCCTCGAGCAGCACGGACAGCTTCGTCGGGCCATCGACGGAGACCTCGTCCGCGTACGGCTTGTAGCCATCGGATCTCGATCGCGTGCGTGCCGAGCGAGAGTCCGGTGACCGTCGCACGGCGCTGGAACAGCTCGGTGACCGCTTTGTCATCGACGAGCACGGTGCCGCGCTCCGCGTAGCGCGGCTTCGAGCGAGAGCGCGATCTTGTCGGCCCGGAAGTCCTTCGCGCGCAGGCCGACGGCAAACGTGGGTGCGGGCTCCGCGTGCGCCGGGATCGCGACGAGGATCGCGAGGATGACCACGAGCGGGCGCATGCCGAGTTCTAGCAGCGCTACGAGCGTTTCTGGAGCGCGATCGCTTTGTCGACGAGCTGGACGAGCTCGCCGCGCTCTTTGTCACTACCGGCGGCAGACGCCGCGATCGTGCGGATCGTCGATAGCTTGTAGCCATCGGCCTGCTTCGCGCCGCGGAGCACGTCACCGAACGCGGCCACGGCGAACGCGAAGCGCAGGTCGGCCGAGGCGTCGGCGAACGTCGCGGATGGCGTCGCAGCGACGGGAAACACGGCTTCGGTCGCCTGGATGCCCTTCGTCGTCTTGTGGCGAACGCGTACCGTCGCGGGAGATGCGGTGCCCGGCGCGAGCTCGAGCTCGTAGATCGCGGTCACTTGATGACCGGGACCGATCTCGCCGGCATCGACCTTGTCGTTGCGGAAGTCCTTGTCGGCGACGTCGCGGTTCTCGTAGCCCACGAGCCGGTAGCGCTTCACACGCGTCGGGTCGAAGTCGACCTGGAGCTTGACGTCCTTCGCGATCACCTCGAGCGTCGCTCCGACCTGCTGCTGGAACACGCGCTTCGCTTCGGACAACGAGTCGATGTAGAAGTTGTTGCCGTTGCCCTTGTTCGCGAGCTGCTCCATGCGCGCGTCTTGGTAGTTGCCGACGCCGAAGCCGATCGTCGAGAGCGTGACGCCTTCCTTCACCTTGCCGGCGATCGTCTTCAGGATCGCGTTCTGATCGGTCTCGCCGACGTTCGCGTCACCGTCGGAGAGGATGATCACGCGGCTGATCGCGTTGTTCGTCAGGCCCTTCTCTGCTTCGCGGTAGGCGAGCGTGATGCCATCGGACATCGCCGTGGAACCGGATGCAGACAGGTCATCGATCGCGGCCATGATCTGCGTGCGGTGTTCGATGCCCGTCGCGGGAAGCACGAGCCGCGTGGCACCCGCGTAGGTGACGAGCGCGACCGAGTCGCCATCCTTCAGCGTGTTGACGAGGATGCGCAGCGATCGCTTCGCGAGCTCGAGGCGATCGGGGCCTTGCATCGACCCCGAAACGTCGACGAGGAACACGAGGTTCGCGGCGCGTCGCTCGCTGATCGCTTGCGGTTGCGTGGACACGCCGACGCGCAAGATGTGGCGATTCGCGTCGAACGGTGACGGCGCGAGATCCGTGGTCACCGAGAACGGCGTACCGGTCGCCGGCGCGGGGTACGCGTAGTGGAAGTAGTTGACCATCTCCTCGACACGCACCGCGTCCTTCGACGGCAGCGTGTTGTCGAGGAGCTTGCGACGAACGAGCGTGTACGACGCGGTGTCGACGTCGG
Organism: Kofleriaceae bacterium; assembly: GCA_044230415.1. Classification (GTDB taxonomy): domain Bacteria; phylum Myxococcota_A; class Polyangia; order Haliangiales; family Haliangiaceae; genus JABFXX01. Next base: position 223,219 of record JBGARE010000001.1, read on the forward strand.
CGGCGAACGTCGACAGATGATCGCTCGCGGTGTTGGTCCACGCGTTCGCGTCGTGATGCTCGTAGCCTTCGCTGTTGGCCGTCGTGTCGACGACGGCGCCGGTGCGTCCGCGCATTCCACCCCAGCCCGCGCCGTGTCCCGTTCCGGAGCCGATCGCTCCGTAGCGGCCCGCGCCGATCCCGTTGCCTTGCGGTGGAGCGAAGCTATTGGCGCCACGACCGAGCTCGCTCTCCGCCTTGCCCATCGCGCCTTCGTCGAGGGCCATCGCATTGCCCTTGCCCTCGCCGTCGTCGGACATTTCTTCCTCCCGTGGCGGCACGTCTTGCGAATTCGTCCGGACCGAGAGGTCCTCGCGAGAAGCGAGCTCGATGTTGGAGCGCGTGTCGGACTTGCACGACACGAGACACGTCAGGAGCAGGAAGCGCACGAGCGAGGTCTTCATCGAGGTCGTCGACACCGACCTTCGCGCGGAAGTTTCATGGAACTCCGAACGCGATTCGGCGTCACAGCGGGAATTCGCGCAACCGGTGTAGGGTTTGCGTCGCGCATGAAGAGCCGAGGGGTCGTGCTTGTCGTCGTGTTGTTGCTCGCAGCAGCCGGCGGATTTTGGTGGTGGAAGCGACGCGGCGGTGGTGAGACGCCTGCGACGTCGACGGTGACGCAGGCTGGAAGCGGATCGTCGTCGAAGAATTCAGGCAGCGGTGGCGCGAATGCGAGCGACTCCACTGCGGGAACCGCGAGCATCTCGATCACCGTGTCGAGTGACAAGGGACCGATCGCCGACGCGACGGTTCGGCTCGCGCCCGAACAAGGCGACGTGCTCGTGTTGCGTACCGACAAAGCGGGAATCGCGCGCGCCGACAAGCTGGTGCTCGGCACGTGGGAGATCGCGGCATCCGCGCCCGGCTTCGAGCCCGGTGGACTGAAAGCACGCGAGCTCGTGAAGGACGAGGTCGCGAACGTCGCGCTCACGTTGATCGCGGGTGGCGCCACGCTGTCGGGCACGGTGACCGACGCGACCGGTGGACCCGTCGCCGGCGCGCGTGTCGATGCCGCGCGAATCAACAGTGGTCCGCGCATCGGACAGCCGAGCGATGCCGTCGCGACGACGATGACCGGCAGCGATGGCAAGTATCAGATGACGGTGGCGACGGGGCAGCTCGTCGTCGGCGTATCGAGTCCGGACTACGCGCCGCAATCACGGCACGTCGAAGTGATCGCCACCGGCGCGACCGCGGATTTCTCGCTCGTGCCAGGTGGCGTGATCGAAGGCGTCGTGCGCGACGCGCGAACGAAGGAGCCGATCGCCGGCGCACGCGTCGATGCACGCCGCGATGGTGGCGGCGGCATCACGTTCGCGGAGGCAGGTCGCTATCGCGCGCAGTCCGGCGCGGACGGGCGGTTTCGTCTCGCGGGTCTGCGCCCCGGTGCGTACGAGCTCGTCGCGCGCGAGAAGAAGAGAGTGACCACCGAGCCCGTCGTCGTCGGCATCGGTGTCGCGGAGCAGGTGACAGACGTCGAGCTACTGCTCGGCACCGGTCTCGTGCTGTCCGGAATCGTCGTCGATCAGAACGACAAGCCGGTGCCGAAGGTCAACGTGAGCTTGAACGGCGACGGGCCGGGGATCGCCGAGGAGTCCGACGACAAGGGCGAGTTCGCGTTCGTCGGTCTGCCTCCCGGCCACTACTTCTTGATCCCGGCGGCCGACGGTTGGTCCGCCGACGGCATCTCGCCGCTCGAGCTTCGCGACAAGGACCTCACGAACATCGAGGTGCGCGTGCGAACGGCGCTCGTGGCGACGGGGCACGTCGAGCCACGGCAGCTCTGCACGATCAGTCACGAGCCCGCGCGCGGCGCGATGGGCATGGAGATCGGTCTCCTCGTCTCGCCGAAGCAGACCGAGCCGAACGGCGACTTCACGCTTCCCGTCGGGCCGGTCAAGGCGACGCTCACCGCGCGCTGTCCGAGTGGTGCGTACGGAACGAAGGACATCGACCCGAAATCCGACACCGCGCCGATCGTGATCGAGGTGAAAGCGGGCGCATCGATCGCGGGTCGCGTGATCGATGGCAAGGGCCAGCCGGTCGCCGGCGCGACCGTGATGGCAGCACCGGCGGGCGACGAGCGGCGCGTGACGGTGGTGAACGGAATGGTCACGAGCGGCGTACAGGCGATGACGAACGCGCAAGGCGCGTACGAGATCCTCGGCCTCGCGCCCGGTCCGTACGCGATGAGCGCGCTCGATCGCGGACGTCCGTTGCGCTCGCGCGGCAAACCGGTGCGCGTGACGTTGACCGAGGCGGAGAAGAAGACCGGCGTCGATCTCGCGATCGACCGACCGGATGGGGCGATCCGCGGTGTCGTGACCGGGCCCGACGGCAAGCCGCTCGCCGATGCGTGGGTATCGGTGCACCAGGATCTCGGCGCGATGCTCGAGGACATGCGCGGCAACGACGACGAGGGCCAAGGTCACAGCAGCACGATGACGATCTCGACGAGCGACGACAACGAGCCGACGGACTTCGCGCCCGTGCTCACCGATGGCGCGGGCAAGTTCGAGATCCGCGGCTTGCCGCACGCGCGCTACGAAGTGATCGCCGAAGCGCAAGCGGGAGCGCTGCGCGGTCGCGCGCCGAACATCACGCCCGATGCAACGCTGACGATCCAAGCGCTCGGCCTGACCTCGCTCGCAGGCACGGTGCACGGCGCGAGCGGGCCGACGTCGGTGTTCCGCGTCGAGCTCGTCGGACCGACCGCAGCAGCGCGCACGTTCACCGATGGGAAGTTCCAGTTCGGTCGCGTCGATCCGGGTGCGTATACGGTTCGCGTGTCGTCGGAAGACGGCAACGCCGAGGTGAAGGTGAACGTCGTTGCGAATCAGCCGACGACGGTGGATGTGCCACTTGTCGCGAACGCCGTCGTCATCGGCACCGTCGTCGACGCCGAGGGCAAGCCGCTCGGTGGTGTGGGGGTTGTCCTCATCAAGGACGAGGGCGAAGGTAGGACCAGCATCTCGCTCGAGGGTCCACCACCCACGAGCGCTGCCGACGGGACGTTTAGAGTGGAAGGTCCCGCACAACCGAGCGCGTTGGTGTTGATGACCCCACCAAGACCGACGGTGAAGCGGCCTCTCGCACTCGTCGCGGGAAAGACGCTCGACCTCGGCGCTATCCGAGTCGAACCCCGCACGGGATCGGGTGCACCGCCCGGACCGTGATGCCGCGTGATAGGTATGGCGGGCCATGGGACGCGATCGAACGCGAGTGCTCGTGCTCGCGCTCGGATATCTAGCGGCGATCATTCCATCGCTGTTCGTCATGGATTGGTTCGTGCTCGATCTCGGGATCGATTCGCTCCACATCCGCCTGACGAACGGGCGCGGCATGTACGGTTCGCTCGCCACCAGCGTGTTCTGGGGCTCGCTCCTCGTCATGGTGCCAGCCGTCGCGTTTCAGACATTCACGCGCGTCACGAGCGGCATCGCGAACCCGAAGCTGTCGCGCTACGGCATCTACGCGGGACTCACGTTCCTCATGACGGGACTCGCGGCCGCATACGTGTTCGCACCCGAAGTTCCCGCGGTCCTCGAGCTCGGGCCGCAGGTCGAACGCACGATCGCGCCGCTCGTGTTCGTGATCGGCAGTCTCCTCGGCATCGGCGCGCTGCACTACGCGGCGCTCGAGACCACCGATGACGACGCCGGCACGTACAAGAAGGTCGTGATCGACAAGCCTGTCGACAAGCCTGCCGACAAGCCGATCACGGAGGCGACGCCGCCGATCGCTCGTCCCGCCACGATCCCGCCCGTGAGCGCTCCGCGTCCCGCGACGGTTCCGCCGACGACCAAGCACAAGCTGAGCTTCCTCGTGCTGAGCGGCGAGGTCACGCGCGCGGGCATCGACGCGCGCCGCGAAGACGGCAGCTCGTTGCTCGTGTTGTGGCGCGATGTCGTCGGTGTCGTCGTGCGCCGCCTCCCCGACGAGCTCGATGCGACGACGTTCATGGACATCGTGTCGCTCGAACGGTCGACGCTGCGCATCGTTCCGTGGACCCGGTTGACCGGCATCTCCGTCGTCGGTACCGGGGATGATCGCGTGCGCTCGCTCGCGGGTTACATCGCGACGATGTGCAACGACGTGCAGCTGTTCGATCCGGCGACGAAGCTGTTCCTCGAAAAGCCCGAGCCGGCCGCGCAGCTCAAGGACACCGCGAAGCTCGCCGCTCACGACGAGCGGCTGCGCTAACTACCGACACGAGATTCGCGCACGATCGAGCGAGAGGTCGGATCAGCTAGCAGTCATCGGAGGCGTGACACGCGGCCGGGTCGTCGCACGGATCGGCGCCGAGCTTCTCGGCGCATTCCTCCTCTTGCCTCACCGTCGAGGGACACCCGTCGACGTAGTTCAGCAGCGAGTCGACGCACTCGTCGAACGTCGGGAAGCTGACGGTGAACTCGCCCGTGTCGCTCGTGCAGACTTCGGTGCCGCCATCGCCTTGCTTGTCGATGATGTAGCCGCACAGATCATCGATCTCGGACTCCGAGAGATCGATGACGAGCTTGTCGCTGTCGACGCCCGAGCCACCCTTACATGCAGCGAGCGTTGCGATCGCGACGAACAGCAGCCTGCGCATGGGCCGATCGTACCAGCGATCAGGGCATCGCTCCCAAATAGCGAGAGGCGGGGCGGATCAGGCGGCCCGTGCGGCGCTGTTCGAGGACGTGCGCGGCCCAGCCGGCGATACGGCTCGTGGCAAATGTCGCAGCGAACTGCTCGCGGGGCAGGCCCACGGCGTCGAGGAGCACGGCCGTGTAGAACTCGACGTTCGCCGCGAGCGGGCGGTCCGGCTTTCGCTCGAGGAGGATCTTCGCCGCGGCGGTCTCCACGGCGCGGGCGAGCTCCAATCGCTTGCTCGCGAGCGGGCGCACCGCGGTTTCGAGCACGGCCGCGCGCGGATCGCGGACGCGATACACGCGATGGCCCATGCCCATGATGCGTCGGCCTGCGGCGAGCTCGTCGAGGATCCAGCGCTCGGCGTTCGCGGGCGATCCGATCGCATCGAGCATGTCGAGCACGGGGCCGGGCGCACCGCCGTGCAACGGACCCTTGAGCGCACCGACGGCGCCGACGATCGCGCTCAGCATGTCGCTCTGGGTCGAGGCGATCACGCGCGCGGTGAACGTCGACGCGTTCGTCGCGTGATCGATCACCGTCACGAAGTACGCGTCGAGTGCCTTCGCCGCCGCCGTGGTCGGCGCGGTGCCCGTGGTCATGCGGATGTAGTCGGCGGCGTGGCCGAGCGTCGGATCGGGCGCGATCGGCGCGGCTCCGCTCCGCGTTCGGTTCCACGCGGCGACGATCACCGGTGCTGCCCCGAGCGCCGCGATCGCGTCGACGAGGTCGTTGCCGATCGTGCGCAGGTGCCCGAGGCTCGTGCGCAACGCATCCATCGCGTCCGGCAGCGACAGCGCATCGCCGAGCCGCGGCAGCAGCTCGAACGCATCGACCCGCGAGCGCGCGAGCGAGGGAGCGACGTCGAGCGCTTCGGGCTCGGCACCGCCGGCGACGAGTACGCGGCGAGTCGCGTCCTCGAAGCTCGTGGTCAGCGCGAGCTGTTCGACATCGTTGCCGGCGATGATCAATCGACCGCGTTCTCCGTCGACGTCGGAGATCATCGTTTCGGCGACTACGACACCTTCGAGTCCAGAGCTGGTCGGGTTAGCCATGCGCTCTTGGTAGCCAGGCCGGTAACGTTGATCAACGTAGAATCGTGAATCAACGTTTCAACGTGATGGTCTGGACCTGATTCCGATCGCGGCGGCAACGATCCGAGCCCTTGATGCATCGAATGCGCAAGCCGGCTGCCTCGTCGTGGAACTTGAAGCGCGTGAACGCGTCCTGCGCGGCGGGTGCTTTCGGATCCTTCAAGGCGGCGAGCGCGGTCGCTTGCGACATGAGCAGATTCGGATCGCGCGGGTTGAGCGCGAGGCCCGTGACCGCGGCGGCGAGTGCATCCTCGAAGCGACCCACGGCGACGAGCACGCGCGCGTAGACCTGCCACGCGGCCACGTTCTGCGGCACGGCCTTCGTGCACGCCTCGGCAGGCGCCACGGCGTCGTCGTACTTCGTGAGCTTGATGTTCACTTCGGCCGCGATCGCGTCGAGCACGGCGGGACCCGCTTTGCCGGCGGGAAGCACGAGCAGCTCGCGCACGCGCGCGATGTGTCCGGCGACATCGTCCTTGCGACCCTGCTTCGCGGCGATCCAGCCGAGCTGCGTCTCGACCATCGCCTTGCTGCGCGCATCCGGTGCGGCCGCGAGTGCGCGCTCGAGCGGAGCCTTCGCTTCGTCGATCCGCGTGATGATGCTCGAGACGAGCGCCATGCCGTGCTCGTAGTCGCGCTCCCACGCGGGGCGCTTGCTCGGTCGCGCACCCGCGCCGAGCTCGACGCGCGCGGACGCGACGAGCGTGATCGGCTGCGGCTTGCACGGATCGATCGTCACGTCGCGAGCGCCGCGCGCACCGTCGATGAACACCTTGCCCTCGGGCGTGTTCGCCGCCGTGCACGCGGCCGCCTGCATCTGCAGCGTGCGGCTCCGGTGGCGCAGCCGCGCGGTCGCCACGAGCGGCAGGGCGGCGCCTTTCGGAACCTCGAACGCGTAGCGGACGGCGCGCGCTTCGCGAGGACCGAGCGTGTGCGTGATCAGCGTCGAGCGGAAGCTGCCGACCTCGTGCTCCTCGAGGACACGGCCATCGTCGTCCATCTGCAGCGTGCGCAGCACGTGCGTGTCCTGGTCGCTCGCATCCTTCGCGTGCGCGAGACCGGAGGATCCGATGCGCACGCCGTTGCGATCGGTGACCTCGAGCTCGACCCACGTGTCCTGCACGTCGAGCAAGCCGCCCGGGAAGCGATGTCCGGCGAGCAGGTTGCGCAGCACCACATCGACCTCGGCCTGCGCACCGGTCTCGATCGGCGTTTGCTCCATCACGTCGATCGACGCGACACCTTCGAGCTTCGCGCGCGTGAGCGCCATCTGCTCGGTGTCTTGGCGCATGGCTGCCATCCACGTGTGCCCACCAACGAAGCGATGCGACGCGACCGATCCGTGCTTCGCGCCGAGCTCGTTCTTCGACGCGGGCGTGCGCTCCATGTGGCAATCGATGCACGATTGCTTCTCGACGTTGTCGAGCCGCGCCATGCCGGCGCCGTTGTACGGCGATGCCGACCACCACGCGACTTCGTCGACGCCGGTGAGATGTGCGGGCAAGCCCATGTCTGGCGACAGGAAGCCGCGATGGCAGCCCATGCACATCTCGTTGTCGACCTTCGTCGTGACCTGCGTCTTGTGGCGCGCGATCGATGCCGCATCGTCGAGAGACGGTGCTTCGATCGGCGACGAGCTCCACACGTAGCTGCCGTTGCCATCGCGGGTCGTCGACTGCATGCCGTGACACAAGCGGCACGTCACGCCGGAGTGCGCGCGCAGATCCTTGCCGTCGATCGCGCCGTGTGCGTCGCTCGTCATCAGGCCATCGACCATCAGCGGCATGTCGTGACAGCCGCCGCAGTGATTGCTCGCGGTCTTGCCGAGATCCGCGCGCAGCTTCTCGACGTTCGCCCGATAGCTCGGGTTGCCGAACGACGCGAACGAGTGCGCGCTCGATCCCCACTGCGCCGCGACATCGGGATGACACGTCGCGCACGTATCGACGTCGGCGAGCTGCGTACCGATGCTCGGCTCGTCGGGCTTCGCAGCCGGGCCGGTGACCTCGACGAGGCTCGGGCCGTTCATGCCGGGCACGCGGGGCAGTCGCGCTTCGTGCAGCACGACCGCGGGCGTCGTCGCCGCGACGGGAATCTCTCGCGCGCGCGTGGGCGAATCGCCACCGCTACATGCGGCGACGACAGCGATCAGCGCGGCGAGCGAGCGCATCGACTAGGCCTTCGCGCTCCGACGACGGCGGAACATCACGAACGCGAGGATCCACGCGCCGCCGATCGCGGCGAACGGTCCATTGCCGCCACCACCTTCGTCGGTCGCGCAGCCCGCGCAGCCGTCGAAGAAGCCGTCGCACGTCGGCGGCGGGCCGGGCTCGCGAAGGTAATCGGCCGGGTCGGGGCTGCGGCCGGGGCACGACACGCCGGGGCGGTTGGTACCGACCTTCACGAGCCAACCGCCTTCGCCGCACGTCGGCGGCGCCGGCTCGCACACCGCGAGATCGCGGAGCGCGTCCGAGTAGTCCTGCGCGCCGGGCGTGTTGCCACCGCGCGTGACGGGGAAGCACCGCGGCGCCGAGCTCGCGCCCGCGATCGCCGCCGTTCCCGCGTTGCAGTCGCAGACCGCGACGCCGTTGCGATCGATGCACGTACCGGCGCCGCACGAGACGCCGGCGCACGCGTCGGGCAGCACTTCACCGCCCGCACGCAGGTCCACCGTCGGAACGCGCGGCACGCACGTCACCGATGCTTGGTTGTCGAGATCGAAGAAGCGCTGCGCGACCTTGTCGTCCTCGCACGCGCACGCGGCGCCCGCGGTGGTCTGCACGCAGCGACCGCCGGGGCCGCAGTACATCGACGAGCAGTTCTGATCGGCGCTGAGCTCTTGGTAGTGCTCGTAGTCGACGACATCCGCGCCGCAGCGCGCGAGGCTGACCTGCGAGCCCTGCAACTGGAGGCGACCGAACTGGGTGCCGGTGTAGTCGACCTCGAACGTCGGATCGAACGTCATCTCTTCAGCGGAGACGCGCGTGGTGATGCGCGTCATCACATCGTGCTTGTTCGCGAGCTCGTCGACAAGCGCGACACCGTCGACGAGATCGCTCTGCGCGGAGCAATCCTGTGCGTCGATCTCGGAGCCGGGGCACTCGCACTGGTTGTTGTTGCTGACGCCGCAGATGTCGTAGCCGTTGCTGCAGCAGGAGTTGGTGCCAAAGCTCGTGCGCGGCGAGCCACCGCGATACTCGACCGCGAAGCCGTCACCACCCGCTTCGTCGACGGTGCGCGCGAGCACCATCGGATAGTTCAAACGACCGGCGCCATCGCGTGCGATGCGGCGTGCATCGAGCGTGACCACCGGGTGGTTCATCGGCTTGTACGCGTGATCGCCGTAGATGAACGAGGTCACGGTCAGGTTCGGCTCCGCGGCGACCGCCGTGAGCACGAGCGGCACCATCGGGAAGTTCGCGCGGTACTTCAGCTTGAGCGGCTTGATCGCATCGACGCCCGCGCCGGCGACGAGCTTCGCGGCGACGAACACCATACCGGCTTGAACGTACGGCTCCATGTAGATCGACGTCGTCTGGTTGACGATGAAGCCGTTCGTGCGCAGCCACGTGACGGCGGCTTGCGCTTCGTCGGCGCGGAACGTGACGGTCTGATAATCACCGACGACCTGCTGATCGATGACGGTCACCGGCGGCGGCTCTCCGCCCGACGCTGCGTCGGAGGCTCCGGGTGTGCCACTCGCGCCGTCGTCCTCGCCACCGAACCCGAAGCCTCCACAGTCCGGAGTCTGGTGATAGCGGCATGCCCACGAGGAGGTCGGGCAGATGTCTTCCGGGTACGCGTCGACGATCGGTGCGCTCGCACGATCGATCAGGCCGAACGCGGTGACCGGGGAGATATCGAGCTCGGGGATCTCGGGGACCGGGATGAGCCACGCGAACGACTCGGGCGCGCCGGCGTACTTGATCAGCACGTGAGCGGTGACCCATCCGGGCTCGACCTCGAAGATGATCTGCTCGGCTCGCTGATTGACTGCGTAGTCACCCGCTGTCACCGCCGGGGGCGAGAGACATCCGCAGGCTTCCGCCCGCCGGAGATCCGCCAGCATGGTCGCGCTGGCGAGGGTGGCGGCGAGGGCGAGGCAGGCGGTTCGATGCCCGATTGACGAACGCATGCGCGGCGCAGTTGCAAAGTCACGGCCGGCTCGTCCGACGAACTTCCGCACACATGCCCGAACGTAGGTGCGTGAAGTGTTCGAGGCTTGCGCATGCTCGGCCGTCGGTGTCCTCTTTGTCGGCAGTGACCCGCGTTCGAGAATCGAGAGCACGTCCTCGTGGACCCTCAGAAATTCGTGGGGGAGGCGAGCCGATCGATACACGCTGGGTCGACGCGCGCGCGGCCTCGAAGCACCTCGGGATCCAGGTCCGATCGCTCTACGCGTACGTCAGTCGCGGCCAGGTGCGCAGCGTCGCCGGCGAGTCCGGACGCCCGCGGCTCTACGCGCTCGCGGATCTCGAGCGACTTCGGGTTCGCCGCGACGCGCGGGCGGGTCACGGTGCGGTCGCGGCGGGAGCGCTGCGCTGGGGCGAGCCGGTGCTCGACTCCGCGATCACCGCGATCACACCACGCGGTCCCGCGTATCGCGGGCGACTCGCGATCGATCTCGCCGAGCGCGGCACGCCCTACGAGAGCGTCGCCGAGCTGTTGTGGTCGGGCGAGGTCGACGACGCGATCGATGCCGCGATCGACGGCGTGATCGACTGGCCGCGGATTGCCGTGCCGGTCGCGGCACTCGCGAAGATCGCTGGTGATGGCGCACGTCCACTCGACACGATGCCGCTCGTCGTGCAACTCGCCGCGCTCGCGGATCCGGTGCGCGCGGATCGACGTACCGTCGTTCATCGCGGCGAGAGTGGTCGCCGCCGCGACGCGGGGTCGCGGCCGGATCCCGATGGCGGCGAATTCGCTGCATGCGGTCGCCAGCTGATCCCGCTGCTCGCTGCAACCCTCGCGTCGACGTTCTCCGCGGCCGCGATCACGCGCGCGCTCTCCGCGTCGAGCGTCGCGCGTATCGCGACGCGTGCCCTCGGGATCGACGAGGCATTCGCGCCCGAGATCGATCGCGCGCTCGTGGTGCTCGCGGATCACGAGCTCAACGCGTCGAGCTTCACGGCGCGCGTCGCTGCATCCACGGATGCAGATCCGTACGCGTGCGTCGCGGCCGCGCTCGCCGCGGTATCCGGACCGAAGCACGGCAGCGCGTCGGAGGATCTCGTGCGGTTCGCCGACGAGCTCGGCTCTCCCGATGCAGCGCGCGCCGAGGTGCGCTCGCTCAAGAAGCGCGGTCTCGCGATTCCCGCGTTCGGTCATCCGCTGTACGCGAACGGCGATCCGCGCACGCCACCGCTGCTCGCTGCCGTGGATCGCGTGATCGCCGAGGCCGGCGGCACGAAGCGCGCGAAGATCATCCTCGCCATCGTCGCGGCGACGGATGCGAAGCCGAGCGTCGACGTCGGACTCGCCGCCCTCGTGGCCGCGCTCGGCTTGGAGCCCCAGGTCGCGTCGGGGCTGTTCGCGGTGGCTCGCAGCGCCGGCTGGCTCGCCCACGCGGCCGAGCAGCGAGACGCCGGGTACCTCCTGCGGCCTCGCGCCCGCTACATCGGCCGGCCGATCGATCTGCCAGGCTCGTGAAACCCCGGCCCAACCGGCCGGAATGACTCGCAGCCGGACCCCGGAAACCAGGCACCGCCCGTGCACCAACCCGCCGCATGAAGCGCTCCGTCCTGTCCCTGGCTAGCTCACTCGCCATCGCGGCCGCCGGTCTTACCGCCGCCTGCGCTGGTGACGATGGTCTCGACGAGGACAGCGAGGATGGCTTCGTCGTCGAGGACGGCAAGGCCGACGACTACCTCTCGCTCAAGGCGAAGGAGTACGTGGTCAAGGGCACCGCGAAGATCGTCGTCGAGAGCGGCGCGACGATCGTGCGCGCGCGCAACTTGATGCACCACACGCACACGTCGATCACGTGGTTTCTGAACCAGTACCTCGTCGACAAAGAAGACGGCGCGCACGGCGACGCGAACTACGGCTACGGCGGCTTCTCCGCGATGGTGAAGAACGGCGCGTTCGAAGACTCGACGCTCGTACAGCGCAACGCGACCACGTGGGAGTTCCAGTTCGAGCAGGTGATCGCCGGTAAAAAGAACCTCTTGTCGAAGCTCCCCCTGAACTCACGCGGCGAGTTCACGATCGAGATCGGCAAGCCGACGAACGCAGAGATGGAGCGCGATCCCGAGTGGTATCGCAAGGCGCCGTGGGACGCGTGGAACCCGGCCAACGTCCCCGCGGACAAGAAGGACACGATCACGCTGTCGATCCGCGAAGAGACGAAGTCCTCCGATGGGTGGTGGGACTACGCGCGGCTGATGGACGACGGCGTGCTCACGATCGACGCGCACTTCGGTTACGACTACAACCCCGAGAAGGCGCACTTGACCGACTCGAAGAGCCTCTACACGTGGCTCACCGATCGCGGCTTCCGCTCGCCGGTCTCGACGTTCGACAAGCTCACGAACACGAGCGGCGCACTGACGAAGACGATCAGCGCGAACGGCCGGAACGTGAAGGTTGCCGTTCGCATCTACTACGGCAAGCCGGGCGCGAACACGGATCCGGACACCGACGCGGGCGCCAAGCAGCTCGAGAAGGACATGCTGTCGTCGCTGAAGGACCGCGACGTGATCGTGTACTCGGGCCACTCCGGTTCGCTGTACGGCTTCGCGCTGTCGAACTGGGACAAGACGGAAGAAGGCGACCTCGATGACAGCGAGCTCGCGACGGCGCAGATGGCGCGCGACAAGTATCAGATCGTGTTCGCCGAGGGCTGCAACACGTACATGCTCGGCCACACCCTGCTCACGAACCCGACGAAGAACGGCAAGAACCTCGACGTGATCACGACGACGTCGTTCTCGGTGTCGTACTCGCCGGTCGAAGACTTCCTCGCGCGTTTGCTCGAGCTCGACTCGCAGGGCCGCCTCCGACCGCGCACGATGACACAGACGATCGCGGACCTCGATCTGTACTCGGTGGGCGAGCCCTCGCCAACGATGTACGGAATCCACGGCATCGACGACAACCCGAAGCTGCACCCGTTCGCGAACCTCGAGAACGCGTGCAAGAAGTGCTCGTCGAACGCGGCGTGCGGCGGCGTCGGCAACTCCTGCGTCTCCGTCGGTTCGAGTGGAAAGCGCTGCGTGGCGGCCTGCACCGACGACGCGGCATGTGGCGCAGGCTACAAGTGCAAAGCCGTGGCCTCGGCCTCGACGAGCACGATCTACGGCTCCTACTGCGTTCCGTCGAACAGCGTCTGCCAGTAGTGGTACCGTGAGAGCGTGCGATCGGGCGCTCTCCTCTGTGTCGCGGCGTTTGCGTGCGCTGGTTGCTATGACGACGCGCCCGGCCTCCGCGTGGTGATCCGAGATCCCGGGCTCGGTGCCGACAAGGTCGAGCTCTTCGTCGCGACACGTTCGGCGATGACGAGCAGCGTCGGTGCAGACGTCTCTCGCCCGGGCGAGCGGCGCGACAAGCTGCGCGGTGATACCTACTTCCTCGACGGACCGGCCGACGGCACGACGCCGATGACCGTGCTCGACATCGTCGACGGCCAGGTCGTGTGGAACCTGCAAGATCCCGACGGGCCGAGCTCCTTGGCGCTCGTGGTCGCGGTCGCGTACGACGGGCAGGGCAAGGTCGTCGGGATCGCGAGGATGTACGACGTCGACGTGCCTGCGAACGACGCGGTCGCCTACGTGCTCCAGCTCGAGGCCGCGAAGCAGATGGCCCCGAGCGACACGACGGATCCGCCCGGACTTCGCGTGTGGCCATGGCGCAAGGCGAACGCGCCGATGACGGCCGCCTGTCTCGGCATCGAGCACTCCGATGGCAGCGGACGCGTCGAGCGCCTCTGGCTCGTGCCCGAAGACGATCCCGATTGCGACGAGGCCGAGATCGAGTGCGACAAGTTCCTCTATCGCGCCGACTACTCCCAAGCGGCATCGACGTGCATCGTCCCGGCGATCGTTGCGGGTTCGTCGCAGATCCCGTGCAAGCTCGGCCAGAAAGTGTGCACGGACGGTGTGAGCGCTGGCGAATGCACTCCGCTTGCGGCACCCACGTACTGTCTCGCGAATGCGCTCTGCGATCCGGAGGAGTGTCTGACCGATACGTCGACCTGCAAGAGCATAGACTCGTCGAAGATCGAGTGCGAGATCGCGATGGAGGCGGACGGAGCCGTCTGTGACAACCTCTCCATCGGTGGCGGTCCGCTGCCGGTCGCGTTGGCCAACGGCAGTGGGCTCTTTCCGGGTGGGTGTCAGGCCGTGCAGTTCGCGGCACCCGATCCGAGCGGCTTCATCTCGGTACCAACCGTTTCGGTGGCTGGCGTGACGTTCTCCATCGACGGCCTGTCGACGACCCAGTGCTCGTTCTCGATCCAGCCGAACGGGCAGTTCGACCTCATGGCGGCGAACGGCGCGCCGCTGCTGCTCGTGCTCGACGTGACGCGTGGCGGCGCGCATCACCTGGTTCCGATCTTCCTCGAGGTGAGCCAGGGAGCGTGCGGGGATCGAGCGCCGACGTGCAACCCAGCGCGCGGCAACGACCTCGCTGTTTGCCAGTAGTCAGCGCGTCGCGAGCTCGCGCTTGACGCGTGCTTCCCACATCGGCTGCTTCATCGACTCGCGAAAGAAGCCGAAGTGGCCGATGCGCGAAACGCCGACCTCGTCGGGGGACAGCCGGCGCATCGTGCGCGGTGCGCTCGTGAAGAAGCTGTGGATCGAGGCCGTGTTCGCCTCCGACATCATCTCGTCGTCGGTAAACGAGAACGCGGTGATCGGTGTCGCCACGCTCGCGAACAGCTGGCGCACGGCCTCGCCGTCGCCGACGGCGTAGTCGGGATCCATGCACCAGCGCTTCCACTGGCGCAGCACGTTGCGAGGGAGATCGCCGACCATGCGCAGCGCCTTGCCCGGGAAGTAGCCGAACAGCGGTGTCGCGATCGGTGCGGCGACGAACCAGAACAGCCACACCTTGCGACGCAGCGGCGCGGCGTTCTCTCTCCAGTAGCCGCTGCCCGTCGCGATCGTGATCACCTTCGCGACGTTCGTGCGGTCTTTCACGAACGGAACGATCTGGCCGCCGAGGCTGTGTCCGATCCAGGTGATCGGCAGTCCGGGCGCACGCGCCGCGAGAGCCGACAGCACCGCCTGCGTGTCCTGCTCGGCCCACGTGGTGATGTCCGCGTCGACCGCTCGCAACGGACCGCGCAGCGACGCACCG
This sequence comes from Kofleriaceae bacterium, assembly GCA_044230415.1. Classification (GTDB taxonomy): domain Bacteria; phylum Myxococcota_A; class Polyangia; order Haliangiales; family Haliangiaceae; genus JABFXX01. The sequence goes on from JBGARE010000001.1 coordinate 238,283, forward strand.
CTGCCGCGATAGTCGAACGACGCGACGTGAAAGCCCGACTCGCACAACCACCTCGCGAACGGCTCGTAGAACGATTGCGGCACGCCCATCGCCGGCACGAGGAACACGGCACCGCGCGCGATCGCAGCGGGCGGTGTGTAGAACCGAGCGGCGATCGGGGTCAGATCGGCGGCGTTGACGTCCACCTGCTCGACCCGTACGCGAGCTTCGAGGTCGAGAGAGGTACCGTTGAGTGGTGCAGTGACAGTGGCCATGCTGCTACGATGGCCGTAGCACCGGCTGCGATAAAGTCTGACCTCGGCAAGTAATCATTGCATGAAGCGCAAGAATCACCCTGCTTCTCGATTTGCCTTCGATGAACTCGCGGCCGCCGAGATTTTTCTCCACGTCGTTCGCGCGAACAGCTTCTCGACCGCCGCGAAAGTCCTCGGCAAGTCGACCTCGAGTCTGTCGCGCGCCGTTGCCGAGCTCGAGCGTCAGCTCGGCGCGCAGCTGTTGGCACGCACGACGCGCCGCCTGCACATGACGGAGGCCGGCACGCTGTACGCGTCGCACGCCGAAGCGCTCCTCGCGTGGCAACGCGCGGGCCGCGATGCGGTCGCGGAGCTCACGGGCGGCGTGCCGCGCGGACACCTGCGCGTATCGATGCCGGTGTCCGTCGGCGAGCGGCTCCTCGGACCGCACATGCCCGAGTTCCAGAAGCGCTATCCAGAGCTACGACTCGAGCTCGATCTCTCGGATCGCAACGTCGCGCTCGTGCAAGGTGGCTTCGACCTGGCGATCCGGGTAGGTCGCCAGAGCGATTCGTCGCTGCGCGCGCAGATGCTCGGCAAGGTGCCGTCGCGCCTCGTCGCGAGCCCAAGATATGTCGCGAAGCACGGCGAGCCCGAGCGTCCCGAGGATCTGCACGAGCACGCGTGCATCACGCTCGGCGTTGTCGCCGGCGCGATCGAGTGGTCGTTCCATCGCCGCGGTACGCGCCCGAAGCGCATCGCCGTCGACGGCGTGGTCCATACGACCAGCCCCACGCTGGCGCAACAGCTGGCCGTATCCGGCCTCGGCGTCGCGCGGCTGATCGAGTGGGTGATCCGCGAGGACCTCCGCCGCGGCGATCTCGTCGAGGTGATGTCCGACTACACCTGCGATGACCCCGCCGACGGCGGTGTGCCCGTGTGGGTGGTCTACGCGCAGACGGGGAGTGTGACGCCTCCGCTCAAGTCACGCGTGTTCGTCGACATGGTCAAGGATGTGATGGCGCGCGAGGTGCTCGCGCCGATCATCCCCGCGCGCCGTCGAGGCTGATACGATGGCGGCGTGCGCCTCGCTGTCGGCATCGTGGTACTCGCCGGGTGCGGTCGCATCGGCTTCGACGCGGGCTCCGACCTCGGCTCCGACGGTCGCGTGACCGGCGACGGCTCGACGAGTGACGTGCCGGCGGGCGCGCCGTTCACGATCGAGCTTCCAACGCAGAGCACGATCTCGGATCTCGCCGCCGTCACGAACGGCATCGTCGCCGTCGGTGGTCGCGTCGGAGTCCTGACGCTCGACGGCATCACGGATCCCGGCGTGGGCGGGTCCGATATCGTCGTGATGGAGCTCGATGGCGGCGGCCACGCACGCTGGCTGCATCAGTACGGCGGCCCGGAAGACGATCTCGCGACGACGGTCGCGGTCGCACCCGATGGATCGATCTACGTCGGCGGCTACGTCGAGGGCGCCGCGTCGCTCGGCGGTCCACAACGACAGGGCTCCACCACGGACGCGTTCGTCGCGAAGTACACACCGGCGGGCGACCACGTCTGGGACATTCGCTTCGGCGGGGGCGAAGCCACGCCCGACTCCCACGACACGGTGCTCGACATCGCCGTGCGCCCGGACGGCGATCTCGTCGTCGCCGGTCGCGTGACGGGCATCGTCGACTTCGGCCTCGGCAACACGAGTGCATCCGCCGCGAACACGGATGCCTTCGTCGCGCGCTATTCACCGACGGGAGCGCTGCGCTGGGCACGGCGCTTCGGCATCCAAGGCGAGAACGCGTTCACCAGCATCGCGATCAGCAATGACGTGATCTACCTCGGAGGCGTCTACACGGGCGCGCTCGATCTCGGCACCGGGAGCCTCCCGGCGCGTGGCAACGGCGACGCGCTGATGCTTCGGATGAACGCCGACACGACCACGGTCTCGTGGGTCGCGAGCTTCGGCGGCGACGACAACCAACGCATCTACGGCGTCGAGCTCTATGGCGACGTGATCGTCGGCGTCGGGTACTTCTGGCAGACGGTCGATCTGCCGAACATCTCGACGCCCGCGCAACGTGCGGATGGACTGGTTGTCGCGTACGACAAGCTCACCGGCGCGTTCGTGGATGCCCTTCGATATGGTGGACCCGGTTGCGACTACCTCTACTCCGCGGAGGTGTCGAACGGTCAGGTCATCGCGTCAGGCACATTCCAAGGCACCGTTCTGTTCGACACCGGCGTCACCGCAGCCGGGCTCGCCGATGGCGTCGTCGTCGGCGTCGATTCGGCTGGATTCCAGTGGCATCGTACGTTCGGCAATGACAGCGACGAGGTGGCGCAGTCCACCGTCGGCGACATTTCATCGGCGCTATTCGTCGGCGGTACGCGTGACCTGCGCCTCGACGCCGGCTGCTATCCAGTACCCGGCGTGACCACGGGATATATCCGTCGATTCTGATGGGTGCGACGCGGCATGCGGTCCACGCACCGCGGTGGCTATCGGGCGTGAGAAGTTTGCGGTTCGCTCGCGGATGGCGAGGCGCAAGATGAACCATGGCTTCGCAGCGCGGACTCGCACGATGAGCAACGCCATCACGATCTCGCTCGCGGTCAACGCGACCCTCGGTCTCGGTTGGCTCGCGCGCACCACGCCGGCGAAGGCCGAGGTCTGGCAAGACGCGAGCGGCCTCGTCGACTTCGTACGCGTTCAGTTCTCTCGACCGATCGACTCGATCACCGAGATGCCGATGCCGTGGAACCCGACGAAGATCGCGATCCGCATCGACGATGGCGAGCTCGATCTGCTGGTCTACGGCTCGCTCGAGGCGCCCGAGACGTGGCGTCCGAAGGGGCCGCCCGTGGTCTACGTCTATCCCGATGCAGACGTCACGGTCGGTGACGTGATCGCGGCGCTCGACGTGATCTCTGGCCTCGCACCGAAGGACACGATCGTCGTGACCGAGCTGGTCACTCGGTGAGCTGGAACAGCGCGAGCTTTCGCTTGCGCGAGTCCCACGACATCGTGAACGCGATGAGGCGCGTGTCGTCGTCGAAGCGCGGCGCGGTGAGACACACGACGGCGCTGTCCGTTCCCTCGGGGCTCTTCTCGACGTCGAGCACCTTGACCATCGCGGGGATCGGGTTCGGCCACGGCACGGGGCTCGATAGCGCACGCGCGGGCAGTGCTTGCGTCGACCACGTTGCGTTGTTCATGCGCCACGTGAAGTCATTGCGATCGCCGCCGGTCTCGTCGACGCGGAAGCACAGCTTGCTCGACACGGTGCCGACGATCGACACGGTCATCGTCCCGGGTGTGGGTGCTGGCTTCGACGGCGAACCGACGATGCTCGCGGGATCCGTCACGTCGGACTCGAGCTCCTGCCGCGACACGCTGCCGATCCGGCGCGGATCCTCGCGCAGCTCGGCCGCCGCTTCGTGTGCCTCGATGGTGGGAGGCAACGCGCAGGCGGCGCTCGAGACCACGAATGCGAATGCTGCGAGTCGAGACATCAGGTTCCTACCGAAAAGTGTGTGGGCGACATCCACCACAGATGTCGCCCACGTGCCCAGTCCAACGAGCGTGGCCACCACAGCCTCGCCCGCTGCCTAGAAGTGTCTACTCGTCGTCGGCGTCTTCTTCTTCGCCTTCACGACGCTTGTCGTTGTTGGAATCCTCGTCGAGGCCGAGGCGCCGGATCATCTTGTAGATCGACATGCGCTCGATCCCCGCGGCGCGCGCGGCCGCCGAGATGTTGTTGTCGTGCGCTTCGAGCAGCGCTTGCAGATAGCGGCGATCGAACTCGTCGACGAGCTGCTGCTTGGCCACCTTGAACGGGACGTCGATGTCGACATCGCCGAACGTGCCTTCCTTCTTGGGCGGCGCTTCGAAGCCGAGCTGCGGATGGTTCGGCAGCAGCGCGGCGCGCTCGACGGCGTTGCGCAGCTCGCGAACGTTGCCGGGCCACGAGTGGCGCTGCGCGCGCGCGATGAAGTCATCGGGCAGGCGGGGATCCACGTGCGTGCCGACGAGCTGGCGAAGGAAGTGCTCGACGAGCAGTGGGATGTCATCGCGGCGCTCGCGCAGCGATGGGACGGCGAGCTTCGCCACCGACAGGCGATAGAAGAGATCCGAGCGGAACGTGCCGCGGTTCACTTCGGCCGCGAGGTCGCGGTTCGTGGCCGCGATGATGCGCACGTCGCACGCGACGACCTTCGTCGAGCCGATGCGGCGCACCTTGCGCGTCTCGACGGCGCGGAGCAGCTTGCTCTGCACGTCGAGCGGCAGCTCGCCGATCTCGTCGAGGAACAGCGTGCCGGTGTGCGCGGCTTCGAACACACCCGTGGTCTGCTTGCCGGCGCCGGTGAACGCGCCGTGCTCGTGACCGAAGATCTGATCCTCGAACAGCTGCTCGGGGATCGCGGAGCAATCGAGGACGACGAACGGTCCATCGCGGCGCGGCGAGCACTGGTGGATCGCGTCGGCGACGCCTTCCTTACCAGCGCCGGTCTCGCCTTGAATGAGGACGGTCGCGTCGGACTGCGCGAAGCGATTGATCAGCTCGAACAGGTGGCGCATCGCCGCGCTGCCGCCGATCAGGCCGTGCAGTCGCGACTCGTGCCACAACGGAACCTGCACGCTCTCGTCGAGTGGATCGAAGACGACCGCGGACTTGCCGATCTGGATCGTCGCACCGGGCGGAATGAAGCCGTCGACGATGCGCACGCCTTTCACGTGCGTGCCGTTGGTCGAGCCGAGATCGCGAATGCGATAGCCGTCTGCCTGCAGCCGGAGCTCGCAGTGCAGACCCGACACCTTCGGGTCGGTGAGATTCAGGTCTGCACCCGTGCGTCCGACCATGATGGTCGGCTGCGCGAGCTCGATAACCTTGCCTTGATCGGCGCCTGCAACGACTTCCAGGCGGCACCGACGAACGTTGACCGTGCGGGGGAGGCCCTGGAACGAGGTCACCCAGGTCGGAGTCTCTAGATCATGTCCGGACACGCGTGGGTCTGAAGGTACCATGCTCATGGCGCGTCGATCGGATGTGGGGCTAGACGGGTTGTTCGGGGAGGGGACGCAAAATTAGCGGGCAGCAGTCTTCTGAGGCGCCTGCGCCTGCGCGACGTCGTAGAGCGTGACGCGACCATTCGAGGCGACCTTGATCTGGTCGGGGGCGAGCTTGGTGTCATCGAGGTCCGCCTCGACGATGACGAAGTTGAGGCCGGGCTCGAGCTCGGGCTCGATCTTGGTGATCGTCGCGAGGACCGGGCGCTGCTCCGACTCGATCTTGAACGCGATGCGGTCACCGAGCTTCACGAGGTGGCGGTGGTCGGTGTCGACCGTGAAGCGGATGAGGAGGTCGGACGTGTCGAACACGTGAGCGATCGGCGTGCCGCGCTGCGCGAGTCCACCGTCACGCGCCTTGATCAGCGTGACGACGCCGTCGATCGGAGCCTTCACCTGCGTCGCGTTGAGCTGCGCCTGGATCTGCTCGACGGAGACCATCGCCGACTTGTACCGGCCGCTCGCACCACCCGCAGCACCACCGGCCGCGGCGACACCGAACTGCGCCTCGCGAACCGCGTTACGCGGCGACGCGCCGTTCTTCATCAGCACGCTCTCGGTGCGAAGCTTTGCGAGCGCTGCGCGAGCCTGCGCGCCGGCAGCACCTGCATCGCCTGCGGCAGCCGCGGCTTGCGCGCGAGCGGCTGCGAGGTCCTGCTTGAGCTTCGCGTCGTCGAGGACGGCGACGATCTCGCCGGCCTTGACCTTCGTGCCGACCGAGATCTTGAGGCTCTCGATCTTCGCATCCACCTCGGCCACGATGACCTTGTTCTTGCGGCTCGTGACGACGCCGAGGAACGTGGGCAGCGCTTCCGGGGCTTCGGGCGCGGCTTCCACCTGCGCCGAGCTCGGATCAGGCTCGGGCGCCTTGCCGTTTGCCGTGCACGCTCCGAGAAGAAGGAGCGGCAGCAGGCTGAGCAGCAGCGGGCGACGGAGCGGCAGCGAATGCGTGTTCATAGGGAATCTCCACGGGGCCGTTTTGAGAAGCACGGATGAGTTGGGCGTAAAGAGCGTTGTTCGCCATGAGCTGGTCGTGATTGCCCTGCTCGACGATGCGACCCTTGTCCATGACGACAATCAGGTCGGAGTTGCGGACGGTCGACAGACGGTGCGCGACGGTGATGCGCGTGCAGCGCTGGCGCTCGAGGTTCGCGATGACCTTCTTCTCGGTCGAGTTGTCGAGCGCCGACGTCGCCTCGTCGAGGAGCATCACGCTCGGGTTGCGGATGACGGCGCGAGCAATCGCGACGCGCTGGCGCTGACCACCCGAGAGCGATCCGCCACCATCGGACACGACGGTGTCGTAGTTCATCGGCATCTGCACGATGTCGTCATGCAAGCAGGAGACCTTGCACGCGGCGCTGATCCGGTCGAGCGCGGCACCCGGCGCGGTCAGCGCGACGTTCTCGCGGAGCGTGCCGCCGAAGATGAACGGGTGCTGCGGGACGATGCCGATCTGCTGGCGAATCGCGCGCAGGTCCATGTCCTTCAGGCAGCGCTGGTCGTACTGGATCTCGCCACCGACGGGCTGATAGAGGCCCGCGATGAGGTTCAGCAGCGTCGACTTGCCCGAGCCCGACGGGCCGACGAACGCGACCGCCATACCCGGCTGGATCTCGAGGTTCACGTCCTGGACGACCAGCGGGGCCTGCTCGCCGTACTTGAACGAGACGTTCTTGACCGAGATGCCACCGCGCAGACGGTGCGGCTGCTGCGCGACGTCGCGATCCTGCTCGAGCTTGCTCTGCAGCACGTCGTCGATGCGGTCCATGTGACCCTTCACCAGCTGCAGCTCGAGTGCCGAACCGACGAGCGCCGACAGCGGTCCGAACAGCGACGTCGCGAGGGAGTTCATGGCGAGCATCGAGCCCATCGTCATGTCGCCCTTCATCACGGCCGTGGCGCCGATGGTGAGGATGAGCAGCGGGCCGAGGCTCGCGATGCCACCGCGGATGCTGTCGACCCACGCCGACGCCCGCGCGCGCTGCATCTTGATGTTGAGCTCCTCGGTGTAGAGGTTGCTCCACTTCTCGACGCCCATGCGCTCGGCGCCGGCGCACTTCAGGGTCTCCATGCCGCCGAGCATCTGCACCATGTACGAGTGCGCCTTCGCCTGCTTGTCGAGGTCCGCCGCCAGGAGGCGCTGGAACGTCGGGCGAGCCGCGAGGAACACGAGCGCTTCCGCCGCCGACATCGCGATGGTGATGAAGCCGAGCGTCGAGTTCACGTAGAAGATGATCGCGGCGTAGAGCAGCACGAACGCGCCGTCGATGAACGCGGACATCGACTTGCTCGTCACGATCTCGCGGACCGTGCCGTTCGAGTCGACGCGCATCATCAGGTCACCCGTCGAGCGCCGCTGGAAGAAGCTGAACGGCAGCGAGACCATGTGGTCCAAGAAGCCGAGCGTCATCTTCGTATCGAGCGCGATGCGCAGATGCAGCATCAGGTACATGCGCACGATCTCCGAGAGGAGATTGAACAGCGTCATGCCACCGATCGCGGCCAAGCAGACGTACAGGAGGTGATAGTCGGTCCGCGGAACAACGCGGTCGATGATCATGCCGGTCATCAGCGGCATCGCGAGCGCGACGAGCCGCAGCACCAGCGACACCATGATGATGCGCGAGAACAGACCCTTCTCGGACATCAGCTCGTGCCAGTAGCGAACCAGGCGGCCCTTCTCGGCCTTCTTCTTCGAGAAGCGGTCCGTGACCGTCAGCTCGATCGCGACGCCGGTGAAGTACTTGCCGAACTGCTCGATCGGCACGTCGCGCGGGCCGGTCGCGGGATCGACGATGCGAACCGAGGGCACGCCGTTCGCCTTCACGAGGCGATCGAACACGACGAAGTGATTGAACTCCCAGTGCAGGATCGTGGCGGGCTTCAGCAGCTTGAGCTGGCCGATGTCGACCTTGATGCCGCGACCCTGGAAGCCATAGCGCTCGGCCGTATCGAGGATCGCCTTGGCCGACACGCCATCGCGACCGATGCCCATCGCCTCGCGAACCTCGGCGAGCTTGGACTCGCGGCCATGGAACGCCATGACCATGCACAGCGAGGCGGCACCGCAGTCCGTCCACTCGAGCTGCTGGACGAAGGGGACGGCCTTGCCGTGAGCCTGGAAGCCGAGCTTCTTCAGGGCGGGAAAGGACTCGACGATGTTTTGCTTGGTGGCCATGGGGAGTGGTGTTCCCTTCAGGACGATTGCGGGGGCAGCGGGCGGGCGAACCTCCATTGTTCACGGGGTGTGCCGGCCCTCCTGCGCAGGTTGTGCACGTGGATCCCGCGGGTTACGGATGCCTCCGCCGGGATGCGCCGACCGGGATTGCGTTCCCGGGTAGACAACCGAGAGCCCCCACCCGGGGCTCTATCCTCCTGCGCTCCCGAGCCTCCGCCCAAGAGGATGCGTCGGGTCACGAGTCGCAGGTTTTTCGGTCACAAAAGGGAAGATTCGGGTCCCGGAATCCCGTGCGGTACCAATATCTTACATCTTGACGCCGCAGCCGACCGGCCCGAACATGGAGCCCTCGATGCGCTTCCCTACTCTTCGTTCCAGTGTCGCTCCCTCTCTTCTTCTACTCGCCGCCGGTTGCGGCTCGGTCCAGGGAGAGTCCGATGCGGGACCGCAGGATGGCAGCGGAAGCGGTAGCGCAGATGCGATGCCCGATGCGCCGCCTGCAGGCGTACCGGTCAACGCGACCAGCGCCGGTACGGTCGCGGAGAACGGCACGATGTCGCTCGCGGGCAAGTTGGTCAGTGCGGACATGGACAACACCGCGAGCCAGCTGACGTACACCGTTCGCTCGCTCCCAGCCGATGGATCGCTTCGACTCGATGGAGTTCCGCTCGCGGTCGGCGCGACGTTCACGCAGCAAGACATCAATGACGACAAGCTCAGCTACGTTCAGAACGGAGCAGAGAACGCGGCCGACAGCTTCGCGTGGGACCTGACGGATGGCGAGCACACCATCCCGGCGACCGGCACGATCAACTTCGCGATCTCCGTGACGCCGGTGAACGATGCGCCGACGATCGTGAATAACCCGGTGACGTCGATCGCCGAAGGCAACAATGAAGTGCTCACCGGCGCGCGCTTGATGGCTGCGGACGCGGAGGGCAGCGCGCTGACCTATACGCTGCTCGCGCAGAATCGCGGGTCGTTGCAGAAGAAGGTCGGCGGCACTTTCACTGCACTCGCGATCAACGGAACGTTCACGCAACAGGACGTCATCGATGGCAACGTTCGTTTCGTCGATCCGGGTACGGACGATGCAAACCTGCAAGCGCAGACCAACACGACCGCGTCGTTCTCCTGGAAGGTGACCGATGCTGACGGGGGCGTGAATCCAACCACCGGTTCGAACATCACGAACTTCACGATCACCTCCGTCGACGATCCTGTGGTGATCAACTGGAAGGCGAGCCAGTGCTACTTCGACTTCACCAGCCATCCGGCAGCCACCTTCAACGCGAACCCGATCACGTCGATCGCGGATCCCGACACGCCGATGTCGCAATATCAGATCTGCATCACCGCGTTTCCGACCGGAGACTGCTTCGACACCAGCAGCTCTGAGGTGCCATGTGCGCCCACCGTGAAGAATAGCGGTGGCGTTATCCAGAACGTGAACAGCTGCGTAGCGGCAGCGACGGCGACGACGCTTCAGGGGAGCCTGCGTTATCCCGTCGCCATGAATGGTGGCGATCCGGGCGTTCAGTGGAAGCTGACGAAGAACGGCGTCCAGGTCGGCGCGATGCACATCATGTTCAATCCCAACTGTCCCTGATTGATTGCCGACGCACATCCATCCGGCGCCGCTGCCGGTCCCAGCTGAGGTTGTAAACCGCGAGTGGAGTGAGCTCGCGAAGACGCCGGAGCTGACCGCCACGAGTGCGTGGGTGGAAGCATGCCGCGCTTGGTGGGACTCCTCGGTGGGTAGATTGCGCGAGCGTACACTGTCCTCTCTTCACCTGCAGGAGGACGAGCTCGTTGCGTGGCGAACCGGAGCTCTCGATGAAGGCACGCTGATTCGTGCACAGGAGCACGTCACGACCACACGCGCCGGCGTCGAGGTCGACACGACAAAGCGCACGCTGATCACCGGACTACGGACCGCCCGCATCGTCGCGAATCATCACGATGGATCGCGGACCGTGTACGTCGATGCTTCCGAGGTTCGGCGACACGTGGCGACGCTAGCGGCGACGCTACGTGAACTACCGCCGCATCCAATTCTCCGAGCAGCGTGGCTGCTTCAGGCGATCGGAGCGATCCACCCGTTTGCCGATTCCAACGGTGGAACGTCGAGGTTCGTCGCTTCGCTGGATCTCTCGCGCGCTGCGCTGCCGCCGTTCGCGCTCACGGCGCTCCAGCGCGAGCTCACGTACGTCCCTGCTCTGATGCAAGCGAACGAACATCGCCTGTGGCCGCTCGTACAGATCGTGTACGAGTCGACCCACCAGACACTCGCCGCCCTCCTGTTGGATAGGGTAGGCGACGACGCGACCTGGACATCACACGAGCAGGCGCGCGCCGATCGATGGATGTCGATCGCGAGTGCAACGTGGCAACGTGCACTCGGTGCCGCGTCGTCACCACGAACGATCGCGACGCGGGACGTCGTTGCCCGATTTGCGCGCCGTGGTACGCGGCTGCCCATCTCGCCGGAACCGCGGTGCTCCGAATGGCACTCCGCCGTTCCGTTGCCGCTGCAGCTGGATCTCCTTCTCGTGCCGGTACGTGGTGGCGACCGTACATGGTTGCTCGGTTGCCTCGATGCAAGCATCGGTGACGGTCAGCTCGCCGCGATCGTGGATCACGAGCCCGTGGCGGAATACTTCGTCGCTCCCGCGAACGAGCCAGACGATGTCGTCGACGCTCGGTTCTCTCGCTGGAACGAGCAGCGAGTGGCGCAATCCATTCGAGGCCTCGCGCGATGGGTGTGACGCTTCCCGAACCGCCCGTGACGCAGCGGTTACGCACGCTTCTCGACGAGGTACGAGCTCGACTCGGCGATGCGCAGCGCCGCGCCATCGATGCATGGAATCAGCCGCGAGGTCTAGACGCTGCGGTACTCCTGCGGTTCAGGAATAGCGTCGATGCGGCCGCCGTCGAGCAGATGGCAAAGCGACTCGCGTATCGTGCGAAGCGCATCGCCCATCGCGTCGAACACTCGAGCGACATCCGCGAGGTAGTGGATCACGCAGCCGAACGCCCTGCCGCGACGAGCGCGATTCTGTGGCGGCTCAATGGAGCCAACAACGCGTCACTGACATCACATCTGATCCAGATCGTACGAGAGCGCGCTGGTCTACCGGCGCTACGTCAGGTGATCCACGCAAGCGAGCCGACCGTGTTGGACGGAGTTCCGCAGGTCGCATGGTTTGCAGATCGCCAGCTCGAAGACGCATGCGGATGGATGGAGAACGTTCCGCCGCCGACGGTGGGAACACTCGTGGAGCTCGCCGATACGATCGCCGTCGAGCGAACTCGCTCGCAGCGAATCTCGATCGAGTCACTCGTTCCGTTCGTGAAGCGAGCTGCCAGTCTGTTCCTTCATCTCTCGACGCGCGGACTGGATCCGCTTGGATTCGGGCTCGCAGCGGATGCGCAGCTCGATGTGGATCCATCGATCTCTCAGCGACTCGAAGTGTCCCACTGGGCGCGCTCGGCGGGTCGGGCAATCTGCCCACGTGGGCACATGCTGACGTTGACGATTCCGATCCAGACGACCGCTCCGCATGTACTGCAGCTGATCGCCGCCGAGCTGGGCAACGGTCTCTGCGGCGGGCTCGCGTTCCTGCTGCGTCTGCTGGGTCCGGCGAACGTACCGCCGCTGTCGCGAGCGCCCGTCATGCTGTGTTTGCCCGACGACACCATCGACGAGCGTGGCGCTCGGTTCGAACGCTGGCTGAAGGTCGCGTATCCCCATGCGACGCAAGCGTGGAGGGTATGGGGTTGATGAGCGTTCTCGTCGGCTACAACAAGACGGTCGTTGCCTCGCTCTCGGATCCGCAGCAACAGAGCGCCGAGTCGCGCGCAGCCGAGCGTCTCGGCATCTCGCGCGACGCTTGGCGGGAGATCCGGGGGAGTACTGTCAGCCTGGAGCTCCTGCGCGGTATCCACGTCGCTGCGACGGGCCGGCCATCCAATGTTCGACGAGCGGACGAGGATGGAACGTGGACGATCGTGGCACCGAAACCGGGACGACTTCGGAGCCGGCCGCAGGCGTTTCGTATCGGCGATCACGTCGAGCGCGCGTGGGATCACAACACGCTGAGGAGGCAACTGGCGGAGCTACTGCGAACGGCGGTGCCCGATGTGGAGAACAGTCCTTTCGATGCCACTGCACGAATCGTGTGGAACTTGCTGCGAGCGCAGCCGTTCCTCGGCCTCAACGAGCGCACCGCGCTGTTGTTCGCTGCTCGTCTGCTTCACGGCGTCGGCTTGCCCACTCTGCATGTCATCGATCTCGAACGCGACGACGAGCTCGCTGGTGCCGCGGTCATGCCCGATCACACCGCGCTCACCGATGTTCTCGAGCGGGCAGCGTGGCGCGAAGCGCTCGACTTCGCCGAATGGCTTGCTCTACCGCCGCAGACGGCACGGTGGTCGCTGCGTGACGAACAGGAAGCGCTGGCGAGTGCGCGTGCGCGAATCGCGACGATGGATACGCGCGAGATCGACGACACGACGCGCTACCTCGCGAATAGAGTTCGCGAGGAGCTCGCTGCGCGGCTCGCTGCGGCGGTCGAGCCATGCGAGATCGCCACGCCCGCGACCGAACAGGAGCGCTTGACCATCGCAGTCGCGTCGGCACGTAGCGGTCGCTTCATCTGTCCGAGACAACCGATCGTGCATCTTCGGTGGCCGGTGACGTCGAGCCATGGTCTCGCGCTGCGGATCGTGATCGGCACGGCCGGACGAGGATTGACTGGAGCAGTCTCGATGCACCTCGCTCTCGATGTCGGCGGTGTCACCGCGCGCACGACACCGGCGATGCTGCTCGTTGCAGGTGAGCGCGCTGGCGATCGCCGACAACGGATCGATGCGTGGGTTGCTCGCGCGATTCCGCGAGCAATCGCCGACTGTCCGCTTCGCTGCTAGAGACAGGCGTCGCTGGAGCTGGTGGCTTCCGTCACGCGATAGCGATAGGTGGCCGCAGCCGTGCCTTCGAGAATGCCGTCGAAGAAGTGGTCGTCGTCGATGATCACCATGCCGGACGCGTCGACCGACTGGATCAGCGGTGTCGCGCTAAAGCACGAACGAATACAGAAGTTCGGCGCTGCACACGCGCCCGCCTGCCTAAACGCTGTCCCGCCGGTGTTCACGAGCATCCCTTCGTTCGCTTCGAGGAGAACGTTGACGCTGTCGCGGTTCGTGTCCTTCGCGGCGTATGGAGTTGCCAGCGCCCCGGCGGTGTACGTCGCGTCGACGAGCGTGAGGTTGCCACTCGGGTTGGCGACTGTCCCCGTGACCGAGACTGCGCGACCGGCAACCATCATAGCGTCCGCATTCGCCGTCGAGGATGCGACGGTGATGCCGCGGTTCGCGGTGATCGCTTCCTGGCACCAGAAGCGATCGGCCGTCTTGGCACTGACGCGCACGTTCGTCGTGATCCGCACGCGCGTGCCGACCGCGATCGGCGTGGTGCGAATCGCGAAGATCGTCGTCGCGAGAGGCGCGACAGTCCAGCCGGTGGTGACCGTCGGGCCTGTGTTGCCGAAGCGATCGGTGGCGCGGACCTGGAGCGAATACGCTTGGTCGATCAGCCCCGTCTTGTTGAAGTTCGTGCACGCGCTGAAGTTCGCGTCGCCCGTGAACCTGCACTCGAACGTGAATGTCGCGGGCTCGTTTGCCGGAACGATGTTGAACGTGATCGCGACGCTCGCCAGGTTGATCGTGGATCCGTTGGTGGGGGCACCGCTAAACGTCAGCGATGGGCCTTGATCATCGACGGTGAACATCGAGGTCGCCATGCCCGTGTTCCCGAGGGAGTCGGTGGCCGTCACCGTCACCATGTGCGTCGTCGCGCTCGTGAGGCCGCTGAACACCTGCCCCGACGCACAGTTCTGGATGACCGCCTGGCCATCGAGCTGGCATGTCGTGACGGCGTTCGCGTCGGTCGTGAAGCTCAGCGTCACGCTCGTTCCAACCGTGCTGTTCGCGACGGGCGACGTGATCGTGACCGGCGGCCCCGACGCATCCGAAATGAACGTGTGCTCGACCGGCGTGGGATCCGTATTCCCCGCTGCGTCGGTGGCCGCAGCGCGGAAGATGTGCGAACCGGTGGCGAGCCCCGTGAGCGTGATCGTCTCGTCGCAGTCGGCGAGCGTCGTGGAATCGACCGCGCACTGGAACGTGCTGTTGGCTTCGCTAGACGCCATCGTGAACGTCGCGGACGGTCCGGTCGCCGTCGGTGCCAACGTCAGCGTGGTTTCGGGCGGCGTCGTGTCTCCGCCGCCATCGCTATTGCCACCGCCATCGGTACCGGCGTCCGAGTTCCCCGTGACCGAACCACACGCTGTCGCAAGAACGGCTACCGCTACAAGCCAACCAGTTCGCATCGTTCGAGCATATACGCTGGGCGACGCCCGAAATGCCAAGAGTCGCGTGGTTCGGCGCACAGACGAGCTCCGTTGTGTCGCCTGCCTCGGGTGGGGGTCTGTAGTCGGATGAGCTGGCGGTCAGCGATGAGGGCATCGGGGCGCACCAGACGACCCCTTCGCACATCATTCCTGCGCGGGTTAAAGGCAACCGGTGTCGTCGAGGTCGGCTGTCGTTGGAGGAAAAAGATGGTACCCGCGGATGTAGGCTACCAAGCCTGTGATCGACGAGAAGCAATGATTCTGCTGGATGTCTCCGGGGAACGCTGCGAGATACGATTCAACATCGAACGCCGGAACGGAAAAGGCGAACATCGTCGGATCGCTCGGTTGGACGGAAACTGATACCTGATCGCTCGTTGCCGCGACATTCGAAACGCGAACGAGCATTCCCACTAGCTTGTCTCGCTCCGCATCGAGTTGGCTTGGGGAGAGTAGTGCAAGCGCCTGCGCGTCGATGAGGGTCGCGACTGGCGTTGCGGTACGCGCCTTCTTCGTGATTCGCAGCACTCCGTTCATGACTGCTATCAACTCGATCTCGTATCGCCCGGTTGTATCGCTCACGGGTGCATACGAGACTTTCCGCGCGCTTGTCACATCGACGACATCACCAACTGCGAGCGACGCCACTTCCGACGTGACTGCTCCGAAGATTCGGATTCCGGAGGCGGGTCCACCACCCTCCGCCTGAATCCAGACCTCACCGACGCGTTGCCCGTAACGGTCGATCGCCACGACGACGACATCTTCGAGCTCGACTGGTGTGCCATCGGGCGTCGTGGAGGCATGTACTTCCGGAATCGTTCGCGCCACGAACGGTGCATCGATCTCTATCTGGTCGAGAGGCGGCGCGGCGTCGATTGCGACATCGCACACATGCGTATCGAGATTGCAGAACGTTCCGTTCTTGCAGGGAGCGTTCTCATCGCAATAGTCAGGGTTCTTCGTCACGCCGGAACAAGCGGCAATCGCGAAGACAACAGCCGCCAATCCAACCCTCGTCATCACTGCCATTGAAGCGGATTGCATCCACGCCGGCAACATCGTTCGGACGATCCTAGGCTGACTTTCCGCATGCGCTCTGGTTGAATTCATGCACTGATGCAAGCGTTGCTGGTCGCAGGGACGGTCTTGGTGGCGTGCTCGAGCACGCCCAATCCTCTCTACTGCGACGAGAATACGGACTGCGACGTTGGAACGACCTGCAACCTCGACACGCATGGGTGCGAGCCATCCGATGCCGCCGTTCCTGACATGGCTATCGATGCGTTTGTCGCCCGAAGTGTTCAGGAGGTTCGATCCGACCAGACGCCGGACGGCACATTGGTCGAGCTCACAAACGTCATCGTAACGGGCGTCGACCTGGTGGGCGCAAACGTAGGCACTTTGTGGGTGCAGCAACCTGGCGGCGGGATGGGCTCGGGCATCTTCATCTTCGGAGCAGTAGCCTCCGAAGTGGCGCTGCTCGAATTCGGCGACGTGATTGACGTCGTCGGCGGACGCAAACAGCACTACACCGCTCCCAATGACTTCAGTGGACGTAGCCTCGTCGAGATCAGCGCGCAGTCCGGAGTCATTGCCATCACGCTCAAGGGGACGACCGCAACACCCATCGCGACGGAGATCAACGTCTTCGGCATTGGTCAGATGACGCCATCCGAGATTGACGTGGAGCTGAGCAAGCTGGCCGGCACCTACGTACGGGCACAGTTCGTCAAGGCCACGAGCGCTGTGACAAGCTTGCTTGGCGACGGCGCGATCTCGATCGGTCCGCTCTACATCCGTGCAGGCCTCGCGGACCTCCCACCCGGAACGATGATGGATACGTGTTTCTCGTCGATACGTGGCGTGCTGGACTACGCGCGCGAGTACAGCATCCAGCCACAGTTCACGAGCGAGATGGTGATCGGTTCGGGCTGCTTGTAGCGCGAACTAGTAGAGCGGCCCTGGCGTCTCCATCGGATCGATCAGACCGAAGTCGCGCCACCCGACACTCAGCAACCACGTGCGCGGCGACGAGACTGCCAGCGGAACGTAGCCGGCAGGCACATTGAACTTCGGTCCGCGCCAGCCCTGAAACGAGATCGCGCTCGAGAACTCGTCGAGCTTGGCGGGCAGCAAACGACCGCGATCGTCCCAATCGAGGCGATGGCGGCGCCAATTGTTAAGGACATACGCGAGAGCTCGACGAGCCTGACGCGCGCTCTTGATCTGAACGGCGTGGTAGCGGTGCGTGAACAGTCGGCCGAAGTTGCCGTTGATCGCGCGCTGCATTCGGATCGCGAGACTCTTCATGTTGCGCGACAGCGCGTCGCGGCTGGTGGCTTCGACGAGCAAGTGTAGATGCGAGCTCTGGATCGAGATGTGGACCACACGAAAATCGTCACGACCCAGGAAGTGGCGAAGCACGCGATCGACCTTGCGGTAGATGTGATGGTTGCGCAGGTCGGGTCGTCGGCGGTCCATGCGCATCGTGACGTGCACGGGGTGCGCGGGTGAGAGCTCGGGGCGACGGCGATGTGGGCTGTCGCGGCGAATGCCGGTCTTCTTGCGCCCTGCGCCCTTGCGGCGTCCGCCTCGCTTCGGCTTCTCGATGACGACTTGCTCCGCGTTTGGATCCGCGAATGCGGCATCGGCTGCGATCTGACGATCGTGTTCCTGGAACAGCTGCTCAGAGAGCTCTCGACGAAGAACGTCCACGACCAACCTCTCGGGTGACATCGCGACCGAGATCGATCGCGAGCGTTCGTGTTCATATCACCGCGGTATGACAACGCTCGGTCCACATTCCTCGTCGAGAAAAGTGCGATCGTGTCCGGTTTTCGGACACCGGTATGTGTCCTGCGCTCGAGCCGCGATCGGCGCGCGGACATTGATTGGGGCACAAGCGCCGATGTTCACGCGACGGCAGACAACGAACGCGGATCGCGCCGATGTTCGCGCGAGGCGTAGTGGGGGCAGAAGCGTGGCGCGCGTCGATGGTTGTGGGCGCGTTGATGAGGGAACAAGCCCCGATCGCGACGCTGTTCGCGCGAGGCGGACAACGAGCGCCCACGATGTTCACGCGCGGCGTTGGAGCGACGGCACCGACGCGCCGCAGCAAGGCCAGACTTGCGACGTGCTCTGTGCGCGATCGCAATCCGCGCCGCTCGCGATCGTGATCACGATCGCAACCGCGCGCACCGCGATCGTGATCCGAAATGGAAAACGCACCGCGCACGAGGTTCGCGTTCTCGCATCGGGAGAGGAGCCTCGTCCCCACGAACGACGCGCGCGCCCATTCGCGACGCGCGAGGGAAGCGTCGCTGCGCACGTTCCGTAGCCCGAAAAGCGAGCCCGATCCGCGACGGCGCCCGAGCGCGCGCCTCTCCTCTTCATGTCGCGCTTGCGCAGGCTGATCTGGCTGCTCGCGGATCTCTCTCGGTTCGTTTGGTTCCATCGTCGGTAGCGAGCCGAAAATGGGAACGCCGACGAGTGGGCGCTCGTCGGCGTGGGCTTGTGGTGCCGGGAATCGTGAGAGCTAGTCGACCAGGTACTTCTCGAGCGCCGGGATGAGCGTGACGAGGAACGGCTTCTCGTTGATGAGCACGTCGACCTTCGCCTGCATACCGTGGTGGTAGTAGAGCGTCTGGTTCTGCGACTTGAAGGTCTTCGAGGGCATCTTCGCCTTGACCAGGATGTACGAGCCGGGACCGAGCTTGACCGAGCCGGCGAGCGTGGTGCCGAGGTACTTCTGGATCGCTTCGGGTGCGATGGCGTCGTTGGAGACTTCGATGATCTTCGCCGTCTCGGGTGCCTTCGTGTAGCCACCGAGGTTGACCTTCATGCCCATGCCCTTCTTGAGGCGCGGGCGGTCGGTCGCGTTGAGGAACGTGACGACGGTGACCTCGGCGTTGTCCTTGAGGACGGTGACGATGGCTTCGCCGGGCGTGAGCTGCTCGCCGAGGCGCGTGCGGATGTCGGAGACGACGCCGTCGTGCGGAGCGCGGATGATCTTTTGCTCGATGCGCTTCTTGGCTGCTTCGACTTTGGCGGCGGCGGCGATCAGGTTCTTCTTGTTGTTCTCGTCGCTGCGATCGAAGAGGTAGGTCGCCGTGTACGTGTCCTCTTCTTTTTGCGCGGACTCGAGCTCGGCGAGCTCGGCTTGCGCGTTGAGCTTGAGGATGATCGAGTCCTTCTTGACCTTCTGGCTCGCGACGACGTTGAGCTCGTAGACCTGGCCGGGCACGGCGGAGGTGACCGGCGTTCCGTCGATGACCATCACCGCTTGGCCGCTCGAGTAGGTGGGCACCTTGATGAAGGCGGTGAAGACGAGCGCGATCAGGATCGCGCAGATGAGGAAGGGATACGTGCGGCGCACCCAACCCGGCGAGAGGTGGACGAGGACGCCCTCGGTGCCGCGCGTGCGGTGCGCTTCGAGAGCTTCGCCGCGATAGAGCGAGCCCTTGTCGAGCGCGATCTCGGACTGCTTCTGGAGGTGCGCGACCGCGAGGTGATGGAGGATCGCGGCGGCTTCGCGGATGAAGCCGAGGGCGGCGATCTGCTCGAGCGGGTGATAGCCCGGGTTGCGCGGGTTGCGCGTGAGGATGATGACGCCGACGGTCTCGGACGTCGTGACGATCGGGATCAGCGCGGTGTGCGACATGATCAGCGCGCGGCGAACTTGGGCGCACGCGACGATCGGGTTCGTGTCCTTCGGCATCTCGTCTTGATCGCCGAGCGTCCACAGGCCGTCTTGGCCGGGATAGATGATGGTGCAGGCGAGCGACGAGGTCATCTCGAGCAGCGCGTCGCGGACGACGCGGTCGGCGGTCTGCAGATCGTTCTGCAGCGCGAGGCGGCGGATCCAGCTGTAGATCGTCGTCGCCATCTCCGGCGGAACCGGAACGGTCAGCGGATCGATCATGCCGGGAGGCATCGCTTCACCGGACGGCGCCGCAGCGGGTGCGGCCGCAGCGGCGGGCGCGGCGGGCGGCGGCGGCAGCTGCGGCGCGGACGCCTTGCTGCTGCTCGACTGCGACGACGACTTGCTCTGCGATGCCGAGTGGGACTTGCCCTCGCTCTGCGAAGACGAGCGCGACTTCTCGCTGCGAGACGACCTCTCGCTCTGCGAGGACGAGCGCGACTTCTGCTCGGGCGCGGCGGGCGCGGGCGCGGGCATCGCCATGCCGAGCGGCGAGGGCGCCGACACGAACTTGGGCGCCGGCGACGGCGCAGCAACCGGCGCGGACGGCGACGGCGACGAGTGCTCGCGCTTGCTCGCCGGGCTGCCCGCGCGGGTCTGCAACGGAGCCGACTGCGACGGCGCGGACTTCGATGCCGAGCGCGACGCGGACGCGGAGGCCGAGGCGGAGGCCGACGGCGCGGATTGCGACGCGGAGGTCGAGCTCGACGGCGCACGGCGCTTCTCGTCCGACTTGCCGGGCGAGATCAGTTTCGGTTCGGGGTATGCCGACGGCGGAGCGACGTCGTGGACGATCGGCTTCGCATCGCGGCGGTCCTTCTGATCGTTGTGGCTGCGGTTGTCGGGCTTGTCGGACTTGCCCGGCGAGATCACTTTCGGCGTGGGATAGATCGAGGGCGGCGCGACATCGAGGACGGGCTTGACGGGCTTGGTGGGGACGGGCTTGGGAGCGCTGCCTTCTGCGCGAGCGTTGAACGGAGCAGGCGCGACCTTCGCGGTGCTCTTCGAGTTGGACGCGGAGATCGGATCCTGCGCGGCGAACGGCTCCGGCGTGGCGCGAGGAGCGCGCTTGCGCGGGAGGTCCTCGAGCGTGTCGCGCTGTTCGGCGAGCTCGGACTGGTGCGCGTGAGAGGAACGCTCCGTGTGACCGCCTCCATATGACGATTGCTGCGTGTACGGGGCCAAGCCGTAGCCGGGCACACGCCGCGCTCGAGTGGAAACCTCGTGGTCGGAGACCTCGAGGAACTCGGGCGCAGCGACCGCCGGAACCAACCGGCGATGAGTCGATGCTTCGTCATGGTGGGCCATGGTGAAGTGTCATCGAGCAAGCAGCGGACCACTCGCGATCGTCCGGGAGCATCTCGGCAACTGATGATTCCTTCGGTCGACGGGTGCTGGTGACTTGGGGGGTGAGTCCTGGATCCGTAACCCCGGGTAGCCGAGTCCCGCGGCGTGCATCGGAGATCTGCGAGGTGCGCGGCCCAGTTAGACGTGGGCATACCGACTGCTCTACCGTCTCCCCTATGAGTCTTCGCAAGTATTGGTCGTCGCTGCTCCTCGCTTCTGTCGCGATCGCGCCGGCGTATGCGCAGCCGGACGATAGAGATGAGAAGGAAGAGAGCGATGGACCCGAGGCCGATGCTGCGGCGGTCTTCGATCTCGATCGCCTCATTCAGATCGCGGTGCAGCAAGCCCCGGACTTCTCGCGCGCGAAGCTCGATCGCGAAGCCGCACAAGGTGCCGCCGGCGCCGCGCGCGCCGATCAGCAGTGGCAGCTCAAGATGGGCGCCGAGTACAAGCGCAACTGGAAGGGCTACGACGCCGACGTCGGCCTGTTCCAACCCGTGGATACTCGCTCGCTTTCGACAATGCTTGGCATTGGCCGGAGCCTGCCGACGGGAGCGCGCTTCGATGTCGAGCTCAGCGCGGGCCAGGTCTACAACGAGATCCTGATCCCGAGCGACGCGTCGTTCGAAGGCCTGCAAGCGAAGCAGAACATGTCGGCGATGCTCGACGAGTTCTCGACGGTGATCCAGACCGCCGCGCGGCTCACGCTGAAACAGCCGTTGGTCCGCGGGTTTGGCCCCGACATCGCGCTGATCAACCAGCGCCGCGCGGATCTCCAGTTCGCGATCTCCACCGCCGACGCGCAAGTGAAGGCCGAAGAGATGCTGCGTGATCTGGTGTCGGCGTACTGGGAGGTCGCGTACGCAAACTATCAGGTCGACACGCGAAATCGCTCGGTCGAGCTCGCGGCGCAGCAAGAGAAGGTGACGCGCGACGAGCTGCGCGCCGGCAAGTCGCCGCAGAACGCGCTCAACGCCGTCCTCTATGAAGTGAACGTTCGCAAGGAGGCGCTGCTCACCGCGCAGCTCGATCTCGAGAAGAAGTCGATGGAGCTCCGTCGCAAAGCTGGCCTGGGACTCGACCGCCGCAACTTCGTGCTGCGCCCCGGCGACAAGTTCGAGATCGGCACCGACGAGTTCGACATCGACGAGACCATCGCTCGCAGCCGCAAGGCGAACCGCAAGATGGCGTCGATCGCTCTTCAGAGGAAGCTCGCGGACGCGGACCTCAAGTTCGCGAAGAACGGGATCCTCCCGCAGCTCGATGCGTCGTTCAGCGGTGCCCTGCTCGGCACGGGGGACTCCACCGGCGAGTCGATCGGGGCGCTGACGGGATTCGAGGGGTTCGAGATCACCGCCGGCCTCCAACTGCAGTTCGACCTGGGCGGCGCCGCGAAGTCTAACTACGAGGGAGCCTTGGCAAAACGCCGCAAGGTGGACGTGGAGCGCGAGGACCTCGAGCGCTCGATCGATGCCGAGGTGGTGGCCGCCGTGAAGCAGGTGACGTTCGCCCGCACCCGCGTGGCGCTCGCCGACAAGGCCATCGCCACCGCCGACAGCAACTGGAAGTCCGAGCAGCTCAACTTCCAAGCGGGCAAGACCAGCAACTTCAGCGTCATGCAGCGCCAGTCGGAGCTGATCGACGCCCAGCTCAAGCGCGGCCGTGCGGTCGCCGACTATCACATCTCGGTCGCGACCCTCCAGTACCTCAGCGGAACCATCCTGGAGCAGTACCGCGTGAACGTCCGCCCCAAGAGCGCTCGCGAGCAGCGGGAGGGTGGGGGGTCTCGCTCGGCTGGGCGCTGAGCTTGTAAACCGAGGAACGCATCGGGGAACTGCTCCCCACCAGGATCAACCACTGCAACCCACGGGATCCATAGACCACGGTAGACGGCACGACACTTGATCTAGGAGGGAAGCATGAAGTCGCTCACCACCCTCCTCCTCGCCCTCACCGGTGTCACCACCACCGGCTGCGTCGCGACAGTTGGCGGTAACGAATGCTCCTCCGAACGCTGCGCGGATGACGATGGCGGTTCCGGCTCCTCGACCGCGCGTGACTGCTCGGACGAGAGCAAGGTCAAGACGGTCGCGAAGAACCTGACCATCGACTCGGACTCGGACCTCGACTCGCTGCCCAGCGAAGCGAAGGGTTGCTGGGCGCTCGACGGCATCCTCCGCATCGAGAGCGACAAGGTGACGAGCCTCGAGAAGCTCGGCGACCTCGTGAACGTCAACGACATCGAGATCGTCGACACCAAGCTCGCCGCGCTCGACTTCGTGCAGGACCAGGTCGAGGTCTTCGGCCACGTCCGCGTGCAGGGCAACGCGAAGCTCACGAGCCTCTCGCCGCTCCGCGCGTCTCGCTACACCGGCACGGTCAGCGAAGAGTTCGTTCCCTTCTACGTCATCGACAACAACGCCGAGCTCACCACCATCGGCGGCCTCAAGTACCTCACCGAGAGCACCGACCAGCTCACGTTCACGAACAACCCGAAGCTCACGTCGATCGAGCTGCCCGAGCTCACGAAGGTCACCGGCACGGGAACGTTCCAGGTCACCGGCAACGGCATCACGACGCTGACGGTCTCGAGCCTCGCGACGGTCACGAGCATCGACATCTCGCAGAACCCGCAGCTGACCAACGTCAGCGGCCTGCGCGTCACGCTCATCACCGGCGGCATCCAGTTCAAGAACAACCCGAAGCTGAGCTCGATCGGCTCGATGGGCTCGCTCACGCACATCGGCGGCAACCTCGTCGTCGACGACAACGACGCGCTGTCCGACCTCGGCGGACTGACGAGCTCGATGCAGAAGGTCGTCGGCTCCGTCACCGTCACCGGCAACCAGACGCTCTCGAACCTCGGCCAGCTGTCGCGCCTCTCGCAAGGCATCAACGGCACGGTCTCCGTCATGAACAACCCTGTCCTCGGCTACTGCGCAGCCTGGGAGCTCGATCGCTGCGTCGCCTCCGGCGCTGTCACGAATACCGGCAACGGAAACACGCAGACGAACTGCCCGCACTGGTGCCCGTAGCACCTCGTCGCCACCACCGACGAACCCCACAACGCTTTCACACCTCGCCACCACCCCCCGAAAGAAGCCCAGCCATGTCGCTCACCACCCACGCCTTCCGCTTCGCCCTCGCCGCTGCAACCCTCGCGTCGTTCGCCGGCATGGCCGATGCGAAGCCGCGCCGCCTCGTCATCCTCGACTTCGACGGCCCGCGTGGCCTCGCGGACGCGGGTCGCGACGAAGTCGTCCAGCTCCTCGGCGAGCAGTACGACGTGGTCGCGAAGAAGCGCTGGGAAGATGCTCGCGCGAACGCGCAGCGCAAGGAAGCCGGCCCGGGCACGTGGAAGAAGGCGGCGAAGACCTCCGGTGTCGACGCGGTCATCGAGGGCTACATCTCCGACGACGGTCGTCACAAGCAGCTGACCGTGCAGGTCCGCGAAGCGGCGACCGGCAACGAGATCGACAACATCACGGTCCGCCTGAGCCAGAAGGGCCTGACCACGGACAACCGCCTGAAGCTGAACGAGGAGCTCAACGGCATCCTCCAGTACATCGAGGGCGCGCCCGAACCGCTGTCGGATTCGATGAAGACGGTCGACACCCGCAAGCTCGTCGGTGCGAAGCCCCGCGCCGAGGACGACTTCCGCTCGAACTTCGGTGACGAAGAGCGTCCGCGCAAGGCGTCCCGCATCGAGGACTCCTCGGACGACGCGGCGACCGAGGAAGCACCGCGCAAGAAGAAGCGCCAGTCGTCCGCCGAGGACGAGATCGAGATCGAGGGCGAGGCGCCCAAGGCGAAGGACAAGGAGGTCGCTGCGGCGGCCGACATCGAGACCAAGGAGAACCAGGACCTCGTGACGCTGTTCGGCGCGACCAGCACCGAGGGCCAGATCGCCGACGCGAAGGCCTCGCACGTGCCCGAGCCGACCAAGCGCTTCCGCATCGGCGCCGGCTTCTACTACGGCTCGCGCAGCTTCAACGTCCAAGCCGAGAACCAGGAGGGCCCGCAGCAGTACTCGGGCGTCCCGAGCAAGGGCCTCGAGGTCAACGCGGCGGTCTACCCGTTCCCGAAGGAGAAGTTCGACTCGGGCCTCAACGGCCTCGGCTTCACCGCCGGGATCTCGAAGTCGGCCGGCTCGTGGGTCACGTTCGATGACGGCGAGTCCGTCGGCGAGTACGCCATCAACCAGAGCGCGTACAACCTCGGCATCCACTACCGCCACAACCTCGGCAGCCTGATCGCCATCGACGGTGGCGCGACCTACGGTCACTCGATCTACAAGTTCCCGGATGTCCCGGAGGCGTTCGAGACCCCGGACACGGACTACTCGTACTTCGGCCTCGGCGCGAAGCTCGACCTCAACATCGCCAACAAGGCGACCGTCGGATTCGGTGGCCGCTACATGTACATCCTCGACACCGGAGACGTGACGTCGGAGGAGTTCTTCGGCCCCGGCCGCGCCTCCGGTTACGGCCTCGACGCTGACTTCGTCATCCCGCTGCCCAAGGACCTCTTCATCCGCGGCGCCATCGCGTACGACAAGTACAACATCGCGTACGACGGCGTTGGCACGATCACCGACGAGGAGAGCGTGTCCGAGTCCAACGACTCCACCGTCAACGGCTCTGTCAACGTCGGCATCGCGTTCTAACTCGAGCGTCGTATCACCAGCCCTCGCTCGTACGTCCCCGGGTCGGCAATCGCCGGCCCGGTGGCGTTTTCGGCGTTTGGCGCTCCGCGGGTTGTCGTCGAGAAACAGAGCGAAATCGATCGTCTACTCGCGAACGCGATCTGGGGCCCCACCCCAGAGCTGTCGTCGCGAAGATCGCTCCCAGATCGTTGATCACACGATGTCGCTCGCGTGGCACGTCGCGTGCTCCTGAGTAGTTTGCCCACCACCTCCTTTTCACCACGAAGGATGCCCCCCATGTCGAAGAACAAGAAGCCCACCAAGGTCGAGCCCGCTGCCGATGCGTTCCAGTCGATCGATTCGAACGAGCTCGCGAACGTCGCCGGCGGCGCAGCCCGCGTCACGGCCCGTAGCGGCGCCGCGAACGCCGAGCTCACGGCGATGCTCACGTCGATCGGCGACTCCATCAAGAGCCTCGCGAACCAGAAGCCGGACGACGGCATGAGCCAGATGATGATGATGATGATGATGATGGGCGGAATGGGCGGAGGCGGCGGTGCCGCACCCGCGCCGGCCCCTGCGGCGCCGCAGCCGCCGGTCATCAACATCACGAACACCCATCGCGGCGGCTGTTACTAGTCGCGCTGCGCAGACCAACTGACCCCTCAACCGAGTAGGAACGACCAACATGACGACGAAGCACCGTTCACAACCGAAGGCACTCGAGACCATCGACCTTGCTTCTCTTCATGACGTGACCGGCGGTCGGATCAGCAACTCGGGTGGGGCAGATCCACGGGTCGCAGCGGGCATGAAGTCACTCGCCGAAACGGTTTCGGCCGTCGGGCAGGCGATGAATCAAGCGAAGGAAAAGAAGTCGCAGGAGATGGCGGGCATGATGCAGCAGATGATGGCGCAGAAGCGCGGCGGCTAGCCGCGTTCCACGATCAACACGCAAACGGCTCGAGAGGAGACTCTCGGGCCGTTTGTCGTTTTCGGCGCGCATGTCGTGCGCTGCACCGCGCGCTCCACGCGTGCGCTCCATGCGTGCGCCGACTGTCCGCAAACCGGACAGCGAGCGACTTCCTCGACGGAGCACACCCGGATCTACACGTGCTGTCGTTGCCGATAATCAGATCGTCAAACGCAGTTGACGAAGTTCTCGAGACCGATCGCGCGAAGTACTCGATCATGTTGATCGCGAGTGATGGCACCGACGATGCACTAGGTCCTCTCGTCAGCAACTCTCACCACCCAAGACGAAAAAGGACCACGACCATGAAGACCATCACCACCAACGACCTGAACACTGTTTGCGGCGGCGCCTCCAAGGCCAACTCGGATGTAACGACGCAGCTCACGGCGCTGCAGGGTTCCATCAAGGACCTCGCGGCGAACAACAACAACAAGTCGTCGAGCGACAGCATGCTCCCGCTCCTCATGGTCATGGCGATGGGGCAGAAGCAGCAGGGCCCGACGGTCGTTGCTGCAGGCGCGCCCGCCCCGGTGGTCGCCGGCGGCCCGGTCGTCAACATCAGCAATCGCGTTCGCCGCTGGTAGTCCCCAGCGTCTGAACCAAGCCCACAGCAAACGGGTGTGACCTTCGCGGGTCGCGCCCGTTTCGCGCTTTCGGCGATCGCGAACGTGCTCGAGCTCGCCGATGCGACCCTCGCGATCGCGAACGTGCTCGAGCCTCGCCGGTGCAGCCTCGCGCGATCGCGAACGTGCTCGAGCTCGCCGATGCGACCCTCGCGATCGCCGATCTCGTCAGCTCGCGCAGGCGCGCGCGATCGCGACACGCGCCATCTCGTCGAGCACGTGCGAAAACGCGCGCACGTCGCAAACCGTCGCGATTGGGAAATCCTCGTCGAGAAAATCGATGCGATCGGGAGCGAGATCGCCTCGTGATCACCGGCGACTACGCCAGTCGCAACGTGCGGGACGCAAGTCGTCACCCGCGAGGATCACAGGATCGCGGCGCTCGATCGGTAACTCCGCAAAAGTGCGAGCACGACCTCGCGGCACGACGAGTGCACATAGGTTCGTCATGACCGAGCAGGAACGAATCGAGGGAATCAACAGCGAACAGCTGGCGACCGCCACTGATCGCGTGTTGCTCGCTGCTCGCTTCGGCCGCGCGCGTCCGAGCACCGCGCAGCTCTACGGACGCGCGCCGCTCGCACGTGGAAGCTCGCCGCAACTTCCCGCACGTGGAAGCTCGCCGCGACTGTTCGCGCACGGACTCTACGCACCGCAAGGTGATGCTCCGCTCTACGCACCGCGCGGCGATGCACCGCAGTACACGCCGCCGGTCCCCGCGCGCGGAAGCTCGCCCGAGATTCACATTCGCGCGATCTCGAGCCGCAACGACGACCAGACCGTGTTCACGCGTCGCCCCAAGCACTACAGGAGTGCGTGGCGAACGTTCGCGACCACGGCGCTCGTGACCTCGCTGATCTCCGTCGCGACAGCCATCGCGCTGCTCGTCTAACGATTTCTCGACGAGGAGTTCCTCGTCGCTTGCTCCCTGACAATTCGCGCACCCCACAAACACCGGCCCAGTGTGTTCTGTGACTGCACCCGTGCCTCTTCACCGAGACGGCCCTTGATCGCTTTTGGCGGGAACATCGAGAC
Source organism: Kofleriaceae bacterium (assembly GCA_044230415.1). GTDB lineage: Bacteria > Myxococcota_A > Polyangia > Haliangiales > Haliangiaceae > JABFXX01. The sequence continues at coordinate 266,506 of JBGARE010000001.1, forward strand.
GTGGTGACTCGATGGCGATTCGATTCGGAATGGGCCCCGGATCGGATCTGTCCCGTCCTTTTTTCCACCCTCGCGGCGTCATCGCTGCGCGTTCGGCCCCCAGTTTTGGCGGGAACATCGAGACGTGGTGACTCGATGGCGATTCGAATCGGAATGGGCCCCGAGACGAATCTGTCCCGTCCTTTTTTGCACCCTCGTCGTGCGACGACGCGTCGATCCCTGTGGTGGGTGATCGATTGCGAACACCGCACGATGCGTTCGGCCCCCAGTTTTGGCGGGAACATCGAGACGTGGTGACTCGATGGCGACTCGATTCGGAATGGGCCCCGGATCGGATCTGCCCCGTCCCTTTTTCCACCCTCGTAGTACGGCTACGCGTCGATCCCTGTGGTGGGTGATCGATACGCAACGGTGCTACGCGTTCGCCCTTCGCTTTGGCGGGAACATCGAGACGTGGTGACTCGATGGCGATTCGAATCGGAATGGGCCCCGAAACGAATCTGTCCCGTCCCTTTTTGGCAGGAACATCGAGACGTGGTGACTCGATGGCGACTCGAATCGGAATGGGCCCCGGTTTGGATCTGTCCTGCCCTTTTTCTGGCGAGAACGTCGAGACGTGGTGACTCGACGGGGATGCAACTCGGAATGGGCCCCGGGTTACGTCCGCCTCGCCCTTTTTCGCGGCACCGCTTTCCTCGTCGGGGAGCGGTGCCGCGTTTTCGTTTCGGCTACTCGTCGTCGGTGAGCGGCAGGCCGAGCTGCGGTGTGGGTGCGCCCACGGCTTCGTTATCGAGGCGGACGGCGCCGCTGTCGTCGCGATAGTCCGCTTCCATGCGACGCGCGGACACGGCATCGAGTCCGCCGAGCCGCGCGATGGCGAGCGTGACGATGTCGCTCCACGGGACCGACTTGCGGCCGCTGTCCACCAAGGTCGCTTCGATGTCGCGGGCCAGGCGTCGCAGGTCGTCGTTCGTGACCTGCGTGCGGTGCGCGGCGACGCGTGCGAGCGCGCGAAGGAGCTTGTCGCCATCGAACGGCTCGAGCGATCCATCGCGCTTGTGGACCTTGAGCGGAGGTGCGCCGACGGTCTCGTACGTCGTGAACCGTCGCTTGCAGACCGTGCAGTTGCGCCGGCGACGAAGGCCGTCGGCCGTGACGCGGGTCTCCGTCACGCTCGAGTCGCCACGGCAATACGGACACTGCACGCGGCGATCGTAGCGCCTTCGGCGAGATCGGCGAAATTTCGGGGATCCGCTACTTCGGGCAGCGATAACGCGCCATGAGGCTCGGCGCGCCGCCCGTGTCGCTCATGCGCCAGATCAGGTCACCGCGTGCCGCGATCACCTCGGGGAAGCCAACGCCGATCGGTGCGAGGGGCGTGACCTTCGCGGTCGCGGGATCCGCCCAGCCGGTCACGACGACCACTTGATCCGTGCCGAACAGGTTCGCGCCGACGAGCAGCCGATCCTCGTCGGAGAATGCGCAGTCGGCGAGTGTGCCGGACTTGCCGATCGGGATCGACTTGTCGTGGATCACGCGCAGCTCGGTGCCGCTCTGCTCGAGGCAATAGAGATGTCCATCGGCACGCGAGGCGACGAAGCCCACGCACGCGTGCTCGCCCGCGGGCGGCTTGTTCGCGAGGCACAGGCCTTCGTAGTCGCGACCGCAGTTGCCGACCTTCGCGCCGCAGACCATGCCCTTGCCGTCGGGCGCGGAGAGCTTCGACTTCTTGTCCGAAAGATCGACCGGGCCGAGCGGATACGCGTCTTGCGCGAGCTCGAAGCGATTCCCGGCGCGCTTCCACACGCGCATCCATCCCGACGACGTCACGCCGTAGAGGAGGCCGTCTTTGGCGGCGACGCCTTCGATGTCCGCGCCCGCCTTGCCCAGCGGCAGCTTGCCCTCTTCGCGCGTCTTGCCCGTATCGGGATCCACGATGCCGTACGCGCCGTCGTTACCGCTGTCGCTGACGACGACGAGCGCGAGCGCGCCATCGATCTCGAGCCAGCCGGCACCGGACGCCTCGGGCACCGGCGTCGATTCGGCGAACGACAGCTTCTCGCACTCGGTGGCCATCTCGACGACCGCTTTGGCGAGCGGGGCGGGCTGCGCGGCGGACGAGCCTGCGGGCGCCGGCGCCGTCGTGGGCGGGGCTGACTCGCTCTTTCCGCACGCGACGAGGGCGAGGATCAGTGGGACGCAGCGCACCTTCGGGCTATAGCATCTCGCGTCGATCGATGCCGGAGCGCCGCTACCTCGTGAAGGAGATGTTCGGACCCACGCTGCAAGGTGAGGGTGCGCACGCGGGCCGCGCCGTGGTGTTCCTTCGCTTCGCCGCGTGCAACCTCGACTGCACGGGCTGCGATACCGACTTCTCGTCGGACGGCGCGGTGCGCATGACCGCGAGCGAGATCGTCGAGCGCCTGCGCGCGCTCGATACCGGCAACGCCGCGCGCGTCGTGGTGACGGGCGGCGAGCCGACACTGCAGTGGGATGCGGAGCTGTCGACGGCTGTTCGCGGCGCGGGCTTTCGCGTCCACATGGAGTCCAATGGAACGCGTCCGCTCGGTGGGCCCGTCGATTGGCTCACGATCTCGCCCAAGCCGCAGCATCACCCCGCGAGCATCGCGCTCGCCGACGCGCTACCGCTCGACGAGCTCAAGGTCGTCGTCGATGACACCGTCGACGAGAAGCTCCTCGACGGATATCTCGCGCGCTATCGCTGCGAGCACTACTTCCTCCAACCGTGGATGGACGCGCGCTACGAGCAGCATCTGAAGAAGGCGATCGCGCTGGTTCACGCGCGTCCGCAATTTCGGCTGAGCCTGCAGGCTCACAAGATCATCGGCGTCCCTTAGTTCGCGTACTGCGTCGACGTCGAGCGTGCAGCCAGCGGCGCCGGCGCGGTCGCCGGGGGTTGCGGCAGTCCGATCTCCGCGGGGGCACCGCCGCCACCACCGCGGCGACGGCTCAGCGCGAGCAGCATCACGAGCGGCAGCGTATCGGTCGACGAGTCGGTGCGCGCCAGGTCGGCGAGCCCGCTCTTGAGCCGGTCGAGCGCCGCCGTCAGCTCCAGCTTCGCCGCGGACGACTTTCCGCCGGTGACGCCAAACAATACGGTGAGGTCGAGGGACGTGAACTTCGGGGTCGGCATCGCCCGACGTAACGAGCATGCGTCGTTCCAGATCGCCGGATCAGTGCATTCGCGGACTTAGTGCGCTCGACGCGGCGCGCGATCGACTACCGAGGGCGACGGATCGCGGCCCGCGTCGCTCAGGCGGCGATCGGTCGAGCACGCACGGCTGCGAGGCGACCCGCGATCAGGTGCCACCCGAGCAGCCCGAGAACGCCGGTGAAGAAGATGCCGATGTAGAGCGAGCCGAGCTGCGGCAGGCTCGTCGTCGTGAAATTGGCGATGTGCTTGGTGCCGAAGATCGCCGGCGTGAATGGCTCGAGCTTGATCGGTGCGTCCGGATCCAGGTTGTGCCCGAACACGTATAACTTGTAGACGAACTTGCCGAACGCGAACACGCCGACGTATCCGCCGATCACCGCGAGATCGACGAGCGCGCGCACGTTGCCGATCGCGGCGCAGCGCAGCGTCAGCACGAGCAACAGTCCGATCGCGAACGGGATCCAATCGAGGTCCGACAGCTCGGCGCGATCGATCTTGTGCATGCCGATGTAGTGGTTGAGCGTGTTGATCTCTTTGATGTGTTGACCGTGATTGCCGCCGTCGATCTTGTGCGCGTAGACGTCGAGATAGAGACCCTGTGGATACTGCGGCGCCGTCATCGAGATGCGCCACAGCGGTTTGGTCATCGTCAACGCGAGTGGAATCGCGAGAGCGAGCAGGACGAGCCGCGCCTTCATGTACAGCGGTCGATCGAGAAATGCGTAGAACTTGTCGAGCTCGAGTTTCATCACACGACTCCTAGATGCGGTCCGAGCGCACGAATCCGAGGTACGCAACCGTCCACGAAACGACACCGACGACGGCCGGCCACGCGACTCCAAGGGCGAACAACGTCGTCGGGCCGACGCGGTTCGCCATGTAGAACCCGACGGGGCCGAAGCTCGCGAGATCGGGCTGCAGATCCGAGAGCATCGCGAGCCGCGCAGCTTCCACGGGATTGACCACCGCGAGCGTGAACACCGCGTGCGGATCCAAGCGCCACTTGAGCATCATGCCGATGAGGCCGAAGTCGAGCAGCGCGACACCCGCGGCCCACACCAGCACGAGATACGTGATCACGCGCGCGGGGTTCCGCACGAACACCGAGATCGCCGCACCGATGCCGGCGAACGCGAGCAGCAGTGACGATGACACCGCGAGGCTGCGGCCGATGAACTGCCACGGCATCGGATCGTCGTGCATCACCTGGCCCCACGCTCCGATCGCGACCATGACCGCGGCGAGCGGCACCACGAGCGCGAGGTAGCGCACCGTGCAGATCGCCGCGAACCACACCCCCGGCGATAGTGGCTGACCGAGGAGCAGCTCGAGCGAGCCATCGTCGCGTGCGCGTTGCACTGCGGGCGCTAGTGCCATCAGCGCGATCAGCGGTAACGCGAGCAGCATGGCGTTGGAGAACGACAGCAGCACGCGGCTCGTTCCGGTGAACCCGAGGATCGACGACTCGCGTAGGCCCACGACGAGCAGCACGCCGCCGAGCGCGAGGTACGTGCCGGTGCAGAACCAGATCCACCGCGAGCGCAGGACCTCCGCGAAGTCGAGGCGGGCGCTGGCGCGAAATTGGCGGGCGAAGCTCACGGCGAACCTCCGTCCAGGGCCACTCGCTTCGCCGCTGCGAGATCGATGGCGTGCGGCGCGCCGCGATCCACGGCGACGAGACCCGAGCCCATCGGCGTCCGGCCGCCCGTCGCGAACATCACTCGATCGGACGGTACCCAGCGATCGTCGGTGCCATGGTGAAACCATAGACGGTGGACCTCCGGATGGTGCTCGGCGATAAACCGAATCGCGCAGCCCGGATCGTCGAACGAGAGCACGTCTCCGTCGGCGGTGATCAGCTGGGCCGCGTAGTGCGGTTCGCCGAGCAACATCTGGCAATGCGCACACGGTTGGTGATTCCATTCGATCGGCTGCACGGTGTCGGGAACTGCATCCGAGCCGCGGACGATCCACGCGATGCCCGCGATCGCGAGTCCGAGCACAGCGAGGCCGAGTAGCTTCGGCCACACGGAGTCACGCATGTCCCACCTCCCCGCGAAGCTCGACGAGATCGACATCGCGAACCACGACATCGACGAGGGCGCGACCGAGACGCTCGATCGCGGCCGGGACGAGCTCGAGCTTCGCTCGACGATCGACGCTGCGAGTCCACCATCCGTTGGTCCCGGGTGCGAAGCCGCTCTCGGTCAACCACGTGGTGTCCCCGCCGTCGACGCGGAGCTCGACGAGCGAGCCCACGCGCTTCGCGAAGTAGTCCGAGGAATCTCCCTGGTAGATCAATCGCCCGTCCTCGAGAGCGACGACGTGATCGATCAGCGAGCGAATCTCCTCGAGCCGATGCGAGCACAGGATCAGCGTCGCGTTCCCGGCGAGCTCGCGATACAGACGGAAGAAGCGACCGCGCGCTTCTGCGTCGAGGCTCGCGGTCGGCTCGTCCATGATCAACAGTTCGGGGCGCGCAGCGAGCGCGAGCGCGATCAGGAGCTTCTGCTTGGAGCCGCCGGACAGGCTGCGAAATGGCCGTGCGGCGATCGCGTCGAACGCGAGGTCCAGCTCCATCGCGGCGTCTCGGATCGGTGCCTCGCTGATCCCGCGGAGCTCGGCGATCGCGCGCACGAGATCGCCGCACGTCGCAGCGACATGAGGGGCGATCTGCGGCACGTAGGCGATTCGCGAGGCGAACGCGGCGCGATCGACGACGGCGCCATCGATCCGCACCTCCCCCTCGTAGCGCACGAGCCCGAGGAGCGAGCGGATCAGCGTGGTCTTCCCCGAGCCATTGGGGCCGATCAGCGCGACCTTTGCGCCCGCCGGCAGATCGAGATCGATCTCGCGCAGCGCGTTCACCTTGCCGAATCGCTTTGCGAGCTTTGCTAGCTGGATCCGCATCACATCCTCGCGTTGCGATCGGTGGGCCAGCGCGACGTGAGCTTCGGTGCCCGATCGATCAGCACCGGCGCGGGTTGATACAGCGGGTCGAGGTGCGTGGCGGCATCGACCAGCGCGAGCGCGGCCGTGCCTCGCAGCAGCGCGAGGTTCGGCGTCGTCGAGATGAGCTGGTTCGACAGCGAGCGCAACTCGTACGGCACGTCGCCGACTCCGTCGTCATCGAGGTCGTAGCCGGCGTAGTCGTCGAAGTAGTTTCCAGACCACGTGACGCCCATCGCGTTGCCTCCACCGTCGACGCGCACCTGCGTCGTGTTGTCGGCGAGGTCGTTGTCGCGGACCTCGAGGTTCTTCGCGCTCGCGTGAAACGCGATGCCGGTCTCGTCGAGGCGGATCACGTTGCGCGCGATCACGACGCGATCGCCGTTCTGCATCGGCGACGAATCGACGTAGATGCCGACGGTGTCGTGGATCAGTCGATTGTCGAGGACCTCGATGTTCCCGGAGTCCTTGAGCCCGATCGCCATCCCCGCAGCGCCCGCCGCATTCGCGATGACGTTGTCGACGATGTGAACGCCCCGGCTGTACATCACGAACACACCGACGACGGTCCCGATCATCCGGTTGCCGCGCACCGTGTTGTCGTGGCTGTACATGAAGTGCAGCGCGTAGCGCGCGCGGAGCACGACGTTGTTGGCGATCGTGTTGTTGCGCGAGTACCAGACAACGAGGTCGCGGCCATCCTCGATCGTGTTGCCCTCGACGAGCGAGTCGCGCGTCTCCCACATGCGGATGGTGTCGCCGCGCAATCCCGTCGAGGGATCGCGACTGCCGAGGATGTGGTTGTTCACGATGCGTATGCGCGACGAACGTTCGACGAGGATGCCGAACACCGCGTTGATGACGCGCACGCCCTCGACGCGCGTGTCGCTCGCGGCGAGCCTCACGGCGCCATCGAGTAGATCGAAACGTCCACCCGTCCCGTCGATGGTCATCCCGAGGACGGCGGCGCCCGGTGCGGTCACGTCGACGATCGTTCCAACGCCAGCGATGATCGCATCGCGCGGTCCCCAAAGCGTCACCGCGCGCGCGAGCCGCAGCGGGCCTTGGTAGCGACCCGCGTCCAGGCACACCACCGAGATGCTCGGATCGTCGAGCGCTGCTTGCACCGATGCGCCCGGAGCGACATGCGTGCATGCCGTGGGCGCGTCGATCGGGCTTCGCTCACCCGAGGCGTCGATCATCCCGCTCGCGGGGCTGCACGCCGTGCCGGCTGCAATCGCGACGAGAGCGAGGGACCTCATGACACTACTTGGGTTCCACGAGGAGGTAGCCCGCCATCTCGAGGTGCAGCGCCGAGCAGAACTCGGTGCAGTACATCGGGAACACGCCCGCTTTATCGGCGACGAACGTGACGTCGGAGTGCTCGCCTGGCTCGAGGCTGAGGTTGATGTTGTACGAGTTGATCGCGAAGCCGTGGGTCGCGTCGTATGCCTGCTCGACGTTGTCGATGTGCAGCTTCACCGTGTCGCCCTCTTTGACGCGGATGATGTCCGGGGTGAAGTGGCTGCGGATCGCCGTCATGTAGACGTGCACTCCATCCGCTTTGCGCTCCACGCGCTCCTTGTTCGCTTCGACCGCTTCCGTCGCGTGCTGGCCGGTGATCGGATCCTCGCCGGGCTTGTACACATCGATCGGTGCGAGCTTGTCGGCCTTGATCATCTGCGCGTAGTGCGGCTCGCCGAGCGGTAGCGGCATGTCGTAAAGCAGCTGCATCTTTTCACCCGTCAGATCGACGAGCTGGAAGTTCTGCGGAAGCAGCGGACCGACCTTGTTGAAGCGATCGAGCGCCCACTTGTTCATCGCGATGAGGTACTTGCCGTCGGGCTTGACGGTGTCGCCCTCCGCGGCGACGAGGTGGCCGATGTTGTAGTGCGTCGGTAGCTTGTCGAGCACCTTCAGATCTTTGAGTGACCACTTCGCGACCACCGTCTCGAGGAACAGCGACGTGTACGCGTTTCCGTCGGCATCGAACTGCGTGTGCAGCGGACCGAGACCGAGCTCGACCTGACCGCGCAGTGCGTCCTTGAACGCCATGATCGGCACGCCGTACGCGTCTTTGCCTTCGAACTTCTTCGCCGCGAGCAGCTCCTTGATCTTCGTGATGCTGTAGACGGTACCGTGCGTGTCGAGCTTTCCACCGACGACGATGCTCTCTCCATCGGGTGACACGTCGACACCGTGCGGGCTCTTCGGCTCGGGCACGAACGCGAGCACGCCTTCATCCGCCGCGGTCTGCAGGCGGATCACCTTCATGCCGTTGATCGTCTCGGTCTTGCCTGCCTTGACCAGCTCCTCCGCCTTCTTCCAGTTCACGACGTGGAGGTAATCCATGTCGTTCTTGGAGTAGCCGGACTCCATCGGCGGCTGACCTTCCTGATTGCCACCCCACGCGAGCTCGGTGTTGATCGAGTTGAAGAACGCGTAGCCGTCGCTCACGAGCTTGCCGGCATCGGCGAGATCTTGCGTGTACGGCGGGAACTCGATCGCGAACGATGCGTCCTTGTCGATGCGACCCTTGCTGCGATCGAACCTCCAGAAGATCGCGGCACCGCGATACTTCTCCTTGAAGTCCTTGCTGGGATCCGCGTAGCCGCCGCCGAGTGGCGCCGGGTACTGCGTGGTCTCGACGATGTAGTCGGTGTTCGGGGTGACGAACGCAGCGCCGTGATCGCTCGCGATGAGCTCGCTCGTCACGATCTGCTTCGTCGCGAAGTCGGAGAGATCGATCACCGCGATCCGCGCGTTCGCCTTGTCGCCGATGAACAGGAACTTGCCGTCGTAGTCGCCACCGGTTTCGGACAGCGCCGGGTGGTGGGTGTCGGCCCACGCGAGGTCGTGGCTATAGCGCTTGCCCTCGGCGAGTACGCTCTTGGTCTGCTCGTCGAAGCCGTAGCCCTGCCACGGCTCGGGCGTGAACACGGCGATGTACTTGAGGATGCGCATCGAGGGGACGCCGATCACGATCACCTGACCGCTGTGACCGCCGGACGCGAACACCATGTACTCGTCGGTGCGTCCGCTCGGCGTGTACGTCTTGAGCGCGGCGTTGACGTCCGCCTCGCTCAGATTGCGCGCCTTCATGAGATCGGTGAGCGCCGCCGAGGTACCGCCCGTCGGCGTCGCTCGTTTCGAGCCACTGCACGCGGCGAGACATGCGAGCCCGATTCCTACACTGACGCGAAGAGAGCCTCTCGACGGATGCATGACCGTCTCCTTTTGAATGCTGGGGTTCACGAATCACTTCCCGAACGAGCGAACGATGTCTCGGAGGGCCGCGATGGTCGCGGCATCGAGATCGGGGTTGCTCGGCATCGCGGGGCTCTTGCCCACTCCAGCGCCGCCGAACTTGATGGTCTTCTCGAGCTGCTCGTCGGTGACCGACGCCTGCCACGCTTTGTCGGTGTAGTTGCGTGGCTTCGGCGATAGCGACGCCGATGCGGGGCCGTCTCCGTTCCCACTCGTGCCGTGACACGGGGTGCAGCGCTGCTCGAACGTCGTCTTCGCCTTCGCGACGACGTCAGCCGCAGGCGCAGTCGTGGCCGACGAGCCGGCCGGGGCAGGGTCTTCCTCGGGAGCCGGTTTCGGTTTGCCGCAGGCAGCGAGGAGAACAAGAACAGATACGGAGAGACGGATTCGGGTCATCGCACACGACGACAAAGCACGCGCGATGCCACCGAGCGAAACGCCAAACTTTCACTCGTCGAGGCTAGGCGCGCAGTTCGTGCGCGAAATCAGCCCGAGTCTGCGTGCGAGGCGATGGAGATTGCCGCGATCCATGCCAATCGCGCGAGCGGTGCGTGCCCAGTTGCCACCAGCTGCTTCGAGTGCGGCAACGATGCGGGCACGCTTGGCGTGATCGGCGGCGGCGTGCAGCGGCGTGTCGTCGAGAACCGCCTGCAACTTCACGGGAGCCGTGACGACGGCGGGAAGGCCGAGGTGAACCGCGTCGATCACGACCAGCTCTCGTCGACGACCACCGCTCGCGCGCAGCGCGGCCCGCAGGATCGTGTGCTCGAGCTCGCGAACGTTACCCGGCCAGTCCGATGCCTCGAGTGCGACGCGAGCCTCCGCAGTCAAGCGGATGCGACCCAGCCCGAGGCGCAAGCGTGCGTCGTTGAGAAAGAACCCGGCCAAGAGACAGATGTCCTCCCGGCGATGGCGCAGTGCTGGGATCGCGATCGGATACACGCTGAGCCGATGAAACAGATCGGCGCGAAACCGTCCGGCGGAGACCTCGACGGGAAGGTCGCGGTTCGTGGCCGCGATGATCCGCACATCCACGCGCAACATCTTGTCGGAGCCGACGCGTTGGATCTCGCCCGATTGCAGCGCGCGGAGCAGCTTGGGCTGGATCGCGAGGGGGAGCTCGCCGATCTCGTCGAGGAAGAGCGTTCCACCGTCGGCGACTTCGAACTTTCCCGAGCGATGCTCTGTCGCGCCGGTGAACGCGCCGCGGACGTGTCCGAACAGCTCGCTCTCGGCAATCGAGTCGGGCAACGCCGCGCAGTTGACGTAGATCAGCGGTCGATCGCGACGAGGACTCTCGCGATGAATCGCGCGCGCGACGACCTCCTTGCCGGTGCCGGTCTCGCCCGTGATCAGCACGGCGAGGTCGGAGCGAGCCGAGATCGAGACCTCCTCGCGAACTGCAACGATCGCAGGGCTCTGACCGACGAGGTCCGCACTTCGATCCGAGGTGTCGCGAGCGAGATCCCGCGCGACGCGTCCGGCGCGCGAAGACTCCTCGGAGAGCCGCTCGATGAGAAGATCGGTGCGCAGCGCGATCGCGGCCAGCGTCGCGTATGCGGCTACTTCGTCATCGTCGATGTTGTCGAATGCATGCGGATCGATCGCGTCGATCGCGAGGACGCCGATCACCTCGCCGTCGACCTCGAGTCGGCACCCCATACAGGCGTGGACGCGCCCGAGGACGTCGTCACCGATGAGGCCGTCGAAGGGATCGGGGAGATCGTGGTCGGTGATCCGAACAGGCCGCGAAACGCGCATGAATTGCGCGAGCCGCGGATGCTCGGCAATGACGAAGCGTTGTCCGGAGACCTCCGGCACGAGTCCGTCGGTCGCGATCGGGACGAGCGAATCACCGTCGACACGAAGCAGGACTGCGGAATCACAGCGGATCAACTGTCGGACACCGCGAACGATCCGCCCGAGTCGCTGCGCCGATGTCGTTGCGAGGGGGGCAGCGACGATGTCGAGGATCGACGTCCACGTGTTGTGCAAACGACGACGGGTTGTGTTGTCGACAACAAGTGATGTCACGACGACAACACGAAGCACGATGCGGGCCAAGCGATCGTGTGCCCTGCTCTTGCAGTGGTAGGTGCGGGTGTCCAGCGAAGCGCTCGGAAGCCTCTGCACGAGACGCCCGCTCGCGGTGCTCGCGTTGCGGCGGCTGGGATTCGATGTCGACGATCCAGCACGCTCGATCGCGAGCACGTGCGAGCTCCTCGGTGTCGATGCCGTCACGCTGGACGCCGTGATCACCGCGGAGGAGCAGAGGCTCGCGCGTCTGTGGAACTACTCGTCGACGGCCGCGCAGATCGACGCGCTCGTTCGCACGTATCACCAACCGCTCGCCGACGAAGCACGCGCCGTGGAGACCGCGTTCGCGAACGGGATCCCGATCTGGGATGCCCCGCTCGCGTTGTTCGCAGAGCTGAACGAGAACCTCGCGCACCACATCGAGATGGAAGAGAGCGTGCTGTTCCCGTTGCTTCGCCGGAGCGGGAGCTCGGTGCTCTCGGTGATTCGCGCGCTCTCGCTCGAGCACGAGGATCTGGTGGCCGAGCTGCTGGCGATCGGCGCGGCTTCGCGCGCGTGCGCTGCAGCGACGCCGGACGCCGGGATCGACGCCATGCAAACGTTCACTCGCTTCGAGCGCCTTGTCTGCGAGAGCATTCACATCGAGACGCAGCTGTTGTTCCCGCGCGTCCTCGAGATCGCACGTCGATGATCACGGCGCCGGCGGAACGAGCACGCCATCGATGACATGCACGACGCCGTTCGACGCGCGGACCGACGCGATCACGGTGGCGTCGTTCACGGTGATCACGCCGTCTTTCACGTGCACCGTGACCTTCCCGCCGTTGGCCATCCCCAGCACCATTCCGTCGACGAGCTTCGGCGCTTCGTAGACCGATGTCGTCACGTGGTACTTCAGGATCTCTTTGAGCTTCGCCTGATTCTCGGGTTTGACGAGCGATTCGACCGTCCCCGGCGGCAGCTTGTCGAACGCGGCGTTCGTCGGCGCGAACACGGTCAGCGGTCCTGGATTCGCGACCGCCGTGACATAGTCCGCCGCCTGCAGTGCAGCCACCAACGTCGTGTGATCCTTCGACGCGACGGCGATGCTGACGATGTTGTTGGAGTCTGCCGGCACCTTCATCGGCTCGCGAACCGAAGCCGTCGTCGGTGCGCTCTTCGCGGGCGGTGTCTCCTCCGTGCCGCCGCACGCGACCAGCAACGAGGTCATGACCAGCATGCACGAGTAGTTCCTCATGGCGGTCTCGCTTCTGCATGCCTCGCACCACATCGCGCGCGGACGCGGCACGCGCGGCGCATGACGATCGCGCATGAGCTTGCCGATCGCGCGCGCTATCGAGGAAGCACCCAGACTCGACGCGCTATCCGTGCGGCGTCTCGGTGCAGCACCGCATCGCCTGATGTTCTTCGCCGGTGCGACGAACATCCTGCTCGCGATGATCTGGTGGAGCGCGTGGCTCGTCGCGTCGCGATGGCCCCACGTACTCGCGATGAAGTATCCGCCCGTGTTTCCCGGGTGGGTGCACGCGTTCGTGATGCAGTACCAGATGCTGCCGAGCTTCTTCTTCGGCTTCTTGCTGACCACGTTCCCGAAATGGACGGCACAGCCAGAGGTCCCACGCCGGAGCTTCGTGCCGATCGGTGTCGGCATGTTCGTAGGGCAGCTGCTCACGCTCGCAGGTGCTCTCGGATCACACACCGCCATGCTCGCCGGTGTCGCGCTGACCATCGTCGGATGGACGGCAGCACTCGCCGTTCTCGGGACCATCGTGTGGCGTGACGAGCGCGCGACGTGGCATGCGCGGTCGTCCTTCGCGGCGCTCGTTCTCGGTTACGCCGGCATGTTCGTCTTCGCGGCGTTTCTCGCCGGTGCGCCCGCTAGGTGGGTACCGATCAGCATCGAGCTCGGGAGCTTCGGAATGGGACTGATGGTGTTCTTCACCGTTGCTCACCGCATGTTCCCGTTCTTCGCGAGCAACGCGGTGTTTGGCTACAAGTCGTGGCGTCCGATGTGGCTGCTCGCCGCGGTATGGAGCGCGGTCGTCGCGCACCTCGCGGTCGATCTCGGTCACGCCGTCGCGTGGCGCTGGCTCCCCGATGCCGCGTTGTTCGCGCTCACCGCGTTCGCAGGGTGGCGGTGGTGGCCGCGTGGCGCCAAGCCCGGACTCTTGTCCGTGCTGTTTCTCGGGCTCGTGTGGCTTCCGATCGCGATGGCGCTCTACACCATCGACGACATCGCCCGCGCGGCGACCGGCGCGTTCGTGCTCGGTCGTGCACCGGCGCACGCGCTGTTCATCGGATTCTTCGGCAGCGCCCTCGTCGCGATGGTCACCCGAGTCACGCAAGGCCACTCGGGGCGTCCGCTCGAGATGCCGCGCGTCGCGTGGTTCGCATTCATGGCGATCCAACTGGTGGCGATCACGCGGATCGTCAGCGACCTCGTTCGCGATCCCGGTGCGTGGCTCGTGGTCGCCGCGATCGGCTGGCTCGTCGCTCTCGGCCCGTGGGTCGTGCGACTCGGCCGCATCTATCTGTCGCCGCGCGCCGATCACGCTCCCGGATGATCAGGGGAGCTGCGCGTCCGTCGGCATCCCGCACGCGATCCACTCGCCGAGTTGCTCGCGCTCCTCGAGCGTCGGGGTGGGATCACCGTCGGGTGGCATCGAGTCATTGACGATTCCGGTCGGCCCGGCAGCGCTCGTGAGATCGATGTGCTCGGAGACGGCGCGAATGCCGTAGATCGTGTCGAAGTCGTGGAACGAGGTCGCGCCCTGGCGATCCTCGCCGCGCTTCTGACTGTCGTGGCACTCCGTGCAGTAGTTCTCCATGAACGGCTTGCCGAAGTTCTCGTACGACAGCGTCTGCGTCGGCGGACATACCGACTCCGTCGGCGGACCGAACAACGGCTTCTCCTCGCAACCGGCGAGGATCGCGAGCGCTGCGAGAAGTGCGGTCTTCATTCTTGCCATTCCCACGCCATGTCGCCGTAGATCTCGACCTTGACGTCGACGTTCATCGCGACGGTGCCGTCGTTGCGGATCAGTAAGTACCACTTCGCTTGCGATGTCGGCTTGAACAGATAGTCGACGTCCATCTTCTCGAACTCTTCGTAGACGACCTGGGTTCCACCGTTTGCGTGACCGTGAATGTTGAACGAAACCTCCGGGAACTGGCCGTGGAGCAGGATATGCCCGGCGTCACCGGGGCCGGACGTCATGATTCCCTCGATGAGCTCGCCGGGCTGAAGCGGCCGTGACTCCATGACGACCTCGCGTGGTGCCGCGTCGGGCGCGACATCGACCGTGGGATCGGCGTCGACGACCGCGGTGCCACCGTCGTCGCCGCAGGCGGCCGTCGAGAGAAGTACGAGAACGAGTGCTGTTCGGATCACGGTGCCTCCGCGACAAAGCCGGGCGGCAACATCTCGCACGGCAGCGCGCCCGATGGTGCGTGCAGCTCCGCCGGAAGCGCGCCCGGACGATCGAGGCAGTGACCCGTCGCTTGGGGCGGCGAGTCGATCGCCGCGTCCGCGACCGGCGCATCGCTGCCGGGGCCGGCGTCCTTTTGCGCTGGATGCAAGTTGTCGCCACACGCGCCCACCGCGAGGAGGGCGACGAGAACGCACGCATGATCAGTACCTGACCCAGATCACGTCGCCCGCGGCGAGCGCGTCTGCGAGCATGGTGACGCCGGTGGTCGCCGTGATCTGCTCGACGGTGTTCGGGTTGGAGCTGTACGCCGACGTTCCCTTCCACACGATCAGCGAGTCACCGAGGTACGCGCCGAAGTCCGAAGTAGCGACGGTGGTGTTCGCGGGGATCGTGATCTTGTTCCAGCCGATAGTGTTCGTGCGCGCGGGCGCGATCACGAGACGCGGCGCGGGCTCGGCGGCGTTCGAGTCGTCCCAGTGTACGGGCGTCGTCGTCGCGCCCGCCGAGTTCACGCACGTCTGCGTGACGTCGAGCTTCACCTTGGTGAACGGCGCGTTCGGCATCGTCGCCTTGAACGTCAGCTCGTAGTAGCCGTCGTCGGCGACGCGCTTGTCGGCGTCGGGCTTGGTCCACTCGATCGCGATGACCGCGTTGTTCCCGTCCTTGATCTGCACCGCGGTACCGAAGTCCGAGCGCATGACGCGAATGTTGGAGAACGTGCCCGCGGGAAAATCCACGCGGATCTTGTACGAGTCTTCGCTGCTGGCGTTACAGCCGTGGTTGATCGCGAGACCGACCTTGGCCGACTTGCCCGCTTGGACGGGACCCGTGGCGACCGTGATGTGAGCGAATGCGGACGTGCTGGACGCGAGGAGTCCAGCGATGATCAAAGACTGCTTGAAAGCCATGAGAGCCTCCGATGGATCGCGAGTGATCCATCATCGATAGAAGTGTTCGAACGAAACGCGGTTGTGGATCGACCGCGTCGCTAGAACGGAGGCTTCTCGGGCTCGGTGGCGTACTGATCGGCGGCGACGATGGTCACGTACTCGAGCGCTTGCTCGGCCATGACCGCGATCGTCTCGAGGACGGGCGGGATGACGATCGCGTGGAGCAACGGCGCGACCTTCTCGGCGTCGCCGGAGCACCGCTTCATCTGATCATCGTGTTTGGGATGATCGTGATCGTGGCACTTGCAGACTCTTGGGCTCGGGCAGCAACACTTGCTGTCTCCGAACGTGCCCGCCGCCGCGAACGCCGAGACCGCGTTGCCGAGCAACGCGAACACGGCGACGATCGGGAGCAGCCAGCGCAACACCAGCAATTACTAGAGCCCGCCTGCGAAAGGGTGTCAATCACGGGGTGCGAGCCGGCGCGCGCGCAAGCGCTGACAACGTGAGGCGTTCGTGACGCGCGCTACTCCCCGCCCGCGCAGGGATCCGCGGACTTCGACGCCGGCTTCTTCTGCGCGCCGCGCGTTTTCGGTGGCATCGGCGCGGGGGCGGGCGCGGCCGGAGCGATCGCCGCAGCGGGCTCCGCGGGTGCGGCTTCGGGCATCGCTTCGGCGGCCGGTGCTTCCGGCGCGGGCGCGGGCTCGGTAGCGGTCGCGGGTTCGGAGGTCGCGGCCGGGGTCGTCGCTGCCGGCTTGGCACCACCACCGCACGCGAACAGGGCGATCGAGAGAGCAAGGGCGAGTCTCATCGTCGTCATGTTACCACTGTCCGCGATGCGCCTCGTCACGCTCGTGCTTCTGGTCGTCGGGTTGTTCGGTCGCGTAGCTCTCGCGCAGGTCGCGCCCAAGCCGCCGAGCTTGAAGGTGCAAGCAGAGCTCTCGAAGCTCGAGAAGGAGCTGATCGATCTCCAGGTGAAGCAGGCGCCGTTCCTCGCGGTGAAGGTGGCGAAGAGACTCTACGATCTGCGCTCGAAGGAGCTCGGTCCCGACGCGCAGGAGACGAAGAACGCCGCACTGCAGTACGGCGGCTTGCTCATGCAGACCGGCGACTACAACGCCGCGTACCTCATCTACAAGGCAGAGCTCGCCGCGCTCGAGAAGAAGCACGGCGCCGATTCCAAAGAAGTGCAGCAGGGGCTCGCGATGCTGATCGGCCCCTTGTGGTCGCAGAACCGGCTCGACGAGCTCGATCCCATCTATCAGCGATCGATCGCGCTCGCGAAGAAGCACGATGGCGAGCAATCGCGCGAGTACGCGTCAGCGCTCACGCAATACGGCACGCTGCTCAACGCGCGCAACGAGTACACCGCGGCGATTCGCATGTACGAACAGGCGCTGAAGATCACCGAGGCCGTCGCGAAGGACGACATGAGCATCATCGGTGCGCTGCAGGTCGTCGCGAGCACGTACTGGCAGCTGAATCAGAAGCCGAAGGCGATCGCGCTGTTCGATCGCATCGTGAAGCTCGCGAATGGCATGGTCGGGACGAACATCCAGTACGCCGCCGCGATCCTGTGGTCCGTCGCGTCGCAATACAGCTACGGCGGTCGTCCCGATCTCGCCGCGCCGCTCCAGAAGCAGGTGACGGACATCTACACGAAAGAGATCGCGCGCATGGAGAAAGCGAACCCCGACGATCCGATGTTGCCGGGGCTCGTCGGTCAGCTCGGGTTCTCGTATCGCAACGCGAACGACCTCGCGAACGCGGAGAAGTGGGTCGAGAAGGCGATCGCGATCCAGAAGAAGAAGGGCGGCTACTCCGGCTGGGGCGGCTCGCTCGCCGAGATCAAGCGCGCGCAGGGCAAGCTGGCCGAGGCGCTCAAGCTCTACGAGGACGCGGGCAAAGAGCTCGCCGCGATCGCGCCGCTCTCGGCCAACGCGTACAACGGGATGATCGCCGACGTGCTTCGCGAGATGGGCGAGTACAAGCGCGCCGAAGCGATCCTCACCAAGCAGTTGCCCGAGACCGAGAAGCAGTACGGCAAGAATCACCCGATGTACGGCTACTCGCAGCTCGCGCTCGCGAAGGTCTACATGGGATCGAAGCAGCTGCCGAAAGCGGAGCAAGCGCTGACCACGGCGCTCGAGCTCGCCGAGCGCGATCTCGCGAATGTCCTCAAGACGGGCACCGAAGCGGATCACGCGGTGTACTTCGGCCGCAACTCGTACCAGCTCGACACCGCGATCAACTTCGAGCTGATCTACGCACCGAAGAGCCCGTCCGCCGCGCGGCTCGGGCTGACGACGCTGTTGCGCCGCAAGGGCCGCACGCTCGATGCCGCCGCGGCGAGCATGTCGACGATCCGCGCGAAGCTGTCGCCCGAGGACAAGAAGCTCCTCGACGGGCTCGCGAGTGCGCGCGCGCAGCTCGCGAAGCTGACGGTCGCGGGACCGAGCGCTACCGGCGTCGAGAGCTACGCGAAGGAGGTCGCCACGCTCGAGGATCAAGTGCAGAAGCTCGAGCTCGCCGTCGGCAAGAAGAGCGCCGCCTATCGCGCCGCGACGGCCGCGATCACGCTCGCCGCGGTGCAGAAGGAGATCCCCGCGAGCGCGAAGCTCGTCGAGATCGTGAACTATCAGCCGTACGATCCGAACTCGCCATACTCGATCAATCCGGTCGTCAAGCCGCGGCGCTACGCGGCGTTTGTCGTCGGCGCGAAGGGCGATCCCACGATGGTGGAGCTCGGCGAAGCAAAGCCGATCGAGGACGCGATCGAGAAGTTCCGCAAGTCCGTCGCGGATCCCAACGACAAGCAGGTCACGGCGCTCGGCCGCGCGCTGTTCGATCTGACGATGGCGAAGATCGCCCCGGCGCTCGGGACGTCGACGGAGATCCTCATCGCGCCCGACGGCGCACTCAACGTCATCCCGTTCAGCGCGCTCGTCGACGCGAAGGGCGACTTCCTGCTGAAGACGTACAACTTCACGTACCTCACGTCCGGCCGCGACTTGATGCGGCTCGCCGTCCGCACGAAGGCACAAGGCGGCGGCGTGATGTTCGCGGATCCGAGCTTCGATGCGACGCAGAAGGCGCCGAAGGCGGATGCCGCACCTACGCGCGGTCGTCGCTCGAGTGATCTCGCATCGCTGATGTGGCCACCGCTCCCCGGCACCGGCAAGGAAGCCGACGAGGTCGAGAAGAAGATGAAGCTCAAGGTCTATCGCAAGGAGCTCGCGACCGAGACCACGCTCAAGCAAGTGCACGGTCCGCGCGTGCTGCACCTCGCGACGCACGGCTTCTTCCTACCCGACGAACCGCCACCCGTCGTGAAGGAAGGCGAGGCACGCGCCGCGGTGCCGGCGCAGGGGGCCGCCCCGACGCAGGAGAACCCGCTTCTCCGCTCGGGCCTCGCGTTCGCGGGAGCCAACAAGCTCGAGTCCGGTGCGGACGACGGCATCCTCACCGCGATGGAAGCGACGGGCCTCGATCTGTGGGGCACGAAGCTCGTCGTGCTCTCCGCGTGCGAGACGGGCGTCGGCAAGGTCACGAACGGCGATGGCGTGTACGGACTTCGTCGCGCGCTCGTGATCGCGGGCGCCGAGAGCCTCGTGATGTCGCTCTGGCAAGTCGACGACGAAGCGACGAAGGAGCTGATGGTCGGCTACTACGGCAAGCTCGGCGCGAACAAGCCGCGCAGCACCGCGCTCCGCGAGACGCAGCTCGAGATCGCGGGCCGCAAGGGCTACGCGCATCCGTTCTACTGGGCGAGCTTCGTTCCCGCGGGCATCAACGAGCCGCTCGGGAACTGACGAGTCCCTTGGTGCTCACTACGTGCGCTGGTCGCGCCTCGCTGCGATCATCGGATCACGCTATTCGACGCGATGCTCGCGCATCTGCTGTCGAGCGCGCTCCGTGATCGCCGGCGAGGCGTCGCATTTCCGACGACGTCGTCAGGATCGGAACGACGCGAACGGGCACCTCGCGATCGTCTCGATAGAGATCACGTGGCTCGAGAATCGCCCCAGGCATGCGACGCAAGACGCGAAGGGCTTCGACGCGATGCTCGCGCATCTGCTGTCGAGCTCGTGGCGTGATCGCCGGCGGGGCCGGGGATCACGCCGACGATGGCGTCAGTTACTTCGGCTGCGGAACGACACGCAGGTACGGGCGCACCGTCGTCCAGCCGTTCGGGAACAGCGCCTTCGCGTCGTCGTCCTTCAGCGAAGGAACGATGATGACGTCGCCGCCCTGCTTCCAGTCCGACGGCGTGGCGACCTTGTGCTTCGCCGTGAGCTGCAGTGAATCGATCACGCGCAGGATCTCGTCGAAGTTGCGGCCGGTGCTCGCGGGATAGGTGAGCGACAGCTTCAGCTTCTTGTCGGGGCCGATGATGAACACCGAGCGCACCGTGAACGTGTCACTCGCGTTCGGATGGATCATGCCGTACAGGTTCGCGACCTTCTTGTCCGCGTCGGCGATGAGCGGGAAGTTGAGCGCGTGACCCTGGGTCTCCTTGATGTCGTTCGCCCACTCCTTGTGAGAGCCGAGCGGATCGACGGAGAGGCCGATCACCTTCGTGTTGCGCTTGTCGAACTCCGGCTTGAGCGCGGAGACGCGACCGAGCTCGGTCGTGCATACGGGGGTGAAGTCTTTGGGGTGCGAGAACAGCACGCCCCAGCCGCTGCCGAGGTACTCGTAGAAGTTGATCGTGCCTTCGGTGGTCTCGGCGGTGAAATCGGGTACGTCGTCTCCAAGCTGCAGTGCCATGGCGGCCTCCGTGATCGTGAAGTTGTGTCCGTTTTAGCGGACAGGCCGCCGTCCGGCAAGGCCGATCGACACCAGACCGCCGGAGACTTCGCTCAGGTCTCGGAGGGCTCGGCGTAGTCGTCGCCGAGGGCGATCAGCATCACGGTCGCGACCGCGAGGACGCCGGGCAGGATCAGCGCGTAGTAGAGGCTGACGTCGGTCGCGTTGCGGATCTTCGTCGCGCCGAACAGCGTGACGAGGGCGCCGACGGCGCAGGTCGCGATCAAGAACGACCACGCGGGGCGCGACTTCCACGACAGCGAGAAGAAGATGAGGACGAGGATCAACGCGCCGAGGAGACCGAGCGCGATCGGGAGCACCGGGTGGAAGTCCTTCGCGGCCGCGCCTGCGGCACCGACGAGCGCGATGATTCCGACGAGGCCGGCGAGTCCGTGTGAGAGGAGGCGCGGAGCGAACTGCGTGATGATCGCGGTGAGGCCGACGGTGCCCGACATGACCGCGAACGCCAAGCGCGTCGCGCTGATCGCGGCGGGGGAGGCCATGCCGTACGTCGCGGAGCGATCCTCGAAGTACATGCTCGAGAGGAAGTAGAACGCGGCGTTCAGCCCCGCGACCGCGACGGCGACGATGATGCTGACCTGCTTCGCTTGCCCGAAGTCGACATCGTTGCCTTTCGCCATCGACAGGACGATACCACCCCGGGCGGCGATCCCATTCCCCGGATCAGCGTCGCTTCTTGAACAACGAGCCCCAAAACCCCTTGGGCTTCTCGCCCTCGGGGTCTGGGGGCGGTGTCGTGGGATCCACGACCTCGGGCTCGCGGATGACCTGGACCTGCACCGACGACTGGTGAGGGAGGCGCGGCTCCGTCGGCGTGCCCGTCAGTGGCGAGGTCGGCATGCGGGTATCCCCGATGGTCATCGACATCGAGAGCCCTGGCTCCGTCTCGAGCGACATCTGCGTGTCCTCGAGCTCTTTCGCGTACTCCTTGCGGAACAGCTGGCGCATGAACTGCCGCAGCTCCTTCGGATCGAAGCGGTAGCCCGCGATCAGCGCGTCGAGATCGGCCGCGAGCTGCGCGGCGGTCTGATAGCGATCGGCGACATCGCGCGCGAGCGCCTTGAGCGAGATCGCATCGAGCTCCGGCGTCACGCGGCGATTGAAGTTCGACGGCGGCGGAACCTCTGCCTTGCGGACCTTCTCCATCAGCGCGAACTCGGTGTCACCCCGGAACAGCTTCTCCGTGGTCAGCATCTCGTGAAGGATGATGCCGGCGCTGAACACGTCCGTTCGCGCGTCGAGCGGCATGCCGCGGATCTGCTCCGGGGACATGTAGCTGAACTTGCCCTTGAGGATTCCGATCTCGCTCGTGAACTTCATCAGCGCCTGCGCGATGCCGAAGTCGAGGAGCTTCACGTCACCGTCGTAGGACAACCGCACGTTCGACGGAGATACGTCGCGGTTTACGATGTTGAGCGGCCTTCCGTCGGGGCCGGTCAGCGTGTGCGCGAAGTGCAGGCCTTCCGCGATGCGCGCCGCGATGTACACGGCGTGCGGGACGGGGATGCGCTGCTGTGTCTCCTGACAGCGCCGGAGAACCTGTGTCAGATCTCGGCCGGCGACATATTCCATCGTGATGTAGTGCCGGCTGTCGTGCTGGCCGACCTCGATGGTCTCCACGATGCAGCGGTTTTTGAGCACCATCGCGAGCTTTCCTTCGCGATGGAACATGTCGATGAACCGCGCCTCTCGCGCGAGCTGCGGGCGCATCACTTTGACCGCATACAGTCTTCGCGCGCCTTCTTGAGGCCTTGCTCGATAGACTTCGGCCATTCCGCCGCGCGCGATCAGACCGAGAAGAAAATAGTGTCCAAACGGCACCGGATCATTCGGTGCACCAGTGGACATCTTCCCTTCTTGCGACGGGCGCTCGGACACCAATCTTTCGCGACCTTACCACTTATCGAGGCGAGGTCTAAAAACCACGCCGCGAGCTCCTGTCATGGGGTAGCAGGGTCGCAACGTCGACACGGCTACCACGTCACGACGAACTTCTGCCCGGGCTCGATCTTCACGCTGCGCTCTTCGACGCGCGAGCCCGAATCATCCTTGAGGATCATCTTCAACCGCCGACCGTCCGCCGGCGCGGCGACCCCGATCTCCGACGAGGTAATGCCGAGATCTATCATCAAGCCCGGGGACTTCGGGTTCTCGAGGGCGATCCGGCCGTACGGCTTCTCGAGCTTGTTCTGCACGATCGCCCACGTGAACTGCATGAGCGCGGGCTTCCCGGCTTCGACGTTCGCGTACTCGAACAGCGCCATCTCGTACTTCGGGTTGAAGCAGAGTCCCTTGTAGTTGCCGGGCGCGACGACGATCCCTTTGCCCGGGAGCTTCCCGGTCACGCGCTGGCGATTCACCCACAGCTCCACGCAGGGGAGGCTCGACGTGATCATCAGCGTGCCGAGCTGCTTCTGGTCGTCTTTGTTCTTCGCGAGCTCCGCGCGCACGACATCGGCGTTCCCGCCGAGGGGGCGCTGCACGAGGTAGCGCAGATAGAACTCGCGCTTCTGCGCGGGCGCGCCGAGCTTGTCGTACGTCGAGCCGAGCTCGCGCAGGAAGCCGGGCAGGTCCGGGGCGAGGACGAGGCCCATGTGGAAGTTCACGAGCGCGTCCGCGTACTGCTTCGCCGCGAATGCCGCGCGTCCCGCCGCGAACGCCTTCTTCGCCTCTGCCGCCATCGATGCGAGCGCGAGCTTGTCGGCGAATGGATCTTCGAGACCCGCGAGCCGCGTCGCTTCGGCTTGCGCGGCATCGCGCTCCTTGTCGTCCTTCACCGCCGCCGCGTAGGCGCTCCACGCATCCGCCGCGCGCTCGTTCTGGCCCGCGAGCGTCCACAGCGTCGCGAGCTGCTTCGCCTCGGGACTACCGGGGCCGCGCGCGACGACGAGCGCTTGATACAGCGGGATCGCCTTCGACCAATCGCGCGCCTTCTGCGCCTTCTTCGCCGGCGCGACGAGGGACTCGCTGAGCTTCGCGCGCGACGTGCCGGTCTTCACCGTGTGGAACAGCTCGCTCGACGGGCTCGCATCTGCGCGCGCGTTCGCCGACGACATCGATACGATGCACGCGAGCACAGCTCCGCCGATCAACCTCACGCGATCACGGTAGCACGCGCGTTTCGGCGCCGACATTTCCTGCCTCGATCGACGCAGCGAGTCGATCGATGTTCACCGCTACCCGAGAAAATCCTCGCGGCGAAATGCCCCGTCAGATGTCCGAGCGGAACCCGATCTTCGCGTGCGTTCCGTCGCAGAACGGCTTGGTCGACGACCCACCGCACCGGCACAGGCGCGCGCCCGTGACGCGGTCGACCGTACGACCGGTGCCGGCGCAGATCTCGATGTTCCCGGTGAGCTGCAGCGGGCCGTTGTCGGTCGGGCGCACCTCGATCTCGCCGCCGCGGATCGCCAGCGGCTCGGAGGTCCGCGTCGCGGGCTCGCCCGTGGCGGCGAACTCGATCACGTTGTGCGAGCCGTCGCAGAACGGCTTGTTCGCCGACGCACCGCAGCGACACAGCGTAGCGCGCAGGAGCTTGCCCTTGCCCACGAGCTTCACGTCCGCGTGGATCGCGTACGGCCCGTTCTCGCGGATTCGGATCTGATTGACCTCGGGCGCTTGCTCGGCCGGCCCGCCATCGTTGCGTGTATAGGTGATCGCGCCCGACGGACAGGACTGCGCGACGTGCGCGAGGTACTCGGGGTGCACCGTGTCGGGGTAGAGCCACGGCCCTTTGACGTTCGCGAGGAACACCGTCGGTGCATCGAGCACGCAGTGGCGCGAGTGGATGCAGCGCTTCGCCTCGAACTGGATCGTGATCGCTTCGCCCTTCGCGGTTTCGATCGCACCGGGCGTGTACTCGAGCGGCGCTTTGCGCGCCGTCGCGATCGTCGACGCGACGGGAGTCTCGCCGAACGAGGGTACGGGTGCGGCATCGGCGAGATCACCGAGCTCGTTCGCGAGCACCTCGAGCGATGCGACCGTGGTCGCGAACGATGGATCGCGCGGGACGATGTGCGCGCGCATGCCGTCGATGATGCCGCGCGCTCCTTCGGCGAGCGCCCGAAACGCCCCGCGGGGTTCGGGCATCGGCGTGATCGAGCGCGACATCGTGAACGTCAGACCCGCGGTCACGCCCTCGCGTGTCGTCGAGGCGGGCAGCGTGGTCAACAGCTCCGCGATCGGCGAGAGCGTGCGCATCGCGAGCGATGTCGCGGCGACGGCGAGCGATCGCGCACCGGGTGCGAGCGAGACGGGCGAGAACAGCGCGCCGAGGCTGCGCAGCATGAACGCGTACAGCGCGTTGCCGATGTCCACGATGCTCGCCGCGGGCTCGGCATCGATCCACAATACGCCCGTCTCCGTCGCGGGCTTGCGCATCACGGGGTTCGCCGCGACGTGCGGCGCTGCTTCGAATGTCGGATCTTTCTCGCGGATCGCGCGCAGCTCGTCGCGCACGGCGCAGAACCGCGCGTAGTGCGAGTCCTCGGTGTGGTCGGCCGCGCCTTCGCCTTGCGCGACGATCGCCTCGAGTGCTGCCTTCGCGGATGCGAGATCGGTGATCGCGATGACGCCGGGCAAGCCGATGATCGACGAGGTCAGCTGCAATCGTGGATCACCGTCGAACAGGTTCGCTTCGCCGAGCTTTTGCGCGAGCGCTTCGAGGCCGCGCTCGATGCCGCGATAGAGGTGGCCCACCGTCTGGTAGTCCGCCGCGCCCGGGACGAGGCGGCCATCGCGCGCGTGTCGCTCGTAGACCTGCCGGCCAAAGCCTTCTCCATCGCGCTCGTCGACGCCTTCGGGACGCTCGAGGAAGACGAAGTGATCGATCGTGGCCGGGCAGAACGGCGCGAGCGAGACGGCGACGCCGGAGGGGTGGTAGCCGGGCGACACGGGAAAGTTCGCGCGCTGGAAGTGCGGCGTCGCGCCGATCGCGTTCGTCAGGTTCGCGACCAGCGCGAGGTGCACCATCTCGTCGCGCGCGATCGAGATCAGCTCGCGTCGCCAGCGCTCGATCGCTTCCCCGTGCGGACGCTCCACGTCGCGCGGACCGAGGCTCCACGCCGCGTAGAGGTAGCAGTCCATGAGCCCGTGCTCGATCTCCGACGCTTCGGCGAGCAAGTACGCGAGGGCTTCGCGGTGCTCGATGCGGATCTCGGGTTCTGCCTCGCTCGTTCGCGGTTCCATCGCGCGCGACACTACACGTCTCTACGCCCCGTCGCCGCCCGCCGATCGTACAGGTCCCGTCACCGTGGCTTTGCGTGGGGGCGGGCGATGTCGAACAGCCGCAGCTTCGTGACCAAGGTGGTCCGCGAGATGCCGAGCAGCGCCGCGGCGCGGGACTGGTTGCCGGCGCAGCGCTCGAGAGCGTCGACGATGCGGGCGCGCTCGGCGGCCTGCGGATCCGTAGGCAGGGCCGGCGTCGTGGCGACGTGAGCGGTCGGCGAGAACGCGAGGTGGGTCGCGTCGATGTCACGACCGCGGCAGAGCACGATGGCACGTTCGAGTACGGCCTTGAGCTCGCGGACGTTGCCCGGCCAGGAGTGTGCCTCGAGCGCCACCATCGCAGCGGAGGTGAGCTTCGCGGTCGGACGCGCGGCGGCAAGGAACGTCATCGCGAGTGGAACGATCGCGCCGCGGCGTTCGCGAAGCGGCGGGATCAGGAGCGTCACCCCGTCGAGGCGATAGAACAGATCTGCGCGGAACCGCCCGGCGCCGACCTCGACTGCGAGATCACGGTTGGTCGCAGCGATGAAGCGCACGTCGATCTGGATCGGACGCGTCGAACCGAGACGGAGCACCTCGCGGCGCTCGATCGCGCGGAGCAGCTTCGCCTGAACGGTCAGCGGAACCTCGCCGATCTCGTCGAGAAACACGGTGCCACCGGCCGCAGCCTCGATCAGGCCGACCTTCTGCGCGACGGCTCCGGTGAACGCGCCGCGCTCGTGACCGAACAGCTCGCTCTCGAGGAGGGTCTCGGTGAGCGCGGCGCAATTCACCTGGACGAAGTCGCCGGTGCGTTCCGACAGAGCATGTACCGTGGAGGCAAGGACCTCCTTTCCGGCACCGGTCTCGCCGACGACGAGCACCGATGCGTTGCTCTTGGCGAAGTCGCGAACCAGGCTCGGGACCCCCGTTGGTGTCGGGTCCTCGATCCGCAGCGCGTTGCGGCCCGACACGCTCGGATTCGCCGAGCCCGTGCGCGAGACAACGACGAACGAGAACGGACCGATCTGGAACCCGACCTGATCGACGAGCGGGACCG
The DNA here is from genome assembly GCA_044230415.1 of Kofleriaceae bacterium. Taxonomy (GTDB): domain Bacteria; phylum Myxococcota_A; class Polyangia; order Haliangiales; family Haliangiaceae; genus JABFXX01. The sequence continues at coordinate 293,350 of JBGARE010000001.1, forward strand.
GATCTCCGCTGCGTACGAGGGTGCCGCGAACGAGCGTGCCGTTGGTCGACCCCAGATCCTGCACCGTAGGCGGTGTCGCGATTCGAACGATGGCGTGGCGCCGCGATAGCGAGGCGTGATCGATCACGAAGTCGCAGCTCGCATCACGGCCGACCACGATCTCGTCCTCGACGATCGGATGGGACAGGAACAACCCATTGCCGATCGCGAGAAGCAGATCGCCCTTGCGCAGCGTCGGTTCCTCGTCCTGGCGTGGCACCGTGGTGTTCATTCGTCGCTCCGAGAGCGTCAGCTTACACGACCGTCTCCCGAGTGCCGCTGTACAACCTGCCCGCACAGGTTGTGCGGTGAACGAGCGGGCAGCGCCACGTTCTCGCAGGTTGCACGGCGGTACGCCGGTTGCTCCTCGCCCCGGTCATGATGAACCGTGTCGTCGCATGCGCGCTGCTCGTTGCCTGCGGTGAGGTGAAGGAGCCGGCGATCGACGCGATGTCCGTCGACGAGGACGCCGCTACCGGTGGGATCGAGTTCACCCGAGCGGAGTTTGCGTTCGGCAACGTCGGGCTGGGCTCGGCGAGCGCGATCGAAGTGTTCGAGCTACGCGCCCGAAGCGACTCTCCCGCGTTCACCGTTCGCCTCTCCGGGGAAGCAGCCGATCAATTCGTGATCGTCGACTCGAGCTGCGGAAGCTCGTTACCGCGCGATGCACGATGCGAAGTGCGCGTCGCGATGGCTCCGACGTCTGTCGGTGATCACGCCGCGCAGCTCGTCGCCGAGGAAACCTCGAGCGCGACGCTCCTCGCATCGCTGATGTTGACGGGGACCGGCGTCATGTCGGCGGTGTCGCTGACACCGTCGATCCAGAGCTTCGGTGACGTCACGCTCGGCACCTCGATGGACCGCGCGTTCACGGTGAATAACACCGGCACGGCGTCGTTCGCCGCTCCGACGTTCGACGTCGCCGACGCTGCGTTTTCCGTGTTGTCGAATGACTGCGCGAGCGCGCTCGCACCCGGCGACAGCTGCAGTGCCATCGTGCGCTTCTCGCCGGCGGCACCTGGTGCGCGGTCGTCGAGCCTCGTCGCGCGTGTGAATGGAGCGATGGCGATGGCGCAGCTCGCCGGCAGTGGCGGTAGCACCTTGACGATCGCGCGCACCGGTCCGGGTACCGTCGTCGGTCCGGGGATCGATTGCGGTGTCGATTGCGAGACGCGCACGACGAGCACACCCGTGCAGGTCCAGGCGATCGCCGCCTCGGGTGCGCTCTTCGTGGGGTGGGGCGCCGCGGCCTCCGCGTGCGGCACCACGGTCACGTGCAACGTGCCCATCGCCGCCGGTGCGGTCACCGCCAATGCGTCGTTCGCCGATATCCCGACGCTGCGGCTCACCGTGCAGAACGCCGATCCCGCGGGGCCATCGATCGCTCTCGGCTCCGTGACCGTCTCGCCGCCGAACGAGATTTGTGGTGGCGAGGGGATGGCCACGCAGACCTGCACCTACGACCTCGTCGGCGCGGTCGTGAACCTCACCGCCATGAACGAGTGCTCTTCGTTCGTTCGTTGGGTGGGCGCGTGCTCGGGCTCGAGCCCGAGTTGCAGCGTGAACCTCACCGCCGACATGACCGTCACCGCGATCTTCGACTTCGCGACTTGCCAATAGGAACCACCATGCATCCGCTCGTTGCCTCGACCGCGCTCGCCCTCATCGCGAGTTGCACGCTCCACACCGCCTCCTCGTTCGGAGGTGGTGCGCGAACGACCTCGGCCTCGCCGCCGCCACCATCAGACACGTCGTCCACCCAGAGCTTACCCGCGACGCAGACCGAGAACGGCGTGCTCACGCGCCGCTACGAGAAGCTTCCGCCGTACCCGACAGCGCCGCAGGATCCGTGGCTCGGCGTGGCCAACGATCAGCCACGACGCATCGCAGTCCCGCCGAACGAGATGTGGGTCGTGCGGAGCAACGATCACGCCTGCACCGCGGCGGTGGATCACTGCTTCATTCCGGAGGCGTGGTTCGTCGAAGAAGACGCGTCGGCACGGCGCGCCGCGATTCGCACCGGCTACGTGATCGGCTTCGGCCCCGAGGGCGTGACGCGGCCGTTCAACGCTCGCACGTCGGCGGGACTACCGAGCGAGCCGTTCATCGCGTATCGCACCGTGCCCGCCACCCGAAACAACCTCGTGCCCAAGGCGATCGTCACGGCGCTGTCGTTCGACAAGCCCACGATCGATCGCGGCGCCGAGGTGTTCGAGCGCACGTGGTACGTCGGCGTCGTCGAGAGCGTCGATTGGGAGCTCGGGCTCGTGTTCTTCGTCGGGCAACCCGATCGCGTGTATTCGATCGCGGGCACGCGCGTCGCCGTCCTGTCGTGGCGCCCCGGCACCAAGGTCGCCATCGTCGGCGATCGCGCTCGCGGCGACCTCGCCGTTCGCGCCGCCGACGTCACCCTCCCGCCCGCCCGTTGACCTCTAGGAGTCCGTCATGTCATCGCGTCTCGCGCTCGTCACTACCGTCACGCTCTTCGCCGCCGTTACCACGTCCGCTGCCGATGCAGCGCCGCGTGAATGGTGCTCCACCCCCGGCGTTCAGAAGCTCTCGCTGGACAACGCTCTCGCATCGATCGCACGCGAGCCGGTCGCACACCGCGCGCTCTACGATCTCGTCGCGGCGACCTGCGTTCCCAACAGCGAGGCGAGCGCCAACGCGGCGTGGGTCGACAAGCTCCGCGCCGCCTGGTCGCAGAAGCTCCACCTGATCGACGCCGACTGGGCCGACGTCGCGAAGTGGGCAACGTCGCCCCTCGAGCTGCGGATGGACAGCTCGTTCACGCGCGCCGATGACAAACAGGCGTTCACGGCGTACTCGTCCAGCGAGCAGTTCGAGCGCATGGAGCGCGACTCCGATCCCGCGTACTTCGCAGATCTGCTCGGCGATCGCCTCACCCAGGCCGGGCGCATGAGCTACATCCTGCGCTGCCTCAAAGGGCCACCTCTCGCGTGGGCGATGTGCGCGAACGACATCGCCGCGTTCGATGCCGCGAAGCTGTCGGCCGACGTGCGCGGCGAGACGCGCCTCGACGGATATCAGCGGACGCGCCTGCGCATCGAGGCATTCGAGCTCGCCACCGAGCTCGTCGCGCACGCGAAGCGAGTCCGCGAGATCGTCGACCAGGATCCGGGCTACGCGCAGCTGTTCGCGGTGGCCAAGACCGCGAGCCAGACGTTCGCGAAGGCATCGCCGAACCTGGTCGCCATGGTCACGGCACTCGACGACGCGCGCGCCACGCGCTCGCGCCGCGCGACCGACGGCTGCCTCGACAAGGCGTGGACGGCGCTGTCCGGTGTCGTCTCCACGATCCCGGCGAAGCAGTTCACGGGGCTCGAGGCCAGCATCACGAACCCGATCCTCGGCCAGGTATTCGCGAAGGTCATCGCGACGCCCGACGGGTACCTCGCGTCGCTCGCATTCACGGTGTGCGCGGCGCTCGAAGGCAAGAACGACTATCTCGTGCGCACGCTCGGAAACATGCTCGAGCGATGGCCGGGGTATCGCGGCTCGCGAACCGCGGCGCATACGCTGGCGCTCGCGGCCGGGATCCAGTTCGACGATCGCGATCGGAAGCTCGACGCGCCCGACGTCGATCGCTCGTGGCTCGAGGTGAGCCCGGCCTATAGCGGCGGTGGCGGTACGGGGACGGTGGAGTCGGTCAAGCCGCAGGGCGATCGGCTGATCCTGTCGTACGCGAAGATCAAGGGGACACAGCAGCGTTGCGTGCGCGGTCACTACACGAACCGCATCACGCAGGTCCGCAGCGACGGCATGTTCGTCTACGAGTACGTCTGCCTCGAGGAACGAACCGAGACGTACGCCGAGCCTCCCGCACCGCCGCAGACGATCGATCCGCGTTACGCGGCGGGTCTCAAGCCGGGAATGTTCGTCACCAACGTGGAGCAGGTGATCGTCCTCGCCTTCGCCAAAGGCGCGAAGGTCCCCGCGTACGTCGCCGGCATTCCGGTGAAGTGATGGAGTCAGCGCGCATCGAGAAGCGTGCGCTCGCGGCGAGCGACGGGATCGCGCGCGGCGAGCACGGCGAGCTCGGCAGCCGCCGTTTTCTCGAGCGCGGTCCCGCGAGCGACGTCGATCCGCCCGGCGACGAGGGCATGCGCGAGCCACGCTCGTGCGGCGGTGGCGATCGCGACATCGGCGCCGTCCGGCTCGATGCCGACCGCGCGCTCGAGTGCGTCACGGGCGTCCACGAATCGGCGCTGCACGACGAGGATTCGCCCCAGGCCCACGAGTGGGTACAGCTGCATCGCCGTGCCGGGGCGCAGCTGCTCGAACAGCTCGATCGCGCGGCGATAGTCTCGTGCGGCGTCGTCGTGGCGATGGAGATCGAACGACAGCTCGCCGCGGTTGAACAGCGCGATCGGGAGGCCGATGTCCTGCGCGCTTCGTTCGTAGAGTGCGATCGCGACTCCGAACTGAGCGATCGCGTCGTCGCGCCGGCCGACGTTCTGCAACGCCGACGCGTGACCCGCGAGGTACGTCGCGAGCATCGGGTCGTCCGGACCGAGCCTCGCGCGTCCGATCTCGACGGCGCGCTCTGCCTGCTGCAGCGCCTCGGGCCAGCGATCGAGCTCGCCCAACACGTACGACAGCTGGATCACGTCGACCGCGAGGCGCGCCGACGCCCCGGTCTTGGCCTCCACGATCCGCGCAGCCTCGCGCAGGACATCGAGCGCCTCGGCGTACTTGCCCTGCCGCCGCAGACTGTCGCCGAGGTTGGTGAGCACCATCGATTCGTCGAGAGTTCCGGGCCCGAACAGCTCGCGGTATCCATCGCGTGCCTCGCGCAGCGCCGCCACCGCTGCGGCGTCGTCGCCGACGACCGCGTACGCGTTCGCCAGCTCGGCGAGCAGATCCACATCCAGCTCCGCGAGGCGCGCGGAGTGCCCACGTGCGTTCGCGATAGAGGTGCGCGCCGCGACGAGCCGCTCGATCGCCTCGGCCGCGCGTGGTCCTTGGTCCAGCACCTGTGCAACGGCCAGCTCGTGACCGACCGCCAGCTCGATCGGCGAACCCGCGCGGGCGAGCGCGGCGCTGGCAGCAGGCTCGAGAGCGAGCGCGGCTTCGATCTCGCCGCGGTGGTACCCGAGCACGTAGATCAGCCGGTTCCACGCGCTGGTCTCGGCCCGATCGTCGCGCGCAGCGGCCGCTCGCTGGATCAGGGTGCGAAGAGTCTCGGCGCCATCGGCATATTGATCGAGGCTGAGCTCGATCTCGCTCTTGGCATCGAGCGCCGCGACCTCGAGCGGCGGATATCCGATCGCCTGTGCCGCGACGAGGACCGTCCGCGCGCGATCGAGCAAGCCGGTAAAGCGTTCGGCGCGACGATCGATCTCGACACCGCGGAGCGACGTCTCGAGCGCCGTGATCTCGGCGCGCATTCCCGTCGGCGCCGCCACCGCGAGCATTCGGGTCAACGCCTCGGTGTCGCTACAACGCGCCAGAGGGGCCAGCTCGAACAGCGCATCGAGCGCGTGCTCCAGCTCGTCGGGAGCCGAGACGCGCAGCGCGAGGGCTACCGTATCGTCGAGCTCCGCGGCCCACGCATCGAGGCAATGCATGCGAGCGTCGAGCAGCGAGTCCGACTGCGTCCCCGCGACGCGGGTCGCGCGGCACGCGTCTTGGTGCACCGCAGCCCACGACGCGAGCTCCCGCTCGACATGATCCGAGGCGCGCGCGGCGAGGACGGCAGCTCCACGTGGAGCCGCGTGGGCGACGAGCGCCGTGCGACGAGCGCTGCCCCACAGATCGACCATGCGATCCTCGGGGCGCGGACACGTCTCGCGCTCGGCGCTCATCGGCCACAGCACGAGGGCCGTCGCGAGCGATGCGCCGACTCCGGCGAGGCCCGCCACCGCGAGCAGCCTGCCTCGGCGCCGCAGGCCGCGCTCCAGGCGATCGAGCAGCGCGTCGAGCGTGTGCCACCGATCGGCCGGATCGACAGCGAGCCCGCGTCGCAGCGCGGAGTCGAGCCACACCGGAATGTCGCGATGGCGCGGCGGTCTCTCGCGCGAACACGCGGACGCGCGGAGCTCCATCGCTGTCGATCCGCGGATCGGCCGCTCGCCGCACAGACCCTCCCAGAGCGCGACACAGAACGCGAACTGATCGGTCGCGGGGCCGAGCTCGGCGTGGTTCCACTGCTCCGGGGCCATGTACGCGGGCGTGCCGGTGATGTCACCCCATTCGGCGCCGCTTGCTTCGAGTGCGCGCGTCGTGACGAGCCCGAAGTCCGCGACGCGTGGCCGGCCGTCCTTTCCGATGAGCACGTTGTTGGGCTTGAAGTCGCGGTGCACGAGACCTTCGCGATGCGCCGCGGCGAGGCCACGTCCCGCCGCGACGAACATGCTCGTCACCTCGCGCCAGGTCCGGTGCGGACGCGCCGCCCGCGTCGCGGTCGACAGACCGAGCCACGCACGCAGCGTCATGCCCTCGACGCGCTCCATCGCGAGGAAGATCTGGTCGCTCGACCAACCCACCTCGTAGACCGTGAGCACGTTCGGGTGCGAGACCTTGGCCATCGCGCGCGCCTCGCGGGTCAGTCGATCCGCGGCCTCTACGCCGGCGCTGCCTCGCGAGACCTCGGGGTGCAAGAGCTTGAGCGCGACCGCTCGATCGAGATCCGGATCGAACGCGTCGAGGACGATGCCCATCCCGCCGGACCCGAGCACGCCACGAACGCGGTAGCGGCCGTGGTGGGTCGTTGTCGTCACCCGCGGATCGCCGGCGGGGAGAGTGTCGACGTCCGAGCTCACGCGCTTTGTACTGTGACATGGCCCATCACCTCGCGAGGATGTTCATGCCCGTAACACCAACCACTCGAGCTCTTCTCGGCGCCGTCATCGGCGTCATCGTGTCGACCTCACCCGTGGCCGCGCAGCGCCCGACCTCCGCGCAGGCACTCGCCACTGCGACGGCGTTCCTCGAAGCACTCGCTACCGTCGAGGACGGTGGCGCGGCGAAGCTGACTGCGGGCCGATTCTTTGCGGTCGTTCGCGACGACGCGGAGCCCGCACCACGCTGCGGTGCAACCACCGCCACGACACCATTTGCACGGTCCGCGCTCCTCGCGTGTCTCGCGAGCCAAGACCTCGGCACGGAGTCGCTCGGTGCATGGAAGAAAGCATCGCGGCGAAAGCTGAACGGCCCGCTCGCCGGAATGGACATGTCGCGCATCGCGCAGCTCGAGAGGACGGCGACGCTCGTGACACGGCACACGCCGTGCGTCGGTCAGGGAGCGGACTTGATCGTCGCGGTGACCGTGGAGAAAGGATCGCGCACACCGGTGGTCGCGGCCGTGCTCGCGCAGTCGTACGTGTGCGGCGAGTGAGTCCGCAACGTCTTCGTCTCGAGCGCGGCGCTCGGGTCAAGGCGCTCAGGTCACCACACACGCACCGACTCGCAAAGTAGGACGGCGCACGGTCATTACGACGTGCCGAGCGGTCCGGGTCGCTCGGCGCAACATGCGGGTTTCTCGTCGGAATCTCCGTGGTACCGTGTAGGGGTTCGCCGGGGCCCGACGCGAATACCGAATCGATGCACGCCGTCATCTTCGATCGCAACAAGCTGGTCGCCCGCCGGGTCGCGCGCATGTTCCTCGCGAGCGGTGCGAGCGCCGAAGCGATCGACGAGCCGGCGCAGGTCGCGTCTGCCATCGAGAACGCCGACGTGATCTGCGCGGACACGTTCGATGCGGATCTGGTCGCCGAGCAACTGCGCGCCCGCCCGAACATGCGCGGCGTGTTGTGGACGGCGGAGCCACTGCGCCACTCGCTGAAGTACATGATCGAGTCGACCGCGATCGATCACGTGCTCGGGCGCAAGGACTTCGAGTCCACACCGCGTCCGTGGGAGGTCTTGATGATCGCGCGCCGCCTCGCCGCACCGTCGGCGTCGCCGCCGCCGCTCTCGGCGTTCCTCGATTGGGGCTTCGCCGCCGTCGAGCTCGACGTGCGAACGACCTCGGATCGCGATCTCGCGGTCGCGCGGCTCGGCGAGTTGATCGGCGGTCTCGGCGTGCCGAAGCGGATCAGCGAGATGTTCGGCGAGCTCGCGCACGAGCTACTGATGAACGCGATGTACGACGCGCCCGTCGATCTGCACGGGCGGCCGAAGTATGCCGGCGACCGCAAAGCCGACATCGTGCTCGATGCTCACGAGCGACCGACGGTGCGGTTCGGCACCGACGGGACACGCCTGGTCCTGCAAGTTCGCGATCCGTTCGGTCGGCTCGAGCGCTGGCACGTGGTCGACGGCATGGCGCGCGGACTCGCGGGTGGAGAGATGGATCAAACGCACGGCGGCGCGGGGTTGGGGATGATGGTCTGTCACAATGCCTCGTCGGCGATGATGTTCGACGTCGCGGCAGGTAAGCACACGGAGGTCACTGCATTGTTCGAGCTCGATATGAACCTCCGAGAGTTCCGCACGCAGGCGAAGTCGCTGCACTTCTGGAGTCACTAGATGCAAGCCGTATCGCATCGTCAGTCTCAACCGATCGTCCCCGCCGAAGGTGCACCGAAGCTCGCGATCGAGAAGTTCGCGGATGGCACGATCGCCTGCCTGAAGTTCTCGGGCACCATCGACGAGAGCTTCGATGGCAAGAAGCTCGGCGCGACCGCCGGCTGCGACACGCTCGTCCTCGATCTCGGTGGCGTGAAGAAGATCTCGTCGTTCGGGATTCGCGAGTGGGTCGACTTCGTCACCACCGCCGGCAAGCAAGTCCGGTCGATGATCTTGATCGAGTGCACGCCGAAGGTCGTCGACCAGCTCAACATGGTCGCGAACTTCACCGGCGGCGGCCGCGTATTCAGCTTCTACGCGCCGTTCAAGTGTGACTACTGCGACTCCGAGCATCGCGTCCTTCTCCAGGTCGACAAGGACTTCGAGACGATCAAGACGATGAAGCTGGCGGAGCGTCCGTGCCCGTCGTGCAAAGAAGGGATGTACTTCGACGAGGACGGCGCGACGTTCTTCTCGTACCTGATCAGTCAGGCGAAGTTCGAGCTCGAGCCGGAGGTCGCGGGCTTTCTCGCGACGAAGCTGAACTACGCGGTCAGCGATCTCAACCGCAAGCTGCGCGTCGACAAGATCATCGAGGGCCGCACCACGTACCTGAAGCTGACCGGCGATCTCGATCGCACGTTCCCGCGCGAGAAGCTGGCCGAGGGGCTCGAGGGCGGCGTGATCGTCGACCTGTCGTCGATCGGTCGCGTCGAGCCCGCAGGCGCCGCGGAGTGGCGCGGGTTCGTGAAGATGGTCGCGCCGCTCGTCGACGCGCTGTACCTCGCGAGTGTTCCGCCGGCGTTCCTCGAGAAGCTGTGCAGCCCCGAGGATCTCGCGCCGAAGGGGCAGGTCGTCACGCTCACGCTGCCGTATGCGTGCACCACGTGTGGCACCACGACGGGCGAGTTGATCGAGGTCGCGGATCACTACGAGGTCCTCAAGTTCGCGACGGCGCCGGAGCTGCGCTGCCAGACGTGCCGTCATGCGATGGCGTGCCAGGCGGGCGAGACCCTGATGACGCTCCTGCCGCTCTTGCCGAAGCCCACGGCATCGAGCGAGCTCGTCAAATCGATCGGCTTTCTTCGCGAGCGCGCGCTGCAAGCGCATCGCGAGCGCAAGCCGAGCGCGAAGCAGGTCGCGTCGTCGCCGCAGATCCCGGTCGAGCGCCCGCGGTCCAGTCTGCTCGTCCCGGTGCTCGCGGCGCTGATCGCCGTGGTCCTCGCCGCCGGTGGCTACCTCGCGTATCAGCGCGTCACCGCGAATGCCGGCAGCGAGACCGCGTTCGGAAAGGTCACGAGCAAGAGCGCGGAGACGCGCCCGGCGTGGATCGTCGCGGATGCACCGAACAGCGTGACGTGCACCGAGACCGCCGCGAAAGGCATCTCGTGCGTCGGCGTATCGTCGATGTCGTCGCGGCAAGACGACGCCGAAGAGGAAGCGTTCGACTCCGCGCTCGACGCGACCGCGAATGCGATCGCCGTGCGCATCGACGACGCCGCGTGGAAACGCGCGGTGGTGCCGATCTATCAAGCCGCACGCGATGCAAAGCTCGCGGCGTTCGATCGCGACTCCTCGAACACGAGCGCGCGCCGCGATGTTCGCGAAGCACGTAATGCCGTCGGCCGCATCCTTCGCGCGACGAGCGCGGGCGCGGTGCCATCGGCGCCGACCGGTCGCTACTGGGAGGAATACGCGAGCCCCGATGGGAAGCGTGTCGTGGCGTTCGCGCAGGTGTCGTTGGGCGCGACCGAGATCGCAGGGCTCGCTGCGGCGTATGCGAAGCAAGACACCGCGCTCGGTGCGACGACGGTGGGGCTGTTCCCGCTCGTCGGCTGGCGCTATCCCAAGCTCGAGTCCGGCGCGATCCTCACGAAGCTCGACGCGGGACCGCTGCAGAAGCTCGGCGTCGCGACGCAGTACATCGTGCTCGCGATCTCCGGCCGCGATGTCACCGACGCACCGGCGTTCGCGAAGCTCGCGACCGACGAGCACGCGGCGGTCACCGCACGCGGCGGTACGCTGCGCTTCAAAGTGCAGACGCTCGATGGACCGCCGCGCGAGTTCGCCCTCGAGATCGCCGCGGCCAAAGGCACCGACTCGACGCCGACGGGGTCGGGGCGTCCACCGACCGGTGGTCGCGAAGGCAGCGGTTCTCCGACCAACGGCGGCGTCAACGTCTGGGATCGATACGGCGGTGGTCGCGGGTCGAATCGCGATGATCCGACGCAGTGAGCCACTCGGTCCACCTAAGTGAATCCAGCACACTAGAATGTGAAGGTGTTTTCAGGTTGGCCAGACCAACGCATCGGGCTAGCGTCGGCTTCATGATCCGAGCGGGGCTCGTCGTATTCGTGCTGTTCGCGGCGTGCGGTGACAATCTGGAAGACGAAGACACGCGCGTCATCAATCCGGTGCGCTCGGCATACGACACGTGGATCAAGATCGAGCCGCCGGGTGTCGTGTGCGGCAACAACACGCCGTACAAGTTCTTCGTCAACTTCTCGGACAAGAGCGACAACCTCGCCGTCGTGTTCGAGCCGGGCGGAGCGTGCTGGGACTACGACTCCTGCGCGGGCAAGAACGGCATCCGCGGAGCCGCGAACCCCGACGGCGTGAAGGACACGCACTACGACATCGCGTCGTTCATCTCGCCGTTCATGTCGCGCGTCGACGACACGAGCCCGTCGATGAACTGGAACTACGTCTGGGTGCCGTACTGCACGGGTGACGTGCACACGGGCGCGACGACGATCACGTACCCGAGCACCGACAGCGATCCCGATCTCGAGTTCCACCACGACGGCCACGCGGCCGTGCAGGAAGTCGTGAAGTGGATCGACGGCAACTTCCCGCACATGCCGAAGTTGCTCTCCACGGGCTGCTCTGCCGGTGGCGTCGGCTCTGTCGTCAACTACCGCTTCCTCCGCAACGGTATCCGCTCCGTCCAGAAGGCGTACCTGATCAACGACTCGGGTCCGATCTTCCCGTCGAGCGGATTCTCCAAGCCGCTGCACGAGAAGATCCGCGCATCGTGGAACCTCGACGCGCTCACGCCCGAGATGCCCGCGGGCTTCACGCTCGACGACATGGGCACGATCAACACGGCGCTCGCCGACGAGTTCCCGAACGATCGCCTCGGCACCACGTACTTCCGCCGCGACTACAACTTCTCGCTGTACTCGTACGAGCGCTTCTACAACCTCGACGAGCGCACCGACAAAGAAGAGATCCTGTCGAAGTGGAACAGCGACACGGAGCTGCTCGTCGACGAGTTCAAGACGCGCGACAACCTCTACTACTTCATCCCGTACTACCGGCCGATCAACGACAGCCACTGCACGACGCTGTTCAATTTCGTCGACTCCGATGTCGAAGGACAGAACATGACGCTCGCGCAGTGGGTCAACGACTTCGTGAACGACCGTCCCATCAAGTCGTATCTCGAAGATCCGGTCCCCGGCGAAGACGACTAACTCGCCAGCGCGTTACCGGGAGGCCGGCCGCGCGGCTCGATGTGCCACGCGCGCTGCGCGAGCTCGCTCACGGCGGACTCGGCGCTCGCGCTCTCGGTGATGCGCACCATGTCGTCGCTCGAGAGCGGTAGCGCCTCGTTTGGCGCAGCGACGAGCACGATCGGGATCGCGATGCCGAGGTCGCGCAATCCGGCGGCGATCGTCGTTCCCGCGCAGCCACGCGAGCGCGCGTCGATCACGATGAGTCCAGGGCGCAGCCACGCGCGGTCTTCGATCACGTCGGCGATCGCTGCGAGGAGATGAAATCCGGTCGGCTGCGCGAACACCATCCAACCCGCGCGTTCGAGCACGCTGATGATCCGCGTGCGCGTGATGGTGTCCTGCAGCGCGACGTAGGCGATGGGGCGACAGATGGAAGGATCGGGTTTCTTCGTCATGGGGCACCGAAAAAAAACACGCACGCACGGCGGCGGATCGGAGGACGGCCTCGAGGGGGCCAGATGGAGTAGGTCCGTGTCCTTGCCGTCGCGGATCCGCCGCCGTGGTGCGATGCGGCTCACGCCGCGGGTTGCTCGTGTTGGGGTTCGCGTTTCTCCTTCTCGACGCCGAGGAGTCCTCTCACTTTGGCCGCGATGCCGCTCGTCAGCTTGATCCTGCGCGGCTTGGCCTTGGCCGCTTTGCGGAGGCGGATCGTCAGCTCGCCGTTCACGAGGTGGGCGTCGACGTGATCGAGGTCGTACTGATCACCGATGTAGAACGTGCGCTCGAAGGTGCCGTGGAACCTCGCGCGGCGAACGTAGTGGCCGCTCTTCGGTTTGCGTTCACCGCGGATCGTCACGTAGTGCCCTCGCACGGTGACGTCGATATCGTCGTCGGTCATACCGGGCATGTCGGCCGACAAGATCGTTTCGTCGTCGTTGTCTTCGATGTCGAATTGCGGCCAGCTCGCCGAGCTCGTCGCGAACATCGAACGCTCGAGCTCGTCGAAGACCGACCATGGATTCCAGAGATAGCTCTGCATGGGGTGTCTCCTTGGCAAAAACATCAGGTGCGTAGCTTGGGTTCCTGCTTCGGGTGGATCGGCTCGAAGAACGAGCGCATCAGCTCGTTCAGAACGGGGATGCTGCTCCACACGTCGCGCGGTTCATCTTTGAGGGTGACGTTGACCGTGATGGGCTTCTTGTCGCGCAGTAGACCGATCGACACCGCCTGATTCTTCCCGACCGGCGCGAGTGCACCGATCAGATCGCGCGTCGTGTCGATGTCGCGCCCCTTCACGTCGAGGATCAGGTCGCCTACTTGGATCCCCGCGGCGGCAGCGGGCATACCCGCCTCTACACGCGCCACGAGAAGTCCGTGGTCGCGCGTCGAGCCCATGTGCAGCCGCAACTCGGGCGTCGGGCTCATCACGAGAATTCCGAGTCGCCCTTTGTCGTGAGTCACTTCGGATGCGGGCGGTGCCTTGGACTCTGGGGTGGTTCCAGCGGCCGCGCTCGCAGGCGCCGCCGCCAAACCAGCTGCGATCAGCAAAGCTTGGAAACGTCGCATAGAACCTCCTTACAACCACCGGACTAAGTCCGGACGGTGTTGCGCGCAAGGCCCCCCGCGACGGCGACGAAAACCTACTGCGCGCCGGCGGATGCGCTGACCGATGCCGACACCTCGATCGACACCGAGATGCGCGCTTGGATGTTCGTGCTCGCGGCGGCGACCGCGATGAGCTGACCCGCGACGCACACGCCGTGCTCGCCGAGGTCCGCGACGAGCTTGCCGCTCGACGCGACCAGGTTCGCCCCCGTCTCGACCCACGTCGCGACGGCCTTGCCCGCGAGCTCGAGCTTCTTCGTCGCGCGCAGGATCGCCGGCATGCCCGCATCGATCGCGGCCATCGCCTTCTGGAACTTCGAGTCATCGACGATGGTGACGTTCTCGCGGACGACCTCGACCTTCGGCTCGCTGCACTCGGTCCGCGTCGTCGCGCGGATACCGGCGGATGCGCGGCACTCGGCGGAGGCGCTGCCACCGGAGTTGTTCGCGACTGCGCGGCCCTCGCACTCGGCGATGAAGCCGGCCTCGAGGTCGACCTTGGTCTCGCACACCGGCGGCGTGTGCTTCGTGACGAGGCGAGACTCGGTCTTCACGCTGACCTTGAGGTTCGCATCGAGCTCCGTCGCCGCGCGCGTGCACACCGTCTTCGTGTCGCCGGTCTCGTCGACGCCGAGTGCGCGCGCCATTCGGCGGCACGCCCCCGCGATCGATGTCTCGAGCTCGAGGCTCGCGCGATCGAGCTCGGCCGATGCGAGGAGGAACGAGTACAGCTTTCGTCCCGTATCGGTACCGTCGATCTTGCCGCACGAGTCGGGGCTGATGCCGCCGCCGGCACCGCCGCGACCGCCACCGCCACCGGTGCCCGTGGTGTTCCCGGGAGGAGGACATGCAGCCAATAACGTCACACACGCCAACGCGAAGAGCTTCATGGCGCGCATCGTCGCGCAGAACTAGCAGCGAGTCAGTCGATCGGCGGGACGATCTCGCTGACCGCGATCACGACATCGGGGAACGCGAGAGGCGAGAGGGTGTCGCCGCGTCCGAAGGTCGTGATGCTCCGCCATCGACCGTCGCGGTGATCACGATGGACTTCGACGGTGCCGTCGTTGACGTCGACGATCCAGTACTCCTCGACGTCGACCCGTGCGTAGAGCCGAGCCTTGATCACGCGATCTCGCCGGATCGACGTGTTGCTGACCTCGACAACGAGCTGCGCGCGCGAGGGTCGCTTGTTCCAGTAGTTGTCCGTCGGAATGACAAAGATGTCGGGCACCGGCATCGAGTCATCGGACGCTGCAAACGATGACTGATTTCGAACCATGGCGCGCTCGCCGATCGCTCGTCGGAGGAGCTCGTGCACGTGGTAGATGGCGGTGTCGTGCCTCGCATCAGGCGGCGGCATCGTGACCACCATTCCGAACAACAGTTCGACGCGCTCGTCGCCAAAGAACCTCTCGGCGCACAGGCGTTCGTACTCCGTTCGCGAAATGCGCCGCATTTCGTCGTGAGGAATCAGATCGGCATCCGGCGGCAACATGTTCTCCATGACTGTACCCTTTCATGTTGCGTGCAATGAGCACGAACTGGACCGCTGACCACGTCGTGTGATCTTCACGAGATCGACGACGATTTGTCCGCCGGCTGGACAGCGACTACTGCGCCAGCTCGAACCAGAACGTCGTCACGCCATCGGCGCAATCGACACCGACGGTGCCGCTATGCGCGAGCGCGATCGAGCGAACGATCGCGAGGCCGAGTCCGGTGCCGCCTTCGGCGTGGCGTGTCGAATAGAAGCGATCCCAGACCTTGGTGCGCGCGGCAACGGAGAGGGCAGGGCCGTGGTTCGATACGGACACGCGGACGCGATCGCGATCGCGCGTGATCGCGATCGTGACGTGCGTGTCGGGGTTCGCGTGCTGGGTCGCGTTCGCGACGAGGTTGTCGATCGCGGACGCGAGGGCGGGTGCGCGGCCGGTGACGACGACGTCGCCGTCGGTCGTGACCTCGACGGGCACCGGCCATGGCCGCGCGGTGGAGCTCTGGCGCGCGAGCTCGCCGAGATCGACCGGGAGCTGCGTTGTGCGATCGTCGTCGACGCGCGCGAGCTCGAGCAAGCGCGACACGAGGCGATCGAGGCGCGCGGTGTCGTCGACGATCATCGCGAGGAAGCGATCGCGTGCATCGGGATCCTCGGCGGCGCCGTCGCGCAACAGCTCGGCCGCGCCGCGGATGCCCGTGAGCGGCGTCTTGAACTCGTGGGAGATGTCGGCGGCGAGCGTGCGTGCGTCGTGTGCGCGGCGCTCGAGCTCGGTGGTCATCGTCGCGACCGCGCGCGCGAGCTCGCCGACCTCGTCGCGCCGCCGCGTGAGCCGCTCACCGGACCTCGGCTCGACGGGCTGGCGCGCGGCGATGCGCTTCGCGCGGCGCGTGAGCTGGCCGAGTGGGCGCGCGATCGTCGTCGCGAGCAGCAGCGTGAGCAGAGCGGTGCCGATGATCGAGGCGATCAGCAGGCGCACGAGCCACGTGCGCAGCGCGTAGAGCTGGAGCTTCACGTCGTGCGTCGAGCGCGTGATGTAGACAACGGCGGTGACGTGCTTCGTCGCGTGGTCGATGACGGGGAGCGCCGCGAACAGATAGACGCGATCTTGGTTGTCCCACAGCCGCGTCGCGGAGCCGTAGCGTCCGGCGAGCGCGGCTTGCACCTCCGTGCGCGATGCGAGATCGATCGGCTTGGGGACCTCGGGTGGATGCGTCGGCGATTCGCCGAACAGCTGCGGCACGGGGCGCTCGGCACCCTCGGGAGGACCACCGCGATGCGAGTCCGCGCGAATCGCGCCGGTGGCGTCGAGGATGCGAATGCGGGTGCGCGTGGAGCGCGCGGCGACCACGAGCGTGGACTGATGCGACTCGAGTGCGCGCGCGGGATCCGTCGAGATCTGCGCACGCACGAGCTGCGCTTGATGGATCATGTCCTGCTCGAGCGCGGCGAGGAGCTGGCGCTCGTGCATGTTCGCGAACGAGATGCCGACGATCGGCACCGCCGCGACGATCACGTTGATCAACAGCAGCCGGTAGCGAATGCGCGCGAGGTGGCGAGCGAACCGCTTAACAACAGCGATAGCCGACGCCATGGACCGTTTCGATCACGGGCGCTCCGGCGGCGGCGAGCTTCGCGCGCAGGTTGCGGACGTGGGTGTCGATCGTTCGCTCGCTGATGTGATGATCGTCGCCGTACACCGTCGCGATCAGCTGACCGCGCGACAGCACGCGCCCGCGATGCGAGGCGAGCGTCGCGAGGAGCCGCAGCTCCGTCGCCGTGACATCGAGCGGCGAGCCGCTGACCTTGACCTCGTGGCGATCGCGATCGATCGCGACGTCGCCGATCGCGAGCACCGGAAGCGCCGCGGGAACGCCGGCGGCGACGGCGTCCGACGTGCGGCGGAGGACCGCGGCGACGCGCGCCACGAGCTCGCGCGGCGAGAACGGCTTGGTCAGGTAGTCGTCCGCGCCGAGATCGAGACCGAGCACGCGGTCCGCTTCTTCCGTGCGCGACGACAGGAACACGATCGGCACGCGATGGTTCTGCGTGCGAAGCCGACGGCACAGCGCGAGGCCATCGAGCTCGGGCATGAGCACGTCGAGCACCACGAGATCGGGCACGTGCGCTTCGATCCGCGCGAGGGCCGCGGCGCCATCGGTCGCGAGCTCGACCGTGTGACCCGCGCGCGCGAGCGCGAAGCGCGCGACCTCGCGGATGTGCGCGTCATCATCGACGACGAGGATGGTCGCCATGGCTTAACTCGAACGCTCCACCGTGGCTGGATATTCCACGGCTGTGCCGTCGAGCGAGGCCTGGATCGTGAACAGATCGTCGAGCCCTTCGACGCGTGTGACCAACTCTCGCACCAGCTCGCTCGATGCCTGCGCGATCGATGGCTGCATCCGCACGAGCTCCGCTTGTGTGACGAGCTGCGCGATCAGCTCGCGGACCTCCTCGAGCTCCGCGCGATAGCGCTCGCGCAGCGCGCGCAGTTGGCCGAGCGTGCGAACGCGCAGCTGCGCCGTGGTTGCCGCCGCGACCGCGCCGCGTGCCGCGAGCTCGCTCGCTCGTCGTTCGGCGGCCGCGGCGTCGAAGTCCGGTCGCGCGAGGACTTCGTCGAGCTCGACGAGTCGTGTCGCGGCTTCGCGCACGCGCGATTGGAGCACGCGGCCGGTCTCCGCATCCGGCAGCACGGACGCGAGCGGAGACGCGGACGCACGTGCGAGCGCGGCGACGAGCTCACCGCTCTCGGCCTGCTCGGAGCGTGCGGTCAACACGAGTGGCAACGCGATCGGCCATACGATGACGAGGAGGAGGACGTCACCGACGCCGGCTCGGCGCGTGGCGGCGCACGCGATCGCGAGTGTCGCGCCGATGGCGGCATAGCCGATGCCCAGCATGCCGAGCGTCATCGCGACATCTCCTCGTCGGGAAGTGGTGCGTACTCGCGGTCGAAGTGTCCGCGCGCGGAGTCGATCGTCGTCGAGATCGCGTCGAACAGCGAGCCCTCTACATCGCGCACGAACACCACTTCCGGTGCACGCGGACGCACGAGGTACGGACGCAGCGCCCACGACAGCTGACCACCGACGAGCGCGAACACGATGCACAGACCGAGCACCGCGCTCGTTCCGCCGCGCTCGTTCGCTTCGATGCGCACGCCCTGGACGATCATGCGCAGCGACGCGAGTCCGGACAGCGAGAACAGCCCGACCGTGACGAGGATCATGTCGTGGTACTCGCGCTTCATCGCGATGCAGAGGAGGAACAGCGGCGTGCACGCGGTGAGCAGCAGCGAGCCGAACGCGAGTGCGGTCACGACGAGCACGAGGTCGCCCGTCAAGCGAACGCGGCGTCCCGCGGCCGCGCCGATCGCGGTGAGCGCGGGTGCCGACAGCGCCGCGGTGCCGAGGAGCACGAGCGGCAGCTTGATCGCGGCGTAGCCGATCTGCACGCCACCGCGATAGCTGCCGAGCGCGGCGCCGACGATCGCCATCGCGACCGCGATCGTCGCGACCATCACGCGCATCGTCGCAGCGAGATCCTTGCCGCTCGCGATACGCGCGAGGATCGCGTCGCGGTCGCGCAACAGCTGATCGATCACGGCGAACGGTCCCGTCGGTCGCGGGCGCACGATCGGCAGCGTCGGCAGCGTGCCGAGCTCGGGCATGTTCTGGGCGGCGCCGATCACGACAGCACCTCCCGCGCGAGATCCCACCACATGCGTCCGGCGATGCCGGCGGTCGCGCATGCCCAGATCGCGAACACGACCTCGCCGGTGAACGACAGCGGTCGCGCCGCGTGCATCTCTTGTTTGAGGCGCCGGAGGCCGAGGACGCCGGCACCCGCGATCGCCGCGGATGCGACGAGGAAGGTCGTCGATCCCTCGACCGCGGACAGGGAGAGGAACGTGACCGGCAGGAGCAAGCCCGCGAGCGCGATGCCGAACGCGCCGATCGCGACACCGAACGCGCGCACGACGGCCGCGAGCGGAGGCGCGGTACCGGTCGCAGCGGTGGCGATGTAGAGCGCGGGGCTGGTCGCCGCGGTGACGCCGAACACGACCGCGGGGACCGCGAACACCGGCGACACGGAGGTCGCGTGCATCGCGACGAGTCCACCGATCGCAATCGGTGCGGTCGCGGCCATGAGAAGTGGAAGCACGCGCGGATTCGCGAGACCCGGTGGTGCCATTGCTGCAAGAGACGTGTGACCCGTCATGGATATCGATGACCTCCTGGCTCACTCAACCACCGAGCAGCGCACGGCATCCGCAGAGCTCGTGGAGGCGGCGTCGAGCGATCGTGGAGATTTCGCGTAGACGCGCGTACGCTTGCTACGTGCGATCGGTAGTCGTCTCGCTCGCGCTCGTAGTCGGTCTCGTCGCAGGTGTTCGTGTCGCCCGCGCGGACGACAAGGTCACGCGTGAATTCGAAGCCGGTGTCGACGCGTTCCGGCTCGGCAAGCTCGACGAAGCGCGCGCCCACCTCGAGAAGGCGATCTCGATGAACCCGGTGTTGCCGGGGCCACATCGCTTCCTCGCCGCGGTCGCGCAAGGGCAGGGCCGCTTCGAGGATTGCATCGCATCGGCACGCACGGCGATCGAGCTGAACCCGCGTTCGAGCGAGCTCGCCGACACGCGCAAGCTGCACGATGCCTGTCGCTCGTCGGCGGGGCGCACGGTGTTTCGCGACGAGCTCGGTGATGGCGCGGCGATCGCCGTGGTCACCAGCGTGCCTGGTGCGACCGTCACGATCAGCGGGCTCAGCTATGGCGGCACCCCGCTCGCCCCGCGCCGGATCAAGCCGGGTACGCACGAGGTCTCGGTGGAGAAGTCAGGCTATCGCCCGGCGCACGCGTCGGTGAACGCCCTACCCGGGATCGTTACGGATGTAATTTTCGAGCTCGTCGAGGACAAGAGCGTGACGTCGCAGATCACGCCCGCCGCGGCGAGCTCGTCGCTCACGATCACGAGCGGAGATTCACTCGTTCTCGACGGAGATACGGTTCCGTTTCACCCGAACGAACCGATCTCGCTCGCGCCCGGCGAGCACCTGCTCGAGGTCCGGCGCGCCGACATGGAGCCGTGGCGTCGGCGTATTCGACTCGCACCCAACCAACAACGCTCGCTCGCACCGGAGTTCGAGACGGCGCACGCACATGTCCGCACGCGTGGATGGCTCGCGATCGGAGCGGGCGCCGGCTTCGCGGTGGTCGGTGGTGTCACGGCCGCGATCGCCGCAGATGCCTCGGGAACCAGTCGTACGGCCCTCTATGGCGTGATGGGCATCTCCTTCGGGATCGCCGCTGTCGGTCTGGGACTCGGCGTCTACTGGGTCGTCCGAGGTCAACCGGTCGACCGTGACGCACCGCCTCCATTCGCGATCGCTCCTATAGAAGGAGGAGCCGTCGCAGCGACTGGATTTGCGTGGTGAGCGGTTACCTAGACTTTTAGATCGCGTTCGGGAATGATTCGGTTCAGGGGACTCGCACCAACCGTGCGCTGTAGGGAACGTTTGCTCATCCAAACTCTATTGGTCGTGGTTGCACTCGGCGGCTGCGTCGACGGCTTTCGTGGGTCGAACATCCAGGTCGACTTGCCGTCGACGATGCCTCGTCAAGCGTCGGCAGGCGCTCAACCGACACCAACACAAATTCCGAGTGACGCGCACTTCAGCCTCTGGGGCATCCAGGAGGGCGCAGACAACGAGAGTTTGTTCGAGCTCCAACGATTCGAGATCCATCCGATCGTCGATCTGAGCTCGCCTTGCTTCATCGATGTCGGCGAGCACGTGCCGTATCCCGGCATTCACGTCTCGCAGTACGGCGCGCAGGTCGCGGCGGACACGGGCATCAGCGACATCACGATGCCGCCGCCCGGCGCGACGGAAGAGCAGAAGATCGACGCCGCGACCGCCGTGCAGCGCATGAACAACATCACGGCGCTCGGTGGAGCGACGGGGATCAAGGTCGTCACGAGCGCCACGCCGAGCACGTACCCGAGCGTCGCTCCGGACTGCACCCGCGTGGACGGCATGATCCCGCCGCCGACGTGCAACGACACCGAGTCGAACGCGCAGCGGCTCGCGCTGTGTCAGGCCGCGTGGGACGACGACGCGAAGTTGTGGGAAGGCACCGATCGCGTGCTCACCGCTCCGCTCAACGGCACGACTTTCGGCATGGTCGACGGTCGTAATCCGGTGAACCTCGGCCCCGTCGGTGGTGCGCAATGGTTTGTCGACGAGGACGTGTCCTCGATGGATGCGTTCGCGATCTACTGGCAGATGGACGGCGTCGACTCGCCCGGCACGCTGCTCATGTACGGCACGCCAACGATCACCACGCGTGGAACTCGCCACGTCGAGCTCGTCTCGCCCGTCAACCCGTCGTTCACCGCCGAGCTCGTCGTCTTCCCAGACCTCGACGAGGACTCGGTTCACTTCTAAGGAGAGCCATGCAGAGATGGATTCTTGTCGTGGCTGTACTCGCCTCCGTCGAAGTCGGCTGCAAGACCACGGAGTGCGCCGAAGGAACGATCGAGCGCAACGGTGACTGCGTGCCCGCGGACCTCGTGGTCGATCCCGCGGAGTGCGGTCCGTTCACCGAGCTCCAAGGCGACAAATGCGTTCCGATGTTCCCGCCGACGGCGTGCGATCCGTCGACGACGACGCCCGAAGTCGATCCGGATACCGGTGTGACCAGCTGCATCGGCATCGCCGGCGGTGGCGGTTGCACGGCACCGCTCGCGTGCCCCGCACCGACCGACGGCAAGCAGACGCTGTGCGGCCGTCTGTACAACATCGAGGACGGCGAGATCTTCCAGGCCGCGAACGCGACCGGTGCTCGCTGCACGTACATGCCACCCGCTGCGTCGGGACCGTGTGCGGTCGGCATTCGCGCCTACGACGCGATCGTGTTCGCGACGAGTCCATCGACCGCCACGCCGCGCCCGACGGAAGACTTCTACATGGACGACTGCGGTCGGTTCCGCCTGACCAACATCGATAACCCGGCGCCGCCCGGCTACGTCGGTCTCGGTATCGACGATGCGAACCCGGCGAGCGCGGGCCCGGCCGGCGTCACGAACGCGGTCGGCATCGCCACCGCGATGACCACGAACGGCACGTCGATCAACAACCTCGAAGGCTACGTCGTGCCGCTCTCGACGACGACGAAGTGGCAGACCACGGGTGGTCCCGGCATCGCGCAGGGCTACTACGTCCCGATCTTCCGCCAGCGCCGCACCGGCTTCCTGACGCAAGCGGGGGTCACCGTGCTCAAGCTTCCGGGCGGAACTCCGACGCAGGTGATGGCGAACGACTTCTACTTCAAGGCCACCGACGTCACGCGCGAGGCGATCGACAACACGACGCCGCAGAACGCGACCGGCGCGAACGGCACCGCGCTCGTTGCAGGCGCCACGCTCGCCGACATGGCGTACACGGGTAGCGGCGGATTGCCGCCCGAGTGTCGCTTTGTTCCCGCACCGGGCGTCACGCTCGCCGGCATCGTCTTCATCTCGATCTTCCGTCCGACCGACGCGCCGGGCATGACGTGTCCGCGGTGAAGACCACCCTCGCAGTCCTCGCCATCGCAGCATCGGCCGGCAGCGCATCTGCCGATCCGACGAGCGGCGTCGATGGTGCGTTGTTCCGCAGCGCCTACGACTCGAACGGCATCTTCAGCCTCGAGGGAGCGCGCCTGCTACCGAAGCGCGATCTCTCGTTGCGCGTGCTCGCCGGCTGGGCGAAGTCGCCGATCGATGTCGCGATCCCCGGCATCGGCAATGCCGACAGCGATCGCGTGCTCGACTACGTCGTCACGCTCGACATGGCGTTCGGCATGTCGCTCACGGATCGCCTCGCGATCGGCCTCGACGTCGCCGCGTATCGCACCGCGACCGGCGATGGCTACGGCGTTCGCGGACGCTACATGTCCGGCGGAACGATCGTGGCACCGTCGACGGGGCTGATCGCGCTGCGACCGCTGTCGAACATCGATCCCTCGGCGAACCCGTCGGACCAGACGTCGTATCTCGGCGACGGTCTCGCGGGGCCGCTCGATGCGCACGCGGGACTCAAGTACATGGTCGTGGCCACGCCGAAGATCGCGCTGACGCTCGTCGGCTCGGTGTTCCTGCCGTTCGGCGAAGACGAGATGCTCCTCGGCGATCGGAACCTCGTGTTCGAGCCGAAGCTGGCATTCGAGTACCGCAAGGATCGGATCAAGGCGACGCGGTTCATCGCGAACGTCGGCGCGCGGCTTCGCGAGCGCACGGTCCTCGAAGCGTACGACTCGATGGACACGACGCAGACCGTCGGCGACGCGAAGGTCGTGCTCGATGTCGGCAGCGAGATGGTCGTCGGTGCCGGCGCGATGATCGAGCTCACGCCGCGCATCGCGGCTGCGATCGAAGCACAGGCGTTGATCCCCCTCCCCGAAGGTGCGAGCTACGGCGGCTGTACGCGCTTCAGCGGCGCCCAGTGCAGCTCGATCGACGACGCGGATTACTTCGGCGACGCGAAGCGCGGTGATCTCACGCTGCTCGCCACCGCCGGCGCGCAGTTCCGCGTCACCGCGGACGTCACGTGGCAAGTCATGGTCGGCACCGGCCAGGTCGGCGCGCGTGGCGATGACATTCGCTTCACGACGGGCCTCGTGTGGGCACCGCAGCCGCTCGGTGCCGCGGCGCCCGGTCGCAACGATCGCGATGGCGATGGCGTGCCCGACGGTGTCGATGGCTGCCCCGCGGAGTCCGAGGACAAGGACGGCTTCCAGGACGAAGACGGCTGCCCCGACACCGACAACGACGGCGACGGCATCCCCGACGCCACCGATCAGTGCGCCGACGAGCCCGAGGACAAAGACGGCTTCAAGGACGACGACGGTTGTCGCGAGCAGGACAACGACAACGACGGCATCCTCGACACCGCCGACAAGTGCCCCGATCAGGCCGAAGATCAGGACGGCTTCGAGGACGACGACGGCTGCCTCGATCAGGACAACGATGGCGATGGCTTCGCCGACGCGCAGGACAAGTGCCCGAACGATGCGGAGACGGTCAACGGCGTCGACGACGACGACGGTTGCCCGGATGTTCGCATCACCACGGGACCCGAGGAGCGCGCGGATCGCATCGATCTCAAGGGGCAACAAGTCACGTTCAACAAGAACGCGAACACGCTGACGCCGGGCGCTCGCCAGCTCCTCGGTCAGGTCGCGACGCTGATCAAGACGCGAAAGCTGTCGATCCGCGTCGAGGTCCACGTGCCCCTGGGGACGAAGGCCAAGGGCGCCGCGGCGATCGCGGCGCGCAAGAAGCTCGACAAACAGCAGGCCCAAGCGCGCGCGAAGGCGATCACCGACTACCTCTCCACGCAGGGTGTTGCCGCACAGCAACTGCAGGCCGTGGGCATCGGCTCTGATCGTCCACTCGGCACGAACGCGCCGACGGATCCCGCGAACGAACGCGTCGACTTCATCAAGTCGCAGCAGGGAGGCGCACCGTGAACGTCGGTTCTTCGTCCAGGGCCCTGCTCGTGATCGCACTCGCACCCACGGTCGCGATGGCGCAGCCGCAAGGCGGCATCATCGACGTCGAGGTGCCGACGATCGTCCTCGATCAAGGTGACACCGCGACGGCCGAAGAGGATCAGGCCCTCGATCTCGCGAACATCGTGCAGTCCGCCGCAAAGGGCGTGACCACGGTGCAGGAAGCACCCGCGATCGTCACGGTCGTCACGCCCGACGAGATTCGCGATCGCCAGTTCCAAGACATCATGCAGCTGTACGACTCCGTCCCCGGATGGAATCGCAGCGGTCTCGCGCACAACGTGTACCCGACGCCGATGGTGCGCGGCCAGGCGCAAGCCGTGCAGTTCCTGCACGACGGACTCTCGCTGTTCGATCCGTTCGCGAACGTTCCATCGATCAATCGCGTGCAGCCGATGGAGCTCATCAAGCGCGTCGAAATGATCACGGGCCCGGGCGGCGTGCTGTGGGGATCCAACTCGCTGCTCGGAATTCTCAACGTCATCACCAAGGACGCCGAAGACATCGAAGGCGTCGAGGTCGGCGG
>JBGARE010000001.1:318629-324405 GCA_044230415.1 Kofleriaceae bacterium
CTCCTCGGCGGGAAGCTGAAGGTGTTCGCGCACGGCAGCGTCGAGACCTACAAGGGTCCCGAGAAGTCGATGCCGGTGCTGTTGTTCCACGGCGCGCTTCCGCAGCCGAACTCGGCCAACATCTACGGTCCGCTCGTCGACAGCGATCAGCCGCGGTCGATGTTCGTGACCCTCGACGGCAAGGTCACGTACGGTGATCTGCAGCTCCGCGTGTTCTATCCGTTCGGCGAGCAGTACAACCCGCTCGCGCTGTCCGGTAACCCGAACCGCGAGCATCTCGAGGAAGACGAGCGATGCGACGCGGATCCGACGGATCCCACCTGCGTCGATCCGCGCAAGACGAGCCGCAAGAATCGCCAGGATCACTTCGATCGCTATGCGGTGCTCGAGTACCGGACTCGCCTCGCGAAAGACAAAGCCGGGATCGCGGTGCGCGGCTACATGCAGGAGTTCCTCCGCACGTTCGCCCCGCTCCAGGTGCTCACCCCGTCGGCGCTCATCCCCGGCGGCCTCGCGTTTTCAGCGAACCTTCGCTCGTATCGCGCGGGTGCCGCCCTCGACGGTGACATCGAGATCACGCCCAAGGTTCGCGTGCTCTACGGCGCGGAGACGTTCCGCGAATGGAAGCCCGACGACGTCACCGCGGCTCGTCAGGGCGAGGGCACGCAGTCGAACATCACGGCACCGTACGATCTGACGCGGTTGCCGATCCTGTGTCCGCGCATCTACGACGAGACCGCGATGAGCCTCGTCCCGGTCGCGGGTTGTCCGCTGACGTTCGCGTTCCCGGCGACGCGTACGGTGATGGGTGCATACGTCAACCCGCAGTGGCGTCCCAGCAAGAAGCTGATCCTCGACCTCGGTGCTCGTGTCCAGATCGCACCCGACACGCTGGGCACGCTGTCGTACGCGCTGAACCCGACGTTCGGTGGTTCGATCGTCTGGAACTTCGTCCCCAACTGGCACTTGAAGCTGAACTACGCGGAAGGTTTCCGTCCACCCGTGTTCAACAACACGGCGACGAACGGTGAAGCCGTCAACCTCTCCGGTGATCCCAACCTGCGCGTCGAAGAGAGCCGCGCATCGCAGGCCGAAATCAACGCGCGTATCTGGAAGGGCGAGCGCCGCATTCGCGAGCTCTCGTTCCGTGTCGACGGTAGCTACA
This sequence comes from Kofleriaceae bacterium, assembly GCA_044230415.1. GTDB lineage: Bacteria > Myxococcota_A > Polyangia > Haliangiales > Haliangiaceae > JABFXX01. The sequence continues at coordinate 319,795 of JBGARE010000001.1, forward strand.
CGATCCTGAAGGATCAGATCCAGATCACGTCGGGCGCGTATCAGAACTCGAAAGATCGCGGCATCGCCTCGGCCGAGTTCCTCGGCAAGCTGTATGTCCAGGGCGGGCACCGCATCGAGCTCGGCTACACCTGGCTCCGCGTGAACTCGGACGATCGCGGCGTGCTCCGCACTCTCCCGGAGCACTGGTTCAACCTGGCGACGGTGTTCTCGCTGGTGTCCGACAAGCTCTCCGCGACGACCAACCTCAAGGTGTCCGGCGCCGCCGAGGACGCGAACCGCCTGGTCGAGTATCGGGGGACCACGTTCGACGAGCTCGGGAATCCGATGACACCGATCACCGTCGAATCGACGGACCTGGTCATGGACCGCCTCCCGGCGGTCGCCGAGCTGTCGGTGGGACTTCAGTACACACCGACCAGCAAACTCCTCATCCGTGCGACGGCCTACAACGCTTTCGCAGGCCACTTCTACGAGCCCGACTCGTTCGGTGACTACGAGCCCCACCTGGAGTACTTGCCGAGTCCTCTCCAGGGTTTTCGCGCCTACCTGACCGCGCTCTATCAGTACTGATTGCGGTATCATCGACAGCGGGAAACTCGTGTCAAAACGACGCGTCCTCGCTATCTCAGGCGACCTCGACCAGCTCCGTCGCATCGTCTCTACGCTCGAGAAAGCGGGAGCCGAGGTCGACGCGGTGCGCAGCGTCGAGGCGATCGCCGGTGACGTCATTCCGCACCGCTACATCTTTTACAGTGCGATGGACGGAAACGTCGCCGCACTGCAGCACCTCGTGCCGAAGTTGCGAGAGCGCGCACACGTCACGATCGTCACGCCGAAGGCATCGCTCTCGGATCTCACGGCGTACCTACATGACGACCGCGTGAACCATGTCGTGGTCGGCGAGGAGCTCGATCACGGTGTGTTCGTCACCGCGCAGAAGCTCCTGACCGGCGACATCTTCGGCATCGAGAAGTACCTGCCGGCGGGGACGCCGGTGCACTACGCACGACTGCGCGACTTCGAGGGCCGTGGGCGCGCGATCGATACCGTGCTGCAGTTCGCGGAGGATTCGAAGATGCGCCGGCAAGTGCGCAGCGCGATCGGCTCGGTCTGCGAAGAGCTGCTGATGAACGCGCTCTACGACGCGCCCGTCGACGACAAAGGCACTCCGATCTTCGCCAACGTCGATCCGCACGATCGCAAAGAGCTCGCGACGCCGCGGCCGGTGTCGATCCGCTACGCGGCGACGGACAACGTGTTCGCCGTCGCCGTGCGCGATCGCTTCGGTCGTCTCGCGAAGAACACGATCCTCGCGTACATCGAGAAGTGCATCACGTCGCCGAATCAGATCGATCGCAAGACCTACGGCGCGGGGCTCGGTCTCTATCTCGTCGCGAATGCGGCGGCGAGCTACGTCGTGAATGTCGCGCACGGCATCGCCACGGAAGTTGTTTGCACGTTCGATCGCGGTGCGAAGACGCCGCTGCGCCTCGTCGGTGTGTTCGTGCACCCAGGTGGCGCGGAGTCGCTGCGCGTCGGACCGACGCCGGAGACCGCCGCGGGCCAGGACCGCGCCGACACGTTCGACCGTCCATTGACGGGAACGGACGGCGATGGGTGAACGGCAGTTCGGGCCGTATCGCCTCGTCAGACAGATCGCCGTCGGCGGCATGGCCGAGATCCACCTGGCCAAGACCAAGGGCATCGCCGGGTTCGAGAAGTACGTCGCCCTGAAAATGATCCACCCGAACTTCGCGGAGGACGAGGCATTCATCCAGATGCTCGTCGACGAAGCGAAGATCGCGGTGCAGCTCGCGCACGGCAACATCGCGCAGACGTTCGACCTCGGTCGCGTCGGCGACACGTACTACATCACCATGGAGTACGTCGACGGCGCGGATCTCTACAAGATCCTGCGCAAGGGCTCCGAGATGGATCTCGAGATGCCGCTCGACTGCTGCGCGTTCATCGCGAAGGAGATCGCGAGCGCGCTCGATCACGCGCATCGCAAGAAGGATCACGTCGGCAAACCGCTCGGCATCGTGCATCGCGATGTCTCGCCGCAGAACGTGCTCGTCTCCTATTCGGGAGAGGTGAAGCTCGTCGATTTCGGCATCGCGAAGGCGACGATGAAAGCGCGCCAGACCGCGGTCGGCGTGATCAAGGGCAAGTACTACTACATGAGCCCCGAGCAGGCCTGGGGCGATCCGATCGACTTCCGCTCCGACATCTTCAGTGCCGGCATCGTGCTCTACGAGATGATCACCGGGCAGATGCTCTACCTCGAGGAGGATCTGCATCGCCTCCTCGACATGGCGCGCAAAGCGGACATCGCGCCACCGAGCAAGCTGCGCAAAGGCATTCCGCCACAGCTCGAGAAGATCGTGATGCACGCGCTGCAGAAGGTGCCGGGCGAGCGCTATCAAAGCGCGTCGGATCTCGCATCGGACCTCGAGCGATTTCTGCACGCGTACTCGCCGGTGTTCACCGCGGCGAAGGTCTCGGGCCTGCTGCGGCAAATCGTCGGCGATCCGGTCGTCGTCAACAACGAGACCGACTTCCCGGACATCGAGGTGCACGACGGCGCGAACGCCACGTTCACGCTCGACACGAACGACCTCGTGCACGCGGGCGACGAGCTGCGCGACGAGAACAGCGTCATCTTCCAGATGGACGAGCTGAAGCCGAACAGCAAGCCCGTCATGCAAGCGCGCTCCGGTCCAGCGCAGCCCAAGCAGAAGCCACAGGCCGTCCCCGAAAAGCAGGAGCGCGCGCCGACCGCGCCGACGAAGCAGATCGTGGGCGCCGCGAAGCCCGCGCCGAGTGCTCGCGCGCCCGGCCTGATGACGCGCGCGCACGCGCCGACGGAGCCACCGCCGGCCATCGGGCCGGACAAGGTGCAGCGTCCACCGACGGGAAATCTCGGCGCGGCCGCGGCTCCGATTCCGTCGCTCAAGCCGTCGGCGCCGAAGGTCGCCGCGAAGCGCCCGCCGTCGCAGCCGCGCAAGCCGACCGACGACACGCGGCAGCTGGACTACGGCGCTCCGGCCGCGGACGCCGAAGACAGCGGTCCGATCGAGCCCGGTAGCTCCGCTGATCCCTCCACGTGGACGCACGGAGATCCGGCAGACGACGACGATCTCGCGAATATCGGCGAAAGCACGATGATCACGACGCCCGCACAGATGCGCGGCTTCATGCGCGATGCGGGCGAAGAGATCGAAGCGACGATGGTCAGCGGGCCGCCCGTCGCGCCCGATCCCGACACCTCCGACGACGAGATGGACACGCAGACCGGCGAGCCCGAGGACGAGGCCGTCGAGGATCCGACGATCGCTCGCGACTTCCGCGCGAAGAAGCCCTCGGTCTCGAAGCGTCCAGCCCAACCGCCGCCCGCCGCGCTCGCCGCGAAGATCCACGCGCCCGCCGTGAGCGAGCTGCGCAAGCCGCGTCCGTCGAAGCGCACGCCACAAGGCGGTGTCCCGCAGGCGAACGTGTTGCAGGCGATCGTCGCGAAGCAATCGAGCGAACCGATGCCAGTGCCGCGCGCACCGGTCATCGAAGCACCGCCGGCGCCCCAACCACCGCCGCAGTTCCCACACGCGACACCGGGTGCCCAACAAGCAGCGCCGCCGTTCCCGCAGCAGCAGATTCCGTCGACGGGCTACGCGACGGATGCCTCGGGCTTGCCCTTGGGAATTCCGACGCCACCCGGCATGCCCGCGGCGCCCGATCCGAACTACGGCTACCAGCAGCCGCCGTATCCCTATCAACAGCCGCAGTACCAGCAGCCGTACCCGCAGCAGCCCGGCTATCCGCCGCAGTTCCCGCCGGGACATCCGGGCTACGCAATACAACCGAGTTACCCGCAGCAGCAGCCGTACCCGGGTCAGCCGATGACGCCCGGCGCCCTGTACTCGATGCAGCCCGCACCGCAGCCGATGACGCTGACCGGCCAGCTCCGCCTGTTCGAGGTGGACGAGATGCCGTCGCAGTACAAGCTCGGCGCCGCACGACGCCGGTGGTTCACCTACATCGTCGCCGGTCTGGTCGCGATCTCCGTTGCCGCAGCGGCCACGTTCCTCATCATCCGCTCGACCCGCGAGACCGCGCCGACCGTGGGGTCGGTCCATGTCGAATCTATCCCCTCGGGGGCGGAGGTCGTCTTCGATGACGTGCGACTCGCGGGGACGACCCCCCTCAACATCCCATCAGTCCCGGTCAACACGCGTCACACGATCAAGGTCGAGCTGAAGCGTCACGAGCGCTATTCGGAGACGATCGACATCCCCAGTCGCGGCGGCGAAGTCACGATCAAAGCAGTGCTCAACCCCATGACGGGAAAGCTGATCATCCTCAGCCAGCCCGAGGGTGCAGAGATCTGGATCAACGGCGAAGTGCGCGGTCGCACGCCGACGACGATCAAGGGCGTCGACATGTCGTCTGCCAAGAAGCTGGAGCTCCGTCTCAAGGACCACCAGCCGTACGTTCAGGATCTCGTCTGGCCCGACAACGGTCAGATCCAGATCGACGCGAAGCTCAAAGAGTGACCGGTGCAGCCGGGGACAACTGTCCTCGGCGATGACTGCGCCTGACCACCTTCACACCG
>JBGARE010000001.1:324696-337140 GCA_044230415.1 Kofleriaceae bacterium
CGGAACCGTCTACGCGCCGAACGGAACGCTGCCGCTCTACGGCGTCAACGTGTACATCCCCGCGTCCGATCCGGGACCGCTTCCCGACGGCGCGGTCTGCGATCGCTGCGCGAATGGTTTGCCCGGCGGCTCGTGGGTCTCGACGACGACCGACGAAGCGGGACACTTCCAGCTCGTCGACGTTCCCGCGACCGACAACGTCCCGGTGATCATCCAGACGGGCAAGTGGCGCAAGCAGCTCATGATGCCGACCGTCGCTGCGTGTCAGGACCTCCCGCTCTCGACAGCGCAAACGTCGCTGCCGAAGAACAAGAGCGAAGGCGACATGCCGAAGATCGCGATCACGACGGGCAATGCAGACGCGCTCGAGTGCTTGCCCAAGAAGCTCGGCATCGACAACAGCGAGTTCACGACCGACGCCAACGCGGGTGCCATTCACATGTTCCAAGGTGACGGTGCTGGAACCTTCGCGGCGAATTGGGCAGGTGGGGCAGGGCCATTCCCATCGGCGACGACGCTGTGGAACGACGTGAACAAGCTGAAACAGTACGACGTCGTGTTCTTCTCCTGTGAAGGAGAACAGAACCCTGACAAGAAGCCGCAGACAACGCTCGATGCGGTGAAAGCGTACGCCGACCTCGGCGGTCGGGTGTTCGCGTCGCACTGGCACAACATCTTCATCGAAGGCAGCACGCAAAGCGGGACGTACACGCAGAAGCCGGCAGTCTGGGCGGCAAATGGCGCAACGCCGGGGATCGCCGTGTGGAACAACAGCAGTCGCTCGTTCAACAGCCCGGCATCCAACCTCGACCCTACGGATCACATCGACGAGCAAGCACATCCGAAAGGTGCATCGTTTGCGACGTGGATGCTCAACGTAGGCGCATCGCCGGTCGGGATGCGTGGAAACGTTCCGATCAAGGAGGGAAGGGTCACGGTCACCAGCATCGACTCGGCAAAGGCCGAGCGTTGGGTGTACCTACGCGATCCCGGCCCCATCGATACGCCGCAGATCTTTCAGTTCACGACACCGAACGAAGCGGCGGCGGCCGATCGTTGCGGCAAGGTCGTGTTTAGCGACATGCACGTCTCGTCCGGCTCTTCGTCCGCTACAGGGTCCGCGTTTCCTGGCGGCTGCTCGACAGCCGAGCTCACGCCGCAAGAGAAGGCGCTCGCCTTCATCTTCTTTGACATCTCGTCCTGCGTTGGCGTGATCCAGTAGGGACGCCACTGCTGTCGCGCGAACGCCGTGTTACGTTGCGAGCCTCATGGTGGCCACAGCTAAGCAGCAAGCGATGGGTGAGATCACGACGCTCCTCGGTCGCGGCGCGACCTTCGAGGGCAAGCTCACGTTCGACGGAACGGTCCGCATCGATGGTCGCTTCAAGGGCGAAGTGTTCTCCGACGACACGCTCGTCATCGGCGAGGGCGCGATCGTCGAAGCCGAGATCGAGATCGGCGAGGTCATCATTCAGGGCACCGTCGTCGGCAACATCAAGGCGATGCGCTCGATCGAGATCCACGCGCCCGGCCGCGTGAAGGGCGACCTGCACACGCCGACGCTGCAGATCGACAAGGGCGTCATCTTCGAGGGGCGCTCGTTCATGGAGGCCGCGAACGGTGGCCTAAAGCCGCCCGCGCCTGCGCCGAAGCCGACGGCTCCGACGCCCGTGAAGTAGCTGAACGAGAACTGCACAGCGTGCAGTCGTGGGTCGCGAGATGCTGTCATGGGATTCCCGTTGGCCGTCTCGCTGGATCGTGGTGACGTCGGGGCGTGAAGCGTTTCGCTGCCGTGCTCGCGCTGGTTGGGAGTGGATGCTCGTGGCTCATGGTCGCGGGGCCGCCGAGTGCGCAGGTGACGAGTGGACCGCCGGGGACGACGCGGGCGGAAGAGCCGCTCGATTGCACGCGCGAGAAGTTCGCGCCGATCGTGGACACCGTGTTCGCCTCGATGTTCGGCGTGGGCACGCTCGCGGCCGTTCCGGGCGTGTACCTCGCGGCGACGGACGACGACGAGTGGAACCGCATGTTCGGCGTGATGCTGATCGGCGCGGCAGCGATCTATGCGGGCATCGCGGCGCCGTTCTACTACTCGGCGAAGAGCGGCTATCGCAAGGTGGATGTGTGTCGCGCGGCGCACGAGCGACGGGGCTTGCTCGGCGCGCGCTAGCCGAAACGAAAAAACGCGCCCACGTGGGCGCGCTGCGATCCGAGCGGCTGGACGATCAGAAGATCGGCGAGGCGACGCAGGAGGCGATGTCGAAGAACATGAACGCGAGCGCCTTCTCTTGCGGGGTGAGCGCCGTGGTCGAGCAGCCGCCGGGATAAGCGCCGGTGCCCACCGAGTCGGCGGACACGTGCATGTCGGAGAACACCACCTTGCCGCAGCGATCGTTCACCTGTGCTTCGTTGGGCGTGGTGAATTGGAACGTCTGCGGGTAGTCGGTGCCGCCTTGCGGCAGGTAGACCCACCGCTCGGCCTTCGTGAGATCGACGGAGCTCGCGGTGAGGCGGGGTTGCGTAACCGGAATCTGGCCGCGTGTGGTCGAGCCCATCACGTTGAGCATCCACGTCGCGAACGAGGTGCCCTTCGGGTTGTTCATCTCGTCGATGAGGTCGGTCGCGTTGTTGAGGTTCGTGTTCGCATCCCATTCTGCGATCGCGTTCCACACCGCCGGCGTCTGACCCGTGCCGCCTGCTTCGTTGTTGAAGTCGCCGCCGATCCAGATGTTGTGCCAGTGCGACGCGAACACGCGACCGCCGAGATCTGCATAGGCCTTCATCGAATCGAGCGCGGTTTGCGGCTTGGTCATCGGGTTCTGACTGCCCTCGCAGGACAGGAACACGATGTCGTACGGCTTGAGGTTGTTCACGTCGGACCAGAACGGCGTGGCCGAGGGAATCATGCCGGTGCCGCCGGGGTGACCTGCGGCGAACGCGGACCGACCGTTGCCGGCGTAGAGGTGGAGGCGTGCGGCGCTTCCAGGCGCGCCGATCTCGGAGTCGTCGATGCCGAGCTTGCGCGGCAAGCACTCGAGCGCGTCGGCGTTGCCCGTGGTGATCGCGATCTTCGGCATGAAGCCTTCGGACTTGTTCTTGGGCAGGCGGGTATCAGCCGCGGGCAGCGGGGTGTCGGTGCACTGCGCGACGGTGGACACCATGATCGTGCGGCGCCACTTACCACTCTGAATGATGACGGGGACGTTCTGACCGGACGGGACATTGATCAGCGTGAACTTGCCGGCCTCGTCGGTCGTTGCCTTCGAGAGCGGGTATCCGGGGATCGAGTCGGTGCAGCGATCGCAGATCGCGCCCTCGACGGGGTCGGCCACGGCTTGGTTCGGGATGTAGACGTTGATACCGTAGAGCGGCAGCGTTCCGTTCGGCGCGTAGACCGTGCCCGAGATCGTGGTGAGCGGCATCTGCATTCCGTCGCAGTCGACGATGTTGCACTCGAGGCCGATGCACTCGTCCTCGCCGACGCAGCGTCCATCGGGCGTGCAGCGGTAGCCATCGCCGCACTCGGTGCCGCCCTGCGTGCAGAACGCATTGCAGGTTCCGTCGGGTGTGCAGTGGAAGCCGCCGGGACAACTCGCGGGGGCGCCCGGAGCCGGATCGCATTGCGTCATACATGCCGCTGGGGGCGGTACGACGTTCGCGCATTGATCGACGCCAGACGGTGGATCGTCGCCACAGGCGACGAGGCTCATCGCGACGACAAAGGACAAGAGAGTTCCCCGCATAGAGGAAATGGTACCCCTGTAGTGAAGCGGCTTGCCAGTATCAGGACATGGCAGCCCGTGACTGTTGTTTCAGCCGACATGTCCCCACCCCGTCGGGGCGGTGGGGCAGATCACAGGATCGGACTGATGGGTCGTCAATCCACGGAGCGGAGCGACGCGACGATCGAGGTTTCGATCTGCGCCTCGAAGTCGCGGATCGCCGCGTCCTGCGCGCGATCGAGTCCCGAGAATCCGCTGAGCGTGCCGATGTTCGACGACGAGCTCGCGCGGAACGCGCCGGCGCAACGCAGGGATCCACTCGACGGATCGAACGCGTAGGCGGTGCCGGCGATCGTGCCAGGCGCGATCGTGTCGTGCGCGCGATCGAGCTCGGGCATGCGCAGCTCGTCGACGCGGACGATGACGAAGGCGCCGGCGAGCGCGTGCAGGATGTGATCGCGACCCGCGATCGTCTGGAAGCGGCCGCGCTCTGACGCGGTGATCAATTGATCGATCTCGGGACGCGCGAGCGCGGTCAGATCACCGAGCGTCTCACCCGGAAGGATCATGTGACGGAGCGAGACATCGAGATCTCGATCGTCCCACGCGGGCGATTCTCCGTCGGAGACGAGCGCAGCGCGGGCGATCTCGTCGTCACTGCGCGAGGTGTCTAGCGTGCACGCGCCGACGCCCTTGAGCGTCGCGAGCTCGGGTGCATCGAACGCTGCGAGAGTCGCGAGCAAGCGAGACCTGCCTTGGTTCCACCGCGCGGCGCCATTCGCGAGCTGCGTCTGTTCGGTCGCGGTCGCGGCGATCGGATAGCGGACCTCGAGCTCGCGGCGTGCGTCGCGCTTCGCGTACACGGCGTAGGAAGCGACCGCGATCGCGGCGACACCGATCGCCGCGGCGACGAAGGGCCATCGGCGGCGCGGCGCGGGCCGATAGGAAATCGCGACCGGCGCGGTGCCTTCCGCGAGCACCGGAATCGGCGCGCCATCCGCCGGACTCGGCGGCGCGGGAGTCGGCGGCTCGACGACGGCCGGAGATCGGGGGACAAGCTCGGACATAGACTACGGCGCGTCTCATACCGAGAGGTCCGGCCACTTGCAACCGCGAAGCGGTGTCGGAAGCGAGCGACTGGGGTAGCCGCCGCTTCAGGCTTCGTTCGCGACGAGCTCGACGGCGGCGATGACGTCGTCGAGCTGGAACGGCTTGGCCAGGAGGCGGTTCGGCGTCGTGGCCAGGAACTCGTCCAGCTCGGGCGAGAACGTGCCGCCGGTGATGAACACGATGCGGCGCTCGAGGCCGGGGTGGACGGCGGCGATCCGGCGGTGGACCTCCTGGCCGTTCATGCCGGGCATCATCACGTCGCAGACGATCGCGTCGAACGGCTCGCCCGTCAGCTTCGCGAGACCTTCGGCACCCGAGCTCGCGGTGGTGATCTCGTGGTCGCCGCCGAGCAGTCGGGTCAGGGCGTCGCGAAGCAGCGGTTCGTCGTCGATGATGAGCACGCGCTTGCGGCTCGTGGGCTTCGGCGTGGCGACGGGCGGCGGCGCGATGCACGGCTGCGATCCGCGATGGATCGGGAGCTCGATCGTCATCGTCGTGCCTTCGCCGTCGACCGATGCCACGTCGATCGTCCCGCCGAATCCCTCGATGATCGTGCGGCACACCGAGAGACCGAGGCCCATGCCTTCGCCGACCGCGCGCGTGGTGAAGAACGGCTCGAAGATGCGATCGCGCAGCGACGCGGGGATGCCGCGGCCGGTGTCTCGGATCGTGAGCACGACGCGCTGTCCGCGCTGCAACAGGACGACCTCGATCTCGTTCGTCGGGCGGTCGGGCCGGAGCGACTGGATCGCGTTGAGCAGCACGTTGACCACGACCTGCTCGAGCCGCGATGCGTTGCCGGTCACCGGAGGCACGTCGGCGAGCGTGCGCACGAGCTGCGCGCGGTGGCGGAGATCGTTGTCGACCATTCGCAGCGAGCTCTCGACGACCTCGCGCAGCGAGATGGCCCCGGGCGGAGCGTCGTCGGGTCGGGCGAACGAGCGGAGGCCGCGGGTGATCGACGCGATGCGCGAGATGCCGTGCTCGATCTCGCGGAGCTGTCCGCGCACCTGCGCGAGCGCGGCGGAGGGCAGATCGAGGGATGACAGCGTGCGATCGATGCGCTGGAGCCCGAGCGTCGCGTACGTCAGCGGGTTGTTGATCTCGTGAGCGACCCCGGCCGACAGCGTGCCGAGAGCCGCGAGTCGATCGTTCTCGACGAGCCGGTGCTGCAGGCGCTTGCGCTCGGTGACATCGCGCGCGAACGCGAGGACCGCCGGCGCACCTTCCCAATCGCAGAGGATCGACTTGATCTCGACGACGCGCTCCGACTCGACCCGAACGTTGTACTCGTTCGGGGGCATCTCCTCACCGGTGGCGAACATGCGCCCGATGCGCTGGGCAGCCGCGGCAGCATCGTCGGGAGGCAGGAACTGCGAGATCGGGCGGCCGAGCACGTCTTCGATCGGGCCGTTCGCGAGGAGCTGGGCGCCGCGCTCGTTGATAAAGACGATCTGACCCCGCACGAGGATCACGACGCCATCGGGTGCAGCTTCGACGAGAAATCGAAACCGCGCCTCCGACCGGCGCAGTGCTTCGACCGCATCGCGCTCCGGCGAGACATCGCGGAAGTAGCCGAACGAGAGCTCGGAGTCGCGAGTCGCGAGCCGCGCGCGGCCGAGCCGGATCGGGACCCGCGTGCCGTCCGGGCGTTCGACGGTCAGATCGATCGATGACGGCGGCGCATCGGCCGCCGGGCGGGCGATCATCTGTTGGATCCGGAGCTGGTCCTCGGCCGTGAGGATCGACCACGGCGTCGCTCCGATCAGCGACTCTCGCGGCCGGCCCACGATCTCGGCCGCGAGCTGGCTCGCGTGGAGGATCGTCGGCGGATCTGTATCGATCCGCGCCACATAGAGCGCGAGCGAGGACTGTTCAGCCACGGCTTCGAGTGCGCCCCAGAGGGTCGCGACATCCACACCCGAAAACATCTGCGCCCAATTTAGCTGGCGAGATCTCCGAGGTCATTACCTCGCGGCGCATTGTCGCAACACCGTCGAGAAACTACGGGCATCCCACCGTTGACACCTTCGATGGTGACGACTATAAGCACCCGGCCCCGAGCCAGTCGCTAGGCTACTGAACGTAAAGGCATTTCCATGGAACAGACCCTCGTATCAACGGTCGCTTCCGGCGGACAACCGCTGATCGATATCGATCTCACCGCGGTCGTTCAATTTGGTCTGTTCGTCATCATCTATCTCGTCGCGAACAAGCTGCTGTTCCAGCCATATCTGCAGCTTCGCGAGCGCCGCAAGGCGGGTATCGAAGGTGCGCGTGAAGAAGCCGAGCGCATGACCGCGCAGGCGGACGCGAAGCTCGCCGACTATCAGAAGCAGCTCGCGATCGCACGCGATCGCGCGGGCGAAGAGGGCCGCAAGGTCCGCGCGGAAGCGAGCGCGCACGAGAAGGAAGTCACCGACAAGGCCCGCGCCACCGCGCAGAAGGCGATCGACGACGCGCAGGCCAAGATGCGCGCCGAGACCGAAGCCGCGCGCACGCAGTTGATGCCGCAGGCCGATGCGCTCGCGAAGGCGATGGCGAGCAAGCTCCTCGGACGGGAGGTCGCCTGATGTTGTCCGTTCGCAACAAGGTCGCTTCGATGGCGACCGTGCCGGCGTTCTTCGTCGGCGCATTCCTCCTCGGGTTCCTCGCGATGACCGCCGCGGATGCGGTCGCGCAGCCCGGTACGGCAGAGCAGCCCGAGCCCACGCAACAGGGCTCGGCGGTTCCGGACCACGGCTTCGCGCCGCCGTCCGACGAGACGCCCCCGCCGCCGCAGGACAACCCGACGGATTCGAAGACCGGCACCGACGAGCACACCGGCGTCGGCACCGGCACGAACGAGCACCCGCACGGCGAGCACGACGCCGCCGCCGCTCACGGTCACCATGGTGATCCGAGCAAGCACTTCAACTTCTTCGACTTCAGCTGGCGCGGGAAAGACGCGTACGGCGGCAAGTTCGGCGACGGCCAGATGGTCGACGAGAAGACGGGCGAAGTCGTCGGCGAAGAGGAGCCGATGTCGGCGCCCTTCGTGTTCATGGTGCTCAACTTCCTCATCCTGTTCGGTCTGCTCGCCTGGAAGGGCGGCCCGATCGCACGCAAGGCTGCCGAGGAGCGCCACGATCAGATCAAGAACGCTCTCGACGAAGCAGCGAAGTTGCGCCAGCAAGCGCAGAGCAAGCTGGCGGAGCTCGAGACCAAGCTGAAGTCGGCGGACAGCGAGATCAAGGCGATGGTCGATGGCATCCGGAAGGACGCCGAAGCCGACAAGGCGCGCATCCTCGAGAATGCCGAGAAGCTCGCGGTGCAGATGAAGCGCGACGCGGACTCGCGCATCGCCGCCGAGATCGAAGCCGCTCGTGCGTCGCTGACCCGCGAGGTCACCGACGCCGCCGCTGCCGCGACGGAGAAGATCCTCCGCGACAAGCTCATGCCCGGCGACCAGACCAAGCTCGTCACCGGCTTCATCGCCGATCTCGGCACCACGAAGGGAACCAGCGATGCCCGCCGGTAGTCTCGCGCGTCGTTACGCGAAGGCCGTCTTCGAGCTCGGAAATCAGAGCGTCGACAAGATCAGCGCCGATCTGAAGGCGCTCGCCGCGTCCGTGAAGACGTCGCCGGAGCTGCAGTCGCTGCTCTCGAACCCAGCGATTCGCCGCGCCGAGCGCCGCAAGGTGATCGACGCGCTGCTCACCCGCATTGTCGCCGCGCCGAACACGAAGAACCTCGTGTACCTGCTGCTCGACGGAGAGCGTCTGTCCTCGCTGCCCGACATCTCCCGCGAGCTCGCGGCGATGATCGAAGCCAAGGGCGGCCGCATCACCGCCGAGGTCACATCGGCCAAGCCGCTCGATGCATCTCAGCTCACGCAGATCACGCTCGCGCTCGAGAAGCTCTCGGGCAAGAAGGTCGACGTCGTCAAACGCGAAGACCCGAGCCTGCTCGGCGGTGTCGTCGCGAAAGTGGGCGACACGGTCTACGACGGAAGCCTCAAAACCCAGCTTCGCGCTATTCGCGACGAGCTTACGAAGTAACGCGCAAAGGGAACGACCATGGACATTCGCGCCGCAGAGATCAGCGACATCATCCGCAAGCAGATCGAGAACTACGACAAGAAGGTCTCGGTCACCGAAACCGGCACGGTGCTCACCGCCGGCGACGGTATCGCCCGCGTGTACGGCTTGTCCGGCGCGATGGCCGGTGAGCTCCTCGAGTTCGAGGGTGCCAGCGGCGAGAAGGTCAGCGGCATGGTGCTGAACCTCGAAGAGGACAACGTCGGTGTCGCGCTCCTCGGCAAGTTCGAGAGCGTTCGCGAAGGCGATGTCGTCAAGCGCACGCAGCGCATCGTGGAAGTCCCCGTCGGCGAGGAGCTCCTCGGCCGCGTCGTCAACGCGATCGGTATCCCGGTCGACGGTGGCAAGCCGATCGCCGGCACGAAGAAGCGCCAGGTCGAGATCAAGGCGCCCGGCATCATCGCCCGCAAGTCGGTGCACGAGCCGATGCAGACCGGCATGAAGGCGATCGACTCGATGATTCCGATCGGCCGCGGTCAGCGCGAGCTCATCATCGGCGACCGCGGTACCGGCAAGACGGCGATCGCGATCGACACGATCATCAATCAGAAGGGGCAGAACATGTTCTGCTTCTACGTCGCCATCGGCCAGAAGCAGTCGACGGTCGCGACGGTCGTGGATCGCCTGACCAAGGCGGGCGCGATGGAGTACACGACGGTCGTCCTCGCGGGCGCGTCGGAGCCGGCTCCGCTGCAGTTCATCGCGCCGTACACCGGCGTCACGATGGCCGAGTACTTCCGCGACTCCGGTCGCCACGCCCTCATCATCTACGATGATCTCTCCAAGCAGGCCGTCGCGTATCGCCAGCTCTCGCTGCTCCTCCGCCGCCCGCCGGGCCGCGAGGCGTATCCGGGCGACGTCTTCTATATTCACTCGCGCCTCCTCGAGCGCGCCGCGAAGCTCTCGGACAAAGAGGGCGGCGGATCGCTGACGGCGCTGCCGATCATCGAGACGCAAGCAGGCGACGTCTCGGCGTACATCCCGACGAACGTCATCTCGATCACCGACGGTCAGATCTTCCTCGAGGGCGACTTGTTCTATCAGGGCGTTCGTCCTGCCGTGAACGTCGGCATCTCGGTGTCGCGCGTCGGTGGCGCCGCGCAGACCGGCATGATGAAGAAGATCGCCGGACGCCTTCGCCTCGAGCTCGCGAGCTATCGCGAGAAGGCCGCGTTCGCGCAGTTCGGCTCGGATCTCGACAAGGCGACGCTCGCGCAGATCAACCGCGGTCAGCGCATGGTCGAGCTGCTCAAGCAGGGCCAGTTCGCGCCGATGCCCGTCGAGGAGATGGTCGTCGTCATCTACGCCGGCACCAACGGCTTCGTCGATGACTACCCGGTCGACGTGCTCGGTCGCTACGAGAAGGAGCTCATGTCCTTCATGAAGTCGCGCAAGGCCGAGGTGCTCTCCGAGCTCAAGTCGGTCGGCGATCTCAAGGACATCAAGGACGCGTCGGGCAAGAAGAGCCCGGGACCGCTCGAGATCAAGCTCCGCGAGTCGCTCACCGAGTTCGCGAAGCAGTTCTCCGTCACGGAGAAGAAGGCGTAGCTCCATGCCGTCGCTGAAGGCAATCCGCACTCGGATCACGAGCGTCAAGAACACTCGTAAGATCACGAAGGCCATGCAGCTCGTCTCGACGGCGAAACTGAAGCGCGCGCAGACGGCATTGATCGCGGCGCGTCCGTACACGCAGGCGATCACCGATGTCGTGAGTCAGCTGTCGGCGGTTGCCGGCACGGACTCGCACCCGCTGTTCGAGGAGCGCGCGCTCGACAAGGCCGCGATCATCGTGATGAGCAGCGATCGCGGTCAGGCCGGCGCGTTCAACGCGAACGTCGTCAAGGCCGTCGAGCGCTACGCGGCGAACGAGCTGTCGGGCGCCTCGGAAGTCTCGCTGCGGATCATCGGTCGCAAGGGTAACCAGTACTTCTCGCGCCGTCGCACGACGATCACGAGCTTCGATCTGGCCCCGGTCGGAGCGAACGCTCTCGACGTCGCACGCGAGAGCGCGAACCGCGTGATCGACGACTTCAAGGCCGGCAAGGTCGACCGCGTGTTCGTGGTCTACAACGAGTTCAAGAACGCGGGCTCGCAGGCCGTTCGCATCCGCCAGATCCTGCCGGTGGTCACCGATACGCCCGAGGTTCCCACCAAGGGACCCGCGGAGGAATCGGACTACCTGTACGAGCCGAGCAAGCAAGTGCTGCTCGATCGCCTGGTTCCGCTCTACGTGCAGATCCTTCTGTACCGCGCTGCGCTCGAGTCGATCACCTCGTTCTTCGCCGCGCAGATGACCGCGATGCAGAACGCCACCAAGAACGCCGGCGACATGATCGCGGCGCTCACTCTCCAATTCAACCGCGCCCGTCAGGCGTCGATCACCAAGGAGCTCGCCGAGATCGTCGGCGGCGCCGAGGCTCTCAAGGGGTAATTCACATGGCTACCGACTTTTCTCCCAACAGCATGGGCCGCGTGGTCCAGGTCATCGGTCCCGTCGTCGACGTGGCCTTCGACTCGGCCGAGCTTCCCGAGATCAACACGGCGCTCCTGCTCACGAACCCTTCGATCGACAAGCGCGAAGACAACCTCACCGTCGAGGTCGCACAGCACCTCGGCGAGCACACGGTTCGCTGCGTCGCCATGGACACGACGGACGGCCTCATCCGCGGTCAGTCGGTCAAGAACACGAGCAACGCGATCGCGGTGCCCGTCGGCCCCGGCGTCCTCGGCCGCATCTTGAACGTCATCGGCGAGCCGATCGACGAAGCCGGCCCGGTCAAGGGCGAGACCAAGCGCCCGATTCACCGCTCGGCTCCGCCGTTCGTGGATCAGTCGGTGTCGGTCGAAATGTTCGAGACGGGCATCAAGGTCATCGACCTTCTCGCTCCGTATCGCCGCGGTGGAAAGATCGGTCTGTTCGGTGGTGCAGGCGTCGGCAAGACGGTGCTCATCCAGGAGCTGATCAACAACGTCGCGAAGAAGTCGGGTTCGTACTCGGTGTTCGCCGGCGTCGGCGAGCGTACGCGCGAGGGCAACGACCTCTATCACGAGCTCGCGGACGCGAAGCTGTTCGACGGCTCGTCGGTCCTCTCGAAGACCGCGATGGTGTTCGGCCAGATGAACGAGCCGCCCGGTGCGCGCGCGCGCGTTGCACTCTCGGCGCTCACGATGGCGGAGTACTTCCGCGACGTCGAGAAGCAGGACCTCCTGCTGTTCATCGACAATATCTTCCGCTTCACGCAGGCAGGCTCGGAGATGTCCGCTCTCCTCGGCCGCATCCCGAGCGCCGTCGGTTATCAGCCGACGCTGTCGACGGAGATGGGTGGTCTCCAGGAGCGCATCACCTCGACGAAGGACGGTTCGATCACCTCGGTGCAGGCGATTTACGTCCCCGCCGACGACTTGACCGACCCGGCGCCCGCGACGGCGTTCGCCCACCTCGACGCGACGACGGTGCTCAACCGCGCGATCACGGAGAAGGGCATCTACCCGGCCGTCGATCCGCTCGACTCCACGTCGACGATTCTCACCGC
>JBGARE010000001.1:337555-352943 GCA_044230415.1 Kofleriaceae bacterium
TGCGCACATGGATGCGGACAGCGTCCAGGCGCCGGGCGAGCTCGGCGAGTTCGAGATGTTGCCGGGACACATTCCGATGCTGACCGCGCTCAAGCCGGGCGTGCTCACGATCGGCACGAAGACGCGCTCGAAGTACGCGGTCGGTAGCGGGTACCTCCGCGTCGATCCGTCGGGTGCCGTCGAGATCCTCGTCGAGCAAGCGCAACCGGCCGGCGAGGTCGATGCGGAGGCAGCGCGCAAGGATCTCGCGAGCGCGGAAGCCGAGCTCGCGAAGTGGGGCGACAAGCCCACCGACGGTGACTACGTGAACGTTCGCGCCCGCGCCGATTGGGCGCGCGCTCGCATCGCTGCGGTCGGCGGCTCGCACTAACCTTGCGGCTCGAGACCGAGCGACTCGTCCTCCGAGAATTCGTCGAGGGCGATTGGGCCGCGCTTCATGCGTTCGAGTCTCTCGAGGTCGTCAATCGCTACGAAGTGTACGACGCGCACACGGAGACCGCGTCGCGCGAGTACGTCGCGAAGGCGATCGCGAGCGCCGCGGAATCACCGCCGTCGGTGGTCGAGCTCGCGATCACGCTCCGCGGGGACGACACGTTGATCGGACGCATCGGGATGAAGCGCAGCGGTCACGAGCTCGGCATCGGCGAGATCTGGTACGGCGTCGCGCCCGAGCATCAGCAGCGCGGCATCGCCACCGAAGCGGCACGCGCGTTCTTCGGGCACGCGTTCACGGACCTCGGGATGCATCGCTTGTTCGGCGACTGCGATCCGCGAAACATCGCATCGGCGCGGCTCATGGAGCGGCTCGGCATGCGGCGCGAAGCGCACCACGTGCAGAACTTGTGGGCGAAGGGGGAGTGGTGCGACTCGCTCATCTACGCGGTGCTCGCGAGCGAGTGGAAGCCATCGCGCTAGAGCCGACGCGCTGATGGGGTACGTGCGGGGTGGTGCGGCCGCAGCGTGCTCGATGCCGGCGTAGGATCCGAGGATGGACGTTTACGTGCCGCGCCCCACCGAGCGGTGGCGGTGCGCGATTCTCCTGTCGATCGCCGTACTCGCGGGATGCGCGAGCAGCACGCTGCGCCACGTCGATGACGGCGATGCAGCGCTGCGCCGCGGTCGGCTCGAGGAAGCCGAGCGAGCGTACGCGCGGGCGCTCGCCGGCGATCCCGATCTCGACGAGCCCGAGCGCGACGCGTGGGTCCTCGCCAAGGTCGAGCAGGGGCGCGCCGAGATCGAGCGCACTCGCTTGGTGCAGCAACGACCCTGGCGCGACCTCTCGGGGGAACCCGAGAAGCTCCTCGCGCAGCTCCACGATACCCACAACAAGATCCGCTCGCTCGGCGGCGACGCGGCCGCAGAGACCGCGATCGTCGAGGCGATGAACGGCCTCACGACCGTCGCGCTGAAGGCGCTCGTCGAGGGCAAGCAACCCGCGTGGACGCGGCTGCGGTCGGCGCGCGAGATCGCACGGTTTCCCGAGCTCGCGACCGGCACGCTCGCTCCGATCACGACCCTCGAAGAAGCGGCGCGTACGGTCCACGCCGCGGCCGCTGCGAGCGCCACCGGCCCGCTCGCGCGCCGCGTTCACACGGCGGTCGGCGCGTGGATCGATGACGCACCACTCGCGGACGCACGCGCGCTCGCTGCGCCCTTCGCGCGCGGCGTCGCGATCACGCTCGCTGGGCCTGCGGCCCAAAACTGCGCTGCGCTCGCGAGCCTCTCGTCGCTTCCCGCGCCCGGTGCCGAGCGCACGCTCCACGTCGCGATCGACGTGGCACGTTGCGACGCACGCGTGCAGGTCGAGAACAGCACGCGCGAGGTCACGTGGACCGAGCGGGTGCTCGAGCGTGTCATCACCAAGCCGGTGTTCGAGACGCGGTGTCAGGACACGTTCACCGAGATTCGCGAGTGCTTCGGGAATCCGCTGACGTGCTACTCGGGCAAGTTCGTCAAGACGGGCGCCGCGTGCTCGTCCGTGCAGGTCGGTGTGTCCGAGACGCCGGTGTATCGGAGCGAGCCGCGATCGGGTCAGCGACCGGTGGAAGTGCAGTCGGGTGAGTACGTCGTCGAGCTCGGATGGACGGCTACTCTCGACGGCCGCACCTGGCGAGGAGATGTACGTCTTCGCGCCCCGGCCGGCGGAGTGCGCGGCAATGCGTACGCCGTATTCGGATCGTTCAGCGAGGGCTGGACCGACCCCGCCGCGACGTATCGATCGGCGGGCGAGAAGCTCGCAGTGGAGATCCAGACGTTGTTCGACGCGCAGGTCGCCAGCGAGCGCGCGGCGGCTCGGGCCCGTGCCGAGACTCTCGCCGCGAGCGACCCGAACGCGGCCGATGAAGCGTGGGTGATCGTCGCGCTCCTCGGAGACGACGTCGCTGGTCGCTGGCGCGAGTGGGGACTCGCAGGTGCCGACCTCCGCCGTGCGTTCGAGCCGTCGACGGGTCACGCAGAAGCACGACTCGCCGTCGATGCGACGCGAACGTTCGTGATCCCCGAGCGACCGCGCCTGACCGCGTCGCAGCAGAAGGCGCTCGAGTCACGCCTCGTGCCCACGCTCGGAGCCACGCTGTGGATCGACGTCAATGCAGGCGTCTCGAGCGTGCCCGAGGTCCCCGCGCCGATGGGG
This sequence comes from Kofleriaceae bacterium, assembly GCA_044230415.1. Classification (GTDB taxonomy): domain Bacteria; phylum Myxococcota_A; class Polyangia; order Haliangiales; family Haliangiaceae; genus JABFXX01. The sequence continues at coordinate 340,188 of JBGARE010000001.1, forward strand.
ACGGACGCTCTCGCGGGCACCAGTGCGTTCGTGCTGGGAACGCGCTTCGGGCACCGCGGACTGTCGAGCATGCGGCGCTCGACGAGCGGGATCGGATTCGTCGACGACATCGCGGGCGGCGTCGAGGCCGGCATCCTCTACGATCAACCCGAGTCCGCGATCGGGACGAGTCAGCTCGGCTTCGCCGCCACGTACACCGCGGCCGTTGGCTATCGCCGGATCGGCACCGTCGGGCTGTTTGCCGGAGCGCGCGCGGAGGCGAGCTGGACCACGTTCGGCACGAACAGCGGCACGCACGTCGGTGTCACGCCTGTCGGTCGTCTCGAGCTGTGGCTCGGTCGCGCGACGCTCGTTGCCGATGCGATGGCCTTCACGTTCGCGGGTGGTCGACACGAGGCGCTCGCCATTCACCTCGGGCGGATCCGTCAGGACGGACCCGGCGCGAAGCTGACGCGCTTCTTCTCGCTCCGCGTGGAGCGCAAGGTCCTCGATGCGACCGCGACGCTTCCGTACGAAGTGAACGGTGATCTCTCGGCGGAGCTCGATATCGGCGATCTGGAAGCGACGATCGTCACCGCCGCGTACGGCTTCGGCTTTTAGCGACGGTAGTGGGGGAGCCCTCCTCGATAGAGGGGTGCATTCGCGCGCGTGTACAAGGTGTGGGCGCGCTGACATCGGAATCCCGCGGACTTGAGCGGTGTAGGTTTCGGCCCTCGCGTTGCAGCACCTCGAATGTGCCCTCGAAGTTTCCGCGTGCCGGTCGCAGCCTCGACGAGGCAACGCCCACCGACGACGCCGACGACGCACCGAGTCGTGTCTACTTCTGGGAAGCATCGACCGTGGAGACGATCCCCGGCGTGACGCGGCTGTCGACCACGCGGCTTCGCGATCCGCTGCCCTCGTTCGCGGACACGTTTGCCGAGGGAACGAATCCGCCGCGCGATCCATCGAAGCGCAGCACGACACGCGACGAGACGGCACCGCTCGACTGATACGCTCGCGCCCATGAAGGGTTGCGTCGTGATCGTCGCGTTGGTCGCGTGCGGTGGCAAGGAGTCGCCGCCGCCGGCAGCGCCGCCGTCGAATGTCGCTGCACCGGTGACCGTCGTGATCGATGCGGCGATCGTCGAGGACAACAGCGACCTCGCCGCGATGATCGGCTTCGCCGATGACATGTGCGCCTGCACCGACCGCCGCTGCGCGATTACCGTGTGGAACCAGATGAACGGATGGGGGGAAGCAAGTCCGCGCCTCGTGGATGTGAGCGAAGAGGTCCGCGCGAAGGCGGACTCCGCATACGAACGCTATCGGGCGTGCTGGAGCACGCGGATCGACAGCAGCGCCGCACCCTGAGGCGCGGTGACGCTGCGACGGCGTGCCGCACGAACCAGCGACGGAACTGGGGCATCACAGGGGCCATGGACGTGGTGGTGCTCGGTGGAACCGGTGGTCTCGGGAAGCTCGTCGTCGAGGAGCTTCGCAAGCGCGGCGATACGGTGCGCGCGCTCGGGCGCAAGGACGGTGACGCGCGCGACGCGGAGGTCGTGAAGCGGCTGTGCGATGGCGCGGGGGCGATCGTGAACTGCGCGGGCGCCGCGGTCGGCTTCGGCAAGGGCTGGCGCGGGTATGGCAGCGTCGACACGCCGATCGGATTGGCAGCGGTCGCGGCCGCGAAGTCGACGGGCGCGCGACTCGTGTACACGGCGGTGTTCGCGCCGCCACCGCTGCGCGGCTGCGCGTACATCGAGGCGCACGAGCGCGTGGTCGACGCGATGAGCGAGATCGATGGCGTGGTCGTGCGGCCCCTCGGGTTCTTCTCGGCGTTCGCGTCCCTGTTGCCGCTCGCGAAGAAGGGGTTCCTGCTCGATATCGGCGACGGAGAAGCGCGCACCAATCCGATCGACGAGCACGATCTCGCGGCGATCGTCGCGGAGGCGACCAAGGGCGATGGTCCGCGCGACATTCCGTGCGGCGGTCCCGACGTGTTCACGCGCGAGGAGTTGTTCCTCCGTGTCGGTCGGTTGGCGCGGCCGAACATCAAGCTGACGCGGCTGCCGGTGTGGATGGCGAAGATCAACGCGACGCTCGCGTATCCGATCTCGCCGCGGCTCGCGCAGTTCATGCGGTTCGCGATCTTGCTCGCGCAGCACGACGCGATCGCACCCGCGCTCGGCACGCGACGGTTCGAGGATTACTGCGCGGAGCTCACTCGAACATCGCCCCTACTTCGCGAACGAGCACCTGCGGCGTGAACGGCTTGGGCAAGAGCACGCTGTTCGAGACCCGCGGGACGCCTTCGGTGCGTGCGTCGTCGGGATAGCCCGAGATGTACAGGACGCGCACCGTGGGTTGCAGCTCGCGAAGGCGCTGCGCGAGAACGTCGCCGCCCATGATCGGCATGACGACATCGGTGACGAGGAGATCGATCGTGCGCGCGCGTGCGAGCTCGAGCGCGTGAAGCGGATCGTTCGCGACCAGCACGTCGTAGCCGGCCGTGCTCAGGTACCGCTCCACGAGGTCGCGCACGGTGGGCTCGTCTTCGACGACGAGGACCGTGGTGTTCGCGGGCGGCGCCGTCGCGGTCTGATGCGGTGGCAGCTCGGTCACGATCGGAGCGGTCGTGGACGGCAAGTAGACGCGAAAGCGCGTGCCACGACCTGGCTCGCTCTCGACGGTGATGCCGCCGCCGCTCTGCTTGACGATGCCGTACACCGTCGACAACCCGAGGCCGGTGCCCTTGCCGACACGCTTGGTCGTGAAGAACGGTTCGAAGATGCGAGCGCGCGTGATCGCATCCATCCCGTCGCCGTCGTCGGACGCGACGATGGTGACGTAGCGGCCGGCGGGCAGGTCGACGTGCTTTGCCTGCGCCTCGTCGAGCGTGACGAGCTCCGTGCCGAGCGTCAGCGTACCGCCGGCGCCGAGCGCATCACGCGCATTGACGGCGAGGTTCATGATGACCTGCTCGACGCCGCTGCGATCGGCCTTCGCGCCGCCCGCCCGCGGATCGAGGGATAGCTGGACGTCGATGTTCTCGCCGATCAGCGGGCGGAGCATGCGCGCCATGTTCGCGACGACCGCGTTGACGTCGAGCGCTTCGGGGACGAGCAATCGCCGGCGCGCGTAATCGAGGAGCTGACTCGTGAGCCGTGTCGCGCGCTCGGACGCTTGGCGAATGCGCAGCGCGTGCTTGTGATTCGGCGATTCGTCGTCGAGCGCGTCGAGCAGCAGTTCGCTGTAGCCCGTGATCGTCGTCAGGATGTTGTTGAAGTCGTGCGCGATGCCGCCGGCGAGCTGCCCGATCGCTTCCATCTTCTGCGCTTGCCGGAACTGCTCCTCGAGCTCTTTGTGCGCCGTCACATCGCGTACGAGGCACACGACACCCGCGCGATCGGGGGAGAGCACGATGTCCGCGACGAACCAGCGATGGCCGCCTTGCACGTCGAGGTCGTAGTGGATCGCTTCGGCATGGCCCGCGTCGTACACGCGCGCGATCGATGCGTGCCACTGCTCGCCCGCTTCGCCGAGCACCTCGCGAATCGTGCGACCGATCAGCTGCTCGCGCGGAGCCGCGAGTAGCTGATCGTCATGGGTCCACGCGTTGATGTAGCGCCCTTCACGATCGAGCTCGAAGACGATGCCCTTCGTACAGGCGAGCAACATCTGCAAGCGGTGCTCGCTGGCGAGCAGCTCGTCGTCCCCCATCGAGCTGCATCGTACTCCTAGTCGAAGACGCCTTCGCCCGTCGTCTCGATGGTTCCACTCACCGTACACACAGACGAGCCCGTGCAGCTCCGCAACGGTAACGACGCAAACGTTGCTTTCACCACTCCGTCGTTCGGATGGTACTCGGTGACGGTCACGCTCCCTCCGGACGGCGAGGCGCTCATCCAGCAATGGTTGCCGTGCAGCTCGTAGCTCGGCGTCGTCATCGCGACGACCTTGCGCGGACCGGTACCGTTCCATGCTTCGGGATTGGGAATCGTCCCGGTGAATCCGTCGGGCAGTTCGAACTGCACCGAGCCGAGGAACGTGAACGGCGAGTTGTCCTCGGTAAACGCGATGCCGAGGTTGCCGTTGAAGTTGACGATCGCACGACCCTGCAGCGTCGCGCACGCGGACGTCAGCGTCGAGTGGATGCGATTGCTCGCGCCACCGTCGGTGTTCGATCCGCCGCCATCGATCGCTCCCGCGTCGCTGCCGCTGCCACCACCACCGTCGGTGCCGGGATCCGACGTCCCGCCGGAGTCACATGCAGCGAGGAGCGCGAGCGCGATGACGAGTCTCATGCGCGGAGGCGTATCGCGAAGCGCCGATCGCGTGCGCGGTAGTTTCGGCCATTCGCCCGACGACGATTTATTTCATGTGGCCCTGGTACACGTTCAGATCGACGTTGCCCTTGATGCCGGGCACGCGGCCGGTCTTGCTGTACTGCCAGAACGACCATCGAGTCCACGGCGCGGGAACGCGCGGGCAATCCTTCGTGTAGTGCGCGACCCACAGCTGCTGCGACGAGAGGTCCGCGCCGCCGACGTCATCGCGCCAGAAGTCCGGACTCGTGTAGATGATCGGCTCGACACCGAGGCGCGCGCGCACGCGATCGATCCACAGCGTGATCTGCTTCGCGATCTTCGCGGGCCGCAGACCACCGGTCGTCTCGACATCGATCACCGGCGGTAGCTCGCCTTTGTCGGCTTCGATCGCCGCGATCAGCTTGTCGGCCTGCGCGATCGCGTTGTCTTCGGGGCGAAAGAACTGATACGCGCCGCGCGCGATCTTGGCGGTGCGTGCGTTCGCCCAGTTGCGCGCGAACTCGGGGTCGTCGACGGAGAGCCCGTCCGAGACGCGGATGAACGCGAACTTGATCCCCGCGCGGCGGACCTTCGACCACTCGATCGTGTCCTGGTGATACGAGACATCGATGCCCGGTGCCGTCGGGCCTTCGGCGCAGCTGGGCGCGTCGAGGTCGGTCGGTGCGGCGCGCTGCGAGACAATGCGCACGGCGACGAGAGCGACGACCGTCGCTGCGAGGCCGAGGATCCAGAGCCGCTTGCGCACGCTTGCCATGTAACGCCCGAGGAGCGTCCGATGTTCGCAGATGATCGCGACGCCGCGCTAGGCTAGGTCATGGCCATGCGGCTCGGCGGCCTCGCCGACCTCGATCCCCAGACGGTCCCGCTCCCCGCCGGGACCGAGGTGACGACGCGCGTGGATCGCTCCGACGTACCGCAGGGGGCGAACGGTCGCGTCACGAGCATCGACGGCGACCGCGTGGAGATCGTGTTCCTCGACGGACGGCGAGCGACGTATCTACGCAGCGAGGTCACGCCACGCAAGCTCGGTGTCGTCAAGTACGCGCAGCGGCGCGCGGCGGCGTGGGAGCAGCTGCACCCGTGCATCGTCATCGATACCGTCGTCGGCTCGCGCGCGTGGGGTGTGGCCGAGGAAGGTTCGGACGAGGATCGCAAGGGCGTGTTCGTGTTGCCCACGCCGTGGACCACGGGGCTCGTCGATCCGCCGCTGGATCTGTCGTCGCTCGATGGCTCGCAGAGCTACTGGGAGATCGGCAAGGCGATCCGGCAGGCGTTGCGCGCCGATCCGAACACGCTCGAGATGTTGTTCGCGTCGCCGATCGTCGTCGATCCGATGGGCGAAGAGCTGGTCGCGATGCGCGCGAGCTTCGTGTCGCAGGAGATCTACGGCAGCTTCGGCCGCTACGCGTTGTCGCAGCTCGATCGCCTCGAGCACAACCAGCGGCTCGCCGATCATCGTGTCACGGTGATCGGGTGGCTGCGCGACGATCCCGCGCTCGAGCTCGATGCCGCCGCCGAGCGGCTGGCGGACAGCGCGCGCATCGAGGCACCGTCGAGGAGCGATGCCGTCGCTCGTGCTCGCGAGTACATCAAGCAGCTCTATCGATCGCTCTACGATCAGGGCGTGATCGCGGCGAACGACTGGGCGTCGCTGCGCGCCGTCGCGAAGACCGAGATGGAGCTCCCACGCGATCTGCGACCGAAGAACGCCTACAACCTGATCCGCTTGCTCGACAGCGCGATCCGCTGGTTGTCGGGCGAGCCGCCGACTGTCCGCGTTTCGGACAGTCTTCGTCCGACGCTCCTGGCGATCAAGCGCGGCGAGATGCCGATGGCCGAGGTCATGGCGCTCGCGCGTGCGCTGACACCGAAGCTCGAGCTCGCGCGCCAGGGATCGCCGTTGCCGCGGCACCCGGACGTCGCGCGGGCCGAGCGTGTGCTCCGCGCCACGCGAGATGCTGCCGCGCGTCGATGGCTCGCCCAGGATCCGGGACCTTGGGGCGCGAGCGCTGCGGAAGCTCCGGAAGCGCGATTTGACGACGACTGATTTGCGCAAGGAAATGCGCAATTTGCAGCCGCTACGTAGGCGTTTGCCCACACGAACACAGTAGCGATCCGCGTGTCGGCACGTGCCATAATCGCCGAGCATGATTCCGATGCCGGCACAGCTCGGCGTCCAGTTCGCACCAGGCACGATGCTAGGGCGCTACGAGCTCCTAGCAACCATTGGTACGGGCGGGATGGCAAGCGTGATTCTCGCGCGGCAGCGCGGGCCGCACGGTTTCGAGAAGCTCGTCGTCATCAAGGTCGTGCATCCGCACCTCGCGCAGGATCCCGCAGCGATCAACATGCTGCTCGACGAAGCGAAGGTCGCCGCGCAGATCGATCACCCGAACGTCGTGCACACGTACGAGCTCGGCGAAGCGTACGGCACGTTCTACATCGTGATGGAGTACCTCGCGGGCGAGTCGTTCCATCAGGTGCTCAAGGTCGCGCGCACCTCGCATCGCCCGATGACGCCGTTCATGGCGGCGAAGATCGTCGCCGACGCGGCAGACGGTCTGCACTTCGCACACGAGCTGCGCGACTTCAACGGTCGCCCACTCGGCATCGTGCACCGCGATGTCTCTCCGTCGAACCTCGTCATCCAGTACAACGGCACGGTGAAGGTGGTGGACTTCGGCATCGCGAAGGCCGAAGGCCGCGTCACGTCGACGCGCGAGGGCGAGCTCAAGGGCAAGTACGGCTACATGCCGCCCGAGCAGATCAAGAACGAGGACATGGATGCGCGCAGCGACGTGTTCTCGCTCGGCGTGGTGCTGTGGGAGGCGCTCGCGCAGCGCCGTCTGTTCAACGCGAACAACGTCGCTGCGACGCTGATGCAGGTGCTGACGGCGGATCGCATTCCACCGTCGAGCTTCTTCCCGCAGATCCCGCACGCGCTCGACATCGCGTGCCTGCGTGCGCTCGCGCCCGAGCCGCGCGATCGGTACCAGAGCGTCGCCGAGATGAAGCAGGCGATCGACGACGCGATCTGGCAGGCGCGCATCGGTACGAAGGACATCGAGCACTACATGCAGGCGCTGTTCAGCGATCGCATGGCGATGCGGGGCGCGCTCGCGCGGCGCGCGACCGTCGAGTTCGCCGCGGTCAACGAGCTGTCCGGTGACGCACTCAGCGTGTTCCGCGAGCCCGTCAGCGAGCATCAGCGCGCGTACTCGGGCGAGATCGTCGCGCCGCACCCCATGGGCTCGCCGGATCGCGGCAGCTCGCCGCACGTCGGTGCAACGCCCCGCGGGACCCCGCTACCACCGCATCTCCAAGAGAGGCGCGTGCTTCACGAGGTGATGTCGCCGGGGATGCCGATGGAGCGTCCCTCGATCCACAACCTGCCGTACCAGGTGAATCCGGTGATGCTCGAGGATCCGCCGCTGTCGCCGACGGAGCGCAGCAGCAAGGCGCTCGCGATGATGATCGCCGGTGCGATCTTTGGCGTCGCAGCTGCGTTGTTCCTCACGCTCGGCCGCACGAACACGCCACCGAAGGCGAAATCGTCGAACGCGGCCACCACGCCGGTCCTCGATCCGGACAGCCTGCCGCAAGCGCCGACGAAGAAGATGACCGTCCAGCCCGCGCCGCCGCCAGCGCCCGCACCACCAGCGACGGGCGTCCCGGTTGCGACGGCGCCGGTCCCGGTACCCGCACCACAACCGGAACCGAAGACGGTCCACACCCAGACGCCGCCGAAGCAGCAGCCCAAGAACCAGCGCACGAAGACCACGCAGACCAAGATCGAACGGACCAAGGTCGAGACGCCGCCGCCCGAGGAAACGTCGGATGAAGGCGATGGGGCGAACGCCGAATCGCTCTACCAGGAGGGCTCGCAAGCTCACATGAGCGGCAACCTCAAGGTCGCCGAAGCCGCGTACAAGCGCGCGATCAAGGCCAACCGCAGCTATGCAGCGGCATATCGCGGCCTCGGAATTCTCTATCAGGGGAAGGGAAGCGCGAAGAAGGCGATCGATGCGTTCAAGACGTATTTGCGTCTCGCACCCAATGCGAAGGACAGTGGGAGCGTGCGGAGTCGAATCGAGCAGCTCGAGGGAGGATCATGAAGCGCGCGTTGTTGATCGCGACGATGGTCTGTATGGGGGCGTCCTCCGCGCTGGCAAAGCCATCGACCACGGTCTTCCCGCTCACGGCGCCGAACCTGCCGATGAAGATCGCGTCGGCACCGGAGCAGCTCTCGAAGGCGCTCGCCGACGAGCTCGGTGGTCAGGTCGCGAAGCTTCCGATCGACGATGCCGCGGGACTCGCGGGTTGTGATCCCGAGGCGACCACGTGCCTCGAGACGGTCTCGAAGAACTACAAGTCCAAGCGCATCGTGTTCGGATCGATCTCGATGGTCGACGAGAGTCGCCTCAAGGTCACGCTCACCCGGTTCGATCCAGGTCCCGATCGCCAGCAGCGCACGTTCACCGTCGAGGGCACGGTCGACGAGATGGCCGAGGAGCTGATCAAGCTGTCGCGATCGCTGTTCGATGGCTCGGCTCCCGACGAGGATCCGCCGGACGACGATCCCGAGGACCCGATCGGCGGGAAGAACAAGAAGGACAAGGACGACAAGAAGGACAAGGACGAGAAGATCGTCGACGTGAATCCGCAGAAGGGCGACGTCAGCGCGACGACGATCGTATTCCTCGTCGGTGGCGGCGCGTCGCTCGCCGCGGGCATCGGCTTCCTCTATTCGTCGAATCAGATCGCCAAAGAGGTGCAGGCGATCAAGCCGAAGAACGATGCCGACTTTCAGAAGCTCATCCCGCTCGAGAACAAGGGCGCGCAACGACAGATGATCGGCACCATTCTCACGGGGGTAGGCGTGGTGGGGCTCGGTTACGGAATCATTCGATTGCTGCAGGAACGAAGCTCGGGGGGGGCTTCCGAGAGCAGTAGCGTTAGTCGTCGGCTGACACCGGTTCCCGTCGAGGGCGGTGCGGCGCTGGTCTTTTCGATGGAGTTACCATGAACGTCATGACGATCAGTCTTCGCTCGGCGTTCGCGATCACGCTGCTCGCCGGATGCTTCCCCAAGCCATCCGAGCAGTACGCGTGCATCGACGACAACGACTGCAACGGTGGTCGCGTCTGCGGCGTCTCGAACTTCTGCATCATCCCCGGCGATGGCGACGGCGGCACCGATGGACCACCGGGAGACATGGCCGATCCATGCCGCAGCTTCGGCTCGCGCCACTTCGACGCGTGCACGATCCCCAAGCCGATGGGCGGACCGATGTCGCTCGCGGTCACGACGAGCCCGTACATCTACGATACCGGCACCGGCATGCTGCTCGATCCGAACAACGTCGCCTCGACGCCGCCGAGCATGACGGTCGCCGATGGACGCGTGCTGTCCGTCGAGTCGTTCTCCCTCGGCGCCGGGGCGACGCTGCGTGTTCGAGGGACCGCGCCGCTGATCATCGCGTCGTGGGCCACGCTCGAGGTGAACGGCATCATCGACGTCGCGAGCAAGGATGGCTCTCCAGGCGCGGGTGCTCAGCCGTACGCGACGCCGAGCACGTTCTGCGCGAACCATCTCTCGGCGACGCCGGCGCAGAACGGCGCCGGCGGTGGTGGTGGTGGTGGCGGCGCGATGGCGAGCAATGGCGGCAACGGCGGCGGCGGCGACAACAACAACGATACGGGTGGCACGGGCGCAGTCGGTGCGCTCACCGCTGCGCCGCTCCTCGCAGCCGGATGCCCCGGCGACAAAGGTGGTAACGGCGGCAATAACGGCGGCGTCGGTGGTCTCGGCGGCGGCGCGATTCAGCTCACGGCCCGCACCTCGATCACGATCGCCGCGACGGGTCGCATCAACGCGGGCGGCCAAGGTGGGCGCCCCGGCGGCGGTGCCACCGGAGGCGGCGGTGGTGGAGGCGGTGGCGGCATGATCGGACTCGAGACTCCGTCGCTCACGATCACGCCGGGCGCGATCCTCGCGGCCAACGGTGGTGGTGGTGGCCAGGGCGGCGGCAACAACGGCGGAACACCGGGTCCGGGGCAGGATGGCCAGCTCTCGGCGGTCGCGTCGACAGGCGGACAGACCGGCTCCGGCGGCAGAGGTGGCGCGGGCAGCATCAGCTTGACCGCTGCAAGCACGGGCGCGAACGACGGCGCCGGCGGTGGTGGCGGTGGCGGTGGCGCGGGCTACATCACGATCAAAGCGCCGACGCGCAACGATAGCGGCGCGACGTTCTCGCCGTTGCCCACCGTCGTTCAGTGAGCGATCCGTGGCGTGTCCTGACGGACAAACAACGCGTCGTCGCACGAGCGTTTCTCGCGGTGCGCGATACCGAGCGTACGCATCTCGTCGTCTATCTCTCGGGCGCTCACGCGTACGGCTTTCCATCGCCGGATAGCGATCTCGATCTCAAGTGCGTGCACATCGCGCCGACGCGCGACCTCGTCGGCCTCGCGCCACCTGCAGACAGCGCGGGTGATCGCATCGAGGTGATCGATGGCGTCGAGCTCGACTACGGCTCGAACGAGCTCGGACCCGTGCTGCGCGGTGCGATCAAAGGCAACGGCAACTTCCTCGAGCGGATCCTCGGCGAGCTCGCGCTCGGTCGCAGCGAGCTCCTCGCGAGCGCGCGCGACGTCGTGCGGCCGCTGTTGTCGCGACGGTGCGCGAAACACTATGGTGGCTTCGCGACGAGCCAGCTGAGGCTGTTCGACGAGAAACCGAGCGCGAAGCGCGCTCTCTACGTCCTGCGCACCGCCGCGACGGGCCGCTGCGTGCTCGCGCGCGGAGAGGTGATCACCGATGTCGCGCAGCTCCGCGAGTTCGTGCCGGACGAGATCGACGAGCTGATCGCGATCAAGCAGCAGGGCGAGCGCTCGCAGCTCGATGCCGCACAGGTCGCGCTGTGGCGCGAGCGCCTCGTCGCTGCGATCGCGGCCGTCGACGCGGCGTGGCCGTCGTCGGTGTTGCCGGTGGACCCACCGGACTCGGCGATCGCCGAGCTCGATGCGTGGCTACGCGAAGTACGTCGCGCGCACTGGTAGCTATGGCTTGTAGCCGATGCGCGCGGTGACCGTGGCCTTCGCGCCGACGCCGATCTTCACCGTGAGTGACTTCGCGCCGAGGGTGGGGTGCCACGCTTCGAGCGTGTAGGTGCCCGGCTTGAGCCCTTTGATCTCGAACGCGCCGTCCTCGCCGGTGACGGCGAAGTACGGATGGTCCTGCACGAGCGCGTACGAGTGCATCCACGGGTGCACGTTGCATACGATGTCGATCACGTCGCCCGCGCTCGCTTTGGCCTCGAGCGCGAGATCCGCGCCCTTCGGCTCGTGTGGCTTGTTGAACAGCGACTTGCCGCCCTGCACCTGACCGTTCACGTTGTGGAACGTGCCGTCGCTATTCTTCACGACGAGCTTCTGGCCGGGCATGACCCCGACAACGCGGGGAACATAAGTGCAGTCCTTCTGATCGAGGACAACGGGTGCGGCGGGCGTCGCGTGGGTGCCCATCGTGCCATTCTTGATGCGGACGAGGACGTCCTTCAGCTTGCCCTTGGTCACGATGACGTCGTCGTCGACCTTCGGCGTCTTCGCGCAGTACGGATCCGCGTCGCGGCGAACGGGAGCGCGGACCGGGGCCTCGCCCTCGTAGATGACCGTCCCTTTGATCGAGCCCTTCGCGGGTTGTGCCCACACCGGAGCTACGAAGACGGCAATGGCCAGAATAGCGGCGCGCATGCTCCCGCTAGTATGCTCCCACAGTGGCCGAGCCGCCCGTGAAGCTGGGGACTCTCGAGGCGGTGCCGCCGGCATTGCGCTATCGGCTTCGCGACGCGTTGCAGCTACTTCCCACCGATGGTGGAGCGCTCGACGGGTTGGCCGCGGAGCGACTCGATCGCGTGATCTCCGATGGTGAAGGCTGGCTCGGTGCAGATCCGGCGCTCGCGGACGTGGGCTACTGGATGATCGACAGCAAGCACTCCGTCGAGATGCGGCGGCAGGGCTGCATCTGGCTGACGAGGTTTCCGTCGGTAGAGACGGCCAAACGACTCTCGCGCGTGCTCGCAGACCCCACGACGCCCGAGCCCGTGCGCGAGCAGGCGACGTGGACGCTCGGCTATCGGCAGTTGCGCGGGATGCATCCATCCACGCAATGGTCGACCGATGCGGTGCAGATCGCCGACGAGGCGCTCGCCAAGCTCGCCGATGCAGCGACGACGGCGGGCAAGGTCGCGAGCGAGCAGCTGCCCCACGCGCTGCGCCACGTGCAGTCGGACATGACCGGCGCGATCTTCGCGAAGGCGCCGGGTCTGTGGGGCGAGGCGCTCGAGTGCTTCGCGACACCACCGCTCGCGCGCGTTCTGTTCGTGTCGATCGGGGACATTCCCTCGCAGCATCGCATTCGCGTGCTGCGGTTGATCGCGGCC
>JBGARE010000001.1:353257-354144 GCA_044230415.1 Kofleriaceae bacterium
TACGCGCCACGCCGAGGCGTACCTCTACACGATGTGGGGCTGGGCCGTGCGCGGCGCGGGCGATCCGGCGCGTGCGCGCGAGCTCGTGCTGGCGCATCCCGAATCGCAGCACCTCGTGCGCGAGCTGTACATGGAGGACCTCGCGCGACGCGGTCGCGTGAAGCAGCTCGCCGCGGCGGCGCAGACGCTGCACGGTGCCGATGCAGGTGCGTTGCATCTCGCGATCTGGGGCCGACCGTTCGCGGCGCTCGAGCTCGCTGCGACGGCGCGGCTGCATACACCCGAGCTCGTGTGCGCGCGTGCACTCGCCTGTTATCGCGCGGGGCGTCCAGATCTGACCGCGCGGATCCTCGCCGAGGATCTGCCGCCCGCCGAGATCACCGACGACGATTCGGTGAAGTCGTTCCCGGGGCCACACGAGCAGTGGATGATCGAGCGCGCACCGACGGCGCGTCCGGCGATCGCCGCGCTCGCGAAGGGGCTCGCGGGAGTCCTCGAGCTCGCGGAGCCCGCACCGATCGACGCGGCCGAGCCCGACCTCGCATCGCTCGCACCCCTCGAAGCCGTGATGCGACGACTCGGTCGCGGCTTCCCGGGTGCGACCGTGTACCTCGCCGGCGAGTTCAAGCATCTCGACAAGGCGGCGATCACCGCTGCGATCGAGAAGGCGGGTGCTCGCGTCGTGAGCGGGCCGTTTCCGGGGACCGACTACTACGTGCATGGCGATTGGTGTCTCGTGCAGACGATCGCGCAGCTCGAACGTCAAGGCACGCGGCGCGTGAAGTCCGGGGAGCTCGAAGGCGTCTAATGCCGGCCCTGCGCAAACCGCATCGCGTGGCGTTCCTGTTGCCGTCGGTGACGATCACCGGCAGCGACATGTCACTCGC
>JBGARE010000001.1:354178-369019 GCA_044230415.1 Kofleriaceae bacterium
ATCGAAGCATGTCAGCGTCACGCGGGGCTCGCGGTCTACGATGCCGAATCGACGCCGCTGTTCCCGCGAGACGCGCACTTCACGCCGCAGCCGGCGGTGATCGGAGCGACGCCGACGGATGCGTTCTACGCGACCACGCGCCGCGACGAGCTCGTGTGGCTCGAGGTGGCGTTGCCCAAGCACGACGAGACGCGCCTGCACGTAGTGCGGCGTGACGGCACGCGCGAGTCGTTCAGCGCGATCGCGCCGAACCTCGGCGATCAGATCAACGCGATCCTGACGGCGTGGCTCGCCGCGCGCGGACTCTCGCCGTTACCGCGGCGGTTTCCGGCGACCGAGGTCTCGGAGCTGATCTCGGTCGTGAAGCCGATCGCGCCGGTCCTCGTCGAGCAGGCACGTGCGTGGGCGCTGCCCACGGCGCCGACGTGGTCGCTCAGCTTCGATGGCAACGCCGTCGACGATGGCGAGGACGATCTCGAGGACGCGGGAAATGTCTCGTCGGAGATCGTGATCGCAACCGGCGAGGACGACGACGAGGACGACAGCGACGGCGAGGACGGCGACGAGGACAGTGACGACGACGACGACGACGAGGACGAGGACGAGGACGCCGAAGCGGAGATTTCTGTCGAGGTCGAAGCCGAAGCGCCGCGAGTCGTCCCCGAAGCTCGCAGCTCGCTCGGCCGACCCGCGGCGACTCGGTTGCCGGCGAACCCGCTGAAGCCAGCGGCGCTGCGCTTGCTGCAGCTCGCGCTTCGCGAGGATCTGGATGACTTGATCCTCGCCGCGGATCCCGAGCAGCCGCAGGCTTTGTTCGCGCAGTTCAAGCGAGGCGCGCGCGACTTCTCGCTCTTGCGCAGAGTGATCGCGGCCGCCCCGTGCTGGGCGAAGCCGTACGCCGAGCTCGTCCGCGACGAGGACGAACCCGACGACGACGACGCTCGACCTGCGGCGCCGTCCGAGCTCGAGACGGTGGCGGGTGCGGGCATCGCCGCGCTGTGCCGTCCACAGCACCTCGACGTGATCGAGCGCGTCGCCGATCTCCTCGACGACTCGGGTCTCGTCGACGAGGGCATTCGTCTCCTCGAGCGTGCGCGCACGACGTACGACGACGAGTCGCGCGCACACCTCGCGCTCCTCGGTCTGTACCCCGAGACCGATCGGGTCGGCGCGTGGCTCGCGCAGGCGCATCGGAGCTCGAGCATGCACGGCTGTCCGATGGACGTGCACTTGCCGTGGTACCCGGATCAGATCCAAGTCGATCTGTGCGTCGCCGACGCGCTGCTCAACGTGGGCCGGCTCGACGAAGCGATCGCGCTGCGCGCGAACCGCCTCGAGGGGCGCGAGGCGACGTGGCCGCGCCACACGCGGATCCTCCAGCGGTGGAAGAAGGATCCGCGATTCGTCGCGTGGTGCTACGCCCTCGAGGGCGCGTTCCGCGGCGATCCCGCTCGGACCGTCGAGGGCTTCGGGCGCATTCGACCCGGCGACGATACCGACGTCGCGGCGCTGCTCGACGCACTCGTGGCGACGGGACGCGAGGACGAGGTCGCGCTCGCGTGGGCCGAGTTCGGGCTGGGCTCCGACAACACGGGGCCCGTCGCACGACTCGCAGCGGCGCGCGCGTTGCTCTCGGCGGGCGAGTGGCGACGCGGCATGGAGGAGATGTGGCGCGTCGAGCTCGGCGAGCCGGGGCGCGACGAACACGTGGCGATCGCGCGCTGCGGACAGCTGTTGTCGTGCGCTCCGATCGATATCGCGGAGGCCGCGCTCGGAGAGCGAGTCGCGATCGGTGCCACCTCGATCGCGCGGCGCATGGCGCGAGACATCGCTGACTTCGTCCCGGGCGCGGCGAAGAGCTCCGTCGTCACGCGCGCGCTGGGCAAGCTGACGTCCGTGGAGATCGACGCGGCGACGTTCGCCGGCTTCTCGCCGGACACGCGGAGTAAGAAGGCGATCGACAAGTTCTTCGAGGGCATCACCGTCAAGCGCGACCCCGAGAAAGCGGTCGACGACGCGCGCTTGCTCCAGCACGCGGATCAGCTCGTTTCTCGCTGGCTCGAGATCACGTACACCGACGCGGGCGAGGATGATCCGCGCGCGCTGGGGCAAGCCGCGACGTACATGGCAGCGCACGCCCTCGCGCGGTACCTCGCAGCAACGACGCTCGCCGCGAATCCGATCACCGGCGCGCTGCGCACGATCGCGGCAGAGTCACTCGCGCTCGTGCGCACGGTGCGCGACCACGTGACCGATCGCGATGCACGTGCGCTGCTCCGCGTGGTCGAGCCGCTGCTTCGCCGTGTCGATCGCTGGATCGGCAGTGCGTGGCTCGGCACCGTCGAGCGCAGCCTCGGGATCGACGAGCGCGCGGCGGGCGATGTCGCGGGGTTCGCGCGCGACCAAGCCACGATCGCGGCGCGCGTGCTCGGCCCCGAGGAGTCGGCGGTGCTCGCAGCGTCGATCGCGCGCTTGCATCGCGAGCAGCCGAAGAACTGGGCCGCGGCTGTTGCCGCCCAAGCCACGCAGCTCGCGCTACACACGGGCTACCTCGGCGCGGACGAATGGGCCGACGCGATCGTCGCGCAACTCGCGGCCAAGGAGATCGAGCTCGACGACGCGATCGACGATCTGCACACGGCCTGCTACCTCACGCAGGGCGTCTCGGCCGGACCGGCGGTGCGCGCCGCGCAAGTCCTCCTCGACGCGGGCCGCGGTCCCGCCGCGGTCGCCGTCCTCACAGCGGGACTGTCGGCCGCCGGCGAGGAGTGGCGCGATCGGCAGCTCGCGGCGCTCGCGCCCGCGTGGAAGAAGCTCTCGATCGATATCCCGCTCGACTTCGCGAAGGTCGCGACGGGGGTGTTCGAGGCGCTGCAGAAGGGCGATGCCGCACGTGCGGAGAAGCTCGGGCGATGGGCTGTCGCGTTCGATCCCACGAACGGCGAAGCGCATCGCAACCTCGGCCTCGCGCTCGCGCAGCAGGGCAAGATCCCCGACGCGCTCGTTCACCTCGTCCACGCCACGCCGGATCAAGCGACGCAGATCCTGTCGGGCGTTCTGTATCAAGCGGGCAAGCTCCCGGACGCGATGGCGGTCCTCGACTACGCGAGCCGGTGGTACGTGCGCGCGGACCAATGGCTCACGTACGGCGGCATCGCGTACGCCGCGATGGACAATCCACGCACGGTACACGCGTACGCCCTCGCATACCGGCTCGACCCCGACGCCTTCGATGCGACGCAGCTCAACGCCTACGCGGGCGTCCTCGACGAAGTCGGCGACTACGACATGTGCGAGACGATCGCGAAGCGTCTCGTGCGCGCCGCTGGAGACGACGTGATGTGGTTGACCAACGGGTGGAACCACCTCGCGTGCGCGAAGATCGGGCAGGGCAAGTTCGACGAGGCCGTGAAGTTAGCCTCCGACGCGGCGGCAAAGAATCCGTTGCCCGACAACGCCGCCGCCTTCGCCGCCACGCTCGAACGTGCGAAGACGAAGACGAAGACGACGCCTCCGCAGGCCACGCCGCCGGGTAAGCAGCGCGATCCGATCTACGCGCTGATCGACGCGAGCGACCTCGCCGCGGCTGCGAGTTCGCCGGACAAGGACAAGAGCTGGCGCGTGAAGCGCGCGGCGATCGAAGCCGTTCGGTTTCGGTTCTCGTCGGAGAATGCGGTTGCCGTCACCCCGCGTGCGCGCGCGGCCGCCGCGGCGTTGCTGGCCGAGCCCACGCAGTATCGTGATCGCGACGTGGTCATCGCGCGGTGCACGGCGATGCAGATCCGCGAGCAGGCGATGTTCGCGCGCGATCCACTGCCCACGCTCGGCGATCGCATGACGCGCGAGGCGTTCTACCAAGAGTTCCGCGCACGCGGAGGCGTGGTCCTCGGCGAGGATGCGCCGCCACCGCCGCCGTTCAAGGATCGCGTCGTGGTGCCGGGCAGCCCGATCGCGCGTGCGAGCGACTACATCGCGTTGCTCCGCGATCTCGCCGCGATCGATCCGCGCGAAGCGCTCGCCCAGTTCGATCTGGACGAGACCTCGTATCTCGAGGTCGCCCGCGCGTGGACCGCAGCGATGGAGGCCGATCCCACGATCGCGCAGACGATCGCGGCCGGCCTCGCGAAACGCTAGACCGAGGTCAGCCCGCCGTCGACGACGAGCGTGGTTCCCGTCGTGAACGACGCTGCATCGGACAACAAATACGTCACCGCGCCGGCGATCTCGGAGGGCTGCGCGTGGCGCGCGAGCGGCGTTCGATTGACGACGTGGTCGCGCAGCATCGGGTTCTGTACGATCGCCGAGGCGAACTTCGTCTCGACGAGCCCGGGCGCGATCGCGTTGACGCGGATCTTCGAGCCTCCGAGCTCGAACGCCATCGTTTGCGTCATGCTGATCACGGCGGCCTTCGTCGCGCCGTAGATGCCCTGCATCGGCGCAGCGCGCATGCCGGCGACGCTCGCGATGTTGACGATCGAACCGCCGCCGCCGCGGTTTCGCGCGTGCTTCACGAACGCGCGAGCCCCGTACAAGTACCCGCGCACGTTCACCTCGAACGTCTTCTCGATCGCCGCGTCGGGCGTGTCGATCAACGGACCGAAGTACGGGTTCGTCGCCGCGTTGTTGACCCAACCGTCGACGCCGCCGAACCGCTCGACCGCCTTGGCCAGTAGCGCGTCGACCTCGTCGGCCTTGCCGGTGTGACACGCGACCGCGATCGCATTCTCGCCGAGAGCGGAGGCGACCTTGTCGAGATCCGCTTGCTTGCGCGATGCGAGCACCACGCGCGCGCCTTCGTCCACGCACGCCCGCGCGATCGCTTCGCCGATGCCACGGCTCGCGCCGGTGACGACGATGACCTTGTCTTTCAGCATGATGGGGACGCTATCACCGTCGAGGTTGACAACATAGTGTACGCATGACACTAATGCCGGCTCGACAGACCACATCCGATCTCAGGAGCTCGCCATGACCATCCACCTCGACGACAAGACGCACCTCCTCGTTCTCACGGGAGCGGGTATCTCCGCCGAGAGCGGAATCCCCACGTTTCGCGACGCGGGCGGTCTGTGGGAAGGCCACGACGTTCAGGATGTGGCGTCGCCGGATGGCTTCCGTCGCGATCCGTTGACCGTGTGGCGCTTCTACTCGGAGCGGCGCGCCAACATGAACGGCGTGGTGCCGAACGCGGGCCACCACGCGCTCGTGGACATCGAGAAGAAGCTCGGCGATCGGTTCTTGCTCGTCACGCAGAACATCGATGGGCTCCACACGGCAGCCGGCAGCGAGCGCGTGGTCGAGATCCATGGAACGCTCATGCGCTCGCGCTGCAGCGTCTGCGATCGCGAGCCCTTCGAGGATCGCACCGCGTACAAGCCCGGCGTCGCACCCATCTGCGGCGTGTGCAAGCGCGCGGGCACCGAGTCGCTCCTGCGCCCGGACATCGTGTGGTTCGGCGAGAGCGTCGTCGCCGGCGCGCTGCCGCGCATCGAAGCGTTCGTCGCGGCGGCCGGTGCACACCTGCGCTTCCTCGCGATCGGCACCTCGGGGTTGGTGTATCCGGCCGCGGGGCTCGTCGATGTCGTGCGTGCACGTGGCGGCAAGAGCTGGCTCGTGAACGCCGATCGTCCGGCCAATGTCGGTCAGTTCGACGAGGTCATCATCGGCAAGGCGGGCGCGCTATTGCCGACCCTTGTCAGCGCGTGAACACGACGATGTAGTTCACCGAGTAGGTGATGCCCTCCGACCGGATGCCGACATTGCCGGGGGTGAACGGGTCCCCCGTTGGCTGGGTGCCGGTGTTCACGGTGCCGCGCGTGTCGATGGCGGTGCAGTTGATCTTGTCGGCTGCCGCATCGGCGTGAAGACGGATCGTGAATGCTCCGGCCAATCGCTGCGCGTTGTAGTGCTCGACCGCGTCCTCGTAGACCCAGTCCGTGCCGCTGCCCGGACCCCACATGGCGCGGTGGTAGTCGGTGTAGCTCCCCGATTGCTCGTCTGCGTAGCCGCAATAGTAGTAGCCGCCCGCGGATTCACCGACGGTCGCCGCGACCCACACATACGGGACGATGTTCGCTTGCTGCGTCGCGCTGATCAGCACGGTCGTATCGGCCCATGGTCCGCCTTCGACGACGAGCGCGGAGTCCTGGTTGTTGGTGTGCACGTAGGCGTCGCCGATCTGCTGCCACGTGCCGAGCGTGTTCACCATCGATGGCACGACGTGCATCGGTAGGAAGCGCGCGATCGAGTCACCGCCGAGCGTGGGGTTCGGATCGCAGACATCGCCGACGGAGTCGCTGTCCATCGCGTTCGCTTGGTTCGCATTCGCGACGTGCGGGCAGTTGTCGCAGACATCGCCGACGGAGTCCGCGTCTTCGTCGTGCTGGTCGGCGTTCGACATCGCGACGCAGTTGTCCTGCATGTTCGTCACGCCATCACCGTCGTTGTCCGTCGGCGTCGTGATCGCGTCGATCATGGCGTCGACCTCGGCGTCGGCAGGTGGGCTATCGATGCTCGCGTCCGGATCGCTTCCGTCGCGCTGGCACGTGCCGTTCACGCAAACGAGCGCACCGGGGCACGCGCCGTTCTCGCCGCACGGCGAGCCGGGCTGTGCGTTCGGGTCGAAGCAACCCGCCGCGATCCCTACGAGGACCACTACCCACCGCATACGTCCAGGATCGCCGGATCACCGTGTCGATTGCAACGCCGGCGAGTACGCCCACATGTCGCTACCTCGCGTTGTCGTCGTCGGGAACGGGGACCTTGCGCGCCGCGAGCGTCTTGCGAACGAGCGCCCAGACCGCACCCGCGTCCGTGGTGACGTCATCCCACCGTCCGGGGAAGCGGCCACAGAACGAGGTCTTCAGGATCTCGGGCAGCGATCGCTTGCCGTCCTCGGCGAACAGCGGATGTTGCAGGTACACGCACGCCTCGTCGGTGGCGCGCACGCTGAGGCTGCCCGGCAGATCGGGTGCGTTGCGGATCGCGTCGGCGACCTCGATGATCGTCTCGATGTTGACGGGCGCGATCTCCGGATGCCGCTTCGTGAGGATGTCGAGCTCGGCCTTCGGCGGCGGATAGTCCATCTGCAGCGGCGCGAAGCGATCGAGCTGCGCGGCATCGATGCCGAAGGTTCCGGTGAACTCGCGGCCGCGATTGACGGCGGCGATGAACTGCACGTTGTCTGGAATCGGGATGAACGTGTTCTCGATCGGGTGGAACACGCGACGCGTGGCGTCGAGCGCGGGCATGAGCGCGTTGCGCGCACTCTCCTGGCAGCGATTCAGCTCGTCGAGGAACACGAGGTAGCGACGCTCGGGATTCTCGCTCGCTTCCTCGAGCGCGGTCAGGATGTCCGTCTTCACGAAGTCCGTGACCGGCGAGCCCGACGCAGATGCACGCACCTGGATCGAGACGAAGAAGTCGCTCGCTTCGACGACGGCGCCACAGTTGAAGAACACGAACACCATCCCGAGGCTCTCGGCGATCGAGCGTGCGAGCACGGTCTTGCCGCAGCCCTGCGGACCGTCGAGCAGGATGTTGAGCCCGCTCTCGAGCAACACCTGCAGCTTCTTCGAGACCGTGGGATCGAGCCACACACCTTCGATGCGAAACGGTGCGCGGCCGGTGTACTCGACCTCGATGCGTCCGCGATCCTCTCGATCGGGCTTGTGCACGGTGACGATGCGCACGATGCACGGAACGCCGGCGACGATGCGATCGTCGTTCGACAACACGACCTTGGGAGCGCGGCGACCATCGAGGTGGGTCGCGCGGAACTTGAACTCCGAGTCTTCCAGAGCGTTGGGGAAGAACGTCGCCTCGACGGTGCGGCCGGGCGTGAGCTCTTCGAGTGTCCACTTCGCGGGCATGGCCGAACCTACCAATCCCGTGTGTGAGGCACTCGTAAGGAGGCGATGATTCGGCGGGGACGTCACCCAGGCCGGTCCGGACAAGCGCATGATCTGCCCGGCGCGCTCGAGTCCTTCCTATGACCCAAACACCTATCGAGCTCCCCGATGATCCGTTGTGGTTCAAAGACGCGATCATCTACGAGATCCACATCCGTGCGTTTCAGGACTCCACGAACGATGGCATCGGCGACATCAACGGACTGATCAGCCGGCTCGATTACCTGTGCGACCTCGGCATCACGGCGATCTGGCTACTGCCGTTCTATCCGTCGCCGCTCAAGGACGGCGGCTACGATATCGCCGACTACACGAACGTCCACGAGCACTACGGCACGCGCGACGATATCCGCCGCCTCCTCGACGAAGCGCACCGCCGCGGCATCCGCGTGATCACCGAGCTCGTCCTCAACCACACCTCGTCGGAGCATCCGTGGTTTCAAGCGGCGCGTCGCGCACCGGCCGGTAGCCCGCAGCGTGACTTCTACGTGTGGAGCGACACACCCGCGCGATACGAGGACACGCGCATCATCTTCAAGGACTACGAGACGTCGAACTGGGCGTGGGATCCGATCGCGAAGGCCTACTACTGGCATCGCTTCTACTCGCACCAACCCGATCTCAACTTCGACAACCCCGCCGTGCACGAAGCGCTGTTCCGCGTGATCGACTTCTGGATGGAGATGGGTATCGATGGCGTCCGCCTCGATGCGGTGCCGTATCTCTACGAGCGTGAAGGCACGAGCTGCGAGAACCTCGAGGAGACGCACCACTTCCTCAAGAAGCTCCGCGCGTACATCGACGGCAAGTACAAGAATCGCATGTTGCTCGCCGAGGCAAACCAATGGCCCGCAGACTCGGCCGCCTACTTCGGCGAGGGCGACGAGTGCCACATGAACTTCCACTTCCCGCTGATGCCGCGGATGTTCATGGCGCTCGAGACCGAGGACAGCTTCCCGATCATCAACATCCTCAAGCGCACGCCGAAGATTCCGGACACGTGCCAGTGGGCCACGTTCTTGCGCAATCACGACGAGCTGACGCTGGAGATGGTCACCGAGGACGATCGCGACACGATGTATCGCGGGTATGCGGCCGAGCGTGTGGCTCGCATCAACCTCGGCATTCGCCGTCGCCTCGCGCCCCTCCTCGGCGTGCGCCGCAAGATCGAGCTGATGAACGCGCTGCTCGTCTCGCTGCCGGGGACGCCCGTCCTCTACTACGGCGACGAGATCGGCATGGGCGACAACGTGTATCTCGGTGATCGCGATGGCGTGCGCACGCCGATGCAGTGGAGCAGCGATCGCAACGGCGGCTTCTCGCGCGCGAATCCGCAGAAGCTGTACCTGCCGACGATCATCGATCCCGAGTATCACTACGAAGCGATCAACGTCGAAGCACAGCAGAGCAACCCGTCGTCGCTGTTGTGGTGGATGAAGCGCCTCCTCGCCAAGCGCAAGGAGTATCGGTTGTTCGGCCGTGGCAGCATCGAGTTCATGAGCGGTGACAATCCGCGCGTGCTCGCGTTCGTCCGCGAATACGAGGGCGAGTCGGTGCTCGTGCTCGCGAACTTGTCGCGCTTCGTGCAGGCCGCGCGCTTGAACCTCGAGCAACTGAAGGGCGCGATTCCGACCGAGCTGTTCGGGCGCATGACGTTCCCGGAGATCACGGAGGCGCCGTACTTCATCTCGCTCGGACCGCACGACTTCTATTGGCTCCAGCTCGTGCGTGGACACTCCGCCGAGACCGAGCGCCCGCCGCTCCGCGTTCGCACGGTGTGGAACGAGGTGCTCGCACCCCAGCGCCGCAAGGAGCTCGCGAACGTGCTGATCGCGTACGCGATGCAGCGTCGCTGGTTCCGCGGCAAAGCTCGCAAACAGAAGGCAGTGACGATCAGCGACGTGATCTCGTTCGAGGGACCACATCGGTTCGCGATCGTCCTGTTGCACGTGGAGTACGACCACGGTCCGGCGGAGAAGTACGTCGTGCCGCTAGCCTTCGCCGAGGACTCCGATCCGGCGGAGACGATGCGCTTGCCGTCGATGGTGATCGCCCGCGTCGAAGTGACCGAGCGCGCAAACGTGAGCGGCGTGCTCTACGACGCGCTGTGCGCGGAGGCGTTCAACACGAAGCTCATGCGCGCGATGAAGGGTGGATTCCACGGCACCGGCGAGCACGGAACGCTGAGCGGTGACGCGTTCGCGGCGCTTCGCGACGTCGAGACAGACGCGGTGCTCGCCCCGCGCGCCACCGCCGCCGATCAGAGCAACAGCAGCGTAGTGTACGGCGATCGCTTCATGCTCAAGCTGTTTCGCGTGATCGAGGAAGGACCGAACGCGGAGCTCGAGATGTCGCGCTATCTCACGACGCACGATCCGAGCTATCGCGGTGTTCCGCGGATCGCCGGCGCACTCGAGTACGAACAACCGGGCCGCGAGCCGAGCACGCTCGGAACGCTGTTCGAGTTCGTGCCGAATCAGGGTGATGCATGGCAACTCGCGCTCGATTCGCTGAGTCGCTTCTTCGATCGCGTGCTCGCCGATCCCAAGCGTCCCGATGCTCCTCCCCAGGAGCTCGGCTCGCTCCTCGAACGTGCGCGCCGACCCATCGCGAACAACGTCATCGATTGGATCGGGCCGTTCGTCGATCGCGTGCACCTCCTGGGCACTCGCACGGCGGAGCTCCATCTCCAGCTCGTCGACGCACCCGCCGAGGATCCGCTGTTCGCACCCGAGGCGTTCGATATCATGCATCAGCAATCGATGTACGGCTCCGCGAGCGCACACACGGCGCGGACGTTCGACATCGTGCGTGGCCGGCTTCGCGACATGTCGCCCGAGCTGCGGGCGGTCGCCGAGCAGGTGCTCGCCCGCGAAGGTGATCTCGATCGCGTGTTCGCGCGCATCACGAAGCGTCGCATCGACGGAATTCGCACGCGCGCGCACGGCGACTATCACCTCGGCCAAGTGCTGTGGACGGGTGACGACTTCAAGATCATCGACTTCGAAGGCGAGCCCGGTCGTCCGCTGTCGCAGCGCCGCGTGAAGCGCAACCCGCTGCGCGACGTCGCCGGCATGCTGCGATCGCTGCGCTATGCGAGCGCGTGGGCGCTGCGCAGCAGCCAGCGTCCCGAGGATGTGTCGCGCATGGATGCATGGGCGCACGCATGGACGCACTGGGTATCGGCGGCGTTCCTCGCCGGCTACCTCGAGAAGGCGCAGGGGACGCGTCTCGTGCCGCGCACGGAAACCGATCTCGCGCTGCTCCTCGAGTTCTATCTCCTCGAGAAGTGCGTCTACGAGATCGGGTACGAGATCAACAATCGCCCCGATTGGGTCGAGATCCCGATGCGCGGCCTCCTCGAGCTGATGACGGGCGGTGCATGACCGCGGTGTTGGGCGAGCTCGACGCGCACATCGACGATGCGACGCTGCCACCGCTCGGCGTGGTGTGGTTCCAGCGCTGAGCTCATTCGGCGGCGAGCGCGAGATCCACCGCGAGCGAGAGATCGAGTGCGCTCTCGCGAGCGAGTCGATCGCGGTGTAGCGCGTCGAAGTCCGCGGGCAAGCGCAGCGTCCAGTTCGCGTCGTCGACGAGACCGGGGACATTGAAGCGATCCTCGATGCCGAACAGATCGGCGAAGAAGATCGAGACATTCTCCGCGCGCGACACGAACAGCTCGGCGAGCATGGCGCTCGCGAAGAAACCATCGCTCGCCAATCGCGCGGGATCCGCGAGGCGCAGGCGTCGCTCGAGATGGCGCGCCCACGCGTCGCGCTTGTCCGCGGGCCAGCTCTTGAGCAGCGAGAACACCGGCGCGGTGTCGTGATTGCCGAGCATCACCCAATCCTGGCGGCGCGCATTCTCGGCGCGGTAGACATCGCTCGCGTCGTCGAGGTTTGCCTTCTGCGTGATCCGCCAGCGACCGAGGTCATAGCGTGCGAGCACGGCCTCGAGCGGCGTGGGCATCGTGCTCAGCACCTCGCACGACAGATCGCTCGCTTCGCGGCCATGCCTGCACGCACTCTCGACGAGCGCATCGAACAGCGCGGAGTAGCGATCGATCTGCGCGGCATCGAGCTCGCGTACCCAGCGATCCGCGTAGCGCGGCTGCGCGCGATCGATCTGTTCGCCCCGCGCGATCGCGAAGGCGGCGAGGGCAGGGTGGTCGTCCAGATCCGGCGACTCGAACAATCGCGCGCCGGCTCGCACGGCGACCGCGGGATCCCGATCATCGGCGCGATAGACCCACGGGCAGATCAGGCCGTGCGGATGATCGATGCGCATGCTGTCGTAGTCGGCGAACGCCTTGTCGGCCCGGGCGACGACGAGAGCTCTCGCCGCGCCGGCGTACTGCGCGGGATCGAGCACGGGATAACCCCAGGGCTGCCCCTCGGGATTCGTGCGGCTCGGTGGTGCGCCCATCAAGTAGTCGCGGTGAAACACGGACGCATACGCCCACGCATCCGCATCGGCGTAGCCGACCTGCAGATCGCCGTACAGCGCGAGGCCCACCCGCTCGGCCTCCGCGCGTACGCGGCGATGCTCGACATCGACGAGGAACTGACCGAACGCGTGACGATCCAGTACGGCGGCATTCGCATCGACGAGCGCAGCGATGCTCGCGTGATCCGCGGCGATCCACAGGTCGCGTTCGTGCGCGGGCCAACTACGAAACCCGTGACGATCGTGCGTGGCGGAGAGCGCCAGGTATAGAGCCTCGCGCTCGAGCCAACTCGCATTCGCAGCGCGAAACGCCTCGAACGGGGCCACGAGGTCTGCCCGCGCACCGGAGCGAAACGTGCGCCATGCAGCGTCGACGATCGCGTGCATCGCGTCGTAGGCGTCGCGATGCCTCGCACGAGCGACGTGGCCTGCGCGCGTTCCGTCTGCGATGTCCGCGGCTGTCGCCGTGTCGATCAACGCGCGTTCGATATCGTCGTCGGTGACGAGGCCTTCCAACGTGCCGCCGGGGCGCAGCGATGCGATCGCGATGTTGCCGATGTGGTGCCCGAAGATGGTGCTGTCGTACGGCGACGGATTCGACCGCGAGGTCTGCCCCTGCGGCCCGAGCTGGATGCCGGTGAACCCGAGTGACTTCGCGTACGCGAACAAGCGCGTTGCGGCGCGGGTCGCGGGCGAGCCGCGGCCCGTGTCCTCGTCCGCATCCGACGGGAACGACACGTCGTGGATCGCGAGCAGCAGCCGGCGCACGCCGAGTCGCGCGAGGCCCTCTGCGATCGAGATGCGCGACATGCGCTGCATTGTAGACGCATCTCGCGGCGACCTCCTCTGCGCGAGGACGGCCTCTCAGCCGACGGCGGCCGTTGCTTCCGGCATCGTCGCGCGCTGCTCGCGGCGCGCATCATCCTTGGCCGCGCGCTCCGTCCCGAGATACGGCTCGCGCGTTCCCATGAGGTGATCGAACCACGGCCGCGTCACGCACCAGTTCGCGTGCTGGTTCGGTCCCATGTGGTGATCGTAGTGCCACGGAAGATGCTCGCGCGCCCACGCGGGATCCAGGTGCGCGCGCTTGTGCTGCCGGTAGTAGTTGATCCCGCAGTAGATCATCGTGCCGACGAAGAACGGCGCCACCGGCGCGAGCGGCGCGAGCGCGACGCCCGTCGCCACCAGCGCGAGAGCTTCCTTGCTCTGGCCATTCCACTTCTTCAGCAGCGGCTCTTTGTAGTCCGCATCCACGCCGCCGTTCTTGCGCGCGTTGCGATGGTGATCGTGCCAATGAAAGCTCCAGAAGCTCTCCTTGTCGCCACCCCACCCGTGCAGCACGTACTTGTGCACGACCCACTCAGCAGCATTGGCAACAGCGAGACCGATGGGAATTCCGAGCATGACGACCTCTTGAAAATCGTGACTACCTGGTCACATTATTACTCCGTGGCCCGACCACGCACAAGCCCAAAACTTCGCGCGCCGAAAACGCCCCGCCACCGTCCGGGACCGGAAGGCGGCACGCGTGACACCAATCGCAAGGCGAACCTCGATCGCTTGTGCGAAGCGGGGTTAGCCCTGTTCCTCGCCGAGGGCACGGCCGCGGTCACCATCGACCAGATCGCCGCCCGCGCCGGCATGGCCAAGGGCAGCTTCTACCGTTACGTCGAGGACAAAGCCGAGCTCGTCGCTCGGATCCTCGAGCCGATGGTGGCCGACACGCTCGGCGCGCTCGATCGCTGCGAGCACGCGCTGCGCACCGCGAAACCAGCGCAGATCAGCGCGGTCTACCTGCAGCTCGGTATGGAGCTATCCCAAGCGATCCCGCGCCACGCATCGCGCGTGCTGCTCTATCTCCAAGAGGCCCGCTCTCCCTCGGGTGGCACGCGCGCCGCGATTCACGCGTTCGCGGATCAGATCACCGCACGCGGCGTGGCGCTCACCGAAATCGCGCGCGCGCAGAAGCTGATCCGCAACGTGGATCCCCACGTCTCTGCGATGGCGGTCATCGGCGCGATCGACGCGATCCTCTATGCCCACCTGCGCGGCCGAGACACCCGCCGCGCCTCTGTGGTGATCCCAGAGCTCGTCGAGATCGTGCTGCGCGGCATCCGCGACTGACGAGGCGGATCAGATTTTTTGTGGTGACGACCGGGGGCCTGTCGCCAAGGCCTAGTATGCGTCTCTCTGCCCTCGTTCCGTTCCTGCTGACGTCACTCGGTGCCTGCCTCCCCGCAGGTAATAACGACGAGCCTCCCGTGGATGCCGATGTAGGCGATGCGGGCGATACGCCTACGGATCCACGCAGGCTGACCATCAACTGGCACTTCAAGGGTCTCGATGGCAACCCCGTCGCGTGCCCAGCCGGATTCACCGTGATGGAGATCTGGATCACGAACGAGAACTACGACGGGTACTGGCAACACGTGGTCGAGGTGCCCTGCGCGGGCTCGGACGGCACGTACTCCGAGATGGTGTTCAC
>JBGARE010000001.1:369194-598757 GCA_044230415.1 Kofleriaceae bacterium
CTCGACTTCGACATCTACGCCGGCGGCGGGTTCGGCGTCGCTCGATGGCACCTGGTCTCGAACAACACCGGCGCCGATCTGATCAGCTGCGCGGCGGCAGGCGTCGACAAGGTCCGCTTCACGTACTTCGTCGGCTACTACCCGGGCGTGACCACGCCGATCGTCACCGAGTGGCCGTGTGACGCCAAAGACATCGACTTCGAACCGGATGCGTCGGAATACGAGCTCGGCTCTGGCCGTACCCGCGCCGTCCCGCCGGAGACCTACTACGGAACCTTCCAGGCGCTGCGCAACGGCGTCGTGGTCGGCACCCGCGGCGGCGATGGCGACGCGATCGGCTTCGACTCGAACACCGGCAATCGCGCGTTCCACATCACCAACGCGAACATCACGATCAACGATCGGTAGCTCCAAAAAACAAATGCCCGCGAGGATCTCGTCGATCCCCGCGGGCTTCTTCTAGTCACCGTTCGGCAGCGTCAGCTTGTCGACCAGCGGCTTGAGCGGCGTGTTGTGGAACAGCCGCGAGAGCGTGTCGCCGAGAGACTCGCCCTCGACCACGCGCTGCACGCCCCACGCCTCCGCCACCTTGACCAGCGTCTCGTGCCGCGACAGCTGCATGAGCGCCTCGCTGAAGTTGCCCGACGCGGCCTGGAACCGCAGCACGGCGGTCTCGGCCTCGGCGCGCAGCAGCTCGATGCGCTTCTCCTGCTCGCGCGAGAAGAACATCAGCTCCTGCTCGCGCTCGCGCTTGACGCGATCGATCCGGCCCTGCAGCTTGAACGACTCGATCGACTGCTCGGCCTCCACCAGCTTCTTGCGCTCGTCGGTCTCGCGCAGCGTGTTGGCGATGCGAGCGAGAGCCGTTGCCAGCTCGCTCGTTGCCAGCTCGCGCGCGAGGTCGTCGGTGCGCATCTTGGTCAGGGCCTTCACCTCCGCCGTTTCGCGCTGGATCGCCTCGCGCTGCTTGGTGACCGAGAGCTCGCGGTTGAGGTTCGAGACGTCGATGTTCGAGCGGACCACGTCGTGCTGTGCCGCTTCGAGCAGCGCGCGGATCTTGTCGTCCTTCAGCGTTACCTGGAGGACGTCGACATCACCGATGCGCATACCGTTGGCGGGCAGCTCCATTCCCGAGATCAGCGTGCGGATCGTGTCCGTCGAGCTCGCGTAGAAGTCTTCGACGGTCAGCTTGCGCACGGCTCCCTTGAGGATCGAGCGGACGTGGTCGCACAGGAACTTCACGTAGTTCTCGACGGCGAACCACTTGAGCGGATCGCCGGCGAAGTTCACGCGGTAGCTCATGCGCAGCTGGACGTAGACGTGATCGAGCGTCTCGACGTCGACGATGTCGGTGACCTGGTTGTTCTCCACGCGAAGGAACGGAGTCTCGAGGAGCTTGTCCGTCGTCTTCGGCTTTCCCGTGGAGAGCGTCAGGGCTTCGATCGTCTCGTCGTAGTCGAGCAACACGGTCGTGGGGCCCACCTCGACGCGGCGGCGTCCCGTCTTCGCGGTCACGAGGATCGCGTAGCCGGTCCACACCGAGATCTGCGGTGCACCCTGGAACTTGTTGTCGAGCAACGCCATCCGCGGCTGCGAGTACGTCGACGCACGAGAGAACTCGTCGGCGACGAGCGCCTGATCACCCGAGACACGCGACGACTCCATCACCATGCCCGCAGCCGGCTTCGCGACACGCTTGCCGCCGCGCTCCACGTCGCCCTCGGAGAGGACGCCCTGGCGCGTGGTCGGCACGTTGTGGATCAGGGCACGAAGGGACTGGTTGTAGGCCAGCGCCTCCGTGTTACCCGGGTACCACAGCGCGCATTCACGATCCGTGAGGACACGGCGCACGATCACCTCGTGACGCGGGTCCGGCAGCAACATGGCGGGGCCACGAACGGTCCGGATCGCACCCGTGAGGCGGTTCATCACGTAGCGGGCTTCGCCCGCGGGGATGGCCGTCGCGAAGTGCTTCGCCTTGCCGTCGTACTTGATCGCCGAGTGCTCCTCGCGCGGGAAGTAGATCGCCGTGTCCTTGCCGGTGATGAACAGCTCGTCACCGGCGCGGTGCACTGCGCCTGCCTCCGTGTAGTCCGCGATCACCTTGATGTGAAGACCCTGGATCTCGTTGAGCTCGACCGCGCGGAACTTCTTGGTGCGAGCACCGCCGTCGTCACGCGCCTCGACAAACCGCTCCGTGGGGAGCGGAAACACGACCTGGGGTCCGATCTCGTAGCGCTTCTTTCCGTTCTCGTCGACGAGGATCGAGTACTCGAGGCGCTCGAGCGTGAGCGCCTCGCGTGCGTAGAAGTCGCCGTCACGCACGACCTCGATTCCCGTCGGCGGGATGTAGAACGACACTTCCGTGCCGCGGATGATCAGCTGCTTGCCGACCGTGAGGTCCTGCGGTGCCGACGACGTCGCCGTGGTTGCCACAGCTTCGCCGTCGATCGCCGCCGGCTTCACGACTGCCTTGCTCCAGTTCTTGCGCGCTTCGTCTTCGTTGTAGACGCGAACGAGCAGGTACTGGTTCGAGCGCAGGTGATGACCCTCGACGACCTCGGCTGCCTGACCCGGCCACAGTGCAAACGTGGCCGGACCCGGCACGATGATCGTGCGACCGATTTCCTGCTCGGCGCTCGGCTGCGCGCTTCCCTCGTCGGGATGCTTGTTACCCTTCGCCGGATTGCGAAGGATGATGTAGTGCCCTTCGGCGGCGATGGGCGAGATGCGCATCGCGTCCTCGAGGGACGTCGCCGTGCGGAACGTGTTCTTGTCCGCGTCGTAGATCACCGGCCGCTCCTGCGCGGTCGGGTTGATCACGGTCGGACCCGAGTACGTCTTCACGACGCCCTTGGTCACGTCCTGCATGTACGCGTAGCTGCCGGGCGGCAGTACGAGGTCCCGCTTCTGTACTTCTGACATTGCCATGCTCCTTCCTCAGTCCTCGCGGACCTATCCCTTCACGCAGACGATCTGCTTCAGGGTGTAAACGACGTCGACGAGGTCGGCCTGCGCCGCCATCACGTCATCGATCGACTTGTATGCAGCAGGCGTCTCGTCGATGACGTCTGCGTCCTTGCGACACTCGACACCCGCGGTCGCTGCCGCGTGGTCGTCGAGGGTGAACAGCTTCTTGGCCTTCGTGCGCGACATCGAGCGGCCCGCGCCGTGCGAACACGACGTGAACGACTCCGGGTTTCCCTTTCCGCGAACGATGAACGACTTCGCGCCCATCGAGCCCGGGATGATGCCGAGCTCACCCTCGCGCGCACGCACCGC
Organism: Kofleriaceae bacterium; assembly: GCA_044230415.1. GTDB lineage: Bacteria > Myxococcota_A > Polyangia > Haliangiales > Haliangiaceae > JABFXX01. The sequence goes on from JBGARE010000001.1 coordinate 372,477, forward strand.
GCCCTTGCGGGTCACGATCACGTTCGCGCCGTAGTGATGCTCGAACGACACGTAGTTGTGGTGACAGTTGACTGCCTCGAGGTGAGCCGTGAACTCCGGCAGCAGGCCCGTGTTCCGAAGCGCCTCGATCGTCGCGTGCATCATCAGCTCGCGGTTCGTGCGCGCGTACTGCTGCGCCCACTCGACCGCGTGCACGTAGTCGTCGAACAGATCCGAGCCCTGCGGCAGGTACGCGAGGTCCTCGTCCGGCAGGTTCACGAACCAGCGACGCATCTCTGCCTTCGCCCGCTCGATGAAGTACGAGCCGATCCGGTTACCGATACCGCGCGAACCCGAGTGCAGCATCACCCACACCGCGCCCGCCTCGTCGAGGCAGAGCTCGATGAAGTGGTTACCCGTGCCGAGCGTACCGAGCTGGTTCACGCGCTGCGCGTTACCCGCCGAAGCGTGCTTCGCCAGGATCTGCGCGTAGCCCGGAGCGAGCTCGTCCCACGCGGCGACCGTGCGCGCCGGCGGCGTGCCGTAGGCACCACGGTCGTTCGCGCCGCCCTTGTCGGACCGGCCGTGTGGAACCGCTGCCTCGATCGCGAGGCGCAGCGCGCGGAGGTCATCCGGGAGCTGGTCCGCGCGAAGCGACGTCTTCACCGCCATCATGCCGCAGCCGATGTCGACACCGACGGCCGCCGGGATGACCGCGCGCTTGCACGCGATCACCGAGCCAACCGTCGCACCGATGCCCGCGTGCACGTCCGGCATGACCGCGATCCACTGGTGAACGAACGGGAGCGCTGCCACGCGGCGCAGCTGCGCCTCCGCCTCCGCCTCGAACGGGACGCCCTGCGTCCACGCCTTGATCGGAGCGAAATCGGTGTTGATGAGGTTGTAGTTCGTCATAGCGAGCCGACCCTGTGCAGCTCGCGAACCAACCCACGCGCCCAATCATCGCAGCGTGTTACAGGAGGCGCTGATATCGAACGAGATACGCTATTATCCGATGGGATATGTCCCGGAAGAAGGTCGTCATCGGGCTCTTGGGCACGCAGCTCGACAGCGGGCACACCGAGCAGCGCTGGCAGCGGTGGCGTCCGACCGTGGGCATCTGTCTGCAGCCGGAGTTCCCGATCGATCGACTCGAGCTGCTGATCCAGCCCGCGAGCGAGCCGCTCGCGAAGCAAGTGGTCGCCGACATCGCGCAGGTCGCGCCGCACACGGAGGTCGTGGTGAGCCCGTTGCCGCTCGCGAACCCGTGGGACTTCGAAGAGGTCTACGCCGCGCTCGATGCCTTCGCCGAGAGCTACAAGTGGCGCGCGAACGAGGACTACTTCCTACACATCACGACCGGCACGCATGTCGTGCAGATCTGTCTGTTCCTCCTGTGCGAGACGCGCGCGATGCCGAGCGTGCTGCTGCAGTCATCGCCCGCGCTCGGTGGACGCTCGGCGATCCGCGAGAACCCCGGCGGCCGCATCGAGATCATCGATCTCGAGGTCGCGAAGTTCGATCGCCTCGCCGCTCGCTTTCGCGCTCGGCAAGCGCGCGGAGCATCGCTGCTCAAGGCGGGCATCGACACGCGCAACGCGCGCTTCAACGCGATGATCGAAGAGCTCGAGCACGTCGCGTCGCGCTCGCGCGATCCATTGCTGCTCACCGGCGAGACGGGCACGGGCAAGACCGTCCTGTGCCAGCGCCTGTTCGAGCTGAAGCGCGCACGCCAACACCTCGCCGGCGAGCTGGTCAGCGTCAACTGCGCCACGCTCCGCGGCGACATCGCGATGTCCGTCCTGTTCGGTCACGGCAAGGGCGCGTTCACCGGCGCCGCCGAAGCGCGCGCGGGCCTCTTGCGCAAGGCGGACAAGGGCCTCGTGTTCCTCGACGAGATCGGCGAGCTCGGCCGCGACGAGCAAGCGATGCTCCTCACCGCGATCGAAGAGCGTCGCTTCTATCCGCTCGGCTCCGACAAGCAAGTCACGAGCGACTTCCAGCTCGTCGCCGGCACGAACCGCGACCTCTCCGCCGACGTTCGCGCCGGTCGCTTTCGCGAGGACCTCCTCGCACGCCTCGCGTTGTGGACGTTTCACATCCCCGCGCTGCGCGAGCGTCCCGAGGACATCGTACCCAACCTCGACTACGAGCTCGAGCGCGCATCCGCCGAGCTCGGCCACCGCGTGTCGTTCGCGAAGCCCGCACGCGATGCCTTCGTGCGCTACGCCGAGTCCGCCACGTGGCCCGCGAACTTTCGCGACTTCGGCGCCGCGATCCGCCGCATGGGCACCCTCGCCGATGGTGGACGCATCGCCGTCGCGGACGTGACGATCGAGATCGCGCGGCTCGAATCGTCGACGCGCACGGGCGATCAGCTCGGCGCGATCCTCGGCGCGAAGGCCGACGCGCTCGACCGCTTCGATCGCGTGCAGCTCGCCGACGTGGTCGCGGTGTGCCGCGCATCGCCGTCGCTCTCGGCCGCGGGCCGCACGCTGTTCGCGCGCTCGCTCGCATCGCGCACGACGAAGAACGACGCCGATCGGCTGCGCAAGTACCTCGCGCGGTTCGATCTCGACTTCGAATCGATCCACGCGAGTTGATCCGCGCGCAGCTCGCAGTCGTCGCGCACGAGTGATGCGCAGATCGACGCCGCCACGGGTTCGCAGATCGACCGTCGGTCTCGAGCGTCTAGACGAAGATGGCCGATGCCGTAGGTCTGCGCGCGTCTCGAGGGTGGGCGATCACGGGGCTCCTAGGAGCCGCAGGGATCGCGTTGTGGGCGGCGAGGACGCCGAATGTCGATGTTATTCCCCCGACGCCGAACGTCGACGTCGTGCCGCCGACCACGCGCGTCGGCTGCGCGAGCTCGCTCTCGATGGAGCCGCAGGACATGTGCGGTCCGTTCGCATCGCCGAGCGAGGTGTTCGGCGAGGGGCCGCAGCTCGAAGACTTCGAGTCGTTCGCCGCCCCGCCGTTCGATGCCGTCACGGTCCTCACGCACGGAGATGCGGAACGCGCCGATTTCTCCGCGCATGCACGCGTCGCGTTGGTCGTTCGACTCGGCGACGCGTGGTGGGGAGTCGAGCTCGGAACGACCGGCCCGATCTGCATTCAAGCGAGCACGGTCGAAGAGAGCGGTCCCGCGTGGATCGAAACCACGACGGGCGACCTGCGAGTCGAGCGTGGTGTCGTGCGCGTCACGAAGCACGATCGCTTCACGCGCCGTGGCGCCATGCGCGAGACCCTCACGGACGTCACGTGCACCGTCGGCGCCGCGGGCGTTCCGAGTTGCCGCGAGCTACCGCGCTAGCGCGCGACTCACTTCTTGCCGCCTGCAAGTATCTGCTCAATAAGGCGCGGACTCTTCGCAATAGTCGAGCGGTGCGGTGTCGTCGCGTCGTGCAACGGCGTGCGCGTAACCCTCTGCTGCGCGCTCGATCCGCTTTGCATCGTTGTTCGGCAGCGCGAGGAAGCGCAGGTAATTAGCGCGCGCATCAGATTCACGCCCCAAGGCGAGCTGTGCGTCCGCGACGAACAGCAACAGGCGCGAGGCTGTGCTCGGGAATCTCGTGAGGATCTTCGTCGCTGCTTCGATCGCTTCCTCGGTGCCGCGTCCGCGATAGAGCTTCGCGCGCAGATCCGGCACGCCCGATCGCGCGAAGCGATCGAGTGACTCGGGGAAGTCGCAGCCTGCAGTCGCGAGCTCGTCGATGATCTGCCACGCGCGCGGATCGTGGATCGTGTACGTGGACGCGAGCGCGACACGACCCGGGCAGTCGGCGAAGTACGTCGCCGGAGGCGGAGCAGCGAGGTTGAACGGCCAGTGGACGAGGATCGGATTCTCGACGCGACTGAAGCCGACGTTCGCCATCGCAGCGGTGATGCATGCGTGCAGCGCGACGTCGCCGGCACCGGTCACCGCGATGTTTGTCGGAACGCCGTGCGAACCGATGACGAACTGCAGGTCGAGCTGACCGCGTGTGGTGGGCGCAGCGGCGAAGCACGCTTCGAACGCGTAGCGGCTGTCCTCCATCACGCGACGGATCTGCGCTTTGTCGAGATCGCCGGAGTCGCAGTATTGGCGGGGATTCCCGTACTCGCCGGGGAGCCAGTTGATCACGATCTCGGGAAGCTCGACGGTGTCGCGTGGAATGGGATCGAGTGCGAGCACACAGCCGGCGCGCTCCGACCGCGGAGTCGCGCGAACGGGATCCGGCTTGGGAAGCTTCTTCGGGCCATCGTGCGAGCCGAGCAGGTAAAGCGGAACGCGAGCGATCGTCTCGCGCGGTGTTCGGCGCGCGACGCGAACCAGGGACAGCACGCCGCGAAGGCAATCGCGCATCTTCGTGTCACCACCTCCGTCGACGGTGACCGACGTAGCGCGGCCGAACGGATCGATCGTGAGTGTGGTGGCGACTTCGAAGTGTGCGGCGCCGCCGACGCTGAGCGGCGTGCGGACTCCGCGGCGCGATGCGTCCTGGACACAACTCGCGATCGAGTCGGCTTCGGCGGCGATCGCGGCGCGGATCGAATCGTGATGGCGTTTGTAGCCGACGGGGATGGCGCCGCTCGGATTCGGTGCGAGTGCCACGGGTGAGAAGTCGTACGCGCGCAACTTGTCGCCGACCGCGACGGCAGGCTGGGTGGCGCTCGAACAGAGTTGCTTGGTGGTCGGAAGCGGACCCGCGGGCGGTATCGCGAGCAACGGAGGCGCCGGAGGTCGTACGGGTGCGATCGGCGCGGGCGCTGGTGTTGGTGCTGGCGCTGGCGCTGGTGTCGTGGATCCGCAGCCGACGAGCAGGGCGATCAGCCAGCGCATTCTCGTCAGTATCCGCCAGATCCGCTCGACCACAAACTCTCGCTGGCGGCCGCTAGCGCGCGGCGCCAGACTGGATGGCTTCGAACGCCAACTACTGGACGCCCGCGTCGAGGCTGGGGGGTTGCAAGCAGGACTCGGGGCCACTCAGCGATTCGCAACCGTGCTCGTCGGTGGTGATGCGCGTGTTGACCGGCGCGAGATCGCAGATGCTCGGGCACATATCGTCGCGGTTCTCGATCCACCCGCCGTTGCGGAAGCAGTTGCATGTCTCCGGATCGATCGGACAGCAGAAGCCGCCACCGATCGGTGCTGGCGTGATGCCTTCCTCGGCGTCGGCGGGGAACTGGCCGCCTTTGCCGCCTTCGCACGCAGCGAGTGTGCCGATGGCGAACAGCGTGAACAGCGCGACGCGAATCATGCCCGCCGGTCGAGCAATGTGCGTGCCGCTGGAAGTCGTGAACATGTGAGGCGCGTGGTGTACGACCCGTGCACAGCTCGCGTACCCGGTGACCACCGATGTCACGATCGGAGGCTGCACAACGGATGGAACAAGAAGTCGTCCTCGGGGCGCGCGAGGCGATGCGTCCACCCGAGGAAGATCAGCTTCGAGTGCGCGGCCACGCGCTGCGACGAGAGGTTGTCGTGGGACGTGCTGTAGAACAGGCTCCGGTCACCGAACGGCGCGTGCGACCACGCAGCCACGGTCGCCGACGCGAACCGGCGCCCGCGAAAGTCTGCGTGCGTCCAGACACCTGCTTCGGCGGTGAGCTGCGTGACAGGGCCCGGCGTGTGACAGATCGAAGCCACGCGATCACCGACGGTGGCGATCGCCACCGGGCCGAGCCGGCCGGCGAGGAGCTCGCGCCATTCGATCGGATGCCAGTTGCCCGGGTTCGCATCGACGAGCCGCGCGAGATCGAACTCGACGTGCACGCTCGGGTCGAGTGGTAGCGCCGGTGGGATTCGATACACCGGACCGGCCTGGTACTCGAGATCGAGGAGCGATGCGAATTCGTCGATGATGGCGGGACGCTCGTGCGGCGGACGCCGAGGGAGCTCGTGGAACGCGGAGCGAATCGCGGGGATCAACGGCGCGGGAACGTCGGCGCCCATACGGATCGCGTGGCTCGTGTCGGTGACGAAGACGTTCACGCCGTACGGATCGAGGCGTGCCTGGCGGGACAAGAGCTCGATGGCGGATGGCGATGTCACGCGGACAGTGCCTTGCGCGTGAGGTCGCCGATCATGCGGCCGAACTTCGCGACCGCGGTCTCGATCGCCGCGTCATCGAGCACGACGTAGTTCGGGAAGCACTCTTCTTCGAGCGCGCGCACCGCGACTTGCGCGCACACGATGCCCTTGCGCTTGGTCAACGTGGTGACGAGTCCGCGCAGCGCGGCGACGCTGCACTCCGTCGGGAGGCCATCGCTGATCATCACGAGGATGCGCGCGCGCTTTCGCGAGGACATCGCGACGTTCGCGGCGTGGAACAGCGCGGCGGCGTCGTTGTTGCCGCCTTCGGACCTGAGCGCGGTGACGTTGCAATCGCCGGAGTCACCGGCGTCGTAGATCGTGGAGTCCGTGAAGCCGAAGAAGCGCGCTTCCACGCCGGGCAGCGGGCGCACGGCTTCGGCGATCAGGACCGCGAACTTGCGAGCGCGCTCGAGGTTCTGGCCCGCAGCCATCGAGCCGGAGCAATCGATGATCGTCGCGAGGAACAGATCGGTGCGCCGCGTCGGTGTGCGCGCCTGGAGGATGCGCGGATCGCCGTGCGTGATCAGCGAGCGCAAGCGACCGCGATCGAGTGCATGGCCTTTCGTGCGCGCTTTGACGGGGAGCCAGCGCAGGCCGAGATCGTCGAGGTGCGGGCGCGCAGCCGGACCGAGTGACGATTCACCTCCGTGACGAGCTTGCGGTGCTCCTCGGGAGAGCCTTTGACCTTGCGGACGTTCGTGATGCGCTCGAAATCCTCGTCGGGGTTGACGTTGATCTGGAGGCGATCGATGTCGCCCGGCTTGCGTGGACCCTTGCCGCGCTTGGGATCGAGGATGCGCTCGACCTCGCGCTGCAGGATGTCGTCGTCGATGCCAGCGCCGAACACGTCGTCTTCGCGCTCGCCGAACTCGAGTCCTTCAGGACCGCCGAACACGCGCGCGACGGAGATCGATCCGCCGAACATCGCCGCGATCTCTATCGTGAGCTCGTAGAGCCCTTGCATGTCGTGCTTGCGCAGATCCTTGCCGCACAGATCGAGCGCGGCACCGACGACGGGATCGTTGTGGCGATTGCCAAGACCCATGCGCAGCGCACGCGCGAAGCGGGCGAGGGGATGGCCCGACTTCTCGAGCTGCGTGAGGATCGCGCCGCGGCGTAGACGGACGCTCGCTTCGTCGAACGCGACGCCGAGCTCGGTGCCGATGAGTGCATTCGCGGCCGACCCGCGCAGCGTCTCGAGCAGCGAGCGAACCTTCATCTCCTGCGGCGCGTGCTGGAACGCGTACGCGTCGAGGCGCTTGAGGCGATCGCCGTAGCTCGCATCGAGCGCACGCAGGTTGCGCTCGAGGTGCTCGTCGGCGATCAGGTTCAGCAAGTGGCCGATGCCTTCGGCGTGCGCTTGCTTCCACAACGCCTGCGCCTTCTCGCCGCGGTGATAGGCGTGATGGCCGAGCTCGTGGAGGACGAGGCCTTCGACGACGTCGACGCCGTGCGCTTCACCGCGCAGCATCGGCAGCGCGGAGACGAACACCTGGTTTCCATCGAGGTACGTGTGACCGAGGTCCTTCTCTTTGCTCGTGAGATGGAACCGCATGAGCCGCCCCGTGAGCTCGATGCCGCGCCGCACGCCCCACGCGAAGATCTCGGCGACCGCGAGCAGACGCGAGTGTGCGAGCGTCGATCCGATCGCGTGCTGTGCGGCGTAGCTGCGCAGCGACGGTGTCATCGCTTCGTCGAGGATCAGCGAGTAGATCTCAGCGCCGACGTCGTCCTCGACGAGCTTGTGGCTGTCGAGCTTCGTGAGGACCTCCCACAGCCGCTTCTCGCTGCACACGCCGTGGCCACCGACGAGCGCGAAATCGACGACACCGCGCGCGAGCATCATGGCGGCACGACGCGACAGGCGCTCGAGCCACGACGAACCGCCGGGGCCGATCTCGACGAGCTCGTCGACGAGGATCGGGATCCCGATCAGATCGTCCTCGTCGAGAGCGAGGCGGCGCGCGATGGAGCGGCGCATGTGTGTCGGGCGTGCGGAGCCGACCTCGAGGAAGCGGTGCATTGCATCGCGCAGCCTCGGGTACATGGTCCCCGATCGCTCCCTTACCGCGCCGTTCCATCTCAGCAGGATCAGCTCGACCGCGCGCGCGTAGGCGTGATGATGCGGCGCATCGACGAGCTCGATCGCGGCGTCGATCGGCTCGACGAGCTTGACGAGCGTGTCCCAGTCCGCGCGACGGAACCAGCTCGTTTCCGGTGCGCGCACCGCCGCCATCGCGCGCGGGATATCGCCGAGTCCGAGGCAGAGATGGAACTGCCACTCGGGCGGCAGATCGGCGTTCGCGGCGAGCGTTCGCGCGATGTCGAGAGCGGCGGGCGAATCCCACAGCGCGATGCTCGCGAGCAGCGGTACCGGCGCCGACAGCTCCGCGAGTCGTGCGAGCAGGTGTGCGAGGCGAAGCTGACCGACCTCGCCCTGCGTGACCATCATCAGCACCGCTTCCTGCACCACCGCGAAGCGCGGATCCGTGCAGTAGCGCTCGAGCGCGTCGAGATCCTTCGTCGAGCGGATCTTCTCGATCAGCGCCGCGGACGTGATGCCGACTTCGATCGTGCGCGGCGGCGTGGGCATGCCGTCGAGGCGGATCAAGCGCGCGAGCTGATCACGCGTGTCGGCGCTCGCATCGGGCGTGCGGTCGAGGATGATCGAGCGAATCGAGGTGATCGGCACGGCGCCGCCCTCGACGAGCGCGACGCACACGCGTGCCGCTTGCAGTCCGAAGTGCTGGTCGACGCGCTCGGCCGCGTACTTCGCGAGCGCCTCGGTGCCCTCGGCGAAGAACCGCGTGCGGTCACGGTAGCGCGCGAACACGAGCACCTCGGCGATGCCGCGCCACAGCGTGGACATCGCGAGCGATCCGTCGATCTCGCCGATGGCGACGAGCGCACCGTGCACGCTGCCGAACTGCGCGATCCACTTCGCGAGCTGATCGGTGTGCGCCTCCCACCGCCACAGTCGCGCGTGCACGAGCGGCGGGAACTGAGACTCGCTGAACATCGGCAGCTCGGCGAGCGGGGGCCGTCCGGTTCCCCACGCAGCAGCGGCCGCGTTGTCGAGCGCGGACTCGAACTTCGGTGTGCGCTCGCTGAAGCGATCGAGCTGCAGCGCGACCTCGGGCAACGGATCGACGCATCCGAGCAGCGCGGTGCACGCCGCGACGCTCACCGTCGCCGCACGCCGCGAGAGCGCGTCGACGAGCCCGGCCGTCGGAGATCCCATCGACGGCGCGAGGACTTCGTCGAGCTTCGCCTCGCTCGCCGCCGCGATCTCGGCACGCTCGATATCACTCAGGGTTCGCTTCGCACGAATCGGCGGAATCGGGACGGGCGGTGCTGCCGTCGCCGCGTTCAGGATCGTCGCGGACCACGCGATCAGCGACGGCTCCTCGCGCACCGACGCTACCTTCGCGAGCGCGACCTCGCGACTCCGCGGGAGCGCATCCTCGTTGTTCGCGCTGTCGATGATCGCGATGGCACGAGCGAGCGCGGCATCGGACTGCCCGGCGGCGGCGCTCTCGAGCATGTTGTCGGCGATCGCGCGCATCACGACGATCGCGACGAGCAGCTCGCGCTCGGGCGTCCCCGGCTCGAGCAACGTCGCGAGCACCTCGGTCCAGCCGGCACGATCGATGCGCGTCGACAACATCGCCGCCGCCGTCAAGATGCGCGGATCGTCGGGCGCGAGCTCCGTGCGACGCACGAGCGCGACGAACGCGAGTGGACGCGCGCGTCGCTGCAGCTGATCGATGAAGCCTTCGAGTCGCTTCCCGCTGAAGATGCCGATCGCGATGCCGGCGAGCTCGGCGTGGCGCGCCGGTCGCGTGCGCTCGATCATCGAGAGCCAGCGCAGCTCGTGCGGTGGCTTCTCCTGGCCGAGGTGACAGATCTCCGCCCAGCCGCGATCATTCGCGACGAGCGAGTCGAGCAGGAATGGCTCGCCGACGGTCTTCGCGAGGTGATAGAGGCGCTTGCCGGGCAGCAAACCCACGATCGCCGCCGCGAGCGCGATATCCGTCTTCACCCACGCGAGGTTCAACAGTCGTTGCGCCTGCGCGGATAGCGGTCGCACCGGCCACTTGAAGCGAATCAACGCAGCCGCGACCGCATCCGCCTGCGTGCGATCGAAGCATGCCCATTCGAGCGAGCGCGGCTCGAGCGCGGCGAGCGCGCCCCACAGCTCCGGCCGCGGATCTCGCGAGAGATGCGACAACAAGGACGCGATCATGCGTCGCTGGATCGGGTTCTTCTTCTTCGCGAGCGTCGATGTCACGACGACCATCTCGAGCTCGCGTTCGTACGCGCCTGCCTCCGCGATCGCGCGCCACAGTTGATCCGCCGCATCGAAGCGCGGAGCCTGCGCGAGCACCGGCTCCTTCGCGCACGTCTCCAAGTACGCCTCGATCTCCGCCGGCGTGCGCCCGTACTGCTGCTCGAGGAACGCCTTCAGCTCGACGGGCGGCGTCCACGCGACGAGCCGGATCATTTCGGCCGAACCGAGCTTGCCGGCTGCGTGCAGATCGAACACGAGCGGCAGCTTCGGCTCGGGCCACGGCACGTCTTTGATCAAGTCCGCGCACTCGGGATCCGCGCGCAGATACGACGCGACGTCGGAGATCTGCGACGGTACGTCGTGCAGCGACGCGCGCCGCACGTCGACGCGCGGATGAAACAGCGCGTGCACGTAGCGCGATGGTGCCTCGCGTGTCGTCACGCGGAGCGCATCGACCGCGGCCGCGCGCACGCTCGCATCGTCGTCATCGAGGCGCGCGACGATCGCCCGCACCGCGCGCATCCCGCGCGCACCCGCCAGACACGCGAGCGCTGCTGTGCGCACCTCGCCACCCGCGTGCTCCGTCAGCGTCACGAGCCGCGCGAGAAACGCGCCGCGACTACCGAGCGGCGTCACCGCCAACGGCGCGAGATCGTCTGCCGAGACCAGCCCAGCATCGATCCGCCGCGAGAGCTCGAGGTCGCGCATTCTTCCGTGAGTAGTGTCCACAAAATTGGACGCCGCGGAGTCCGCTGCGCTCTCGATCATCACCATGGCCTCTCTGGTGGCAGCGCGCGCAAGAGCCGCGAGCACTGCTCGTCAGAGGCAACGTAGATGACCGGTAGCGCGCCTGGTCCGGAGACGATCTGCTCGCATCGAGCTACAAGCTGACCTTGCGATCAGCGGCACTCTCGACACGAAGGAGATCGAAGTCGACGGCGTGAGACGATCGAATCAGCTCGAAGGCACCACTTGCGGAAGGGGGCGCAGTGCCGAGCAACACGCCCCAACTGCTCCCACCAGAGAAGTTGTCACGCAGGCGTGCGTCGTTACGTCAGACTCCGGACCGGGATGCGGACGTTCCGCGACGTCCTGGTACGTAGGTATGTCAATCGTGGTGATTGCATGAAGTCACGGAGAGCCTCCCGGTCGGAGGAAACAGTGGCGCCCTTTGTAAGGTTCGCGAAGCGCGCCGGCAAGTAGAAACTCATACACGCCCGAGCGCGCGCGAAGTTCTATCCGCAAGAACCGCGAGCGCATCCGTCGCAACAGACAGCGAACGCTCCTACACCTCTCACGACGCGTCGTCGATCACGACGGCCTCATCGGGCGAGCGCAGCCTCGGGGAATGTTGGTGACGCCCGTTTCCCGACGAGCGTGACGCCTACATCTCGGCGAGTAACGAATCGTTCCACGCGATCGATCCGTTACCGCCGAGAGCGAGGTCTCCGCCCAAGAAGGTCGAGCACTTACGCGCGAGTATCGCCGGCACAACCGATGCTTTTTCACTCGGCATGACCATCTTCATCCTCGCCATCGGCCACGCCGCGATCCTCGCTACCGGCATCGGCGCGCTCCTCGCGCTCCGCGGTCCCGTTCGCGCGCACGCCTGATCGATCCCGTTCGCGCGCACACCTGAACGATCGCTGTCGCGCGATAGTGTTCCGCGATGACCGACGTCGTCGAATGGACGCCCGAGGGACTGGCAGCCCTCGCGAGCGAGCACACGTGGGGCGCCCCCTCGCACCGCGATGACGATCGGGCGACGCTGCGCGCGAAGGTCGACGCGAGCCTCGCTCGCTATACGCCGTGTTGGGACCGCGGGCTCGCCAAGAACGATAGCGAGGGTCGGCCGCGCGCCGACGAGCACGGCCGCGCGGCGGTCGCGCACGCAAAGACATGGATCGGCGCGACACCGACGAAGGTGAGCACCGTCGATGCGGCGGGCGTGCTGTCGCTCGTCGGAGCGCGCAGCGATGGCCACGACACTCATCTCGCCGAGCTGTTGCTCCGCGATCACGGCATCGCGTTCATGGTTCGCGTGCTCGTGCAGATGTGGTCGATGGCCACGAACTATCACGACCCGGATTGGCCGAAGAGCGAAGAGAACCTCGCGATCTGGCTGTTCGGCGTCAGCGAGAGCGGCGATCCGTCGTGGGTCAACGACTCGTCGGTCTCGCACGCGAAGGGCACGCTCGCGGACTACCTCGCGAAGCGAGCGAGCACCGATGCCGAGCGTGCGGAGCTGCTCGCCGCGGTCCATGCCGCGTGGACCGACGCGCCGCTGTTCGCGCGACCCGCCCTCGCGGTGGCGGCCGACGATGGCGAGCTCGCCGAGCGCGCGATTCGCGAGATCTTCGCGGCCGACCCGCCGTGGTACGCGCACTACGCGCGCCAGAATCTACCGAACCTGATCGCCGATCACGCGCTCCTCGATCGCCTGGGCTTCATCAAGGACGCGCGTCCGCGACTGCGCTTCCTCCAGCGCATGGGCATCGCCGCGCTGCCGATCTACGAGGCGATGTACACGTCGAAGATCAGCAAGTACCAGCGCGAGCATCTGACGAAGCACCTCGTGAACATCCGTGGCCCCCGCGCAGCGACGTTGCTCGCGCCGTATGCGGAGAAGGCGCCGTTCGCGGCGGAGATTCGCGCGTACTTCGCGCGCGCGCCGGAGCTCCTGGTGATCGCGCGTGCGGACAAGAAGCTCGCGCCGTACTACTCGCAGCTCGACAAGCTGGCCGCGAAGATCGCGCCGAAGGGCGAGAAGCCTGCGAAGTCCGCGACGAAGGCGACCGCGACGAAGACGACCGCGACGAAGACGACCGCGACGAAGACGACCGCGACGAAGACGACCGCGACGAAGACGACCGCGACGAAACGCTAGCGCCGACGCAGCAAGAACGAGGGCGCTCCTACGAAGACGCCCGCGACGAAACATCAGGGTCGACGACGAATACCCCGGCGGGCACCGACGTGGCACCGCGGATCGCTTTGGTGCGGCGGTCGCGTCGGCGAGGGACTACCACGCGCGCTTTTTGGCAGGCGCGGGCGGAGCCTCGGCGCGACCGATCTTGCCGCCCGCGCGCCACGCCGTGGTGAGCAGCGAGGTGCGAGCGGGCCACAGCACGAGGGGCGCGAGCTCGGACGTGTCGGCGTCGGTGATCGGATCTTTCCAACCGTCGAAGGCGAGGGCGGACGAGTACGGATCGAGCGCCTTGGGCCCGGGCTTCTCGAACTTTCGCCACGCGTTCAGTACGTAGACCAGCGCATCGCGTACCGCGCGCGGATTCTCGAGGACGAACGACTCGTATCGATCGGTGAAGATCTGGCCGCGGCGCCGCGACTTCGATGGCGAGCTGACCGCGCGGTTGATCCGCTTCGCGAGCGAGATCTGGAACGCACGCATTCCGCGCGCGAGTGCTTCGCGATCGTCGGCTTCGACGAGCAGGTGGATGTGATCGCGCTGGATCGAGAGGTGAACCACGCGGCAGTCTTCGTGCTTGCCTGCCGTGGTGAGCGCGTTGCGGACCGCTTCGTGAATCGGCGGACGGCGCAGATTGCCGGCCGCGCGGACGACGCGCATCACGACGTGCAGCGGAGTCTTCGAGCGGAACGCCTCGCGGCCCTTGTGCGGGTGGCCCGCGAACTCGCCCTTCGGCGGACGTCCCGCGCCCGGACGCGCGCCGCCGTGGTTGTTCTTCGACGTGCGGCGTCGCTTGGGCTTTGCAGTGGGGCTCACTCGATCACTCGCTCGGAGATGTAGATATCGTATGTCACGTTTCCGAGCACCTCCTCCGCGGAAAAGATCAGCGTGCGTCCGTCGTGGGAGAGCTCGGGATCGCCTACGCCAGCGACATCGAGCGCGCCGAACGAGAGCTGCTCGGGAGGTCCGAACGCCTCGGTGACCGATGCGCGCGTGTGACGAAAGATCGCGAGCGAGGGCATGCCGTTGATCGTGGTGGCGCCTTCGTGCAGCAGCTCGAGCCCATCGCGCCGCATGCACGGCACGTTGCCCGTGATCCCGAGCGAGATCGGCGCGCCCCATGGATCGGTCGGTGATGCGCGTGTCGCTTCCCAGATCATGCCGTCTTTGGTGACGACCATGCGCAGATCGCCGGCGAAGTCCGCCGAGTGAAATCCAGCGAGGTTTGGATGCAGCGTCTCTGCGAGAACGGGCGTGGACCAGTCGGTGGTCTGCGCGCTCGAGCGCGTGCTCGTGAAGATCTGATTCGGGGTGTAGCGGTTGAAGTAGATGGTGAGCCCGTCATCGGACAGCGAGGGTTCGCCCTCTTCGCTGACCGCGATGTTGAGCTCCGCGACCGCGACACCGGCGCTGAACGCGGTCGTCGAGGACGAGCGCTTGTAACGATAGATGTCCGCGTCGCCCGTGATCCGCTGGGAGAGATAGACCTCGGTCGTGTCGGGCGAGAACGTCGGACCGAAGTCCATCGAGGCCGAGCTCATCGTGGGGACCTCGGTCGGTGTCATCCACGGTCCGAACGTGGTCGCCGCGTCTGCGACATCCGAGCGCGCATCCTCTATAGAGGTGCCGGCATCGAAGCCGATGCGCCCACATCCAGCGAGCGCCACCACTGTCGAGATCGCAGCCCGAACCACGTTCCCAGCTTCCCATGACGGAATCTCTCGACGGTGGTTGACGCGACGCGTAACTGTGGCCATAAACTGAATGACGGTTCATTCAGCCCGACTTTGGTCGATCTAGCTCCTCGGAGAACCCGCATGGCGAACCAGAATTACTACAAGGCCAACCTTCGCGACCTCTCGTTCCTGTTGTTCGAGCAGTTCAAGCTCGACGAGCTTCTCGGCAAGGAGCCCTACGCCAACTGGGGCAAGGACGAGGTCGTCGCGGTACTCGAAGAAGCATACGGCTGGGCCCAAAAACACATGGGTCCGATCAACGCGTCCGGTGACGCCGAAGGTTGCCGGCTCGAGAACGGACAGGTTCGTGTTCCCGCCGGATTCAAGGAGACGTGGAAGGCGCTGTTCGAGGCGGGCTGGCGCACGCTCGCGATCGAAGAGAAGCACGGCGGCCAAGCCGGGCCGTTCACGCTCGCGATGATGGTCGAGGAGTTCATGTGCGGCTCGAACACGAGCTTCAACATGTATCCCGCGCTCACGCAGGGCGCGGCCGACGTGATCATCGCGTTCGGCACGCAGAAGGAAATCGACACCTACGTCCCGAACATGTTCAACGGCAAGTGGGCGGGCACGATGTGCCTCACCGAGCCGCAAGCAGGTTCCGACGTCGGTAGCGCGACGACGACCGCGGTCAAGCAGGCCGACGGTCAGTACAAGATCAAGGGCACGAAGATCTTCATCTCCGGCGGCGATCAGGACATGACGGAGAACATCATCCACATGGTCCTCGCGCGCACGCCCGACGCGCCTCCCGGAACGAAGGGACTCTCGCTGTTCATCGTGCCGAAGGTGCGCCCCGATGGCACGTCGAACGACGTCATCACGTCGGGCATCGAGCACAAGATGGGCATCAAAGCGTCGGCGACGGCGCAGCTCACGTTCGGCGAGAACGATGGTTGCTTGGGCGAGCTGATCGGCGAGGTCGAGAACAAGGGCATGTCCCAGATGTTCCACCTCATGAACTACGCGCGCATCGGCGTCGGCTTGCAGGGCCTCGCGCTCGCGAGCTCCGCGTATCTGAACGCGCTCGAGTACGCGAAGGATCGCAAGCAGGGCTCCTCGATCAAGCAGTGGAAAGACGCGACCGCGCCGCGCGTGGCGATCATCGAGCACCCCGACGTGAAGCGCATGCTGCTCGACATGAAGTCGCGCGTCGAAGGTATCCGCGCACTCGCGGTGAAGCTGACGATGCACATCGATCGCGCGAACGCGCTGACCAAGTCCGGCGACACCGCCGGCGCCGAGTATCACAACGGCCAGGTCGATCTGCTCGTGCCGCTCCTCAAGGCATACGCCAGCGACCAGGCATTCTCGATCTGCGCGACCGCGATCCAGGTGTACGGCGGCGCGGGCTACCTCAAGGACTGGCCCGTCGAGCAGTACGCGCGCGACTCGAAGATCTTCTCGATCTACGAGGGCACGAACCACATCCAAGCGATGGACCTCGTCGGCCGCAAGCTGATGCAGCGCGGCGGCGCGAACGTGCAAGCGTTCGGCAAAGACGTCGCCACGTTCGTCGCCGCGAACAAGGACCACGCGACGCTGAAGGATGGCATCACCGTCCTCGGCCAAGCGATGGAAGCCATGACCGCGACCGGCGGCAAGTTCATGCAGTGGTTCGGCGGCGGCAAGATGGAGATGGTGCCCACGGTCGCGAATCGCTTCCTCGAGATGATGAGTGAGACCGTCTTGGGTTGGTTGCTCCTCGAACAAGCCGTGATCGCCGAAGCCGCGAGCGCGAAGATCGCTGCGGACCACCCGGACAAGGCGTTCTACGAGGGCAAGAAGTACGCGGCGCTCTACTTCGCGTACAACGTGCTGCCCGGCGTCGCCGCGAAGGCGCAGCTCATCGCGCGCGAAGATCGCACCGCGCTCGACATCCCGGTCGCCGCGTTCGCTCCGTGAGCGACGCTAGCCGATCTCCATGATCGAGATGATGCGTCCCTCGGTCACGAGGATCGGCCAGGGCGTCAGCCCGTTCGGTCCCGCGTCCGCGAACAGCTTTGCGAGCACGCCGCAGAACGCTTGCAGGTGATTCTGGTCGCCGCTCGCGCGCGCGAACGACGTGGCGAACAGGTGCGCGCGTTGCGGGATGCCCACGAGCACCGAGCCTCCCGGCGCCGACAGCATGCGCGCGGCCTCCCGCATGAACGCCGCGTCGACGATCCGCTCGGCGCTGAGGAAGTCATCCATCGACGCGATCGTCCCGGGCATCACCTCGGTCCATGTCGCGCGTCGCTCGCGTAGATTGCGTACCGCTTCGCCCAGGTACTCGTCCATCGACGCACCGATCGCCTCGAGCCGCTCGGTCCGCACATACGCGCGCTGAAACGTGCCGGAGTTGGGATCGCCGATGAAGTGCACCGGTGCGAGCAGTGGCACGTGGCGCAGCGAGAGCCCTTTGACGAGCGGCACGCACACCTGGGTCGGTGCGCGCTGCCACGTATCGGGCATCAGGATCGGAAAGGCGGGGAGCAGGTCGTTGCCGTGGGGAATCGCGTAGCGGGTCTCGAATGTCATGTCGTCCTCCGGTCGGCCCACATCGCGAGCACCGCGTCCGGGTTGCGAACATCCGAGCCATCGCCTGCATCGGAGAAGTCGGGCTCGATCACGTGGACCGGGCCTTCGATGATCGCGAGGCCTTTCACGCCGGCGAACTTGCAACGCGTGAACGTCGTGTCGCGAAAGCGACGATCGGTGAAGTCGGCGCCGCGGAAGTCGCAGTTCTCGAAGTGGGTCTCGTACGTGCGTCCGCCGCGCTCGGAGCCGATCAGAATCGTGTCCCGAAGGTCGCAATCGAGAAGATGTGACTTATCGATCTGCGTGTCAGCGAACGCGCAGTCGCGGAATGAGCAGCCTCGGATCGTGCAGTCGATGAAGCTGGCGTTCGCGAACGAAGATCCGTCGAACGACGAGGCGTCCAACAACGCGTAGAAGAAGTGGGACGAACGAAAGTCGATTCTTGGAAGCCGACATAGCTCGAAGGTCGCGTCGTAGTAACTCGAGTGCGACAGGTTCGCCGTATCCGACCAGCACTCGAGGAATATGGCTCCGTCGAACGTCGAGTATTCGATCCCGGTGTCGGAGAACTTGCAGCGAACCAAGGTGGACCGCTCGAACGTCACCCCGGAGAATCGCGCACCCGAGAAGTCGAGATCTTCAATGCGCTCGAGTGGGCCCGATCCAGGTCGGTCGTCGTTAATCCATCGGCCGTGGTTTAGCATTCGATCGATGGTGAGGTGTTCGCGCCAATGTCGCATCAAGGTGCCCTCCGCGTGTCGTTAGCGTCGCCCTGCGCAACGACGTTCGACCTATCGGCCGCCTCCGACATCAATCGCACCTGGGCCGAATCGAGATTGTCCTTCATGGCCTTGGGCAGCTCACCATACGTGAGAACGTAGGGCCCCGAGGCTTGTTCGGGCACGAGCCCTTTCGCTGCTGCGAACACCTCGCGAGTGACGGGCATCGTGGACGAGCCGTCGACACGGAACTCGTTCAGGAGGCGCGCCGCACGGCGATGCTCGTACGCGAGCTGGGTCTTCATCATGCCCTGGCCATCGGTCGCGAGCACGATCGGCACGCCCTCGGCCGCGAGCGTGAGCAGCGAGTGATCATCCATGTGGTGCAGGTGTCCTGACTCGCTTCGGCCCTGCGGGTTCGTCGCGCTGTCCTGGAGCGAGCCGCTGATCGCGTTCGAGCCCAGGTTCACCTCGACGACGATCCCGAGCTCCTTCATCTTTGCCGCGAGCTCGGGCGTCGCGTGCGTGGCGTGGCCGAGGCGAATCTCGGGGTTCGGATCGGCCGGGTTGTACAGCGGCTTGCCATCGGGGCCGATCGTCTTGCTGAGGCGCTCCACCGCATCGATCATCGCCCACAGGTTCGCCTCGGCCTTCTCGTAGTGCTCGCGGCTGTGGTCCGCATCGAAGCCTGCCTTGTGACCGTGCGCGTTGTCGGGCATCTCGATGTAGCCCTCGCCGACGTGCGGGCGCAGCACGAGCTTGCGGCCCGCGTGCGCTCCCGCGGCCTGGAGCATCAGCGCGAGGTCGCGAATGCGATGCTGCATCTGGGCGCCACCGGCGGTCATGTCCGAGGTTTCGGGTGACGCGATGTCGACGCCGATGATGTCGCCGCGCTCCATGAGCTTGCGCAGGTTGGCGAGCTGCTCTTGCCACTTCGCGTCCGCGGTCATCGGGTCACCTTCGGCGCCGAGGAACTTGGTCTCGATCATCGCGAGGAACCGCACGTCCATCGGCGGCAGACCTTTGGCTGCGCGGTCCTTGTTGAGCTCGGCGAGCTCCTTCGCGACCGCCTCGGCGGTGATGTTGCCCTTCGCGAGCTTGTTCACGCTCTGTGATTGCTCGGAGTAGAGGATGCCATCACGCTCGAGCGCCTTGAGCGTCATGCGGATGTAGTTCGAGTACGGAGTCTTGCCTTTGTCGGGGTCCTGCTTGTCGATGTACGTCTTCACCAGCGTGTCGCGGATCGAGTAGCCGCCGTCGAAGGGCGTGTGCTTGCTCGAGCTCAACGCCGCATCGACCGCGTTGTCGGCGATCCGTTTGATCTCTGCCTCGGTGTCGGGACCTCGTGGGCCGCGCCGCTTCTCCTCGATCTGCGCTTGCGCTTCTTCGATCGCTTTCACGTTGTTGAAGGCGTCGCCGCCGCGCTGACCTTGGCCGCCGCCCGTGTCGTCGAACGTCTTGGTGCCGTCGGCGTCGACCTTGTAGTGGGCCGCGTAGTCCGGGTCGCCGCGGACCGCGTCGCGGACCTTCACGAGCATTTGTTCGGACGTCAGCGGAACCGTGCCGCCGCCCATCTCGAGGGCGAAGTCGTCGACGGAGACCGCGCCCATGAAGTGGTTGTGCAGGTCCACTCCGCTGTGACCTTCGCGCTTCGCGTGCTGGGCGAGAGCGGCGTTCTTCACCGGATCGGGATGCCATCGCGCCGGCTGCGTCGGGGCGGCTTCGGTCGGGTGCTTCGCCGTGCGGTCACCACGATAGGGCTCGTGCTTCGTCGCTGCCTCGGGGTGTGGATGCACGACGGTGTCGTGCGGGTGCGGATGAACGATCGCGTCGCCGTGACGCGAGGGATGCGCCGGCGCGTGCGGATGTGCGACAGGGTGCTTCGCGAGCACTCCGTTGCCGGAGTCGAGAGCGGTCGTCCAGCTGGCGTCACCGTTGGCGACCGAGTTGCCGAGGAAGTTCGTACCGACGTTGAACCCCTTGCCGAGCGTGTTGCCTCCGATGGATTCGGCCCAATCACCGAGGGGATTGACGACGAGCGAGAGGAAAAGATTGCGCAGCAGATCGAGCGGCGTCGCAGCAGTGTTCCCGGCGACATCGTTCTGCGCCACCGTGCTCACCGATGTGATGCCGATCGTGACGGCGGCCCGCTTGATCGCCGAGCTGATCTTCGCGATCGGCAGCATGGCGAGATCGGTCGCGACCGTGATGCCGACGCCGACGAGCTCCTCGGTGCCACCCTTGTAGGCCTCGCCCATGATGTCGGCCTTGATGTAGATGCTCGCGAGCCCGACGACGGCGTCGATCGCTGCGATCGCGGCCGGGTTCAGCGTCGCGATCGCCGCGAGCTTGCCGGCGATCGCGATCATCGTCGCGAGCTCGTCGGCCATCGCGATCTTCTCTTCGCGGGCCATCCGATGCATCGCGTGCGTGTGCGTCGCGAGTCGGTCGAAGTCCTCGGCCGGGCCATCGATCGCGTCGGCTTCGGCATCGATCGCCCAGCTCCGGCGCTTCTCCGAGCCCGCGGCGGAACCGAACAAGACCTCGGCCATCTCGTCGCGGTTCGCGACGGCGTCACTCGATCCGAGCTGTCGCCGCTTTCGATCGAGGCGCACCTGCACCGCGGGCGAGCGCGAGGCGCGCGGTCCTTCGACACGAACATCGTCGATCCGTGTCGCGGGATCATCGCGCAACGACGCGGCGGTCTCCTCGGTCGAGCGCTCCTCGCCGTAGAGGCGATCGAAGTCGCGCTTCGCCGTGATGGCGTCCGCGTCGATCGCGGGAACCAGGTCGGCGCGGTACTTCGCGCGATAGTCGAGCTCGGTCGCCGCCACGGCCGCTTTGTCGGGGAGTCCTTCGAGGATCTCGGCGACGCGCTCTTCGTCCCCGTCGAGGCGCGCTCGATAGATCTGCGACGCCGTCGAGAGCTGCCCACCCGCGCGCAGCTCCGACGTGCCTTCGCGCAGCTTGCGTGCCGACTCCGCCTGCGCGGTCGCCATAGCGGCTGGATCGTCGACGTGCTCGAGCGCCGTGGCGAGGCTCGTCACGCGCGGGGTCGCGACGCGTTGGAAGTGAGCATCGAGTTGCTCGTCGACGCTGCGGCCTTCCGGCGAGGTCGTGTGGCCGACGGCAGCCATCCCGACGGCTGTGGTCTGCGCCGCGATCGCATCGAGCTCCTCGACGCGCTTCGTGACGAGGCGAGCGCGCTGCTGCGCGTTCGCCTTCACGGCCGGATCCGGCGACGCGAGGTCCGGATCGGTCAAGGCGGCGTCGATCGTCGCCTGATCGCCGTCGCGCGTTCCTTGCCGGAATGCGAGAGCGCGCGCTTCGAGCTTGTCACCCGACGCGAGCGCCTTGATCCGCAGGTAGAGCAGCGGATCACCCGCGCCGAACCGCTCCTCGATCATCTCCATCCACGGCTTCTCACCGCGTTCCTTGGCCTTGCTGTCCCACTTCGCGCGCGCCTCCGTGATGCCGGCGGGCGTCATCTTCTCGAGCTCCTTCAGGAGATTCTGCGAGCTGCGAGCGTCTCGGTTGTGCTCCGACTGCTTGTCGAGCTTCAGCCCGTCGCCTTCAGCGCCCGCGAACGGATCGCGCAGCAGGTCGGCAACCCGGGCGCCGTTGGCAGCGTCGAGGTCGTCGTGCGCGAGCGCTGCGAGCTCGGCGCGCTGATCGTGCGCCACGCCAGTCCATGCCATCGCCGCTGCGGGAAACCGGCGTTGGAGCTCTTTGCGCTGCGGTGACGACAGGTCGCGCAGGATCTCGCCGATCCTGCGCGCATCATCGTTCGCATTCGCGAGCGCGATCGATGCCGCGTGAACCGGATCTCCCTTCAACGCAGCGACCGCGACGTCTTCGTTCGCACCCGACAATGCGCGCTCGAGCTGTTCGTACAGCGATTCGTTGCCATGCGTTTGTTTCCGCACTGCACGGCGCAGCGCCTCGATGTCCTCGGGAGTCTTCCCCGCGAGCGCGCGGTGGATCGCTTGCGCATTGTCGGCTTCGTCCGCGCCCCGGCGTCCGATCACGTTCGCGAGCTGCGTCGCCGTCGCATGCGCCTTGACGTCGAGCGCGGTCCGATCGGCTTTCGACATGCCCGCGATCCGCTTCTCGGCGGCGGCACGCTCGGGCGAGACCAGTGCGAGCGCTTGTGCCTTGTCGTGGTCGCCGTACCAATTCGACGTAGCGAGGACCTCGGTCAGGTCGCGCTTCGTGCGCTCGCGGAACCTGCCGAACACGATCGCGCGAAGCCCGGGCTCGTCGATCCGATCGAGCTCGTTCAATAGACGGAAGCGCCCGTCGCGTTCATCCGTGTGCTCGATCGCGGAGACGAGCGTATCGACATGACGCTCGGCCACATCGTGGGTCAGCTTCTTCGCGCCCGCCGTGGATGCGGTCAGTTGCGCGGTGACCTTCGCGGCCATCTGCGCCGGTCCGAGCGTGCCGTCGTGGTCGTGATCGACCCACGCGAGCATCGCCATCGGGTCGGGAGCTCGGCCGGGAACGCGCGGATCGACCAGCGACCTGGGCGCGGTCTGCGCGACGCCAGTCCAGAACAACTCCATCCCAGGTGCGCCAACCATCGGGGATTCTTCGTCTTGCGATGCGCGTCGGCGGGCGTGGTCTCCCATGTGGCGGCCGCCTATCCGCGGTCACCGCGTCCGGTTGCGTACGAAGTTGACCCGCGACGGTGCCCCTCCGGTGCGGTGCGTCCATGCCGTGACATCATCCCTGCGTGCGCATCGCCCTCGCATATCTCGCCTTCGCCGCGTGCTCGCATCCCCCGTCACCACCGGCGATGCCGCCGAGCCAACAGGCCGCGCGCACACCCGTGAGCTCGGTGCCGACGTGCGCGGACATGGGACCGCTGCTGCGCGGACAGATGGATGACGAGGACAGCGAGGGACCGAAGAAGGAAGCGCTCATCATCGGTGCGTGCGAGCGCGATCACTGGCCGCAAGCGGTGCTCGAGTGCGCCGCGAGCGCGACGGAGCCGACGGTGCAGGACTGCTTGGCGCAGCTGCCCGAGGAGGCGCACGCGCGCTACGACAAAGCGCTCGAGAAGTACGGGCACCGCGATGAAGAAGTCGAGAGTGATGCTCCTGGCGAGGACTTGATCTCGTGTGATGCGGCGTTCGCGGCGACGGCGGTCGACTTGTGGCCGCCGGCGGTCAGCTCCGAAGCCGAGCGTGCGCTCGCGACGAAGCTGCGCGGCCAGTCGCTGCGGATGTCGTGCGAGACCGAGCTGTGGGAGACGTCCGCGAAGAAGTGCATCGCGAGCACGCCGGCGAGTGGGATCGGCGTGTGTTGGGACATGCTCGAGGTCGCGCAGCGGGCCGCGGTCGGGAGCGCGATCGCCGAGGCCGACGAGCTGCGCGCGAAGATCATGAAGGCGCAGGCGAAGCCCGCGAGTGTCACGTGCGAGAAGGCAGTCGCCGCGCACTACGCGACCGCGAAGTGGACCGGCAAAGCTCCGGAGCTCAAAGGGGCCGATCGAACGAAGGCGATCGCGGCGTCGAGGAAGGCGATGCTCGCGAGCTGCAAGGGCTGGTCGATCGAAGCGCGCGCGTGCATCGTCGCCGACGATCGCGACGCGTGTTACGCGCTCGGTGGAACGAGCGCCATGACGTGGGGGTATCCGGCTACCGGGGGACTACCGCCGACAGGCATCCCCGAATGCGACGACTATGCGGCGGCGGTCGTCGCGCTCGGGAAGTGCCAGGCGATCCCGGAGGCGACCCGCAAGATCATGATGGATGCGTTCCTCCAGGCCGCCGACGCGTGGAAGAGCCTGCCCGCCGCGGACAGAGCGGCCGCGGCGGCGGGCTGCAAGGCGGCTGCGGACGCGACCCGACAAGCTGCAGCCGCGTGCACATGACGCGCAACCGCTGGGGTCTATTGGCCCTTTGGTGGCAAGCAGAAGCGCGTCACGCCAGCTACCCGAGTTGCCGGCGACGCCGATGATCGTGAGATCACGTGTGCATAGTTGGCGCCAACGTTGCTCTTACCGCACAGCATGCGGACACGCGCGGCCACTCGACTTGCCATCCTCGCCTCGCTCTCGCTCGGAGTCACAGCATGTGACGAAGAGCTGCAGGTGACCCCGCTCTATAACCATGCCAACAGCCGCATCGTTATCGAGCTCAACCAGAGTGTGGATGGTGCCATCTACACCCGCGCTCGCCGCGGCAGCTTCGGGACGCTCGACTGCGCCCAGCTGGTCAACGAGGTGGAGTCCATCGCCGCGAACGAAGGCCGCAACGACGGCCCGATCGTCGACCAGCAGCTGACCAAGCCGTTCTACGACGGCCCGCAGTGGCTCAACCCGACCCCGCAGATGCTCGAGCAAGTGAAGCTCGGCACCGACTCCATCATCGACGTCTGCATCATGGACGGCAGCGACGTCGTGTTCCAACAGGAGCGCGACCTGTTCGCCGCCTGGGACAAGGCCCGCAGCAAGGGCATCGGTGGCAAGGCCGACGACCCGAGTGGCGAGCAGCGCCTCAACAGCCCAGAAGCGTACGCAGAGCGCTGCGTCGATCAGCTCGGCGAGATTCCGTTCTTCGAGAAGCTCGGCGAAGGCGACTACGGCACGTACAACTGCCTCGACTCGACGCCGATCCCGATGACCGTCACGGCCGACAACGGCACGGTCAACGCCCCGCAGATGGGCAACGAGAGCAAGTGCGACAACCCGCAGTACATCTACTCGCTGTGCGAGTCCGGTCCCCGCGTCGCGAGCCGCATCAACGACAAGGGAACCCGCTGGGTGCTGCTCTGCCGCAAGAGCGTCGCCGAGTCGGGCTCGGGTGGCAGCTACTCGTCGTCGAAGTTCAACGACATCGCGATGATCGGTTCGAACCCGTTCACGGGTAAGACCTGCTTCTTCCAGAACGCGCTGTACTCGAAGACCGACGGTGCGCACGTCCCGCACCCCGGTGACAAGGTGAAGTCCTCGAACCTGTGGGCCGGCGTGCACGGCGGACTCGGTAGCGGCATCCAGTGCACGGACTGCCACGACGCCGACGCGTTCATCCACAGCCCGTGGATCGATGGCGCGAAGGATCAGAACGGCCGCCCGGTCATCCCGAAGATGGGCATCGACCCCGACTTCGCGATCGGCGCGAACGACGTCCCGTACGCCATCGTCAACCGCAAGGGTCAGGGCTGGACGATGCACAAGGAGTTCACGGGCGAGAAGACGAACGCCTGCACCAAGTGCCACCGCATGGCGGCCGGTCGCTGGTCGAAGGATTGGCTGACGCGCCTCGAAGGCACGGACACCTCGTGGACGAACATCACGACGAACTGGGGCAACAAGTCCGAGAACAAGTACTGGATGCCGCCGGACCACACGTTCGCGAACGACGCGGAGTGGAACGCGTCGCCCGAGAAGGCCGCGCTCGACTTCCTCCAGGCGTGCGGTGCGAACCCCTCGAACCCGGAGTGCGGCACCAAGGAGATCCCCGAGACCCTCGGTGGCGCCGATGCCGGTGGCCGCCTGCGTAACCCGGTCAGCCTGTCCGACGACGAGCTCGCGAAGCAGGCGACCACGCTGCTCGGCATGAACAAGAACGCGCTCAAGAACACGTGCACCGACTGCCACACCGGCACCATCGGCACGCTCGACGATTGGAAAGAGAAGACGGACCACGCGGTCGCGACGGGTCTCAAGGACGCCGACGCGCAAGGCGAGGCTGTCAACACGACGTCGTCGGGCATCCGCGTCGAGAACGACGAGTTCAAGGAGGTCGGCGAGTACGACGTGGCCGCTGGCTCGCAGATCGAGATCTCGATCGCCGGCACCGGTGACATCGACCTCTACGTTCGCCGCGGCGCCGAAGTGAGCGAGACGCAGTACGACTGCCGCCCGTTCGCGCAGACCTCGACGGAGAAGTGCGACAAGACGATCTTCAATGCGGCCGGCCCGGCGAAGTTCTACGTCGGCCTCAAGGGCACGCAGGACGGCACCGTCAAGGTGACGACGAAGTACAACAAGCCGTTCCCGAATGCGATGCCGGCCAAGGATCGCGTCGCGCAGTTCCGCCTCGATCCCGACCAGTCCGACTCGCCGTTCAACCCGAGCAAGCTCGGCATCTACGCGGCGGGCGCGCACCTCGGTTGGTTCCAGGACACGTTCAAGAACGCGTACCCGGACGGCCAGGACGGCAACAGCTCGGACACGTGGGCGCTCGAGTACGGCAAGTTCAAGAACCGCGTGTCGATGCCGAAGGGCAACCACCCGCGCTTCACGCAGCCGGAGTTCGACATCATCGCCGAGTGGTTCGCTCGTGGCATCCCGCGCGCGTCTGTCTACCTGCCGGCCGACACGGGCCCGACCTCGTGCACGCCGTCGGTGAAGCCGGAGATGAACACGCACGTCTCGGCGATGGCGACCAGCGGCTGGGGCGCGGTCAACCGCGCTGCGAACATCAACATGTACGGCTGCGCGGCTGGTACGACGGACCCGAAGCAGTGCCTCCAGTCGGTGCCGAACGCGACGACCAAGTCGTACGCGAACGGTTGGACGAAGGTCGGAACGCTGCGCGTGATTCGCGAGCTCGCGTTCAACACCTTCTACTGGATGCGCTCGTCGGCGGACGGTCGCTTCGTGGCGAACGGCTCGCGCTCGGGTGGTGACGGCGCGGTCATCTCCGACCTCCAGACCAACAAGGACATGAACGTCGACGCGGCGTACGACCCCGGCTTCTTCCCGGACAACCGCGGCTGGATGTTCCAGGGCACGCCGATCGGCGCGGCGTTCTGCAAGATGTCGCTGCTCACGTCGAACCCCGACAACATCAACTTCTCCGAGTCGGCGTGCTCGTCGGTCGGTACGGTCAGCCTCTACCAGCACCTCGGTGCGGGCCTCGGCGGCGCGGACTACTTCGCGGTCAACAGCCAGTTCACGTCGGATAACCCCGGCGCGGGCGAGACCGGCGACCCAGCGGCGGCGTTCGGTGCGGATGCCGAGATGAAGTTCACCCCGATGGTGTTCGATGGCAGCCACTACGTCGGCAAGCCGGAAGTTCGCGTGAAGGTCCCGTACGAGGGTGACACGGTCCTCTCGCCGTCGACCAAGCTCGTCATCTCGCGCATCGGTAACTCGAACGGTCACCTCGGCTACGTCGTCCGCAAGCTGACGGCGACGCCGAGCGGCGCGAGCTACACGATCACGACGTCGGAAGTCGGTCGCTACTGCACGCAGGGTTCGAAGCCGAGCATCTCCTTCGACGAGAAGTACTTCGTGACGCACCACTACATCACGGCGGCGGACTACGCCGAGCTCGGCTACTCGTCGGCGAACGACCCGGCGTTCAAGACGCTCCTCGAGAAGGGCACCGCGAACATCATCCTCGTCAACATGGTGACCGGTGTTCGTACCCGCGTGACCACGATGCAGGCCGGCCAGTACGCGCTGTTCCCGCACTTCCGCTCGGACGGCTGGTTCTACTTCCTGGTTCGCGACACGAACTCCGGCAAGGAGTACGCGGTGGCGAGCGACGCAGCGCTGACCAACCCGTGAACGTTTTGATGTGAACGTTTTCGAAACGTAGTTCCCGACGGGAGGACGGTCACACCGCCCTCCCGTTTTGTCGTTTACAGTATGTACGTGCGCCACATCGCCATCGTCGTTCTCCTCGCAGCCTGCGGGCCCGACGACAAGACGACCGAGTGCGATCTCGGCACGACCGAGAGCGCGTCGCTGATCCAAGATCGCCGCGCGATCGGCCTCGCGGCGCCGTACACGCCGGACCTCGGGCTCGCGGCGCGCGACGAAGAGCTACGCACGTCGATCGCTGCTCGTCGCGCCGCCGCGTGGGACATCGTGCAGAAGGTGCTCGCGCCCGTGCCGCTCGGCGATCCGCGACTCGCGACCAGCTTCGGCGGCACGCAGCCGACGGTGCCGACGTGGGCCACGTGGTACGCGCGCGATGACTTCGAGCGCATCTTCAAGCATCTCTATCAGGGCCTCGGTCCCGCGGGACGCGCGGCGCGTGCGGCGATCGATCCGAGCGCGGGCTTCGCGTGGAACGCGGTCGCGCTCGACGAGGTTCCCGAGTGGCCGGAGCAGCGCTACCTCGATTACCTCGCGACGATCGACACGCAGGAAGAGGCGGCCGGACTCACGAACGCGACGCGCGTGGGCTACTCGCCGGGCGCGCTGTCCCATCTCCTCACGAGCTACGAGCGCGTGCATCAGTGCCGTCTGAATCCAGCGCCCGATGCGTTCGATGCCAGCGAGATGCGCGAAGGACAGGCGACGACGGCGAGCGAGCAGCTCGCGCTCGACAAGTGCGCGTGGAAGGTGCTCGGTCCGTTCCAAGCGGGTGATGCGCGCGTGAAGGTCACGTCGCGCGGCAGCGGCGATGCAGACATCTACGTGCGGCGCGGCGAAGCACCGGACGCGGCCACGTACGACTGCAAGTCCGACGGTGATTCGGCGAGCGAGAGCTGCGAAGTCGATGGCGGCGGGCCGGTGTGGGTCGCGGTGTTCGCGGCCAGCGACGCGGATGTCGATGTCGACGTCGCATACACGACGGCCGATGTCCGCGTGCCGACGTGTCTCGACGGCGAGATGCCGCGCGACGCGGTGCTGGTGAAGGCAGACTGGCGGCGACAGTTCCAGCTCAACGATCTGCTGCCGGTGTTCAACACGTCGGGCGATCGCATGACCGCGCGCTTCGAGAGCGAATCGATCTGGAACGAGGACGGCCAGCAAGGGCCCGGGCCCGACGACATCTACACGATGATCGTGCCATCGACGGGTGCGCGGTTCCGCATGCCGGCGCTGCACGTCATGACGAAGGAGCTCGACCACTGGATGTGGATCACGCTGTGGTACTCGCCATTCCCCGACACGGATTTCGGCGCGGATCGTCCGGCCGCGCTCGCGAGTGCGGGACCGTGGAAGAACTACAAGATGTGCGTCGCGACGCAGTACCTCGAGGGCGATCCGGATCCGCGCGGCGGATTCTCGGGCACGCTCGGTGATGCGCTCGCCGCGGTGAATCGCGGCACCGACGCGCCGTCGTGGTGCTCGAATCCGTATCTCGAGCTCGGCCCCGGCAACGCGGCGACGAATTGCATCGGCTGCCACCAGCACGGCGGCACGGATCTCACGGCGGAAGCGATCCTCGCGAACGAACCTCATTTCGGAGTCACGCGCGTGCGCAACAACTTCTTCACGGATTATCTGTGGGCGGTGAAGGGCGGCGGTGGTGAGGATCTCTCGGCGCTCGTGCAGGCCGAGATCGACTACTGGGACGCGAGCGACTAGCGCCGCATTTCGCGGCACTCCGGACGCTCGCGATCCGTCGGTTCGGGCAGAATCGGCGCGCGATGATCGGGGATCTCGAGCTGACGGTATTGCAGGCGGCGCGGGGGGATCGGGGCTTCATCAACGCGTTCGCCGTGACCGATCAGATGGTCGTCGCGACCGGAGGGACGTCCACGACGGCCACGGTGATGGCGTCGTCGAATGCGCGTCGCTACGAGCTGCGCACAACGCCGCGCGGGCTCGGGCTGCGCGATGCGCTCGCGGTCGGTGACGCGGTCTGGGTGTGCGGCGAATATGGCCAGCTCGCGGCCACGCGAGATCACGGCGAGACCTGGCGGTTCGTCGATGTCGGCACGGATCTAT
The DNA here is from genome assembly GCA_044230415.1 of Kofleriaceae bacterium. Lineage (GTDB taxonomy): Bacteria > Myxococcota_A > Polyangia > Haliangiales > Haliangiaceae > JABFXX01. The sequence goes on from JBGARE010000001.1 coordinate 402,368, forward strand.
GCCTGTTCGGCCTCGCGCTCGGGACCGATGGCGCGATCTGGTGCGTCGGTGACAACGGCTTCGCCGCGCGCATCCTCGGCGACAAGCCGGCGCGCGTCGACTTCGGCACGACCGCGCGACTCTCCGCGGTGTACGCGGTGCGCGACGAGATCTGCGTGCTCGGCTTCGACGGAAAGCTGCGCCGGTGGGCCGATGGAAAGATCACCGAGCTGAACACGGGCACCACGAAGCCGCTGACGGCGATGGCATGCACGAAGTCCGCGTGGATCGTCACGGGCGATGGAGGGTTCATCGGGCGCTCGCCGGATGGAACGTGGTTCTCCCGCGTGAAGGTCGACAGCGAGGTGGATCTCGAAGGCATCTCGACGCTGCGCGACGGTCGCGTGATCGTCGTCGGAGATCGCGGGACGATCCTCGTGTCCGCCGACGAAGGGCGAACGTGGACCAGCGTGCCGAACCAGCTCGGCCTGGTGCACCTGTGGGGTGTCGAGCGATTCGGTGGTGGCGCCTTGATCGGCGGCGACGACGGGCTCGTCGTGAAGGTCGCGCCTCCCGGCGACATGACGTGGGCCGATCACGTCGACGTGTTCGGCGGTCCGCGCGATCTCGATGCGCTGTTCGCCGCGGGTCCACAGGGCTTCATCGAGCGCAGCTTGTCGCTGTACCTGGCCGCGATCGAAGAGCACGTCGTCGACGAGGAAGAAGACGAAGGCGATGCCGACGACGACGACGAAGATGATGATGACGACGACGACGACGATGACGACGCGGACGATGACGACGATGACGACGACGGAGACGAAGGCGACGAGCCGGGCGAGCAAGAGGTCGATGCGGATGACGACGAGCGCGGCCTAGAGGCGTCTGGCGGCGGCCGGCGAAGCAACGACGCGGGCTCGGAGAGCGAGGTCGACGAGGATGGAAACCCGGTCGACAACGAAGCGTTCGACACGCTCGCGGAGCCCGGCGATGCCGATGATTTCGCCGATATTTATGGTGTGCCGATGCCGCCCGAGGCTGTGGCATTCTGGTCGAAGATCGAGAACGCCGATAAATGGTCGTCGTTCGACGAGTTTCGCCTGGATAACGATATTCGACCGGACGTCGGCGAGAAGAACCTGTTCGAGCTGATGGTCCGGCGGAACCAGCAGGCCTATCTCGGGACGGATCTCGTGGAGGCGTTCTGCGGCGTGTTCGGCATCGGCTCGCAGGGCAACGGCGACACCTATCACATGGAGATCTACGAGTGGGATGGTCCTCGTCAGGTCATCCACTTCGATCACGAGACCGCATCGTTCAGCGGAGTGTTCTCGGACTCGCTCGACAGCCTCGTGTACCTGGCGGCGATCGTGAAGGCCGGCGACGCGCACCTGATCTCGAAGGATGCGTACGAGCGCGGCATCCACGCGCTACGCGGGAAGGTCTCGCCGACATGGCACTTCTCGATCGACGAGAAGGACGCGAACTTCGTGCACCTCGAGCCGAAGCGTCGCGAGTCAGAGTTCTTCTTCTACCGTTCGCGCTGGATCTGCGCGCTGCTCAAGAACGACGGTGTCACCGCGATCGAAGACATCCCCGAGCTGTTCCAGGCAGAGCTGAACCAGATCGTCCCGGCGGAGCAGCTGTCCGCGCGCTACGAGGCGTGCGAGAAGTTCATTCCGACGGCGCTGTACGCGACGTGGCGCGCGTATCTGTTCGACGAGCCGGAGCTCGATCGCTATCTCGAGATCGCGCGCGCGCACGGGGCGCGGTTGGTGCGCGACGCCGCGAAGCTGATCGATGATCTGCGCGGGGGGCGTAACACGTTGGGAACGATCAAGGACGTTCGCGCGTGGCTAGCGGAGTTCCGCGCGCTCGATCTCGATCCGCGTGGCGAAGCGCTGCGCGCCGAGCGAGCCGCGAAGAAGGCGCAGGACGACGCGAAGCGAACGGCCGAGGTCACCGCGCAGCTCGCGTCCGCCGATCGCGACACGTGGGCCGATCTCGCGTGGAAGTGGATCGACGATGGTGTCGCGCATCGCGCGTTGCTCGCGAAGCTGAACGAGGACGACGCGGAGACGATCGTCGCGCTCGACGAGCTCGTCGCGCTCGACGAGGCGGAGCGAGCCGCGGTGATCCCGCGCATCGCAGCGAATCTGTCGCCGGAGCTCGAAGCGGTGCTGGTCGGCAGCGTGCTTCGCGATGACCCGCTCGCGGGCGTTGTCATGAAGCCGGATCCCGATGCGGGCGAGGAGCCGAAGAGCGAGGAGCCCGACGACGACGGCGAGGACAGCCCGGGGTGGAGTGCGATCGATAAAGCGCTCGCGACCCTCTACCCCGATCAGCAGCCGCAGCACTGGGGAACGATCCTGCCGTTCGGCCTCGGCGGAAACGATCCGCTCCCCGGACTCTCGGCCTACGAACGCAGCGAGCCGGTGCCGCACTGGCACTTCGTGACGTACGGATTCACGGATCTGCACCACAAAGAGACCGACGATCCCGAGGAGAGTGGCTACGGGTTCGAGCTCACGCTGCGGATCGCGCGTGCCGCCGACGATCACGAGCCACCGACGTGGGCCCTCAACTTTCTGCAGAACCTCGGCCGCTACGTCTTCAACTCGGGCAACGCGTTCGCCCCGGGACACAAGATGGGCCTCAACGGCCCGATCGCACTCGATCACGACACGCGGATCACGGCGATCTGCTTCGCCGACGATCCGGAGCTCGGGGAGATCGAGTCTCCGTTCGGCGCAGCGCGGTTCGTGCAGGTCGTGGGCATCACCGACGACGAGTACCGACTGATCCAGGAGTGGACCACGACGGGGCTCGTCGACATCCTGCGCAAGAAGCTGCCGGTGCTCGTCACGGATCTCGGGCGGGCGTCCGTGCTCTCCGATCCGGAGATCGCTCGCGAGGTCGAGCAACGCGTCGCGACCGAGGGCTCGTCGGAGGATCTATCGTTTGCGGGCGAGATGAAGCTCGATATCGATGACGGACGCGTGAAGATCGAGCTCGGCGCGCTCTACGCCGCGGCGTTACCGCGTGCGATGCGCGGGCGCTTGCGGCACGGTCGGCCATACGAGCTGCGCGGACGCGACTACGTGCTCGAGCTGCAACCGTCGAGCTCGGTGGGATACAAGCGCGAGGAGAACCAGCTCACGCTGCTGATCACGCAAGGGCTCGCGCGCGAGATCGAGGTGCAGCTCCGCGAGGCGCAAGCGGGGACCTACGACTTCGAAGCGTGGCCCGCCCTCGAGATCATCGTGACCCCGAGCTTCATCAGCTCGCGGGAGGGCACCGTGCTCGAGGTCAAAGGCGTGCCCGATCCGGCACGGGCGAGAGCACTGATCGACGAGGAGAACGCACGTCGCGCCGCGGCGCCCGACGACGACGATCGCGAGAACGACGACGACGACGACGATAGCGACGAGCCCTCGACGCGGCCCGAGCGGGTGGTCGCGGCGCTGAAGATGAGCGAGCGGGCGCTGCGGCTCGCGCCGTCGGATCCCGACATCCAGTTCACGCACGCGATGCTGCTCGTGGACGGCGACAGCGCCGGCCTCGCCGGCAAGGTCGACGATCTACTCGTGCACCTCCCGGCGTTCGCGCCCGCCACGCGAATCAACGTCGCGGTGCGGCTCGGACAACGCAAGCACGCGCGCTTCGCCGATGCCGTCGACACGGTGCTGGCCACGCCGCTCCCCGACAAGGTGCTCTCGAGTACGGCGTCGCCGGTCGGCTCGGCCACGATGCTCGCCTTCGGCGACGTCGCGCAGGAGCTGTTCGGCGAGCTCGGTGACGCGATCCTCGAGCACGCGCCCGATCGCATGCGTCGTTTCGTGCCGCTGCTTCCCGACGATGTCGATCTGCTGTCGCAGCTCGCGTACAAGGCGATCCAACACGAGCAGCCCGACGCCGCGATGGCGCTCTACGATCGCGTGCTGTCGGAGCCCCTCCCCGACGAAGAACCCGATCGCTCGAACTACCTGCGGGCGCTCAACAACGCCTGCGTGCAAGCCCACGCCGCGAAGGCGTACACGGCGGCGGTCAAGATCGCGGACGGCGCGCAGTCGGTCGCGCACGAGAACCCGTACATCTATCACTCGGCCGCGTGTGCCTATGCCGCCGTCGGTGATTACGCGAAGGCCCTGCAACAAGTGAAGCTCGCGATCGAGCACGACTACGATCACGTGCAGAAGGTCGAGGTCGACAGCGACCTCGGCGCGCTCCTCGAGTGGCCCGAGTTCAAGGCGCTGTTCCGCGACTGGCACGCGCGCCAGGAGGGCAACTGATGCGCATCCATGGCCTCGAAGCGCGCCACGGCGAGACCTCGTTCGCGCTCCTCGTGCTTCGCTTCACCGAGCCCGCGAGCCGCGCCGCCCTCACGGCGACGATCCGCCAGTTCGCGCCGATCATCCCGGACGCCGACGCCTTCCTCGACGAGCTCCCGCCCGATGGCGAGTACGAGCCATTCCAGGTCCTCGGCATGCCCTGGCTCCCGCCGGAAGCGGGCTCGGACGTCGAGCTCCAGCGCCGGCTGATCGAAGCCGCGGCCGCACACGGCGTCGAGGAGGCGTGGTTCTTCCAGGCGAGCACGGGCCTCCCCGACATCAGCAGCGACGACGACGAACCGTTCGCCGAGGACGATGCCGCCGTCTCGACCGGGGTCGATGCCGAGGCGTTCATGGTCGAGCAGACGGTCGACGCGGACGCGTACACCGATGACGGCACCGAAGGCACGCAGCCGGTGCAGATCTATCCGGCACCGACCGACGATGACGAGGACGCCGAAGACGTCGATGACGACGATGACGACGATGACGACGATGACGACGACGACGACGAAGAAGACGACGAGGACGAAGACTACGGCGACGATGACGACGAGGACGACGCGACGTGGTCACACGGTCCACCGCCGATCGTGACCTCGACGAGGTTCCCGGTCGATGGCTACCCGGCGATCCTCGAAGAGCTCGATTGGGAGGACTTCGGGATCGCGTTCAAGCTCGCGGGCCCTGCGCTCGGCGGCGAGGGCACGATGCTGGTGGGCTTTCACGCATTGTGGCTCTCGCCGTACGGTGGGCGCCATCGCAACGCGGCGGTCACCATCGATCGCAAGCATCACGCGGCGCACTTGTGGGTCGATCGCTTCGCCGTGCCGTCCTCGGCCGAGGAGCAGGTCGGGCATCTGCTGTGGATCCTCAGCAAGCTCGACGAGATCGTGCCGGTGATCCACGCGCGTTTCGGCGGCGCATCGATGCAGCAGAAGTACGGCGGCATGATGGGCGATACCAGCGAGCCCTTCGTGCTCGGTGGGAACCCGCTACTGGCGGTGTACGCCAGCGCTGGCGACAGCGGTGTCGATGCGTGGATCGACGCGCAGAAGGACTGGTCGCCCGAGGAGGTCGCGCAGATGCTGCGCGAGCTCGCGATCGAGATCGTGACGAGTGGTGACGAGGACGACGACGGCGAAGAGATCGGCGACGAGGACATCGAAGAGGCGGTGGACGCGCTGTTCGAGGACTCCGACGAGGACGACGGCGACCGCGAGGGCGACGACGACGATGCGCTGCGCACGACCCGGATGCCGGTTCTGTCGGTCGACGACGATGGGGATACCGACTCCAAGCGAGTCGCGGCTGCGGCCGGCGACGAGCTCGATGACGATGTCGAATCCGTGGGCGGCGATGCCGATCCAAACTCGAGGTCCGAGCGATCCGTTGGCCACGGTGAGGTCGATGACGACGAGGACGCGAACGATGACGACGACGAAGAAGAAGAAGAAGAAGAAGAAGAAGAAGAAGAAGTTGACGACGAAGACGAAGTTGACGACGAAGTTGACGACGAAGACGACGAAGACGACGACGACGAAGCCGACGACGACGACGACGACGACGCGGAGGCCGACCGTAGCCGCTACATCGCGCGGTACGCGAGCGAGATCCTCGTCGCACGCGCCCACGCGGGCCTCCTCGATGCTCGAGTCGCCGACACGCTTCGCCCGATCCTCGCGACCGCCGAGCGCTACGAGCACCGTCGCACCTCGGTGATCCAGATCCTCGGAGCGCTGCGTGACAAGGCGAGCGTCCCGGCGCTCGTGAAGGTTCTCGAGACGTCCGCGATCAAGTCGATGACCGACTCGATCACCAAGGAAGATCTGCTCGCCGCAGCGTCGAGCGCCTTGGGCGCGATCGGGGACCCCGCGGCGATTCCCGCGCTGACCAGCGTGATCACGCAACCCACCTCGCACGCCGACGATCCGCGCGCGCCCGCGGCGCACGCACTCGCCGCGTGCCTCGCGGCAGCGCCCGAGCCGCGCGATGTCTCCGACGCGGTCATCGATGCGATGCTGAAGACGATCGCGTTGCGCAATGATGGCGAGCTCAACGCCGAGCTTCACTTCGCGTACGGCAAGCTGGCGCGCACGGTCTCGACGGCGCGTCGCGATCGGATGCGTGCGCGGCTGGCCGAGGAGATCACGAGTCGCACGGACGGCACGCCGATGCTCGCGCGTGCGGTCGCGTTCACGATGGCCGGTGACGCGAAGTACGACGAGCTTCGCGCTGGATTGCATCGCGCACTCGGCGAGATCGACTACAACCACGAATACACGGTGCGGAACATTCGCTTCGCGCTGCGGATCGCGGAGCACTTCCCGGAGCTCGTCGATACGGCGGATCTCGCGTGGCTCGTGTTGTTCGAGGAGCCGGACATTCGCGCCGACGCGCACGCCTTGCTCGAGAAGCTCGGCGCGCCGATCGCGACGGCGCTCGTCTTCGATCCGACGGTGGTAGGGCGGCTGTCCGACCACGAGCTCGTGAGGCTCCTCGGGGAGCCGCACCTGATCGGTCGCGCGGCGCTCGTCGCAGAGGCGGGTAGGCGCGAGCTGGTAGCGGCGCGGTCCGCGATCGTGAAGGCTGCCCACGCGGCGATCGATCGCGCGCGTCCCCTCGGCGAGCTCCTCGATCCTGATAGCAAGCTGCTCGAAGCCGCGGTGCGCGCGTTGCGTGAGGGTGAGCTCGACGCGGAGGTGATCGCGCTATTCGATCGAATGCTTCGCCACGCGAACTACCACGTGAAGTGGGAGCTTCTTCAAGAGCCGCCCGACGACGATCGACTCACCGGCGGCATGTTCGTCGTGCTCGCTGCGAAGTGGGGATGGCAGCACGGGACCGCCAAGGAGTGGCTCACCGCTCGCCAGGGCTCCGAGGTGTTCGAGGAAGAGCGCAAGCGCGCGGGTGTCACCGCGATCGCCGAGGAATCGGACGATGACGACGATGACGACGATGACGACGATGACGACGATGACGACGACGACGACGACGACAGCGACGACGACGGCGATGACGACGACGACGACGACGAGTCGAGTGACGACGAGGAAATGAACTAGCGGCCGTGCACTACGCGATGATGTTCGGCGGTGGGTCGTCGGTGGCGGGTGGATCCTCGATCGGTATCGGCTCGCGCGGCGCGGGCTGACCCGGGTTCGGCTCGATCTCCGGGGGCGCCTTGTAGGGGGCCTCGTTCGGGGGAATCTCCTCGGGAGGCGGGTCCTGGCGAGGGGGCTCGTTCGGCGGCGGATCCTGCTCGGGTGGATCGGGAAGCGCCGGTTCCTTCATCGGAGGGGCGGGCTGCGGATCCTTGATCTCGTCGGGCATGAGGAAGCGTGCCGGGCGAATGGCTGACGGGCGAGCGCCTACAGCGTGAGGCGACGAGGAGAGTGTTAGGCTCGCCGGACCGCTCGTCCCCATGCCCATGCAGCTGGATCCGGATCGCGACTACACGGTCGAGCTCGGGCTCGACGAGCCGGATGACCCTGCGGCGCTCGCTGCGCGGTTGGCGCAGCAGCTCGAGGTGAGCGTGGCGTCGTTGCCGGCGCTGGAGCTGCGCAAGCGATCGATCGACGCGCGGCGAGGGCGCATCCGGTTTCATCTCGTGGTCGGCGCGAAGCGCGACGACGGGGTCGGGGGCGCGCCGCTGAAGGAGACGACCGGCGATCCGGTGGTGATCGTCGGTGGTGGACCGGCGGGGCTGTTCTGCGCGTACGAGCTCGCACGCGCGGGCGTCCGCAGCGTGATCGTCGATCGCGGCAAAGGTGTGCAGGCGCGGCGGCGCGACTTGAAGGGCCTCACGCAGCACGGGCGCGTCGATCCGGATAGCAACTACTGCTTCGGCGAGGGCGGAGCGGGCACGTACAGCGACGGGAAGCTGTACACGCGAAGCCACAAGCGCGGCGACGTACGCGACGTGATCGAGGTGCTCGCGCTGCATGGGGCGCCGGCGGACATCTTGGTCGACGCGCGGCCGCACATCGGAAGCAACAAGTTGCCAAAAGTGATCACCGCGCTGCGCGAGTCGCTCGAGCGCGTGGGTAGCGAGGTGCGATTCGGCGCGCGCGTCGTGGAGCTCGTCGTGCGCGAGGGACGCGCGGTCGGCGTGCGTTTGGCCGACGGTGGCGAGGTGATCGGGCGCGCGGTCGTGATGGCGACCGGGCACTCCGCACGCGACGTTCACGCGCTGTTGGGCAGGGCCGGCGTGAAGCTCGAGGCGAAGCCGTTCGCGATGGGCGTGCGCATCGAACATCCGCAGCCGCTGATCGACCGGATCCAATACGGGCGTGCGGCGGGGCATCCGAAGCTACCGGCGGCGCCGTATCGGTTGGCGTTCACGCCGAGCGATGGGCGTGGAGCGTTTTCGTTCTGTATGTGTCCGGGCGGATGGATCGTGCCGGCGGCGACGGAGCAGGACGGCGTCGTCGTCAACGGCATGAGCTTGTCGCGGCGCGATTCTCCGTACGCGAACTCGGGGCTCGTGGTCGCGGTGGAGCTCGCGGATCTCGATCGCGTGGGGTTGACGCGGCCACTCGGGGGTGTCGAGCTCCAAGCGAAGCTCGAGCGCGCGGCGGCGGTAGCCGGCGGCGGCGAGCTGCGTGCGCCTGCGACGAGAGCGACCGACTTCGTGCGCGGCAAGGCGTCGTCGACGGTGCCGAAGACGAGCTACGAGCCCGGCCTCACCGCGACCGACATCGGCGAGGTGCTCGATGCGACCGGGATTCCATTGGCGACGCGGCTGCGCGAGGCACTCGTGCAGTTCGACAAGCAGATGCGCGGCTTTCTGACCGAGGACGCGGTGCTCGTCGGTGTGGAGTCGCGAACGAGCTCGCCGGTGCGCGTGCCGCGCGATCCCGAGCGTCTCGTGTCGCCGGATCTCGCGGGGCTGTATCCATGCGCCGAAGGTGCGGGGTATGCGGGTGGCATCGTCTCGGCCGCGCTCGATGGTGCACGCGTCGCGCGCGCGATCCTCGTCGAGGCGGGCGTGCTCGCGCCTACTGCACGAACGTGAGTCCGGACGCGACGCTCGCGTATCAGGGCGCCGCGACGCGCAGCGGTGGCGTCGCGCTTCCGCGAGGCTCGGCACCCATGACGCGGCGGATGCCCTCGCGCACGCCGACGCGCGGCGCCCAGCCGAGGACGTTCTTGGCCACGTCGCTGCCGTAGTGCATGCGCGATAGCGCCGACTTCAGGCGGTACAGCGCGATCGGGCTCGGCTTGCCGAGCGCTCCGAGCGGCAGCTCGCTGAGCTTGCCGAGGGCGAACACCACGGCGCGCGGCACCTTGATCTGCGGCTTGTTCTCGCCGGCGAGGGAGAGCACGTCGGTCTGCGTGAGCTTCTCCGGATCGACGAGCTGGATGACCTCGCCGCTGACGAGGCGCAGCTGCACCGCGCGCATGATCGCGTCGACGACGTCGTCGATGTAGATCAGCGGCAGCTCGATCGTGCCGTCGCCGAGGACGAGCCAGCGCCCGCCCGCGTTGCGAGCGACCGCGCCGTTGATCAGCGGAATGCCGCCGCCGAAGATCTGGCCCGGACGCAAGATCACCGTCGGGAAGCCGCTCGCGGCCGCGTCGCGCACGAGCTTCTCGGCCTCGAGCTTCGCGCGCGTGTAGGCGCCGCGCTCGTCGGACCGTGGCTCGAGCGCCGCGCCCTCGTCGACGATGGTGTCCGCGCTGCCGGCCCAATCGACGACGGACATCGACGAGATGTGAACGAGCTGACGGACCTCGTGCTTCTTGCACGCATCGATCACGTTCTGCGTGCCGACGACAGTGCCGCCCTTGTGCTCCGGCCAGCCGCCCTTCATCGCAGCACCGCAGTGAATGACGACCTCGGCGCCGCGGATCGCTTTATCGACGGCCTTCGGATCCCCGAGGTTGCCGAACACGTACTCGACGCCTTCGCGCGCCTTCGCGGGGATCTTGCGCTGGAACACGCGCACGCGATGACCATCGGCGATCAGACGATCGACGACCGCTCTACCGACCGAGCCCGACGCACCCGTCACGACGAACGCGACGCGATCCGACGTATGGAAGCGCGCGAGGCTCCGCGCGTGATCCGCATCGGCCGCGCGCGCGACCTTCTCGACCCACGCGACGACGTTCGCGGCGTCGTCGATGGTGACCGCCGGTCCATCGCCACGCGAGAGACGCGCGTAGAAGTCCGCGACGAGATCGCGCAACCCCTGATACGCCTGCACCTGCTTGCGCACGAACTTGATGACGTTCACGGGAACATCGACGAGCGGCTGCAGCGAATCGGTGAACGCGTTGATCAAGCGTTCGGCCGCCTTCGGCAGCGGCGTCGACGAGCGCTTGCCGTGGAACATCGCGAACAGATCGACGCGCAGCACGCCCTTCGTGCCGTGGATGATCAGCTGCGACTGCATCGGCTTCGTGTTGTAGGTGATCTGCATCTGCCCGATGCCGCGCTGGCAGGTGACCATCGCGCGCCACTCGTCGAATGCGAGGTCGGGATCGCCGCCGAGCGACTTCCACTTCGCATCGACGCCGGTGATCGGACCGAGCAGCTCCTGGATCAGGTACGTGCAGTGCACGCCGATATCGCGGAACGGATAGCCCGCGTCGCGGTACCACGGCGGCAGCGAGCCGCCCTCGTACGCCGGGTACTCGGATCCGCGCAGGATGTCGACGCCGACGATCTCGCCGAGCTTGCCGGCCTTGATCATCGCGAGCGCGCGGGTGATCTGCGGATCGAACAGCAGCGAGTGATTGCAGCTGATCGTCAGCCCCTTCTTCGCCGCGAGCTCGCCGAGCGCACGCGCTTCTTCGGCGTCCTCGGCGATCGGCTTCTCGACGAGCACGTGGCACCCAGCCTCGAGCGCTGCGCGCGCGATCACCGCGTGCGACGACGGCGGCGTCAGCACGTGGATCACGTTCGCGCCCGCAGCGACGAGAGCATCGAGATCCGCGAACGCCTTCGTACCCCACTTGTCCGCGTTTGCTCGCGCGCGCTCGGCATCGAGGTCGGCGATTCCGACGAGCTCGACGTTGCTATCGGGCATGCCCGCGAGCTTGTTCAGCGTGGCGACGTGGAACTCGCAGATGTTTCCTGCGCCGACCATCCCGGCGCGCAGCTTCTTGGTGCTCATGGTGCCTTGCTTCCCTTGGTCCTCTAGTGGCTGATCTCGTCGACAACTCGCATCACGTCGGCGACTCGCGCCGACCAGGTCTCGGTCTTCATCGCTTCGCTTCGCGCCCGTCGCGCGTCCCCGCCGCCCTCGGCCAACGCCGCTTCGATCGCATCGACGAACTCGCCGCGCGTCGGCGCGATCCGGCACCACTCGCGATACCTCGCGACCTCGGGCACCGGCGTCGACACGACGGGCAACCCCGCCGACAAGTACTCGCGCAGCTTGAGCGGATTGACGAACGTCATCCGGTCATCGATGCGGTAGGGGATGATGCCCACGTCGAACGCCTTGCAGTACGCGGGCAGCTCCTCGTGCTTCTTCTGTCCGAGCAAGTGCACGTTCGGCAGCCCGGCGATCACGCTCGTGTCGCACAGCACCTGGCCGAGCAACACGATCGACCACGCGGGACGCGCGGTCGCCACGTGCGCGACGAGCTCGAGGTCGACCCAATCACGGATCGTCCCGTAGAACCCCACGCGCGGTCCCGCGATCGTCGCGATGTCCGCGGGCACCGGCGTCTCCGCTTCGAGCGCCTTCGCGAACTGCGCGTGATCCACGCCGTGCGGGCTGACATACGTCGATGGATTCATCGCGCGCTTCGCATCCGCCAACGGGTGGTTGATCGCGAACACCGCGTCGACCTTGCCGAGCAGCGCCTTCTCTGCGGCGACCGTCTGCTCGCGATCGAGGTACGAGAACAAGGACCACTCGTCGACGCAGTAGTAGACGCTCGACTCCTCACCCAACGCGCCCACGTAGTCCGCGCTGTTCGGCAGGAATGTCCACAGCTGAAACGTGTCGATGCCGAGCTTCCAGCGCAGGCCGCGCACCGTCGCGCGCAGCAGCTGCTTGTTGATCGAGCGCGCCCACGCCACGTGGGGTAGCGGCAAGACGAGGGGCGAGAACACCCACAGATCGTTCTCGACGTTCACGGGACCTCGGGAGAACTCGACGAGCTTGCGCTTGATCTTCCCGAGGTCACGGCCCGACGCGAGGCTCGGTGTCCTCGTCGCGAGCGAGTTGAGCCACAGCACGCGGCGAGTCTTCGCGAGCTCGCGCAACACGTGGTGGTTCGACGTGGGGTCCTCGTGCCAGTCCTTCGCGAACGCGATGATCGGACGTGGGGTAGTGGTCTTGCGATGGGGAGCGCCGTCGCTGCGGTTCGCGTGCTGCGAAGCCACACGTGCGGTGGCGCGCGCGTCGCTTCGCGCGGGCTCGCTCGATCCATCGCCCGCGATCGACGAGATCGTTGTCTCTGCGCGGGTTGGCGTTGCCATCGGCGTCTGGCTTTGCGATTTGTGGGCCGGCTCGGGCTTTGCTGCGGCTGGGGCGATGCCGCGTGTCCTCGCCCGTGCTCTCGCGCTCGCCTATCGCGGAGCGACGCGATCGCTATTCGGCGGCGGCGCGATGGGCGGTGCGCTCGGCGTGGTCGTCGGCGGCGCGGTGATCGGGGCAATGCTCGGCGCGTGCGGGCGCGCGGGTGCGAGCGATCCCGGAGCAGCGATGACGATCCTCGGCGAGTCCACGCGCTATCGCGTAGGCGATCCTCTCCCGCGCGTGACACCGTGGTTCGACGGAACGCGCGTGTCGCTCGTCGCCGCGCGCGGCGAGACGCTCGGGTTGCAGGTCATTCGCGCGCACGATCGCGCTTCCAACGCTCACCTCGTCGCTTCCGACAGCGGCCAGCTCGCCCAGTCCCTCGCTTCCGAGAACGCCCAGATGGTCGCTTCCGATAACGACCATCTCGTCGCTTCCAACGTGCGCGTTTCGATCCCTGGGATCGACGTGCGTGTGTTCGATGTCGAGCTGTTCGACGTCACGCGCCCATCGACCGAGCTCTACGGTGGAAGCCGCGGTCGCGGTCGCTACGCGGATGGCCTTGTCCCGCGGACAGTATCGAAGGCGACTGCATCGAATGCGACGCCCACATCCAGTGCGACGGAGGCATCGAGTGCGACGGGGCCGATCTACATCGAGCTCCGCATTCCACGCGATGCCCGGCCGGGCACGCTGGTAGGCGAGCTCCTCGTCGGCGACGCGCGATACCCCATCGAGCTCGTGATCGCGCGCGTCACGATCCCCGAGCGCGCACCGCGGGTGTGGGCGTACGAGGACCCGCGCGAGCTCGCGTGGGCGACTGCGACGAGCGCACCGTCGACGAGCGCGCCGATGACGAGCGCCCCGACGACGAGCGCACCGACGACGAGCGCGATGCCATCGCGGGCGGTGCCGAGCGCCGAGGAGCGCGCGTGTGCCGCCGTGTTCCGCGATCACGGGGTCCTCCTGTCGCCGGACCTTCACCTCGATGGGTGGCCTGCACGACAGGCGGACTTCGCGGGCGTTCGCGACGTACCGGTCGTGATCTCCGATGACCCCGCGAAGGCCGGCGACGATGTCCGCGCGTGGATCGCCGCGACGAAGGGGACGGGCCACGTCCCGTTCGCGATCCCGATCGACGAGCCGAGGACACCCGAGCGCATTCGCGAGGTGGTCGAGCTGGGCAAGGTCATCCGCGCGGCAGGTGGCGGACCACACACGTTTCGCTTCGCGGTGACCGCGGATCCGCGGCCCGCGTGGATCGGGTTGGTCGACCAGTTCATCCAGCTCGATCCGGCTCCGCGCAGCGGCGCGTGGGCGTACAACGGCTCGCCACCGTGGGCGGGAGCCGTGGTGCTCGATGCGGAGACACCGGGCACGCGGACGTGGGGCTGGGTCGCGCATCGCGATGGCATCGCGCAGTGGTACGTGTGGGACGCGCTGTACTGGCACGACCGGCACAATCGCCAGGGCGGGCGCGCGCTGGATCCTGCGCGAGATCCGATCAGCTTCGACGATGGTGATGATCGCGGAAACCTCGACGGTGTGCTCGCATTGCCGGGATGTCGGCCCACGCTGCGGCTCGCGGCGCTGCGGCGCGGCCAGCAGGATCGCGCGCTGCTCGAGCTCGCGAACGCGTGTGACCCGATCGCCACGGCAGGCGTGGTCGCGCGCACGATGCCCGCGCGCAGGTGGCCCACCGACGAGAGCGTGTGGGAGCGCAGCCGCCGCGAGCTGATCGGGATCGCGGGCTGTCGCTAAGGCTAGTCCTCGACGAGGACCGTGCCGCCGATCTTGCGCTCGCCGATCTGGTCGATCGCCGCGCGAAGGTCGCGGGCCGTGGAGCGGCGTGCGCGGAGAGCGAGCAGCACGGTGTCGGCCGCGTCGGCCATCAGATTGACATCGGCGGAGCCCAGGGTCGGAGGTGCATCGATGACGATGTGGTCGTAGCCCGCGAGCCGCAGGCGCTCCATCGCGATCGAGAACGCGGGGCCATCGAGGAGCTGGCCGCGCTCGAACTTCGGGTTGATCGCGCCGACGTGCAGGTACAGCTCGGGGATGTCGACGAGCGTCCACGCTGCGAGTGGATCCTTGCGATGGATGATCAGCTGATCCGCGAAGCAGCGGGGCGGCACGAACTCGAACACCGCCGAGAGCTGCGGACGGCGCAGGTGCGCTTCGACGAGCAGGACCTTCGCGCGCCCGCATTCGGAGAGGGCGAGCGCGAGGTTGATCGCCGTCGTGGTCTTCCCGTCGCCGCGTCGCGGGCTCGTCACGACAATGCACTGCGGTCGACCGAGCTCGAGCAGGTGGTGGCGGAGCACGCGGAATGCGGCGGCGCGCGACGAGTCGGGGGCGAGCGCGACGGCGAGGCGACGGTCCGACTTCGCGTGACGCGGCAGCTGATGCTGCATGATCTGCACGTCGCAGGTGGCATGCGCGAGGCGCGCGTCGGTGGGAGCGATCGCGACGGTGGCTCGCGGATCTCCCGCCATCGAGCCACGCGTGAGCGTCGTACGCGGGTTGGGACCGAGACCGAGCGCGGTCATGGACAAGCTGGGACGCGATGTCGTGCTCACGTGCGTTTCTCCTTCTTCGCCGGCTTGCCGACCTGGAGGGCGGCCGCGGGCGGAATCACGGCGAGAACCCCGATGCCGAGGTTGTCGAGATCGATGCGGTGGTAGATGCGGTCATCGATCATCGCGAGTCCGAGCGCGAGACCGAGCCCGAGCGTCAGGAACAACATCATTCCCGCGATCAGGAAGATGGTCTTGCCGGGCCCCGTCGGCTTGACCGGCTTGAACGCGGGATCGACGACGGAGAGTCGACCGCCTTGCTCGGCGAGCTTCTGGCTCGCGTCGATCTGCGCGCGAAACACGGACGCGGCGAGCGACCCCACGCGCTCGCGCTGCTCGTTGACCTCGCGCCGAAGAATCGCATGCTCGGTCTCGAGCTTGACGACCCAGTTCGTCGTCTTGTCGGCCTGCGTGGTGTCCTTCTTGTTCGTCGATGACTGCGCGCTATCGATCTGACCGTCCAGCGCCGCGAGCTCTTTCTCGAGCTTCTCGCGGTCTTCCTTCGTCGCGGGTGCGATGGGCATCTCGACGAGCGGAGGCACCGCGGCCTGTGCGGCGCGATATCGCTGCTGCGCCGCGGCGACCACGGACTGCGCCTTGATCACCTCGGGGTGCTTGTCGGTGTAGCGCGACAGAGCAGCGTCGAGGTCGCGCTGCGCGGCAGTGACCTGACGCTGCGCTTCGGTCGCGGCGGCCTCGGCGGCGATCCGCTCGGGAGTCGGAGGTGCGACGATGCGGACCGGCGGTGCATCCGGGTTCGCGTCGAGGCGCGCTTGAATGCGCTGCCGTTGGCGCTCGAGCGCGTAGAGGCGGCCATTGCCCGTGCGCGACGGCTTGGGCTCGCGAATCGCGCGGATCGATGCGCCCTCGGAGTTGCCCTGGTTGGTGTCCTGCGCGAACTCGGGATGCGCGGCGAGGAACGTCGCGAGTGCCTGCTCGCTCTTCGCCAGCTCCTTCGCCGCCGCTTCCTTCTGCGTCGTCGCGAAGTTCACCGTGCGCGTGGCTTGGTCGTTGCGAAGATCCTCGTCCTTCGCCTGGAGCATCGTCGTCAGCTTCTCGGTGACCCGCTTCGCGCGTGCGGGATCCGTATCGCGAAAGTTGATGCGGAACGCATTCGCGCCGCGCGCTTCGAACTTGACGAGCTTGCGCAGCTCGTCGATCTTGACCTCGATGTCCGGCTCGTCGGGGAACGGGTCGAGCGCCGGGTCGTTGACGATCTGCTCGAGCTGCGAGCGCGCGAGGAGGAGCTCGCGATAGCGGTCGCCGATGTTGCGTTGAACGATCTCTTCGCGGTTCGGCGACATCAAGCTCGACTGGATGCGCTCCTGGTAGAACAACGTCGCCCACGACTGGAAGTTCTTCGGCTTCAGGACCGCGAACCCGAGGGCGAGTGCGCCGCCGGCGAGCGCGAACAGTGCGATCAACCACCAGTACCGCGCGGTCTTGCGGGTGAGGTCGCTGATGCGTTGGAGCTTGTCGCGTGGAGTGATCGGTCCGAGTGCCATAGTCTTGTCCCTGGGCTAGTGCGGTGTTGCGCCGCGATGCCGTGTCATGCGCGACCGAAGAGAGCCGACGCGGTCGCCTGCGAAGGCGGGCACGTGGCCGAAGACGGGGAGTCCGAGGCGCGCGACGTCGTCGATGTCGTGCACGCGTGGATCGAACGTGCTCACGACCATCGCCGACGCGATCAGCGCGCCCACTCCGACGACGCACAGCACGAGCACGAGCGCGAACGTCGAGGTCACCAAGCGATCCGGGCGCCGCTCTCCGACGACCTCGAGCGTGACATCGAGGCCCGCCGCGGAGATCTGGTCGGCGACACCGTCGCGACTGGCGGTGATCTGCGCCAGCTGCGCCTCGAGGTCCTCGTGGCGCGCATCGAGATCCGCGAGGTCGACCATCATCGCGGCCGCGATGCCGGTCTTGCCCTGCACGCGCGCGGTTGCCATCGCGGTCTGCCTCTCGCTGATCCGAGCCGCGAGTACGCCGAGCTCGGTCTCGATCGTCTCGCGCATCAGCTGCACCTGGGCGGCGAGGGCGCTCGTGAGCTTCAGTCGCTCCGCGTCGTGTGTGCGGATCATGACGTCCGCGAGCGCGCGCGCGATCCCGTACGCGCGATCGGGATCCTCGTCGATCACCGTGATCCCGATGCGCGCGGACTTGCGTGAGTTGGATTCGGAGTCGCGGTAGTAGACGAACGAGTTCTTCCACACGTCGACTTCGAGCTGCTCGCGGAGCTCGGTGATCGCGAACTGCATTCCCATGCGCTTGCGGGTGCGATAGAGGTCCTGCTCCTCGATCACCTCCGTCACGTTCTTGTCGGAGAGCAGCACCGACGAGACGTAATCGCGAAGCTCGGCGGCCTGGATCCCGGTGCGGTCTCCGGCGAGCGAGCCCTCCGTCAGCGCTAGAACGACCTCTGCCTCGAGCTTGCGATGCTTGTTGACGATCACGTAGCCGAGCGCCGACGTGACGAGTGCTGCGAGTGCGAGCGTCAACAACGGCCGGGCTGCTGCGCGCCTGCGCACGCGTTGCAGCTCGGCGATCATCCCGGCGGTGACACGCTCTTCGGACGCGTACCAGCGGTCCCCGAGTCGGGAGAGAGAGGGGCGGTCCATGACGTCCCCGCTTGCGAAGCACTCGCCGCGCCAACCAACACTTGGTACAGGGCAGCGGCGCTTGCGTCCCAGCCACCCCGTGCACCCAGAGCAGCGACCGTAGCGGGGATGTAGGGTGTGCGCAGCGCGAGCGCGAGCGCACGGGCAAGTGCGTCTGGATCGCTCGGTGGCACCAGCGCTCCGAGCTCGCCACGTGTGATGAGATCAGGGATGCCGCCGACACGCGTAGCGACGACGCGGCGTCCGGATGCGAGCGCCTCGAGGACGACGTTCGGCGTTCCTTCGGCGTGGCTCGGCAGCGTGACGACGTCCGCCGCGGCCATCCACTTCGGCACCTCTCCGAGCGGACGCGGACCGAGGAGGATCACGCGATCACCGAACTTGTCGACGGCAGCCGCGAGCTCGTCGCGTGCGGGGCCACCGCCGATGATCGCGAGTCGCGCGTCGGGAATTTGCGCGGCGATCGTGTCCCACGCCTTCGCGAGATCGAGCACGCCCTTATCGGCCTTGAGGTTGCCGACGTAGACCGCGAGCGGCTTCTCGTCGAGGCCGAGCTCCACGCGGGCGCTCGCGCGATCTCGCGGGTGGAACAGCGACGCGTCGACGCCGTTCATGACGATCGCGATCTTCTCGCGCGGAACACCGAGCGCGACGACCTCGTCAGCGAGCGCGCGGCTCACCGCGACGACGCGCGCTGCCCTGGGCAATGCCCACGCGAGCATGCGCCGCGGTCCCGGCAGCTTCGCGAGCTGATTGATGTCGCTGCCGTGCAGCTTCACGACGCACGGCACGCCGAGCATGCGCGCCGCGATCACGGCGGCGAACCCGTCGGGATACGCCCACGAGCCGAGCACGACGTCGACCCGATCGCGATAGCGCATCACGGCGCGCGCGATCGAAGCCGCATAGAGCGGTCCCCACGTCGCATGCGCGAGACGAGGAAGGAACAACGTGCGTGGATGCGTGACCGCGATGCCGTCCACCGTCTCCTCGTCGGGAACATCGACGAGCTTTCCCGCACTAGAGCCCTTCACGAGGCTCGCGCCGGGAAACCACGGCATCGTCGCCATCACGTCGAGCGAACATCGCCGCGCGAGCGCGGCGAACTGCTGCCGATTGAACGGCGCAGAGAGCGGCTCTGCGGAGTTCGGAAAGATCTTCGTGATCGCGAGGACGCGCAGCATCGGTGTCAAAGGTTGAAGACCTTGTCCATGCGGAGCAGCTTGAAGATCGCGAGCGGTTGATCGCGGGCACCCGAGATCTTGATCGCGGAGCCCGCGCTGCGGATGCCCTTGTACAGCTTCACCAGCGCGGCGACTCCCGAGCTGTCGATCAGATCGAGCGGCGCGAGATCGACGTCCACCTTGGCCGGCTTCGACTCGATGATCTTGTCGATCTCTTCAGCGAGCGCAGGTGCGGTGTTGATGTCGAGCGATCCGCGCACGGTGAGCCGTGTTGCATCGGTCGAACGTTGAACTTCATAGGGCGTCATCATCAGGTCCTCACTTTCAACAGCCGCCACTTGTTCGGTGGTCCTGGCTGATACGAGACGTCGTCGAGCATCGTGCGTGCGATGTGGATGCCCATGCCGCCTTCGGGTAGCGACGCGTCGTCCATCTCCGACGGCAGGGAAGGGACGGTGGCCGGATCGAACGGGCGACCGTGGTCGAGAACCTCGATCGAGATCTCGCGCTCACCAGCGGTGATCGAGATCTCGATGCGACCCGTGCCTTCTCGTCGATACGCGTGGATGGCGACGTTGTTGAAGATCTCCATGAATGCGCTGACGACGGCGGTGTCGAACGGATCGCGCACGTCGTTGGCGAGCAAGTCGATCTCGTCGCGCCGAGCAGATCCGGACACCAACCGCGCGGCTTCCGCGACGACGCGCACCGCGAGCGCGCGGTAGCGCAACGCGCCCGGCACCGTGAGCCAGATCTTCTCGGCCATCGCGCCCGACCACATCAAGGGTCGTGCCACGAGCGCGCGTCGACGACGGCGCACTCGCGCACGCAGCGCCGTGCGAAATGACCGCAGCGTGCGGTTCTGCATCGGCATCGACGGCGGCGCGTCTGCGAGTTGCGCTTGGACTCGCGTTCGCATGAGTCGACGTCGTGCGTAGACCCGTTCAAATCGCGAAGCGTGCGATCGACATCCTCGGTGCCACCGTCGGACTAGCGCTCACGGCTCCCTTCCTGCCGATCATCGCGGCGGCGATCTACATCGACTCGCCGGGCCGCGTGATGTTCAAGCAGCGTCGCGCGGGCTCGCTCAAGAAGGTCACGCTGAACAACGGCGTTCGGACCTACGAGTTCGAAGAGTTCGAGATGCACAAGTTCCGCACGATGATCCCGGACGCCGAGAAGTTCACGGGCGTCGTGATCGCGGGCGCGGACGATCCACGCATCACGCGCGTCGGCAAGTTCCTGCGCAAGTCGCGCCTCGACGAGCTGCCGCAGTTCTGGGACGTCCTGCGCGGAAAGATGTCGCTCGTCGGTCCACGTCCCGAGCGTCCGGAGCTCCTGCAGCAGCTCTCGTATGCGATCCCGCTGTTCGAGGAGCGCATGCGCGACGTGAAGCCGGGCATCACCGGGCTCGCGCAGATCTCGCTCGGTTACACCGGCTCGATCCCCGAGGGCTCCGAGATCGGAAAGCTCGCGGCGACGCTACAGAACCCGTGGCAGCTCGACGAGACCAAGGGCTCGCTCGCCGACGACATGCGGATCAAGTTGCTCTACGACCTCGCGTACACCGCGTCGCTCGAGAACCTCGGCACGTTCTTCCGCACCGAGCTCGGCATCATCGCGAAGACTCCGCTCGTCATGCTGAAGATGACGCAAGGCCGCTAGTCCCGGCCCGAAACGAGCACGCTCGAGGTGCTACTCCATGCGCGCGCCGGGCGGGCGCAGGAAGTGGTGGCGCACGTCGGCGGCCGCGGTGTCCTTGAGCGTCGCGGGCTCGGACAGAACATCTTTCGCGTCGATGCGCACGAGCTCGGGCGCGACGAGCACGCCGGACTTCGTCACCTTGCCGAGCCGGCCCGCGAGCGCGCGGTAGTTGCCGCCATCGCCCTTCTGCCAACTCGCGATCGCACCGCCACCACCGTAGCCGAGCACCGCGGACGACACTTTCTCGACGGTGGCGGGAGGCAGCTTGCCACCGAAATCGACGAACGCGGGGTTCGGCACGTTGCCGGTGTCGAACAGCTTCGTGAGTCCCTTCGCGGAGCCGGACGGCGCGAACACGGCCTGCGCGGTCTTGTACGACGCGACCTCGGCGATCGCGGCGCTGAGGTCGGGCTTGCCGACGCGCGAACCGAAGTGCGCCGGATCGACCTCCGACTCGAGCATCGCGTTGTCGACGAAGCCCGCGTCGTTGCAGCCCGTGTTGATCACCGCGAGCTTCTTGCCCTTGAGCGCGGGCAGGTCTCCAGCGTTCGAGTACAGCGCCCACGCGCGGGACGTACCGCCGCCGATGTTCGCCGCGGCGAGGAGCCTGTACGACAGGTTCGTCGCGTAGCACTGGCCGTCGATGATCGCGAAGTCGACCGCATCCTTCTTCAGCGCACCGAGGCTCGCGTACGACTGCGCTTCCGTCTTGATGCCGGTGTTCTGCTCGACCGCTTTCGCGAGACCCTGCACGTAGGCGAGGCGCGCTTGTGCGGTGCCGAACTCGACGGACGGAGCGTAGATGCCGATCGTGATCTTCGCCGGCTGCGCGGCCGCGGAGGACGCGGCGAGCAGGACGGCTGCAGCGAGGATGGTCTTAGTAGCCATAGATCCTCTTCTTCGCGTCGATCCACTTTTGGAGGTCACGCGATTGGACGCCCTTTGCCTTTGCACGCACCCACGCGTCGTACGCGTCCTTGGGGCGATTCGCTCGATCGTAGAGGATGCCCAGGTTGACGAGCGCCTCGGGCGGGTTGCCGTTCATGCCCTCGAGCGTGCCGAGGTCGCCCTTGTCGAGCGTCAGCGCAGCCTTGTCGAGCTGGATGCGTCGCTTCGCATCGCCTTGCGCGTACTTCTCGGCGGTGGCGAGCGACTTCGACGCCGCACCGACCTGACCCGCGCGCCACTGGTCGTAGGCGATCAACTCCCACACCGAGGCGAGGAGCTCGTCGAGCTTGTTGCCGAGGCCTTCGCCGCCGAGGCGCGCGAGATCCGCCGCGGCTTGCTGGCGCGCGGCGAGCGGACCGTTGCGATAGTTCGCGTACGCGCCGAAGAACTGCGCGCCGACCTTCGCGTACGGGCCGCGCAGATAGCTCGACTGGTTGCCCTTGCCCGCGATCTGCTTGAACAGCTTCGCGGCTTCCTGGCTGCGCCCGGAATCGAGCAGTGACAGCGCGTACGAGAACTCGAGCGCGAGAGGCTCGGTGCCCTTCAGCACGCTCGGATCGCGCAGCGCGCGCTCGAAGTCCGTCGACGCATCGGCGGCCTTGCCCTCGCGCATCGACTTCCAGCCATGGCGATACAACGCGAGCGCGAGGTTGCGCTTCGCGGCGCCGGCCTGCTGCTTGAGCTCCGGGCTCGTCGACGTCGCGCTCACCGCGATCTCGAGCTTGTCGACGGCGCCCTCGATGTCTTGATCCCAGGTGAGCGGTGCCCACTCCGTGTACACCTCGGCGAGCGCGATAGCCGCGTTCGCCTTCTTCGCCTCGCGCTCCGCGTTCGCATACGCCTCGGCCGCCTTGCGCGTATCCGGGCGCGGGATGCACATGTACGTCTTCGCGAGGAGCCGCGTGCGCACGACCTCGTCGCGGCCGCTGATCGTCGCGAGCTTGACGAGCTGCTTCTGCGCGCCGTCGCAATCGCCGCGATCGATCGCGAGGATCGCGAGGTTCGTCAGCGTGACCGGCGACGCCGGATCGATCGGCAACGCTTGCTCGAGGAGATCACGCGCGACCTTCGGATCCTTCGCACCCTCGACGAACGCCTGCTCGTTGATCGTGAGGATCAGGTTGCGCTGGATCGAGATGTCGTTCGGGCGGATCTGCTGCGCCGCCTCGAACCGCTGCCGCGCTTCACGCAGCTTCTTCTGGTTGAACAGCGCCTTGCCGCCGATCACCATGACGGCGGCCTTGGTCTCCGGTGGAGACTTGTCGAGGCCTTTGCCGGCGAGCAGCTTGTCCGTGAGCGCCGCGGCCTTCGCGTCCTGCTTGCCCTCGAGGAACGCACCGCCGAGCTCGACTGCCAGCTCCGTGGACATCGGGTTCGCCGAGTACGCCGCGTCGAGCTTCTCGATCGCGAGCGTCAGGTTCTGCGTGCCGCCGTTCGCGCTCGGCATGCGGCGATACGTCTTGCCGAGCTGGATCGACAGCAGGACCTGATCGTGCGCTTGGTTCGGCTTGAGCAGCTTCTCCGCGCGCAGATAGAAGTCGAGCGCGTTCGCCCAATCGCGGTCCGCGAAGTACGTGTCGCCGATCAGCTTGAAGCCGCGCGCTTCCGTCTTGCGGAGCTTCGTGAACTCGGTCGCGGCCGATCGCGCCTTCTTCGTCTGCTTGCGCGCGAGATACGCGGTGCCGAGGTTGAACCACACCGCACCACCGGCATCGATCCTCTTGGGATCCTCGACGATGCGCTCGCACACCGTGAGCGCTTTGTCGAAGCGAGACAGTCCGGTGTACGCGGCGCACAGGCCGTTGTCGGCGTTGACCTGCGCGTTCGGGCGCTTGCCCAGACGGCGCGACAGCGTCTCGAACTGATCGACCGCCTTCGCGTACATCTTCTGCGCGGTGGCTTCGTCTCCCTCGGAGATCGAGGCGCGCGCGGTGGCGAGGTGCGCGAAGCCGAGCCGGATGCGCGGCAGTACGTCGCCTTGCTCGAGCTCGCTCGGGCGGCTCGACAGATACGCTTCGTACGCCGCGGCGCTCTTCGCGGGATTTCGGCTCGCGTAGTACTCGCCGATCAGCTTCTGGTTCGTGAACGTGGCGGGCTTCGACGCGACGACCTTCTCGGCGACGGCGATCGCTTCATCTTTGCTGCCTGTCTCCCACAGCATCAGCGCCTCTTGTTCGCCGAGCTCGGGTGCATTCGCGAGCGTGCTCGAACGACTCTTCGCCTTCGCGATGAACGCGAGCCCGCCCTTGTAGTCCTTGAGGATGATGTAGATCGCCGCGCGCTTTCCGTACGCCTCGGCGGCGACCTGACCGGGCGCCTTGTCGATCGCTCGATCGTAGGCAGCCGCGGCCTTCTGCCAGTTGCCGTCCTCGAAGTACTTGTCGCCGTCGCGGAGGTCGTCTTCGACCGCTGCGCTCGCGACAGACACCATCGCCACGCTCGCCATCAGTACTGCGCCTACCGTCCTCAATGGATCCTCCCCACGATCATGGTGATGTCATCCTTTCGTGGCGCTTCGCCGAAGAACCCCGTCGCGTCGGCGACGATCGAGTCGCGCATCTCGCCGGCGTCGAGCATCGCGGCGCGCTTCACGCTCGCGCGGAATCGCTTCTCGCCGTACTCCTCGCCCGCTTCGCTCTCGCACTCGACGATGCCGTCCGTGTACCAGACGAGCACGTCGCCGGAGAGCAGCTCCGTGGTCTTCGCCTCGTACTTCGAGGTCCGATCGTCGCCGAGGCGGTTGCCGCGGATCATGAGCGAGCCAAACTCGCCCTTGCCGTCGCCCGCTCGATACAGATACGGGAAGTTGTGGCCGGCGTTCGCGTACGTGATCGTGCGCTGCTTCGTATCGATGATCGACGCGAAGCACGTCATCACGAACCGGCGCTGGGCGCTCTCGAAGATCGCGTGGTTCATGATCTCGAGCAGGCGCGTCACGGTGACGTCGTCGTTGTGCACGTGGCGCGCGACGTCGCACGCCGCCTTCGCCGCGGCGGTGATCATCGCGGAGGGAACGCCGTGGCCCGTGACGTCGCCGATGACGAGCAGGTACTTCCCGCCGACGAGCTCGTGCCACGTCCACCAATCGCCACCGGTCTGCGCGGCGGGCTGATAGAAGCCCGCGAACTTCAGCATGCCTTTGTCGACGGGCTCCGCCGACGGTACGAGCGTTTCCTGGATCGTCTTCGCGACCTCGAGCTCCTGCTCCATGCGGGCCTTCTCGGCGGTTTGCATGAGGAGGACCGAGATCTGCTCGGCCATGAAGTTGAAGTTCTCGCCGAGGAACCCGATCTCGTCGTGAGAGGTGACCTCGACGCGGGCATCGAGATCGCCGCGCGCGATCTGATCCGCTTTCCATGCGAGCTGCTTGATCGGTCGCGTGATCGACAGCCCCTGAAGGATCGCGAGCACGGTGCCGATCAACACGAACAGACCACCGACGGCGCCGGTGTAGAGCGCCGCGCGCGCCGACGCGGACGCCTTTGCTTCCTCGGCGGCCGACGCGAACCATTCGATCGGAGCGAGGTCATAGCCGAGCACCACGTAGCCGAGCCGCGCATCCGGCGCCTCGGGCGCGAGCGCACCCGCTGCGGTCGCCGGCGTGCCGATGAACACGGGGAACGCGAACACGCGGTGCTGCGATCCGGCGGATGCGAGATCGAAGCGGACGAGCGCCTCGCCCTTACCCTTCGCCGCGGTCTTCCACGCTTCCTCGGCTTGCCGCCACGAATCGACGGCGAGCTGTCCGATCGTCGGACTGATCGGTTCGTGGTTACCGGGCGCGCACTCGAGCTTCGCGGCTTCGGTGCAGTACGCGACGACCTTTTGATTCGGGTCGAGGACGTAGGCGAGCTTGAGACCGTAGTCCTTCTTGCTCGCCGGTCCGTCCTTCGTATCCTGCTCGACGGTCTCTTTGACCAGCGAGAGAATATCGGCGTCGCGACCGCGATCGATCAGCAGCTGACTGACCGCACGCGCGAACAGCGGCGTACCGAATTCGCCGAGCGTCTCTCGACCGCTGCGGAAGACTTCGATCTGTCGCTGCGTCGATTCGTCGAACGCTTTGCGAACGTTAATGACGTTAAGAACACCGCTCCCAACGACCGTCACGACGATCAGGAGCGTCGTGGTCAAGATCATCTTGACCGACAGGCTTGCCCCTCGCTTGGCCATCCCGTCGCCGAGTTTATGACACGGGCGAGGGAACTGCTACCATTCGGCCGTGGACCAGGTTCCGGCGGCCCTGACGCAGTTCTTGACCGAGTTCAAGCGCACGGCCAATGCCATCGTGGATAGCTACTTCGTCGTCGATCGCGAGCGTCGCATCGTCGACTTCAACCGCGCCTTTTTCGCGCTTCTCCCTCGACAACTCGCCCGCGGGCTCAAGGGAAAGCACTGTTACGACGTCCTCGAGCTGAACATCTGCAAGAGCGAGTGCATCGCCCAGCAGTGCTGGAACGACAACCGCCACGTCCGCCTCGACGAGATCAGTGGCTCCATTGTGGGTGAAGTCCAGAAGCTCCGGTTCATCCTCTCGGCGGTGCCGATCACCGACGATCACGGCACCCATGTCGGTGCGCTCGAGATCCAGCGCAACGTCACCGACGAGGCCGTGGTCCAGGTCAAGTATCAGGAGATGCTCGAGAAGGAAGCCCGCGAGCGCGAGCGCCTGGCCAACCAGGTCCGCGCACGCACCAAGGAGCTCCTCGAGACCAACCAGCTCCTGCTGAAGACGCAGAAAGAGCTGCTCGCCTACAAAAAGGGCCTGACTGTCTGACGGTCTTCGTCCTACGGGCTCGCGCCCCACATCTATAAGGACGAGGTTGCAGTCAGGTGTGGGCGGTTGGCGGAGCTGAGGGTGGTTTCGTGCGGCAACCGCGTGTTCTCGCGTCGTGACCGTCGGGCATACCCGCTGCACTCGATGCGCGGCGATGAAGCTGTGGCCATTCGTACTGCTGTTGACCGCGTGCGTCGTCGGCGATGATGTCGACGACGATCAGGACATCGAGGAAGAGGGATCGATCGCCGCGGTGCGCACGTTTGCCGGCGTGAACGGAAGCGCGTGTATCGCGAGCCCGTTCAACTGCCGCTTTCGCGAGGGCGGTTCTCGCGTGATGACACGAGGCGGCGCCGAGTCGTGGGGCGTCGTCACGGGTGCGTCGGTGCGGGATGGCAATGGCACCGCGCTGTCGACGCAGACAGGCAGTCGGCTCACGTTCAACTTCGGCCAGACGCGCTTACTCGCCGGCAAAGCGCACGCGCTCGCGCTGTCGACCTCCAACGGCAGCGCCGGTTGGTATCCGATCGATCACATCAAAGGAGAGGCGTCGTTCCGCCAGCAGAACGGCGAGGTCAACGGCAAGGATCCCGGGATCGCCGAGATGGCGTGCTACGAGATCCGCAACTCGCACGATCCGAACATCGAGCTGCGCAAGGTCGTGAAGGACAGCACCGCCGACCACGAGCGCGCGGGCGACTATCTCCCGCTCGTGCGCGCGGACGGCCGCCGCTCCGCGAACCTCGTGTTCAGCGTGCCGGGCTTCGGTCTCGGCGGCGCGACCACCGATCACTTCCTCGCGGGAACGAAGTTCCGTCGCGTGCAGGTCCCGACGGGAAGTGGCGTTCCCTCGATCACGATCCCGCTGTGGACGAAGAACAACACAGGCCGTTACCTGAAGCACACGGGCGATCTGCGCTTCTTCTACGGGTATGTCCGCGCCGCCGATGGCGTGAAACGCTGGGGCTGGATGGCCGAGGATGCGCTGAGCGTCTCCAGCGGTTGCTGATCGATCGACGGAACGGGCACCATCACGAGCGACCATGTTCGTGAGCCTCGAACCTCGGTGCGAGCGTCCGTGAAGCGCGCGCTCGTTCTCCTCGCGCTGGCGGCGTGCGCGCACACGCCCGATCTCGGGATCCGTCCCGTCGAGCCCCTGCCCGCGGGCGCGACCAGCGAGGTGATCCAGGCGCGCGCCGGCACGAAGCTCTCGCTGCTGCGGTGGCGCGCCGAGAACGCACGCGCCACCGTCGTGATCATTCATGGCCTCAAGGACTACGCCGCCCACTACGCCGACTTCGCGGCCAAGCTCGTCGAGCGCCACTACGACGTCATCGCGTTCGATCTGCGCGGGCACGGACACTCCGCCGGGCCGCGCGTGTCTCCACGCAGGTTCCTCGACTACGTCGACGATGCCGTCCGTGTCGTCGCCGACGCGCGCCAAGCCGGGCGTCCCGTGTTCGTGTTCGGGCACAGCATGGGCGGAGCGATCGCGACGCTCACCGTGCTCGAGACGCAGATCCGCATGCGCGAGGAGCGAAATCAGAAGGTGCTGCCGGCGCCGCTCGCCGGCGTGATCCTCTCGGCTCCAGCCCTCGCCGTCGACGCCTCGCCGCTGCTCCTCGCCGCGACGCGCATGGCCGGCGCGCTCACGCCGGGCGCGAAGGCGCTCGATCTGCCGAACGCCGATTTCTCGTCGGACCCTGCCGTCGGCAAGGCCATGGACAAGGATCCGCTGATCGAGCAAGGCCCGGGCCCCGCGCGCACGGCCGCGGGGCTGATCGACGGCATGCGCGAGATCTGGCAGCGCACGAACGAGCTCGCGCTCCCCATCCTCGCGCTGCACGGAACGCGCGACGCGCTGACCGCACCGTCGGGGAGTCGCGAGCTCGTCCGTGCCGCGCCGAGCACGGACAAGACGCTGAAGATCTACGAGGGCCTCTATCACGACCTGCTCCACGAACCGCAGGGAGCGAAGGTCGCCGACGACATCCTCGCGTGGCTCGACGCGCACACCGGCGGCGATGCACTCGTTGCTACTCCAATCTTTCCAGGCCGCCTACGTGGAGAACCGGGCGAATGGCTGCAGGCCATCTCGTTCTCCGGCGGCGTAAACGGCCTCCAGAGCGAAGGTGACATCGGCTTCGCCGGCCTCGCCGCGATTCACCTCGGCAAGCTGCGCCCCTTCGGCTGGCACGGGAGCATTACCGGTCAGCTGATCGGCACCTACCGCGCGGTCTCGCTCCGCCCGCTCGGCGTGATGGGCCGCCTCGGCGCCGCCGCGATCGGCGTCTCCGGCGGGATCGCGGCGATCACGAACACGAAGCTCGCCGTCTCGTTCGGCGCCTTCGGCGAGCTGCCGTTCGGACCGGCGCACTTCTCGCTGCTCGCCGAGCGCGCGCGGGGGATCACGAACACCGGCGATCACGGCCCGCCGCCGATCTGTTCCTGACCGCACTCTCGATTCGCTACGGCGGCGATCGCCACTACTGGCCGCACGCAGCCGCGGGCGTCGGTCCCGTGATCACCGGCGGCATCGATTGGGTCGGCAGCGCTCCGGCCGATTGGTTCCTGACCCTCGGGCTCCAGCTCTACGGCGCGGACTGATCGCGCGCGCCTCGATCCTGATCCTGCTCGCGAGCTGTGGTCGGATCGGCTTCGACGCCCCGTCGGTCGATGCGATCACCGGCCACGACGAAGACGGCGACGGTCTCGTCGACGCGATCGATCCGTGCCCCTGCACCGCGGGCACCGATCGCGACACCGACGGGGATGGCGTCGGCGACGACTGCGATATTTCGAATGCCACCGACGACGACATCCTCCTGTTCTCGACGATGCAAGCAACAGCCCCGTTCGTCTCGACGGGAGCGTGGACCCAGCTCGACGATTCGCTCCACTTCGATGGCACCGCGATCGATGCCCAGCTCGATCTCGACATCGACGCGCGTGACACGCGGATCGACGTCGGCTTCGAGATCCACGCCGTGCTCGGCACGAACGTCCAGCATCAGCTGTCCCTGGCCGCGAGCACGGACATCAACGCGCCGCACTTGTTCGTCGAGCTCAACGAGGTGCCGAGCTTTTCGAACGCGGCGGTCACGCTGTTCGACGGAGCGAACTACATGGTCGCGAACGGACAGGCGCTGCCGTCGGGAATGCACGCGGGTCGCGGCAGGCTGCAGCTCACCCAGATCGCCAACACCAGCGTGACGATGGATGGCGGCTGGGTCGGCGAGCCGTATCACATCGAGGAGCCGACGACGCTGTACACGAACGCGACCTACGTCGCGCTCAACGTGAACAACCTCGATATCGATATCCGCTACGTGTGCATCATCGCGACGCACTAGCGCCATCGATCCCGCTCCCAGCCGCTGCTATCGGTACGCGCTCGGCGGGGCAATACATCAATCATCGTCGTCGGGGTGCGCGAATCCAAACTCGC
Organism: Kofleriaceae bacterium; assembly: GCA_044230415.1. Classification (GTDB taxonomy): domain Bacteria; phylum Myxococcota_A; class Polyangia; order Haliangiales; family Haliangiaceae; genus JABFXX01. The sequence goes on from JBGARE010000001.1 coordinate 432,416, forward strand.
GTCGAAACGGTAGCTCGCCGCCGAGCTGCAGCGACTGCCCTGTCCGAGCTGCCCAGCGCTCGAGTGCCCGTCGGAGAACGGGCTGGTTCAGGCCGTGAAGCTCGAGATTGGAGGCGGGCCGATTCGATCGTGGTGCCGGGCTGAACAGGGAGACTGGAAGATCGAACGAGGCGTACCCGTCGCCGTCGTCGCCGATGTGGACATAGAGCTCGAGCGAGTCGACAGTGACCCAACCATGGATCGGCCTGTCGGGAGACTCGGCGGTGCGAACCCACGCGTGTAGATCGAGATCGAATGTCGTTGCTGCGAGGCGAACAGGATGAGTCCGGAGGGTGGTGACGACTCGATTCCGAAACACCGCGAATGATTCCTCGGGCTGTCTCGTGAGTAGGTGCCCGGCATCGTCGTCGACGACCGAGACCTCGCGAACGCGAACGAGATCGGCGAAGTCGTCGAGCCATTCATCCACGAGGTCTGCCCACCACGGTCCGAGGATGGTCGGGTCCAGTGACGGCGCCACGAGATCGACGAACCATGCCGCGCCGTCCTGCCGCCAGACCCACGTGTCGCGCAGCGCGTCCACTGTTGGTGCTTCGTAGGCGAGGTCGGAGGTCATTCTTCGTCGTCGGGCAGGAAGCCGCGCTCGTACATTCCGGGGAGCTCGCCCGACCACGAGAGCTTTACGCCCGGGCGCCGCGCCCAGCGTTCGAGGGCATCGGCGAGCAGCGGCTGATTCAGTGCGTGCAACGCATGATTGTCGCCTCTCGCTCGAGACCTCGCCGCGAACAGTGACAGTGGCAACTCGAACGTGGCGTAGCCGGTGTTTGTCTCGGGATCGATCAACGCGTACAGCTCGACGTCCGACCATCGTAGCCACGCGCGTTCGGGAATCATGGAGTCACCGACACGAAACCACGCGTGAAGATCGAGGGAGAGCGTGAGCGACACGATGTCGTGACTCGCATCGACGATCGCTGCGAGAAGTCGCTCGCGAAATGCGGTGTAGGCGCCGTCACTCCAGACGATGGTTCGTGGGTCATCATTCGTCAGGGTCGCCTCGTTCACCCGAGTCAGAGGACTGAAATCCTCGAGCCATGCTTCGACGAACGAGCGCCACCACTGCGTACGCGACATGCCCGCTGGCTGAACGAGCTCCGTGTGCCATGCCGCTCCATCCTGCTCCCAGCCCCAAGTATCGGTACGCGGTTGGCGCGGCGGTGAATCGTCGTTCGTGCTCACGGGTACACTCGTGTCGTTCCGGTTGCGTCGATGGTCACGGCGCCCCGGTCGACTTTCAACAGAAGGCGCTGTGATTCACCCGCAGCGTTCTTGTCCAGAACTTCGACCCAACCGACATGATCGCTTCGAGCGCCCTTCAAGCTCTGCTTGAGCTGGCCCTGCACCTCGTTCGCGATCTGTTCGTTGCTCCTCGCGATTCGCCCGGTGGCGCTCGCATCGAGTCGAATGTATCCCGGAGCTGTTGTCGCGTCCGCGCGCGCCGAGATCTGCGAGGCAGCCTTGCGAAGGTTGCGTTGGATGGCGTCCTTTCCGATGGTTCCTTCGGCATTCCCGAGGGCCTTTACCTCGACCGGAACCTTCGGCTGACGACCGCCGGTCACGAGGAACTCGGGCGTCTTGACCCCCTGTACTTCGCCGGCTGTCAGGCCATGCAGGGACCGATCGGATCCCAAGGGCGATCTTCCCTCGAGAACGTCGACAGCGGTGCTTAGCTCGGCATTCGCCTGATCGAGCTCGGCGGTGGCTTTTGCGATCTTCTCCTTCCCACCTTTCGCTGCGAGCTTCGCGAGCTTTGCCTCCGCTTCCACGACGCTCTCGAACCGGGAGATGAAGTCGCCGCTGACGCGGCCCGCGTACTTGTCGAAGAACGCCGCCGTTCGCTGCAGCGTCTCTGCACCGACCGCGTGGCTGGTGTTCCCCAACAACTTCCGCATCGCTGCCATCAGCTCGGCGTCCCCGAGCTTCGCCAGCTTCTGGAACGCGAGCACTGCTTCTTCGCCCATGCGAGTGAGCGCGAGCGCTTCCTCGCCGGCGAGCCCTGCTTCGAGCAGCTTGAGAACACGCGGTGCATTCTGGGTTTCGAGCAGGAGCTTCGTGAGGATCGCTTCGTCGGCGAGAGCGCGCATCTTGAGGAGCTGTCCTGGGCGCGCGACCCCGAGGAGCTCGGCGAGCTTTCCTGCGTTCTTGAATTGCCCCAGGAGCTCGACGAGCTTTTCGGCGGAGGCAGCTCCGTGCCCGGTACCGACGAGCAGATCGAGCAGGAGGTCTGCATCCTTCACCTCGGAGATCAGCTTGACCAGCGTCTCGCCGTTCTTCGCGTACGCGAGCACCTCGAGGAGCGTGGCGGTATTGCCTCCGAGCTTCGCGACCAGCGCGTCGGCGAGCTTGAGGTTTCCGCCCATCCGATCGAGGAGCTTCGCCGCGAGGATCGGATCGGCCTTCGCGAGGGCCGCGAGGTTCGGGAACCGCCAGTCCTTGAGACCCTTGATCGCGGCGGCGCCGGTGAGCACCGTGAACACGCCCGCGAGGACAGCCTCGATGACGAACGAGACCCACGCCATCTTCAGCGCGTGCTCCGCCTGCGCGACGGTAATGCCTTGGATGTTTAGCTGCGTGTCGAGGCGCGCGAGGTCGAGGCGGCGCTCGGCTTCACCGATGTGTTTGGCCGAGCCGTAGAGGCCGATGCCGATATCGATGCCCGCGAGGATCAGGCCGCCGACGCCGGGGACGAGCAGCGCTCCTACGGTCAGCAGTCCTTTGAGGAACATGCCGACCAGCGACGACGCGATCTGATCGACGATGTGCTCGACGCGCCAGACCGCGATCGCGTAGGCCTGGAATGGATTCTCGCGGACGACGACCTGCCGCGTGGCCTGCTGCCACAGCGACGAGTACTCGAATACGCCGATGCCGAGCCGGTGCTTCGCTTCGACGACGACGTCCTCACCGTAGCTGTGCGGCGAGTAGGTACCGTCGACGATGTTCGACTTCACGCGCGCGAAGGCTTCGATCGCATCGGCGAGCTCGGACTTCTTCTTGCTGCGGCCCGCGGGCGACTCGAGCTCGTCGGCCTTCGCGCGCATCACCTTCACGGCGTTGCGGAGGTCGGGGAGGTCCTCGAGCGTGACGATGTGTCCGTTGACCGTCGACGATTTGATCTCGCCGGACTCGATCTGATCGGCGGCGTTCTCGATCAGCCATGCAGCGATTCGATAGCGACCGGCGGTCTCCGGAATCCGCGTCTCGAAGTTGTCGTGGAAGTCTTTGATCTCGTCGTAGTTCTTGGTGACCCATTCGAGGGCCACCTCCTTCAGCATCGGGACCCACGTGTTGTCGAGGAACCACGCAGCTTCCTCGCCGCGCGCTTCGACGATGTCGCGGATGTTCTCCCAGCTCAGATCGACGCGCTCGGCGATCTCCTTCTTCGCGGCGTCTCGCTGCGTTTCGAGCTCGGTCTTGAGAGCGAGGAGCTCCGTGCCGATCGTGAGCAACGCGGTCAAGAAGCCGAGCTGTGGTGGGAGCGTGGCTTTGCCGGAAATCGCGACGGCGTTTGCGACCAGCGCTTCGTCGACGCGCCCACCGCTGTTCACGGTGTCGAAGATCGTGCGTAGCGCCTGCGCGACGTAGAACGAGCTCTCGTAGAACCCACGCGGATTCGCGATCAGCGCAGCGAGCTCGGGCTCCGAGGTCGCCTCGGGGTCATCGATCTTCGCTACGAGATCGCGGTTGCGCCGCTCCGCATCCTTGCCGGCCGTCGCGAGCTTCTGGAGGATCGCGAACGTCGCCTTCTCGTCGGCGTTCCGCGCGATGTTCCGCATCATGTCGGGGTCCTTGCGGGCCTCCTTCATGTACTCGGCGGAGATGTAGTCGAGGATCTGCGCGCGCTTCGAATCGAGATCGAGGTTGTCGATGTAGACCTGGAAATCGAGACGGCTCCTCGTCCAGTCGTCGAGCACCCATCCCGTCGTCAGCTGTGGACCAGCCCAGCCGATCCACGCGTCGATCTTCTCGTGGCGCTGCTCCGCGGCGCGGTCGACGCCTTTCGGTCGATAGCGTTCGAGATCGAAGCTCCTCGGGACAAAGACGAGGTCTGCCGCACTATCGACGTAGTTGCCGAGGAACTTCTCGGATAGGACCTGATTCGTCTCCGTGCCGAAGCTCCGGCTCATGACGTAGTCCCAGATCGACACCGCGAGGTCGTCGGGAACCACACCGCCGTCGACCGGAGGCGCGCTCGCGACCTCGTTCTCGAGGAGAAGCAAGAACGTCTCGACGCGGTCCCGCTCGGCATTCTCGCGCATGGACGTTCCGCCCATCATGAAGACGTCGCTCCGAACCGATGGAAGCGCCGTCTGCCAGTCGACGGTGCCGGGATCGACCTCGAGGTACTCCTCGAGAGCGACACGATGCTTTTGCTGCCGGAGAAACTCGCTGCGCCAGTCGAGAAGAAACGAGACGGTCGGGAAGCCAGCTGTCGGCATGATCGACCACACCGGCAGTGCCCTCTCGATCATCGCGGTGACGCCCGGTCCCCCGAGATACGTCGTGGTCTCGAGCAATGGCCTTCCGCGCGGCGAGAACAGCTCGGTCAGCGCAGTGACGAGCTGCGCCTCGAGCGCGGGATCGGCGTCGAAGCGCGAGAGAGTGTCGTCGTCGACGTGTAGCGAGAGAAACACCCCGGCGTCGCGAAACGGCACGCCGAGTTGAAACAGCGTGACGCCGTCGTCGTCGGAGCCGCGGATCAGCGGATCCTTCTGGACCGCTTTGCGCGTCGGGCCGCCGGCGTGTTGATCGAGGAGTGCTTCTGCCGAGCCGCCCGCGACGACCGTGTCCGCGACCGCATCGGCGTGACGTTCGTAGCGATCACCGCGCTGACCGGCCCGGCTGTCGACGCCGCGGCTCTGTTGCACGACGTGAGCGGCCTCGTGCGCCGCGGTGCGGAGGTCCGGTTGTTCGCCGAACGCGACCCGATCACCGACGGTGAATGCGCGTGCACCCATCTGCGTCGCGGCGTCGCCACCCGCGCCACCGACCGACGCTCGCGCATCACCGATGTCGTGATGACCGAATGATTCCTGAATGCGATCGCGGTGCGGCAACGGCCCGTGGGCTTGCTCTACGCCGGCGGATGCGCGGACGTAGAGTGGGATGCCGGTCTTCGCAGGCGGCTTCGCGCGACCGCGCGTTGACGACGAGGGCGCGGCGCCCCTATCCCCCTTCGACGGCTTCTTCGTCGGAACGAACGCCAACGCCGCAGTCGACGACGATCAGCCATCTCGAACAATCGGGAGCGCTGCCGCAAAACGCGGCAGGGATCACAACACGTCGAGGAGCACGCGCGCGCCGATCGAGACGACCGCCGGGTTCGGCGAGCGCACGCCGAACTCGGCGCGAGCGAACACGTCGAACACCGGCGTGCGGTGCTTGCCGATCGGCGTGAGCCGGATGCCGATCTCCGGACCGACGAGGAACTGGTTCTTCGCACCGTCGGCCGCGGGGAAGTTGCCGGACATCGACAGGCCGAGGCTCACTTTGGAGATGCCGTAGCCGACCATCGCGCGCGCGCCGAAGCCATCGGCATCGCCGAACGACTTCTGGCCCTCGACGACGATCGTCAGCGCGGGCGACGGGAAGCTCTGCGAGCCATAGGCGCCTTCGAGGACATCACGGATCACCTTCTCGATGATGTCGTGCACGAGTTGATCGCCGTCGACCTCGCCGCGCGCGATCGCGAGACGCACCTCTTCCTTCACGCGCTCTTTGATCACCTCTTCGAGCGCGAGACCGGTGGGCACCTTGAACGTGTACAGGCCCAGGCCGAACGAGAGGCCGCCGCCCGAGACCGAGTCCTTCGCGTCGATGATGCCGACGCCGCCGATGTGCGGGCCGATCGCGATCGCACGGCGCGCGCGGCCGACCGCGGCTCGCGCGATCGCTTTGGCGACCTTGTCGTCGATGCCGTAGCGATCGAGCTTGTCGGCGGCGCGCGACGCGAAGTCAGCGATTCGCGATGCCGTATCCGCTGACGCCGAGCGTGCGAGCGAGACCACGCACAACGAAGCCAAGAGAAGTCGTTTCATGATTTCTAGGTAACCTCGGGCCTCGTCGCGGCTTACGGCGATCACGCGAGTTTCACGTTTTCGTGAACACCAGGATACGCAGGCGGTGCTGCGTTTTTTCACGCCGTGCGCGACGGCAACTACTTCGTCAGGACGAGGTAGGCGAGGACCGCGATCGCACCGACGAGGATCGCGATCAGCACGAACACGAGCGCGTTGGACTTCGACGGTGCGGCGATGCGCGGATCCATCGGCGCCTGCGCGGCGAAGCCGAAGCTGTTGCTCGACGGCGACGAGCTCGGTCCCGACGAGAAGCCGGGCGGACGCGATCCACTACCAGGACCCGTCGGCGGCTTCGAGCCGAGCTGCGGACGGCTCGGGGGCTTGAGGTTCGAGCCGCTGCCGGTGCTGCCCGGATTGCTGCCGGGACCGCTGCCATGCTTCGCGAGCACCGATGCGGGCTGCGTGCTCGTGCGCTGGATCGAAGGCAGCGATGGAACGCTCGGCTTGGATCCGCCGGAGAGGTTCGGCTGGCTCGCGCGCGAGCGGACCTTCTTGCCGCCGTTGTTGTCGCCGTTGGATCCGCGACCGAGGTCGCGCATCGCACCGTTGATCTTGTCGGGCTCGGCGAGCTTCTTCTGGTTCGAGAGGAACGCGAAGTAGCTATCCGGCATGTCGTCGAAGTCCATGACGAGATCGCACTCGTCACAGCGACACGTGGGCGGCTCGTGTGGCGGCGGACCCATGTCCGTTGCCTCGACGAGCAGGACCTTCTCCTCGTCGCACTCCGGGCAGAAGTACGGAACGTAGAAGCTCTTGACGACGCCGTTGCCGGTGAAGTTGTTGACGAGGTTGATCTGCGCGACGATCGCCGGCGAGCACTCGACGAGAACCGAGCGCGTGCCGTTCGTCTCGAGCTTCGAGAGCCAGTTCACCCAGTCGCGAACGCCGCACGAGTTGATGCGCTCGATCTCGCCGAGATCGATCACGGCTGTTCCCGTCGGAATCTTGTCGACGAGATCCGCGAGCTCGTTGTCCTCGTCGATAACACCGCCGAGCTTCACGTAGCTCACGTCACCGCGGTGTTGCACCGATGCTTGGAACTTCTGGCTCATCGTTCCGCCACGTAACGACAGTAGTATTGATTACACCGCACCCGCATAAGCCGCACGCCAAACTCTACTCCGCGGGAACAGAGTGATCCAGGATGCCTAAGTAGTTTTGGTGCCTACACGGTTCCCGCGAGGGCGTCACGTAGCTGCTGGTAGTCGTCGGAGAGATAAAACCGCACCAGATCAGGACCACCGAGGACAGATCCGAGCGCGACGGTGGCGTCGTGGCTCGCGAGCTGCTCCCCGGATAGGCGGGCAACTGCCCAAATGGCCGCCGTGAAATCGTCGCATGCGAGGAGGCCGGCCCGCTTTGCACAGGCGTGCATGCCGTCGATCCACGCCCCCGCATCGACATCGCGAATACCGGCGTGGGCCTCGAGGACCTTGTGCGCTTCGGCGCTCGCGTTGTTGATCATGTCGGCCGCGGGCCCGGTGAGATCGACATCGGCGGCGAGCAGCGCGCGCAGCAATGCGGCGAGCTCGCGGCGCTGGCGTGCACCGAGCTGGAGGATCGACGCGTAGCCACCGCGGATCGCCTCGAACGCATAGCCGAGGATGAACCGCAGCGCGAGATCGCTCTCGACGAGCAGCGTGCGATCGATGACGAGCAGGCGCGTGGGATATGCGGTGATCGCGATCAGGCCGGGCACGCGCTCGCCGACGAAGATCTCCGCCTCGACCTGATAGAGGTAGCCGAGCTCCTGCGCGAGCGCTTCGAGGCGCGGCTCGTTGCCCTGCGCGGGCATCAGGTTCTCGCCGAGCGATGGCTGCGCGAGCATCGAGGACAGCTCCTCGGCGAACGCGGAGAACACCTCGCCGAGCGGCTCGCGCGCGGCCGGCGTGATCAGCCAGCGTTCGCGATTCTCGTCGTCGATCGGGCGGCGCAGTGGTTCGCCGACGCGGTTCGCGCGCAGGCGCTGCGCAGCCGAGCGATCCGGATCCTCCGCGAAGCCGAGCAAGTCGAGCGCGGTGAGCACGCGCGTCGCGCGCTCGTGATCGCCCATGCGGCTGTAGAACGATGCGAGCAAGCGATACGCGGGCGCGTGGTGGATGTCGCGCTCGAGCACCTTGCGTAGCTCGCCGATCGCGCGGCGCGGATCGTCGACGGCGTAGATCTCCGCGAGGGCGACGCGATCGCTCGGGCTATCGGGCTCGACGTTCAAGATGCCGCGGTACGCCTCGATCGCGGCGGGGCGATCGCCGCTCGCGAGCAGGATGCGCGCGAGTCCGCGCTGCAGCGGAACCGCGGCGCGTTGACCGCCTTGCGCCATCGCGGCGTGCGCGGCGTCGAGGAGCAGCGTCTCGGCTTGACGTTGATCGCCACCGTCGGCGGCGCGGCGCGCGAGCACGAGCGCGGGCGGTGCGTAACCCGGGTCGTACTCGATCGCCCGGCGATACTGCGGCGCGGCGGCGCGGTGATCGCCCGACGCGTCGAGGATGCGGCCCTTGTAGTAGTAGTAGCGCGCGAGCGCGGCGGCGATCAGCGGCTGCCCCGGGGCGGTCGCGAGCTCGATCACGCGATCGATCGCGGCGCGCGCGTCGGCGTGGCGACCGACGAGGTAGTACTGCTGCGCGAGCATGTAGTACGCGTCTTGATGCGATGGCTCGGTCTTGATGACATCGCGAAGCACGCCGATCGCGCGGGTCGCGTCCATCTCGCCGTCCGCGTGGATCGCGGCCATGCGCATGCGCGCGCGGAGCCGATCCGCGGGCGCGGCGGCGTTGGTATTCACGAAGCGCTCGATCGCGGTGATCGCCTGCGACCAGTGGCGCGTGTCGGTGTGGAAATCGACGAGCGCGGACAGCACGACGAAGTCGCCGGGCGCGAGATCGACGGCCTCGCGGTACAGCTCGGCCGCACCGTCGAGATCGCCATCGCGCTCGATGATCGAGGCGCGACCGACGTGCACGCGCGCGAGCAGCGGGCCCGAGTCCTCGCGCTTGCGATACAGCTTGTCGAGCTCGCGATAGGTGACGTCGAAGTCCCACGCTTCGGGGCGTTCGCGCGCGAGCCCGCCGAGATCGTCGAGGGCCTCGGGGTTGATCGGCTTGATCTCGAGCGCGACGATGAAGCTCTCGGCCGCGGCGCGCGGATCGCCGGTCTTCCACGCGACGACGCCGCGCCTGCGATAGAAGTCCGAGCGCGTCGACGGATCGCCTTCGCGCATCGCCTTCTGCGCGAGCGCGTTCGCGATCGGCTGCGCCTTGTCCCACTCGCCGCGATCGAAGTAGTGCTCGAACAGCGCCTGGTTCGCGGGCAAGCAGTCGGGATCGACGGTGAGCGCGCTCTCGTAGAACTGCATCGCCCGCTCGGCGTCGCCGAGTTGCTTCTCGTAGATGCGGCCGATCTGCGCGAACACACCGGCGCGCTCCTTGTCGTCCTGCCAGAGCTTCACCTCGAGCTCGAGCGATTCGATGACGCGCGGCCACTCCTCGCGGCGGCGATACAGATCGCGAAGCCCGTGCACCGCGGGCAAGCACGCCGACGACGTCTTGATCGCCGCGTCGTAGTAGCGAATCGCATCCTGCTCGCGACCGAACTTCGCTTCCATGACGGAACCGCAGCGGAAGTAGAGCAGAGCCTTCGTGTTGCGATCGCTCGTGACCTTGATCAGCTTGCGCGTGACATCGATGAACTCGGCCCACTGCTCGGTCGATTCGTAGATGCGACCGAGCGCGTCGAGCGCGTCGCGATTCTCGGGTTGGAGCTCGAGGATCTTGAGGTAGTGCTCGGTCGCCGAGTCGACATCGCGCGCGCCTTCCTCGGACACGCGGGCGATGCGCTTGAGCAGCTCGACGGACTCCGCTTTGTCGCGCGCGGAGACGAGCCGCATCTTGAGCACGTCGATGAGGCCGCTCTTGTCCTGTTCGTCCTCGTAGTACTGCTCGAGGCTCGACACGGCCTCGGCATCGTTGGGATCGATGGTGAGCAGCTTGCGCTGGATGCGAAGCGACTGGCGGCGATCGCCCGCGTTCTTCTGCGCGAGCTGCGCGGCGGCGCGCAACGCGTCGGCCTTGCGCTGCGGATCCTTCTGCGTTTCGGCGCGCTTCTCGTACGCGGCGATCAGCGGCTGCCAATCGCCGCGGCGCTCGGACAGCTCCTCGAGGACCTTGATCGCGGCCTGCGGCTGCGAGTCCACCTCGACGACCTTGAGGTACGACGCGATCGCTTCGTCGACCTGGCCGAGGAAGTTGAGCTGCACGTTGCCGCGCCGCGAGTACAGATCGCCGAGGCGATACGCGCGCGAGGCGCCGCTCTCCACATGCGCGATCGCGCTCTCGTAGAGCTGCATCGCAGCGGCCCAGCGCTCGGCCTTGTAGCAGACGCGCTCCATCGCGGTGAACACGTCGCGGTTCGTGGGATCCGCGGCGAACGCGGCGGTGTACGCGGCGAGCGCGCCCTCGATGTCGCCGCGATTCGAGCGCAGCGTCGCGACGCGTGCGAACAGCGCGGCGCGGAGCTGTGGATCGAGGGTTGCCTCGGCTTTGCCCTCGAGGATCCGCGCGAGCTCGCGATCCTTGCCGGTCTTCTCGTACAGCCCTTCGAGCGCACCGAGGGCGATCGGGTTCTCGGACTGGCGCTCGAGCACGCTCTCGTACGCCGTGACGGCATCGGCGGCCCGATTGAGCTTGTTCGCGCGCAGGTCCGCGAGCTCGAGCAGGATGTCGAGTTGGCGCTTCGTGTCCGTCGGCTTGATGTTCGGCAGCTCGCGCTCGAGCACGACGACCACCTCGGCCCACCGCTGCGTGCGGCGCAACAGCTCGAGGAGCTTCGCGTTGCGTTTGTCGTCGGGCTGCGCCGCTTGCGCGATCAGCAGCATGCGCACGGCGCCGTCGATATCGCCGAGCTGCTCTTCGTACAGCACGGCGAGCTCGTTCGCGCGACGCGCCTTCTCTTGCGTCGTATCGGCGGCTTCGAGCTGCTTGCGACGAACCTCGACGAGCTCGGACCACTCCGCGATCTTCGCGAGCGCTTCGGCGAGCACCTCCACGTTCCGCGGAGTCTGCGGTGCGCCGCGGAACGCACGCGCGAGCTCGTCCCACAGGTTCAACCGCCGTGCGGGCTCCTCGATCCCGGCGAGCGCTTCGGTGTGATCGGGCTCGTACTCGAGGACATCGAGGTAAGCGGCGACTACGCCCTGCGGCTCGCGACCGAGCTCCGTGAGCAGCTGCGCGATCTCGTTCTGCAGGACGATCCGCCGCTCGATCGGCGGATCCGCGGCGAGCTCGGCGCGGACGATCTCGAGCGCTTTCTCCGTCTGCCCCGACACGCGCAGCATACGGATCTGGTGCGTGCGCGCGCCGGCGTGGTTGTTCTCGGCCGCCTTCTCGAGGGCAGCGATCGCGGCCTTGTGATCGCCGCGGCGATCCTCCGAGCGCGCGATGTCCATCCAGATCTCGCCACGCTTCTGGGGAGTCTGGGCGAGCTCCGCTGCTTTCGTGCGCAGCTCGATCGCGCGTGGCCATAGCTCGTCGCGCTCGCACAGCTTCGCGAGCGCGAGCATCGCTTCGGTATCCTCGGGCCGATCCGTGATCATGCGCTCGAGGGCCGCACGTGCACCCGCGCGATCACCCAAGTGATCGTCGAGGAGCTCCGCGTGCTCGCGAGCTGCTTGCGCGCGCCCATCGCGGCTCGTCAGCGATGTCGATAGCTCGTGCAGAACCTGGGCGAGCGCGTCGTAGCGCTTGCCGGCGCGATACACCGCCGCGAGCGCCGCGCGCGCGAACGGATCGTTCGGGCCGAGCTGCCGTGCCTTCTCGAGAGACTCTTCCGCATCGACGAAGTCACCGCGCGCGAGATCGACGATTCCGCGCGCACACCACAGCGCTGCCGCGTTGCGCGGATCCTTCTCGGCGCGCGCGCACTCGGCGTACGCTTCGGCGAGTCGATCCTCGTCGGCGCCGCGGTACAGGCGCACCAGGTGATCGCGCGTGGTCGGCAGCTCGGCTTCACCGGCGGCGCGCGCCCAGAGCGCGAGGGACTTCGCGAGATCACCGCGGCGCTCGGCGATCGCGGCGGCCCACCGCACGAACAAGCCGCCGCGCTCCTCGAAGCGCTGCTGCGTCGCGGGCGTGGGCGAGAGCAGCTCGAGGCGATCGAGCCAGCGCTCCGCGATCACGCTGTCGACGGAATCGACGACGGTGATCGCGAGCTCGCCGAGCGATGGATCGTTCGTCAGGCTCGCGAGCTCGAGGGCGCGCCATGCGTGCGTCGCGGCGACCTCGATACACGTCGTGTCTCCGGCGAGCCAGCGATGCGCGGCGAGTGCGGTCGCGTGCTCCTTCGCGCCCGCCGCGGACCACGCGAGGCGCAGCTGCGCGATGCGCTTGGCCGCGTTGGGCGCCGCCGACATCGGATCGTCGACGAGCTGTTGCCACAGCACGGTGACCTGTCCGTGTTCGCGGTCGCGTTCCAGCTCGGCCGCGACGGCGTGCCGCGTCGCGAGCGCTTCCACGCCACCACCGGCGAGCTCCGAGATCAGCTCGGCGCGCTTGTCGAGCAGCTCGAACCGGCGCTCGTCGTCGAGGATCGTCGCCGCGGTGATCGCGATATCGAAGCACCGCAGCCAGCCGAGCGCGCTCCCATCGGCCGTCGTCCCGGGGCGAGTTCCGGGCCCTGGATAGAACTCGAGCTTCGCCCAGCACAGACCGAGTGCTTCCGTCGCGTCGTCCGCGCGATCGAGCAGGAGCGCCGCGGTGGCCGCGACCTCCTCGGGTTCGCTGTCGACCGTCAACGACCGGCGGCGCAGCTCGACCACGCGGGACCAGTTCCCGGCGACCGCGTGCGTGAGGGAGGCGAGCTCGGTCGCGTGCTTCGCGAGCGACGGATCCGGCGATGCCGCGAGCGCGAGCTCGATCGCCTCGACCGCCCGCGCCGGCTTGCTGTGCCGCCACAGCCAGGCCTCGGCTGCTTCGATCAACAGGTGCGGGTTGCCGACGATCTTGGACATCACCGCATCGAGCGATGCTTCCTCGCTTCCGACGAGCGCCGCCGCGAACCGCAGCCGCGGCGCGAGCGGGTGCCGATCCGCGAGCTCGAGGAACCGCATTGCCTCGTCGCTCTGATGCAACGCATCCCAGCTCGCGAGCGCGGTGCGCACGTTCAGGTCCGCGAGCCGGCCATCCGCGTCGTCCCCCGCGAGCAACGCCTCGCCCTCGGACGCGACCATCTCGAGCATTCGCTCGACGAGGACCTCGGCATCCGCGACTTCGAGGTTGCGCGTGTCCTCCGCGAGATCCGCATCGTCGACAACGGACGCAATAGGCACGACGTCCGTACGCCCTGCTGCTGGAGCAACCGGGACGCGCGGCAACGGCGGCGGCTTGGTCCCCGGCCGTCGGATCGGTGGCGGATCCGCCATGCGACTGGCGATCGTAGCAGGGCTGACGTCAAAGGGGCCAGCTCGTGTATCCTTCTCCGCGATGAGGCTCGGTCGTGCGATCTGCGTCAGCCTCGACGAAGGAGTATGTCGGGTAGTCGCCGATGCCCTGACGTCCGCGGGCCTGACAGTCGAGCACACTACTTCTATACCTGCCGACGTCACCGGCGCCGTCGCTGTCATCGTCGATCGCGCCACTCGGCTGGCCGCTCCGACCGTCCTGCGCGGCCTGTCCGTTCCGGTGGTTGTCGTCGGAGATGACCTCGACGACGACGGCCTCATCACCCTCATGCTCGAGGGTCCGGTCAGCCATCTCGTCCGCGATCCAGGTGATCCCCAGCTCCAGATCACGTCCGAAAAGCTCGCCACCGGCGACATGTTCGGTCTCGAGAAGTACGTGTCCCCGGGCGTCACCGTGGGAGAGCGGCTGATCAACACCGACTCGGACAAACGCCATGCCATCGACGAGGTCTGCGCCTGGGCCGAGGCCGTGGGCGCCCGGCGCCCCATCGTCGCTCGCATCTCGTCGGTCGTCGACGAGCTCGTCATGAATGCACTCCGCGAGTCCGATGGAGACCTACGCCGTCGCGCCCGAGGCGCGGTCCTTCGCTGGGCCAAGGACGACGGCACGATCGCCATCTCCGTCGGCGATCGCTTCGGCACGCTGCGCCAACACGATGTCCTCGATCACGTCCGCCGGGCGCGCACCGAAAAGGGTCGTCCCCAATCTCCCGCCGAATCGCAAGGCGCGGGCCTCGGTCTCTATTTGGTGCTCGCCAACGTCGCGTCGCTGATCGTCAACGTCACGCCGGGCGAGCAGACCGAGGTCGTGTGTCTGTTCGATCTCGCCGCGCCGTCGAAGCGGGGAGCGATCGGCAGCGGAGTTCGCTCGCTGCACGTGTTCCAGATGGTCGGCACCTAGCTATTCGTTCGTTCGCGGCTCCCACTGTCCGTGGACTTTGCTCGCTCCTTCGCGATCTCCTCGGCGACGATGTCGGGGAACGCGCGGGTATCGATCGGCTTCGCGATGTAGGCGTTGCAGCCCGCTGCGAGCGCCGCTTCCATGTCGCCCTTCATCGCATTCGCCGTGACCGCGATGATCACGAGATCGGCGTACCGCGGGTCGCGACGCAGTTGGCGTGCGAACGAGAGCCCATCCATCCCGGGCAAGCTGATGTCGAGGAGGAGACACGCGAACGTCTTGCTCGCGAGGATCGGCGCTGCTTCTTCGGCCGAGGTCGCGCTGTCGACCTGGTAGCCACGCGCGGCGAGCACCACGGTCAAAAGCTTCACGTTCATTTCGGCGTCATCGACAACGAGCAAGCGCTCTCTCTGCATCAGACTCGCTCCTTGCAAACTCGAAGAGAGGCGCGGGCGTTGCTGACGAACACCTCGTCAGCGCGACACGTAACGCATCGGAGCAGAATCGCCCGTCGGAACTGAGCGTGGGAGTTAGCTCACGGGTAGTTAACGCCGATTTAACGTGTCGGGTGCCGCAATACGCTGCACCCGATCACTACGAGCGTCGCTCCACCGACGAGTGCGACTCCCTCGATCGGTAATGTCTGACGGAGTGTCGCGAACAGCCCCGGTGCGAGAACGAAGATCGTCCACCATCCGACGATCCACGCGAGCTTCGCGCGACGTCGCGCAGCAGTGGAGATCGGTAGTGACTGCGAGAGTCGGATCAGCTCGATCGGTGGCCGATGCAGCCGTCCACCGACGGCGATTCCGTATGCTGTCATCGTCACGAGTGTCGCGACGAGCCACGGCATCGGATCGACGGGCTGCTTGAAGCCGATGATCGCGAGCACGAGGAACGCGAGCGCACCGAGCGCGAACGCCATCGGATAACGACGGCGCATCAGCCGCGCGTCCTTGGAGTACGCGAGCGCTGCATCGCCGATCAGCGCGGCGATCAGTCGCTCGATTCCCGTCGGGGGACGGATCTCCAACGTCGCGAGTCGCTGGCGATCGAGCGCGGACACGTCACGTAGGATCGTTCCCATCACGCGCGGCGTGCCGCTGCGCGTCGCGACGATCGCGAGGATGGAGACCCCGACGAGGATCCCGAGCGTGATCGCGGGTGGCGCCGACGGTGTGCCGCCCGTGAGCCACGACGTCAGGAGCAGGATCGCGACGAACACACCGGTGGACGCGAAGCCGGGCAGGGCGCCGAGGAGCGCGGTGTTCGGCGTCGGTGGCTTGGCCGTCGCATCGACGCCGGTGGCCGTGCGCAGCTGCGCGACGGCTTCGGAGGCACTGAGCGCGACGAGCTGCGCGCCGAACAGCGCGACCGCGGGGATCAGCAACGCGGCGGTGACACCGAGTGCTCCGCCGAGAGCGAGGTGCCGCACCGCGAGATCCACGCTGTGATCGAACAGCGGAGCGGCTCCGATCGCGACGATCAGCGTCGTGGCGATCGCGGATCGCACGCACCGATACAGCGCCGCCGCGAGCAACGCTTCGCCTTCGATCGGAAGCTGCGCGAGGAGCGCCGCGTCCGCGCGCCAGTACAGGTGGAACGGCACGCGCATGAACGTGATCATGAATGCGACGCACGTACCCGCCAGCCACGCGTGACTACCGGCGTCGTACGACGCGTGCGCGCGCCACGCGACCCATCCGGCGAACGCGGCACCGAGGGCAGCGACGATCGCGAGTGGTCGCGTGAAGACGGAGCTACTGCGGCGCTCGTACAGATTCGACCAGCGAACGAGGTCGCGGCCCGCGATCGCCATTACGTCGGGCCCTCGTCGGCGATCAGCGAGACGTAGAGATCCTCGACGGCAGTCGGGCCTTTCGCGAGGAGCTCGCTAACCTCGGCGCCGCGCTTGTCGGCGACGAGCTTGCCCTTGTCCATGATCAAGATGCGATCGCACATGCGCTCGGCCACGCCGAGCAGGTGCGTGGACATCAGCACTGCTGCGCCGCGATCAGCCGCACCTCGCAACGCTGTGCGTGCGGAGCGCGACGCGTGGGGATCGAGACCGTTGAGCGTCTCGTCGAGGAGGATCAGCTCCACGGGACCGACGAGCGCGGCCGCGAGCCCGACACGCTGGCGCATGCCGAACGACAGCTCGCGGCAGGGGCGCTGCGTGATCTTTGCGAGCCCGAGGTCACCGAGGATCGCCGCCGCGGCCGCCTCGTCGCTGCCGCGCGCTTGCGCGACGAACGTGACGTGCTCGAGCACGGTGAAGAACTCGTACAGCGCGGGTGGCTGATCCGCGAAGCCGACTCTGGCGCGAGCGGATCGCGGCGCGGTCGCGAGATCCTGTCCACCGACGGTGATCGTGCCCGTGGTCGGGACGATCGAGCCCGCCATCGCGGACAACGTGGTGCTCTTGCCCGCGCCGTTGGGCCCGAGCATCAGCGCGATTTGCTTTGGCTCCAGCTCGAACGAGAGGTTGTCCACCGCGACGCGCTTGCCGTAGTGAATCGTGAGCCCGGCGACCTTGGCGATCACAGCCCCGTGTATACGACGACGTAGAGCACTTTGGCCTCACTCCGCGGCGGCGCGATCGTTCGCAGCGAGATTTGTTGCGGGCCCTCCTTGGTCGGCTCGGACGCGGTCTGATATGCGAGCGTCCAGTTCTGTCCCCGATACAGGTGCTCGCGCAGGACCACCTCGACGGCGTACGCGCGGGTGTTCTTGATCGTGAGCACGAACTCCTCGACGACGCGGCGGTTGTCCTCGTCGTACGACAGCTCCCGGCGCTCGCGTGTACCGGTGACGCCCTCCGCCGTGCCGAGGGCGATCGTATCGACGGCGGCGACGCGCGTGGCGGCATCGAACAGCCGCGATTCGCCGAGCACGGCGAGCGTGCCATCCGGGCGGCGCTCGAGGAGGCGCACGGGGCCCGCGGGCAACCCCTCGGTCGAGGCGTGCGGGCGGACCACCTCGAAGCTCTCGGTCACCCGCGGTGACGCTCGCTCCATGCCGAGGGATGCATCGATGATCGGGCGTGCGCCGCTGTTGTCGAGCTTCGTGCCGATCGGATCGTAGACGAGCACGGAGCGCATCGCGCGCGGCAGATCGCCGGGCAGGAGCTCGATGCGAGTCTCGCCATTGGTGATCACGAGATCGCCGAGGACGCGCGGAGTCGCCGTCGGTGTGGTGCTCGGTGCGCCACCGGTCAGCGTGGTGCCGACGTTCTCGGCGATCTGCCCACGCCACGCGCCGAGCTCGGAGTCCACGACCTGCGTCCGCGCGGCGGGCAGGGGCGCCGTCAGCGTGTTGCGGATCGCGATCGCCCCGCGCAGCGTGACCCGCGTGCGCGCCGGCGTCGTGGTCATCGTGTACGCCGCATCCCACGTGAGCCGATCGGTGACGAACGCGATCGCGAGACTGTAGCGGCCGGCCTTCGGTGCACTCACGTCGAACGTGACCGTCGTCGGTCCGCTCGGAGGCGGTGCGGTCTTCTGCGGCGCTTCCGCGTCCTTCGTCGCCTCCTCGAGATCGAGTTCCTTGTCGAATTCGTCGTCGATAGACGTCTCGGGCTGGGGCACGACGGGCACGTCGGTGATCGGTCCGCGTAGCTCGCCGACGGTGAGCACGCCGCGATCCACGATCGCGACATCGTCGAGCGAAACTCCCTCGGGCACCACGTACGAGACGGTGGCGTGACTCGCCTCGGGGACCACGACATCGATGCGATGCTTGATCAGCGCGCGATCGCGATACAGCGTGATCTCGTCGGCGGCGACGGCCGTACCGCTCGGCAATGCGCGCGTATGACCGCCGCACGCGGCGAGCGCGACGACGATCGCGAGCAACTTCACCACGTGTACACCAGCGTGTAGCCCACGGTGCGTTTGCCGCCGGGCGGAAGGGCGACGCGATACTCGAACGTCTGCGCGCCACCTTTCGCGCTCTTCTGATCTTCGGCGTCGATGTGGAACAGCGTCCATCGCCAGGCGAACTCGCGGACGACGACATCGATCGCGCGCTTGCTCTTGTTCTCGACCTTGACCTCGATGCGCTCGGTCAGCGTGCGCGCCTTCTCGTCGTTGGTGCACGTCACTGCCTTGCGATCACCGACGACGTCCGTGCTGCGATCGAGTCGGATCCGCGCGGCCCCCGCACGCGATCGCAGCGGCTCCTCGGACACGACCTCGACGCGATCGCCCTTGCGCTTGAACATCCGGACACGGCCCGGAGGCAATGGTTCCTTCGTCGGGACCTCGACCTCGACGGCGATCTCCGCGGTGCCCGGTCCGGTGTTCGCGTTGTACTGTGCGCAGTCCGTGTTCGCGTAGCCTTGAAAGCCGGCGGACAGATCGGGAATCGCTTCGTACAGCACGACGGTCTTCGCCGTCGCCTTTCGCTGAGCGGCGACTAGCGGCACTTGCACTTGCTGCCCGGCGAGGAGCTTCACGGGTTGCGCGATCGCGTAGCGCGCCGGGGACTTGCCGCCGTCGACGAGCGTGACGTCCGCGGACTCGAACGACGCGCCGGTCGTGTTCTTGATCGAGGCCCACGCCGAGAAATCGAGCGACGTGCCGGCCTCGTCGAGCACCGCGAGATAATCGGCGGTCCACTGCATGCCCGTCGCGCGATACGACAGCTCGAGCTGGTGCTTGCCGGGCGTCTTCGTCGCGAGGCGCAATGCGAGGCTGCCGCGATCGGTGCCCGGCGGAAGGCGCAGGTCTTGTACGTAGTCGCGTCGCAGGACTTGCAGGCGTCGCTGTTCGCCGGCGCCGACCTCGATGACGATCGCCTGCGCGTCGACGGATCGCAGGACGCCGCTGACGTCGCCCTTGGGCGTGATCGCGGTGACTGACTCGCCGACATGGCGCGCGATGAGCGCCGTCGGCGTCGTCGCGCCGGGCGTGAATCGCTGCTCGACGAGCGTGGTCGTCGCGTCGGTGAGATCGCGGATCTGCACGCTCGCCGGATCCAAGGTCGACGCGACACCGGCGATTCGCACGTCTCCGGAGGCGGCAACATCGACCTCGGTCTGTTGCGTGATCATCGCTCCCGAGGGCGGTGCGAACCCACCATAGGTGAGACCGCCATAGGCCGACGCGGCGGGCGCTTGCACCGCCCACACGGTGATCTTCGTGCGCGAGGAGCCCGCCGACGCCACTGCCATGGTCGCGATGGCCACGAGGCTTACGAAGGCGACCCGCATTTCTCGATCATACGCTGTCGTACTTCGATAAGCCCGCGACGACCCAAACAGGCGGGCGGACCGCTTCTCTGTGTATGATTCGTCCGTGGCGGTCGCGACCTATCCGGGCACGGTGTCGCCGTTGCGGGGGCTAGATCCTTTCGGGGAGGCCGAACGCGACGTGTGGCACGGTCGCGAGACCGAGCGCGACGAGATCGCGAAGATGGTCACGGCCGATCAGTTCCGCTCGGGGCTCGTCTATGGGGAACCCGGTGTCGGCAAGACGTCGCTGGTTCGCGCGGGCCTGATCCCGTACCTGCGCGATCACGGCATCGTCGCGCTCGCGTGTGAAGATCTGACCCAGCCCGCAGCGAGCTTCGCGCAGGGGCTGTCGGCGTTCGGAATCCAGCCGAACCCGAACGAGCTGCCGGCGCTGTTCGCGCAGCGCGCGGTGACGAACGCCGTCGCGGGGCAACAGTTCGTGTTCGTCGTCGACGATATCGATCTGCTATGCCAGGACGAGCGCGCCGTCGGCGAGCTCAGCGATCTCTATCAGCGCGTGGTCTCGCGCGGCGCGGGTCGTGCGCGATTCCTGTTCGTCTGCGCGAGCGAGCGACAGCACTTGCTCGGTGCGCTCGAGCGGCGGACGGGCTCGCTGTTCCCGCCATCGTCGCGCTACGAGCTGCAGCGCATCTCGGTCAACGCCGCGAGCGGCATCTTCGATCGCATGCTGTCGCTGTCGGGCGTCGCGGCGGATCCGGAGCTCGCCGACGCGGTCGTGCAAGGCATCTCGCACGGCCAGCCGCTCCTCGCTGCGGATCTGCAGATCGCCGGCATGGCGATGCGCGATCTGCGGATCTCGTCGAAGACCGCGCTCGAAAAAGCGGGTGGACCCGGCGAGCTCGAGTCCGAGTGGCTGCACGAAGCCTGTCGCGCGACCGGAAACGAACGCTCGGGCCTTCGCTTGTGCGCGGAGATCGCCTCGACGACGGCACCACGCACCGCGGAGTCGATCGTTCGCAAGGTCAACCTCGATCCCGCGTACACGAGCTCCGCGCTCGTCGTGCTCGAGCAGCGCGGCGTGATCAGCCGCGCGGACGCGACGGGAAACACGTGGATGCTGCGCCACGAGGTGCTGACGCCACGCGTGCGCGAGCTGACCGCGCCGGCGCGTGCGGCTGCGCGGCGCGGGTTCGATCTGCTCGGCAGCAAGACGCAGGGCAACCAGCGCCTCAAGCTGCGCGAGCTGCGCGCGCTGCGCACCGAGGGCATCGCGGCGGTCACGCCCGAGGAGCAAGCGGTCGTCGATCGCAGCAAGCGCTATTACATGATGCTCGCGGGCGCGATCGCGGCGGCGCCGATCGTGATCCTGATCTTCATCTGGATCGCGATGCGCGGGAAGGTCTACTTCGACCTCGAGCCGCACGCCGGTGGTGATCGCATCGTCGTGCGCTACGGACGCGCCGGACTGTCGAGCTTCCACTGGTTGCCGGGCGGATTCGGCGACGAGATCGCCGACACGGGGCTCACGCGCCCGATGTCCGCGGCCGAGGCGTGGAAGAAGATCGATGGCCACGACATCGGCGGCAGCGACGACGATTGGGACACGCAGCTGCGCTCGTTGATGGCGCCGCAACTCGGTGGGCTCGTCGATTACGCGACCACGGGCAACGAGAAGGCGCTCGATGCGCTCGCGAAGGCGGCAAAGGATCCCGAGGATCTCGCCGAGCTGCTCACGTCGTTGCGGCCGATCGCGCGCGGCACCGCGAGCGAGGTCGCGCTCGTCGAGAGCGCGCTCAAGACGCAGTCACCGGCGGTGCAGCGTGCAGCGGTCGCCGTCGCCGGTGCGGCGGCGGGACGCGGCACGGACGCGTATCAAGACAAGCTCAGCGCGGCGCTGACGTCCTCGGATCCCGAGCTGCGGCGCATCGCCTTTGGTGCGGTGCGCGGACTCGGCGAGCGCGGTGCGGCGCTGTTCGCGAAGGCGCTCGAATCGGGACCGGATCCCGAGATCAAGCGCGAGCTGATGGTCGAGGTCTCGACGGCGTCGGTCCCCACCGCCGACGACGGCGAGGGCCCATCGGTCGCGACCATGATCGGCGTACTGGGTGAACCCGACGCGACGCCCGCGATGCGCGATCGCGCGAAGACGCAGATCAAGGGTGCGCTCGCGAAGAATGCGGATGCAGTCGCCGTCGAGCTCGTGAAGCTCGTCGCATCGGACAAAGCGCCGGTCGAAGCCCGCGTGTACGCGATCGGCCTGTTGCGCGAGATGGATCCGCTGCCCAAGTCGGCGGACCTCGTCGAGAGCGCGCGCACCGCGTTCCAGTCGCGCTCGCCCGCGGTTCGCGCAGCCGCATTGCCGCTCTACGCGAAGGCGGATCCCGAACGCGCCGGTGGTGACCTCTCGAACATGCTCGAGGACAAGAAGCTCGAGAAGCCGCTGCGCATCGCCGCCGCGCTCGCATGGGGCGAGGTCGCGGCCACGAACAAGATGGCGGCGCAGAACGCGCTCGATCGCATGCTTACCGACGAGGACTCGGACGTGCGGGCCGCCGCGGCGGAGGCCGCTGGCAAGGCGGGGCGCGCGTACCAAGAGAAGCTCGTGAAGATGGCGAAGGGCGAGAACTACAACGTCCGTATCGGCGCCGCGCGTGGGTTGGCCGTCAGCGCCGAGAGTGGTGGCAACCCGAGCGTCGCCGTCGGCGGCATCTTCCAGCTCTGGCGCGAGAAGGGTCGCCCGCGCCGCGAGGCGGCGAAGGTCTACGCGCAGCTCGCGAAGAAGAAGCCCGCGATCGTGCTCGAGTACCTGTCCGCGGCCGCGCGCACGCCCGAGGACGAGGGCCTGCATCCGATCGGTGTCGAGGGTCTGTGCAACGCGGCCCTCGCCGGAAGCGCGGGTGCGCGCGCCCAGCTCGCGAAGTCCACCGACGATCCATCCGTCGAGGTACGCAAGCTCGTCATGGCGTGCGTCGCGGACGGTCCCGATCCCGCGAAGAACGGCGTGGTGATCGCGGCGAAGCTCGTCGGGGATTCGAGCGCCGAGATCCGCGCCGATGCCGCGCGCGTCCTCGCGCTGTCCGCGGCGAAGGGCAACAAGGCCGTGGGGGAGTCGCTCGTGAAGATGCTCGACGATTCGGACCGCGATGTTCGCGTGATCGCGATCCGCGCCGTCGGTGGCCTCGGCGCCGACGCCCCGAAGACCGCGCAGACCACGATGTCCAAGATGTTCGAGCGCGGCGACGAAGCCGAGAAGCTCGCGCTCCTCCGCGCGGCTCGCCAGATCGGCGCATCGGATCTCATCGGCCTCGCGGTCGCCGACTCGTCGCCGATCGTACGCGTCGAAGCCGTCGATGCCGCGCTGTCCTCGGGCCAGCGCGCGAAAGAGACGCTCTCCGCCGCGCTCGCCGATCCCGATCCGCAGGTGCGCAAGGCCGCCCTCGAGCGCCTCGCCGCGCAGAAGGACAAGCTCGAGCCCGCGGTCATCGAGCGCACCCTCGCACTCGCCGTGCGCGATCCGAACCCGGAGCTCAGCCAGCTCGCGCTGACCACCGTCGCCCGCGTCGCGCCGAAGGAAGCCGTCGCCGCGCGCCTCACGCGCTCGCTCGGCTCTCGCGCGGAACGCGAGCGTGCCCAAGCCGCCGCAGCAGCGATCGGTCTCGTCGAGCGCGACGCCGCGTTGACCTCGCAGCTCCTCTCGCCGCTGCTGTCGGACCCGTCGCACGACGTTCGCGTCGCCATGCTGCCCGCGCTCGCGGCTGCCTACGCGAAGACCAACGAGCCCGAGAAGCTCGCCGGTCTGCTCCGTGATTCCGAGACCAACGCGATGCGCCGCATCGTCGTCGCGGCTGCGTTCATCACGCTCGCGAAGACAGATGCCGGCCGCGCCGCCACGGAGTCGTCGCTCGGCAAGGTCGCGAAGAACGGACCGCCGATGGCGCGTCAGATCGCGAAGCTTGTCGGTGGCCTGATCGGCGGCAAAGCCGACGGGATGGCGTTCCTTCAGGAACTGATCCCGTAGCGCCAACGTCTAGATCCAGTACCGCCACCCAGCGCGATTCGACGATTGGCTCCTTGGCGGCTATCCCGCCGTCTGCAGGCCCGCGGCGATGCCACCGATCGTCGTGAAGATAATGCGCGCGAGGCGGTCGGCATCGCCGCCCGCGCGCCGGCGACGAATCGCCTCGATCTGCGAATGCGACAGGATATCGAGCGTCGGGTTGCGCCGTTCGATCGAGCCGGCGAGGTAGGGGCGCGTCGCGAGCGGCGTCGTGATGCCGAGCGTGTCGCTCAGCGCGGCGCGGGTGCGCGCGTGTTCGGCTTCGATCATCGCGAAGATGCGGCGCGCGTCGTCGTCGGCCAATCGCGCGTACTCGCGAGCAACATCGATATCGGAGCGCACCAACGACAGCTCGCAGTTGCGAATCAGCGCGCGGAACGCCTTCGATCGGCCGCACAGCTCGCGGACTCCGTCGGCGCCGAGCTCCTTCGCGAGCGCACCGACCGCGGTGCCGACGCCGAACCAGCCCGGGATGCCGTGCCGCGATTGCGTCCACGAGAACACCCACGGGATCGCGCGCAGCGTGTCGAGCGTGATGCCCTTGCCGCGGGACGCGGGACGCGAGCCGAGCGGGAGGTGCGCGACGTCTTCGATCGGCGTGGCGGCCACGGTGTAGCGAACGAGGCGATCCTCGTCGCGCGTGAGCTCGAGGTACGCATCGCGTGCGGCATCGGCGGCGCGATGGAGCAGGCCCTCGTCGCGCACGTCGTCCTCGGTCGGGTGAGGATCGCTGCTCGCGGCGAGCACGGCGGACAACATCAGCTCGATGTCGCGCTCGGCGATCTCGGGCTGCGCGTACCGTGCGGTGACGGTCTCACCCTGCTCTGTCACACGCAGGCGGCCGCGAACGGCGGACGCGGGCTGCGCTCGGATCGCTTCGCTCTCGGGGCCGCCGCCGCGACCGAGGGCGCCGCCGCGGCCATGGAACACGGTAAGCGTCACACCGGCGCGCTCGGCCGCCGATGCGAGTGCGATCTGCGCGTCGCGAAGCGCGATCGTCGAAGCGACATAGCCGACCTGCTTGCCGGAATCGGAGTAGCCGACCATCACCTCGAGCTCGCCGTCGATCTCGTTGCGGAGCGTCTCCTGTGCGAGGACATCGTTCGCGATCGCACCGGCGCGCTCGAGATCCTCGAGCTGTTCGAGGAGCGGAACGGGATGCACTTCGCCGGGGGCGAGGCCTGCGGCTCGCGCGAGGAACACGACCTCGAGCAGATCGGACACTTCGCGCGTGAAGCTGACCACGTAGCGCTCGCACGCACGTGGCCCGAGCTCGCGGCGCGCACGGCCGACGACCTCGAGGGTCTCGAGCAGCTCTTGGCCCTCGGGAGAAACACCGTCCCAGTCGCGCTCCGGCGTGATCGGACGTGCGAGCACTTCGCCGAGCATCGCGCGCCGACCGGCCTCGTCGCGCTCGAGGTAGCCGATCCGTCCGCCGCGGGCGAGTAGCTCCGCGACGACGCGATCGTGTACGCCCGAGTGCTGGCGCACGTCGAGCGAGGCGAGGTGAAAGCCGAACACGTCGACGCGGCGAAGCGAATCGCGCAGCTCTTGATCCGTGATCGCGCCGAAGCCCGCGGCGCGCAGCGTGCGATCGAGGAGCTCGAGCTCGTCCTGGTAGACCTCGGCGTCGATGTAGCCTTCGTCGCGGCGTTCGAGCGTCGCGCGGAGTCGCGCCTGGATGTACCAGAGCTTCTCGCGCCATGGCTCGTGCACCGTTCGCACGCGAGCATGCGCCGCGACCTCGGGCAGCCGCGCGCGATCGAGCTCGAGCGATGCTTCCAGCTCTTCGATCGAACCGCGCACGCGCAGCGACGACAGCGACAGCGTGCGTCCGAGGACGACGACGTCGTCGAGGTAGCGCCCGAGGATCGTCGCGCGATGCCGAGCGAACGCTCCGCGCGTGACCGCGGCGGTGACGTTCGGGTTGCCATCGCGATCGCCGCCGACCCACGTGCCCCAGCGGAAGAACGAGGGCAGCTTCCAGCTGCTGTTCGGGAACCGTGCGGACAGGCGATCCTCGAGAGTGCGATAGATCCGCGGCGTCACGTCGAGTAGCGAGCGGCGGAACACGTCGAGCGTGTTCTCGACCTCGTCGAGCGGAGACGGCCGGCGAGCGCGTGCGTCTTCCGTCGCGTGCAGTGCGAGCACTTCGGCGGCGAGCATCGTGGTGGTGGAGCCGGTCGCGCGATCGAGCTGATCGAGGATCTGAGAGATGCGCCCGAGGTGATCGAGCGACGAGCGCCGTCGCGCCTCCGTCGGGTGCGCCGTGATCACGGGCATGACGAGCGCGCGATCGAACAAGCCGCGCAGATCGCCCTCCGTGGCGCCCACGTCGATCAACGCATCGACCGATGCGGCGAGGCCGTCCGGTGCGTCCGTGCCGCGCTCGCGCAACACGCGTAGGCGATGCCGCTCCTCGGCGATGTTCATGAGGTGACACCACAGCGCGTACGCGCGTGCGCTCTCGTCGAGCTCGTCCTCCGTCAGGTGGCTGATCTGCTCGCCGAAGGCGCGCCTGCCGCCGGCGAGATCACCGCCGCGAAGCTCGATCGCCGTCGCTCCGAGGCGGCGGCACAGCTCGAGCGATCCGGGACCGCCGAGCGCTTTGACCGCGTGCCACAGCGCCGACGAGAGTCGCAGGATGTCGTGATCGAGCAGGGTCGGATCATGCACGAGGCACTTGTACCCTCCATCGCGGGTGGCGTCACCTCGCGTCAGCCAAACCGACCGCTCGGAAAGAACACTTCGGTCGCTCTCTCTGGGGCAACCATCCCCGCCGTGCGCGCGCGCTCGTCACCCGCTGCGATCAGCTGTGCGCCCTCGGTGCCTCCGAGCTCCTCGCCGAGTCTGCGCTCGAGGCTGAACATGGTCACCGCGATGCCACGCGCGTTCGACTCGGAGATCGCCGCGCGCAACGCCCTGACCCGTGCATCGCGATCGTCGCCGAGCATCGCGATCGCGGCGCGCAGCGACGTGGCGGCGGTGAGCGCGCCGGGGAAGTCGAGCTTCGCGAGCTTGTCCGCCTGTGCTGACGCCGCGCGAAGATGCGCGAGCGCCTCGCTCGGCGCGCCGCGATGGCGTGCGGCGATCGCGAGTCCCGCGAGATACGTGCCGTACGCGTGCAGCCATTCGAGGCGCAGGATCGGGATGCGACCGACGAGCGAGCGCTGCATGCGCCGGCACTCCTCGCCCAGCTCGGACTCGAGCGTCGCGAATGCATTCGTGTAGAGCGCGATGCGAATGCGACTCCACAGTCCCCACGCACGTTGGTTGCCGAACGAGTCCTTGCCCGGCAGCCAGGACGCGAGCGCATCGAGGACATCGACGCGCGCCGTGTCCGCACGATCCGCGATCACGTGGCGCATCGCGAACCGCACGCGAAGCGTGACGTCCTGGAACAGATCGCCTTTGCGCTTCGCGAGCTGGATCTGCGCGGTCGCCCGCTCGGCCATCTCGTTGTAGCGACCGAGCATCTGGAGCGACGACAGCGCGAAGTGCAGCGCGATGTCCGTCTCCCATCCCGGACCGCGCCCCGCGCGATACCACTCGTGCTCGAGGCGCGTTGCACTCTCGAGCGCACGCACGAAGTCGTTGTCGAGGACAAACACCTTCGCCGTCTGCGCGAGCTCCGCGTACCACGCGGACACGGGCATCGCCGCGGCGTCGGCGGCGCGTCGCGTGGCGGCCATCAAGCGATCCGCGCGATCGTGGCGACCGAGGACCGCAGCGCCGATCGTCGCCGAGGCCAGCGCGCGCGCGATCTGCTGTGGCGACCCGTACTCGAGTGCGAGGCGCGCCGCGCGGCCCGAGAAGTACGCACCGAGGAGCGTGTCGACCATGCCGAGGCCCGCGCCGATCGACCAGCAGATGTCGGCATGGATGGACCGCGGATCGATCTCGGTGCGCGGCTTCCAATCGAGCGCGCGCCGCATGCGCAGCTGGTTCCACACGATGCCGGCGATCGTGCGCACGCGCGTCGTCGGTAGCGACATGTCCGCGCGCGCGAGGACGGCCCGTGTGGTCTCGAGTCCGCGATCGAGCCGCCCCGCCATCAGGAACCGCTCGGCCGCACGCCGGAGGAGATCGAGCTGCTGCGGAGAATCGGCGGACTCGAGGTTCGCGGCTTCGAGGTAGCACTCGGCAGCGTCCGCCGTACGGCCGTCGTTCGCGAGTGCATCTGCGAGCGCGACGAGCAGCGGGCCGCGACGCTCGGGCTGCGGCGTGGCCGCGAGCGCGCGCTGGTACAGCTCGGCGGCGCGGCCGAACGCGAATGCGTCGAGCGCGGCCTTCGCGGCGGCGACAACGTAGTGCGCCGCGCGCTTGAGATCGCCGGCGGACTCGAACCGCTCGAGCAGCGCCGCCGCGGACGCGCCCATCTCCTCGAGCCCCCGCGCGATCGCGCCGTGCAGCCGACGCTGATCGGCATCGGCCACGTGCGCGAGGATCGCCTGCCGGATCCGATCGTGAAACGGCTCGATCGCATCCTGTGGTCGCGAACCATGGACACGCACGAGCTGCTCGTCGACGAGAGCCGTCACGTGGCGTTCCGCGGCATCGACGATTCCCGCCGCAGCGCATGCGACGTGGCGTGGAACCGGTGAGCCCGCGACCGCGACCGCCGCGAGGAGCTCGCGCGTGGCTGGATCGAGCGCGAGCGTGCGCTCCCAGATCACGTCCTCGAGGCGCGATGCTTTCAACGCCGTCCTGCGATGCCGCACGAGCTCGCGCAGGAACAGCGGGTGGCCGCGGCTCTCGACGACGATCTGCGCGGTCTCCACGTCCGGATCCGATGCGACGAGCCGCACGAGCTGCGCGGCCGCGGCGGCGCTCAGTCCGCTGAGAGCGATCGTCCGCGTGTGCGGTGCAGCGGCGATCCGCTCCGCGATCTGTGTTCCTTCGCGCGGGCGCTTCGTCGCGATGATGCAGATCGGCGCGCCGCTACCGGCGAGCTCCTCGAGGAGCAACGTGCTGTCCGCGTCGGCCCACTGCACGTCGTCGATCGCGATCACCACGGGGCGGCGCTCGCCGATCCGCACGAACAGGTGTCGTAGCGCTGCGAACGCGCGTTCGCGAACATCCGATCCGAAGGCGAGGCCCTCGTCGTCCTCGCGATCGGCGAGCGCGGGCACGGCACGCAGCGCGGTGAACACGGCGAGCAAGTCGCTGACCTGGCCCGGCACGACGCGCTCGACGGAGGCCGGTGTACGCGACATCAGATAGCGCGCGAGATCATCGACCACACCGTCGACGGCGTTGAACGGCACGCGTTCGCGCTCGTGACAGCGGCCGCGCAGCACGACGAGCCGCGGCTGCGCTGCCGACGCTTGCTCGAGAAAGCGATCGACGAGCACGCTCTTGCCGACACCCGACTCTCCCTCGACGAACACGCACGCGAGCTGTGTCCGGCTCGTGTCGAGGGCGGCAGCGAGCACCGCGAGCTCGTCTTCGCGGCCCACGAACGGCTGTCGCGGGATCTCGAGCGCGATCTCGTCCGCACCGGCGAGCATCGCGAGGATCTGCTGCTCGGTCGGACGCTGTCTCGGATCGGCGCTCAAGAGGTTCGTGCACAGCCATTCGAGATCCGCCGGGATCCCGGCGACGAGCGTGCTGGGCGAGGGAGCGGCGAGATGCTGCTTGAGCACCAGGAGCTCGTTGCCCGTGACGTCTCCAAACGGCGTGCGTCCGGTGAGCGCTTGGAACAACAGCACGCCGACGGCGTACCAATCGGCCGCGGGGGTGATCGCATCACCGCGCGCCTGCTCGGGGGCCATATACGTCACGGTGCCGATCACCGCTTCGTCGCGCGCAGCGGTCGCGTGCAGCTCGGCGACGGCGCCGAAATCGAGCAGCACCGCACGACCGCTCGCTTCGACGAGGATGTTCGATGGTTTCACGTCGCGATGGACGATGCCCGCCGCGTGCAGCGCCGAGAGTCCGCGCGCGAGACCGAGGAGCGCGACGCGCAGGCGATCGAGCTCGCACCGCGGAGCGGGCGCGCGGTCGGCGGCGTACACCGGTGGGGTCACCACCGTCGAGTCGGCGGGTCCGTCGAGCTTCGACGTCTCCTCCGATCGAGACTCGACGACGCGGCTCGACGTGGCGACGCTCTGGGGCGAGCTCGAGCGCACCCAATCGACGAGGTTGTCACCGTGGAGGCGATCCATGGTGAAGAACCACGTGCCCGACGACTCGAACAGCTCGCCGAGCTGCACGAGGTTGGGATGCTTCACGTCGCGCAACATGCGGAACTCGGACTTGAAGCGCAGCACTGCATCGGGTGAGAGGCCACGCAGTGTCTTGAGCGCGACCTCGACGCCCCGCTCCTTGTCGTACGCGCGATAGACGACGCCCATTCCGCCGCGACCGAGGACATCGAGGACCTCGAATCGGCCGTCGATCATCGATGGGAGTCCGCTCGGATTCCCCTCATCCACACCCCATCATAACGGGTATCGCCTCGGTATGCGTCCGGCGTGGCTGGCAGTGGTGATTCTCGGGGCTTGTGGGACGGGACTTAGCTCGCGACGTGGTCGAGTCCGGCACCCGCTGACGGTGAACGTTCACCAACGCGCAGTGGAACCATCGTGAGTTAGCGCATGGCACGTGCGTTGCGTCGTTCGCGCTCTCATGTCGTCGCGATCTGTTCGGTATGTCGCCTGGCTCGCTCGCAGCACGCGCGTGATCGTCCTCGCTTCCGTCGCTGCCGTCATCGCGTCGGCACTCCTCGTACGGTTTCATCTCCCGCTCGAAGCAGACCTTTCCCACCTCTTGCCAGATGACGCACCGAGCGTGCGCGATGCTGAAAAGCTGGCAGCACGCATGCCTGCCAAGGACACGATGGTCGCTCTCGTCGTCGCGCCGACGCCGGAGCAGCGCGCGGTCGTCGCGGGCCAGCTGCTCGTCGGCATCCGTGGCCTCGATCGCGATCTCGTCGACAGCGTCGACAGCGACGACGCGGAGCTACGCGCGTATATCGGCGCGAACCGCTACCTGCTCGCGCCGCTCTCGGAGCTGACCGCGGCGCGCGACGTGCTCGCGACCCACATCGCCGACGCGAAAGCGAAGGCAAACCCGCTGTTCGTGGATCTCGACGACGCCGCGGCGCCATCGACCGCCGCCGTCGACGATCTGCGCGCGAAGCAGCGCGCCGCCGATGCCAAGCTCGCGAAGTCAGCATTCATCAGCGCCGATGGGCTCACGCAGGTCATGGTGATCCGCACGTCGTTCCGTGCGACGGACATCGATCGCGACAAGCGCATCATGGCGCCGCTGACCGCACTCGCGTCGCAGCTCGAGCGCACGCATCCAGGCGTGCAGATCGGCTTCGCGGGCGGCGCGCCGGGAACCCTCGTCGAGCAAGCGGCGCTCACGCGAGGCATCGCGATCTCGAGCGCGGTGACGCTCGTGCTCGTCGCGCTCGTGCTGCTCGTGTATCTGCGGTCCGTGCGCATGCTCGCGATGCTCACCGCGAACATCGTGATTTCGACGCTCGTCGCGTTCGGCTTCGCCGCGGTCACCGTCGGCCACTTGAACGCGGCGACCGCGTTCCTCGGCGCGATCATCGCGGGCAACGGCGTCAACTACGGCATCCTGCTCGTCGCGCGCTTCCTCGAGGAGCGCAAGACATCGCCCGCACCCACGGCGCTCGCCGCTGCGATCGCGGGCACGCTTCGGCCCACACTCGTCGCGTCGCTCGGCGCCGCGATCGCCTACGCCGCCCTCGGTGCAACGCGCTTCCGCGGCTTCGCGGACTTCGCGTGGATCGGTGGCATCGGCATGCTCGTGTGCTGGGTCGCGTCGTTCACGCTGTTGCCCGCACTCGTCCTTCGCTACGCACGCCAGGAAGCGCGCGAGCCGTCGCAGCTCTTCGGATCGTTCGTCGTCCGCGTGTTCGGCTTTCGCCGTCCCGCGGTCGCGTGCGCGATCGCCGGTGTGCTCACCGTCGGCGCGGGCCTCATCACGTATCGCTACGCGACGAACGATCCGTTCGAGTACGACATGACGCAGCTCCGCTCGCAGGCCGAGGACGCGCAGAAGATCCACGCGTGGCTCGAGCTGTCGGACAAGACGTTCGGGCGTGGGCTCGCCGGCATCGCGGGGCAGACGTTCGTCGCGGTCGATCGCGCAGAGGATGTCCCGCTCGCGGTCACCGAGCTCCGCGCGATCGCGCAGACGGAGCCCATCCTCGGCCCCGTGGCATCGATCGCCGATGTGATCCCTCCCGACCAAGCCGCGAAGCTCGCCATCCTCGCCGAGTTGCGTGCACAGATCGACGACGCGGCGACGGTGCTCGAAGGCTCCGCGCGCGACGAGCTGCTCGCGCTGCGTCCGTCCGACGAGCTGCGCGCGCTCACCGTCGCGGATCTCCCTCCCGCGCTCCGCGCGAAGCTGACCGAGCGCGATGGCTCGATCGGCCGCGTGATCGCGGTCAAGCCGGGCGCCACGTTCGACGAGCGTGATGGTCGCGATCTGATCGCGTTCGCGGCTGCGATCCGCGGCGTGCGCGTGGATGGCCAGCCCGTCGCGACCGCAGGCGCATCGGTCCTATTCGCCGACGTGCTCGTGCAGATCCGTCGCGATGGTCCGCTCGTCACGGTGATCGCGATCGCCGGCCTCGTCGTGATGGTGCTGCTCGTCGTGGGCCGGTCGCGCCGCGCGTACGCCGTGCTCGCCGCCACGGCCGCCGGCACGCTCGCGATGATCGCCGCCTGCGCGCTCGCGGGCCTCAAGATCAACTTCCTCGACTTCGTCGCGCTGCCGATCACGCTCGGCCTCGGCGTCGACTACGCGATCAACCTCGCGGACCGTGCATCGCGCTCCGATCCGCGCACCGCATTGCGCTCGACCGGCGGCACCGTGTTCGTGTGCTCGATCACCACGATGATCGGCTACGCGTCGCTGATGGTCAGCGACAACCTCGCGATCCGAGGCTTTGGCCTCGCGTCGCTACTCGGCGAGATCACCTGTGTGGTCTCGGCATTCGTGATCGTCCCCGCGTTCATTGCTCTACGGATCCGTCAGTCCGTCAGGCGTTCGACGTCGAATGAACTGCCTTTCGTCGGCGTGGATCCAGCAAGTTCGATGGGTTAGCCGACTGGCATCGGGCTGGCAGAGGTCCGACCACATGACCGACGTCGCCTCGCATATCCCGCTCCAGCCAACGCTCCGACGCAAGCGCCAGCCGATCCGCGACGCGAAGATCCTGCTCAAGGTGCTCGGCGCCGCGGCCGACACGGATCGCCCGCTCGTCACCCACGTGGTCATCACGCGCCGCTGCAATCTCTCGTGCGGTTACTGCTTCGAATACGACAAGGTCAGCCAGCCCGTTCCGCTCGCCGATCTCAAAGCGCGCATCGATCACCTCGCGAAGCTGAAGTCCGTGTTCGTCACGCTGACGGGCGGCGAGTCGCTGCTGCACCCCGACGCGATCGAGATCGTTCGCTACGTCAACGAGAAGGGCATGGTCCCGTTCCTCAACACGAACGGATATCTGCTCACGAAGAAGATCATCGAAGGCCTCAACGATGCCGGCCTCTACGGCATGCAGCTCTCGATCGACAACGCGCGCCCCAACGACGTCAGCAAGAAGTCGCTCAAGCCGCTGATGCCCAAGCTCCGCCTCCTCGCGCTGCACGCGAAGTTTCACGTGCGCATCAACACGGTGCTCGGTTCGTCGCCACCCGCCGAAGCGCTCGAGGTCGCGAAGGCCGTCGTCGCGTTCGGCTTCGATTCGAACTGCTCGCTCGTACGTGACGCGACCGGCGCGCTGATCACGCCGGACCCCGAGACCCGCGCGGCGTACGAAGAGATCCGCGGCCTCGGTCGCCGACTTCCCTCGTTCCTCGACGACGACTACACGCGCGAGCTGCTCGACCACGGCACGATGGAGTGGAAGTGCCGCGCGGGTGCTCGTACGTTCCTCGTCGACGAGCATGGCAACGTGCACCTGTGTCAGCCGCGCATGGGCACGCCGGGCACACCGCTGCTCCAGTACACCCTCGAGCACATTCGCCGCGAGTTCAACGCGCCCAAGCCGTGCGCGAAGACGTGCCCGATCGCCTACGCGCATCACGCGAGCAAGCTCGATGGTTGGCGCTCGCAAAAGGGCGTGCCGCTGCTGCTGCCCGCGCCGACACCGTCGACCTCGCTGCCCGCGCTACCCGCCGCGAGCAAAGGCGTGCGCAGCACGAAGCTGTCCGTGCTCGTGGGCTAGCCCGACTGCGCGCACAGTTCGCGCGCGCAGTTCGCGCGTTCGAGTGACGGCCACATCGCTGCGCACGCCTCGCACGCGGAAACCGCGTGGCGCGCTGCTTGCTCGAGCCGTGGCCATGCTCGTCGCGCGTGGCTCTCGGTCGATCGCCGTCGCATCCCTCGTCGCGAGCGGCTGTTTGGGGACCGCGCGGTTCACGACCTCGAGCTCGGCCCCACGCTCGATCGCGTCGTCGCCATCGTCGTCGCCGTCGCCATCGTCGTCGCCATCGTCGGAGTCGGTGGAGTCAGGATCGCTGCCTCCCTCGCACGTCACCACGCAGCTCGACGGTTGGCCCATGCCACCGCCACCTCCGGAGGGGCTCCGGCTGTGTGCGAAGCCGGGACGCCCGTTGATCTACTGCGGAGACAACGGCTACGAGAGCTTTGGTCTGCCCGCGGACTACGCGAAGCGTGCAGCAACGGCGTGGGGGTGGTCGGGTGTTCGCATCGTCGAAGAGAGCCACTTCTCCGAGGGCTGCATCATCGGCAGGGTCTGCCGCGCCAACTACCACATCGACAGCGCCGCCAACGGCGACGTCCTCACCCTGTACATCCTCGTCCCCGCGGCGATCGCTGCGCCCCCACCCGAATGATCGTCGTCGTCCGAACAGGAGCAATCATGTCGAAGCTCGTCATCGCCGTCCTCACCTTGGCAGGGCTCCAAACCGCCGACGCAGCACCCGTCCCCGCGTGGTGCAAGGATCACAGCTTCTCGGGCCCCGCAGACCTGCAGCTCCTCGCGAGCTCGGATGCGACCACCGTCGTCGTCGAGCTCGCACAAGCCATGTGTGTTCCATCGTCCGAAGTCGACGCGAACCGCGCGTCGCTCGAGCAGAGCCGGCGGGCGTGGGGCGCGCGGCTCGGCATGCAGGACGCCGACTGGGCCGACGTTGTCGCGTTCGAGAAGCACCGCTCGCCGCAGCCGGCGTTCTCGACCAAGGACGTGACCAAGTACACGGCGGTGGATCAGTACATCGCGATCGTCGAAGGGTTCGATCGCCCTGGCGGTCAAGGTCCGT
Source organism: Kofleriaceae bacterium (assembly GCA_044230415.1). Classification (GTDB taxonomy): domain Bacteria; phylum Myxococcota_A; class Polyangia; order Haliangiales; family Haliangiaceae; genus JABFXX01. Next base: position 467,431 of record JBGARE010000001.1, read on the forward strand.
TGCGAGAGCCGATCTACGCGACCGACGTCTTCGACGGAAGGCTCACGGAAGTCGGTCGATTCGGCTATCTCTCTCGCTGCATCGGCTCGGACGGCGTGAATCCTCGAGGGCCCGTCGAATGGGCGATCTGTGCGGGCGACATCGAGGCGTTCGATCTGGCGAAGTTTCACGAGCAACTTCGTCTCGATACCGTGCACGACGGTGCGTACAAGATGGGGATCCGGTTCGCCGCGCTCACGATCGCCGCTGATCTGAAGAAGCACGCGCTCGCAGTGCAGGCGGCGTGGAAGACAGATCCGGCGTACAAGAAGATGTTCGACATCGCGTCGGCCGCGCGGAGCGAATGGAGCGCGACGCTGGCGAAGGAGACGCAGCTCCTCGAGCTGGTCTTCGCGGCAGAGTCCGCGCACTTCTCGGGATCACGCTCCGCCCTCGAGGCCTGCGCCGCGAAGACACCCGCTGCGCTCGCAGAGCAGGTCGGCAAGGTGCCGGCGAAGTCGTTCGCGAAGATGTTCGACGTTCGCTTCGAGCCCGACCACGGCGCTGGATTCCAGATGGCTCCCGTCCTCGCCGGCACACCTGCCGTGAACCTCGCGGCGACGGCATACACGCTGTGCAACCGCGACGCGTGGAGCAAGTTCCTCGCGATCGCTCTTCAGGCCACCCCCGGAACACGCGGCCCTCGCACCCTCGCGTTCACCCGGATGCTGACCGAGAAGATCCAGCTCGACGACGTGAACGAGCGGATCACGTTTCCTCCCTACGAACGTCCCTACGATCGTGCGAACGGCGGAATCATCACGTCCGGCGGTGTCGTTGCTTCGACCGTCGCGAACGGCGAGCTCGTCACCGTGAAGTTCGAGAAGCTGGTGGTCAAACGCGAGGAGTGCGTCGCGAGCCATCAGACCAAGAAGATCTACAAGCTCCATCCCGACGGTCGTGTCGAGTACGAGCAGGTCTGCGACAAGATGGGCATCGTGGCGCACGACGAGCAGTGGATGGACTTCCAGGTGAAGCGGAAGGCGCTTCCGTTGCTGAAGAAGGGAACGCGGATCTCCGTCGTTCACGGGGATGGGAACGAGGGAGCCGAGGTGTTCGCCACGTGGGCCTCCAGCAAGGCGGAGGTTCCGAACTGGCTCTTGGGCGCGAGCCTCCGGTAGTGTCACGACCGGCGCAGCGTCGCGCGCGGCAGCGGCGCGTCCTCGACCTCGCCGAGGATCAGCTCGCCCCGCGGGTCGTGACTGATCACCACGGTGGAGTGCGGCGCGAACAGCGTCGGGATCCGCGCGAGATCCGCGCCGTGAAGACTACGCGACCACGACCGAGTGAGCCGCGCGGTGAACGTGCGCTCGCCATCGCGGATCTCGATGCGCACGTACGAAAACCCGAACCGATCGCGCTGCTCGCTGCCGAGGGCGCGGGCTTCCCCCACCTGCGCGTTCCGCGTGAACTGCTTCACCTCCGCGGATCGCCGCGCCGAGCGCACGCCGAGCCCGACGAGCCCCACGACGCTCGCCGACGCGAGCCCGATGAACAGCGGCGGGAACAGCATCGAAGGTGCGAGGAGCAACGGGCCGACGAACTTTGCCACCGTGAGCGTCGGGCTCGTTCGCGCCTCGCGCAGCCGCATCTGCACCGCGTACAGCTCGTTGGCCAGCTCGTCGGCGTGCGGCGGCGTCGAGGCGCGCACCTTCGCGAACAGCTTGGTCCCGATGTCCACGCTCTCACTGTAGCGCCGTGTCTCGATGGCACGAGTCGAGTGCGCCGCTGCCTGTCATCGCGGAGTTAGCGGGCCATCCCGCGTGGCGCGGCGCTTGGAATGCCGAGCTGCTATGCGTGTTCGCCTCGCGGCTGTGATGACGGTGTCTCTGTTGGCCGGGTGGCTCGTGTCGGTCGCGAGCGCGGAGACGTCGAGCGAGCTCCCGGTCCCCGGCGAGGACGACAAGCTCTACGCGTGCAAGAAGAGCACGGGCTCGATCGAGGTCACGTTCAAGCCGGAGACCGAGGTCAAAGATCTCGTCACGTGGGTGATGGGCTTCACGTGCAAGAACTTCATCTACGCGCCGCACCTCGTGGCGCAGGGACGCAAGCTGACGATCGTCGCACCGACGAAGATGACCGCGGGCGAGGCGTATCGGTTGTTCCTCGCGTCGCTGTCGACGCTCGGCCTCACGGTCGTGCCGCAGGGAAACATCGTGAAGATCGTGGAGTCCAACACCGGCAAGCATCTCCCGGTGCCGCTCTACAAGAACGGCGCGCCCGACAACACCGACCAGCTCGTGCGCTACGTGATGCGCCCGCAGTTCATGCAGGCCGAGGCGCTCGCGAAGGCGATCGGCAGCGTGAAGAGCGATCCGGGCGAGATCACCGTCGCGGGCTCGCTGCTGCTGATCGTCGACTACGGCAGTCACGTGCGCGACATGTTGTCGATCGCGAAGCTCGTCGACGTGCCGAGTGGCAGTGAAGGCGTCTACACGATCCCGCTCCAGCACGCGGATGCGACGAAGCTGTTGCCGAAGCTGACGGGCATCCTCGGCATGGATGGCAGTGGTGCGCCCGCGGCCGGCAAAGCCGCGGCACCGACCGACATGGCGCAGGGCGTCGCCCCGTCGAAGATCCTCGTCGACGATCGGACGAACACGCTCGTGGTCGCGGCGAGCGTGGCCGCGTACGAACGCGTGAAGGCGCTGGTCGAGCGGCTCGATATTCCGCTCGATATCGAGGGCGGCAGCTCGATCCACGTGTATCCGCTCGGCAGCGCGATCGCCGAGGAGGTCGCGAAGACGCTCAACGAAGCGATCCAGAAGACGCAAGCGCCCGCGGGCACGTCGAGTCCCGGGCGTCCGGGTGCGCCGCTGCCGGCACCGGCCGCGGGCCTCGGTGAAGGGCTCGACGGTCGCGCGCAGGTCGTCGCCGACAAGCCGACGAACAAGCTGATCGTCGTGTCGAGCGGCCGCGACTTCCTCGCGATCAAGGAGGTCATCAAGGAGCTCGATCAGCCTCGACGCCAGGTCTACATCGAGGCGTTGATCCTCGAGGTCACGCTCGGAAGCGAGTCCGAGTTCGGGATCAGCGCGCACGGCGGCAAGACCCTCGGCGGACAGAACGGGACGACGCTCGGGCTCGGCGGCATCCAGCTCGGCAATGGCGTCACTTCTCTCGATCCGACCTCGCTCGCGAGTGCGACGGGGTTGATCGGCGGGGTCATCGGAAAGGCACTCCCCGGATCCGAGGATCTGTTCGGTCAGAGCATTCCGTCGTTCGGGATCCTGCTGCAGGCGATCGCGAATCGTTCGAACACCAATGTTCTTTCGGCCCCCAGTATCATCGCGCTGGACAACGAGGAGGCGAAGTACAAGGTCGGCGTCAACATTCCCTACTCGAAGGGCGTCATTCCGACGACGACGCTGACCCAGAACGCGCCGATCTCGACGAACGTCGATCGCAAGGATCTCGTGCTCGAGCTCAAGATCAAGCCGCACATCTCGACGGGCGACCAGGTGCTCCTCGAGATCTCGCACGAAGCGAACGACTACGGCGAGGATCTCGCGCTCGGTCCGAGCTGGGCGACGCGCGGCTTCGAGACGCGCGCCGTCGTGAAGGATCAACAGACGTTCGTGCTCGGCGGGTTGATGCAGGAGAAGGACATCCAGCAAGCACGGCAAATCCCGCTCCTCGGTGACATCCCGATCCTCGGCAACCTGTTCAAGTACTCGAAGAAGATCAAGAAGAAGACCAACCTGATCATCATGCTCACGCCGTACATCATCAAAGACGACCTCGATCTCGAGGCGATCCGCGAGCGAAAGATGCGCGAGCACACCGAGTACACGCAGTCGAAGCGTACGTTCGAACAGCTGCGGTTCCAGCCGCGCATCGACTATCGCCGCAAGCGCGGCCTCGTCGAGGACATCAATCGCACCGTGATGCAGGTCGAGACAGACCTCGCGACGCTCGAAGCGCTGAAGCGTCCCGAGGCGATGAAGTCAGGGCCCGTGCAAACCGCGCCGGCGAGTCAGCCCGAGTAGACCGACCAGCGGCGCACCTTGACGACGTCGGGCAGCGCCTTCGACGTGTACTCGAGCTCCTCGACCGTCCCGTTCTGGGCCGCGATCAACTCGGGCACGCCGCTCGCGCGGTAGGTGCTCTCGCTCATCGCGATCTGGTACCCCTCGGCGAGCGCTTGCAGCTTCGCGGCGATGTTGACCGTACCGCCGAAAAAGTCGGCGTTCGCGTTGAGGCGCACGGCGATGCACGGGCCGGTGTTCAACGAGATGCGCAGGCGGATCGGCGTGTCCGCGCGCTCCGGGTGAAACGCTTGGTGGATCCGGTGCGACGCGCGCACGGCGTCGACGGGGTTTCCGAACGTCGCCATCACCGCGTCGCCGATCGTCTTCACCACCGCGCCGCGGCAGTCCGCGACGATCGCGAAGACCTCGTCGAAGTGCCTCTTGATCTCGATGAACGCGGCGGGGTCACCGCGCGACGCGTAGAACGCCGTCGACCCGACGACATCGGTGAACAAGAGCGTCTGCTCGCCGACGCCGAGGCGAACATCCGCGCCGATGTACTCCGCGCTGAACAGATCGCGGAAGTCCTGGAACGAGAGCAGCTTGCCGGCCCGCAGCGCGTGATCGCTCCACTTCGCTTCTTCGATCTGGAACTGCGCGGCCGCATCGCCCTGGTTGGAGAGCTCGATCGTCGAGGACGATCGCGCTTTCACGATCGTTCCTTCGGGCAGCAGCTTCCACGTCACCGTGTCCGCGCCGTCGTCGCCGATATCGAGGTACCAGCCGCCGTCGTGATCGCGCCACACGACATAGCGACCGGGCGCGAGGTTCGGCGTGATCGTCACGGTCTCGCCGGCGGGTACGTCGACCTGCACGCGAACGTGATCCTTCTTCGCGGGCTCGGCGCTGCAGTACACGACATCGGGCACGTCGCGGATCGACGAGTGGACGTGGAACGTGACCTCGACGGTCTCGACCCTGTCCGTCGTGAAGTCGACGTCGCATGCATCGCAGTGCGCGTGCGTCGTCAGCGACGACAACGTCTCGAGCTCGTCGCGCACGCCGCGGCAGTGCGGGCACACGGTGTCCCATGACATGCGCAACAGGCCCTGTCGCGTCGCATGCAGCGCGACGCGCAACAGATCGTCCTCGGGCAACTTCCACACGCGCGCGCGCTCGCGGATCTGGATGCGATGCAGCTCGGTGTCATCGCCGGTGCGGATCCACTCGATCAGCGCGTCGACGCTCTCGGCGGGCAAGCCTTCGGCGACGAGCGCCGCGCGTTGCGCATCGAGGCGGGCCCGCGCGTCCTCGGTCAGCGTCGGCGGCGGGAGCATCAGCGCTTCGGGACGCAGGCGATCGAGTTGCTGCGCGAGCGCGGGGACCACGCGGCGATACGCGCGCTCGATCGTCGGAAACCCGAGCCGGATCGCCGCCGAGCCGAACGCTCCGCGCGGCACCGCGCCGAAGTAGAGATAGAGGCGGCATCCCGTCGGCGTCGGATCGACGCGGTGGATCGCGTACATCACCTTCATGAAGCCGCGCTCGTACACGCGCGTGCACGTGAGCCACTGATTCGAGACCCAGTTCCACGGAATCTCGCACCACTCGTGGCGCACGCCGCCGGGCTTCGCGCTTCCCCAGCGCTTGCCGTCGCGCTCCTCGAACATCATCGCCGCGGTTCCGAGAGCGCGGTTCATGCGCGAGGTGTCGGCGATGTGCGGCCAGATCGCATCGGCGGTGCACGGGAGGTCGAACGTCCACAACCGCTGGATCCGCTTCTCCTTCGCGTACTGCGTCGGATACGGATGAAGCGCCAACAGCTCGTCGACGGTGAGCGCCGCGCTACCGTTCCCTGCTAAGGTCGACTTCGAGGTCGCCATGCCCACGACAGTGTATCGCAGCTGTCCGCTCTGCGAAGCGACCTGCGGAGTCGCCATCGAGCTCGACGGACACAAAGTCGTCAGCGTGCGCGGTGATGACGCCGATCCCTTCAGCAAGGGCTACATCTGCCCGAAGGGGACGGCGCTCGCCGACCTGCACGAGGACCCCGATCGTCTTCGCCGCCCGATGCGGCGCGAGGGCTCGACGTGGATCGAGATGGAGTGGGAGGAGGCGTTCGACCTCGTCGGTACGAAGCTCGCCAACATCCGACGCGCGTACGGCCGCGACTCGATCGCCGTCTATCAGGGCAACCCGACCGCACACAACCTCGGCCTCCTCACGTACGGCCAGCTGCTGCTGCGCTCGCTCGGGACGAAGAACATCTACTCGGCGACCTCGCTCGATCAGCTGCCGCACATGCTCGCGGCGCTGCAGATGTTCGGCAACCAGCTGCTGATGCCGGTGCCCGATCTCGACCGCACGGATCTCATGATCTGCCTCGGCGCGAATCCGCTCGCGTCGAACGGAAGCATCATGACGGCGCCCGACATGCGCGCGCGCCTCAAGGCGATCCGCGATCGCGGCGGTCAGGTCATCGTCCTCGATCCTCGTCGCACTGAAACCGCGGAGAAGGCCGATCGCCACCTGTTCATCCGCCCGGGGACCGACGCGGTGCTTCTCCTCGCGATGGCGAACGTGATCTTCGCCGACGGTGTCCGGCCCACGCGCGTCCCGCTCACCGGCGTCGACGAGCTGCGCACCGCCGCGTCGGCGTGGACACCCGAGCGCGCCGCCGCGATCACGGGCATCACCGCCGACGACATTCGCGAGCTCGCGCGCAAGCTCGCCTCCACACAGCGCGCGGTGCTCTACGGACGCCTCGGCGTGTGCACGCAGGAGTTCGGCGGTCTCGCCGCGTGGCTGTGTTACGCGCTGAACGCGCTGACCGGCCACCTCGACGAGCCGGGCGGCCTCATGTTCACGACGCCGGCCGTGGATCCGGTGCCGCTCGCCGCGATGCTCGGCTTCGACGGTGGCTTCGCGCGGTGGAAGTCGCGCGTCAGCGGTAAGCCCGAGTTCGGCGGAGAGCTGCCGATGACCGCGCTCGCCGAGGAGATCGAGACAGCGGGCAACGGCGAAGAGAAGATCCAGATCCGCGCGCTGATCACGAGCGCCGGCAATCCCGTGCTGTCCGCCCCCGGCGGCCCGCGTCTCGAGAAGGCGTTCCAGACGCTCGACTTCATGGTGTCGATCGATCCGTACCTCAACGAGACCACGCGCCTCGCGAACGTGATCCTCCCGCCGACCTCGGTGCTCGAGCGCTCGCACTACGATGTCGCGCTCAACGCGTTCGCCGTGCGCAACATCGCGAAATACTCGCCGCCCACGTTCGAGCGCTCGGCCGACACGCGCCACGACTGGGAGATCTGTCTCGCGCTGTGGCGTCGCGTCGGTCTGCCGAATCGCCTGGGCCCCGGCGCGAAGCTGATCGAGAAGCTCGCAAGCTCGCTCGGTCCCGAGGCCGTCATCGACGCGGGCCTGCGCACCGGCCCGTACGGCATGTTCCGCGGTGGCCTCTCGATCGCGAAGCTGCGCAAGAACCCGCACGGCATCGATCTCGGTGCACTCGAGCCGCGCTTGCCCGCGCGCCTGAACACCAAGGACAAGCGCGTCCACCTCGCGCCGGCGATCTACCTCGCCGATCTCGCGCGCCTCGAGGCGCGCATGGGCCGCGCGGCGAACGGCCTCGTCCTCATCGGTCGGCGCCACCTGCGCAGCAACAACTCGTGGATGCACAACAGCGAGCGCCTCGTGAAAGGCCCGGATCGCTGCACCGTGATGATGCACCCCACCGACGCCGCGGCGCGCTCGCTCACCGACGGTGCGGTCGCGCGCGTCTCGACGAAGACCGGCGCGATCGAGCTGTCCGTGGAGGTCACCGACACGATGATGCCGGGCGTGGTCTCGGTGCCGCACGGCTGGGGCCACACGCGCAAAGGCTCGCGCCTCCGCGTCGCCGAGTCCGTCCCCGGCGCATCGGTGAACGACATCGTCGATCCATCGCTGATCGACGAGCTCTCGGGCACGAGCGCGCTGACCGGTCAGCCCGTCGAGGTGCGTGCCAAGTGACCGCGCTGTACGACAAGATCGGCGCCGACAAGCTGCGCGCCGTGATCGCCGACTTCTACGATCGCGTGTTCAAGGACGTGATGATCGGCTTCATGTTCCAGGGCAAAGACAAGCAGCACCTGATCGATCGCGAGTGGGAGTTCGCGGCGAACTTCCTCGGCGCGCCCGACGTGAAGTACACGGGCCGCCCGCTGCGCACCGCGCACGCGAACCACACGATCTTCGGCGGGCACTTCGAGCGCCGCTTGCAGATCCTGCGCGAGGCGATGCGCGACCACGATGTCGACGCCGACGTGCAGCGATCGTGGATCGATCACACGAACGCGCTGCGCGCGCAGATCACGCGCGACAAGGGCAGCGAGTGCAAAGACACGGGCGAAGCGCGCCCGAAGCTCGCGATCGCGAAGCCCGACGAGCCCGACAAGCCGATCAAGCTCGGTCGCCGCTAAGGCGCCGGCGCGGGCTTGGGCTTGTTCACTTCGTAGAGCGCGTGCATCTCTTTGGACATCGTCGCGATCTGCGCCTCGAGATTCGCGATTCGCTTCTCGAGCGCCTCGATCTTCACCGAGTTGCGTTTGCCGCGCGGACGCATCTCCGCACCTGCTGCACACCCGATCGCCATCACGCACAACACCGCAGCCACCTTCCGCATGCCCTCACGATCCTCAGTAGGGGTTCTTCACCGAACGGCGAGCCCGTCGCACGCACCGCGCCGAGATATCGAACCAGATCTCTGGGCATTGCGCCGTGCGAGCCGGGTACCGCCCGAGCGCCCAGAACCCAGATCTACACGGAGTACACGGAGCCCACAGAGGTCAGAGGAGGACCTTTTTCGCTTCGCGAAGAAACGACTCGCACAGACCTCTGGGCATTGCGCCGTAACGGGAGCGAACGACTGGTTGTTCAGGAAACCACACACAACGCCGCACCCAGCGCATGCCGTCACCTCAGTACGGGTTCGGCTTCTCGGTCGTGACCTTGTCGTACCACTCGCCGATGCGCGTGCCGCTCGCCTTCGCCTTCTTCCAAGCATCGCGCTCGTCGCGAATGATGCTGTTGAAGTTCTCGATCGGCTGCGCGCCCGACAGCGGCCGGCCGTTGATCCAGAACACGGGGACCGCACCTTGGCCGTGCGCTTGGAACATCGCGATGTCGCGTTGCTGCGCGGCTTCGCAGGTGGGGAGGTCGCGATCGTACTGCTTGAGGTTCAAGCGCAACGCGCGCGCGATCTCGCGAGCCTCGCCGTCGGGGATCTCGCGCAAGCCCATCTGCTGACCCGTGGTCGGATCGGGTTGCGACGACGCGTCGTAGAGGGCAGCCTCCATGCGATCGAGCTCGCCTTGCATGCCGGCGGCGCACGCGGCGATCGACGAGCGCGTGTGTCGGGGATGCACCACGAAGTTCTTCACGACGAGCCGCACGTCTTTGTTGTCCTTCAGGAGCTGCATCAACGTCGGCCACGCTCTGTGCGTGTACGGCTCGGGGAACTGGAGTGCGGCGACGATCGTGACCGGTGCTGGCGACGGTCCCATCGACGGGCTGTCGTCGAGCGGCACGCGGTAGTGCCGCTGTGAATCGAGCTGCGGGCGCGACGGACGCATCGGTGGCGGTGCGGTCTTCGCCAGCTTTGCCTTCGCATCGGCGAGCTCGCGCTCGAGGTCCGCGACCTTCTGTTCGAGCTCGCGGATGCGCTGGGCGTCGCTCTTCACGAGAGGAGCCGCGCGCTCCGCGATCGCGGTGGCGGGTCCGGATGCAACGAGCGCGAGTGCGATGGGTAGCAGGAATCGCATGGTCCCGAGCATGCGCGATCAGGTGCGCCGCTGCCACGCACGCGAGGCGAAGATGATGACCTCGATGGCGAGCGTGAGAGCGAACGTGACCGCGGCGCAGGCGACGGCGACTTCGACCGCGGGGATCATCACGAGCCACACGGGACCGGGCAGGGTGACGTACGGCGGCGGATAGAACGCCCACGCGAGGCCGGCGGGGAGCATCGCGAGGAGGAGACCGACCCACGCGATGCCATTCGCGCTCGCGAGGCGATCCGCGAGCGTCGGCTTGTTGCGAAGCGCCCACAGGTTCGCGAGGAGCTGGACGACGGTCGCGGCGAGACCGTAGCGAACGAGCGTGCCGGCGAGGTGACCTTGCGCGGGCAGGAGCGACGGCGAGAAGTGTTGGCCGAGGAGGCCGATCAGCGCGTAGTACACGATGAAGAACGCGGGCACCGTCACGAGCAGCACGCGGAGATCGAAGTGCAGCACGCGACGACGGCGCAGCATGACCGCGACGATGATCGCGAGGAGCGCCGCGCCACCGACGAGGCCGAAGCGAGCCGCGCGATGCGCGAGGACGGCGACGGCGGCGCGCGCCTCGGCGGCGGCGACGATCGCGGTGCTCGCGGTGAGGCGCGCGTTGTCCGCGGCGACGCGGCGCGCGGCATCGTCGGGCGAGAGCGAGAGGATCTCGACCAGCGTGCGACCGAGGCCGTGACCCGGCGCGGGCATGCCGAGCAAGCTGGAGACGGTGGGCGAGACGTCGATCAAGCGCGCGTCGCGCGGCGCCGCGCCGGGGACGATGCCGGCACCCGCCGCGATCAGCGGGACCGCGACGACCTCGGGCTCGACGCCTCCGTGACCGCCGCGCGCCGTGTGGCCGTGATCCGCGACGACGATGATCGTGTCCTGCGTCAGGTCCACGCGGCCGAGTGCGCGGGCGAGCGCGCGATCCGCGCCTTCGCTCGCGATGCGGTACTCCTCGCTCGCCGCGCCGTGCGCGTGACCCGCGGCGTCGACCGCACCGACGAGCAGGACGACGAGCTCCGCGGTGCCCGCGGCGACGGCGGCGCCCGCTTCGCTGAAGCCACCTGGCCACGGCGCGTAGCGCGCGTCGTCGAATGGAGACACGAGGTCGGCGTCGGGGGCGCGCACGCCGGCGGCCGCGTCGTCGATCTCGATCGAGCCGGCCTCCGCTTCGGCGTCGTCCATCGCCTCCGGTGGGATCGGCGCGCGCGCATCGCCGCGGCGGCGCAGGAACAGGCGCGGCAACACGTCGTAGTCCGTGGCGCTCGCGACGCCGAGCTTCGCCGCGTGCGCGCGATCCATCAGCGAATCGAGCTGCACCGGCGTCCCGTGATGGTTCGTGCGCACGCCGCTCGCCATCGGTGGCACGCCCGTCAGGATCGACACGTAGTTCGGTCGCGACCACGTCGGGTAGTGCGAGCTCGCTTCGGCATCCACGCCGCGGCGGCGAAGCTCGTCGAGAAACGGCAGCTCGTAGCTGCGATCGAGCGAGAGGCCATCGACGATCACGAGGAACACGCGACGCGCCAAGCGCGGCGTGTGCGCATCGGGGACCACCGGCTCGGTGCGTGCGAGCGCGGGCGTGACCTGCTCGAGATCGAACATGAACGAGCCACCCGCATCGGCCGCTTGGATCGCGCCGATCGTGCCGACGACGAGCAGGCCCAGCGCGGCGGCGACCACGCGTCCTGTCGATGCCGTCGTCGCCGCCATTCCAGAGTGTAGCGCTCGCGCGCCGAGCGGCATAAGGTGCCTTCATGAGGCGAATCGCGGCGATCTCGTGCTTGCTCCTGGGCTGCGGCGACGACGGCGGCAGCACCGGGGACAATCGCCCCACGACTCTCGGCACGGCCGACCGTCCCGTGGATCTGAAGATCCCCACGAACCTCGACGAGAGTCAGACGTATCCGCTCGTCATGGTGCTGCATGGCTACGGCGCGTCCGGGTTCGTCCAGCAGGCCTACTTCGGTGCGGGGCCGCTCGCGACATCGAGCGCCGCGTTCGTCATCTCGCCCGATGGCACCGTCGACTCGAGCGGCAAGCAGTTCTGGAACGCGGATCCCGCGTGCTGCGACTTCGGCGGCACGGGCGTCGACGATGTCGGCTACTTGGGCAAGATCCTCGACGATGCACTCGCGAGCGACTGGCCGATCGATCCGGACCGCGTCTTCGTGATCGGCCACTCGAACGGCGGGTTCATGTCGTATCGGATGGCGTGCGAGCGCGCGGACATCATCGCGGCGATCGCACCGCTCGCGGGCCTCGCGTCATCGCAGCCCGCGATGTGCACGCCGGAGCGTCCGGTCAACGTGCTGCACATGCATGGAACGGCCGACGGCACCGTTCCATTCACGAGCGGCCCCACGGGCGCCGAAGCGAGCGCCGCGCAGTGGGCGCAGAAGAACGGCTGCGGCACGACGCGCACCGCGGGCGCCGATCTCGACCTCGAGAAGAACCTCGCGGGCGCCGAGACGCACACCGCGAGCTCGGACGGGTGCCCGGCCGGCGGAGCGGTCGAGCTGTGGTCGATCGAGGGCGCCAGCCACGTCCCGGTGTGGAACCCGACGTTCACGCAGACCTGGTTCGATTGGTTCCAGGCGCACGCCCGCACTCGGTGACCGCCGATTCATGATTGGCCTCGTGTGCTTGGCGTGATATCGAACCAGTATGTGGTACCTGGGCTCTGTCCCTCACCAACCGGACGTCGAGTAGCGCGAACACGTGTCGCGTCCCGTTCGTTTTCTCTTCCGTGTTGTTGAGACGTGAGGTTCCCATGGACACCCAGCTGAAGCTCCTCGGCAATCAAGCGCCCGAGCTAGCCCCGATCAAGCACATCAAGCCCAACGTCGATCCGTCGACGTTGTTCCATCGCCAGCTCCTCGATGGAGCGTTCTGGCAAAAGATTCCGGCCTATCGCCTCGTCGACGAAGCCACGTTCCTCGACCACACGTGGCAGGCGAAGAACACGATCACGAGCCCGCAGAAGCTCCTCCAGGCCGTGCAGGATCTGGTTCCTCAGAGCTTTTACGACGACGTCTCGCAAGGGTTCGCCGTCGCGCCGATGTCGATCCGCGTGTCGCCGTATCTCCTCTCGCTGATCGATTGGTCCAACGCGTACACCGATCCGCTGCGCCGTCAGTTCGTGCCGGTCGCCTCGCGCCTCCTGCCGGATCACCCGAAGTTGACGCTCGACTCGCTGCACGAGCAAGCGGATGCACCGGTCCCCGGGCTCACGCATCGCTATCCCGACAAGGCGCTGTTCCTCGCGCTCGACACGTGCCCCGTCTACTGCCGGTTCTGCACGCGCAGCTATGCGGTCGGCGTCGACACCGACGAGGTCGAGAAGGTGTCACTCAAGGCGACGGAAGAGCGGTGGGAGCGCGCGTTCCGCTACATCTCCGAGCGCCCCGAGCTCGAGGACATCGTCGTCTCCGGCGGTGACTCGTATCAGCTCAAGGCGCGGCAGATCACGCTGATCGGCAACAAGCTCCTCGAGCTGCCGAACATCCGGCGCATCCGGTTCGCGACCAAGGGTCCGGCCGTGATGCCGATGAAGCTGATCACGGATCACGAGTGGCTCGATGCGCTGACCGCTGTCGTCGAGCGCGGACGCAAGCTGCACAAGGAAGTCGTGCTCCACACGCACTTCAACCACCCGAACGAGATCACCGCGATCACCAAGCGCGCACTCGACAACGTGTTCGAGCGCGGCATCATCACGCGCAACCAGAGCGTGCTCCAGCGCGGCGTGAACGACGGCATCGCGACGATGCAGCTCCTCACGAAGCGCCTCGGTCACTGCCAGGTCCAGCCGTACTACGTCTACGTGCATGACCTCGTGAAGGGCGTCGAGGATCTGCGGACCACGCTGCAGACGGCGCTCGATATCGAGAAGGCCGTGCGTGGAACCACCGCGGGCTTCCACACGCCGACGTTCGTCGTCGACGCACCGGGTGGCGGCGGCAAGCGCGTCGCGCACAGCTTCGAGCACTACGATCGCGACACCGGCATCTCGGTGTTCGCAGCGCCGTCGGTGAAGCCGGGCTACTTCCTCTACTTCGATCCGGTCGACACGCTCGAGCCGGAGTACCAGGCGAAGTGGAAGGACAAGGCCGAGCAGGACAAGATGATCGCGAAGGCGGTCGAAGCGGCCAAGGCACAGATGGACGCCACCGCGCGCGCTTCGTCGGTCCGCTAACTGCGATACGGGTCGCTGTCCTCGGGCGCGAGGTCGGTGAAGTTCATGACGCCGCCTTGCGCCGTGCGCGGGAACACGACCATCCCCTTGATGATCGTCGTCGAGTCGTTGATGAACCCGGGCGTCATGTTCGGCGGACCGCTGTCGATCGTCACGCCGATCACACTCCCACCTGGATCGTAGCGAATGCGAAACGTGACATCGCCGCTGACGCCGTGTTTGGCGCGCGTGTGACGAAGCGGTCCTTTCACTTTGCGCAGCGTCTCGTCGAGCTCGTCGAGACGGCGCTGCTCGAGCTGCGGCGTGACGCCGGGAAGTGCGAGCAGCGTGCTCGGCGAGCGGCGATTGCCACACCGGACGCACGTCGCGAACGGATTGTTCGCGGCGATGATGATCCAGGGCAACACCCAGAGCCCGCCGGTGAACACCGACAGCACCAAGTGAAGGACGTGGTTCGGCGTCGGTTGGTTGTGGGGCGTGAGCTCGCCGCAGACTCCGGTGCACTGGAGTTGGATCTGGCGCATGCTCATGGCGAACGCAGTATATGACTAACGGCAGGACGTGATGGAGAGCTGCATGCCACCGCCTGCTTGGCTGTCCTCGCGTGCTTTCGTGTACAGCGTTCCGGTCGTGGTCGTCGGGACGAGGAGGAGCGAGAGCTGCATTCCGTCGATCCAGTTGCGCGCCTCGGTGATCTGACTCGCCACGAGGTCGATCGGAACGAACAGCCGGTCTTGCTGTGCTTCGATGTCGATGACGGTGACGTCAGCGAGCGACACCATGCTGCGATCGGTGGCGCCGTCCGCCCCTTGTGCCATCCACATCGTTCCCGTGCCGGGACCGCCGAGCTGCTTGCGCATGCACCACGCCGCGCCGATGTTTCCGGTGTTCTGTCCCTCGTTCCAATCGTTGTTCGCGGCGAAGATGGAGAATTGCATCGCGGAGCTCGGACAAGGCGCCGCACAAGCGTCCGGCTTGAGAGGGATCGTCAGCGTGCCGCTCTCGAAGCCGCCGCCGGGCGCGAACGCCTCGACCATCTCGGACAGGAGCGCGAACCGCACGAGGATCCGCGAGCGCGTCGACGCGGACGCCGGCTGCCCGAGGTTGACGTTGATGTAGCCGCCGAAGCGATTGCCGGGATCACACGCGCCGGTGTTGTCGCGGATGAGCATCGTGTCCGCGACAGCGACGACCGATGCCGTGCGCCGCGTGCATGGAGGTGGTGCGTCGATGTCCGGCGGTGCATCGACCTCGGGCGGAGCATCGGGGGCAACGCGGTCGCCGAGCCCGTAGACGAGATCGCATCCGCTGATCGCGAAGAGTACCAGCGGGAGTGCGGATCTCATCTCGATCACTCTAGTACCCTGGCGGCCATGGGTGGAGCGAAGAAGGGCAAGACTGCGAAGAAGGCGCCGGGCAAGACAGCTAGTAAGACAGCGAAGCCAGCCAACGCGAAAGCGAAGCCCGCGAAGACTGCCAAGGCCCCGCCTCCAACGCCGCTGCCGAGCAATGTTCCGAAGGCGCTCGCGGCGAAGGTGGAGAAGGCCGCGAAGCACATCGATGGGAAGTTCTGTTACGGGCTCCCGCACTACGACGTGTCGTCGAAGATGAAGTTCGATCTCGTCGAGCTGGGCGACATGGAGCTGTTCGAGGAGAACGAGGTCGACGCCGACGAGTGGACCGGGTGGATCCCGTTCGCGACGCTCGGCAGCGAAGCGCAGTTCCTCGCGATCCACACCGAAGCGCCGTATCGCGTCGGCATGTGGGAGCACGAGAACGGCAAGATCTACGACGTGTGGGCATCGCTCGATGACTTCACGGGGCGCGTGCTCGCGAGCAAGAAGGACAAGACGCCGTACGAGCTGCTCGACAAGGTGATGGACAAGGCGAGCAAGCTCGTCGATGACGACAAGGATGCCGAAGCGCTCGCGCTGCTCGAGCCGGCGATCGCGAAGCTACCGACGGTGTCGACGGACAAGCACGACGACCAGCTGTCGCGATTGAACAACCTGTGGGGCCTGTCGCTGAAGGGCGTGAAGCGCTACGAGGAAGCGCTCGCGGCGTTCGAGCGCGCGGCGAAGGCGGGCGAGGACTACGCGGTCCTCAACATCTGCGACATCTTGCTCGAGACGATGAAGGAACCGAAGCGCGCTCTCGAACGCGCGGAGGCGATGCGCGAGGGGTACTTGACGCCGTACGAGCGCACGTGGTCGGCGATCTACATCGCGATGGCGTCGCTCGATCTCGGGGATCCCGCGCGAGCGGAGAAGGAGCTGCGCGACATCGTCGAGCGCTACGCGATCAAGGACGCGAAGATGGTCGCGACAGCGCGCGAGAAGATCGAGGAGTACGTCGAGGAAGGCCGTGCGGGCAAAGCGGCGGCGGAGACGTACCTCGCGTGGCTGAAGCCGAAGTCGTACGACGACATCTCGCCCGCCGATGCGAAGGCAAATCGCGCGTGGTGGACGTCTCTCGACAAGACGATGCAGGAGAAGCTCCTCGAGGAAGTGAAGATCGAGGATGTCGAACCCGATGCCGCCACCGACGCGCACATCGCGCAGTGCCTCGATACCGAGGAGTGCGACGTGGACAATCGCGACAAGACTTCGATCGACGATGTCACGCCGTTTCTGCGGCTGACGAACGCGCGCCGGATCAGCTTCTACGGCGATCCCGATTCGGTGGAGCCGTTTCGCGCGCTGTCGAAGCTCGAGCGACTCACGATCAACAACGTCGTGATCAAAGACTTCAAGTGGCCGAGTCGCGCGCAGCGCGATCTGTGGAACGCCGCCGCGAAGGCCGACAAGGCTGGGATGGAGAAGGCGCTCGCCGCGGGTGCGGACATCGACATGCACAGCCACGATTGGGGCAAGACGGCGTTCCAGCTGATTCCGTTTGGCGACGAGCATCGTCCGCTCGCGCTATGGCTCGTCGAGCAGGGCGCCGATCCGTTCGCGGGCAACCACGGCGATGGCGACAGCTATCAGGTCACGTGGTGGCCCGAGGACATGAAGAAGCGCGCGTTCGCGGCGATGAAGAAGTTCGGTCATCCGCCGATCGAGGACTCGCCGTGGCGAAAGTTCGATGTCGGTCGCGGGCAGCGCGCCGCGAGCTTCGATTCGCCCGACTTCCGGATCGAGGACAAGGACTTCGACGATGGCGACTCGCTCGTCGACGAATGGCCGAAGGACGCGACGCTCCAGATGGAGCCGCCGAAGAAGGACGACAAGATCTACGACGTGATGCGCGTGAAGTACGACGAGGCGGTCGTGTCCGAGAAGGTGGCCGAGGTGCTGCGAACGGATCCCAACATCGAGCTACTGCCGGTGACGCTGATCCGCCACGACAAGAAGCCGGTGCCGGGCACGTGGTACTTCGTGAACCCGCTCGCGAAGGACTGCTTGATCCCCGAGAAGTGCAGCTTCCAGTGGAATCACATCAACCCGGACAGCGCGTCGAACATCTGCAGCTACGCGATCGATGCGAGCAAGGTCGGCGATGCGCAGATGTTCCGTCCGACGATCCTGAACTCGCGGCCGATGATCGTGACGAAGGCGATGGCCGACAAGCTCGCCGCGTTCGGCGATTGCGTGCGGATCACGACGCTGAAGCGCTAGTCTCGAAGTCGATCACGCGGACCGCGCCCGTCGGCTCCGTCCACAGGACGAGCTTGGCTTGGCCGTGCACCGTGATGCCGACCTGGAGGACATCGCCCTTCTGCACGCCCGCAGCGCGCCACGGCAGCGTCACGCTGTGAGCGCCCGCGCGAACGAGCACCAGGCGCTCGCCCGCGAACAGCACCTCGGCGGCGACCATGCGCGGCGCGACGACCGGGCGCTCGATGCGCGGGACCCACAGTCGCGTGACGAGGTTCGCGAGCTGCGCCGGTGCCGACGGCGGCAGCGCGGCATCGATGCGCTCGCGCAGCGACGTGCAGTCCTCGCCAAAGCGCTGGAGGAACGCCGCACCCGCGGCGCGCGTGATGGGATTCGCCTCGCGATCGTCGAGGATCTCGAGCGCGACCTCGACGCAGCGGCGAGGCCCCACGCCGATCTCGAGCAGCGCGAGCAACGCGAACGGCGAGATCGGCGAGGTCTCGAGCGCTTCGAGGTAGCGCGCCTGCAAGGCGGGCACGTGGATCGCGAGCGCGGCGAGCGGACGATCGA
The DNA here is from genome assembly GCA_044230415.1 of Kofleriaceae bacterium. GTDB lineage: Bacteria > Myxococcota_A > Polyangia > Haliangiales > Haliangiaceae > JABFXX01. The sequence continues at coordinate 485,618 of JBGARE010000001.1, forward strand.
AGCGCGCGATCCATCCGAGGATCTCGTTCGTGTGATCGGCGATGATCCGGTGAAGGCGATCGCGCACCGGCGCCTCGAGGGTGTCGGCGGAGGCGACGTACTCGGCGATCAGCTCCGCGATGCGCTCGGACAGCGGCGAGCCGCGGCGAATGAAGTCGAACAGGAACGGCACGATCGTGACTGCGACCGGATACAGCACGCGATGCCGGAGTGCGTGGCGCTCGAGCACCGCGAACGCTTCTTCGATCTCTTCGGGGTGGTTCGTGTAGAGCTGCGCGTGGCGGAGGACCGAGAGCGCGCTCGGCACGTTCGCGTGCGCTCCGATGCTTCCATCCGAGGGACCGAACGCTCCGCGCAAGACGCCCCAGGGGAGCTCCGCGACGGAGTGCTCGATGTTCGCGACGTCGACGCGGCCGGTGGCACCGAACCTACTCATCACCCGGGAATGTAGAGCAAGCCCCCGGCCAATCAACCGGCAATGTGTGAACGGCCATTTGGATCACTCCGCAGGGGCCTACAGGCCACAGCAAGGTGGCAGGTCGGCTAGTCTTGCCGCCATGAAGCGCTGGGCAACGATCGCAGTGGTCGGGATCTTCCTCGGATGCGGCGGAAAGTCTCCACCGCCGATGGCGCCTGCACCTGCTCCCGCTCCCGCCCCGGTCGCCACCTGCGCCCCGACCGTGGCGCCGCCGGCCGAGCTCGACGAAGCGAAGCTGTCCGAGCGCAGCAAAGCGCTCTACGACGCGATGGATGCGAACGACGTCACGCGGTTCTTGAAGCTCGCGGGGCCGGCGCTCGTGTTGTTCGAGGACGGACGCAGCTTCTCGTCGTCGATGCTCGTGCAGCAGATGTCGAGCCGCGTCGAGCGCAACCTGCCGCGGCGGACTCGCACGTGGAAAGAAGAGCGCGCGTACCTCGGACCGAACGTCGCCGTGTTCGTCGGGCTCGCCGTCGAGGTGCTGCCCACCGAAGGCGGGAAAACGACGGAGTTCGAGGGCTGGAACACCGCGGTGTGGGTCAACGATGGCACCGAGTGGAAGGCGTCACATCTGCAGTGGCAGCCCGGTGGCATCGAGGCCGAGCGCTCGATGTGGAACGAAGCCTTTCGCAAGCAGATCAGCTTCAAGACCACGCCGAATCAGCTGCTCGTCGACACGATCAAAGGCAAGAAGACCGGCGCCGCGCTGGACGTGATGATGGGGCAGGGCCGCAACGCCGTGTTCCTCGCGACGAAGGGCTGGAAGGTCACCGGCGTCGACATCTCCGACGAGGGAATCCGTCAGGCGAAGGAGGCCGCGCAGAAGAAGGGCGTGCAGCTCACCGCCGTCCAGGCCGACATCGAGAAGTTCGACTTCGGGACGAACAAGTGGGACCTCGTCACGATGATCTACGCCGGCAGCGACGCGTCGACGGTCGAGAAGATCAAAGCGAGCCTCAAGAAGAACGGCCTGTTCGTCGTCGAGTACTTCCACGCCGAAGGCACCGCGGGCTCCGGCATCGGTGGCTTCGCGACGGGCGAGCTCGCCGCGAAGCTCGAGGGCTGGAAGGTGCTCAAAGATGAAGTCGTCGAGGACGTCTCCGATTGGGGCCTGCGCAAGATGAAGCTCGTGCGCTTCGTCGCGCAGAAGCCCTGAATCGCCCGGGCTAGGTCGACGACCAGCCCATCGCGAACTGATCCGCGTGCGTCGCGCACTGATGCACGTACGCGAGGCCCGAGTCGCCGAAGTCGACGATCTCGCCGCCTTGCAGCTGCAGCACGAAGCGCATCGGCTGATCGCACTTCTCGCAGCTCGGTGAGCTCGCGCTCTGGATCCAATCGGCCCATCCGCCGAGCTTGGTCCTGCCATACGGTCGCTGCTCGCTGTTCTGGACCGCGGACATCTCCTTCGCATTCAGCTTGGCCGCGGCGTTCTCGCGCAGGTCCTGCCAGCCGGGCAGCTCCGGTGCCGCGTCGAAGCCGACGATCCGCTTCGCCAGCGAGAGGTGCGCGGGTGCATCACTCGCGCGTGCGGCGCCCTTCTCGTCGATCAACCGGACGAGCTTGCCGTCACCGTCGGGCGTCGACGTGTAGCCCTCGTCGCACGACGAGCGACCGCAGTGGAAGATCTGCGCGACCTTGCCCTTCGGCACGACGATGCCGCCGGCGGGTGCGTCGTCGGCGCGGAGCTGCAGCAAGAGCTGCATCGGCTTCTTGCAGCTCTTGCACTTCGGCCACTTCGATTTCGGTGCGAGCCACGCGACGCCGCCGATCTGCGACGCGATCGTCTTGCTGTCGCCGGTCTCGGTGCGGGGAACATGGCGCGTGCGAGCGAGGCCCGCGAGCTTTGTTTCGAGTCGTGCAGTGCGATCGGCGTTCATCTAGACCTCCAGGAGCTCGAGCAGATCGTGGTCGTAGCGGGTGTGATCGGCGGCGGTCTTGCCTTCGTTGTCGCGCAGGCCACGGTTCGCCCCGGCGGCGAGCAAGAGCTCGATCGCCTTCTTCTCGCGGAACCGCGCGGCGTGGATCAGCGCGGTGGATCCGTCCTCGTCCTGAAGATCGAGGTTCGCGCCTTCTTCGATCAGCAGCTCGACGCAGGCCGGGTTGTCGACGGCGCACATCAGCGCGGTGCGTCCGGCCGAGTCCTTCGCGTCGACGTGAGCGCCGCGCTTCAGCGCGAGCACGATGTGCGCCTTGTTGCCCGTCCACGCGGCGTTGATGGCGCACTCCGCGACGGACGCGCCGCGATCGAGGAACAGCTCGAACACCTTCTTCGACTTCGCGGCGGCTGCGTTCTGCACCGGTGTCGATCCGGTGGAGTCCTTCTCTTCGAGCTCGCACACGTCGAGGAACTTCTCGACGAGCGCCATCTTGCCGGAGCTCGCACTCTCGGCGAGGCAGCCGGCGACGGCCGCCTTTCGCGCGAGGAAGAAGTCGACGATGTCCTCGTGACCGCGGCGTGCCGCGAAGTGGATCGCGGTCGCCTTCTTCTCCGTGGTCGCGTGGATGTCCGCGCCGTTGTCGACGAGCCACGTCACGAGCGACAGTGCATCGTCGCTGTCTTCGACGAGAGCGGCGACCATGAGCGGCGTCTTGCCGTCCTCGCTCGCTGCGTTGACGCTCGCACCGAGCTCGACGAGCAGCTTCGCGACGTCCTTGTCCGGCGTCTCGAGTGCGCGGCACAACGCGGTCTTGCCGTCGTCGCTCCGGGCATCGAGGTTGTCGCCGTTCGCGAGGCACAGCGCGGCGATCCGCTTTCGCTCCGCAGCCTTCTTCGGCAGCGCGTCGCGTTCGATCATCGCGGCGATGCACCCGTCGAGCTTCGCGCCCGCGGCGACGAGCTTGTCGAGGAGCGCGAACTGCTGCTCTCGGGCTGCGATCTGCGCGACGGTGCGATAGCTACGCGCGTTCGGATCGGCGCCCGCGGCGAGCAAGCGATCGACAATGGTCCAGTAGCTGTAGCCTGCGGCGCGCAGGATCGGCGGCTCGGCATCGGCGGACTCCGCGAGGCTCGGATTCGCGCCTTGTGCGAGGGCGAGGTCGAGCGTGGCGAACTGATCGTCGCTGCCGGTCGCCGCGCTGGCGAGCGCCGCTTGCGGATCGAGCAGCGTGATCGTGCGGCCCTCGCCGACCCAGGTCTCGATTCGCTCGCGTATCGAGTAGCTCGTGCCGTCGACGGGCGCGCCTTTCGCGAGCAGCTCCTCGACGAGGCCGGGAAGATCCTCGGCGTAGTCCACCGCGCGTGCCACGAGCGATGCGCCGGGCTTTCCGGTCACCTTCGTTCCGCGATCGAGCAGCAAGCGCACGAGCGCGGCGTTGCGTGACGACAACGCCGATTCGACGATCAGCGACTCGCCGTGGAGCTCGTTGGGGTCGAAGCCGGCATCGAGGAGCGCGGTCACGATCTCGATGTCCTCGCGCCACACCGCGCGCTGGAGCGTGCCGTTCGCGCGCGGCTTCGCGCCGGCGGCGATCAGCGCCTGGACCGCGGCGAGCGTGCCCGATTCCGCGGCGCGGTACAGCGGCGTGTAGCCGTACTCGTTCAGCACGCGATCGACCTCCGCACCCGCGGCGACGAGCGCCGCGATCGACGCCGGCTTGCCCGCAGAGGCGGCGAACTCGAGCGGCTCTTTGTAACTGGGCAACGGCTTCGTGAACCCGTGCACCGGCGCGAGACGAGCGATCGTCTCGGTGTCCTCGTCCTCGATCGCGCGCTGCAGTGCGACCGCCGGATCGACATCCGCGGAGCGCTTCCGCATCAGCGCGACGACGTCGCCGCGGCGTGCTTCCTCGGCGAGCGCGAACGCGGTGAATCCCGTGCGATCGGCGAGGAACGGCGCTGCACCGCGATCGAGCAACAGCTCGACGATCGCGAGGTGGCCCATGTCCGCGGCTTCCATCAGCGCGGTCCAGCCATCGTTGTCGGCGGCGTCGATGTCAGCACCCTTGTCGAGCAACGCGTGGACGATCGCGAGGCGGCCGTACTCCGCTGCTTCGTGCAGCGCGCGCCGTCTGTCGTCGTTCGCGACGTTTACATTGACCGGGCGCTCCAGCATCGCGAGGACCTCGGCATCCGTGCCGCGTCCCGCGAGCGCGATCAGCTCGACGAGCTGCAGCGTCGCGCCGCGTGCCTCGAGGAGCGCGGCGACGTCGCGGTGCTTGTTGTTGGTCGCGATGCGATGCGGGACGTTGCCATCCTTGTCGGCGAGGTTCGGATCCGCGCCGTGATCGAGCAGCACGCGCACGTTGTCGAGGTGCCCTCGATCCGATGCGCGATGCAGCGGCATCCAGCCGTACTCACCGGGTGCGTTCGCATCGGGTGCGATCTCGAGCGCTCGCGTCATGCGCTCCGCGTTGTTGCTGTTCTGCGCGACGCCCATGACGATGCCGCTCGTCGTCGGATCGCCGAAGCCACGGTCCGCGAGTAGCTCGACGACCTCGATGTGACCGCCCGCGCCCGCACGGCGGATGGCGGTGTAGTCGTCGACCTCGTAGCCTTCGCGGGGGCCGGGCTCGGTCGCGCCGCGGTCGAGGAGCAGCTCTACCACCTCGCGGTGACCGCCGCGCGCCGCTTTGCGCAGCGCCGTGTCCTGATCGTAGCTGTCGTCGACCCAGTTCACGTCGGCGCCGCGGTCGAGGAGCAGCTCGACGATCTCGCGGTTGCCTTTCTCGGCAGCGGTGATCAGCGGCGGCTTGCGCGACTTCGCGTTCATCGCGCCGCGATCGAGGAACAAGCGCACGAGCTCCACGCTCTCGCGCTCGATCGCGCGCTCGAGCGGCGAGTCGCTGTACGAGCGCGAATCGACGGACAGCCGCGCGCCCGCCGCGAGCAAGCGTTTGACTACCTCGACGTGGCCGCGATTCGCCGCGGCGCCGAGCGCAGTCGTGTCGATGATGTTGCCGAGGTGAATGTCCGCACCGCGCTCGATCAACAGATCGACGACATCCGTCCAGCCATGCTCGGCGGCTTCGATCAGCGCCGTGTCGCGATTGCCTTCGTGACGCGCGTCGATATTGGCGCCGCGATCGAGCAGGAACGTCGCGATCTCGAGGAGGGCCGCGGGCCTGTCGTAGTTGTTCGCGACAAACGCCATCGCCGCGTCGAGATCTGCGCCGGCATCCGCGAGGAGCCGCACGATGTCGAGGTGGCCTTCGCGCGCTGCATGCGCGATCGCGGTGCGCCCTTCTCTGTCCGCGAGATCCAGCGGGCTCGCCGACGCGGTCTTCGACTTCTTCGGCTTCGCTTTGGACGTCGACTTCGCGGCGGGCTTTGCCTTCGCGGGAACATCGAGCTGCTCGACCAACCACGCGACGAGAGCGCGATGATTCCCCGCCGCGGCCAGCATCAGCGCGGACGTGCCTTGCTCGTCGACCACCGCCAGATCGTCGCCGGCCTTCAGCGCGCGCTTCGCCATCTCGAGATCGCCGGCCGCGACGGCACCGAGCAGCCAGCCGCGGACCGCTGCCTTCTTCTTCACGAGCCAGTCGACGATGTCGCCGCGCTTCGCCCGCGCCGCGTTGCCGAGGCCGCTCCAGCCGCTCTCGCGATCGTCGATCGATGCACCGTTCTCGACGAGCAGCTCGAGGAGCTCGATCGAGACCGTCGCGCACGCGCTCGCGAACACTCCCTCGCGAGCGGCATCGCCCGGACGCTGCCCGAGGATCCACCGCGCGACCTTCTCGGCCTTGTCACCCAGCGCGCTGCCGAGGAGGTACTCGTCGACCGCTTCGCCGGCCGCGACGATCTCCTGAACGATCGCGAGGTCATCCCGCGCGATCGCTCGATACATCGCGCTCGAGCGGTCCGACTCGGTGACCGTGGCGATCAGCTTCCGGACCGTGGCGACATCGCCGCCATCGGCCGCGGCTACCCATTCCTCCTGGCTCATCATCTCCCTTTCGGACGTAGCTCCCCGTACGATAGCCGCATGAGCGAGGCGGCAAAGAAGTACAGGTCGGCCGTGGTGGAGCGAGTTCAGAGCGGTGATGGCCATGCACGCGCGGCGGATCGACGCGCCGCGTTCGCGAACGTCGACGTCCCCGCGGGAGCACGCGCGCTGATCGACAAGGTGGCGAAGACCGCGTGGAAGGTGACCGACGAGGACGTCGCCGCCGCGAAGGCCGCGGGAGTCACCGAGGACCAGGTGTTCGAGCTCGCGGTGTGCGCCGCGATCGGACAGGCTTCGCGCCAGTTCGATTCGGCCATGGCCGCACTCGACCAAGCTGCAAAGGAGACCCCGTGAGGCTCTCGGTCCTCGATGGCAAGCACCACACGCTCGGCAAGCGCGCGCTGTTCGTGGTGATCCGCGCGATGTCGCGCATGCCGGTGCCCGACGTCGTCAAGACGCTGACGTATCGCCCCGACTTCTTCGGCGCGCCGATGAACGAGGTGTTCCAGGAAGTGATGCGGGGTCCGTCGGAGTGGTCGATCGGCGAGCGCGAGCTGATGGCCGCCTACGTCTCGAAGACGAACGAGTGCGAGTTTTGAACTCGCGCTCACGGCGCGGTCGCGTCGAAGGTGCTCGGTAACACGGCGGTAGATGCAGCGCTCGCGGATCTCGCGGACGCGAAGATCAGCGACAAGCTACGCGCGACCCTCGCGATGCTGCGAAAGGTCACGCGCGATCACGCGTCGATCACCGCGGACGACATGCGCTCTCTGCTGGCGAGCGGTGTCACGCGCGCGCAGATCGAGGACGCGCTGCTCGTCGGCTGGTGCTTCAACGTGATCACGCGGCTCGCAGACACGTTCGAGTTCCACGTCGGCCCGCAGGCGGCGTTCGACTCGTCGGCGAACATGCTGCTCAAGCGCGGCTACAAGATCTAAGCGTCCAACGCGAACACGTCGACGTTTGCTTCGACCGGAACACAGTCATCGAGTTCATCCTCGACCGCGACATCAACGCGGATCGTCGACGAGATCAGGCCAACCTCGAGGTTTCGAGTTGAGGTTGCGGCTGATGAGGAAGCCGACGTTCAGGTCCAACGCGATGTCTGCGTGTTCCGAACAGACTCACGGCGCCACGTCGATGCCCTGCGCCCGGGCTTCGGCCTTGATGCGATCGCTCATCGCGTTCGTCTTGGCCTGCAGCTGAGGCGTCGGGTTGTTCTTCGCGACGGCCGCGCACGCGACGAGACCCTCGCTGAACTTGCCCTCCTGATAGAGGGACGTGCACAGGTTGAAGAAGTACTTGGCCTCCGGCACGCGCGCCACGGCCTCGCGGAACTTCGCGCTCGCCTCGGCATACTTCTTCGCGTACATGAGCTGCGCGCCTTCGTCGCTGAGCTTCGTCGCGATCGCTGCTTGACCACCACTCGCGGGTACGGGCGTCGAGTCCGGCGGCGTGTCGACAACGCCCTCGGGGCCCGGATCGCCACCGAACGTCATCGTCACGCCCTGCGCCTTCGCCTCCGCCTCGATGCGCGAGATCAACGCGTGCGCCTTCTCGGCGAGCGCGGGCGGGGGATCGCCCTTGTCGACCGCTTCACACGCGGTCTTCGCGTCGTAGAACTTTCCCTCCTGGAACAGCGACGTGCACAGATTGAAGAAGTACCGGGGCTCCGGCACGCGCGCGACCGCGTTGCGAAACTGCTCGCTCGCGAGCTCGTACTTGCCGGCGTACATCGCCTTCACGCCTTCCTCGTTGAAGCCCGCGGCCAACATCCCCTGCTTCCCGCTGGCCTCGGTCACGACCGGTGACCGTTCGACATCGGGCTTCGCCGGCTCCGCCTTCCCGCCACATCCCGCGATCAACGCAACCACCACGACGAGCTTCATCACCCGTTAGCCTAGCGTAGGCTCGTCGTGCGTGCCTGCACGACCGCCCATCAGGAGCCTACCGTTCGATCCGGCGAGCAAGCCGACGCTCGGCTTCGAGATGTTCAAGCTGTCGTCGCTCTACGAGCGCGCGCATCGCAAGGTCCTCTCGCACGCGCTCGAGGTCCCGCAACGCCCCGAGTTCCACACGATCTACGTGGGCCTCCAAGGTCGCGGCGAGCTGCTCGTCGACTTCACCCCGACCCCGATCGGCGCCGACCACATCACGGTGGTCGCACGCAGCCGCGTCCAGCAATTCCACCGCGCGCCCAAGTCCGGCCTGGACGCCTGGATGCTCCTGTTCACCCCCGAGTTCATCGAGCTCCCGTCCGCGACCGACCCGCTCGCGATGCCCTCGATCCTGTGGCCGCTCGATCACGTGCCCTCGCTCACGCTCAACGCGGACGACCAGGCCGCCGTCCTCGCGATCACCGATCAACTCCACCTCGAGCGCAGCCGTCCACTCGACCGCTTCCAGCCCCTCGTGCTGTCGTCGCTCCTCCGGAGCATCCTGCTGCGCCTCGAACGCGCGGTCGCGTGGCACTCGCCGATGACGGTGCTCCGGCGGTTTTTTACCATCCTCGAGCGCGACTTCGCCCGGACGCGCGAGGTCGAGCACTACGCGCGCGAGTCCGGCATCTCGCCACGGCGTCTGAGCGAGCTTCTCCGCGAGGAGCTCGGCCGATCCACGAAGCAGGTGATCGACGAGCGCGTCATTCTCGAGCACAAGCGGCTACTTGCCCACACCGGGGTTAGTGTGAAGGAGCTCGCGGGTCTCACCGGCTTCGACGAGCCGACCAACCTGGTGAAGTTCTTTCGGCTGCATACCGGACAAACGCCCCTCGAGTTTCGGTCTGGCCACCTCACCGGGGTTACGGAAAAGCGGCCGAAGCGCCGCACCGGGGTTAGGGGAAAGCGCTAGCGCCCACTGGGTGCCGAACGTCGCTCCGCCGATTTTTACCATTCGGCCGCGGGTCCTGACCTCGCGCCCCGGACACGCGCTGGCTAGCTTCGTCGCCATGACCAAGCTCGCATCGATCGCGCTCCTCTCGTGTCTCGTGTCCGGCGTTGCCGTGGCCGAGACGAAGCTGACCACGACCGTCTACACGGCGACCCCGAACGGGTTCTTGGTGACGTCCACCCTGATCGCGGGAGAGAAGGAAGCCATCCTGATCGACGCGCAGTTCACGCTGGCGGATGCGCACCGCGTGGTCGGGCAGATCCTGGACAGCAAGAAGACGCTGACCTCGGTCTACGTGACCCACGGTCATCCGGACCACTACTTCGGTCTCGAGGTGATCAAGCAGGCGTTCCCGAAGGTGAAGATCGTGGCGCTCGACAAGCCGCTGGCCGAGATCAAGAAGACGGCCGCCGCGAAGGTGAAGCAGTGGGGCCCCGTGTACGGCGCGCAGATCACGGCGAAGCCGCTGACGCCCGCCGCGCAGAAGGCGGCGACGCTGACGCTCGAGGGACAGACGATCGAGCTGCGTGGGCCCACGCAAGGCGACAGTGGGGACAGCACGTACGTGTGGATCCCGTCGACGAAGACCGTGATCGCGGGCGACATCGTGTTCGCGGGCGTTCACGTGTGGACCGCAGAGACGAACGCGGAGCAGCGCAAGGCGTGGATCAAGACGCTCGACGAGATCGCCGCGCTCGCACCGACGACGGTGGTGCCGGGCCATCAGGATCCGAAAGCGAAGAACGATCTGTCGGCCGTGAAGGCGACCAAGGACTACTTGATCGCGTTCGATGCGGCGGTGGCGTCGTCGAAGTCGGCGGACGAGGCCGAGCAGAAGATGAAGGCGAAGTACAAGGACCTCCAGCTCGACGTGATCCTCCACTTCGGTGCCGGCGCGCAGTTCGCGCCGCCATCGCCGCCGCCCGCGAAGAAGTGATCACTGCGTGACCGGCGGCGAGACCGCCGTGCCGAACGCGCCGGCCTGCGACACGGGATAGATCACGATCACGCCGGCGCCGCCGCCACCGCCGCCACCGGAGGACGACACACCTTCCCCGGGAAGACCGTCGAGGCTGACCAGCGAACCTTCGCCACCGTTCGCACCGGTCCCGAGGCCTCCCTCTCCGGGGAACTGAGCGCTCGGAGATTCAGTGCCGGCGCTCCCGGGCGAGCTGTCCTGCGAACCGCCCGCGCCGCCGCCGCCGTTCGCGAACGCTTGGCCGCCCGTCGTCACGGTGAGCGAGGGCGCGTCGAAGCCGATCATTCCCCCGGATCCTCCTCCTCCTCCTCCCGTCGCGATCGCTGTCGAGCCTCCCGCGCCGGATGCGTTGATCGTCGCAGTTCCGACGGAGATTCCGGTCTCGGCGATGAAGTAGATCGCGCCGCCGCCGCGTCCACCGAGCGCTGACGGGTTGCCGTCGGTGCCCGGGCATCCGCCGCGCAGCACTTGGGGATCCACCGACGCCTGCGGGTTCACACCACTGCGACCACCTTTGCCGCCGATGCCGCCAAACGATCCGCCGTTACCGCCCGCGCCCGTCAACGGATTGCTCGTGCCCGCGCACCGCGCGTCGTTGCTGCCCGCCGCGGCCACGCCCGATCCTTCGATGCGTCGGCTCGCGACGTCGATCACTCCGCCGAGCGTTATCCGATCCGTCGCGATCACGACGAGCGGCCGCGGTCCGATCGCGCGGACGTTCGCCAACTGGACGGTCGTCGCTGCGATCACGCACAGGTCGGGACCGTTGGTTTGCGGCACGACCGCGCACGTGGCCGACGCTGTATCGATCGACATCGACGTGATCTGGAGAGCGCCCGAAGGCTCCGCATCCAAACACACGCGAAGCAGGCCATGCCCGTAGCAGTACGCGGTGCTGTCGTCGGGGCGCATGTCGATCACGGCGCCATCGACCTCGCTACCGCCACACGTTCCGTCGGGCTCGCGACACCTGCCGTCCTCGGCGCACCGCAGCGAACCGGGACACGCGTCGGCCTGCCCGGCGGCAGCCGGATCGCATCGGGTCAGACACGCTGGATCCGCACCCGGGCGATAGCAGCCCGCGAGCAAGCCAACGATCGCGAACCAACGCACGACGGGATCGTACCTCAGAGCCGACGCGCATCCGCGCCGAGAAACATCTGTGCGCGCGGAGGAAAAATCCGCGCCGGTCTGCGTGCTACGAACGACGCGATGGCATCGCTCGACGAGCTCTCGCGTCCGACTCCGATCACACCGGGCGCGTTCACGCTCGATGTCCCCGCGGGATGGCGACAGGGACGCGGCGCGTTCGGCGGCCTGTGCGTCGCATCGCTGGTCCGCGCGATCGAAGCCACCGTCGGAGATCCAGCACGGCGCGTGCGATCCGTCACCGCGGAGCTGCCGGGTCCCGTCGACGCCGGCGCCGCCGACATCGCCGTCGAGGTGTTGCGCGCGGGCAACTCGGTCACCACCGCGCGCGCGTCGCTGACGCAACCCAATGGCATCAAGACGCACGCGGTGGCCGTGCTCGCGGCATCGCGAAAGAGCTCGGATGTCGCGTGGCAGGAGCTCGTGCCACCAACGGCGCCCGCGTGGACCGACGTCGCGGCCCTCCCGTGGAACCCGATGTTCCCCGAGTTCGCGCAGCACTTCGAGTATCGAGTCGTCGAGGGAATCCCGGGCAGCGGAGCCGCGGCGCGCGCGATCGGCTGGGTCCGCTCGCGCGATCCGGGTAGCGCGCGAGACAGCGCGTACATCGCCGCGCTCGCCGACGTGTGGTGGCCCGCGTCGCTCGTCCGGTTCCGCGCGATGCGGCCCGCGGCGACGATCGCGTACACGCTCGACATCGTCGGCACGCTCGACGGCCTCGATCCCGACGCGCCGCTCCTCTATCGCGGAACGGTGCCCGTCGTCGGCGAAGGCTACTTCCTCGAGACGCGCGAGCTGTGGGGCAGCGACGGTCGCCTCGTCGCGATCAACCACCAGACGTTCGCGCTGCTCGGCTAATCGATCGCTTCGATCACGAGCCGACCGCCGATCTGACGGATCGTGTACCGGCGCAGGCCGCCACCGAGCCCCATGTCCGGCACGCCGCGCGCTCGCTGATGGCGTTCCCACGCCGCGCGCGACATCGCTTGGATCTCGCGATCGGGATCGTCGGGATAGCCACCCATGTGGTCCTGGACCAAGCGCGCCATCTGCAGCTCGCGCGTGCCCATGAGCCACAGAAACGGCGCGAGGATCAGCAGCTGATAGCTCGGACCCGCGAGGCCGAGGATGCCGAACGCGACCGCGGCGACGCGCGCGACCTTCACCGCCATCTCCGTCGCGTGCACGTACGAGAACTTGTGGGTCAGCGCCGCACGGAGGATGCGCCCGCCATCCATCGGGAGCGCGGGAATCAAATTGAAGCCCGCGAGCACGAGGTTGATCCAGCCGATCGTCATGATCAGGTCGTTTCCGACGAGCGCTCCGAGCCCGAGGCCCACACCCGCGAGCGCGAGCGACACGGCCGGGCCGGCCGCGGCGATCGCGATCTCGTGGTTCGCCTTGCGCGGCATGCCGGACATCTTCGCGGCGCCGCCGAGGAAGCCGAGCTCGATGCCCAAGATCTCCACGCCGAGGTGGCGGGCGACGACGGCGTGACCGAGCTCGTGCAACAGCACGGAGGCGAACGCGATCGAGACGACGAGAACGCCGATCAAGCCGCCGAACGCGATGAACACGATCGCGAGCAGGATCAGGAAGCTCGCGTTGAGATCGATCGGGAACCCGAGCACGCGGCCCAAGCGCCACGACTTGAGGGATGGGAACATGGGAGACACTGTGCGCACGGCCAGGCGGATACGCAATTCCCCGTCGGGGAGCAGCCCGTTCGGGGAGGCCCGTGCTCGCCCAGGGAGGCCCGTCCTCGCGAGGAGGCGCTCCGGCATCGTGCGAAGGCGAAGTTCACCTACGTGGAGCTCGATCGACGTCCGCGTCAGGTGGCCAGGCAATGAAGTCGGTCTGCTCCCGATCGACGAGCTGACCGATGCGCCGCGCTAGCTCTCGACGATCCTCGGGTGCGATCCACGGGATCGATACGCGTCCGAGATCGGTTCCATTCTTGTCCGCGAATCGGATGTAGTCGCCCCACACGGTGACGCCGAACCGCGAGCGCACCACGAGCTCGCGCAGCTTCTTGCCTTCGGGCACCAGGATCCTGCCGTCGTCGTGGATCGCCATCGCGAACCGCGCGCGATCGCGGAACAGCCGTCGCGCGTACACGACGTAGCGATCGCCGTGGTCGGCGAGGAGCACCTTGTCGAGGCCGCGGCCGATCTCGAACGCGCGCCGGACATCGCCCGCGAGATCGACGAGCTCCGTCTTCAACCGATGGGCGAGCCGATCGAGCGACGCGAGCGCGACGAGGCCATGCGGATCGAGGAGGCTGACGGGCTCGACCCCGAAGATACGGCGCATGCCCGCCTTGGCCGTATCGGCATCCAGCTCGATCCAGATGCCGACGTCCTCGTGCGGGACATCGCGCGCGACGACGAGCCGGCCGCTGATCTTCAGCGACGTTCTCTTGTCCTTGGCCTTCGTCTTCTTGTGGTGCTCGACCACCGTCGCGAATCTCTCGGAGATGTGCAGCGTTCGCAGCGCGACGTGCAACCGGACCGCCCGGGGCGCGAGCTCGGCACGGAGCGTACCGTCGGCCGTCGGGGCCTCGATCGCGTCCCCGCTGTCGTCGCGATACGCCACATCGAGAATATAGCGGGGGGACCCGGGGGTGTCCCCCGGGTGTAGCCGACGCCACGCAGCCCCGGTATAACCCCGGCCCATGACCGCCCAGTACACGTTCGTGATGAAGGACCTGCGGAAGCTGGTTCCTCCGCAGCGCATGATCCTCAAAGGGATCCACCTGTCGTTCTATCCGGGCGCGAAGATCGGCGTCCTCGGCAACAACGGCGCTGGCAAGAGCACGTTGCTGCGCATCATGGCGGGCGTCGACAAGGAGTTCCTCGGCGAGGCGTGGCCGGCCCCGGGCCTCAAGATCGGATACCTGCCGCAGGAGCCGCAGCTCGATCCGACGAAGAACGTGTTCCAGAACGTCGACGAAGGCGTCGCCGAGACGCGCAAGCTGCTCGCGCGCTTCGAAGAGGTCTCGATGAAGCTCGGCGAGGATCTGTCCGAGAAGGAGATGGACAAGCTGCTCGCCGAGCAGGGCCGCCTCCAGGATCAGATCGAAGCCGTCAACGCGTGGGAGCTCGACCACCAGGTCGAGATGGCGATGGACGCGCTGCGCTGCCCGCCCGGCGATGCCGATGTCTCGGTGATCTCCGGTGGTGAGCGCCGTCGTGTCGCGTTGTGCCGCCTGCTGCTGTCCAAGCCGGACATGCTCCTCCTCGACGAGCCGACGAACCACCTCGACGCCGAATCCGTCGCGTGGCTCGAGCGCATGCTCGAAGAGTTCAAGGGCACGGTCGTCGCCATCACGCACGATCGCTACTTCCTCGACAACGTCGCGAAGTGGATCCTCGAGCTCGACCGCGGCGAGGGCCACCCGTTCGAGGGCAACTACTCGGGTTGGCTCGAGCTCAAGGCGAAGCGCCTCAAGGACGAGGAGCGGCAGGCCGATGCGCGCCAGAAGATGCTCGCCCGCGAGCTCGAGTGGGTGCGCCTCTCGCCGAAGGCTCGCCAGGCCAAGAGCAAGGCTCGTCTCAATCGCTACGACGAGATGGTGGCCGAGGCCGGCAAGGAGCAGCGCGATGCGTCGCTCGAGATCGTGATCCCGCCGGGACCGCGCCTCGGTGGCGAGGTCGTGTCGTTCGAAGGCGTGTCCAAGTCGTTCGGCGATCGCATGCTGATCGACAACCTCACGTTCAAGCTCCCGCGCGGCGGCATCGTCGGTGTCATCGGTCCGAACGGCGCCGGCAAGACCACGCTGTTCCGCATGATCATGGGCGTCGAGCAGCCCGACAAGGGCAAGATCAAGATCGGCGATACGGTCAAGCTCGGCTACGTCGATCAGTCGCGCGACGCGCTCGCCGACGACAAGACGATCTACGACGAGATCAGCGAGGGCAGCGAGACCATGCAGATGGGCGAGCGGTCGATCAACTCGCGCTCGTACGTCTCGAGCTTCAACTTCAAGGGTCAGGATCAGCAGAAGAAGGTCGGCATCCTCTCCGGTGGTGAGCGCAACCGCGTGCACCTCGCGAAGATGATCAAGCGCGGCGGAAATTTGTTGCTCCTCGACGAGCCGTCCAACGATCTCGATGTCGACACGCTGCGCGCGCTCGAGGATGGCCTCGAGAAGTTCCCGGGCTGCGCCGTGGTCATCTCGCACGATCGCTGGTTCCTCGATCGCATCGCGACGCACATCCTCGCGTTCGAGGGCGACTCCCACGTCGAGTGGTTCGAGGGCAACTTCGCGGACTACGAAGCCGACCGCAAGCGCCGCTTCGGCGACGACGCGGACCAACCGCACCGCATCAAGTACAAGCCGATCTCCGTTCGTTGATGCGCGCGTGGCTGCTGCTCGCACCGCGGGCTGTCAGCCGTTCACCGCAACGTCGAGCGATGCGGTGTAGCCCGCGCTCGTGCTGCCGGTGACGGTCGCGAGCTGCGAGCTCGAACCATCGCTGAACACGTTGTCGCTCGACAAGCTGACCGACGCGAGGTTCGACACGCTCGCGCTGTACCCCGTGGTCGCGTAGACCTCGTCGCACGCGGACTTCGGAAGCGCGAGCTGCGAGGTCGCGATCTTGTTCGCGGAGCTCGTCGCCGCCGCGGCGCTCGGATAGACCTCGAAGTGAATGTGCGGCCAACGGCCCGAGTAGCAGGCTGGAAAGATCGACGTGAACGTGACCTCGCCGTTGTCGTCGGTCTCTTGTACGCCGCGCAGGTAGTTCTGATTCGTCACGCCCGACGAGTACAGCGAGTAGCGGCCCTCGCGATCGCAGTGCCACAGGTACACGGCATAGCCCGCGAGCGGAGCGCACGAGTTACTCGCGTCGGTGAGCTTCAGCTTGATCGTCAGCGTGACGCCGGCGGCGGTGCCGGACAGGCTGCCGAAGCTCGTGCGGATGTCGCTGCGCACGACCCCCGACGTCGACAACACGTTCGGACCGTTCGAGCCGTCGCCGGGATAGGGACCCGCGGTCTCCTCGGGGATCTTCGTGCAGGTGCCACCCGACCCCGAACCCGAGCCCGCGTCGTCGGTGCTCGCGTCGACGCCCATCTCGTCGACGGTGCGATCGATGCAGCCCGACACGAATGCGAAGAGTCCAGCGCCGCCGATCCACTTGAGGACCGCGCGGCGCGACCGCGTGCGCTGCGCGAGTGTCTGGAGGTCATACGAGAGTCCGCGATCGTGTTCGTCATCGTGCTTCATGCACGATAGGAATCGTCCTCGCACCTCCGCGTTGCAGCCTGAAACAGACTGCAACTCAGGGCCGTGGCGCGGGTGGCGCGGGCGCGTGTGCGTCGTGCATCTGGTGCGCGTGCAGGCGAACCTCGGCGACGAGCGGACGGTGATCGCTCGCTCGGCGTGCGAGATCCGAGTCGCAGCGCGTCAGCCGCATGAAGTCGACCGCGCCGCGCACGAAGATCGCGTCGAGCGCGCGGACCGGTCCCCACGCGGGGAACGTGAGCGGGCGCTTCGTGATGCCGCGAAATCCCGAGGGTGAGAGCAACGTCTCGAGACCGCCATACACGTCGTTGAGATCGCCACCGACGATCACCGGCGTGTCGTGGTGCAGGCGCGAGAAGGGATGCGAGTCGAGGAACTTCTGGAGCTGGATCTTGCGCTCGAAGCCCGCGAGCCCGAGGTGCATGTTGAACACGTGCACCGTGCGATCGACATCGTCGTGGCGCACGCGCAGGACGCCGTGGAGGACGCTGCGCTTCTTCTTGAACCGGATCGAGAGATCGATGTTCGAGGTCTCGATCAGCGGATAACGCGCGAGGATCGCGTTGCCGTACTGGCCGCCGCCGCGCACGTCGACGTTCGGGAACCAGCTCCAGTACTTCATGCCGAGCTTTTCGGCGAGCACTTCGGCTTGCTTGTCGCGGTTCGAGCGCGTCACCCCGGCGTCGACCTCTTGGAGCATCACGACGTCGGCGTCTTGCTTGTTGATGACCTCGACGATGCGATCGGGTTGGTACTTGCGGTCGACGCCGCCGATGCACTTGTGGATGTTGTACGAAAGGACCTTGAGCCTCACGGCGCAGACTCCGCGGCGACGCGCGCGATGACCACCGTCTCGTCATCGGCAAGCGGACGACCCGCGCGGTGTGCGGCGAGCCCCGATTGAACAACCGCGTGCACCGCGTTCGGTGACAGGCGCGTGCGGTCGAGGCGCTTCAAGAGCTGCTGGAGGCGGCGGTCGCCGAACGGTGTCCCTGCAGGATCCTGCGCGTCGATCACACCATCGGTATACCAGACCAGCACATCGCCGGCCTGGATCGGGCGCTGCAGGACCTTGGGGGCGCCGCCGAGAGAACCGCCCAGCGGGTTGCCACGGCCGACGAGCGCGTGCAGCTCCATCGTCTTGTCGCCCGGGCGGCACAGGTATGGCGTGGTGTGCCCGCACGACACGAACCGCACCTCCTGCGCCTTCGGATCGAGGATCGCTGCGAAGCAGGTCATCGCGAGCGAGCCACCGCCGACGCGCCGGACCGCGGCATCGAGCGCCGAGATCAGCTCGCGCAGATCCACGGTGTCGCCGCTGCGCCGGACGCACACATCGCACGCGCCGATCGCCGCCGCGGTCACCATCGCGCTCGCGACGCCGTGGCCCGTGACATCGCCGATCGCGACGAGCACGCGGCCCTCGCCGAGCGGGTAGACCTGCCAGAAATCGCCGGCGCATCGCGTCGCGGGCTGCCACGAACCGACGACGGTGATCGGACCGAACACGTGCGGGCCTTTGCCGGGCAACAGCTCCCCTTGCACGGTCGCTGCGAGCTCGACTTCGCGCGCGAGGTTCGCGCGATCCGCGGCGCGGCGAGCCATGCGGGCGTGCAGCAGCGCCTCCGCGAGGCGCTCGCCGGCGCGCTCGAGAAAATCGAGCGGACGTCCGCGCAAGCGACCCGCGGACACGGGCACGACGACGAGACCGATCAGCTCGTCGACGCTCGCGACGGGAACCAACGCGCGCGCCTCGCTGCGCTCGAAGAGCTGCGTGACCAGATCGCGAAGGTCGGCGGGGACGGACTCGAGATCGTCGGCGAACAACGCGCCGCGATGCTCGGCGAGCCACGCGACGAGCATCGGATCGGGCGCGAGATCATCGGCGACGCGCTCGCCCGTCTCGCGAGTCCAGCCCCAATCCTCCTCGGCGGCGAGCATGATCTTCGTGCGCACGCCGATGCCCAGCTCGACGATATCGATCGCGAGCTGCGCGATCTGCGAGGCCGCGGTCTGCGTGCGCGCGCGTCCGACGAGCTGTGCGAGCAAGCGCTCGAGCGGCCCATCACCGAGGCGGCCGCCGCGCTGCACGAGGGAGATCGTCGCGACCGATGCGCGCACCGCGCCGAACGTCATCACGAGCGCGATCGTGACGACCCACCACGGTGGTGATGAACCGAGCAGCGACAGGACGATCCACCCGAGGAAGATCGCCGATGCGAAGAACGCGACGAGGAGCGGCGCCGTGGTGTCGACAGCGCGCACGCGCAACAGATCCTCGAACACCAGCGCGCGAACGATGAGCAAGCTCCCGATGCCCGAGAGCAACCAGCCGAGCGGCACGACGTTCGCTCCGTACGCGAGCGCGACATCGACGAGGCCGGCGTATGTGACGCTGTTCGCGAGCAGCGCGGCGCGCAGTTGCCGCCGCTCGACCGTCGGTTTACCGAACAGCGCCGCGCGCGCGAGGAGATAGAAGCCGGGCACCGAGAGGAGGAACGTGTGCAACACGCCGAGCCACGCGTAGCGTCCGGCGGTGGGATACCAGTACCCGTTCATGTGGGTGATCCCCGAAAGGGCAGCATCGGTCGTGCTGCTCACGACAACCCACACCGACGCCTGCGCGAGACACGCCCAGATCAGCCAGCGGTACTTCCGATGCTTGCGGATCAGCGACAGCTGGAACGCGGTCCCCGTCGCGGCGGCCATCGGGATGAAGGAGACCGCGACCTGGAAGAGCTTTTCGGCGACGCGCCCGTCGGTGATCGACGGTGACAGCATCATCACGACCGCATAGGGCAAGAGCGACAGGCAGTGGCCGAGGAGCCACAGACGCAGCGTCGGAGATCCCCGCATCACCGCCGCGTAGGCGATCACGATCAGCATCGCGGCGGGTGCGAGTGCGAACGGTAGCGACAGCAGGTGCGCCTCGTAGCTCGCGCTCGACCACAGCTCCTGCATCGCCGGTCGGACTGTAACTCGGGTATGCTCGCTGCGTGGCGGATCCACGCAACCCCTCGGGCCGAAGGCCGCCCGCGTTGCCGCTTCCGCCCCCGGTCGATGACGAGCCGCCGACGGGAACGATGGCGCAGCCTCCGCGCCGGCGTCCTCCGACGAAGGATGTGACGACCGAGCTGCCGCGGCTTCCCGAGGTCAGCTTGATGAACGAGGAGTCGAGCGAGGTGCGCATCGATCACCGCGCGCTCGCACCGAATCGTCGTTCGCTCTCCGGTGCCCGCTCGATGCCCGCGCCGCCCGCGACGCTCGGCAATCGGCCGCACGTCGTCGATTCTCGTCGTGCGGCGCGACCGACGGCTCCCGACAAGCCGATCAACAAGCTGCCGCAACAAGCGGCACCCGATCCGCAGCAACAACAGCGGCCGAAGTTCATCCCCGCGCAGACGCTCACGCCCGCACCACCGCCGCGCAGCGCGATGCAGCGCGTCCACACCGCGCAGCACTCGTCGCTGATCGGCGGCCGCTATCAGATCGTGCAGCGCATCGGTCAGGGCGGCATGGGCAAGGTCTACAAGGTCACGCACACGCACCTGTCGCGTACGTTCGCGTTGAAGATCATCTCGAACACCGTCGCGGAGACCGACGAAGCGCGCGAGCTGTTCTATCGCGAGGCGCGCTTCGCGTCGGCGATGGTTCACCCGAGCATCACGTCCGTCGTCGATTTCGGCGAAGACGAGAAGGTCGGCATGTTCATGGTCATGGAGTTCGTCGACGGCGAACCCTTGAACCGCATCCTGTTCCGCGAGAAGCGAATGTCGCCGCGCAAGGCGTGCGAGATCGTGCTCCAGGTCGCCGAAGCGCTGAACTACATCCACAAGCAGAACGTCGTGCACTGCGACATCAAGACCGAGAACATCCTCATCTCCGAGGAGGATCTCGAGGGCAAGCGCACGCGCCGCATCGCGAAGCTGCTCGACTTCGGCCTCGCGCGCTCGCTGACGGCCTCGCGCGCATCGACGTCGCTGTCGGGCACGCCGCACTACGTGGCGCCCGAGCGGATCCGCGGCGAGCCCGCGTCGCCGGCATCGGACGTCTACGGCGTGGGCATCTTGCTCTACGAGCTGATCTGCGGCGCCGTGCCGTGGGATGGCCCGGTGCAGAAGATCCTCGCGGGACACCTCGACGAGAAACCGAAGCCGCCGTCGCAGATCGTCGAGGGAATGGATCCCGCGCTCGAGACGCTGATCCTGCACGCGCTCGAGAAGCGTCCCGCGAATCGCCACAAGGACATGGCGGCGTTCATCTACGAGCTGCGCACCGTCATGGACATGATGGGGTTCGGCGCTCGTCGTGCGCGCGGCGAGCCGAAGCGCGTGGTCATCGAGCAACGCACGACCACGTCGCGCGACGAGTTCGCTCGCATCGCGTTCGACGCGTGCCGCCTACCGCTCGCGCTGCTCGGTGCGAATGGCGTCATCATCTGCGCGAACCAAGCGTTCGCGAAGTTCGTGATGGGCGTGTCCGTCGAGGTCGAGGGCTTGCCCGTGAAGTCGACGGCGCTCGCGAATGCATGGAGCACCGCCGAGGCGGACATCCGCCGCACGATCGGCGGTCAGCTCATCCGCCGCATCATCGAGATCGACGTCGCCGAGGGCGAAGTCCGCCGCTTGCTGCTGTGGCTGGACTCGGTGAGCGCCGATCAGGTGCTGCTCGGCGTTCAGCCGCTCGATCTCTGATTCACTGATTCACGGGACGATGCCGGCGCACTCGTCGATGCAGGCGAAGCTGCCCGAGCACGAGCGATCATCGATGCACGCCTGGCAGTCCTCGGCGTGGTCGGCGAAGCCGTCGTCCTCCGCCGCGTTCTCGCAGTCGGCCTGGCAAGCGCTCGTGTCGTAGTTCGCGTCGAAGCAGTCCGCGTAGCGATCGCAGATCTGGTCGCAGTTGTACTTGTTCTCGATCGTCGAGCACGCCGGGGCGGTGACCGCGAATGCGAGAGTCATGGAGAGAAGCGAAGCGAATCCAAGCTTGAGCATGCGCACGGCATGTCCACGCGCCGTGCCAGCGTAGGCACGCGGAGCGCCGAGTGCCTCCGCGCTCGCCGGTGCGCGATGACGCTACGTTGTAGCTCGTTGGACGGGCGCGGCGGCGGACCGTGAGTCGGTCGATCGGTGTCCACGAAGCGCATTCGTTACCCGATGCCTCACCAGACCGATGCCGAGTGCTGCCCGTCGGCGTACACGTGCCCACCTTCACGAGTTGCCACGATCGTCGAACCGACTTCCGTGGAGACCCATTTCCGTCGCGTTGCCTCGTGTGCCGTGTTCGCCCTCGTGGTCGGCGCTGCGGAGCCCGCGCGCGCCGACATCACGTTCGCGGCCGGCTCCCTGATCATTCCCTCGGGCTCGAGCTATCAGAGCGACTGCGGTGCCGTCGCGATGTACGGCCTCGTGTACGACGTGCTGCGCGCGAATCAGTGGCTCGCCGCGAACCACTACACGCCGATCCGCGTCTACTACACGTACAAGGACACGAAGGAGTCGCCGAACCGCTGCACGCCGACGAACCTCGACGCGGGTCCCGCGTACACCGGCTCGACGAGCCCGGTGCTGCACTCGGATCCGAAGTGGAACGACGGTTGCGACTTCGAGCTGTTCAACGGCACGACCACGCCGGTGACGCTCGTGACGAACACGACCGCGACGAACGCGGCGACCGATACGAACATCGCGACGATCAACACGTCGTCGAAGACCACCGTGTATCCGCGCTGGCCGACGCGCACGATCCAGCACACGACGTCCGCCACGACGAACGTGCACACCGTGCGGTATCTCGGTGGACCCTTCGTGATCGCCGAGAAGGACGCGACCACGTTCCTCAAGCTGCTCGAGGGCTCGCTCGTCGCGAGCGACGCGAACGGCAACGCGATCAGCTTCGCGCCGTTCCGCCAGTCGATCAGCACCTGCTCGTTCGGTACGACGATCGGCGGCTACGTTCGCATCCATCGCGCCGCGGCGGCGTTCGTCGCACCGTCGCCGAAGAGCTTCATCGTGCTGCCGCCGCGCCTCGCGCTCCTCGCGACGAACGGCTCGGGCATGACGGGCACGGTGTCGGCCGGCATCCTCGAGCAGTACCTGCAGAACGCGGGTCTCTCGTATACCGGAGCGCAAGGCTGCCCGCCGGGCGGTGCGAACGTCGCCAACGCGACGTACTGCCCGAACGGCGGCGTACGCGGACAGATCTTCGACTTCTTCGACTTCTCCGACCTCAAGAACAACCTGCTCGCCGCCGTCGATTCGTCCGGCAACCCCTACTACAAGATGCTGTGGGCCCCGCACTGGGAGCTGTCGTCCTCGAGCTCGAGGGATCCGAACGCGAACGAGGTCACCGGCATCACGAACGTCGCGAGCTTCCTCAACGGCCAGACGGGCCTCATGGCGGAGTGCGAATCGATCTCGAGCTTCGAGGGCAGCTACAAGACGGGTGTCGCGAACAAGCGCGGCACGCCGAACGGTCAGTTCCAGACCTGTCTCAATGATGGCTCGGGCAAGTGCTCGACGTCGGCGACGGTGAAGTACGGCGTCAACCGTGACTACACGCTTCGCATCACGGCGGCGAAGCAGAACTGCACGGATCCGACGCTGTCGTCGGCCGCGAACTGCATCTACTTCGGTGCCCCCGGGGATCCGTACGCGCAGCCGGGCGATTACATGTGGAACCCAGTGAACGGCCTCACCGAAGACTTCACGCCGAACAGCATCACCGGGACGATCTATCGCCCCGGTGTCCTGCCGCTGATCTCCGGCGTCGCGTCTCTCGACAAGACGAAGCTGACGAACAGCACGGTCGCGCGCGCGATGATCGTGTCGGACTTCGTCACGCGCGGGTCGAAGGACGACGATCCGCTGAAGGGCAACCTGATGTACGTCGCCGGTCACGACCTGACCTCCGTCGTGTCGGGCACGAAGGTCGTGCTCCAGACGCTCCTGCTCCTCGGCGAGCCGCCGCCCGCGTACGAGACCTACGAGGTGTCGCGCTCGACGCCGGTCATCGCGCCCGTCGGAACCGTCGATGCGATCGTGCAGGGCACGTTCGAGAACCTCCAGCCGACGCCGCCCGCGAAGACCGTGGTGGTCGATGCCGACGCCGCCGCGTTCGAGTTCCCGGCGATCAAAGGCCACCTCCGCGCGATGGCGAAGAACTACGTCACGACCGCCGCGACGAAGTTCTCCGATCAATACGCGCTGTTCGATGCGGCGACCCAGATCCCCGCAGCGAACTACAACGGATGCTCGTCCACGTTCGGCGGCACGTGCCGCACGGTGTTCACGAACCTCGTCGGCGGGCTTCGTCCGGCTCGCACGCTGTGGCAATCGAGCAACGTGACCGCGATCGGTGCATTGATCGGCTCGGACCTCTCCGCCGCGACGCACGCGACGGTGATGCAACGCGTACTCGCAGGCGTGGCGAAGTCCGATGGCTCGGGCCAATACGTCTCCAAGCTCGGCGGTGTCGATCGCTCGACGGTCGCCGTCATTCCGCCGACCGAGCTGACGAACGCGACGCGTCCGACGATCGCGTACTTCGGTGCGGCCGATGGCATGTTGCACGCGGTGTGCGCGAGCTCGACCGTGGGGACGGCGTGCCCCGCGCTCGGCAAGGAGCTGTGGGCATTTCTCCCGCGCGTCCAGATCCCGCGCATTCGCTACAACACGCAGCGCATCGAAGGCTCCCCGCGCGTGCTCGACATGTTCGGCGACTGGGACGGCACCGGCCTTCGCAGCTATCGCACGATCCTGATGTTCCAGACCGCGTCGGGTGATCCGACCGTCACCGTCGCGAAGCCGGCGATCTACGCGCTCGACGTCACCGATCCGACGAACCCGAAGATCCTGTGGGAGTACACCGCGCCCGCGTCGCGCGGCGCGTTCGAGCTCGGCCAGGGCCTCGTGCTCGCCGCCGGTTCGGTCGCGCTCGGCACCACGAACAAGTACTACGTGATCGCGCAGACCAACAACGGCGGCACCGGCGGCGCGGGCAACGTCGTCACCGCGATCGACATCGAGTCCGGTCAGAAGGTGTGGCAGACGGCGCACGCGTATCCCGCGGCGCGGGTGGGCGCGAACCCCAGCGTTCCCGCAACCGGCATTCCGGGGGGCGCCGTTGCCATTCGCAGCAAGGAGACCGGGCACCTCACCGATGTCGTGTTCGGCACGCTCTACGGCGACATCTGGCAGCTCGATGCGCGCACCGGCGAGAACAAGCACGTCGACAAGCCCCTGTTCCGGTACGGCTCGGACTTCCATCCGTTCGGCGCCGCGCCGACCCTGTACTCGAAGTCCAGCAACGTCTTCGCCGTGATGATCAGCGGTTCGTACACCGACCTCGTCGCGACGACGCAGTGGTCGACGAACGCCCAGTCTGCGATCGGAGTCTCGATGGCGGCGCCCGCATCGGCCGCGACGCTGACCGAAACCTCGGGCGCACCCTACGTGCCGCTCGTCTACACCATCACGTCCGGCGAGAAGGCCTCGTCGCAGGCGATCGTCGTCGGTGACGAGATCTACTTCACGACCGACGGCGGCGACGTCAACGCCGGCACCTACGGCACGACGAGCACCGCGACCGGCCACGCGTACAAGGTGGACATCAACACGAACACCGGCTCGAGCGTCGTGATCACGGGTGGCGCGGGCTCGCTCGTTGCCTCGGGCACGGCGATCTACGCGAGCTCTCGCGATGGCGCGCAGCGGCTCACGACCGATGCGACCGGCACGACCGGCGAGGCCGTGAACAACAACCCCGACCCGAAAGTGACCAAGCGGATATGGCTACGCTCCAACTAAACCGTCGCCGCTCGACGAAGCGCGGCAGCGCGATGCTCGTGACGATGATCGTCATCGGCGCGCTCCTGGCCGGTGCTGCGACACTCACGAACATGCAGATGCAGTCGCAGCGGTCGCAGGACCTCACGAAGTCCAACGTCTCGTCGCTCTACTGCGCGGAGGCGGGCATCGCCGCGGCGCGTACGGCCCTCGCAACCCACTACTCGAGCTGGGGCTTGGGCCTCGCGCAGTCCGCCGGCGGCGACAAGACCGAACCGAGCTGGCTCGCGACGGCGATCGGGAGCCACGACATCGACGGCGACAACCAGGCCGACTTCGCCGCGTACATCTACGACAACAACGATGATCCGGTCGACAACAACCCCTCGGCGGACAACGACCTCCAGGTGTTCATCGCGGTCTCGTGTACCAAGTACCCCGAGACCCCGAACACGATCACCGAGCTCGTGAAGTACAACGGCGGCGTCGGCTGCCACCCGTCGCAGATTGGCGGCTGCGGCGGCGAAGGCAACAGCAACTAGTTGGTGTACGTTCCCTCCGCTCAACGGAGGGAATGATGAAACTCTCGAAGATCGTGATTGCCGCGACGCTGTTCGCGGCCAGCGGAGCCATCGCAGACCAGGCGATGCTCCGTCCCGCTGTTCCGGTCGCCGCGGATCCGAAGATCGATTTCGTGAAGTACACGCTTCCGAATGGTCTCGAGGTGCTGCTGTCGTCGGACAAGAGCGTGCCGCTCGTGGCGGTGAACGTCTGGTACCACGTCGGAAGCGGCAACGAGAGCTACGGCAAGAGCGGCTTCGCCCACCTGTTCGAGCACATGCTGTTCCAGGGCTCGAAGCACGTCGGTGTCGACAATCACTTCGACATCCTCAAGAAGATCGGCGCCGATGGTGTGAACGGCACCACGAACCCGGATCGCACGAACTACTACGAGATCGTCCCGAGCAATCAGCTGGAGACGGCGCTGTGGCTCGAGAGCGATCGCATGGGCTACTTGCTCGATCCGCCCGGATCCGTGAAGGACCCGGCGAACCACTTCAAGACCAGCCTCGACAATCAGATCGAGGTCGTCCGGAACGAGCGCCGCCAGCGCTACGACAACGTGCCGTATGGCAAGGCGCGGTTCGCGACGTACATGGCGATGTATCCCGAGGGTCATCCGTATCGCTATCTGACGATCGGCAAGCACGAGGACCTCGCGAGTGCGTCGACCGACGACGTGAAGAACTTCTTCAAGAGCTGGTACGTGCCGGCGAACGCGACGATCGCGATCGTCGGTGACTTCGACGTCGAAGAAGCGAAGAAGGCAGTCGACAAGTGGTTCGGCAAGTTTCCGAAGAGCGCGAAGCCGCGCGTCGTACCGGCGCCGATGCCCTCGATCAAGAGCAAAGAGATCAGCGTCGACGACGAGTTCGCGAAGCTGCGCCAGATCCAGTTCACGTGGCACTCGCCCGCGAACTTCGCCGAGGGTGACGCCGAGCTCGACATCGCCGCGAACGCGTTGACGCGAGAAGGTCCGGGCCGGCTGTACAAGGCGCTCGTGTACGCGAACAAAGCGCAGAGCGTGTTCGCGTCGCAGTCGGGTAGCGGGTTCTCCGGGCTGTTCACCGTGACGGTGACGCTCAAGAGCGACTCGAACCTCGACGAGATCAAGAAGATCGTCATGAACGAGGTGGCGAACATCACGACGAAGCCGCTCGATGCAAAGGAGATCTCGCGCGTGATCGTCGCCAACGAGTCGTTCGCGATCCGCGGGCTCGAGACGGTGTTCGGTCGATCGAGCGTGCTGCAGCAATACAACCACTACCTGGGTGATCCGAATCGGATCACCTGGGACCTCGATCGGTACCGGAATACCAACGCAGAGAAGATCCGCGCGACCGCGGCGAAGTACTTGCGCACGGACAACGTGCTGACCGTGATCACGAACCCCGTGAAGGGCGACAAGGGAGCGAAGTGATGAAGCGCCACATCTGGATGATCGCGGGCGTTGTCCTGGCCGCCTGCAAGACCGCACCGGTACCACCGCCGGAGCCGCCGAAGCCCGACGAGCCGGTCGGCACTCTCCCGAATCCCGACGGCGAGCCGGACCAGCCGATGCCGCCGAAGAACGACGAGGTGATCAAGGTGACTCAGACCGCGCAGCCACAGCAGTTGCAGTTTCCGGAGGAGGAGTTCCGCGCGACGCAGCCCGTCGCCGGTGCGCCGCGTCCGTTCCGTCTGCCGGTGATGAAGCCGTTCACGCTCAAGAACGGCGTCAAGGTGTTCCTCGTCGAGCAGCACACGCTGCCGATCATCTCGGTCGACCTCAACTTCGAAGGCGGATCGCTGATCGATCCGAAGGGCAAGGAGGGCCTCGCGAGCGTGTGCATGTCGATGCTCACCGAAGGCACCGAGTCCCTCGACAAGATCCAGTTCGCCGAAGCGCTCGGTGACATCGCCTCGGGCGTCAGCTCGTACGCGGGCGACGACACCCACGGCGTCACGTTCAACACGCTGACCAAGCATCTCGACGCGACGTTCGCGCTGTTCTCGGACTCGCTGCTGAAGCCCGGCTTCCGGCAGTCCGACTTCGATCGCATGATCAGCCGCCGCATCGAGAACGTGAAGCAGTCGAAGGGCAACCCCGCCTCGGTCGCGGGTCGCGTCAGCGGCGCGGTGCTCTACGGGCTCGCGCATCCGTACGGCGCGATCAACACGGAAGCATCGCTCAAGGCGATCACGCTCGATGACTGCAAGGCCGTCGCGAAGAAGTGGCTCGCGCCCGGCGGTGCGAAGCTATTCGTCGTCGGTGATCTCACCGAGCAGCAGGTCCGCGACTACTTCGAGGGTCCGCTCCTCGCGAGCTGGAAGGGCAAGATGCCCGCGGTGCCCGCGCTCGCGGCACCGAAGGGTCCCAAAGGCCGCATCTTCTTCGTCAACGTGCCCGGCGCCGCGCAGTCGCAGGTCTCGATGATGCACTTCGGTCCCAAGCGCACCGCGCCGGACTACTTCCCGAACTCGATGTTGGCCGCGGTGTTCGGCGGTGGCTTCTCGAGCCGCATCAACATGAACCTGCGCGAGGACAAGGGCTACTCGTACGGTGCGCGCGGCGGCTTCTCGTACTCGAAGCAGTACGGAACGTTCCAAGCGAGCGCGTCGGTGCGCACGGACTCGACGTACCAGACGCTCCTCGAGATCGATCGCGAAGTGAAGGATCTCGTGAAGGGCACGCGGCCGGTCGTCGCCGACGAGCTGGATCGCGAAAAGCAGGGTGCGATCCTCGGTCTGCCGGGTCGGTTCTCGACGGGGCAGGCCGCGCTCGGGCAGTTCCGCATGTTGGTCTACTTCGGCTTGCCGATGGACTACTACAACACCGTCGTCGAGAAGGTCGGCAAGGTGACCGAGGCGCAGCTGAAAGTAGCCGCGAAGAAGCAGCTCAAGCCTGCGACCGCTGTCTACCTCGTCGTTGGCGATGGCAACGCGAAGGTCGTCGTCCGCAACGCGGATACGAAGAAGGACGAGCCGTACCAGAAGGACGGCAAGCAGCTCACGCTGCGCGAGGCGCTCGCCGAGCTGGCCGCGCGCGGTGATGTGGGCGCGGGTGGGCTCGTCGAGCTGGACGCCGATGGCCAGCTCGTGAAGTAGCTACCCCACCCTTAGCTAACGTCATAACCCGGTCGTAACTTCCGACGCTGGGGCGACAGCCGACTCAACATGAGTGAGTACCCTGTCCCGCCGTGTTCGTTCGGTTCTGACCGCCGCGCTGTCGATGACCGCCACCGCGTTCGCGCAGTCGCCGTCCTCGCAGGGTGACGTCGTCGACGAGGTCGCGCACGCGGCGCCGATCGTCGCGCTGATCGATGCGACCTCGACGCTGGTGCACGGAACGACCGAGCGCGGCGCTACGATGACCGCGGTCGAGACGTCGTCGGACATCAACGCGTTTCGGTTTCCGGCCACCCTCGGCCACCTCCGCGGCTACGCGACGAATCGCATCCCGGAGTCGGCGCGCTACGGCGAGCACCCCGCGCTGTTCGATGCAGCGACGATGATCCCGCCGGTCAGCTACACCGGTTGCGGTCGGTTCGATTCGACGTGCCGCTCCGTGTTCACGACGGTGACGCCCGGCGCGCACCCCGCGCGCGTGATGCTCGAGGAGAAGACGCTGTCGACGGTGGGCCCGCTCCTCGCGAGCGGCACGGCGCTCTCGCCGGCGGATCAGCGCGTGCTCGTGCATCGCGTGTTGGCCGGCCGCGAGATCGCACCGAACACGTTCGCGCCTGCGCTCGGCGGCATCGACCACTCGACGGTCGCGGTGATCCCGACGAGCCCGATGACGGGCGTCGAGCGCCCGACGATGATCTACGTCGGCGCGGCCGACGGAATGCTGCACGCGATGTGCGGCAGCGTGAAGGCCGGCGTCTGCGATCGCATCGGCCGCGAGCTGTGGGCGTACATTCCGCGCACGTCGCTCGGTTCATTGCGCACGAACACGGCGACGGTCGACGGCTCGCCGCACGTCGTCGAGGTGATGGGCGATTTCGACGCCGCCGGTCGCCGCTCGCTGCACACGATCTTGCTGTTCTCGACGGGCGCGAGCGGTTCGGTCTACGCGCTCGACATCACGGACCCGGCCGATCCATCCGTGGTGTGGGAGTACGCCTCGCGCGATGTCGCGGGCACGACGATCGCCACCGGCCGCGTCCAGCTCCAGACCGGACCGAAGTACTTCGCCTACGTCCCGACGACGACCGGCGTGACCGCGCTCGACCTCGAGACCGGTCGTGTCTCGTGGCAGCACGCGGGGCAGGGCGCGAGCGGCGTGGCCGTGACCGTGACCAAGGGCCAGGTCCAGGACGTGGTGTTCGGAACCGAGCGCGGCGAGCTGTGGGTGCTCGATGCGCTCACCGGTACGAACCGCCGCCGTGGTCCGGCCTTCCAGTTCTCCGAGCCGGGGCATCCGATCACCAACGCGCCGGCGATCTACACGAACGCCGATGGTGAGACATACGCGCTCGCCGTGTCCGGCGGCCCGAAGGCTGCACGCACGCAGTACGCGATCGCGATCTCGCTCAGCGCCCGCCCCAACCCCGCTCCGCTCGACGAGCAGAGCGCCGATTCGACCCGGCTGCCAATCGTGTTGGCATTCGACGAGCGCACGAGCTCGCGCCCGCTCGTGATGGGAACCGAGCTGGTGTTCGCGACGGCGTCGAAGGCGTACCGCGTGTCGTTCGTCACGAGCGCGATCGCCACCGCCGAAGCGCCCGACAACGCATCGCTGTCCGCAACGAGCACGGGGCTGTTCGCAACGGGCCTTACGTCGTTCGGTCGGGTCGAGATCGCGATGAGCGACCGCGCTGCCCACAGTGTCTCCACGGTGGCCGTCGACGACGATTCGTCGTGGTACTGACCGCGTGTAGGCGCCGGTAGTTCTACTTCGATAACCGATCGATAGCTCTCGGTTCTCGACGGCCGGTGCTACCATGGGCTCGCTTATGGTCGATTACATCGACGAGGGAAGCTTCATGAGACACCCGCGTCGTGGATTCACGCTGATCGAAATGATGATCGTGGTCGCGCTCATCGCGATCCTGGCGATCGTCGTTGTTCCGTCGTTCTTCCGCGAGAGCGGCAAGACTCGCTCGATCACCGAAGTGACGCCGATGTTCGCCGAGATGGCGAACAAGCTCGAGCAATACAAGTCCGACACGGGCAAGTACGTGAACGCGACGACGCTACAGAACGACACGCCCGTCGTCTGCCCGTCGGCGCCGAGCAGACCGGGCGTCGACGCACTCACCACGTGTGTCGGTAGTGGATCCGCGTGGGCCGATCTGCGCGTGAATCCGCCGCAGTCGAAGCTGCACTGCAGCTACGAGATCCAAGTCGGCGACGTCGGTGATTCGTATATCGGCGCGCTGCCGGCGGGCATCACGTTCACCGCGCCGACGACGATCGGCTGGTGGACGCTTCTCGCCACGTGCGATGCGGATGGCCAAGGAACGTCGTCGGTGAACGGCAAGTTCTTCCAGTCGAGCGTGGACGCCACCATCCAGAAAGTGAACGACGCGCTGTGACTCGCAGGCGTTCACACGCGGGCTTCACGCTCGTCGAGATGATGGTGGTCGTCGCGATCGTCGCGATCCTCTCCGGCCTTCTGATTTCGACCTCGAGTCGTCCGGTCGGTGCGAACGCGCGGAACATGTCCGAGACCGTGGTCTCGACGATCAACTTCGCGAAGCTCCGTGCTGGCGCGACCCGCCGCGTGCACACGGTGCAAATCACCGATACGCAGCTCGCCGTGTACGCCTGCGCCACCACCGGCCTCGTCTGCACCACGCCGCCCGGCGATCTGATCCAGCAGGTCCGCGTCGCCAAGGGCGTCACGATCCTGAACACGTCGAGCACGCTGTACCCCGCGGGTGGTGCGAGCGTGTCGGCGCCGTCGAGCGCGCTCAACTCCGCGCTCGCCATTCGCCCCGACGGTCAGGCGACGCCAATGACCATCTTCCTCACCGACACGAAGGACTCGTGGCGCGTGCTCGTCTATCACGTGACCGGCGGCGCATACGCGCGACAGGGTTGGTAACGGAGCCTTGGAGAACACCATGCACCAAACACCCAAGCTCATCGGCAAGCTCGTCACTACCATCGCTCTCGTCGGAGTGACGGCGGTGGCGACACCAGCGCTTGCCGACACGAAGGACTTCAAGGCGGGCTCGCTCATCATCCCCGCGACCTCCGTGTTCCAGACCGACTGCGGTGCCGTGTCGATGTACGGCCTGATCTACAACGTGCTTCGCGCGAACGCGTGGCTCGATGCCGATCCGGGCTACGGCCCGATCGAGATCTACTACGCGTACAACACCGCGAAGAGCTCGCCGAATCGCTGTACGCCGACGAACCTGCACACGAGTCCGACGGTGTCGACCACGTGGGAGGATGGCTGCGACTTCGCGATCAGCGATAGCGGCGGCACGACCAACATCGTGTCGCTCGTGAACAACAAGGTCGCCACCACCGACTCGACGATCACGACCTACGACACGAGCGGCAAGGGCAACGTCTACCCGCGCTACGCGCTCTCGCAGGTGATCACCGCGGCTGCCGGCGTGAACACGGTCCGGTACTCCGGCGGTGCGTTCGTGATCGACAAGTCCGATGCGGACACGTTCATCGGTCTGCTCCGCGGAACGATCCCCGCGAAGGACAACGGCGTCACGATCAACTACGCGCCGTGGCGCCTGTCGGACGCTGCGGGCGTCCCCACCGCATGCACGTTCAACACGGCGTGGTCGACGTCCACCGTCGGCGGCTGGGTCAACATTCACCGCGCGCTTGTCGACTTCACGGCACCGGTCCCCAAGCTGTTCAACTCGAACCCGCCGCGCCTCGCGCTGCTCGCGCTCGACACCTACAACGGCACGGGCACGCTCTCGAACAACATCCTCCAGGGCTACCTCAGCCGCGCCGGTCTCACGTTCACGGGCGCGAACGGCTGCCCGACAAACAGTCCACACAAGCTGATCGCCGCGACCTGTCCCACCGGCGACACGAGCGGCGAGATCTACGACACGTTCGACTTCGACGACGTCCTCAACGACCGACTCGACAACACGAAGTACAAGATGTTCTGGGCGCCGCACTGGGAGCTGGACAGCTCGACGGGTGGCGGCACCTTGAACGAGAAGGCGGCGATCACGAAGATCGCCACGTTCCTCGAGGGCAAGACGGGCGTGATGGCGGAGTGCGCGTCGATCTCGAGCTTCGAGGGCTCGCAGAGCCGCGAGTCAGGGACCGAAGCGAAGTTCCAGACCTGTGAAGATAACGCCGGCGCATGTGCCAGCCCTGAAGGAAACCGTGGTTTCCAGGTGAACTCGGGCGGCTGGATCTCGTCCGATCCGAGCGGCCTCTTGCGCAACTGCACCGATGCCACCACGAGCGTCGGCGGCAACTGCTACTACATCTCGTATCCGTCCGATCCGTACGTGCAGATCGGTGACTTCCGCTGGTACGCGGACGATGGCGTCGTCGCGGACTTCCTGCCCAATACGGCGTCTCCCGCGGCGCGGTACAAGAACGGCGTCCTACCGCTGATCTCGGGCGTGACCGCCAACGATGTCACGAAGCTCGATACACCCGCCAATGCACGAGCGAGCGGGCTGCTCACGGGTGACTACGTGTCGCGCAACCAGAAGGACGACGCCGCGGGGAAAGGCAACATCCTCTACCTCGGTGGCCACGACCTGACCGAGTCCGTCGCCGGTACGAAGGTGGCGCTCCAGACGCTGCTCCAGCTCGGCACGCCGGATGTCACGTCGTACACGACGGAGATCTCGCGCGCGACGCCGATCATCGCGCTCCTCGGTAGCGGCCAGGCGCTGGTGCAGGGAACGTACGAGTCGGTGCAGCCGATCGCCGGTACGCCGAAGAAGATGACGCTCGACACCGATGCACCCACGTTCGAGTTCCCCTTCGTGCGCGGCCACCTCCGTGGCTACACGAACGTCGGCACGACCGCGGCGACGTTCGAGACGCTCGGCGCCTCGACCTGGGACACGACGACGCTCATCCCGACCGCGGACTACGCCGGTTGCACGCCGTTCACCGCGAATTGTCGCACGGTGTTCACGAACCTCGTCGCGAGCTGCAGCCGCGACTCGACGAAGTGCACGAACACGGTGCTCTCGGATGACACCGCGGACGAAGTGGGACCGCTGATGGCGAGCGATCTTCTGCCCGCCACGCAGACCACGTTGGTCCGCCGCACGCTGGAAGGTGTTCCCGATGCCTTGCTGGCGAACAAGTACAAGGCGCGGCTCGGTGGCATCGATCGTTCGACGGTCGCGGTCATCCCGCAGAGCTCGCTCGCGGGTCTCGGTGCGCGTCCGACGATGATCTACGTGGGTGCGAGCGACGGCATGATCCACGCGATCTGCGGTGACAGCGTCGCTCCATGCGATACCCCGGGACGCGAGCTGTGGGCGTTCCTCCCGCGCAATCAGTTGTCGTCGGTGCGCAACAACGAGACGCGGATCGATGGGTCGGTGCGCGTGCAGGACATGTACGGCAACTTCGACGGGACCGGAAAGTCGTATCGCACGGTGCTCGTGTTCCAGTCGTCGCCGGCCGCCGCGACCGCCACGGCAGCGGTGTACGCCCTCGACGTGACGTTCCCCGGTGCCCCCAAGATCCTCTGGGAGCATCCGACGAACGGTAGCGGTCTCGCGATCACGATGGGCAAGATCAGCACCGGCCAGCTCGCCGCCTTCGCAGAGACCAACAGTGGTACGTCGACGGCGGCCACGGAGGTTCGCGCGATCGATGTCGAGACCGGCCTCGCGATCTGGACGAAGTCGATCGCGATGCCGGCCTCGCGCACGGTGTCGCGTCAGGTGCCGGCCACCGGCATCCCGGGTGGTGCGGTCGCGGTCGATCTCACCGACAGCGGAAGCATGACCGACGTCGTGTTCGCGACTTTGTACGGCCAGATCTTCCGGTTGAACGCAGCGGACGGCGTCAATCCGTACGAGCCGAACCCGCTGTTTCAATTCACGGAAGACTTGAAGCCGTTCGGTGCGGCGCCGGCGTTGTTCGCGAGCGGGCAGGTCTACGCGGTCGCCGCGTCGGGTGGCTACCTCGACTACGACACCGATACCGAGCCGCTGTGGACGAGCAGCAGCACGATGCAACAAGCGGTTGCGGTCGCGATCAACACGCCGGTCGCGAGCACGCCCCTGACCGAAACGACGACGCCTTCGCCGACCGGCCTCAAGTTCAAGTACGACCTCGGCGCGGGACAGCTCAGCTACTCGCAGGCACAAGTGATCGGCGATCAGATCTTCCTGACGACGGACACCACCGACGTCAACGCGACGTCGTACGGCACCGGTAGCGACACGGGCACGCTGCATCGCATCGACCTCTCGGGCGGCAGTGCGACGACGATCGCGATCATGGGTGGTGCGGCGAGCATCGGTCGTCAGGGCACCACGACGTTCGCGGCGACGGGTGAGAAAGCGCAGCAGCTCTCGCTGTCGGCCGGATCGTCCGCACCGACCGAGGGTGTCAATGGTGGCTCGCAATCGAAGGTGACGCGTCGCCTCTGGCTCCGCACGCTATGACCACGCACCGCAAACCACGTCTCCGTCGGCGTCGTCGTGGCGTCGGCTTCACCATGATCGAAGTCATGGTGGCGCTGCTCCTCACCGCGATCGCGGCGTCGGGAATCATCGCTCTGTTCATGGTGCAGACGCGGTCCTCCGGATACTCGCGTCACGCCACGGAAGCGACGATCCTCGCGCAGGACGAGATGGAGCGCTTGCGTGCGATGAACATCAACGCCGGTAGCGGGACCGCGTCCGGGCTCAACGAGTTCGGGCAGACCGGCGGCATCTTCACGCGTAGCTGGGCGATCACCGCGAGCGCGGGCTCGCACCTCGACGTCACCGTGTCGGTGTCGTGGGACGAGGATGGCAACGCACCGCGGACGGTCACCCTCGTCTCGAGGAAGAGCCCGTGAGTCGTCGCATCGCCAGACGTCGCCGCCGTGGAGGCTTCACGCTCGTCGAGCTGATGGTGTCGCTCGTGATGTTCTCGTTCGCGATCGCGGGCGTGCTGGCGGTGGCCGTGTCGATGGCGAACGGGTTCCGCGAGCAACGCGCGGGCGTCGGCACCGAGGGCGCGGCGCGGTCGGCGATGGAGTTTCTGAGCGATGCGATCCGCGGCGCGAGCCCCGGTATCGAGAGCGGCATCATCTATCCGATGGATGACTCGGAGTGCAACACGGTCACCGGCCTCGCCAACGGCGTGAACCGTTCGTTCCGCGCGACGATGGGCAACGCGACGGCGCCCGATTCGGTGACGGTCACGTTCGCGTACGGCTCTGTCGTCACGACGGCCCTCACCGGGTACGACACGGCGGCGCTCGGCGGTACGATCACCGTCGAGAACGGGTCGCAGTTCCAGAACGGTGACTTCATCGTGCTGACGGACTTCTCGAACGCAGTACTGATCAAGGTCGATGTCTCGGGCAACACGCTCACCTACGACGCGACACCGGCGTGTACGCAAGCGATCAACATTCCGGCGGGCGCGCTCGCCATTCGTGCACTGCGCGCGCGGTTCTACATCCAGAACCTCGACGGTATCCCGACGCTGTTCATGGATCCCGATCCGACCGACGGCGTGACCAACGACGACGAGCCGCTCGCCGAAGGCATCGAGGATCTCCAGGTCGTGCTCGGCATCGACTCCGGCTCCGACGGGCTCGGTGCGGAGAATGCTGTGGTCGACGGCGACGAGTGGTGGGGCAACCTGCCGGGCGAGACGATTCCCACGACCGGCGCGATCACGATGCGTGCGGTGCGTCTCTCGCTCGTCGCTCGTGCCCTCGTCCCCGTTAGCGGTACGGCGTCGTACTTCCGGCCCGCGCTGGAGGATCACGACGGCAGCACCACCGACAATTTCCGGCGACGTGTGCTCACGTCGATCATCGAGGTCCGCAACATGTTGGGGTCCAAATGAGGCGCACGCGTCGTCGGCAACGGACTCGTCAGCGTGGCAGCGCGATGCTGGTCACGCTGATCATCATCGGTGCGCTGCTCGCCGGCGCGGGCGTGTTGCTCTCGGTGCAGATGGCGTCGAACCGCTCGTCGGATCTCTCGCGGTCCGGAATGACCTCGTTGTACTGCGCGGAGGCAGGCCTCGCGGCCGCGCGCCAAGTGGTGGCCGAGCACTACATCGATTGGAAAGCGAGCCTGTGCACGGCCACGACGTGCACCGAGCCGACGTGGATGAGCGATGGCATCGACCTCAAGACGTTCCCGAAGGAGCACGATCTCGACGGTGACGGCCAGGCCGACTTCACGGTCTGGCTTCGTGACAACTACGACGAGCTCGCGGGGAACGACCCGGGGGTCGACTCCGATCTCCAGGTCTACATCGTCTCGAAGTGCATCAAGTTCGCGGACACCCCGAAGCAAGTCGAGGAGCTGATCCTCTTCGAAGGTGGCATCGAGTGCTATCCGTGGCAGCTCGGTGGTTGCACCGGCGGCGGGCAGTAGCGCTCGCTGCGTCACCACCGCACGCCGCCATCGGTCGACGCGCACGAAGATCTCGCGTAGGTCTACGGATCTCGCGCGGCGCGGAAATCGCAACGCTGCACCAACGATGCGCGTTCGCTTTTTCCTCGGTCTTCTGTGCCTCGTCGCCGGCTGCGTGTCCTCGCTTCCGGACTACCCCTACGCGAGCGAGCCCGACCCGCGAAAGAACGAGGTGATCCTCGGCGTCGGCGACGTCGTGGCGATCAACGTGTGGGGCGAAGCGAACGAAGCGCTCAACACCGAAGCCACGATTCGACCGGATGGCACGATCACGATGCCGCTCGTCGGCGACATCAAAGCCGCGAACGAGACGACG
This sequence comes from Kofleriaceae bacterium, assembly GCA_044230415.1. GTDB lineage: Bacteria > Myxococcota_A > Polyangia > Haliangiales > Haliangiaceae > JABFXX01. Next base: position 523,458 of record JBGARE010000001.1, read on the forward strand.
ACGTCGCTCAAAGAGAAGATCAAGAAGCAGCTCGCGAACTACGTGAAGATGGAAGGCACGGCGGTCACGGTCGCGATCAAAGCGTGGAAGAGCTATCGCTTCACGATCCAGGGCGAGGTGATGCGCCCGAGCGTGTACACGAACGATCAGTTCTTGACGGTCGCCGATGCGCTCGCACTCGCGGGCGGTCCCACGCGCTTCGCGAAGCGCAGCCAGATCGTGCTCATGCGTGCGGACGCCAAGACGAAGGAGACGCGGCGCATCCCGCTCGACTACGACGCGCTCGCGTCGGGCAAGCGCATGGACATGAACATCTTCGTGCTGCCCGGCGACTCGATCTACGTCCCCTGAGGGCTGTACGTCCGCCGGCCGGACACGAGCAACTCTCGTTGCGCCTCCGCACCGGGGTTGGGGATCGAGAAAGCGCAGTCGCGTACAGCGCTTGGCCGATGTTGCAATGTCGCATGCCATGCATGCCGGCCATGCCGGACATGCTCGGGCATCAAGGCGTCTTCGGGCCGGGGACCCAGACCGCCGCGCCGTCGAGGACGCCGATGATCTTGATCGGTGCGGTCGTGTACGCGCCTTCGAGCTGCGCGCGATAGAGCGACAGGTTGCCGGTCGGCGGCGGGACCTCGACGTCGTCGGTCGGCATGTCGTCGTCGGACTCGCCCTTGTTCTCGGACTCGTTCGACGGCTCCGCCATCGGATCCTTCTTGGACTTCTTGTCGGACTTCTTCTTCGACTTCTTCGGAGCGGCGGCTTTGTCGCGCGAGCCGAGCAACAGGCCGTACTTGCCGTCGGACGCGATCGACGCGCCGGTGTAGCCCTTCCAGCATTTGTACTGGCCACCGGTCGCGTGGACGATGCAGGCGGATCCCCGGTCCTGCATCAGCAGCCACTCGTTGTCGTGCGACCACTCGGCGGCGACGCCGGACTTGACCGACTTGCGCCGCGCGCCTTGCCCGTCGAGCGGGAACGTCATCAGCAGCTCCGCCGGCTTCGTCGTGTGCACGCTGTCGTGGATCACGTCGGCATAGACGCCGGTGGCGCGCGTGCCCGCGGGGTTCGGCAGGAAGCCGCGCAGCGGCGCATCGGGAGCGACGAGCGTCTTCTTGCGCGGATCGTTCGGCGGCGAGGCCCACACGCCGGAGGAGTCGGCCCACACGAGCTTGCGATCGGCGGCCGTGCCGACGATGCGCGCGCCCGCGGTGGGAATCGGGATCGTGATCGAGGCCTTGGTCGCGAAGTTGATGATCAGCGACGACGTGGCGGACTGCGCGCGGCACAGAACGCACGAGCCATCGGCGGCGAGCTGCGCGGGCCCGTCGGCGCACGGCAGATCGGTGAGCGTCGACGTCTTGCCGTCGAGCGGCATCCACGACCACTTGCCACCCACGTTCGCGAGCAGGATCTTGCCGGCCTCGTCGGTGCGCAGCGCGCGGACCGGGGCCTTCGTCGCGAGCTTCGCGACCTCGGTCTCGGTCTTGCCCTTGGGATCCGTGCGGATCAGCGAATCGCCGCGGGCGAAGATGACGTAGGCGCCGCCGAAATCGTCGTCGGCGAGCGCGGGGGTGGCGGCGGTGGCCACGATCGCGAGCGCGACGAGCGAACGCATCAGCGCACCAATGCCGCCGCGCGGTTCGCGTCGCGATAGCTCGTGACGAAGCGGCCTTTGCCGCTGATCTCGAGGAGCGTGACGTCGCCGAAGCGCGGGAAGTGAACGTCGAGCGACTTCACGCCATCGGCGGACTTCGCGTCGCGTTCGAAGTCTTGCTTCGTCAGCGGCTTGCCGTCGACGAAGACCTCGGACAGGAACTCGATCGGCGCGATCCAGGAGGCGCCATCGCGGTGGATCTTGTCGCGGAGCGCACCGGAGAGATTGTCCGAGCGGCGGACGATCTGGTCCCAGTCGCGCTTGCCGAGCGCGGCGGCGACGTCGAGGTCGAACCGCTCCGCGGGGAACACGAGCACGACCGCGCCGTCGATCTCCGTCGCCGCGATCGGCGGACCCTTCGGCTCTTCTTTGACCGCCACGGGCGCCGGGGCGGGGGCGGGCGCTGCCTTCGCGACCGGCTTGCCGTTCGCCGGCGCCGGCGCGGGCGGCTTCTTCGCCGACGAAGAGGGCGCACCGGGCAGCATCGAGAACTGATCGATCGCCGCGAGCTGTGTCTCCATCAGCATCGACTTGCGCTGATCCCACGAGCCGTCTTCCTCGAGGACATCGACGACGAGGAGGTCACCGCGGCGCTCGAACGTCACGCCCGAGAGGTTCGCGATGATCTGGTCTTCGGTGAGCTCCTCGAGGCGCTTCTCGAACGCCAGCAGCTTCGCTTCGAACTCCTTCTGCGACAGCGGCGTCGCGCGGCGCTTGCCGTCGAGGTCGACCTGCGGATCGAGCGCGTAGGGGAGGAGCGCGATGCCGCGCAGATCGCGTGCGTCGCGCGCGACGATGACCGCATCGCCCCACGAACCGAGCGAGAACAAGCGGCCCAAACGTACGGGCAGCGCGGCGACGGTGTTGATCAGCGCTTCTTTGGCGGCCCGAAGGTCGCCCTTCACGATCGGATCCGCCTGCGGATCGGGCCGCGGCGTGATCGTCGTGTCGTCGATGATCATCAGGCGCCGCTCGCCGCGACGACGGAAGGGCATCGACGGCGATAGCTCCATTTCCGCGCGCGGGTCGAGGCGATCGACGTCGAGCAACTGCTTCGTCTCGAGTGCTTCCTGTCCGCCGAGGCCTTCGATCAGAGTTTTCTGATCGATGGCCGCGTTGGCCTGGAACATCAGGTCGGTGACGAGGCTGTCGATGGAGAGGGACATATCAACGCTTCCTTACTACAAATAGCCGCTTCGCTGGCGCAACAGCCACTCCAGACCGAGGAGGCCGATGACCAGGAACAACAGACCAGGACGACTCCACAGCTCGACGTCCGTACGACGATCGACGCGGACGATGCGTGGAGGATCGAACGCGAGGTTCGCGGGAAGTGAATCGACGACACCGAGCGCCATTCCGCCGGTGGCCTTCGCGATCGACTCGAGCGTGGCGGGGTCGCCGACGGGCCGGTCGAGCTCGCTGCCGCCCTCGCGCACGAGGAAGATGTCGCTCGCATCGACCTTGCGGCCGCCGACCGTCGCCTCGCCCATGACGCGGTAGACGCCCGGCTCCAGCGTGATCTGGTTCGCGAGCTCGAGCACCGCCGTACCGTCTTCACCGACGGTGACCGTGGCCGTGATGTCCTGGATCGCGCGCGCCGGATCCGCGCCGCGCTTGACGACGACATTGACGACGCCGCCGGGCATCGGCTGGTAGTCGCGCCCGAGCAAGCGCACCGCGACACGCACGGGCTGACCGGGCGTGTACTCGACGGCGTCGCTGTCGACGTGCAGGTTGCGCAGGTCCGGATCCTGGATCAGCCAGCGCATCGATTGATCCCAGAACTTCGTGTACTGGCGGCCCTGATCGCCGGGGCGCGCCGCCGCGACGAAGCCCCACTTCCACAGCGTGTCGGTGGTGACGGCCAACGTCCGGCCCTTGCCGTACTCGCCCGCGACGATCACCGGCATCGGCTTGCCCGTCTTCTTGATCTTCAGCTTCGGGTGATACGCGAGCACCGTCGCGTCGGGCTTCGCGCCGGCGACGATGTTGACGCCGTCGAGCGGCGGCAGCGACTTCCACGCGGCGAGGTTCTCCTCGGACGAGTAGCGCAGCGACGTCACCGGATGCACCTGGCCGGCCTCGGTGAGCTGCGGTTGGAAGCGGCTGTTGTCGAGCACGGGACCCGAATCGAACGGACCGTAGAGCTCGACGGGCAACGCGGCCGCGACCGGCGTGCCGTAGTAGCCGCCCGACGAGAACGACGCGCTGCCGCCGAGCATCGCGAGGCCACCGCCACCCTCGACGTAGCTGCGGATGTTCTCGAGGTAGTCGCCGATGCCGTACGGCAGGTACTCGAAGTCCTGCAGGATGATCAGATCGAACGAGGGCAGCTGCTGCTCGAACAGCTCGCGCGTGGGGAACGGGATCAGCGACATCTCGTCGTTCGGCACGAGCGAGATATCGTCCTGCGTGCGCAAGATGAAGAAGCTGATCAGATCGACGTTCGGGTTGCCCTTGAGCATCTGCCGTAGCGCCCGCACGTCCCAGCCGGGTTGACCGGCGACCTGCAGCACGCGTGTCTTGTCGCGAATGACGCGCACGACGAAGCTGCGCGCGTTGTTCGTGGTCACGGCCTCGCCGGGCGCGACGGGAACGCTGACCTCGTAGACATAGCGACCGACGCGCGGAGGCGTGACCTCGAACGTGACGGTGACATCGCGATCCCCGGCGGGGAGGTCGACCATCTTCTGGCGCAGCGGTTGGCCGTCCGTCGACAGCGTGACGGCGACCTGCCGCGCGGGAAGTCCGGTCGTGCGGATCACCGCATCGATGCGCACGACGGTCCGGACGAACGCGAACTCGTCGGCCATGATCTTGGCGACCGCGAGATCCTTGAGGCCTTTGCGCGCGGCCCACACGGTGTGCACGCGCGTGTCGAGCGAGCGCAGGAAGTCGCGCACGGCGCCATCACCCGAATCCTCGTCGAAGCCGCCCGTCGACGAGCCGTCGGAGATCAGCACGATGCCGGCGAGATCGTGCCCTTCGTAGCGGTTGCGCACCGATTCGAGCGCCTTGCGGATCAGCGTCGCTTTGCCCTTCGCCGTCTTCTCGGCGAGCGCGGCGAGCGTCGTGGGATCGAGCGTCTCGCTGAACGTGTAGAAGTCGATCTTGTGCGTCTTCTCCCACTCCGCGAGCGTGTCGGTGGAGTCGGCGAGCATCTGACGCGCACGCGCGATCCGCGTGGGACCGTCGACCTGCTCTGCGAGCGACATCGACTTCGAGTCATCGATCAGCACCGCGATGCGATTCGGCTCGCGCGCGACCTGGCGCAGCTCGACCGCGGGCTCGAGGAACACGACGAGCGCACCGACGGCAGCGCCCGCGCGCAGACCGATCATCGTCGCGCGCCGCCACGCCGTTGCACCGCGGCTCGCGCGCCACGACAGCGCGACGATGGCGAGCACCGCGACGCCGCCGAGCGCGAGGCCGAGTCGGCCCCACGGCGCGAGCATCACCCAGCGGTACTCGTTGAAGTCCGACGATCCGCGCGCCGCGATCCGCACCGTCAGTCCGACGAGCAGCTCCGCGATCAGCGCACCGACGCACAGAAACGCGAGGGACGCGAGCGCACCGCCGAGGCCGCCCTTGCCGCGCTTGACGGCGACCACGGTCGCGATCGCGAGCACGAGCGCGAGCGCCGCGAGCACGACGCGAACCACCGCCGGAAACAGGACGATGTTCACTACGTGCCCTTTTTCGCGGGCGGCGCCGGGGTCGCGCCGTCGTCGGGCTTCCAGCGCCGGCGCTTCATGATGAAAGGCACGTGCACCTGGTCGGCCTTGTAGTCGAGACACAGCGCGTACATCACGAGGTTCACGCCCATGCGAAATGACAGCTCGCGCTGGCGCTCGCCACCGGGCTCGCAGCGAAACTCGTAGTTGCCGAAGTCATCGCGCGACCACGCGCCGCCCATGTCGTTCGAGATGTACGCGGCGACCAAGCGACCGTCGCGGATCACGCCTTCCATCGCGGGCGCGATCGACAGGCGGCCGAGCGGTTTGTCGAGCAAGTAGAACGAGCGATACACGACGTGATCCGTGGGGATCACCTCGAGGCCCTTCTGCGGCCCCGACGCGGGAAGCACCGCGGCCATCAGCTTGCGAACGGATCCGTCGAACGCGCCGTCCGTCGAACCCTCGGCGGAGTCGATCAGCAAGAAGCCACCGAACGTCAAAAACCGCCGCAGCGATTCGATGCCGGCCGCGTTGGGCAGCTCGATGTCGCGCTCGCCCGCGAAGTACAAAAACGGAGTCTCGTGCAGCGTCTCGGTCGTCGCGCTCACGATCGCGGGCTCGAGCTGCGGCTCGATCGACGTTCGCTTCTCGACTTCCCACGCGAGACGCCGCAGCGCGTTCGGCCGCGGATTCGTTCCGGGTCCGAGCACGAGCTGGCCGAACCGGAACTTCGATGCGGGTCCGATGGCGTCGGCGCGGCGCGGGAGCACGAACGCGGCGGCGGCGGCGACTCCACCCGCTAGCAGCCCTCGTCGCGTGAACCCCCGAGACATTCGCGGAAGGTAGCGCCGGGCGGGGGAGGAGGCTAGCTCCGCCTCGTGTTAGCGTGGGCTCCGTGAAGCTCCCCGTGGTGGCTGCTTTCGGACTCGTCCTGGGAACGGTCGGCGGGGCATGGGCACAGGGTGTCGCGCCGGCCAAGGAGCCGGACGGGACGCCACCGCCGTCGAGCCCGCCCGATGCGACTCCCGAGGCACCCCGCCCTCCCGGGACATCGGGGCCGGTGACGTTCTCGCACAAGGGCCAGATCCAGGCCTCCCTCCGGCTGTCGCTCGGAATGCGCGCGATCGTCGCGTACGACGACGCCGACTACTGCGGCGAGACGGACTCGATGAGCAGCACGGGCAACAAGGCCGTGTGCACGGGCCGGGTGCCGTTCTCGTTCGACTTCGAGCTCGGCTACGGCATCGCGCGCAAGATCGACCTGATCGCAGAGTTCCGCATCGGCATCGAGAACGACTTCACCGCGACGTTCACCGGCGCCGGCGATGGCCCGCGCATGTTCCACTTCTCGCCCGGCGCGCGGTTCTTCTTCAGCGATGCAAAGACGATGAAGCTGTTCACCACCGCGCAGGTGGTGTTCGACTTCGCGGGCTACAAGGACGCGGCGGGCAACGACCGCGGCGCGGACTTCGGTGTTCGCAACTTGAACGGCCTGTGGCTCGATCTCGATCGTGCCTACGGGTTCTATGCCTATGTGGGCGAGACCGCGACGTTCGGGCGTTGGCTCCTCACCGAGCTCGAGCTGGGCGCGGGAGTCTCGGCACGATTCCGCTGATCGGCGCATCGTAGCCGTACATGACCTCGCCGACCTTCGCCGACCACTTCTCGTCTGTCGCGAAAGGGTACGCCGCCTATCGGCCCACGTATCCGCCGGCCCTCGCCGCCACGCTCGCGGAGCGCTCGCCGCGCGGCACCGCGTGGGATGTCGGGTGCGGCAACGGTCAGCTGTCGGTGGACCTCGCGGACCACTTCGACCACGTGATCGCCACGGATCCCGCGAAGGCGCAGATCGACGCGGCGGAGCCGCACCCGCGCGTCGAGTATCGCGTCGCGAGCGCCGAAGACTCGGGCCTCGCCGACCACAGCGTCGAGCTCGTCGTCGCCGCGCAGGCCGCCCATTGGTTTCAGTGGGACCGATGGATCGCCGAGGTCGAGCGCGTCGCGGTGCCCGGCGCGCTGATCGCGCTCGTCAGCTACGGCATCATCTTCGTCGAAGGCGACGCCGCGAACGCGCTCGTCGAGCGCTACTACCACGACGAGGCGGGCCCGTTCTGGCCGAAGGGACGCGAGCACGTCGAGAATGGCTATCGCGACCTCGTGCTCCCGTGGCCCGCCGTCGAGCCGCCGGTGCTCGAGATGACGGCGCGCTGGACGCGCGACGAGCTACTCGGCTACGTGAACACCTGGTCCGCGACCGCGAAGCTGACGCAGGTCAAAGGCGATGCGCCCGTGCGCGCGCTCTCCGACGCGCTCGCCGCGGTGTGGCCCGACGGCGAGATCCGCACGGTGACCTGGCCGCTCTCGATCCGTCTCGCGCGTCGCTAGCGTGCTGAACGCGCGCTATAACCAGCGGCGATGTATCGGCTGCTCGCGCTGGATCTCGACGGGACGCTGCTCAAGCGCGATCACACGGTCGACGAGCGCGATGTCGCCGCGATCAACGAGCTGCAGCGCGCGGGTGTCACCGTCACGATCGTCACGGGGCGGCTCCACTCGGGCTCGGTCGCCGCGGCGCGTGCGTGCGGTATCGAGGGTGTGATCGCGTGCGTCGAGGGCAGTCACCTCGTCGAGCTCGCGTCGAACACCACGCTCGTGCATCACGCGATCGAGCCGGAGACGTCCGCGTTGCTGCGCCAGACCATCGGCGCGAACGGGCTCGTGCCGTTCGTGTTCGACGCACAGGGTATCCACCACGATCACGCGGGCGCCGCGTACGCGCACTACGTGAGCACGTGGTCACCGAACCTGCGCATCGTCGAAGAGGACGTCGCATGGCAAACCGAGCCGCTCGCTGCCGTGGCGATCGGCGACGAGGCGGCGGTGTTGGCCGCGGCGCAAACGCTGCGCGCGCACGCGGATCGCTTGTTCTCGGTGAACTTCCAGGTGTGGACGATCGCCGGCAAGCACGCGCTCCTCGCGCGAGCGGCGGGGCCGAGCAAGGGCACCGCGCTGCGCGAGCTGTGTGCGCGCATCGGCTGCTCCGTCGAGGAGGCGGTCGCCGTCGGCGACTGGATGAACGACATCCCGATGTTCGAGGTCGCCGGGCGCTCGTTCGTGATGGGCGGCGCGCCGGAGGCCATCTCGTCGACGGCCACCGACCAACTCGAGTCTGCGAGTGGCGGTGGCGGTGGCATCGCGGAGGCGATCAGGCGAGCATGGGGCTAGTCCCCATTGGCAGCCGAGCGTCGAAGAAAAAAGCGGAAGTACAACGATGGCGTGTTCGCGCTGTCGCGCAAGTTCACGCTGACTCCGATCTCGCACGCCACAGAGCTCGAGGGCCCGTTTCTCGTCGAGCCGGCGTGGGACGGTCATCGCGTGCTCGCGACGCGGATGGGCACGCAGGTCCGGCTCGCCGCGATCGACTATCGCGATTGGACGCAGACGTTCCCCGCGGCGGCAGCGGCGCTCGGCAAGCTGGGCTCGTCGTCGATCGCGATCGACGGCATGATCTGCGTGTTCGACGAGCACGGTCGCCCGTCGTTCGACGCGCTGCGCGCGAAGGTGCAGAGCGGCGCCGCGGTGATGTCGGCCGCGCTGATCTGCTGGGACCTCTTGTGGCTCGACGACGAAGATCTGCGCGGGCTCCCGCTGCGCGAGCGTCGCGAGCGATTGATCGCGCTGCTCGCGGACGCGCCGAAAGCGATCCTGCCGTCGCAGGCGCTCGACGGTGCGCCGGCGAAGGTGTTGACCGCGGTCGCCGCGCACGGCATTCGCTCCGTCGTGGCGCGCAACGCGGCGAGCACCTACGACGCCGCGTGGACGGTGCATGGCGAGCGCGTCGATTGGCAGCGTTCGCTGTCCCCGCCGCCGCCGATGTCGAACGCGGACAAGGTGCTCTATCCGCGCGATGGCATCTGCAAGCGCGACATCATCGGCTACTACCGCGATGTCGCGCCGCTGCTCGTGCCGCAGCTGCTCGATCGCCCCGTCGTGATCCAGCGCTGGGTCGACGGCATCGACGAGTTCGATTGGTACCAGCACCGCGTGCCGCCGCGATCGCCGGACTACATCCGCGCGGCGTGGGTCGATGGCGTGCGCCGGATCGTCGTCGAGAACGTCGACGCGCTGCTGTGGATGGTGAACCAGGCGGGGCTCACGTTTCACGGCTTCGCATCGCGACTGTCGTCGTTGCCGGAGCCGGACTACGCGATGATCGATCTCGATCCGGGCGATCGCACGACCTGGTGGGACGACATGATCGATGTCGCGCTCGGCATTCGCAAAGTGCTCGAGCTGCTCGAGCTGCCGAGCGTGGTCAAGACCAGCGGTCAACGCGGCATCCACATCCTCATCCCGCTCGCATCCGGCCACGACTTCGCCCAGGCCGAGACGCTCGCGCGCGGCATCGCCACGCTGGTCCAGACGCTGATCCCCGACAAGGTCACGCTCGAGCAGGAGAAGGAGAAGCGCTTCGGTCGCCTGCTGATCGATCACAAGCAGTTCATGGCGAAGACGCTCGTCGTGCCGTACTCGCTGCGCGGCGCCGACGGTGCTCCGGTGTCCACGCCGCTCGCGTGGGACGAGGTCACGCACGCGCTCGTGCCGAAGGCGTTCACGCTGCGCACGTTGCGCGCGCGCCTCGACGAGCGAGGCGATCTCGCCGCTCCGCTCCTCGAGGGAACCGCGCAGCTCGCACCCGCGCTCGCGCAGCTGCGCGCGGCCGGCGCGATCTAGCGCTTCGCGCGGCGATCGGGCTCGTCGTTCATCTGCACGAGGAACCCGAACTCTTCCGCGACTTCGTGGAGTTGATCGAAGCGTCCGGACGCACCACCGTGGCCCGAGGTCATGTCGGTCACCAGCACGAGCGTGTTCGTGTCCGTCTTCGTCGCGCGCAGCTTCGCGACCCACTTCGCGGGCTCGAAGTACTGCACCTGGCTGTCCCACAGCCCCGTGCGCACGTAGATCGCCGGGTACGCCTGCGCCTTGACGTTGTCGTACGGCGAGTAGCTCAGCATGTACTCGTACGCCGCTTTGTCCTCGATCGGGTTGCCCCACTCGACGAACTCGCCCGTGGTCAGCGGGATCGAGACATCGATCATCGTGGTGATCACGTCGACGAACGGCACGTCCGCGATCACGCCGCGATAGAGATCCGGGCGCATGTTGACGATCGCACCCATCAAGAGCCCACCGGCGCTGCCGCCTTTGGCGAACACGCGATTCTTCGCGCCGTACTTCGCCTGTACGAGGTGCTCGGTCGCCGCGATGAAGTCGGTGAACGTGTTCTTCTTGTTCATCAGCTTGCCGTCGTCGTACCAAGCGCGGCCCATCTCCTGGCCGCCGCGAACGTGCGCGGTCGCCCAGACCCATCCGCGATCGAGGAGGCTCACCCGCGAGTAGCTGAAGTTCGGCTCCATCGCGTAGCCGTACGAGCCGTAGCCGTAGACGAGCAGCGGCGCGGTGCCGTCGATCTTCGTGCCCTTGCGATACACGATCGAGATCGGGACCTTCGTGCCATCGCTCGCCGTCGCGTGGACGTACTCGCTCGTGTACAGCGACGCGTCGTAGCCGGGCACCGGTTGTTGCTTGAGCAGCTCGCGCTTCTTCGTCGCGACATCGAGCTCGAACACGGAGCTCGGCGTGGTCATCGATTGATACGAGTAGCGCACGCGCTTCGCCGACGCGTCCGGCGTGTTCCACACGGACATCACGTACGCGGGATCCTGTGCATCGATCATGAACGCGGCGCCCTTCTTCGGCATCACGCGCACCTTGGATAGCCCGTCGGTGCGAAGGCCTACCGCGAGGAAGTCGCGATACACGGCGACGTCCTCGATGAACACCTTGGGATCATGCGCGACGATGTCCTTCCACTTCGCGCGATTGCCGACGTTCGCGTCGCTCGCTTCGACCAGGCGATAGTTCTTCGCGTGATCGTTCGTGCGGATCACGAAGCGTCCGTCGAGGTGATCGAGGCTGTAGATGTGGCCGCGCTCGCGAGGCACGACCATGCGCATCGGCGAGCTCGGCTTGTTCGCATCGATCAGGCGCATCTCCGCGCCATCGAGTGAATCGATCGCGACCACGAGGTACGCGTGCGACTTCGTCTTGTCGACCTCGATCGAGAACTCGCCGTCCTTCTCCTCGTAGACGAGCGTGGGCTCCTTGTCGCCGATCGCGAGCCGCAGCAGCTTGTCCTCGCGCAGCGTGACGGGATCCTTGCCCGCGAAGAACAGCGTCTTGTTGTCGTTCGCCCACGCCATCGTCGGGGCGATGTTCGTCGCCGTCTCCGGCAGCAGCGCGCCCGTCTTCAGATCCTTGATCCGCAGCACGAACTGGTTGCGCCCGACGAGGTCCTCCGCGTACGCGAGCAGCTGCCCGTTGCGGCTGACGTCGAAGGTTCCGATCTTGTAGAAGTCGTGGCCCTTCGCGAGCGCGTTGCCGTCGAGGAGGATCTCCTCGGCGCCCGTCATCGTGCCCTTGCGGCGGCAGTACAGCGGATGCTGCTGCCCGGTCTCGAAGCGCGTGTAGTACCAGTAGCCGTTGTCGAGCATCGGGACGCTCGCGTCGTCCTCCTTCACACGCGCGCGCATCTCGGCGAACAGCGTGTCGACGAGCTTCGCCGACGGTGCGAGCACCTTCTTCGCGTACGCGTTCTCCGCGTCGAGATATCCGATCACCTCTTTGTCGGTGCGCGTGTCGTCGCGCATCCAGAAGTACGGATCGTTGCGCACAGGTCCATGCGGCGACGTCAGCGTGTGCGGCACGACCTTCGCGATCGGCGGCCCGTTCTCGTCGGGTTTCGCTGGCGCGACCGGCTCGACCGGCGCGGGCTCTGGCGTCGGCGTCGGTGCAGGGCGCGCTGGATCGGGAGCCGAGCTACACGCGACGAGGAGGCTGATCAGAAGGACGCGGCGCATGCAGCGGCTGTAGCACGTCCGCTGTTTCGCCGGGAACGAGCGGGCTACGTCGCCGACTCGAGCTGCGCGAGCCAATACTCTTTCTGCGCCGGGTAGTAGTCGTCCCACTCCGGCTTCGGCGTGCCCTCGCGCGCGTGCACGAGCATGTCGAAGTAGTACTCCCAGCCCGGGCCGAAGTCGCCGACCATCTTCTTCTTCGCGTCCGACAGGTGGTGGCAGAACTCGAGGTACGTCGTGCCGTTGCCTTCGCGCAGACGGATCTCGTAGTGCGACTCGCCGAAGTCGGACTTGCTCGTCACGTCGAGGTGATGCGGCGCCTCGCACTTGTTGATCGTGACATCGATCCACGAGTCGCCCTTCTCGAACACCATCAGCAGCTTGATCGTGTTGCCGACGCGCGCGTCGCCTTCCCAGCGACCGAACCATCGCTCGGTCCGTTCGGACTTCGTGACGCTCTCCCACACATCGGCGATCGGCGCCTTGAACGTGCGCGTCACGATCAGATCGTTTCCACGCAAACTCCCAGTCGGCTTCGGCTTGCTCATGCGGTCTCCTTGTCTTCCTCGTCATTGACCTGCGCACTCCCAACGGGAGCGCTACGCGCCCGACGTTCGTCGGGCTTGTCGACCACGGCGCGCTGGATGGCAGCTTCCTTCGCGCGGTCGCGTTTCGTGCGGTGGACTTCCGTCTCGAGCGCCATGAAGCGGCGCTCCCAGGTGGCGGCGTGATCCTCGCGAAGCTCCGCGAAGAACGCTTCGAGCTCGGCGAGCGCTCCGAGCTGCAAGCGATACACGCGCTCGCGTCCCTGTGCCTCGTCGACCACGAGACCCGCCTCGCGCAGCACCCGTAGATGACGGCTGATCGCGGGCCGGGTCACATCGAACGCTCCCGCGATCGCTCCCGCGGATAGCTGCGCGTCGCGCAACATTCGCAGGATTTGACGCCGGGTGGCGTCTGCGAGGGCCTGAGCTACCAAATCCACGAACGAACCGTAACGATGTCGTTACGCGTCGTCAAGCACGATGTCGGTTTTTTGCGACTTTCGCCGCGACCGATCCTCTTTGCAGGGTTTCGGCGCGGACTGCGTGGGTAGGGCAGAGGTCGAAACATGGCGGAGTTCCAGAACGAGACAGCCCCCGAGATGCCGCTCCCCGCACGGGCGCCTACGAGTGCCGCCACCGCGAGCACGCCCGCGCCCACGGCGGGACTCACGACGGGTGCTCGATCGGGCGCGCCGTTCGCGGGCATGTACGACGCCGCCGAAGCGCCGGCGTTCAAGACGAAGGCGATGCACGAAAACTATCGCGGCGAAGAGATGTTCGGGTTTCGGACCAACACAGACGACATCGAGGCGGGGATCCTGAAGGAGCGGCCGGACCTCAAGTCCATCGGGGGCGTCACCACGCACTACATGTCCGAGGCCGAGCGCGAGCAGACGGAGATCGGTGTGAACAAGGACGGCAAGATCCTCGACGCGCAGGGAGCGCTCCTCGACACCACGAAGGCGTCGGGCATCGGCACGCTCGACGGAGAGGCGGCGGGCAAGCACATCTACGTGATGAACCAGGGCGGCGAGTTTCGTCAGGCCGATCCGTGGGCGAACAAGAAGGTCGTACCAACCTCGTCCGTCAAGGCGAACGCCGCGACGATCCAGCACACGTCGTTCGAAGCCGGCGCGGACGTCGCGGGCGCCGGCGAGATGCGTGTCGAGAACGGGGAGCTCCAGCAGCTCTCCGATGCGAGCGGTCACTATCGCCCCGACGGCACGATGTTCCGGCAGTCGCTCGACCAGCTCGAGGGAAAAGGAGTGAACATGGACAAGACGGCCGTGAAGTTCGCGGGGAAGACGGACGGACAGAAGCCCGTGTACTGCTCGCCGACGCAGTTCCGGCAGCACGACGCCGAAACCGCCGAGAAGGAGATCCGCTCGGAGAAGGAGCTCTTGAAGAGCGAGCTCGAGAAGTCGGTCGCGGCGCGTCGCGCGAAACGCTCCGCCAACGGCGGCGATGGGCGCGACTCCGAGGACGTGCGCGAGTTCGTGAAGGTGGACACGTCGGTGAAGACGGCCGAGGAGGCAAACGAGGACTGCTACAAGAAGCCTGCCGCGGCGGACCCCAACAACTCGTACAAGACGAACCCCGACGCCGAAGCGAACTAGGAGCGAGCCACGAACCCCGACGCGAGCGCGGGGACGCGCTACGGAGCGTCGCCGAAATCGCAGGCCGACAGGCCGGGGCACACGAGATCGAACGAGCCCTTCACCTTGACCGTTTTGTTGCCGGGAACGACCTTGCCCGAGAGATCGATCGTGCCCGCGATGTGGCGCAGATCGATCGCGGTGATCTCCACCGTGCCGGCGGCGTCGGAGAGCGACGGCGATGCAGCGGTGACAGCAGGACCGAACGTCATCATCACGTTCGCACCGTCCGACTTGCCCTTCGCGAACGTGAACTTCTTCGCCGAGAACGGCATGCCGTCGAGCTTTCCGCCGCCCGGGAGGAGCTTGAAGTTGAACTTCTCGCCCTTGCAGGTGACGACGTAGCCGTCGACGCCCATCATGTTCTTGCGCTCGTCGGCGTTGTACCAGTAGGCGACGTTGGTCGCGTCCTTGCCGCCGGGCGACGACTGCGATGCCGTGATCTGACCGGTCACCTCGATATCGCACTTGCCCAGATCGGCGGGCGGCGGGTTCTTCTTCTTCTTGGGCGGCGGAGGCGGCGTGTCACTCGCCGGGCGGGTGGCCTCCGTCTCCGGCTTCTGCTTCGTGTAGTCCTCTTTCTCGGGACCACATGCGACGAAGAACACCAATGCCGAAACGGTCGTGAGGGTGCGCATGTGCGGACAGTAGCCGTATAGTCGGGTGCCTTGCACGTCACGGAGCTGCTCGACGTCATCTTCCGATGGGCGCACTTGATCGCCGGGATCATGTGGGTGGGCAACTCGATGTTGTTCAACTGGCTCGACCGCAACCTCGAGAAGAGTGCGGAGCTCGGCCGGCTGTCCCAGGGCAAGATCTGGATGCTGCACTCGGGCGCGTTCTACGAGGCCGAGAAGAAGCTGCTCGCCCCCGGCGAGATGCCGAGCACGCTGCACTGGTTCAAGTGGCAGAACTTCACGACGTGGGCGACCGGCATCTCGCTGTTCATCATCGTCTACTACCTGAACAACACGGCCTACCTGGTCGATCCGACGCTGCACGATATCTCGCGCGGCGTGGCGCTCACGCTGTCGATCAGCGCGGTGTTCGTCGCCTGGCTGCTCTACGACATGCTGTGGCGCTACCTCGGGACCAGGGCGCCGGGTGTCGCCACCGTGCTGACCGTGCTGATGCTGTTCGGCGCGATCTTCGCGTTCGGCCAGCTGTTCAGCGGGCGCGGCGCGTACATGCAGGTCGGCGTGATGATCGGAACGATCATGACGGGCAACGTGTGGATGGTGATCGTGCCGTCGCAGCGCGAGCTCGTGAACGCGACGAACGAAGGCCGCGAGCAGGACGCGACGCTGTCGATCCGCGCGAAGCAGCGCAGCATCCACAACAACTACCTGACGTTCCCGCTGCTGTTCATCATGGTCTCGAACCACGTGCCGGCGGCGACGGCGCATCCGCTGAACTGGCTGATCCTGATCCTCGTGATGATCGGCGGCGCGGGCGTTCGTCACTTCATGAACGTGCGCTACCTCGGTGCGGGCAAGCAGCTCGCGAAGTCTCTGTGGCTCGGTCCGGCGGTCGGCGCGGGCGCGTTCACGATCGCGGCGTTCATGGTGGTCACGCGCATCCATCCGCCGGGCGTCGCGGATGCGGCGATGCCGGTCTCGTTCAAGCGCGCACACGAGATCATCGCCGTGCGCTGTGCGCCGTGCCATTCCGCGAAGCCGATGGACGACATGTTCCAGACCGCACCCGCCGGTGTCGTGCTCGACACGCCGCCGCAGATCAAGATGATGGCAGAGCGGATCCGCGTTCGCGCCGTCGAACAACAGAGCATGCCGTTCAACAACAAGACCGGCATGACCGCGCAAGAAAGAGGTGAGCTAGGTCGCTGGATTCGCGACGGAGCTCTCCTCGAATGAGCCTCGCGGCCTGTTCGGGTTCCGCACACGGCGATTGTTAGAATCGTCGAGGATCGAGTCAGCGGCCGCTGTGGGACCGTAGCGGCATGCCCGCGATTGCCCGCTTGCGAGCCAACCGGATCGATCCGAATGATCGATCGGTGCCCGCTCCCGCGCCGTTCGTACCGCCGGCGCGCATCGCGAATGGCAGCTCGACGCTGCAGGCGATCCTCGAAGAAGACGAGCGCTTCGGTCCGTACACGGTGCACGAGTCGCTCGGCGAGGGCGGCATGGCGAGCGTGCATCGCGCCGAACGCGACGGATGGGAGCGCAACGGGCAACGCGCGCCGATCGCGCTCAAGCGATTGTTTACGGAGCTCTCGGAGGACTCGCAGTTCGTCGAGGGCTTCTTGCAGGAAGCGCGGCTCGCGAAGCTGCTCGATCACCCGAACATCGCGCGCAGCTACGAGCACGGAAAGATCGACGGCCAGTACTTCATCGCGATGGAGTACGTGCCCGGCCCGACGCTACGCGCGGTGATGATCCAGTCGCGCACGGCCGCGGGTGCGATGCCGATCCGGATCGTCGTCGAGATCCTCACGCAGCTCTGCGATGCACTCGCGCACGCGCACGAGCTGCGCGACGAGAAGGGCCGCCCGCTCGGGCTCGTCCATCGCGATGTCACGCCCGCGAACGTGATCCTGTCGACGAACGGCGTGGTCAAGCTGATCGATTTCGGCATCGCGAAGGCGAAGCACTCGCGCGTGCAGACGCAGGCCGGCTACATCAAGGGCAAGGTCAGCTACGTCGCGCCGGAGTACACGCACGGCCGGCTCGATCACCGCGCGGACCTGTTCGCGGTCGGCGTGATCGCGCACGAGATGCTCACGGGGCGGCGGCTGTTCGATGGAGAGACGCAGGGCAGCGTGGTCGTGAAGGTGCGCGACCTCGCGATCCATCCGCCATCTCATCACGACCCGAAGATCCCGCACGAGCTCGACGACATCGTCATGCTCGCGCTGCAACGCGATCCCGCGAAGCGCTGGCAGAACGCGTCCGCGATGCGCACCGCGCTGTCGAACGTCGCGCGTCAGCTCGGCAACCCGGTGACCGGCAAAGAGCTGCGCACGTGGATCGAGTGGGCGTTCACGCGCGAGCCGTGGCGCGATTCGTTCGTCGGCAAGATCGTCGATCGGCTCGACACGTCGGGCTCGTTCTCGGGGATGCAGAACACGATGTCGATCTCCGCCGACGATCTCGAGGTACTCGAAGAGGCTCCCGAGACCCTGCCGATGCGCCGCGTCGCGCAAGCCGCGCTGCTCGCCGACTCCGAAGCGTCGTATCCCGGATCGAAGGGCGTCACGTTCACGCGCGCGAACGCCAACGTCGTGGTCCGCGCCGCGGCTCCGCGCGCGGCCGATCCGACGAGCGCGGAGTCGCCCGGCGGCAAGCAGAAGAAGACGCCCGCGACGTCCGATTCGAGCAGCCGCAACGGCCGCTCGCGGTCGCTGCTCGAGCGGCTCGACACCGCGCGCGACAACGTCCTCGACGGATGGGCACCGCCGACCGGGACCGCGCTCGTGCGTCCGAACGCCCCCACGAAGTCGGCACTCCCGTTCCTGCTATTGATGTTGATGCTGGCGATCACCTTCGCCGCGGCGGCGCTGACGGGTTACATGCCGTTGTGAGGTTGCAAACGTAGGGGAGACCCCACCAATTGCAGCCTCCTGACCCCGGAGCATGCTCGTGTAACCGCTCGTGATCATACAAACGGGCCGAGGTATGCTGCCTGCATCAACCTCCATGTCGATGCAGGTCGAGACGCGTTTGCTCGGGCTCGTGGCGGCACTCGCCGCGCTCGGCCCGCTCGCGGCCTGTGAGTTTCCGACCCCTTCGAAGCACTATGCCTGCGAAGAGGACACGGACTGCGATCCCGAGCGTGTCTGCTCGCCCGCGAAGTATTGTGTCCTGCCCTCCACGGCAGGTCCGGACGGTGGCATGGACACCGACGCGGCTCCGATCGATGGCATGACGATCGATGCGGATCCGTTCGCTGCCACGCGCGCCGCGTGTTTGGCCGCCGGCTACACGAAGGAAGCTACGACGGGCGGCCTGTATCGCTTCGTCACGACGACCGCGACGTGGACGAACGCGCGCACGGATTGCGAGAACGATGTCGCCGGCGCGACGCACGTGATCACGCTGTCGAACGACACCGAGGTTGCCTACCAGCGTGCAACGCAGCTCGACGCATGGATCGGGTGGGTCGATCGCCCGACGGAAGGCACGTGGCACGTGCTCACGGCCGAGGTCCCGGTCCTCAACTATCAGAACGCGTGGGCGTCCAATCGACCCGACGGTGGCAACAGCGAGAACTGCGCGCTGATGCGCTCGGGCGGCATCGACGACGTGGACTGCCCGCAGGCGCATCGCTACATCTGCGAGTGCGACGGCCAAGCCGTGCTCCCCTAGTTGAACGCCGACGCATGAAGCGCTGATACTGCGCGCGATGTCCACTCGCATCGTTCGCTCCACGCGCGTCGTCACCGGAGGCGCGATCACGCCCGCGACGATCCACATTCGCGATGGCGTGATCGATCGGATCGGCGGGCACGACGACGTCGCGGGCGGGCAGGTCGACGACGTCGGCGACCTCGCGGTGATGCCGGGCATCGTCGACACGCACGTGCACCTGAACGAACCGGGCCGCACCGAGTGGGAAGGCTTCGCGACGGCGACGCGCGCGGCCGCGATCGGCGGCATCACCACGCTCGTCGACATGCCGCTCAACTCGATCCCCCCGACGACGACGCGCGAAGCGTTCGCCGCGAAGCGCGCGGCGGCGAAGGGCCAATGCAACGTCGACGTCGGGTTCTGGGGCGGCGTCGTGCCGGGAAACGCGGGCGAGCTCGCGGGCCTCGTCGCCGACGGCGTGCGCGGCTTCAAGTGCTTCTTGGTCGACTCCGGCGTCGAAGAGTTCGGCTGGGTCGACGAGCGTCACCTCCGTCCGGCGATGCAGATCCTCGCGGGGCTCGGTGCACCACTGCTCGTCCACGCGGAGGTCGCGGGACCGATCGATGCAGCGACCGCAGCGCTCGTCGCCGCGCACGCGGATCCGACGAAGTACGCCACGTATCTCGCCTCGCGACCGGGCGCCGCCGAGGAGCAGGCGATCGCGCTCGTGACCGGGTTGTGCCGCGAGACGCACGCGCGCACGCACATCGTGCATCACTCCGCGGCGAGTGCGATCGGTCAGCTGCGCTCGGCGCGCGCCGAGGGACTGCCGCTCACCGCGGAGACGTGCCCGCACTACCTGCACTTCACCGCGGAGACGATTCCCGACGGTGCCACGCCGTTCAAGTGCGCGCCGCCGATCCGCGACGAAGACAATCGCGAAGCGCTGTGGGGCGCGCTCGCCGAGGGCGTGCTGGACTTGGTCGCGAGCGATCACTCGCCGTGCTCGCCGAACCTGAAGGCGATGGAGCAGGGCGACTACATGGCGGCGTGGGGCGGCGTGTCGGGACTGCAGCTCGCGCTGTCGGTGGTGTGGATGGAGGCCGCGCGGCGCGGGCACACGCTGGTGGATGTGGTCCGCTGGATGTGCGAAGGGCCGGCGCGACTCGCGGGCCTCGCCGGCAAGAAGGGCGCGATCGTTCCCGGCGCGCACGCCGATCTCGTGATCTTCGACGACGCGGGCATCACGACGGTGACGCCCGAGCGCGTCGAGCATCGCCACAAGGTGACGCCGTATGCGGGCGAGCATCTGCGCGGTGCCGTGCGCGCGACGTATCTGCGCGGAGAGAAGATTGCCGAGGACGGTCGTGTCCTCGTGCCGGAGCACGGAGCATTGCTATGACCACGCCTGACGCCCCCGCGTTCACCGATCTGCCCGACCTCGCGAGTGCGACCGTCGGCGGTGCCGCGCTCGCCTGCAACGACGAGTTCTTCGCCGAGAAAGAGAACCTCCTCAAGCCCGACGAGGCCGTGTGGAAGGATCACCTCTACACGGATCGCGGCAAGTGGATGGACGGCTGGGAGACGCGGCGGTTTCGCCCCGCCGACGGTGTCGCGCCCGGACCCGAGAGTGACATCCACGACTGGTGCGTGATCCGCCTCGGACTGCCCGGCGTGATCCGAGGACTCGTCGTCGACACCGCGTGGTTTCGCGGGAACTACCCGGCGTCTGCGGCGGTCTTCGCGACGTCGGTCGATGACGCGCTCGATCAGCGCGCGCTCGACACGGCGACGTGGACCGAGATCCTTCCGCGCTCGAACCTCGCGGGGAACACGAAGAACTACTTCGCGATCGCGGATGCGTCGCGGTTCACGCACCTGCGCTTGCAGATCTATCCCGATGGCGGCGTCGCGCGCCTGCGCGTGCACGGCGAAGCCGTCCCGGTGTGGAGCAAGCTGCGCGCGCTCGGCGGTCCGGTGGATCTCGCAGCGCTCGAGAACGGCGCCGTCGTCGAGACGTGCAGCGACATGTTCTTCGGCTCGCGCAATAACCTCATCAAGCCCGGCGAGTCGCTGTCGATGGCCGATGGCTGGGAGACACGCCGCCGCCGTGGCCCGGGCAACGACTGGGCGATCATTCGCCTCGCCGCGGCGGGCACGATCGAGCGGCTGTTGATCGACACCTCGCACTTCAAGGGCAACGCACCGGCGCTGTGCACCGTCGAGGGCGTGCACGCACCGGGCGCCGCGGCCGATGCGCTGACCGGATGGCGACAGCTGCTCGCGTCGCCGCTGCAGGCACACACGCGCCACTTCTTCGACGAGGATCTGCGCCGCATCGGTCCGATCACGCACCTGCGCCTCTCGGTGTATCCGTGCGGCGGCGTCGCGCGACTGCGCGCGTGGGGCAACCTCGTGCCGCACGAGCCCGCATCGCTCGCCGTGTTGAACACGCTCGCGGCCTCCGACGCGCACGCGGCGTTCCAGCGCTGCTGCGGATCGTCCGCGTTCGCCGACGCGATGACCGCGCTGCGTCCATTCGAGGGTGTCGCCGCGATGCTGCGCGCGGCGGAGCGCGTGTGGTGGTCGCTCGACGACGCCGCGCATCGCGAGGCGTTCAGCGCGCATCCGCGCATCGGCGAGAAGAAGGCACCTGCGAGCGGCGACACCGCGTGGTCCGCGGGCGAGCAGGGCGGCACCGCGGCCGCGACCGCGCGCACGATGACGGAGCTCGCCGACGCACAGCGCGCGTACGATCAGAAGCACGGCTTCCTCTACATCGTGTGCGCGACGGGCAAGTCGGCCGACGCGATGCTCGCCGATTGCCGCGCACGACTCGCGAACGATGCGGCCAGCGAGCTGCGCTGCGCCGCCGAGGAGCAGATGAAGATCACCCGCCTTCGCCTCGCGAAGCTACTGACGGAGCTCGCATGATCACCACGCATGTCCTCGACACCGCTCTCGGCATCCCCGGCAAGAACATCGCGATCGAGCTCGAGCGCCAGGACGGCGCAGCGTGGCACCTCGTCGGTGCGGGCATCACCGACAGCGATGGACGACTTCGCACGCTGACGCCGCAAGGACCAGTACAGCCCGCGACGTATCGCATCCGATTCGTGATCGCGCCGTACTTCGAGTCGCACGGGACGAAGGGTTTCTTCCCGCTCGTCGAGATCCAGTTCGTCGTCGACGACGGCAATGCGCACTACCACGTGCCGCTCTTGCTCTCGCCGTTCGGCTACTCCACGTATCGCGGCAGCTGATCACGAGTGATCACGCGGTGGCCGGCAGAGTCTAGCGATCGGCTACCCGAACCGTCGCTCGCATCCACCGCGAGTGGCCACTGCACTGGCCACTTGTCCGAGCAAGTCCTCGAACCTGCGCGCGGATCGTGCGGGCAAGGGCTTTGCACCGGGCGGCGCGCATATGCGCCTCGCGTATCTCCTCGCCTCCACCCTCCTCGCGTCTGCGTGTGTCGAAACCGTAAGCGACAGCTCCAAGCTCGATAGCGACGAACCGGGCTTCGGCATCGACGATCTCGGCAAGGCCGACGGTGTTCTCTCGAGCGCCGACCGCGCGCGCATCGAGACCGCGTTCGATCAAGCGATCACGAGCGCCGAGTCGACGGTCGCCCAGCTCGAGACCGAGATCGCTCAGCTCGAAGCGAGCCACGCCGCGAAGCAAGCCGAAGCAGATCGGCTCGTCGCGCAGATCGCCGCCCGCGAAGAAGACATCCGTCGCAACTTCAACAACAACCTGATCGTCTGCGCGTTCTTCCCGAGCCCCGCGTGCTTCCTCGCGACCGCGTTGTCGAATGACTCCGCGCTGCGCTCGTTCCGCCAGCAGCTCGCGAGCGCACAAGCGGAGCAGACGCGCATCCGCAACGAGATCGGCGCGTACGGCCAGAAGCGCGACGCGATCCGCGCGAAGGTCACGCCGCTGCGCGCCGGCAAGCAGCGCGTGCTCGCGATGCTGAACGGCACCGCGCCGCACACGCCGCCGGCCGAGCTCGCGAGCGATCCCGCGACCGCGGAGGCGTACTGGCGCGCGGGAGCGATGTCCGACGTGCAAGCCGCCGTCGCCGAAGAGGTTCGCTTGCTCCTCGAGCTCCGCGATGCCGCGGTCGAGCTCGCGACCACGCTCGATCAATCGCTGCTCACGCTGCGCCGGCTCGAGGAGAGCGTCGCCACGCTCGTCGAGAAGCAGCGCGAGCAGTTCATGAAGCTCGTGGTCGGCGTGCTCACGGGAGACCCGGCCGCCGCGGCGCAGAAGTTCCTCGACGCTCAGATCGCCGCGCGCACGCGAGCCGTGCTGAACACGCTCGAGTGGCCGCTCAACGAGTTCGCGATGTTCCTCGCGAGCAAACGCGGCGATGGTGACGTGCAGGCGCTCTATCGCAAGTTGCTCGAGAAGCTGATCGCCGATTCGCAGCCGCGCGTAGTGGAGGTCACCACGCCGGTGAATATCCTCGACAACACCGTCGCTTCGTCGCCGGTCACGATCGCGCAGGCGAGCACCGCGGAGAAGGTCGAAGTGCACGTCTCGCTCGAGCACAGCTACGTCGGCGATCTCGTCATCTCGCTGACCCACGGCACGAAGACGTGGCTGCTCTCGGAGCGCGTCGGCGGCAGCGCGGACAACCTCGACAAGACGTTCACGCTCCCCGACACGGGCATCGCGATGAAGGGTAAGTGGACCCTCGCGATCGAGGACAAAGAAGCGCAGGACCAGGGCAAGCTCCTCGGCTGGGAGCTGATCGCGTACTAACCGACGCGCTGCTTCAGCTCTTGAATGTCGCGCTCGCAGGTCGTCACGCGAGCGTCGAGATCGCGCCGATCGGTCAGCAGCACCTTCACGTCGTTCAACGTGCCGGCCATATCGGTGATGGCCGTCGCGAGGCGCACCTCGGTCTCGACGAGCCGCTGGTTCGTCTGATCGATCCGTGCACCGAGGTGGTCGATCCGCTGGTTGGTCTGATCGATGCGCGCACTGAGCTCGACCCGGGTCTGATCGAGTCGTTCGTTGGTCTGGGTGATCTGGTCTCGAATCTCGATCAGTACACGAACGGTGATGTCGTCGTTCTGCATGGCGCTGCTCCAGTCTACAAGGGTGTGCAGCGTGGGACGAGCAGTATCCGTGCCGCGCGGAACCACGCGACATGACTCGTCCTCGTCGACAAACGCGGCCGGAATTCGGACGAGGCGGCGGATCGATCTGCGCGTGCGAGTGATACAAACGCGCGCATGACCACGGCGCGTACCTCCCTCTCCGAGAAGAAGCTGGCGAAAGTTCTGGAGCGCGTGCAGCGCGCGCAGAACAAGGTCTTCGAGCGCTATCCGGGCGACTCCGGCGCGCGCCAACCCGTGCACACCGTGTACGGCGGCGCGCATCTGTTCACGGCCGACACCGCGAAGAAGCTCGGCGAGCTCTCGCTGCGCGCGCTCGACACGTACGCCCCCGACGCGGCGTCGTTCTCCGAAGCGATCGGCATCCGCGGCGATCTCGCGCCGAAGGTCTACGAGCGCGTGCGCGAGAAGCTGCGCCGCGAAGCCGTCGAGGACTTCCGCATCGACTTCGAGGACGGCTACGGCAATCGCCCCGACGCCGAAGAAGACGGTCACGCCGCCGCCGCGGGCATCCAGGTCGCCGCCGGCATGGCCGCCGGTTCGCTGCCGCCGTTCCTCGGCATTCGCATCAAGCCGCTGACCCGCGATCTCGCGGCGCGCTCGCTGCGCACGCTCGACATCTTCCTCACCGAGCTTCTCGACAAGAGCGGCGGTCAGCTGCCGCAGAACTTCGTCGTCACGCTGCCGAAGATCCTCTCGCGTATGGACGTCACCGCGCTCGTCGACACGTTCGAGCTCCTCGAGGAACGCCTCGAGCTGCCGGGCGGATCGCTCAAGGTCGAGTTCATGGTCGAGACCACGCAATCGATCTTCGATCCGAAGGGCCGCTCGATCCTGCCGCGCCTCCACGACGCCGCGCGCGGTCGCCTCACGGGCGCGCACTTCGGAACGTATGACTACACCGCGAACTGCGACATCACCGCCGCGCATCAGCGCATGCGCCACCCGGCGTGCGACTTCGCGAAGCACGTGATGAAGGTGACGTTCGCGGGCACCGGCGTCATGCTCTCCGACGGCGCGACGAACATCATGCCGATCGCTCCGCACAAGGGATCGAAGGAAGCACCGCTCCTGACCGAAGATCAGAAGCGCGAGAACAAGGCCGCGGTCTACGCCGCCTGGCGCCTCCACGCCGACGACGTTCGCCACTCGCTCGTCAACGGCTTCTACCAGGGCTGGGATCTCCACCCGGGCCAGCTGCCCACGCGCTACGGCGCGGTCTACGCGTTCTTCCTCGATGGCTTCGCATCCGCGAGCGAGCGCCTCTCGAACTTCGTCGGCAAGGCCGCCCAGGCAACGCTCGTCGGCGACGTGTTCGACGACGCGGCGACCGGCCAGGGCCTCCTCAACTACTTCCTGCGCGGCATCGCGTGCGGCGCCGTCACCGAGCAAGAAGCGCTCGCGACCGGCCTCTCTCTCGACGAGATTCGCTCGAAGTCGTTCGTGAAGATCATGGCCGCACGCCGCGCGCAGCCGGCTCCGTCGGCTCCGTCGGCTCAGTAATACGGCGCCGTTCCCGGCTTCACCGTGCTCCACGTGTAGCCGACGCTGATCCCCAGCTGCAGCTGGTTGAAGTCCGGCGCGCCCAAGTTCAGGTGCCGCGTCGCACGCGCATCGATGCCGATGCGCACGCCCCAGATATCGAGGCCCACGCTCGCCATCGCGATCGGTCCCCACGCGCCGCCGCCCCAATCGTCAGCGACCTTGTCGATCGTGATCGCGTGAATGCCAACGCCGAGGATCGCGCGCATCGCCTTCACCTTGACGCCACCGGCCCACACCACCGGCATCGAGAAGCCCTTGTCGTCGCCATCGCCCCAACACTCGAACCCCGCGAGGAAGCCGACCACGGGACCGAACGTCATGTGCGGCGCCATCACGGGAAGCAGCTCGTACTCGAGCCGCGCGACCCAGCCCTCGTCGGCCCAGCCGAACACGGCGCTTCCGCCCAGGCCCGCGGGCGGATGCCGATGGCGCGGCTCGACCGCGGCCCGTGGCCTGTCGTCGGAGACGGCCTCGGCCGCCTTCTGCGCCAGCGCGCTCCGTCCCACGAGGGCCAGCGAGACGAGCGCAAAGGCAAGCGACCTCACGACTTGGAAACGTCGTGGGACGTCCAGCGCTTACACCGTTGCGGTCCCGCGGCGGTTCGGGTAGAAAACCCGCTCGTCACGGTGGTCATAGCTCAGTTGGTAGAGCGCCAGGTTGTGGTCCTGGATGTCGCGGGTTCGAACCCCGTTGATCACCCCAAGTAGAGTCAGCGCTGCAAGTAGATGAAGGTGACCGCGGTGCACACGGGCACTGCCTCTCCATTGATCGAGTACGGGGAGTACCGCCACGTCGCGATCCCGGTCAGCAGATCGCGATCGTAGGCCGGGAAGCCCGTCGAGCGCATCGGCAGCACGGACTCGACGCGTCCCTCCACATCGAGACACACGCGGAACGATCCTTTGATCTCCTGACCGCGATACTTCGCGATCTCCGGCTTGGTCGCATCGTCGGGAACAATGGTGCGCCGCCCAGCGATCCGCTTGCCTTCCATCAGCGTCACGAAGGCTCGCTGCGCGAGTGATAGCGGCGGTCGCACGAACTTCGATTTCGGCGGCGGCAACGGGAGCTCCTCGATCGGCGGTGCCTTGTCCGCCGGATACGACATCTGCACCATCGAGCACACCGGGACCGGCTGTCCCGCGTGGAGGAACGGCCGAAATGTCCACGTGCGCGCGGCTGTCACGAACGCATCCATCATCACGTACGAGGGAGGCGTGTATGGATGGACGTCGGTCACGGCGCCGCTCTCGTCGAGGCAGACCTTCAGCCACATCACGGCGGCCTCATCGCCCGGCGACAGCTCGCGCGCGAAGCTAGCCGTCGTCGCCGCATCGAACACCGGCACGCGTTGCCCGCCCGTTCGCAGCGCTTCGAACGCGGCCGTGTCCAGCGTGGGAGCGTTCGGTGTCCCGGGGTGCTGCGACGCGAACCCGATCCACGTCAGCTGCGATCGGTCCCGCATGCGAATGATCCGCGCCTCGACCTCGAAGCCCGGGCCATAGCTGAGGACGGCGACATCGCCGAGGGCATCCTCTCGCCCATTCGGATGAAGCCGGAGCGTCGACAGACAGCGCGCGAGCTCCGCGAGCTTGTCCGCGTGGACTTCTCCCGGAGGAAACGCAGAGGCGCACGCGGCGTCGTCGAACAGCAGGTTGCCCAGCGTGACGGAGTCATGCAGCAACGTGGCGATCGTGGCCGGCTCGCCCGACAGGTCGTTGGCCGAGGCCTTCGCCGCTTCGCGTGCGTCGGGAGGCTTGAGCCCTGGACCACACGCCCCGATCACCACCGCCAGCACGAACGCTGCTCGCGACATGTGCCGAGGATACACGCGAGGTGCGCACGACTCGAAGTCGAGGAGTCCAATCGTATTGAGATCGAACAGCGCCGTGATCGAAGGCGTGCACGCACAATTCGTGGTCAGTGGAACGCCGCGCACACTAGGTGCCGGTGCTCCTCTCTCGATTCGTCGCCACCAACGTCGATCGAGAACGTGGCCCATTCGTGAGGGAACGCTTCCGGCTGGTTTGAAAGATTCAAATCTCCCAAACGGAGCGTCTGCGCGAGGGTGCGGCTGGAGCGTTCTCGTCCGTGGTTCGTCGCGTTCTTCTCGCGGAACGCAACAACGAGATCGTCATTGCGAGATCGTGAGTGTCAGAGTCGGATGATAGTCAATGATCATGTCCGTCGATCTCGATGATCTGGGCGAGCGCATCGCAACGCACGCCGCCCACCTCGACGCCGCCACCCACACGCTGCTCACCGACCTGCGCGAGTTCGACGCCGCGAACGGTTGGTACAAGCAAGGCGCTCGCTCGTGCGCCGATTGGCTCTCGTGGCGAGTCGGCTGGAACATCGGCACCGCGCGCGAGCACCTTCGCGTCGCTCGCAGGCTCGCCGAGCTGCCGTTGATCGATGACGCTCTTCGGCGTGGCTCCATCTCGTACGTGAAGGTCCGCGCGATCACGCGTGTCGCGACCACGGCGAACGAGGCACTGCTCCTGACCGACGCGCAGCACGCGACCGGCTCGCAGCTCGAGCGCATCTGTTGCAAGTACGCGGCCGTCGTTCGCGCCTCGAAGGAACCCGACGAGGGCTACGACCGCGATCGTCGCTATCTTCGTCGTTTCGATCTCGGCGACGGAATGGTGAAGATCGATGGCGTCTTTTATTTTGAAGAAGCGGCGATGATCTGGGCAGCGCTCGAGGCCGTCGCTCGCGCTCGCACGAGCGAGCATCCTCGGGCCGAGACAACCAGCGGCGCGGAGACCGCAACAACACGCGATGGCGCCGCCGTCGCGATGGCGCTCGATGCTCCATCGATGGGCACTATTCCGAAGCGTGAGCGAGAGGCTCGATTCGATCGCGCCGATGCCTTGGTCTCGCTCGCTCGCGACACGTTGCGCGGCGATCGCGTGCACGCCGTCCCGACGGAGCTGGTCGTCACCGTTGCCGCCGAGACGCTGGCGAATCCGTTGAGCGCGCCCCGATCCGTTCGCGGTCACGAGCGATGGCACCTGCGTTTCCGCGGAAACGGCCCGTCGCCTCGCGTGCGACTGCGGCGTCGTCCACATGGTCGAGGATCAGGCCGGCACGACGCTGTCCGTCGGTCGGAAGACGCGCTCGATCCCCGCGTCGATGAAGCGTGCGCTGTTGAAACGAGACACGACGTGCCGCTTCCCGGGCTGCTGCAACCGCATCTTCGTCGAGGGTCACCATATCCATCACTGGGCCAATGGTGGCGAGACCTCGCTCGGAAACCTGGTCGGCCTGTGCAGCCACCACCACCGCTTTGTCCACGAGTACGGCTATCGCGTCGAGCTCGACGAGCGCCAGCAGCCGCGGTTCTTCGATCATTGCGATCGATTGGTCACGGATGCGCCTCCGCGCCCAGCACCGCGACGGCTCGGAATGCAGGCACTGGTCGACAGGCACCGCGAGCTCGACATTTCCGCGGACACGAACGAGCCGCGATGGGACGGCGATCCCGTGAACTATCCGTGGGTCATCGGGGATCTCGTCCGCGTCGATGGACTCCACTAGGTTAGATCGTGACCGCGTGGCCATCGCGTACGGGAGGCGATCTCGGTCAACTCGATCGGGTTCATCACCCCACGTTGATGTGAAACGCGGTGGCTGCATCGGGCTCTACCCGTTCGATGCCGAATGTTCGTCGTGCCTTCGCACTCCTCATGCTCGCGGCTTGTGCCGACGATGCAACCAGCCCACCCGAAACCGTCACGATAGCCAAGGGCGAGAACGAGGCGTGCCCGGTCGGCGCCGTCTCGTTCCCGACCAAGCTTCCCGACGCGGCGACTCCCGCTCTCGGGGCGCTGCCCGGTGCGTTCGATGTGACGCCGTCGGGCGACGCCGCCTACTCGATTCCCCTCGCGCTGCCACCGACT
Source organism: Kofleriaceae bacterium (assembly GCA_044230415.1). Taxonomy (GTDB): domain Bacteria; phylum Myxococcota_A; class Polyangia; order Haliangiales; family Haliangiaceae; genus JABFXX01. Next base: position 552,795 of record JBGARE010000001.1, read on the forward strand.
CCCACGGTGCTGCCGTTTCCACTCTCGCTCGAGTATCGAGCGAGTGGTGGCGACAGCTTCTTGGGAACCGGCTTCTCGCTGGCGGGCCTGTCGGTGATCTCGCGTTGCCCGCGAACCTTCGCGCGCGATCTCGAAGTTCGTGCCGTGCAATACGACGACACCGACAACTTCTGCCTCGACGGCAAACGCCTCGAGAACGTCGGCGTCGATACCTACCGGACGTATCCGGACACGTTCGTCCGCATTCGAGCGAATCGCAACGCCGACAAGGAGATCGAGTCGTTCACGCTCCGAGCTCCGAGCGGCGTCCACTACACGTACGGCGGAACCGATCACGGCCGCGTGCTCGCGTATTCGGACAAGCTCGTCAACACGGGCTGGCTCCTCGACAAGATCTCGACGGACACGACCCCGCTCGGGGTCGACATCGACTACACGAACATCAAGGATCAGACGCTCGGGTATACGACCGAGGTCGTCCCTGCGTCGGCCACGTACGGCGAGGCCCAGATCCAGTTCGCGTACGATTCGAAGGCACCGGAGGACGTTCGCGAGAGTTGGAACCACGGGATGCGAATGACGCGCTCGTTGCAGTTGCGACACATCGCGATGGGAACGCTCGGCGGCGAGCTGACCGCGCGCAAGTACGTGTTCGGCTACGACGCCGGAAAGCGAACGCGTCGGACGAATCTCGTGTCGGTCAAGCAATGCGATGCGAGCAATGCTTGCCAGCCTCCGACGACGTTCACGTACGACAGCACACCGCTCGGGAGAAACGAGCTCTCGTGGACCGACACGCAAGGCGTGATCCCGCCACCGGTCGCAGCACAGGCGACCGTGATGGCGATGGATGTCACCGGCGATGGGCTCGACGATCTCGTCACCGCCGACACGACGCCCACGCCATCGGCGACGACGGTGTGGAGCATTGCCCGCAATATCGGCGACGGAAAGTTCGCCGCGCCGGTCGTCGCGTTGACGGAGCCGATGCGGCAGATAACAGCTGTGTCGGCAGACTCGGTGATTCTCGACCGCGGAACAGCGATCGACTACAACGGTGACGGCCTCCTCGACATCTTGCTCCACGACGTCGACGGCCAATTTGCCAACTGGCAGGTGCTGCTCTCGGCGTTCGGATCGACCTCGTTCACGCGCTTCGATACGGGCATCGCGCGGCCGTTCGCGTCGACGATCCCGAAGGGCTTGGTCGGTATCGACGGCTCCGTGCATCTCGCGGACTTCGACGGTGACGGGGTCTCGGATCTCGTGCAGTGCAAGAGCGCGGGTAACAGCCAGTGGACGTGGACCGTCAACACGTGGAGAGGGCCGCCGGTGTACGCGGCCGGCTTCGATCCCTTCGCGCTGGTGATCGAAAACAGCGAGTTCAACTCGCACGCATTCACGCTGCGCGGCTATCCATGTGACACACCGGTGATTCCACTCGATGTGGATCACGATGGCCGCATGGACTTGCTCGTTCGCGAAGTGTTGTTCGCCGACGGCACGAATCCGACGCAGTACGGCAGCAAGCTGTTCGCGATCGGGCGTCATGGGACGTGGTCGAGCTTCGAGGTAACCGATCCGAAGCTGCCGGCGCCCACGGGGCAGCTCGCGTTTGCCGACATCAACGGAGACGGCTTGCTCGACGCGCTGTCGACGCCTGCCGTGCCAAACACGAACTTCGACGTCAGGATCAATCAAGGTGGCACCTTCGGGCCGGCGACCAACGCATTGCCGTCGTCGCAGATGGTGGTCGACGTGTCGCTGAACCTCGCCGCACCGACCGATGTCGATGGTGACGGCCGTCAGGACGTGATCGTTCCGATCAAGACGAGCGGCAGTTTCGTTCAATGGAAGGTTCTTCACGCTCGCAATGACGGGCAGGCGATCGCAGGGGCTCCGCTGGAAGTGTGGAGCCCGGGATTTCCGACCGACCTCGAGTTTCAGATCGACCAGGAACCCACGCTCTCCCATCCGCTCGCGCCTCGCGTCGCCGACGTCGACGGCAACGGTGCACACGACGTGTTGTTGTTCACGGGCGGCAAACTGCATGCCTTCAAGAGCAAGGCGTTCGAAGAGGACATGCTCGCGACCATCACCACCGGATCCAATGCAAGGGCTCCGGGGGATGCCAAGTTCGTTCCCGACGTGTCCATTTCGTATGGACACTTGGTCGATCGGTTCATCACCGACGGTGGCGCATCAGCGCCAGAGAAGTATCTGTATCTGTCGCGCTCCGACAAGACGAACACCTGCGAGTACCCGCGCCGCTGCGCGGTCGGCGCACGTCGCGTGGTCGCGAAGTACGAGACGAACAATGGTGCCGACGTGAAGCACGTCTTCGATCTGCACTATCGCGACGGTCGGGTGCATCTCCGCGGCTGGGGTTGGCTCGGCTTCGGTACGCAGATCCTGCTCGACGACGCGAACAAGGCGACAAAGACAACGACGTTCGAGAATCGTACACCGGCGGCGATCTTCGGCGACTACCCGTTAGCGGAACGCGCGGCATCGGTCGTCACCACGGTGCGCGCGAAAGCGACCGACCCGAACCCGAACCGGATCGATTCGTTCCGGATCGACATCACGCGTGAGATGGAAGTAATCAACACGAGCACTGGTCTGCAGTACTTTGTCGCGCCGACGGCGACGCGAGAGCAGACGTTGCAGGACGGTGTGATCGTTTCGGATGCCCGGACCTCGACGACGTACGACGAGCTCGGCAACCCGAGAAACAGCGTCTCTTGGGTCGAGGGTGTCGACGAGACCACGACCATCGAACGCGACTACTGGAACGATCAATCCAACTGGCTGCTCCGCCGGCCGAAGCATGTCGTGCGCTGCAGCACCACCGGCGGAGGCGCGCAATGCAAGACTCTCGATGTCGACTACGACGCCTTAGGTCGACCCGTCACGCAGCGAAGTAGTGCCGATGGTGGCGCGGGCGTGACGGTCACCTATACGTACGATGACAAAGGCAATCCAAACACGGCCGCTGTCTCCGACGCGACCGGCACTACGCGCAAGTCCTGCATGACCTTCGATTCGACGGGCACGTTCCCGACGGCGATGATCGACGGTCTAGGTCACAAGCGCTTCTATCAATACGACGCCCGATTCGGGACGCTGAGCACGGAGATCGATCCGAATGGTCTCGCCACGCAATGGGCAACTGATCGTCTCGGTCGCGTGACCCAGGAGCGCCGGCCGGACGGAACGCAGACCACGATCCTGCGCTCGCAGATCGTCGACCCGATCCGTGGGAAGGCCACGCAGGTCAAGACGATGGCCACCGGCGCACCGACTACGACGGTGCAGTTCGATCAACGCGATCGGCCGGTCATCGAGTGGACCGACAATCTGCATCCGTACTGCACGGGCCCTTGCCTGATCGTTCCGCGCCTCGTGCACTACACCGAGTACGAGACACTCACGGACGAAGTTCGGCGAGAGTCGATGCCCGTCGACGAGACGTTGCCGCTGACCACGTTCTGGAATTCGTATCTGCGAGATGCGACGGGACGCATTCTCAAGTCGGACACGTACTGGGCTGGGGGCACGATGAAGTTCGGCTACGACAAGCTCGTCACGACGGTCACCACCCCCGGCAATATCGTCAAGACGATCACGACCGATCCGGGCGGCCGCACCGTCGCGATCAAGGATCCATCGGGAACCTCGACATTCGAATACGGTCCGTTCGGGCGCCTCGCGAAGTCGACCTCGTCGGCGGGAGAGGTCTCGCGGTACAGCTACGACGGGTTCGGGCGCATCACGTCCGCGACGGAACCGAATCGCGGAACTACGACGCGCACGTTCGATGGCTTCGGCAATCTCGTCGAAACGACCGATGCGATGGGCCGCACGATGAAGTGGACGTATGACACCGGCGGTCGACCGCTGACGCGTACGGACAATGACGGCCTCGCCACGTGGACGTGGGACACGGCTCCTGGTGCGGGCATCGGGCACATCGCCGCGCTCGATGCGCCCGCCGGTAAGCGGAGCTATTCGTATACGGCGGTCGGGCAGCTCGCATCGGACACACTGACGATCGGCAGCGAATCGTTCGTGACGACGCGGACGTACGACACGGCTGCGCGGCTCGCGACGATCGCGTATCCGCTCGCACCGGGACTCCCGGGGGCGGTCGTCGCGAAGCGCGAGTACGACAGCGCGGGGCACTTGGTTCGCGTGGCCGATGCGACGACGAACGCGAACTACTGGACGATCACCGCAAAGGACGCGTACGGACATCCGACCGAAGAGCTCCTCGGAAATGGCGCGAAGACGGCGATCGGCTACGTCCTCGACAAGAATCGCGTCTCGTCGATCAAGACGACGCTCGGAGCGTCGACGCTGCAAGATCTCACCTACGTGTGGACCGATCGGCTCGATCTCGCGAGTCGTGCGGATGGTCTGCAGCACAAGACCGAGAGCTTCACGTACGACCCGCTCGATCGGCTCACCTGCGCGAAGTTCGACGCGTCGCCGACGTGCGCACTCTCCGTCGCATATGCGGCGAACGGGAACATCGCGTCGAAGTCCGATGTCGGCAGCTACGTTTACGCGGCCGATCATCCGCATGCGGTGCGCTCGATCGCGAGCAAGACGTACGACTACGATCTCGTCGGCAATCAGATCAAACGCCCCGACGCGACGCTGACATACACCGCGAACGATCAAGTCCGCTCGATCGTGCCAACTGCCGGTGCCAGCGTCACGTACGACTACGACGCCAATGGCAAGCGGATCCGCCGCACGATCGGGACCGAGACGGCGATCTACGCCGGTTTGTACGAGCGCACCACGAAAGCTTCGGGCGTCGATCATCTCTATTCGATCACGAACAACGATCACGTCGTCGCGCTTGTCACCCGCCATGCAGGGCTCGCGGATACGACGACGTTCGTCCACGTCGATCATCTCGGCTCGCCCGATGTCTTGACGAACAAGACGGGTGTGGTGATCCAGCGGCTCAGCTACGACGCGTTCGGTCAGCGTCGCAATCCAGCGTGGGGCCAGTCCTACACGCCCGCGACCTCGGCGGTACCGATGTCCTATACGGGACAGCACGAGGACGTGCTCGACCTCGTCGACATGAAGGGTCGTACGTACGACCCGAAGCTCGGACGGTTCCTTCAAGCGGACCTGATCTCCGGATCGCCGCTCGCGAGCCAATCGAACTCGTACAGCTACGTTGGCAACAACCCGCTCGTCTTCACCGATCCGAGCGGCTACACGGCCGTGCTGCATCAAACGACGCAGACGACGACCGTGAGCGTTCCGAGCTCGGCGCCATCGACGGATCCATCACCGACGATCAACGCATCCCTCGAGCAGTCGGCACCGGCCCCGGCGCACGACACGCGCAATGCGGGTGAGAACACTGCGAACGACACGGCGAGCACCGGAACCACCTCGACGGTGTCCTTCGATGTCTGGGACGTGGTCGACACCGGCCTGCACTTGGCGCTCGAGTCCGGTCCGTGGGCCGGTATGTCCGTCGAGCCGCTGCCCACGGTCGGCGACGCGATCGGTCAATCGATCGGTTCACTCGGCAGCATCGGTAGCCACGGCATCCACAAGTCCAAGGACACGCCGGACTCCGAGTTCGTTGGCCCACCACTACTGATGGACGACGACGACACTCTCCCGAAGTGGTGTGCTCCGCTCGCCATCTTCGCGATCGGAGTCGGTGGTGCCGAGATCATGGCCGACATCATCGTCGAGATGATGGTGGAGTCTCTCGTCGAGGCTGGCTTCGACTATCTCGAGGATTGGGTTCTCGATGTCGGCAAGGATCTGTTGAAGCGGTATCTGAACATCGACGACTTCGAGCTCCCCGACGTCGTCGAACACCTGTTGCGTCGCTTCATCCAGTTCGGGACGGTCTCGAAGATCCCGAAGGACAAGGTCGACTACGGCCCGAAGCGTCGCGGGGGCGCCCCGGTCGGAAACGACAAGAAGCCGATCGAGCTTCATCACCTCGACCAGAAGAACGACTACTCACCGCTCGCCGAGCTGATCCGCAGAGATCACCGTGGCAAAGGCGCCTACAAGCGGAACCACGGCAATACGGGTCAGCAAGGCTCGTCGATCATGCGCAAAGACTTCGACCACTGGACCGGGAAGTACTGGGAGCACCAGTTCGACACGGGCCAGTTCGACGGGCTCGACGATTGCCCGCCGATGCTCAACCTCCGATAGGAGGCTAGTTCCGGAAGAACAGCGCGCAGGTCACGCAGTGAAACGATGCGTCCGACGACTGCGCCATGACGATCGAAACGACCTGGGACTCCGGGTGATCGGAGATCCAGCGCGTGACGTTCTCGCCGAGCACTTCGCGATCGCGATGCATCGTGGCTGAGAACACCTTGACGCCGGTGAAGGCCATACCAGGACGCAACACCAATTCTTTACTGCTCGGCGCCATTGTGTTCGCACCGTAGCACCGGCGTCTTCCGATAGCTCGCGCTACGGAGCGAGCTTCACAGGTGGGCGAGGTATTGGATGCAGAGGCCGTAATGGTGATTGCACTGCACCTGTGGGCAGGTTGGTCACCTTGCTGTCAGAGCGGACACGATTGCACGCCGGTACAGGAGCCCGTACGCGGGGTAGCTCCACCCACACCGATGCCGCACCACTCGGGGGTTCCCGTCGGTAGTCCCGTGCTCGTCCACGGTGATGCGCCTGCGGGGAGCCAGTACGGATGATCGAGGACGAACTTGTAGAGCACGCGCAGCCCCACCATCGGATCGACGGGCGGCGCAGCGTGACCACAGTTGTGCACGCACTCGACGACGAAGCTGCCTTGCGCTTCGAGCTTGCTGCCGAGCGCGTGCGAGCCCGCCTCGAAGCTCACACCGCCGCACGAGTCCGTCGAGCCGCCCCAGCCGTAGATGGTCGGGATCGGGCGCTCGGAGCCCGTCCACCCGCGCACGTCGGCGAAGCCGCCGAAGCCGCCCGTCGGGCCGACGCCACCGGAGATCACGATCGCGCTCGACAGTCGCGACGATCGACGCTGCATGAGCTGCGCGGTCCACAGCGCTCCCGCGCTCACGCCGACCGACGACACGCACTGCTCCTGCACGGGAAACTGCTGCGCGACGCACGCGAGGATGTCGTCGAACAGCACCGCTTCTTGCTCGACGCGAGCGTTCGTCACGAAGTCCATGTACGGCCACGCGAGATCCACGTTCGCGATCGGGAGCAGTACGTCGCCCTTCTTCTCGGGAACGGCGATCAGCATGCGGAGCTCGTCGGCTGCGGGTTGGGCGTCGCCGTTGTTCACCATCGAGCTCGCGCTGCCGCCGATGTAGTGCCACATGAACAGCAGCGGCAGCGTTTCGGTCTGCGTGTCGAGAGCGCTCGGCACCACGAGCACGAACTTCCGTGGCACGCCGCTCGACACGATCGTGTTCATGCCGGCGACGAGGGTCGGACACGTACCCGCGTACTGCGGTAGTGGTGGTGGCGTCGGTGCACCCGCTGGTGGCGGCGTCGCGCAGGTCACGCCGGCGTACGACGTCATCGGCGCGTCCGGCATCGGCGTCGACGAGCCGCTGCCATCGCCACCGTCGGGACCGTCGGGGCCGTTGGTCGGCGGCGCATCGCTGCCGCTGCAGCCGACGAGGAGAAGTGCGAGGAGGACGTGTTTGTTCATAGGATCGGGTCGTAGTTCTGACAAGCGGTGTCGATGACTGGCAGTGCGTCGAGGAAGAACTGGTCGTAGTTGGCGGCGCAGACATCACCGATGAAGCCGCGCTCGTCGAACTTGTTCGTGAAGCCGAGCAGTCGCGATGCGGGCGTCGCTCCGCACGCGTTGTTGAGCTGCCGTCCGATCAGCGACAGCACGACGATGTTCTGTGCGTAGCCTCCGCGATGCGCGACGACGGTGTTGTACCAATCGGTCGACGTGCCGCCCGAGCCGTAGCTGTCGCAGACGCCGTTGCCGTCGCAGCCATCCGCGACGTCGTCCTCGTCGGTGATGATCACGATGACGAGCAACGACTCGGGGCGCGAGAAGCCCGCGTTGCACGCGCCCTGTGCGTTGCGCGATGGCTCGAGCGCGTTCATCACCGCGCGGGCGATGCGCTCGTCGCTCGAGCCACCCGCGCCGACCTTGCCGGCGCAGGCGAACTTCTGCGCGAGGCTGGGCTCGGTGCCATCCATCCACGAGTGTCCGCTCGCGAACGGTCCGCACGTGCTCGCGCTCGACGACGGACCGCCGGTCTGCGTGATCAGATCACCGATCTCGCGACAGCCCACGGCGTTCGCTTGGTAGTCCTCGGTGGTGACGATGCCGATGTGATAGCTCTGCGCCTGACCGAGTCGCGATTGGATGCCGGCGACGAAGCCCGGGAAGCTCGCGATCAAGCTGTCCTGCTGATCGGCCATCGATCCCGAGTCGTCGATCACGAACAGCAGATCGACGTTGGGGCACGCACCCGCGGCTCCACCATCGACGTCCGCGCCGGGGCCGACGTCATCGCCGCCGCCACCCGAATCGCCCGGACGAGGGCCGGGACCGCACGCCGCGAGACACAACATCAGACCGAGTGCCCTCATCGAGCGGCACCCAGAGCAAAGACGCGGCCACCGAACAACTACCTGGATCTTCGACGCCGCCGGCGAGAACTGCCGATCCTCCTCGACAGCAGGCGCCGACTTTCGTGAGCAGCGCTCGCGTGCATCGAGTGCACGCCGGTGCACGAATCGCTCAACTCCACGGCTCGCGCGCGAGGATCGCGAGCGCTCGCCGGCGCGTGGCCGGATCGAGCCGACCATCGAACGCCGCATCGAAGGCCGCCCCGAGCTCCACGCTCGATGCGAATCGATCCTCGGGCTGCGTCGCGAGTCCGATGCGCAACGCGAGCGCGACATCGCCACCCACCAGTGCGTCCGGTTCCGCCGGTTGCGGTCGCACCGCCGCGAGCGCGGTCGTCGTCGTCCACGCAGACCGCCCGGTCAACGCGCGATAGACCACCGCGCAGAAGCTGAACAGATCGGACCGCGCGTCGACGGCACGTCCCGTCAGCTGCTCGGGCGCCATGAACGGCGGCGTGCCGATCACGAGATTTCCCGTCGTGTCCGAAGGGGCATCCACGAACTTCGCGATGCCAAAATCGACGAGCTTCCAGCGCTCGCTCGTCCGCACGAGGTTGCTCGGCTTCACGTCGCGATGCAGCACGCCCGCGCGATGCACGTCCTCGAGCCCACGCGCGATATCGCGGATCATCGCGCGCGCGGTCGGGACATCGAGTCGCTCGCGCTCGCGCAACAGACCCGCGAGCGTCACGCCATCGACGAGCTCCATCGCCAGGAACGGGACGCGCTCGTCGGAGCCAACCTCGAGCACGCGCGAGACATACGGGCTCTCCACCTGGCGCAACGCACTCGCCTCGCGAGCGAACCGCCGCAGGTTCTCGGGCGCGATCCGGTCCGCGCGGATCATCTTGAGCGCGACGGTTTGTCCATCGCGCCGCGCTTCGTAGACCTCGCCCATGCCGCCGCGACCGACGAGCTTCTCGATGACATAGCCGCCGATCGTCGAGCCCGTGAACAATCCGCCGGTCTCGCCGGCCAGCGCACGATCGAGCTCGGCGCGCGCCGTCGAGAGCAGCGCTTCTTTCTGCGCGGCGTCGCGCAGCGCGACTTCATTGCTTCGCACCAAACGATCGAAGTGGCGATCGATCACCGCGGCGATCGCGAACGCGGCGACGTACGTGCCCATGTACAGCGCGTGCAGCGCCCACCCCACGGCGGGCGAGAGGCCGACATAGGCGATCGGAGTGTTGCCGAGATCGCGGATCGCTCCCATCGCGAACAGCGTGTAGGCGACCGTGTGGCCGACGAGGATCGCGACGAGGATCCACCACTGGCTGTCGAGCACGCTCGTCGACGATCGGGAGGTCGTCTGCGACGCACGAAACAAGCGACCCACGAACAACACGAAGGCGACGATCGCTGCGAAGCCCGAGTGGAGCCCGAGGGCGAACGCAGGCCCGACGCTGAGCGCGCCGACGATCACCCACGGCCACGTCGCGGAGGAGAGCTGCGCGACGCCGGGCCGGGGCGAGGTCTGGGGCGATCGATGGAGGCCCACCGTGATCGCGATGCCCGCGATACCAATCCACGCGGCCCACAGCGCTTCACGCTCGCGCACGATGAAGCCGAGGAACACCGCGCCGCCGATGCACACTCCGAGGACGCCGGCGCGTTGGCGGCGAGCTTTGTCGCGAAACGCGATCTGCCACGCTTCGTCGCGCGTGGCATCGAACACCGCGCTGTCGTGTGGATCGTCGTGTCGTACGGCGTCACGTGCGCCGTGGGTGTCGTCGGTGCCGCGTGCGGCATCGACAGGCTCGATCGCGGGCGCGCTCGTTCTCGCTGCGGCGACCGTGCGCGCGATGGCCTTCGATGACGTCCGCGCGCGGACGACGTCCGTGGGCTCGATCTCGACCGAAGGTGCAACGACCGTCCACGCAGGCAACCCGGCGGCGCGGTCACGCAGCGGGTCACCGAGCGTCCCGTCGACGGCGGCGAGGAATGCGGCGCGGAACGATTCGGCGTCGGAGAATCTGCTCGCTGGCGCGGACGCGAGACCGATCTGCAAGACGCGAGCGACGTCGTCTGCGACCTCGCCCTGCAGGCGCGGATCGATCGGCATGCGCGTGGCGACCGCGTGCGCGAGCTGGCTCGACGATGACTCCGCGAACGGATCGTTGCCGGTCGCGGCGGCGTAGAGACACGCGGCGAGACTGTAGAGATCGGATGCGGGCGTGGGCGTTGCGGTCGGATCCGCGATCAACTCGGGCGCCGTGAAGTGCGGTGTGCCCGCGCCGGCGCGCGAGCCGAAATCGATCAACTTCCAGCCCGTGGTCGTCTTGATCAGGTTCTGCGGCGCGACGTCGCCGTGGACCAAGCCCGCGGCGTGGACCGCCATCAGCGCGGCGCACGATGCGGAGGCGAGCTCGGCGAGGGCGGCGCGATCGAGCGCACCGCGCTCCGCGAGCACGGCGCGCAGGTCGGTGCCGTCGAGCTTCTCCATCGCGAGGAACGGGATCTCCGCGTCGAGCCCACCGGCTTCGCGCGCGCGTACGACGTACGGGCTCTCGATGCGCATCGCGGTGTTCGCTTCTTCGATGAAGCTGCGCACCGCCGCGGGATCGCGGAGTCGATCGCCGCGCACGAGCTTCACCGCGAGGATCGTGCCGTCCTCCGCGCGCGCGTCGTAGACCTCGCCGGCGCCGCCGCGACCGACGAGGTCGCCGAGCCGAAAAGATCCGATCCGCTGGCCGGAGAACACTCCCTGGCGGCCGATCGCGAGCGTCCGCACGTACTCGGCGCGTGCTTCGTCGAGCAGCGATGCACGCCGAGCGGCGACCTGGATCGCGGCATCGAGCTCGGACGACAAGCGCTGGTAGCGCGCACGGAAGGCGCGGCCGGCGAAGAACGCGGTCGCGTAGAGGAGCTGGATCGCGAGGTGCGCGCTCACGTGGTGCCACGGCGGATGACCGGGAGGCATGAACGGCAACATCGATTCGTCGCCGAGAGCTCCCGCGATCACGAGCGCGCTGACGGCCGCTTGGCCGCCGGCGATCGCACCGAAGAACAGCCAGCCGCCGAGGCGGTCGGCGAACAGCCCTGCGAGCAGGAGCGCGAGCACGAACAGCGCCGCGAACGCGGAGCTCGTACCGAACGCCCAGCCGATCGGGATCGCGAGGAGACCGAACACGACGAGCGCGACGATCTCCACGATGCGTGGTCTCTCGGCCCGCGTGCGCGCGAACGGGACGAACGCGATGGCGATCAGAGAGAGAGCCGCGATCGCGAATGGGGCGGGTGTGCGATCGCGCGCGAACGCGACGAGGATCGCGATGGCGAGGATGCACGCGATCGGCGGGACGGCGATCAGGCGCCCTCGGCCAACCAGCGTCGGTGCGGCGGCCACGCTACTCCGACGACTTGGATCCGCCACGGAGGCCGGCGCGATTCATCATCTTGTAGATCGTCATGCGATCGACATCGGCAGCGCGAGCGGCGGAGGAGATGTTGCCGTCGTGCGCGTCGATCAGCTCCGTGATGTATCGGCGCTCGAGCTCGTCGATGATCTTCCTCTTCGCCTCTTTGAACGGCAGCGAGACATCGAGCGACGTCGGACCGCTCGACCACTGGCGCTCCATCTCGGGGAACTTCGACAGCGTGATCGCTTGTTCGATCGATCCGCGGAGCTCGCGCACGTTGCCGGGCCAGGGCTGGCGCTCGGCCCACTCGACGAAGCCCGGAGGAAGCGGGCCGCCGCCGAACCGCTCGACGAGGTGCTCGATCAGCGGCGCGATGTCCTCGCGGCGGTCGCGCAGCGGCGGCAGGTGCACGCGCGCGACGGCGATACGGAAGTACAGGTCGGCGCGGAACGCGTCGCTGTTGACCTGTGCGGCAAGGTCGCGATTCGTGGCGGCGACCAGGCGAACATCGCACGAGATGGGCGTGACGCTTCCGATGCGACGGATCTGGCGTGTCTCGACGGCGCGCAGCAACTTCGGTTGGACATCGAGCGGAAGCTCGCCGATCTCGTCGAGGAAGAGCGTTCCGCCGTGCGCGGCTTCGAACACGCCGGGGCGCGCGGAGATCGCGTTCGTGAATGCTCCGGCCTCGTGGCCGAAGAGCTGATCTTCGACGAGCTGTGCGGGGATCGCGCCGCAATCGAGGATGATGAACGGTCCTGCACTTCGCGCGGAGCCGTGGTGGATCGCTTGGGCGGCGAGCTCCTTGCCCGTGCCGGTCTCGCCGGAGATGAGGACCGTCGCATCGGTGGCGGCCAATCGCTGGAGCACCTCGAACACGCGGCGCATCGCTGGACTCTCCCCGACGAAGCCACCGAGGCGGCGCGCCCCGGAGATCGGAAGCTCGACGGACTCCGCGAGCGGCTCGAAGCGGATCGTGTTGTCGCCGATGCCGATCGTCGTGTTCGCGACGAGGAATCCCTCGATCACGCGCATGCCCGCGACGTGCGTCCCGTTCGTCGAGCCGAGGTCGCGCAGGCGATAGCCCGTGGACTCGAGCCGGATCTCGGCGTGGAGCGCCGAGGCGCGTCGATCCGTGAGCTTGAGATCCGCGTTCGCGCGCCCGATCACGATCGAGGGCGAGCGAAAGACCTTCACGAGCCCGCGATCGGGTCCGCTGACGACTTCGAGTCGACACGCACGAACGTGCAGCGAGTCACCTTCGGCGCGGCGCTTCACCCAGGTCCCGGTCTCGAGGTCCGTCACCAGGGCGAGCGTATCTCGGAACGCACGCGTTCAGCGATCGTTGGAGCGATGGCGCCGCACGGGCACGAGCACCGGGCGCTTCGCGCTCTTGCCATCGCCGGTCGTTCGGCCGCGTAGCCGGCGCCATGCCCACGGGGCGACGAAGCGCGCGATCCACGCGAGATCGGTGGCGAGCTCGTCGCGTCGACGGCGCCGCGGCATCGGCGCGGGCGGGTGCGAGAGTCCGGGCTCGACGTGCGGGATGTCGAGCATGAACGCGAGTTGCGCCGCGATGCGCGCGTGGCCCTCGGGGTTACCGTGCAGACGATCCACGGCCCACATGCGCGGATCGTGCGCGAGCTCGAACGACGCGAGATCGAGGAGCAGCGCACCCGCGCGTTCGGCTTCGTCGCGGATCGCGATGTTGAGATCGTGCGTGCGCACCGAAAGCGCGCGGCCGAGCTTCATCCGGCGGGACACGTCGGGGATCGTGAACGTGATCACCGTGGCGCCGACGCCGCGGAGCCCGCGCACCATCTCGCCGACGTGGCCGGCGACGCGCGTGGCGCTCCAGTTCGAGCGCAAGAGGTCGTTCATGCCGGCGACGACGGTCGCGAGATCGGGCCGCATCGCGATCGCGGGCGCGAGTTGTGTCGCGCTGATCTCGCCGGCGCTGCGACCACGCACCGCGAGGTTCGCGTAGGCGAGCGAGGGATTCTGGGACGCGACGTGCTCGGCGAGGCGATCGGCCCAGCCGCGATAGCCACCGTCGCCATCGGGATCATCGAGGCCTTCGGTGCTGCTGTCACCGAGGGCGACGTACCGCGAGAACATTCATCGACTATAGGCCGACCTCCGGCGGCGAACGAGCAGCAGGGCGGCGCAGACGAGGCCAGCGAGCGGGAATGGGGGGGACGACCCGCTCGAGCTGCAACCCGTGTCTGCGCCGCCGCTACCAGTGTTGCCGTTGGGGTCATCGGATCCGCCGTCGCCATCGCAGGTTCCGTTGCCGTCGCTATCGATGATGCATTGGCCGGACACGCAGTCCGCGCCGGACATGCAGCCCGTGCCCGGATCGCCCGGCATGTCACCGGGCATGTCGCCGGGATCGGGCGTGCCGTAGACGACATCGACGAACGCGGACGCCATGTTGTTCGCGGCATCGAATCCCGTGACCTGCACGCGATGCGTGCCCTCGGCGAGCGTGGTGCCGGTGGTCCAGGTCCACGGCGCCGCCGTCTTCGTCCCGACGAGCGTTCCGTCGAGGCGCAGCTCTGCCTTCGCGACGGCGACGTTATCGGTGACCGTGGCGGTGACGGTGAAGCCCGGCGAGACCTGCGCGTTCGCTGCGGGCGAGCTGATCGCGACGACCGGCGCGGTCGTGTCGGGCACGTTCGCGCCGAACACCGCCATGATCAGCGCGTAGCTATTCATCTGCTGCGATCCGGTCTGCGCGTAGGTGCAGCTGCACTGGCGCGCGTTGTACTCGCCGCACGAACCGGCCGCGTTCTGGAACGCCTTCTGCGCGGGACCGGACTGGAGGTACGTCATCGGATCGCGGTTGTCGTACTTGTGATCGAGGCCCCACGAGTGCGCGGTCTCCTGCGCGACGGTCCAGCACAGATCCAAAATCGAGCTCGGCGCTTCGTTCGCGAACGTGAACGAGATCGCGTTCCCGATGTAGCCGCACGAGAACGGCGACACGCCGAGCACGCCGCTTTGCTGGCCTGCATTCGCGGCGCGCCCCGCGACGATCGCCATGTGATAGTTCGTACCGGCCGGGGGACGATCGGTGACGATCTGGACGTTGAACGGCGCGTACGTCTGCCGCACGCACGCGACGATCTGATTCCACTGCGCGGCGGTGCCCGTGTACGCGGGGATGTTCACCGCGCTGGTCACGATGCTCGAGCGATTGAGCGGCGCGTTGTTCTGACCGGGCGAGAGCTGACAGCCGCCGGCGCAGTTGTTCAGGTAGATGATGTTCGAGACCGTCGCCGCGACCGGCGGCTCCCACGTGCTGTGGACCAGCGACGGATCCGTCCACTGGTACGTCGCGCGAGGTGCAGCGTGGGCGTTACCGATCGCTCCCGCGACCAGGAGCGCGATCCAGAGATGGCGGCGCGTCATGTCGAGCATCTTTGGTGATCGCGATGCGACTCGAATACGGCGCGCTGCTAGCACCGCATCGCACTCGCATGCGCCCCGGCCATCGACGACGCGAGCTCGCGAGATGTGATCGAACGCGAGTGCGGTCGCGGCGCTGCTGCGGCGATGTAGGTGTTGTCAGCGGTAGCGAGCTTCACCGACCGCAGCGGCGCGCCAACCTCGCATTCCTGCGCAACCGGAGACGCAGGTCACGGACGGGCCACGATAGCTTCGGCCAGCAGTGTGAACGCCCGTTGGCAGCGCGACAGGCTCGTCTCATCCAGCTTGATCGACCCGTGTTTTACAATGTAAAAGTAGGCCAGACATGCGGAGCCATCTCATCGCCATCGCCTGCGGCGTGCTGACCTGGACGCTGCTCGAGTACATGATCCATCGCTGGATGGGCCACGACCGGCGGTTTCGCCGGACGCCGTTCGGGGTCGAGCACATCCGCCATCACATCGAGGGGAACTACTTCGCGCCGACGTGGAAGAAGCTCGTGGTCGCCGCCATCACCGGTCCGGTGGTGGCCACGCCGGCGATCGCGCTCGTGGGCTGGACGAACGGCATCCTCTACACCGTCGGCCTCCTCGCGTTCTATGGACTGTACGAGCTGCTGCATCGCCGCGAGCACACGCACGCGGGCATCGGCGCGTACGGCCGGTTCGTGCGGCGCCATCACTTCCATCATCACTTCGTCGATGGCCGCAAGAATCACGGCGTGACCACGCCGCTGTGGGACTTCGTCTTCGGCACGTACGAGCATCCGACGCAGATCAAGGTCCCGCGCAAGCTGTGCATGCAGTGGCTGCTCGATCCGTCGACCAACGACGTTCGCACGGCGTTCTCGCAGACGTATCAGCTTCGATGACACGCAGATGACGCGCGCGAAACGCAAACCCGAACCGGCGGGTCTCTCGCACGCATCGATTCGGAGCGCCGCCCTCGCGCTCATCGATCGCGCCGGTCTCGAAGACTTCAGCACGCGCAAGCTCGGTCGCGAGCTCGGCTGCGAAGCGATGGCGATCTACTGGTACTACAAGAGCAAGGACGAGCTACTCGACGCTGTCGTCGACGAGATGATGACCGGTGTCGCCGCCGTCGTCATCGATCCGCCGAGCCCCGATTGGATCGAGATCCTCCGCGCGAC
The DNA here is from genome assembly GCA_044230415.1 of Kofleriaceae bacterium. Classification (GTDB taxonomy): domain Bacteria; phylum Myxococcota_A; class Polyangia; order Haliangiales; family Haliangiaceae; genus JABFXX01. The sequence goes on from JBGARE010000001.1 coordinate 569,346, forward strand.
CGCGCACGCGTATCGCCGCATCGCGCACGAGCACCCTCGCGCGTTCCCGCTGCTCGCCACGCGCCGCCTCGCGAGCGAGCAGACCTATGCGTTCATGGAGCGCCTGTTCGAGCTCGGGCGCACGCAGCAGGTGGACGACAAGGTCGTCGCTCGCTTCTATCGCGCGGTGTCCTCGTACGTGAACGGGTTCGCGCTCAACGAGCTCGCCACGCTGTACGGACCCAAGCCGTCATTGGCGCTGCGCCGCAAGTTCACGCGCGTCGCGGAGGTGTCCGCGTACCTCGAGCCGGAGCACCTCGACGAGCTATTCGAGCAAGGACTCGAGCTGCACCTCGAGGCGCTCGCCGCCACGTCCCGTGCGCGCGTGAAGAAGCGCAGCGCCTAGCTGCCGAAGAAGCGCGACAGCCACGAACGCCGAGGCTGACCGCGCGCGACGTCGATCACCAGCGCGAACTCGCGACGACCGAACCAGATCATCTGATCGTGGCGGCAGCGATCGAGCTCCACGCCGCCGAGAAACACGGGCTCCATCGCATCACCGCAGATGGGACACTCGATCTGCTCCTCGACCGGCGCGCGGCGCCCGATCGTCGACAGATCGCCGATGCCACCCTCGGGTGCGAGGTGAGGCGCGACCACGAGGAGCTGCTCGATCACGTCGGCCACACCGACGAGCATGCCCTCGCACGTGAGGCATCCCCATCGCTCACCGGCGTCGAGGCGCGCGAGCCCGACGCGACAGATCGGGCAATCGATCGGTCGATCGCGATACGCCACGCGCCTACTCGAGAGCTCGCAGGTACGCGACGAGCTCGGGCTTGATCGCCTGCATCGCTCGCGCGCGGTGAGACAGGTCGCCCTTCGTGCCCACGCCGAGCTCCGCGAACGTCTTGCCGAGCTCGGGGAACAGGAACAGCGGGTCGTACCCGAAGCCGCCGGTGCCGCGCGCCTCCTCGAGGATCACGCCGTCGCACACGCCGTGCGCGATGATCGAGCGCGCGTCGAGCGGGCCGCTCACGTCGGCGAGTGCGAGCGAGCAGCGGAAGCGAGCTGTCCGCTTCTCGGACGGTACGCCGGCGAGCGCGCCGAGCAGCTTCGCGTTGTTCGCGGCGTCGCCCGCACCCTCACCCGCGTAGCGCGCGCTCCACACGCCGGGTGCGCCGTCGAGCGCATCGACCTCGAGGCCGCTGTCGTCGGCGAGCGCGGGAAAGCCGGTCGCTCGTGACACCTCGCGCGCCTTCTTGATCGCGTTGCCGACGAACGTGTCCGCGTCCTCGACGACCTCGGGGATCTCGCGGCCGAGTCGCGCCTGTGCTTCGTCGACGCCGATGACGTCGATTCCAGCTACGTCCGCGAGCAACTGGCGCAGCTCGACGAGCTTGCCCTTGTTGCGCGTCGCGAACACGAGCGGGCGCGCGGCGCTCATGCCGACGCGACCACCGCGCGCTGCGCCACCGCGAGCTCGCGAATGCCGATCGCCGCGAGATCGAGCATCGCGTTCAGCTGACCGCGATCGAACGTCCCGTGCTCCGCGGTGCCTTGCACCTCGATCAGCGTGCCGCTCTCGTCACCGACGACGTTCATGTCGACATCGGCCTTGCTGTCCTCGACGTACGGCAGATCGAGCACGCACTCGCCGTTGACGATGCCCACGCTGACCGCCGCGACCGGCGGCATCAGCGCGCTGCGATCGGCGAGCGTGCCCGCCTTGACGAGCTTCTCGATCGCGAGCGCGAGCGCGACCCACGCACCGGTGATCGACGACACGCGCGTGCCGCCGTCCGCGCACAGCACGTCGCAATCGACGTTGATCGTGCGCTCGCCTAGCTTCTTCAGATCCACCGCCGCGCGCAGCGAGCGGCCGATCAGGCGCTGGATCTCCTTGCCGCGTCCGCCCGGATCGCGCTTGCTGCGCGTGTGCGTCGAGCGCGGGAGCATCGCGTACTCCGCCGTCAACCACCCCGAGCCCTTGCCCTTCATCCACGCGGGCACGGTCTCCTCGACGCTGGCGGCGCACAGCACCCACGTATCGCCGAGCTTGATGAGCGCGGATCCCTCCGCGTGCTTCTGGAAGTGCGGGATGATCTCGAGCGCACGGAGCTGATCGGGACGGCGGCCATCGAAACGCATGGCGCGAACCCTACCGCAAAGCCTCTGGGCTAGGCTGATGGCATGACCGCATCGCCGATGGCCGCGCCGCTGACATGGGACCTCGTCTCGGCTGCCTACAGCCAAGAGGTCGTGCCGTTGTTCGAGAACTTCGCGCGCGATGCATTGCGGCTCGGCGCCGCACCTGCGGGCTCGCGCGTCGTCGACGTGGCGTGCGGCCCGGGAACGCTCGCGTTCCTCGCGGCGGCGGCCGGGCACCGTGTCGACGCGCTCGACTTCTCGCCGGAGATGCTGTCGTACCTCGAGGCGCGCCGCGAACGCGAAGGCCTCGATCGCATCACCGCACAGCACGGCGACGGCCAAGCGCTCCCCTACGACGACGCCACGTTCGGCGCGGGGTTTTCGATGTTCGGCTTGATGTTCTTCCCCGATCGCGCGGCGGGCTTTCGCGAGCTGCGTCGCGTGCTCGTGCCCGGTGCACGCGCGGTGGTCTCGAGCTGGCCGCGGCTCGAGGACAACCCGATCTTGAGCGCGATGTTCGCCGCGATCCGCACGGCGCTGTCCTCGATCCTTCCGCCCGGCGCCGCGCAACCGAGCGCCGCGGAGATGCCGCTCTCGACGGAGGCGCTGTGCACCGCCGAGATGTCGGCGGCGTTCGCAGACGTTCGTGTTCATCGCATCGTCCACGTCCAACACGCGGACTCGGCCGACGCGCTGTGGGCGAACCTCAAGCGCACGATGGCGCCGATCGTCCTCATGCAGCGCAACCTCGGGGACAAGTTCGCGTCCGTCGATGCCGCGGCCAACTCCGCGATCCGCAACGCGACCGGCCCGGGGAAGGTCGAGGTCCAGCTCCCGGCCTGGCTGACCGTCGGCGTCGCTGCGTAGTCGCGCACGTGCCCCGTGTAGTCGTGGTGTCGTCGGCGATCGCGGCCCCCACCGATACCGTCGGATCATGCGCTCGGCCTCGATCTCCGCTCCGCCGATCTACATCCCGGTACAACGCATCGCGTCTGTCACCCCCGACTCGCCCATCTATGGCACCGGCACCACCGGTGCCTTCATGGCTTTCAGGGACGCCTGGATCGAGGACATGATCCTCGACGAGGGTCCGACGAGCCTCGATCTCTCGCCGTTCGACGAGATCCACGCGTTCGCGGAGCTCGACGACGACGGCACGCCGTACACCGACGTCGATCCCGTCGCCGAGATCATCGAATCGGACGTCATCGAGATGATGGACGAGATCGATGCCGCGCTCGACGCGCTGTGCGCCGCGCTCGACGACCCAATCGACGACCACCGCATGTACCTCGTCGACCGCGACGGCAACCGCACCTACTTCGATAGCGGCACCGCGCTGCACGCCGCCGTTCGCTCCCAGCCGCGCCGCAGTCACTAGCGTCGGTTTTTCGCGAGCGCCCCGGCGATCGGCCTACAATTTCGGGGTGCCTCGCCCGACCTTCACGATCGAGCTCGCGTCCGACGCGAGCTTCGCGAAGGACCTCGCCGCGGGCGGTGTGTTCGTGGCCGCACGAGGCTTCTGCGTGCTCGACGAGATCGATCTCGTGGTGCGCGGCAACGCGGGCGAGCTGTGCCTGCACGCGCGCGTGGTCTACATCGATCCCGCCACCGGCTGCGGGCTCGAGCTGGTCGGTTTCGGGCCCGCGATCAAAGAGCAGCTCGCCCAGCTCGCATCCACGCCGGCGGAGATCGCGGTGGTCGCCGCCACGAAGCAGCGCCGCCAACGCGTGCTCACGTCGCGCCCCGGTCAGAAGCGCAGCCCGGACGCGCGGGACATCGCGATGCTCGAGCTCGACGATCTCGCAGACACCGACGGCATCGTCGCGGATCTCGTCGAGCTCGACGACGATCGCGAGCTCGACGACGGCGAGGCCGACAACGACGCGATCGACAACCTCGACGGCCTAGAAGCCGACAGCGAGCTCGGGACCGCCGGCGATGGCGACGACGAGACCGCTGGCGATCGGGACTCGAACGATGATGACGGCGCGGGGACCGACGACGAGGCCCGACGCGATGGCGACTCCGCGTCAGCCGATGCCGCTGGCGTGCGCGATACGCCGAACCTCGATGGCGAAGGCACGCTCCCCGATGGACAACGCGCGCCGCTCAACGCGCTCGATCGGCTGCGCGGAATTCCGCTCGCGCAGCAGCTCAAGGTCGCGCGTGGGCCGAGCGCCTCGGAGCGCATGGCGGTCGAGCGCATGTACGGCAAGAACGTGTGGGATGCGCTGCTGCGCAACCCCGGGCTCACCGCACCCGAGGTCGCGCGCTTGTCGCGCCTCGGAACGCTGCCGCGCGTGTTGCTCGAGGTCATCGTCACCAACAACACGTGGCTGCAGGTCCCCGAGGTGCGCCGCGCGTTGCTCTCGAACCCGCGGCTCGGCACGGATCAGATCACGCGCGTGCTGCGCCTTCTGCCCAAGCACGAGCTGAAGCTCGCTTCGACGATCCCCGCGTATCCGCACTCCGTGCGCAGCCTCGCGAAGAAGATGATCAAAGACAACGAGTAGGGCGCTACTCGATCGTGACGGCGACGCGCTCGGCGATGCCGGACTTCGCGGTGCTCGGCGCTTCTTCGGCGTAGATGCGCGCGGCGTGGCGGCATGCATCGTCGAACTTCTTCTCGCACAAGATGCGAACACGCAGCCAGAGTGCGTCGGCGTGCTCCGCGCGGTTCTTGTGCGCGAAGCGGCTCATGTACATCTCGAGCGTCTTGAGTGCGGCGGCGTTGTCCTTCAGCGCGGTCTTCTGTAGGTACGCGATGCTGTACATCGCCCGCGACGCGTCGTCGCCGCGCCCCGTGCCGGCGGTCTCGCGATGCTTCGCGATCGCGTCCTTCGAGTCGACGATGCCCAGGTCGAGCGCGGGCTGCATCGGTGCCAAGAGGAGCGCCTTGTGGAGATTCTCCTCGTACACGACGACCTTCTTCTTGCCCGGACGTCCGCTGCCTTCGTCGCTGCTGGTGGATCCGTTCGATCCGGCGCTCGATCCATTCGATCCATTCGGGCCATTCGGGCCATTCGAGCCACCGGCGGAGCCCGCGTGCGGAGGATCGATCGGCATCTCGATATCGGTGCGGTCGAGCGGCGCGACGACGTTCGAGCCCGCCGCCGCGACCTGCGCCGACGGGAGATCCGCGATCGCGATCTGTCCGCGCTTCGTGGTCCACGCGTGGCCGATCGCGACGCGCACCGCCGACTCGGGCTGCGTGCGCTTCTTCACCTCGACCACACCCTCGGTGACGATGACGATCACCTCGCCGGTCCCTTCGCCGAAGTCCACGGAGAATCGCGTGCCGACGACGACCACGTCGGTCTCGCCCGCGCGCACGATCAGCGGCGGCCGTGTGCCGCGCTTGCCGACCTCGAGGTCGACCTTGCCGCGCGACATCTCGACGAGCACGCCGCCCGCGGGGCGGGTCACCACGAACTTCGTGCCGGGCTCGCTCGCGATGCGCGCATCGCCGATGTCGAGCTTCGTGCCCTCGGTCGTGTCGACACGGATCGGCTCCTCGACAGCGACGACGTTCACGTCGGGTGCCGTCGACGCGCCGAGCCTCCAGCTCGCGAGCCCGATGGCGACCATCGCCGCGGCCATGACCGCGAACCCGAGCCACTTGGTGCCCCGCGCGAGCGCGGGCTTCTGTGCCGCGTCGCTCGCGGCGATCACGACGTTGCGCTCGATGTTCGTCATCCGCTCGTCGGACAGCGGCTCGACGGGAATGCGATCTCGCAGAGTCATGGCGCCTCCTTGTCGACGCTATCGAACGCGACGACGTCGCCCGTCGGAACCAAGAACTCCGCGAGGACGGGATCCGTCGCGGCCTGCGCCTCGATGCGCTTGCGCGCGCGCCACACTCGCAGCTTCGTCGCGGTCACCGACGAGCCGACGAGCTTCGCCGTCTCGGCCAACGAGCGGCCATCGATCTCGTGCAGCGTGAACGCGAGGCGCGCCGCGGGCGAGAGTTCGTCGAGCACGGCGTACAGGCGCTTCACGCCATCGCGCGCCATCTGGCGTCGCGTGCCGTGCGTGCCGCTATCGTGGATGCCGATCGCAGCTCCTGCTTCGTCATCGAGCTCGTCGGTCTGCACGCGGCGACCCTTCTGCGTCAGATAGCGATACGCGACGCGCACGCTCACGCGATCGACCCACGTAGCCAAGCTCGCCTCGGCACGCCAACCGCGCAGCGATTGGAACACCTGGAGAAACGCCTCTTGCAGAAGATCATCCATGTCGCGGTTCGAGCCGAGCACGCGGAACAGGCACGCGTGCACGCGGTTCTTGTGGCGCCGAAACAGCTCGCGCGTGGCAGCAGGCTCGCCGGTCAAACACCGGTCGACCAGGAGCACGTCCTCCACGTAGGCCACTGCTGTCACTCAGACCTCATAGTGAACGACAACGCCTCGCGGGTTACAGGCGCTTCGAAGAACGTGCAACTCGGCGAGATCGCTTGGATTGCGATCCATCGCGGCCCTCGTCGAGCGGACCCGGGCACACCTCGCGCAGTTTGCAGCGCGCGCACTCGCTGCCGCTCCACACGCGCTCGAACAGCGCCTGCACCTGATCGAGGAGCTGGGCGTCGTCGGTGATCATGCCGAGCTCGAAGTTCCGCTTGCCGCTGCCCTTCGCGCCCAACCCCGCGCCGGTCCAGTTCGCGCTGCCGAGATAGAGCAGCGAGCCGTCGACGATGACGGCCTTCATGTGGACGCGTGGACATCGCGCGAGCTCGAGCCCGCGCAGCAATCGCGGATGCGCGGCGAGCTCCTCGCGAAACGGACCGCTCGGTAGCTCGGCGTGCAGTAGGCGCAGCTCGACGCCGCGCGACGCGAGCTCGTCCAAGCGCGAGACCATCGAGACGTACGGCGTTTGCTTGCGCGAGCGACGCGCGCCCGGTCGCGCGCTGCCTTCGACCATCATGCCCTTCACGTTGGCCGTCGCGATCCACACGCTGGTGTGCGCGGCCAACACGGCGGCGATCACGCGATCGTAGTGCGCGCGTCCGCCGACGATCTCGATGGTCACGGGCCGCGCGGGCAGATGCAGATCGAAGGGCTCGCTCTCGACGACATACGCATCGTCCGCCCGCTGCTTCGCCGATCGCGACGGTCCGCGCAGCGCGCGCTCGACCCGCGCGAGCGACGCTTCCGCGGAATCGGCGGTCGCCTTCGCCGTTCGCGTCGGCATGGCGCGGATCTTCTTCGCGACGCGCGCGAGGGAATCGGCGGCGACGAGCCCGTCGTTCGATGCGCGCGTGGCAGCGAGGTCATGGTTCGACGCCCGCGATGGCTTCGCGGCAAGGTCATTGTTCGACGAGGGCGATGGCTGCGCAGCGAGGTCATTGTTCGACGAGGGCGATGGCGCAGCGAGGTCATTGTTCGACGAGCGCGATACACGTTTGCTCGCGACGTTCTTCTTCCCCACGTTCTTCTTCGCGGTGTTCTTCTTCGTGGCGGTCTTCTTCGCGGCGGTCTTCTTCGCGGCGGTCTTCTTCGCGACCACGTCCGTCGGCGAAGTTCGCTCGTCGGATCCGTTCGTCGTATCGCGATCGACGTCGTCGCTCACGTCGGGAAGCTCATCCCGAGCGGCGGCGTGGCGACGCAGTGGCCGCCATCGACGACGAGCACGTGGCCCGTCACGTACGCGGCCGCGCGCGAGCGCAGGTAGACCGCCGCGGCGGCGATCTCGTCGATCGCGCCGAAGCGCCCCGCGGGGATCGCGGCCGTCATCTTCTGCGTGACCTCGCCGGGCGCGAGTCGCTTCATGCCCTCGGTCTCGGCGATGGGGCCGGGCGCGATGCCGCACACGCGGATCCCGAACTGCCCCCACTCGACGGCGAGGTTCTTCGTGATCGCGTCGACGCCCGCCTTCGCGGCGGAGGCGTGCACCTGCAGCGGCGTGCCGTGATAGTGGAGCGTCGCGCTGATGTTCAGGATCAGCGCGTCGCGTGTCTTCGACAGCTCTTCGAACGCGGCGCGTGCGGTGTTGAACGTACCGAGGAGATCGATGTTGATCACGGTGGCGAAGCCGTTCGGCGACAGCGCCGCGGCGGGCGCGAGGAAGTTTCCGGCGGCGCCGTTGACGACGGTGTCGAGCTTGCCGAACTTCGCGACGGTGGCGGTGATCGCTCGCTTGATCGCTTCGGGATCGCGAACGTCGGCGGCGATACCGATCACGTCGCGGCCCGCGGCGGCTGACAGCTCGCGCGCGGTGACGTCGAGGACATCTTGCTTGCGGCTGACGATCGCGACGTCGGCGCCGAGTCGCGCGTAGGCAGCGGCGATGCCCCGGCAGATGCCGGTGCCACCGCCGGTGACGAGGACGACATGGCCGGCCATGGCATCGGGGCGGAAGACATCGAGAGGGTTCGGCGGAGATGCGGGCGTCGGCATGTATCCGGGCATCATGCCTGCGGTAGTTCCGCGCTGCGAAAAATCGGAAACCAACTCGCCGGGTCGTTGTCTAGTGCCTCGAACCCGACAGCGCTGCTTGCTCACCGCGAGCGCGCTCATGTTCCGAGAGGATTTCTATGCGCTCCATGACAGGTGCGCGATGGGCGACGTGCGCCCTCGCTGCGATGATCGCTGTTCCGTTCGTGGCTGCTTCGGACTCCAGTGCCGGCAGCAAGAAGTCGCTCGATGACTGCACCTCGTTCGAGCAGGTGGAGACGAGCGAAGAGGCGATGGACCTCACGATCAAGAGCACGTGCTCGATCCCGATCGACTGCTCGGTGTCCTGGCGCGTGGTCTGTGCGCCTGACTCGAAGAAGCGCCGCAGCACGCACCGCGGAGCGGCGAAGATGCAGTTCCCGACGGTCGATACGAAGTCCGCGCAGGCTTCTGCCGCAGTTTGCGGGGATGACCCGTGGGTCCTCGACTCGATCAACTGGGCCTGCGAACCCAACAAGGACTGAACGATTCCGATTCGTTAGCGCCTGCGACAGCGATCGCAGTGCATATACAGCACCACGTTAGATCCAAGGCCCGCGTCCTGCGTCTGTAATCAGCGACCGACAAATCGAGCTGCTGGTGACGAAGAGCTGAGCACGAAGTTAGTGCCCAAGCGCTGGGAATGCTTCCCCTTCGCCCCCATCTGTTCGCTCGTCGCCCCGCTGATACACACGTAGTATAAGGACCCAGGATCCATGGTCGCACGCCAGGACATCGACGCGCTGCTCATCAGCGCCCTCTACGGCGAGCTCACGCCCGCTGAAGAGAAGAGCCTGGCGGCTCATCTCGAGTCGCATCCGGCTGACCGGACGGCGCTCGATGACCTGACCCGGGCTCGCGAGGTGCTTCACCAGAGCCGCATCCTCGCGTTCCAGTACGAGCCGCCACAGTCCGTGTCCGCCCTGCTGATGCAGGAAGCGTCGCGTCGCGCGCCCAAGAAGGCGTCCGAGGGCGAGGGCTGGTTCGCGCGGTTCGTGCGCTCGTTCGTGCAGCATCCCGCGATGGCCGCGGCCGCGATGATCTGCGTCGTTGTCGGCGCCGCATCGCTCGTGTCGCGCAACTCGGAAAAACAGTTCGCGGACACGCCCACCGTCGAGACGACGAAGCACACCGAATCTGCACCGGCCGTCGCCATGGAGGCGCCGACTCCGAACGCTGCGCCGGCTCCAGCGACAGGCACGGGAGACAACGCGGATCAATTTCGAGTCGCGCTCGCCGATGGCGAGAGCGAAGACAAGAGCGCCTACAAGAACGACGGCAAGGTCGAGGAAAAGAAGAAGGCCGAAGGGCAGACCAAAGCGCTGCCCGAGTCCGATCCGAACACAGCGTTCTACGACGCGAGCAACAACCGCAAAGGTGGCGACTCGCTGGCGACGAAGACCGCGACGGCCAAGCCGGACACGGGTCTCGAGCTGCGCCGTGGCGACGCGATGCCGAAGGACTTCGACGAGGCCAAGCCCGAACCGACGCCCGCACCCACGGACGAGAAGCTCGCGAAACAAGCGCAGGCAGCCGCCGCGCAGAAGGCGAACAAGGCCGAGCGTCAGTTCGAAGCTGCCGACGACGCGATCGGTGGAGCTCGCGAGCAAGGATACGTCGCCGACAAACGCGAGGGCGCCGGCGCCGCCGGTGGCGTCGCACCGGGAGCAGCCGCACCGACCGCGCCGACCACCACCGCGCAAGCGCCGCGCAATGCGGGGCCGCGCAACACCGTGGCACCCGCTCCGCCTCCGCCCACCAAGGCTGTTCCGCGCCAGGAGATCGCGACGGACACCGCGACCGCATCGCGCGACCTGAAGTCGAAAGAGAAGGTCGCGAACGATCCGAACCTCGCGTGGGCGAAGGATCAACACGCGGCGCTCGTCACCGCGGTACGCGCGAACAACTGCGGCCGCGCAGCAAGCATCGCACTGTCGATCGCGAATCGCACGCCCGCGTACTACGCGCAGAACGTCGAGACCGATCGCTCCGTGAAGGAGTGCATCGCGTACATCAACACCGAGCGCGAGAAGGACGCGGAACTTCGCGCATCGCGCGCGAAGAAGTCGCAGCTCAAGAATGCCGAGCCTGCCGCGCCGAAGCGCGCAGCGGATCAGCCGTCGAAGGCGACCTCGACGGACTCGTCGCGCTAGTTCGACCGCATCGATTCGCTCGACGGACTCGTCGCGCTAGTTCGACCGCATCGATTCGCTCGATGGACTCGTCGCGCTAGTTCGACCGCATCGATTCGCTCGACGGACTCGTTCGACCGCATCGATTCGCTCGACGGACTCGTCGCGCTAGCGCGGCCCCCGGGCTCGATCGACTCGTCGCACGCTCCTCCGTCAGTCGCGCGTCATCCGCGCATCCATCGCGCGAGCTCGCGATCGGTCGCGCGGAGCGCGTCGAGCGAGGGCGGTGGCAACACGGTCGTGGCTTTCGTCGCCCAGAACAGGAGCGGCGCGACGCCATCGCGATGCAATCGCAGCAACGCCGCGGCCGCTTTGCCCGAGTACACGCCATCGAGGCGCGGGCGCCTCTCGTGATCGCCCACGAGGCGATCGCGACCGCCGGGCTCGCGTAGGCCGACGAGCTGCGCTTCGGTTCCGCGTGCGTCGTCGACGAGGCGCGGGCTCGGATCGCGGAGCTGCGCTTCCGTTCCGCGTGCGTCGACGAGGCGCGGGCAGCCGCTCAGGGCCGCGATCGCGCGCGTGCTCTGTGGCGTCGGGTGGCCGTAGCCGGGGCCGAGCTCGCGTCCGTCGACGACGAGCCGCGAGATCAGCTCGCCGAGCGAGATCGCGACGCGCGGGCCGCCGAGCTCCGCGACGCGGTCGAGGGTCGCGCGCGCGAGGTTCGCGATGCGCACGCGCGAGGTCACGGGCCATGGAGTCACCCGTACGCCGTGCACGATCGGCGCGGGCCAGCGCCATGCGCCGGTCGCGTGGGCGAGCGCGAGTCCGGCGAGCAGGCCCGCGGTCGTGCAGGTGCTGCCGATCGCGACGACGATCCGACGCGGCGGCGGAGCGATTCCGTCCGCGATCTGATCCGCGAGCTCGAACGCGCCGGCGAGCGCGCCGAACGTACCGACGGTGGTCGCGCCGCCGGGCGGCATGACGAGCGATGTCCGCTCGCGCCGCGCGAGCGCGTAGCCGCGGAACGGGACCTCGACGACCGAGCGCAGCCGGATGATCGGGCAGCCGCTGGCGATCATCGCGCCGCAGTTCTCGATCGCCCATGGCGATGTGGGCTGGGGAAACAGGATCGCGCCTGCGTCGAGGCCCGCGGTGCGCGCGTGGAGGATCGTCGCGATCACGTGGTTCGAGCCGTACGCGCCGATCGCCCAGATCCGCTTCGCGTCGCGTTCGCGCGCGTGACCGAACCAGACCTCGAGCGTGCGGAGCTTGTTACCGCCGTACAGCGGATGCGCGTCGCCCTCGTGCTTGACCCAGATCGTGCGGCCCGCGATCGACAGCGGCGCGAGCGGCGTGGGCCAGTGGCCGAGGTCGACGTGCGGCACGCGCGCCGCGAGGCGAGGCAGGTGCCGCGAGAGCGCCTTCACACGTCAGTGCTTTTCGGATTCCGGAACGTAGTCCGGCGGGGTCATCACGGGACCGTCGCCGAACAGGAACGCTTCGCATTGTTCCTTGAGGACGTCGTGGGCCTTCTTCTGGGTCAGATCGAGCCGGTACTCGTTCACGATCTTCTTCGAGTGCTCGATCCACTGTGTCCACGCCTGGGCGGAGATCGAGTCATAGATGCGTTGGCCCAGGGCATCGTTGAACGGCTTGTAGGGGAGGCCGGGCAAGGTCTCCTTCAGCTTTGCGCATGCGACCATTCGACTCATCGCGGCGCAGTGGACCAAGTTTCACCGGCCTCGGCAAGCCCGGCGTGGTTCCGAGCACATGGGCCCGTTCGATCGTGTTCGTGACAGCATCGCTTCGTTTACCATCTATCGATGCGACCGATTCGCCGCCTGGCCGTCACCGTCCTGTTGCTCCTCGCCGCGTGTGGTGACGATGCCGGACTCTCCGACTACTACCCGGAGATCCCCGGCGGGAGCGCGCCGGGCGCGAGTGCAGGCGAGGTGACCGACGCGAACCAGCTCGTCACCGGGCCCGCGCAGAGCGGCATCGTGGGCGACTTCTTCATCAAGAACGATGTCGTCACGTTCATCGTGCAAGCGCCGACCCGCGTGATCGGCGTGATCCCGCAAGGCGGCAACGTGGTCGATGCAGTGCTCACCGATGGAACGCGGCAGACGGTGGACGATCACTTCGGCGAGCTCGCGCTGATCTACAAGCTCGGCCGCACGTGCGAGCCCGATCGGATCGAGATCGTGCGCGATGGCAGCAAGGGCGGCCCGGCCGTGCTGCGCGCGATCGGCAAGAGCGGCAACAACGACTTCATCAACATCAAGGCGATCGGCGTGTTCCGCGTCGACACCAGCGTCGATCCGGACATCACCGACGGTGTCGAGTGCGCGACGACGTACATCCTCGAGCCCGGATCGCACGCTCTCGAAGTGCATCACTCGCTGTTCAACAAAGGCCCGGACTCCGTCGACGGACCGCTAGGAACGATGGCCGACATCGGCGGCTACACGGACGCGTGGTCCAACTCGCGCGGCTTCGAACGCGCCGACATCTCGGCGATCACGACGCTGTCCAAGCCCTCGCCGATCGACTTCGTGATCTATCAAGGACCGGGCGTCGCGTACGGCGTGATTCCGCGCCACCAGACACCGACGACGCATACGCAAGCGTTGATCGCCGGCGTGTCGATCATGCTCGACGGCAACGACAAGCTGCTCGATATCCTCGACGAGGATACCTACTTCCTGCACATGAAGTCGGGCGCGGGCTACCTGCAGAGCTACGACCTCGTCGTCGGTAAGGACGCCGCCGACGTGGACGAAGTGTTCCGCAAGAACGAGACGATGACCGACATCAGCGGCACCGTCATGTACAGCAACGGGACCCCGGCGGTCGGTGCGCGTGTCGGCGTGTTCGTCGATGGCAACGGCAACGGAACGCTGGAACCGAGCGAGATCGATGACGATGACAACGGTGTCCCCGATGACCGGGTGATCTCGTATCTCGATGTCGACGCGACGGGTCATTACGCCGGAAAGATCGCGTCGACAGCGGGCAACCTCCTCGTGCGCGCGTGGGTCAAGAATGCTGGAAAGTCACAGGTCGCCCCGGCGGCCGCATCCGTCAACCTCGCGATTCCGGCTCCGATCAAGGTGGACTACCAGATCCTCGATTTCGCCACGAACGCGCCCATCCCGGGCCGGCTGCTCGTCGTTGGCGATCATCCGGCATTCCCCGATGCGCGCGTGTTCGAGACGTCGGACCGCCTCGGCGATGTGGTGCAGTTCGCGCACTCGATCCGCGGCACGACGACCGATGTCGGTGATGGCGCCGATCCCGCGCTGCTCCTGCCGGCCGATGGCTCCTATCGCGTCTACGCGTCGCGCGGCACCGAGTGGTCCATCGATTCGCAGGCGCTCAACAGCACGACCGATGCGTCGCTGCAGTTCTCGCTGCGCCAGGTCAACCCGTCGGCGGGCTACGTGTCGAGCGACTGGCACGTGCACCAGGTCGGCTCGCCCGATTCGAACGTGCTCTCCGACGAACGCATTCGCAGCGCCGTGTCGGCGGGCACCGAAGTGTTCGCGGTGACGGATCACGATTACGTGAGCGACCTGCAACCGCTCGTCGAGCAGATGGGGCTCGCGGCGGTCCTGCGCGTGTTTCCCGGCATCGAGGTCACGCCGTTCGCATACGGCCACTTCAACGCGTGGCCGCTGGAGCCGGTCGATGACTCGCCGAACAAAGGCGCGATCGATTGGGCGCGCGGTCGCGAAGGCTTCGGCATGGTGCCGGGCGAGATCTTCGCGGCGATGCGCGACCGCGGCGCGCGGATGGTGCAAGTCAACCATCCACGCGAGGTCGGCTTCACCGAGTTCCAAGGTGCGTGGACGCGCGCGAACGTGAAGTACGACTACGGCAACCGGACGATCTTCGGCGACTACGAAGGAGCGAGCACGCCAAACGATTGGCTGCGCCTGCCGGGCGAGTCGCTGTGGAGCGATCAGTTCTCGGGCCTCGAGGTGTGGAACGGCTTCTCGATGACCGACTCCAACGGCGACGGCGTGCGCGAAAACCAGAAGCTCGATCGCGTGATGCGCGATTGGCTCTCGATGCTCTCGCTCGGTCTGTTCGTCACGCCCGCCGGCAACAGCGACACGCACTACACGATCGCGGATCCGGTCGGCATGCCGCGGACGTATATCCGCGTCACCGACGATTCTCCGACGGCGCTGTCGAGCGGCTCGATCGTCGAGGACATCCTGACGACGCAGACCGGCGCGAACTCGCGGCCGCGCGACATCGTGGTCACGAACGGCCCGTTCATCGACGTGCAGGTCAGCAACATGCCCGCGCTCGGCCGCGTGTTCACGCCGAATGGTGGCAACGGGCAGATCACGGTCAACGTGACGATCACGTCGCCGGACTGGGCGGAGTTCGACACGCTCGAGGTGTTCGCCAACACCGCGCCCGATAACCTCCGCAACGCGCAGGAAGAGACCACCCTCGTCCCGCTCAAGTGCTGGACGAGCCGCACGCTCGGGTCGCTGATGGCGACCGACCCGTGCACGCGCGCGGCGATCGCCCCCGAGGCCATGACCGTCCAGCTCCAGAACGTGTCCGGCGGCGGCGGGTTCCAGCGCTACGAGGCCACCGTGACGGTGACGCTCGACGCGAACGACATCGTCACGCGCGCGGGTCACACCGGCACCGATGCGTTCCTCGTGTTCCGGGTCCGCGGCGACCGGGCGATCTTCCCGCTCCTGACCGGGTCGGGCGCCATCGATGCCACCACGCGCCCCGCGATCATGAGTGGGAATCCCGCACAGC
Source organism: Kofleriaceae bacterium (assembly GCA_044230415.1). Taxonomy (GTDB): domain Bacteria; phylum Myxococcota_A; class Polyangia; order Haliangiales; family Haliangiaceae; genus JABFXX01. Next base: position 584,830 of record JBGARE010000001.1, read on the forward strand.
TCCGCGCGGCACTCGTTGGCAAGGGTGTGTTCGCGGAAGCGTTCACCTCACCGGTGTTCGTAGACTTCGATGGAGGCGGCTACCGAGCGCCGTTCGCCCCCTGATTTCTAACCTCTATGTCCTCGCGTCAGGCTCACGGTCCCACGGCCAAGTGGCCGTGCTATCACTGATCCAAGGCACCCTCGCATGAAGCAATCGATCTGGGAGCTGATGAGTCATGGCGGCGGCGCGATGTACGTCGTCGTCGGGTTCTCGATCATCGCCCTGGCGGTCGGCATCGAACGCGCGATCGCGCAGTGGAACTTCGTCACGCGCGCCCGCCTCCTCGGCGAGACCGTCACGAAAGCCCTCTCGCGCGGCGCCCTCGAAGCAGGACGCACGGCGTGCGAGAACTCCCCATCGCCGATCGCGGACGTGTTCCTCGTCGGCTTCGACAAGCACGGCAAGGCCAAGCCCGAGCACGTCGTCACCGCGGTTCACCGCGAGCGTATGCGGGTCAATCAAGACCTGAAGACGCGCCTGTGGATGCTCGGCACCGTCGGCGCGACCGCACCGTTCGTCGGTCTGTTCGGTACCGTCGTCGGCATCATGACCGCGATGGACGATCTCGATCCCGAGCAGACCGTCAAGCTCGGCGAAATCTCCGGCCCGATCTCGTCCGCGCTGATCGTGACCGCCGCCGGTATTCTCGTCGCTGTCGAAGCGGTGATCCTGTTCAACTACTTCAGCCAGCGCGCGAACCGCATCGCTACCGAGATGAAGCTCCTCACCGACGAGTTCCTCGAGCTCCTGCTCGAAGCTCCGTCGGATTCGCTTCCGCGCAAGAGCAAGCCCTCCGACTCGGACCGCGACAAGCCCGAGACCAAGTCCGAAACCAAGCGCACCAAAGGCGACGACGATGGCTCTCGGGAAGCTGCCTGACGCGGACGGCGACGCGGGAGATGAAGGCGGAGATGGGATCTTCGCCGAGATCAACATCACCCCGCTGACCGACGTCTTCCTCGTGATGGTGATCATCTTCATGGTGAGCGCGCTCGCCGTGCAGGTCGAACGCAACGTCGAGAAGAAGCAGCAGAAGCAGGACGAGACGCAAGCCGAGGTCGAGAAGCGCTCGGGCATCAAGGTCAACCTGCCGTCCGGCGCGGCCCAAGAGATCGATCCCTCGAAGGCCTCGCTCGTCCTGATGATCCCGATCAACGGTCCGGTCGTCGTCGGGGGCAAGGCCATGACCGACGCCGAGCTCGACAACCTCTTCCGCGCCGCCTTCGCGCGCGACAAGAACACGCAGGTCGTCCTCAAGGCCGACAAAGGCGTGCAGCACGGCAAGGTCGTAAATTTGATGGAGCGTGCGAAGACCGTCGGTCTCACGCGCCTCGCCATCGGCACCAGCGGCGGCGGTTAGCGCCCCAACCACACACTGTAGGTCACGGCGCGTCCACCCGCGAGGTCGGCGGAGCTGCTGGAGAGTCCACAATTGTGACAGGCGTTCCTTCGGGCAGATCGACGGCGATGTTGCCGTTCTGGACCTTGCCCGTGAGCTTCATGGGATCGAGCCTAGCGCGCACGGTCACTTTGCCTCCGCGATGATCGCGAGTAGGTCGGCGACGACGGTCTTCGAACGATACGCGACCACGCGGCGATCGCTCGTGCCCACGCTGTCGAGGCTCGCGTCGCGAGTCTCGTCGACGACCAGCACCACCCGATCGATTCCGGCGGCGCGATACCGCGCCAGCTTGGCCGTCAGGTACTCGGCGGTCGCGAAGCCGACGACCTCCACGAACCAACATCGGGAACGATCAGGCTCGTTCCTCGGCAGCGCTCCGGCGATCACGCGAGGCGCGATCCGATCTGCCTCGGCGGTCATCTGCGATGCGAGCAGTGCGGCGAGGTCGGGGATCAGATCGCGATCGTCTTCCAGGTCCTCCTCGCGGTTCGCTCCGCTAGCATTGCGGTTCGCTTCGCTAGCATTGCGGTTCGCTCCGCTGGCGTTGCGGTTCGCTCCGCTGGCGTCGCGGTTCGCTCCGCTGGCGTCGCGGTTCGGCTCGGTCCCGGAGACCGACGTCGGACCGACGAGCTCGAGCGCGAGATCGGGAAACAGCCGATCGCTTGCGTGCGCGATCGGCGGTGGATCGAGCTCGACGAGCACATCGCGCACGCTGCCCATCGCGCTCGCGATCTTCGCCGCGATGCTGGGCCTCCCTCGTTCGTTCGTCGGCGCGGGTGGCAACAGAGCCGGCGATGTCACGCGGAGCGCGGCCATGCCGTAGCCGAAGTCCGCGTCGATCTCGACGACAAATCGGTCCAGTCCGGACAACAACGGCACGACCGCACCGAGCGACCGGCCATAGACGCTCGTCTGGTGGAACAACGAGAGCGGCCCGACGATGTCGATGATGGTGTGGTCGCGTGTGGCGAGGGCATCGCGCGTGGTGAGGGCATCGCATGTGGCGAGTGCATCGCGTGCGGCGAATGCATCGCGCGTCCGCGCGGCCGAGACGCGCACGAGGAGCCCGTAGCGTGCAGCGGTGCGGATCAGCGGGTGCGCGTTGCCCCAGGCGTGGATGCGCACGTGCTTCGCGCGACGAAGTGCCCGCTGGATTCGATCCACGTTCGCGTACGCGGCGAGCCGGTGCTCCTCGGGCCGGCCACTCGGCAGCGTGACCGGGCGCTCGTCCGCGAGATCGATCCACAGCAGGCTCTCGATCTCGGAGGGCTCGATGCCGAGCTCGTCGCCCGCCTTCGCGAGGCGCTGCGTGCGCGAATCGTCGTCGAGCGCCGGTTGGCCGAGGACCGCAGCGCGCACCTTGCGCGCGACCTTCGTGCGCTGCGCGCGGCCGTCCATCATGCGGCGCATCGCGACGAGGATCGCGGCCACGCGGACTCCGCGGATCGGCGAGTGATCGAGGCGCTCGCGCAACACGCGCCAGGGTTGGCCCACGCAGCTCATGACGTGGTCGAGCACGATGGCGATCCACGGCAGATCGGTCGCGTCGTAGAGGCGGACATCGGTGGCCGCGGCCGCTTCGAGGAGCTCGAGCTCGTCGGTGTCATCGTCGTCATGGTGGCTCGCATCGGCGCGTACATCACGCGCGATCACGGCGCACCTCCGATTACCGCGTCGGTCATCGCAGCGCGGCGGCGCGTGACGTAGCCGACCTCGGTGGAGTCTTCGACGGCGAGCTCGTAGACGCGCGCGCGTTTGCCATCGCGCGGACGCAGCACGCGACCGATGCGCTGCACGTGACGCCGCGCGGAGGCGGTTCCGCCCACGACGATGGCCACGTCGGCGTCGGGGACATCGATGCCCTCGTCGAGGACTTGCGAGGACACGAGGACGGGCACGTCACCGGCGCGGAAGCGCGCGAGGGCGTCCGCGCGCTCGGCCTTTCCGATCTCGTGCGTGATCGGCTGGACGAGGAGCTCGCGCGCGATCGCGTACGCGGTGGCATTGTCGCCCGTGAAGATCAGCGTGCGTTGGTTCGGGTGCAGGGCCAGCAGCTGGCGGAGAGCGGCGCGCTTGCCGCGCGGGTACGACAGGATCGAGCGATAGGTGCGCCAGGAGGCGAGGGCGTCGCGGCCCGCGCGGGATTGACGCGCATCGCGAACGAACTCGTGCCACGGGGCACCGCGCGACGTACGCATGTACGGCGCGTAGACCGAAGTGAAGCGCGCGCGATGCTCGCGATACAGAGCGCGCTCGTCACAGGAGAGTCGGATCGGGACCGTGACGAGCTGGTACTCGGAGAGCGCGTCGCCGGCGAGGTCGTCGATGGACAAGCTGTAGACCACGGGGCCGACGAACCGAGCGAGGCGCTCTTTGGTGGCGGGCTCGGTGGGTGGTGTCGCGGTGAGGCCCAGGCGGTACGGCGCGACGAGCATCTCGAGGACTTCGGTCGGGCACATCGAGCCGAGGTGGTGGGCTTCGTCGACGATGACGAGACCGAAGCGATCGCCGATGCGTTGTGCCCACGAGATGGCGGAGGCAAACGTGGACACGGTGATCGGCGCGACCTGGTGTTCGCCGTCGCCGAGGCGGCCGATCGGGTACGACCACGCGGCGGCGAGGGTGCGCGCCCATTGATCGAGGAGGACGCGCGTGGGCACGAGCACGAGCGTGGACACCGCGAGTTGCGAGATCGCGGAGATGGCGGCGAGCGTCTTGCCCGAGCCCGTGGGAAGTGCGAGCACGCCGCGCCGACGGGCGGCTTCCCACTTCGCGAGCGCTTCGTTCTGGTACCAGCGAAGCGCTGGGAAGGACCAGGTGCCGGACAGCGGCGAGATGCGAGTCTCGTCCGATATTCGGACGGGCTTGTCCGCCAGTCGGACAATCAGCGACGCATAGTGATGCGCTGGAAGGCGCCACGCGAGCTGGTCCTGATCGCGAGTAGCTCCTGGAATCTGCGCGGGATCTTCGTCTGCAGACTCTGCTTCCAACACCAACGTTCCACGATCGAATCGAATACGCATGCGAACGTGCGAAGCAACGGGCGTACCGAATCCGCGAGCGGGATCGCTTCGCAGCACGAGCCGGAGGATTTGCGTACGATGACGCGATGACCGCGAATCCGATCGGCATCGTTCGTTGGACGTTGGCGGCGTTCCACGCGAACCCCGACGTCGGTGATGGCGAGCTCGTCCAGATCCTCGAGGACGCGGGGCTCCCGCATGCAGCGCGCGCCGTGATGATGCTGCCGCTCGCGTACGGTCGCCGCATCCTCGACGGGCTCGTCACGGTGAAGCCCACGTACTTCGATGGCGATCGCGAGCTCGTGCTCGCCGACGATCCGATCTTCGCCGCGGCGGAGCGACTCGCGCGCACCGAAGCGAGCCGCGCGGATCTCGATCGCATCGGGCTGCGCAGCTCCGAGGTCGATGCGGTGAACCAAGCGCTGCATCGCGGATCGAAGCCGGAGGACCTCGAGCTCTCGTCGCCGGTGATGTCGATCGTCGAGCGCGAGGTGCCCGAGCATCCCGAAGCGCAGCAGGTGCTCGACGAGCTCGTTCGCGCGCACAACTCGACGCTGTCGCTCCACGCGCGCATGTTTCCCGGGCGCATCACGAAGGGCCGCGTGCAGCTCCAGCTCGATGTCGTCGCCGACGTCGGCGGGCGCGAGCTGATCGAATCGTTCGGCGGGTTCGGCGCGACGATCCACGCCGCCATCGGCGACACGATGACGAAGTTCACGGGCGGCACGCTGCACGTGCTGCTCGCGACGCTGGATCGCAAGGAGCTCGGCGCCGAGCAGGTCGAATGGGAAGCGTGGGGCGACTTCGATGCCTGCCTCGGCAACGTGCTCCGCATGTGGAGCCAAGGTGGGCCGCCGCACCTGGCCGAGTACATCGAGGCGCTCAAGCGCGAGCTCCTCGCAGCGAACCTGTCGCCCGAGGTCCATTGGGTGCGCACGTACCTCGCGACCGACGGCAAAGAGCAGCTCGGGCTCGACATGCTCGTCGACAACGACACCTGGTCGCCCGGCGAGAAGCTCGCGCGCGAGTGGCCGTGGCCGGTCGCCGACGCGTTCTACGCGCTCCGTCACTTCTTCATGTTGGTTCCATCGAAGCGCGAGACGAACTGAACCGCGTGATGTCGGGCTGATGTCGGGGATTCCCGACGGGGTGCGTACAACCAGCACACCGTCCTTGGAGGAATCGATGTCACGCATTCGCTTGGTTGGCTTTGTTCTCGTCGTCGCTGCTGCTGCCTGTGCCACCGACGGGCAGGGAGACGACGACGGCATGGGTTCGGGCAGCGGTTCCGGATCCGGATCTGGCTCGGGCAGTGGCTCTGGTTCGGGCAGTGGCTCGGGCAGTGGCTCTGGCAGCGGCAACTACGTGCCGGTCGAGGGCGTGTGGCACTACGTCGACTTCACCGCCGTCTCGAACAACTGCCCGAGCCTCGTCGACACCGGGCAGCTCGCCGGCAACTTCGGCATCACGAACGCGGGACCGACGGGGTTCCACGTGGTCCCGAACGACAGCACCGGCGAGTTCGATTGCTCGCTCGCCAGCTCGGTGTTCGACTGCCCGAACCGCGCCACGATCGACTACGACATCGGCACGAGCGCTTCGATCGCGGGCACCGCCACAGCGCACGGGACGTTCTCGTCGACGACACGCGCCACCGGCACGCAGAACGCGCACGTGACGTGCACGGGCGTCGGTTGCGCGGCGATCGGTTTCGGCGCGGCGTGCGACTTCAGCGTCAACTTCACGATCCTGGCGCAGTGAGGGCGCGCATCGGCATCATCTGCGCGCCGATCGCACCCGCAGCGCCCGAGCCCCTGCGATGGCCGAACGTCGGGGTCAGAGAAGAACGCCGCCGGTAGGCACACCGGCATCGGGCGCCGGCGGCGCGGGCTCGGCCGCGCTGCCTTCCTTCGGCGGCTCGACGGGCAACGCCACGCCGAGCGGCGCTGTCGACGTCGGCGTCTCCGACGGTGGCATCGGCGGGAACGCGACGGCGCCCTTCTCGCCACCCGGTCCTGCGCGCAGCTCGTCGGCGAGCCGGCGCGCGTGCATCGCCCACCCTTCGGCATCCGTGTTCGTGCGCGGCTTCTGCAGCGCCGCGGTGTCGAACTGCTTCGCGGCATCGGTCAGCGCGTCGGCGGCGGCGCGCAACCGAGCGGACGCGCGCCAGTAGGTGACGTCGCCGAGCAGCCGCTCGAGATCCTCGCGCTTCGTGATCCGATCGTTGTCCGAGGCGAGCCAGCGCGCGACGAGCAGCGCTTGCTTGAGCGCGGCTTCGGCTTCGTCGACCTTCGCGACCGGATCCTCGGGGCCCGAGGCCGACGTCGGCGTCGACGTTCCGCCGCGTCCACCGACGAGCTTGGTCGCGCGCTCTTCGAGCATCTTCTCGAACCGCGCGGCGAGCTCGGCTTTGCTGTTCGTCTCGAACGGCGCGCACGGCGCCTCCGCCGGGATCTTCAGCGGCTTCCACTCCGCGCCGTCGAGGGAGCTCTCGCCCCACGGCGGGAACGAGCGTCCCTGCAAGAGCACCACGCGATCCGCTTCGCACGCGATCAGGAAGCGCTCGCTGTTCGAGCGACCGACGAGCACCATCGTGGTGATCGTTCCGCCGAGCACCACCGCGAGCGCGGCGGCGAGCATCCACAGCTTGCTGCGCGGTCGCTCGCCATCGTCGCCGTCGTCGGTGGTCGCGCGCTTCTTCTTCGCCTTCTTCGCGGGTTTGTCGTCGGGGATCTGGGTCACCCCGACCGCATCGCGCAGCTCGTTCTCGACGACGATGGACGCGGGCGCAGGCGCGGCGAGGGCAGGCGCCTCTGTCCACGCGGGCTCGTCGGGCGGCGCTTGGTAGGCAGGCTCCGGCGCGTCGTAGGCCGGCTCGGGTTCGTACGCGGACGCGTCGAACGGGACGATGGGTGCCTCGTGCTCGCCGGTGACCCGAGGCGTGAACGCGGAGGGAGGCAGCGGCGCGGCGGGCTCCGGCTGTATCGATGGCGCGGCAACGGACGTCGGCGTGGGTGTCGATACGGTCGCCCTCGCGCTCGTCGGTGGGGTCGGCGTCGGGACAGCGGACGCGGGCGTCGATGCCGTGGGCTTCGATGCGGGCGTCGGCGCAGTCGTCGATGCGGTGACTGCGGGTGTCGGCGCGGTCGTCGATGCGGTCGGCGTGGATGTCGATACGGTCGCCGGCGCAGTCGTCGATGCGGTCGTCGGCGCAGTCGTCGATGCGGTGGCTGCGGGTGTCGGCGCAGTCGTCGATGCGGTCATCGGCGCAGTCGTCGATGCGGTGGCTGCGGGTGTCGGCGCAGTCGTCGATGCGGTCGGCGTCGGGACCGGCGTCGATGCGGTCGGCGTGCTCGTCGATGAGGACTCGCGCGAGGTCTTTCCCGTCAGGGTCTCGGCCAGCGGCAGCGGCGCGAACGGATCGCGCCGCGGTGGCTTCTTGTCATCGTCTCGCGTCACGGGGCGACCTCGACCCGATTACGCCCCCGATCCTTCGCGCCGTACAGCGCCGTGTCCGCCCGATCGATCAGATCCGCCATCGGCTCGTCGATTCGCCACTGCGCGATGCCGACGGAGATCCGCAGCAAGAGCGCGAGCCCGTCGCCGATGTCGAACGCGCGCTCGCACACGCGCTGCCGCATGCGCTCGCCGACCTCCCACGCGCGACCGGCGTCCGCTTTGGGCAGCACGACGAGGAACTCTTCGCCGCCGTAGCGCACGAGCAAGTCACCCGTGCGGATCGCGCTGCGCAGTCGGCGCGCCACTTCGGCGAGCACCACGTCGCCGACGCCGTGACCGTACTGATCGTTGACCGCCTTGAAGTGATCGACATCGACCATCGCGACGCTGAGCGTCCGATCGCGGTCGACCGCCGCTTCGATCTCCTGCGGTAGGCGTTGCATCAAGAACTCGCGGTTGAACGCGCCGGTCAGCGGATCCGTCACCGCGACGCGATGCAGGCGAACGTTCTCGATATCGAGCGCGATCGTGGTCGAGATGAAGCGCACGAGCTCGAGGTGCGTGGTGTCGAACGCACACGCCTTCTCGCTCGTCGCGGTGACCACGCCAACGCGCTCGCCTCGCGCGATCAGCGGCACGCAGATCATCGACGCGATCGGCGTCTGGTTCGCGGGCAACGTGATGAACCGCGAGTCCTTCGCGACGTCATCGATCAGCGCCGGCGTCCCACGCTCCACGACCCAGCCCGCCACGCCCTCACCGACGGCGAACGATAGCGTGTGCATGCGCTCGGTGCGCAGGCCATACGCGGCCTTCGCGAGGAGGCGCTTGCGATCGGCATCGAGCAGCATCACCGAGCACGCTTTGGCATCGATGAGCTGGCAGATGAGCTCCGCGATGCGCGACAGAAGGATCCCCGGGTCGAGGTCGGAGCCGATCAGCTTTCCGATCTCGAACAGCGCAGCAGGGAGCTTCTCCAGCGCGTCGGTGGTGAGACCCACTAGGCTCCTTGGACGAATCCGATGAACGGCAGATTCCGGTATTGCTGCGCGACGTCGAGGCCGTACCCGACGACGAACTTGTTGGGAATCGTGAAGCCGAGGTAGTCGATCTTGACCTCGCGCTCGGCGCGCTCGGGCTTGTGCAGCAGCGAGGCGAGCTTGATGCTCGCGGGCCGCCGCGTCCCGAGGTTCTCCAACAGGTAGTGCACGGTGTGGCCCGTGTCCACGATGTCCTCGACGACGATGACGTGCTTGCCCTCGATGGGCCGCGACAGGTCCTGTGTGATCTGAACGACGCCGGACGACACCGTCGCATTGCCGTACGAGCTGATGCCGATGAAGTCCATGTAGATCGGCAGGGCCACATGACGCGCCAGGTCGGCCAGGAAGATCACGGAGCCCTTCAGCACGCCGATCAGGACCACTTCATTATCTTTGGCGAGTGGTGCGTACTCCGCCGTGATCTGCGCACCCAGCTCCGCGACACGCGCGGCGATGGCATCCGCGCTGATCAGCTCGGCAAAGGGGTCAGTCGTACGGTTCCAGGCAGGTGGCGACGCGGCCATGACTCCACTCTATCAGGTACAATGATCGTGAATGGTCGCTGGTGTGCCCGATCTCGACTCGCAGCTAGGGCAGCTGCTGGGTGAGACGACGACGGAGATCGACGTCCCGCGGAAGAACCGAGTGTTCTGCAATCGGAACCTCCGCATGGACTCGATCGAGATGATCGGGTTCGACATGGACTACACGCTCGCGCTGTACCACCAGGACAAGCTCGAGCAGCTGTCGATCGAGCTAACGCTGCGAAAGCTGATCGAGAAGCACGGCTACCCCGAAGAGATCCGCACCCTGACCTACGACCCCAAGTGGGCGATCCGCGGCGTGATGGTGGATCGCAGGCTCGGCAACGTGTTCAAGCTCGATCGTCACAGTTACGTGGGGCGCTGCTACCACGGCTTCCGCGAGCTCTCGCAGGACGAGCGCAAGGCGATCTATCGCCACGAGAAGGTCAACCTCTCCGACGATCGCTGGGAGTGGATCGACACGCTGTTCGGCCTCCCCGAGGCCGTGATGTTCACCACGATGGTGAACTGGGCCGAGAAGCGCACCGGCACCGTCGATTACGACAAACTGTTCGGTGATATCCGCACCGCGATCGATGAAGCGCATCGCGACGACACGCTCAAGTCCGTGATCAAAGCGGATCTCGCGAGCTACATCGTCAAGGATCCGCTGCTCGGCGAGACGCTGCACAAGTTCCGCAGCTCCGGCAAGAAGCTGTTCCTCCTGACCAACTCGCTCTACGACTATACGACCGTCGTGATGAGCTACCTGCTCGACGGCGAGCGCAAAGCGTATCCGTCGTGGCGCAACTACTTCGACATCGTCATCGTCGGTGGTGCGAAGCCCGCGTTCTTCAACGAGCTGCGCCCGTTCGTACAGGTCGATCAGCAGACGATGCAGCCGATGACGAACGGCGAGATCAAGCACTTGTCGCGCGACAAGGTCTATCAGGGCGGAAACGTCGTCGCGTTCGAGCAGATGACGGGCATCAAAGGCGAGCACGTCCTCTACATCGGCGATCACATCTACGGCGACATCCTGCGCCTGCGCAAACAGCACATGTGGCGGACGGCGATGGTGCTACAGGAGCTCGAGCGCGAGATCAGCGTCAGCGATCGGCTCGAGGCGCAGATCCAGGATCTCGAGCTACTCGATCGCCGCCACCGCAACCTCGAGAGCGAGATCGATTACCAGACGCTGCGGCTCAAGAAGATCCAGCGCCTGATCGACGACGAAGGCACGGTCGCGACGCTGCGATCGCGGCTCGAGGAGGAGCGCCGCGTCACCCGCGCGAGCGTGGACTCGTTGCGCGATCGCGCGGGCCTGATGGACGCCGAGGTCGACTCGCTCGAGGCGCGGATCGATCGCGCGTACAACTCGCACTGGGGTTCGTGCTTGCGCGAGGGCAACGAGAACTCGCGGTTCGGCGAGCAAGTGAACGACTACGCGGACCTGTACACGTCCCGCGTGTCGAACTTCGGCCCGTACTCGCCGCTGCGCTACTTCCGTGCGCCGCGCCGCCCGATGCCGCACGAAGTCTAAGGGCAATGCCGCTCACGTAGCGTGCACGTGCACGTGTCCCCGGTGTGCCACGTGCACGATCGACCTTAACTGAGCGGCATCGAGTCTAAGGGTGCACCGAGTAGTAGAGGCGGCCGGTGCCGTCTCGATCGGACCAGAAGACGAGTGTCTTGCCGTCGGGCGAGATCCACGGATCCTGATCGCTCTGCGGAGAGTTGATCTCGGTCATCGCGACCGGTGCATCGAACGGCACCGTCGCAGACACGCGCTTCGCACAATAGATGTCGTGCTGGACGCTGACGCGCTGCGAATCGAAGCAGATGGTGAGCTTGTTGGCGCTGAGGAACGCGCTGCCGTCGTGCATGGTCGTGTTGAGCTCGGTCTCGAGGACGGGGGTGCTCCACGGATCCGACGGTGTCGTGCGGGTGCTGATGTAGATGTCCGATGTACCGGCGAGCGGGTTGCGGGTCATCGCGAGCATCAGACGATCGTCGGAGATCGAGGCGCACTGATCGTGATCCGTGGTGTTGAGCTCGTTCATCGTGACCGGCGTGGTCCAGCTCTGTGACCCGCCGTCCCACGTCGAGATGTACAGGTCGTTGTTTCCGACCGAGCGCGCGAACGTCATCACGAGTCCGTTGGACGACACTTCGGGGGTGGTCTCGGCACTCAGCGACGACAGCTCGGCGACCTTCGTCGCAGCTCCGAAGCTCGTGGCGATGCTCGCGCGTGTCGCGTGGAAGATGTCGCCGTTCAGATCGAACCAGATCTGCAGCAGGTCGCCGGTCAGCGTCGGATCGTCGACGTTGCTGATGCCGAGGTACTGCGGCGTGCTCCAACCGGCGGTCGTGATGTCCGGTGCCGGACCATCGGTCGGCGCGTCGTCGACGATCTCTCCGTCGGAGCCGCTTCCATCGCTACCCGTCGCGTCGATGCTCGATCCGGTATTGATCGAGAAGCCGCAGGCACCGAGCGCGAGCACGACAAGCGACAGCGATCGACACCCGAGCACGAATCCACTTTATCGCGAATCGCGCGGCAAGTTCGTCGGCGGAGTCACACCGAGCCATCCCGCGAGCACGGTGGCGATCCGGACCATCTGGATCGTGGTGTGTGACGCACCTGTCGCACGTGCGTGTGGCGTTCGCCCGAACGGCAGCATGATCACGGGGACCTCGCGGTCGTACAGGTTCCACGATCCGTGCGCGGTCGCGACCGGCTCGTCGGCGTCGGACAGGATCCAGCCAGGTCTCGGTAGGTAGAACAGATCACCGGCGCGCTCCGGATCGATCATCATGCAGATGCCGAAAGCGTCGCCGGTGCGCTGGTCGCAGTGGCCGGCGAACGACTCGACCCGATCGGCCATCGCGATCCCGGGCTGTGCACGCAGTGCCAGCAGGATCTTGTGCACGGCCTTCGCGCGCTCCTTGGGCGGCTTCGCGAACAGCGCGGGCGTGAGGAACACGAACGGATACTTCGCGCTCGCGACCCACGTGCCAGCGCCGATCTCCGTCGCCGCGGCGTCATTCGCGATCTGCTGCAGACTCTCGGGCGTCATGCGCCCACCGCGGATGCGCTCGGGCATCGGGCTCGCGCCGTGATCGCTCGTGACGATCATCGCCCACTCGTCCTTGCCGACCTTGGTGTCGAGTGCACCGAGGAGCTCGCCGATCGCCGTGTCGAGGCGCAGCCACATGTCCCAGCTCTCCCACGACTCGTGTCCCCACCCGTGACCCACGTAGTCGTGCGCGGACAGACTGAGGATCAAGAGATCTGGTTTGTCGTCGGCGCCGAGCTGCTCGCCGTCGATCGCCGCGAGCGCCGTGTCGAGCACGAGCTGATTGCCGAGCGGCACCGCGAAGACCGCGTCCGCGGGATCTTTGTTCGTCGCGAGCGAGTGCGGGAACGTCGGGCCGAACGCTTTCTCGCCGATCTCGCCGGGCTGCGCGTCGACGGTGCCCGAGAGCTGCGCGAGCTTCTTCGCATCGAGCGGTGTCCACACGTCGGAGAGGTGCGGCGCGATCGGATGTGCTTTGTTGTACGCGGTGAGCCAGTCGAGTGGTTGGTTCGAGACGAACGCGACCTGCTTTTTGTCGTACCAGATCGCGGTGCCTGCATGCCCGAGCGGCAGCAGCGCGGCGCGATCCTTGAGGCTCACCGCGACGGCCTTCGCGCCGCTGTTCGCGGCGGCGACCGCGTCACCGAGGCCCGGCACGCGCAGGCGCCTGGCCGACTTGCCATCGCCGTCCTCGATGCTCTGCACCATCTTGCTCGTCGCGCGATCGAACCACTCGTTCCCGACGATGCCGGAGTGATACGGCGGCTCGCCGGTGCCCAAGAGAGCGTGCCCCGGCGCGGTCAGCGTCGCCGGCGATGGGTGAAGCCCGGTATGCCAGTCACCCTCGCGCAGCAAGCGATCGACGCCCGCGGTCATCGCCGGCGCCTTCTGCGCGAATGCCCATGCGGGGAGCTGATCGATGATCAGCAGCACCACGAGCTTCTTCGTGCCGCTATACGGTGGCGTGACCGTCGTCGGATCGTGCGCGTGTGGAGTCGTGGGTGGAGGCGTCGTCGGCGCCCACGGACAGGCCGCGAGCGCGATCACCGAGAGCAGCGCGAGGCGATGCACCCACCGACACTAGCGCGGCTGGGTTACGCGAGCGTGGCGCGGAGGAACCAGTTGTTCTTCTCGAACTCGGTGACGACCGTGCCGAGCAGGTCGAACGTGATGGCGTCGCCTTGCTCCTCGACGAGCGCGCGGGTCTGGCGGAGGCCGTCGAGGTAGGCATCGATGCGGTCGGCGAGCGCCTTCACGTGATCGAGGTCCGTGGACAGCTCGGCCGGGTACTCGGGCAACCGGGAGCTCTTCGCGACCTGGCGGGCCGTGCCGACCGCGTGGCCACCGAGGGTGAC